>DATGFN010000018.1:0-8349 GCA_035308965.1 Terriglobia bacterium | reverse complement strand
AGGAACCCAGCTGACCGTCAGACCGAGCTGCTTTATTTCAGCCTGATAACGCTCTCTACGGTTGGGTACGGCGATATAGTGCCGCTTAGCGGAATGGCCCGCATCCTGACGGCACTGGAAGGAGTGACCGGAGTTCTCTACGTAGCGATTACAGTAGCGCTCCTCGTAAGCAGGTTCAGGAGCGAGTCTTTGGAATGTTCTTTTGAGCTTCCAAGAGGGAGAAGTAAAATAGATGGGAGGAACAGCATGGCTACGGTTTTGACTCCTGGAACCCCGGCTCCGGACTTTACCCTTCACGTCACGCCGGATCAGAAACTTTCTCTCAGCGAATTGCGTGGCAGGCCTGTCATCCTGGCTTTTTATCCGGCGGACTGGAGTCCGGTTTGCGGCGATCAGATGGCGTTGTACAACGAAATTCTTCCCGAGTTTCAGAAATACGGCGCAGAGTTAATGGGGGTCTCGGTCGATGGCGTGTGGTGCCACGAAGCGTTTGCGAAAGATCGGCACCTCCATTTTCCTCTGCTGGCGGACTTCGAGCCCAAGGGGCAGGTGGCGCAGGCATACGGCGCCTATCGGAAAGATGATGGTGTTTGCGAACGAGCGCTGTTTGTAATCGACAAGAACGGATTAATTACGTGGAGCTATCGCTCACCGATTGCCGTGAATCCTGGGGCGGATGGGATCCTTCAGGCGCTGGAAGGCCTGGGGAAATAGGAGAGTTTGATGAGCACACTAAAAGTGTCAGTTGGCCCAGAGGATCACACCCAAGGCGACGCGCAAGCGGGCTGCACGTTGGTGGAGTATGGGGATTATGAATGCCCTCATTGCGGGCATGCTTACCCGATCGTCAAACGCCTACAGAAGGTTTTCGGGAAGCGTCTGCGCTTTGTTTTCCGAAACTTTCCTTTGAATGAAATGCATCCACACGCAGAGTCCGCTGCGGAGTCGGCTGAGTTTGCGGGCGCCCATGGGAAATTTTGGGAAATGCACGATCTGCTTTTTGAAAACCAGGAGCGCCTGGGTGATGCATTGTTTCAGGAGCTTGCCAAGATTCTGAAACTCAACCAAGCGGATTTGCGCGAAGCTCTTGAAAAAAGAGAATACATCGCTCGCGTACGTGCCGATTTCACTGGCGGAGTTCGCAGTGGCGTAAACGGCACGCCAACATTCTTCATCAACGGCCAGCGTCATGATGGCCCATTTGAGTTTGAAGATCTGGTTGGGGCTATCGAAAGGGCCCTCACATCGGCGTGAGTAAAAGGTCCAGCTACCGCAAAAAATAAGAACAGGTCGGCCTGCCTCTGGACAGCAGGGAGGGAATTCGAGACGGTTTGGAGGAGTCTGTTTCCCTAGTGGAGTGTCGCCTGGTGGAATGATGGAGTCATCTCGGGCTAACATCCGTCCCTGACCCACTTAATCATTGTGGTGCGCAAAACCTCATTGGGATAATGCTGCCGCCTTTTGAACCCGATATTCATGATGCAACCGAGTCAAATATAGAGTTCGCAGGCAATTGCGGCTCGCTCTGATCGTTTTCATCCTGCGATTGAGTGCTTGGCACAGGCAACAAAGGCATCGCGCCTTTGATAGCAGAGGGTCTAATTGTTCCTATTGAAATTATGAATTGGACGAACGCGCTGGCACTTCATAATCTGTTAGAGGAGCATCGAAAAAGCCCCGGCCTCAAGCCAGCCTCCGGGCTGGGGATGGCCCTTAGGTTGTCCTCCAACACGAACTGCCTAAGGGACACAGATCCGTCGTTGCCAGGGGCAGCAGATTTACCAAGAAATTGTGAAGCGCAATTATGCCTAAAACACTGGCCGAGCAGATTCGAACCCTCCCGACAAGTGTTCAAGAGTCTCCTTGCGGAGACTATGAACCTGTTGAGGTCGGATTTTGGGAAGGGCATGCCGGATTGGGCGGCCGAACCTCTTTCCGTCCAGGCGTCGGAAGTCTTTCCAGATCCCTGGCGTGGCGACACGGGCTTGCGTTGTCCTTTGTGGCAGCGGCGCTTATTCTTACGCAGCTCTTGCAACGTCTGCTCCCACAACCGTTTTTCCCCGTATTTTTTGCGGCTGTCATGTTAAGTGCGTGGTTTGGTGGTCCCTCAGCTGGATTGTTGTCGGTCCTTGCCTCGATCCTGGCTGTTGATTACTTTTTTGTTCCTCCGTTCCATTCCTTCGCTGTGAATGCAACGGAGGGTACCTACTTCGCTGCCTTCATTGCTTGCGCCATCACCGCCAACTGGGTAAGTTCGGCCAGGAAAAAGAGTGAGGCAGCGCTCAAAGAGGCTCGGAATCAACTCGAGGAGCGCGTGGCCAGGCGAACCGCCGAGCTTCAGAAATCAAATATTGAATTGCAGGAAAGCGAGCACCAGCTTCGCCTTTTGACGGAGGTGATTCCGCAGCAGATTTGGAGGGGGGCATCGGATGGCTCCATTGATTACTGCAACCAACGCCTGCTTAACTACGTCGGCCGTCCCACGGAGGAGATGAAGGGCGAACGCTTTATGGAAACCATTCATTCCGAGGACAGGGAAAGTTATCGCCAAGTCATGCAGAGCGCCTTGTCAATGGGAAGATCCTTTGAAGGGGAATGGCGCGTGCAAGGGGCGGACGGAACCTATCGGTGGTTTTTCACCCGCGGCGTACCCTTGAAAGGCGCGCAAGGGGAACCGATTCGTTGGTATGGTACCAACACCGATATTGAAGAGCGCAAGAAAGCCGAGCAATCTCTAATGAGAACTCAAACCGAGTTGGCTCGACTTTCGCGGGTACTCACAATGGGCGAACTGGCGGCTTCGATCGCCCACGAAGTCAACCAACCGCTCACCGCGGTGGTCACCTACGGACACGCATGCCTCGAGTGGCTCTCACCCACTTCGCCGAATCTTGAGCGGGCACGGGAGTCAGCGGAGAAAATCATCAAGGATGGAAGCCGGGCCGGAGCGGTCCTAAGTGGCATTCGCGCGATGTTTCACAATGAGGCTCCGGCGAAAGGCTGTGTGGACATGAATGAGGTGATTCAAGAATTGATGGGGTTTCTGCGCGACGACGCGAGAGGCCGCCAAATTTCAATATTTACGGACTTGGCTCCTGATCTCCCCCAAGTCACCGGGGACCGCGTCCAATTGCAACAAGTCATGCTCAACTTGCTGATGAATGGGATAGATGCATTGCGCGGGATAACCGGCCATCCGAAAGAGCTCCGCGTTTCCTCGCAACGGAAAGGCTCATCGGAAATCTTGATTGGCGTCGAGGACAGCGGCATAGGACTAAGTGAAGAGGCCGCAGAAAAAATCTTCACTCCATTTTTTACCACCAAGCCGCAAGGCATCGGAATGGGCTTGCCGATCAGTCGTTCGATCGTTGAGTCTCACGACGGACGCTTATGGGCTGAGACGAGCTCGACCGGTGGCGCCATCTTTCAATTCACTATTCCCATAGGCATATCATAGCGCCATGGCTGAACCCGCCCCCACAGTCTTCGTCATCGATGATGATGCGTCGGTGCGTGACGCCATATTCAGTCTCCTAGCGTCGGTAGGAATGCGCGCCGAAGTCTTCGGGTCGACCGATGAGTTCTTGAACGCCAGACGCCAGGAAACGCCCGGTTGTCTGGTACTGGACGTAAGACTGCCCCGGACCAGTGGACTCGAGTTTCAGGACGAACTGACAAAATTGGGGATACGAATTCCCATCATCTTCATCACCGCCCACGGAGACATTCCCATGACGCGCCGGGCGATGAAGGGCGGAGCTATCGAGTTCCTGACCAAGCCGTTTCAGAAGGACGAGCTGCTCGATGCCATTCATCAGGCCCTTGAGCATGACCGCGCAAGGCGCGAAGAACAAGCCGGGGTCCTGGAACTGCATGCCCGGTTTGCCAAACTGACCCCACGCGAATGCGAAGTGATGGAGCTTGTGGTTGCGGGCCTACTCAACAAGCAAATTGCCGCTAAATTCGGCCTGAGTGAAGTCACGGTCAAGTTTCATCGCGCTCACGTAATGCAAAAGATGCGGGCCGATTCACTGGCAGAGTTGGTGAGCATCAGCGAGAAAATCAAAGCATGTCCCCGCCGTTAGACCTCTGCCTGCCATAAAAACTATCTATCCAAACCTATACCAACGCACAGTTGTTAGCCATCCTCACGCTTGTTAACTTGCAGGGGAACGGTGCGATTGGTTCGATGAATCGAAGTAAGGCGCCGTTTGAAACCACTTGAATAATGAGTTTGATTTTTCTTTCACGGCGGGCCCCCGGAGACATCGCAGGGCAATTGGCAATGAATTCATGCCATGCACGAAGAGGGCACAAAAAATGAGGCTGATGGTTGATGCTGCAAATTTCCTTCGCACTCTGCGATTGCAAATGCGTTTTGGAGAAATGTCTCGCGCGCCGTTGCAGCTCTTGCGCCTGGAATTGCAAGGTCGCACAGCGGAGTGCGACTGGATGGCCCGCCCATCAGACAATTGGGACACTGATTTACCGCCTTTAGTGCGGGACCGCAACGTATCTTCACAGGCCTTGCTGGATGCCATAGCGTTGCGCGAACTCCTTTTCGACGCTCTTCCAGGCATCCATAGCGCCGTCTTTCGTGGCTTTCGGCAATCGGCAGATGAGCCGCCCGAACTGATCATCACAGGCAGGGTTTCAAGAGAAGCGGAGCAAGTGAGCCGGTACGTCGGATCAGTGACGATGCGAGCGAAGTTGTGGGGGTTTCGATTTTGCCTGGAGAATGGGGTGCTGGAGCCGATGCAACTGGACGAACTAGCAGTGAGTGCGTGACCGGAGAGAAGCGCTTTCCTCGGTGGAACAACTGGTTTTTCCGGCGTTCTTCCTTTGAGCAAGTGGAGTGAACGGGGAAAGCCCGCAGCACAAAATTTGATTGAGAGGAGAAAATAGAAATGTTCGCCATTCCAAAAGTAGATAATAAGCTATCGATGTCTCAGAAGTTTTCCCGCCTGGCCGCCCGGCTGCGTGATCCTGAGTGGCGCCGATATGGCCAGCTCCTCCTGGCCGGCAAAGCGATTGGGGTCGGGCTCGTATTGCTCATCATCACAGTCACCACGGGCCTTGTCTTCACGCACGTGTTAGCCGCCGATGCGGAGGTAAAAGCCGCCGACGTGGTTAATCCCGTCAACACGGCATGGACCCTCGTCGCGGCGTTCCTGGTCTTCGGCATGCAAGTCGGCTTCACGATGCTCGAAGCTGGTTTTTGCCGTTCGCGCGAAACTGTGAATGTGCTCGTTGAATGCGTGGTGGACACCTGCCTTTGCGGGATTCTGTTCTACGCCATCGGTTTCGCTTTTATGTTCAGCCACGGCAATGGGTTTATTGGCTATCACTGGTTCTTTCTGCAAAACGCGCCAGCCACTTATGAAACCACGGGGGTCGCATTCCTGGCCGTATGGATTTTCCAGTTCGCCTTTGCTGACACCTGCTCCACGATCACGTCCGGCGCCATGATTGGCCGGACGGGATTCGTCGGCGACATTCTTTACAGCATCTGCGTGACTGGATTCATCTATCCAATCATCGGGCATTGGGCATGGGGTCCGGATGGATGGCTGGCCAATATGGGAAGTGCAGGCAACTTTTTCCCCTCTTTGGGCACGGGCTTCCATGATTTTGCTGGATCGACAGTTGTCCATACCATCGGCGGTTTCATCGCGCTGGCTGGCGCCATCGTCCTAGGCCCGCGCCTCGGCCGCAAATTCAAGCGCGATGGAGGCGCTCCCATGCTGCCGCATGACCTGACTATCGCTGTCAGCGGCGGACTCATTCTTTGGTTCGGCTGGTACGGCTTTAACCCCGGAAGTACGCTCTCGGCCATGGACTTTGAGGGCATCGGCCGTGTCGCGACCAACACCACGCTTGCCGCATGCGCGGCCGGACTCACTTCCATAATCTACGGCTACATCATGAACAAGAAGTGGGACGCTGGCTATACCACCAACGGTTTCCTGGCCGGGCTCGTGGCAATTACTTGCCCCTGTTATTGGGTCAGCCCGACAGGGGCAGTCCTGCTTGGCGGCGTGGCGGGAGTGCTGGTTATCTTGGGAGTCGAGTTCTTGGAATGGCTGCGGATTGACGATCCCATCGGCGCCGTGCCAGTCCACGGTTTTTGCGGGATCTGGGGAACTCTCTCACTGGGCCTTTTCGCGGTGGGAAAATATGGCGCGAGCGGACCTATTTCACCGGACAACTCAGCTCCCCTTAAGGGATTGTTCTACGGTGGGGGAACTACGTTGCTCACCGCTCAACTCATCGGCAGCGCGACAATCACCCTAGCTACCTTCGCGGTGGCAATGGCAGTCATGCTCGCGGTCAATGCCACCGGCACCCTTCGCTTGCCGGCAGAGGCAGAACTTTACGGCATGGACCTGCACGAACACGGGATCTCGGCCTATCCGGAGTATGAGATTTCACCTTTCGCCTCGCCAGGTGGACTCGCCCTTCAAACTGAGGCCGCGGCAAAAGCCTCTGCTCTTTCGTCCAAGCCGATGGCTCGAGTGAGCCTGGGCCTGGACAAGCCGATAGTTTAATGCTATCTCCACGTTTTTACATTGAACCCAGGTCTTCGCTGGTCCTCCAGAATTAGACGGAAGCTCAGCGAAGTCTGAAAAGCGACGAACATTTCAAAAAGATGCTGCGGCCAGTTACGAGGCCAGATGAGTTTTAAAGGCAAGGGCAATAAGAACCGCGACCGGAAGGGAGCAAATCGGAAGCTAACGGGACATACATTAAGTTGCAAAACTTCTGATCGCTCCTCTGGGTTGATGACGATCATTGAGGACTCGGAGCCAGGCGAGGATGACAGATTAGAGAAGTTATATGCCGCCAAGTCTCAGCCGGCATCAATAAGGAGAGAAGAAGATGATCAAACTTGAAGCGATTATTCAGCCCTCCAGATTCGAACCTGTGAAACAAGCTCTCATCGATCTAGGTGTTCAGGGTATGACAGTGTCAGAGGTGCGGGGACACGGACGGCAGAAGGGTCATACCGAAACGTATCATGGACATGAATATAGCGTCGACCTTCTGCCCAAAATAAAAATCGAGATTGTCATGGATAATAAACTTGTCGATGCTGTCGTTGATGCAGTCGCTAAACACGCGTCTACAGGGAGGATAGGTGACGGGAAGATTTTTCTGTTTAAAGTAGAAGAGGCTATTAGGATTCGAAACCTCGAGCGTGGTGTCGCAGCACTTTAAGGATGATACCCCTTGTTGGAACAGAAATCGTCCAAGATCACTTGATTTAACTTCCAATCCGCCTGGCGATAACGCGCGTAGATGGCACGAAAATATTCCCATCGCGATCTGTGGCATATGGTAACCCTCCTCCAGATCCCTCGAATCTGGTTACACCTCAAACGGCGCGACGGATTACATTCTTAATTGTCTCGACGGCCCTTCAACAGTTACTTTTGGCACGTCTCGATACGAGGCCTTGGTTTGTCGAAGACCTTGTTGCACAAGGAAAGATAGAGGCGAGGAGCGAAGGCGGAAGAGATTTGCAAAAAGGACAGAATACATGAAAGGTGATATCGCGGCAAGGGTTGGACAAAAGCTGTCAACGCACCATCAAGAAATGGGACAGGTCGTGTGTGGCTTCGCCGATAAGCAAGGCAATCTTTGCGGGGCTACATTTTGGATCATTCATCCCGATCGCACCGCAAGTGTCGCAAGAATCAAAAAGCAAGGCTTAGATTTAACGAGGACACTTCGGGCTGAGCATATTGACCAAGCCGATTCCAGGGTTCACCGAGATACCTATGAATTAGATTGATATTCAAGGTACTCTTCTTCGCCACTTTCTACCGGCCTCTGAATTTTTACCGCCGTAACGGAAAACACATAGACCGCGTAACCGCTCAGAATGCTTTGACCGCAGCTCCTTTTCCTCGCGAGTCCACCTGGTTAAGTTGCAGATGCAGCTTGTCCACTTCGGCCCACTCAGAAGTTTTATCAGGAAAGTCTTTCAGCGGGCCAATGGGGATCTTATGCTCAACTCGCTTGCCGTCAGATTTCCGGGCCGAACGAAAGGACAAAACCCAAGTTTGATCTCCGGTCCGCATTTCTTGCTTTAGCCAACTCGTTGATGTCTCTGCGCCATTGAACTCGCTCCTTTGAGTTCGCCACCAACAGACTAGAAGTCATTTCAAAACCCTGAACAAAGGGCTAAATTTACGGTAGTTATTATCCCGTGGAGGGGGATCGCGGAAGTGAACAGCGCCAGAAGGAGGGCCGATGGCGCGATACGGTCGGTTACTAACCGACGCCCAGTGGGAAAAGATCCGGCCCTTGCTCCCCAAGCGACCACCCCGGCCGCGTGGTGGCCGG
>DATGFN010000017.1:0-84925 GCA_035308965.1 Terriglobia bacterium | reverse complement strand
TGCATCCCCCCTGGGGAGTCTTCACACCCGCCCAAGGGTATATCCGATTTCAAATCGATTTTGCTCATCTTGGCGCTCAACTTACGGCCTGACATGCACTTAAAAGAATTTTCGAACTCAACATTGGGACAGTACTGATTTAGGATCAAGGATTCAGGATTCAGGATTATGGACTCAGAGTAATGTTCTGCAGGCAAGAATGCTAATTCCTGAATCCTAAATCCCAAATCCTCTTTGTCATGGATAACCTGACCCATTCACTCACCGCGCTGGCCTTGAGCCAGGCTGGTTTGAATCGCAAGACGCGGTTCGCCACGCTTACTCTGATCGCGGGCGCCAATCTTCCGGATATCGACCTGGTGGCCACCTTCAGCGGCGGAGCTACTTACTTGAAGTACCATCGCGGCATCACCCATTCCATTTTGGGCGCGGCGATTCTTGCCACCGCGCTTGGGGCTCTTGTATATTTCCTCGGCCGCAAAGCTCCCCCGGCGAAGAAAAGCGGCCCTCCCCTCGACCTGCGCTGGTTGATTGGGATTTCCTGGATCGCGGTGGCCAGCCACGTCCTGATGGACTTCACTAACTCCTACGGCATCCGCCCTTTCCTGCCCTTCAGCGGGCGGTGGTACGCATGGGACATTATGCCCATCATCGACATATTATTGTGGGCATTACTGATTCTCGGACTGGCGCTGCCGCCGCTTTTCCGTCTGATCTCCGAGGAAGTGGGGGCGGCCAAGACCAAACCTCGGGGCGGCGCGATTTTCGCGCTGTGCTCGATGCTCGTTCTTTGGGGGGCGCGCGACCTGGCGCACCGCCGTGTGATTGGATTTCTTGACTCGCACGTTTACGGCCAGGAAAATCCGGTGAAATTGGGCGCCTTCCCTTCCTCAGTCAATCCATTCTCCTGGAACGGCGTGGTGGAAACCGACACGGCATTCTACCTATTGCCCGCCAGCGCTTTGGACTCCGACGTGGACGCGGAACACGCGACGGTCCTTCATAAGCCTGATCCATCGCCGGCCTTGGCGGCGGCATCGAAAACCCGGACCTGCCAAATCTTTCTGGACTTCGCGCGCTTTCCCTGGCCCAACATCGACGACACGGATAATGGGTTCTTCGTGTCGATTCAGGATCTCCGCTTTGCCTCTTCCTCAAATCAACGCCGCGGGTTCGTGGTGGAAATCGAGTTGGATAAGAACCTGAGCGTATTATCCGAGTCCTTCAGTTTTCTCGCCAAGTCACGGCCCTAAGAACTGAGCAAGGCCCGAATAACTCGCCTGGGGATCATCGCCGCGCCTCGCAGTTTCCTGACACCTAAAATATTAGTTGACAAACGAAACTCTTCCCCCTACTATCTCCTAATCATTTAGGAGGAAACGCGCGGATGGGCCGAAAACGGAAAAGCCGACAGTTGACCCCGCTGGAACTCAAAATCATGCAAGTGCTTTGGGCAAGTAGCCCTGCCACCGTGCAGGCCGTGCAACAGGCGCTGCCGGGCGAGCCGCGCCTTGCTTACACCACCGTGCAGACCATGCTCAACGTTCTTTATCGCAAGGGCAAGGTGAAGCGTGTATTACGTGGCCGAGCCTTTGAATACACGCCGTCGGTCACCCACAAGAAGGCGGCAGGAATAGCCATTCGCGACATCATCGATCGTCTGTTCGGCGGCTCGGCGGAAAGCCTGGTGATGAGCCTGGTGGAGAGCCAGCGCCTGGGGCCGGAAAAACTTGCGCGTCTCACCAGGCTCATCGAAAAGCATCAAAGCGCCGAGGCTGCAAAGGAGGCGGAACGTGGAAACAGTTAGCCGGCTTGTTCTCACTTTTCTGTTGAATGCACTGTGGCAGGTGGCTTTAGTGGCCTGCGTAGGCGCTGTATGCAACCGGTTGATGCGGCGGGCTCCGGCAAAATACCGCCATGCAGTTTGGGTGATGGTGCTCGCTGCCGGCCTCGTATTACCTGTCAACAGCGCTTGGAGCGCCTGGAACTCCGCCCAGTTTCCTACCCTGGTGACCCCGACGGTTCAGGGTGCACCACTTCAGAGCTTGCCAGCACTGGCGGGTAATTCAGGCCTTCAGTCGCACGAACCTGCGGCCACGAGATTGAACGGCCCTGCCAGTTCAATAACTCGTGGACTCGATTTTATTCAGCGTCGAACCAAGTCCATCGCCGTCTCGCGATTCATGACATTGTTCGTGCTGGCGTGCTACGCCATATCTCTGATGCTCAACTTGCGCCGGTTGTGGCGGGCCTGGCGGAAAACCAAGAAGATTGAAATGGCGACGCAGACCCGCGAGATTCCAGCCGCCATGGCCAGCTCAGCCCGGCATTGCAACGACTTGCTCGGGTTGGCCAGGGTCCCGATTCTTTCATCTGCGCAGATTGCCGGACCCATGACGCTGGGCGCCCGCAGTCCGGTGATCATTCTTCCCGAGAGCATGTTTCTGGATGCCTCCGCGGCCGATATGACCTCCGTGTTCGCGCATGAGATGGCGCACATCCTGCGCCGCGATTTTTTGATGAACTTAATTTATGAACTGGTCAGCCTGCCGATATCATTCCACCCCGCAACTAAACTCATCAAACGCCGCATCAATGAGACTCGCGAGCTGGCTTGCGACCAGATCGCCGCCGGGCGCGTGGCGAACCCACCCGATTATGCGCGCTCGCTCGTCGAGCTGGCGCGCCGGATGTCCACGGCGCCCGAGCTTTCCCGCTCGGGCTACTCCCTTGGCGTTTTTGACGCCAACATACTGGAGGAACGTGTTATGAGAATCCTGGACCAGAAATCCCTTCTAGGCTCGCGCCTGGCGAAGGCAATCTTTGCCGCCGGCGTTTTTCTATTAGCCGCGTCCTGTATTTTCGCATCTGCATTCTCCCTTAGCGTCAGTCAGAAAAATGATGCGCCGTCGGACGACACTTTAAGACCTTTCGTGGGGACTTGGAAAGCGAAACTGAAAGGCAAGCCGTATGTAACAGTCGCGCTCGACATTGCCGACCATAAGCTGGCCGGCAAGATCACTTCCTATCGTGTCATTCTGGATGACAACGGGCATCCTGCTGACGTCACTGAGAAGCCCGATGTGTGTCCGGTCACCGGCGCCAAAGTGGAGGGCAAGAATTTGACTCTACGCGGTGATTGCTTTGGCCGAAACGCCCAAGAGTTTGCGATTCGATTGACCGGAGATCGCGAAATGGAATTCCGCGTGGTGGGCGCCCCTCCCCCTCCGGATGAGGAATCGGGCGGGCTCAAGCTCACCATGGAACCGGAGGAATCCAGCGAACTTCCCGCCGAGGTGAAGCCGTTTATCGGCACCTGGCAGGCGAACTTCAAGGGCAAGCCCTTTATGACTCTCGAGCTCGCTTCGGACGGATACAAATTTATCGGCACGATGAGCCCATGCAGAATCGTCCTGGGCGCAAACGGAGAACTTACCGAAGCCACACGGAACGATCATGGCACTGGATGGCATATTGTCGGCGCCCATTTCGATGGCACGGCATTGACCTTGCGGGCCAAGGAAGATGGCGCGGACGATGTGGATCAATTTGAGATGAAACTGACGGGCGAAAACGATGCGGAGTTCAAGCCGGTTAGTTCGCCCATGCCGGTCGAGCCATGGAAGATGACGCGCGGCGACGACAATCATGGCGGCCATCTCGCCGTTCCCCCTTCGCCCCCTCCTCCCCCGCCGCCTCCCCGCTTTGCAAGCCTGGATCAGAACGTAAGGCCCGTGCTGGCGGGACAGGGCATTAAGGGGCTCGATTTTTCGGGGCGCTGGGAGCTTGCCAAAACCAAAAGCAGCATGCCTTCACCCTCGCCTGACAATCTGGTTGAGCAGATTGAACAACGCGGGGCCCAATTGAAAATTTCCACTACTTCGAAGGACTGGGATACGAGCCAGCCCATCTCGGCCACTCTTTTTGCACTGACGATCCCGGAAGTAACCGTCACGCCCGATAATTTGGAGAGAGATCAAAAATTTGGGCCCGGCGAGCTCGTTTACAGGACACATTGGGAAGGCGGCAAGGTGGTGACGGATTGGAAATTATTGCACGATGGCGAAGAGGTCATGACGGGTAAGTGGTCCAGGAGTTTGTCCGACGACGGTAAGACCCAGATTCTCCTTGTGGACGCCAGGAATTCGCAAGGGAGCAGCGGAGAGGCAACACTCATGTTCGTCAAAAAGGTCGGAGGGTGAAGGAATAACAAATCTCGCTACACCGTGGACGGACGCCTGGTAAACAATCTGTAGGCTACCGTCGCCGCCACTACAGCCACGGCCACGGCCAGTGAGACCCACGCCAGGTTCGCTTTCAAGTAAGCCTCAGCGCGCACGCCGTAAAGGACGGCCAGCCAGCCCTCGGCGAGGAACCTCGCGCCGCGTCCCACCACCAGCGCGGCTCCATAGCGAAATCGGTTCATGCGCACTGCGCCCGCGGTGACCAGGAAAAGCTTGAACGGCGCAGGTGCGGGGAGCAGCGAAATCACCAGGACGGCGGCAAAGTCGTTCCGTTCCAGCCAATGCTGCGCGCGCCCCATTTTTTCAGGCGAAAACTTGCGCCAAAAAAATTTCCCGCCACCGTGTCCAATCCCGTAAAGCACAAAGGCGCCGAGCACCGAGGCCGCCGTGCAATCGATAACATAAAGCGGCATGCGCGCCGGAGACGTACTCGAGAGGTGCATCAAGAGCAGGTCATTGACCATCGGAAAGGGTATGAAAGTGGAATCGAGAAGAGAGATGGCAAAAAGGCCGAGGGCGCCGTATAGAAGCAGGGCGTGCGCGAGATTATGAGTCAGGTTCTTCAGAAAAGACAATCGCCAGCCTCGTGGTGCCGCTCGCAGAACGGCAAATCATTCTAAGAGACTCTGACGCACCGCGCAATCTTCCCGTTACGATGGCCATATTACGAACGTGCGCTTTCTTCCGTGGCGGCCCTCTACCACCACGGCGGCCGTCACCAGCCGCCCTGACGCTTGGCGCCCCCCCACCCCGGTGAGCCCCCACCACCCCGGCGCTTGGCGCGCCACCCCTCCTCATCTGAGGAGGGGAGCTTTTGTTTTAACTCCCCTCCTGATTCAGGAGGGGTGGCGCGCCAAGCGCCGGGGTGGTTCTGTCCTGTCCGTATGCAGCCCATCCATGGCCAGGTTGACTAATCCTCGGCCTGCCGATAAAATCATGCATTAAGACATTTCATAACAGGCCGCTTTCTATGGCGATTCGCTTTTACAATACGCTTTCCGGCAAGGTGGACGACTTTGTGCCGCTCACGAATAACGAGGTCCGTTTTTATACTTGCGGCCCGACCGTTTACGACTTTGCTCACATCGGCAATTATCGGACTTTTGTTTTTCAGGACGTTTTGCGCCGCCACCTTAAATACCGCGGCTACCAGGTTCGCCAGGTGATGAACCTGACCGACGTGGACGACAAAACTATCCGCAACTCCCAGGCCGCCGGAATGGAACTACGGGATTACACGGCCAAATTCATCCGGGAGTTTGAAATCGACTGCGATCTCTTGAACCTGGAAAAGCCGGAATTCATGGTCCGTGCCACCGACCACATTGACGAGATGGTGAAGCTGATTCAGGCGTTGGCGCAAAAAGGCTACGCCTATTCGAGCGAGGGTTCGGAATATTTCAGCGTCAAGCAATTCAAGGATTACGGCAAGCTTTCAAAAATTGATTTCAGCGGAATCCGATCCGGCGCGCGCGTGGATTCCGACGAATATGAAAAGGATAATGCCCGCGATTTCGTTCTCTGGAAGGCCGCCAAAGAGGGCGAGCCGCGCTGGGAAACGCCGCTCGGCCCCGGTCGTCCCGGCTGGCACATTGAATGCTCGGTGATGTCGATGAAATATCTGGGCGAAACTTTCGACATTCATTCCGGCGGCAGCGACCTGGTGTTCCCCCACCACGAAAATGAAATCGCGCAAAGCGAGGCGGCCACGGGCAAGCCTTTTGTGCGCTACTGGCTGCACGCCGAGCATTTGATGGTGGATGGGAAGAAAATGTCGAAATCGGAGGGGAATTTTTTCACCCTGCGCGACCTCATCGCGAAAGGCTACAAGCCCAGCGCCATCCGCTACCTGCTGGCCTCATCCCATTTCCGAATGCCTCTAAATTTTACTTTTGAGGGCCTGCACCAGGCACAGCAATCCATCCAGCGGCTCAGAAATTTTCGCGACCGGTTGACGATGGAGAAATTTCCCTCGGGTGACGCCCTGCCATTTGTGACTCGCGCCGAAGCTGCGCGTCTGGCCTTCGAAGAGGCACTCGACGACAATCTGAACACTGCCGCCGCCTTGGCCGCCGTGTTTGATTTGGTGCGGGAGGGCAACACGGCCATCGACCGGGGAGAATTTCCGGAGGGCGCCCGTGCCGCGTTCCTGGATGTGCTGGAACGATGGGACCGCATCTTTGCCGTGCTCGACGACACGGACTTCGAAAAGCTGCAGCGCTTTGGATTTGTAAAGAACGTCACAGTTGAAGTGACGGGCAACGTGATTAAGTCGGGCGTGAGCGATGTCAAGGTTGAACCAGGAAACGGTGATCATGGCGCAGTGCTCAGCGCCGGGCTTGGGGAAAACGAAATCGAGGAGCGCATCTCTGCCCGTGAATCAGCCCGCCAGCGCGGGGAATACGCCGCCGCAGACGAGATTCGTGGTGAACTATTGAAAGCGGGCGTAATCCTGGAAGACACGAAAGCGGGAACCCGCTGGAAGCGAAAATAAACTATTAGTCTGGCCGGGCCCACGGCGCACGGCCCCCGAATGGACTACGTCATGCCGCAAACGATCCTGTCGCACACACTCCCACACTTGGCGCGCCCCAATCTTTTTGGCGGTGACTAAATCTCCTCGGCTGCATCCTGCCGGAATGAGAATTCGCCTGAAAAACAATCGATAGCACAGTCCAGAGGAGACAAATCATGGAGAAGAAATTTCCGCAAATCAAGACCGCCCTTCCGGGGCCCGAAGCGCAAAAAGTGCTGGCCCTTGACCGGCAATACGTTTCGCCCTCCTACACGCGCGACTACCCGCTGGTGGCCAAGCGCGGCGAAGGGATGCTGGTGGAGGACGTGGACGGCAACACGTTTCTCGATTTCGCCGCCGGCATCGCCGTGGTATCCACCGGCCATTGCCATCCGGACGTGGTGCGGGCGATTCAGCGCCAGGCGGAAACCCTCATTCATTTATCGGGCACGGATTTCTACTATCCGCAGATGGCCAGGCTGGCGGAGAAAGTTGCGCAGATCACACCCGGGACGTTTCCCAAGCGCGTTTATTTCGGCAACTCGGGGACGGAGGCGATGGAAGCCGCGATGAAAATGGCGCGCTATCACACCCGGCGGCCCGCGTTTATCGCATTCCTCGGAAGCTTCCACGGACGAACTTTTGGGTCACTCTCCCTGACGTCCTCCAAGGCGGTTCAACGCCAGGGATTTGGCGCCTTGCTTTCGGGGGTATCGCACTCGCCTTATCCGAATCCATATCGTTGCGCGGCGGGGCATTGGCCCGCGCCCTGCGTTTGCGACCCGGTGGAATTCATCGAAAAGAAACTGTTTAAGACTACGGTTCCACCCGAAGATGTTGCCGCCATCATCGTGGAGCCCATTCAAGGAGAGGGTGGGTACGTGGTGCCTCCCGCGGGATTCCTGGCGCGCTTGCGGGAGTTGGCCGACCGGCATGGAATACTGCTGATCTTTGACGAAGTGCAGTCCGGAATGGGCCGCACGGGAAAAATGTTTGCCTGCCAGCACGAAGGAGTCGTGCCCGACATTCTCATCACCGCCAAAGGCATCGCCTCCGGCCTTCCCTTAAGCGTGACGGTGGCGCGCGCGGACGTTATGAATTGGCCGGTGGGCGCGCACGCTTCCACATTTGGGGGAAACCCCGTGGCGTGCGCCGCGGCGTTCGAAACCATTCGATTGCTCGAGGAGAAATACATTCAGAATTCCGCCCGAATGGGAGAATATATCCTCAAGCGAATCTCAGACTGGCCCGGTAAACATCCCATTGTCGGCATTGTCCGCGGCCGGGGTCTGATGATCGGAATCGAACTGGTGAAAGACAAGGAATCTCGCGAACCCCACTCGGAGGCGCGCGGACGGGTCCTTCAGCGTGCTTTCGAGAATGGCCTGATGTTGATTGGCTGCGGCGAAAGCACGGTAAGGATTGCGCCCCCGCTGATATGCGAACAGGCGCACGCCGACGTAGCCCTTGATATCTTGGAAAAATGTATTGAGGAAGCGGGTGGAGCGTAAAGCAGCAGGCAGTTACAGAGCCTCGATGGGTCGATTGCTCCCACTTTGCCTCTGGATGGACCTGTGAGTCTATTTGCCCGACTCATTTACCGTGCGCTGGTTTGGAAAGAGCGCCAATCCGCGCGCTCCGGCGGCCCGGCCGGGGACGCTAAAGGAGAGCGCGCAGCACCCCATCTTGCCATCGGCCGGCGTGGCGAAACGCTGGCCTACTGGCACCTTCGCCAAACTGGGTATACAATCGTCGCCCGAAACCGGCGCTTGCACGGCGCGGAATTGGACTTGGTAGGTTGGGACGGCCCGGTTTTGGCTTTTATCGAAGTGAAAACGCGCACCACTTCTGATGCCGGTCCGCCTGAGATCGCGGTTAACCGGAGCAAGCAACGACGGATCATCAAAGCGGCAAATCATTACATGCGGCGCCTCAAACGTGGAACAATCAACTACAGGTTTGATATAGTGAGCGTGGCTTGGGATGAGCGTGCCGGCTTCCAGGCCCGCCTGATCAAGGACGCTTTCAAGGATTAGAGGCGGGCTACAATGCAGGGGCTCAGCCAGTCAACCGCGAGTTCGAATTCTGAATCATAAATAGGAGGAGTCGAAACTTTGCCCGAATTGAGAAAAGATCCCGTAACGGGCCGGTGGGTGATTATTGCCACCGACCGCGCCAAACGGCCGTCCGATTTTGTGCGCGAGAAAGTGAAGATTTCCGGTTCAGGCTTTTGCCCATTTTGTTACGGGAACGAATCCAAGACGCCTCCGGAGATTCTCGCCTATCGGAGCGACGGCAGTTCGCGCAATACGCCGGGCTGGACGCTGCGGGTGGTTTCCAACAAATTTCCCGCCCTGGGCATTGAAGGCAATTTGAATCGCGAGGGCGAAGGCCTCTATGACAAGATGAACGGCATCGGCGCCCACGAAGTCATCATCGAAACCCCGGATCATCAGATGACGCTCGCCACGCTGCCCGTGAATCGGATTGAAGAAGTCTTGTGGGCCTATCGGGACCGCATCTTGGATCTGAAGAAGGACCGGCGCTTCAAATACATCCTGATTTTCAAGAACCACGGCGAGGCGGCCGGCGCGTCCCTGGAGCACACGCACTCCCAGTTGATTGCGCTGCCCGTGGTCCCCAAGCGCGTGCTGGAGGAGGTGGATGGGTCGCGCCAGTATTACAACTTCAAGGAACGCTGCATCTTTTGCGACATGATTCGGCAGGAGGTTGAGAAGGCCACCCGCGTCATCGCAGAGAATGATGACTTTATCGCCATGGCGCCCTTTGCGCCGCGCTTTCCTTTCGAAATGTGGATTGTTCCCAAGGTGCATCAATCGGCCTTCGAGGAGTCACAGAAGCATGAGTTCGAGCAGCTCTCCTTGATCTTGAAAGATATGCTGATGCGCCTGGACAAAGTGCTGGACCATCCCGCGTATAACACCATCATCCACACCTCGCCGTTCCCTGAGGCTTCGAACGACTACTACCATTGGCACATGGAGATTATGCCCAAGCTGACCAAAGTGGCCGGCTTTGAATGGGGCACGGGCTTTTACATCAACCCGACACCGCCCGAAGAATCGGCAAAATTTTTGCGCGAGGCAGTGATGACGGTGCCGGCCTGAGCGGGATTGCGCAGTTCGGGCGATTCTTCACCGGCGGGTGATTTCGGTTCTTAATATATGGGTGTGGGAATGGAAACTAATGGCTCCCTCGCGGCTGATCGGGAATTTTTCCGCGCGCTGGTCTCCCGCGAGTTCACCAACCTGGAACAAATCCTGGCCGACGATTTTGTTTTGATCGACTTAAGTGGCGCGGTGATACCCAAAGCCGCATTCCTCAACAGCTTGCGATCGGGCGATCTCCATTTCGAGGCGATTCAGCCGGAGGACATTTCTGTCCACGTCTACGGCTATACTGCCCTGATAAGGGGCAGAACTGCGATGCAAGGCTCCTTTAAAGGTTCGCCATTTGAGTTCAATTCCCGCTACACTCATACCTACTTTGAACAGGCGGGAGGCTGGCGCATGGTGGCCGCCCAGGGAACAATGATTGCAGAGTGACCCTCGTATCGGCTGAGAGCGGCTTGACAGGGCGCGGTCGCGGTACTTATACTTTGAAAGCAAGGGCAGTTTGGAACGACCGCCACCTAGGACCGAGCGGGAATAGCTCAGTGGTAGAGTGCGACCTTGCCAAGGTCGAAGTCGCGGGTTCGAATCCCGTTTCCCGCTCCAAAAGATTAGAAACCAGTGGCAAGTGGAAAGTTGAAAGTGGCAAGCAAGGATGGAGGGTATTTTCTTGTTTGCAACTGTTCACTTGCCACTTGCCGCTGTTTTTCAGGGCGCGGTACCCAAGTGGTAAGGGAGAGGTCTGCAAAACCTTTACGCGTGGGTTCGATTCCCACCCGCGCCTCCAATTCCTGCAACAGCTTAGCCTCGATAATCCATACTCTTCGGGTCTCCTCAACTTCACCGCAAATCTACTGAATTCTCTGTGGTTTTTGGGAGCAGTCCCACGCAGAAGTACCACGCAAAATGAAGGCGGCCAATTAGGGCCGCACGCGGATTGACGCGAGCGGCTTGCAATGAAGACGCTTAGCAGGGTGCAGATTGAACGCCGCAAGGCCCAGGCCGTCCGCTTCGCGCGCGAAGTGCGCGAAGACGACGACCTTGCCGACGCGATCGATGATGAAACTTTGGAAGAGTACGCCGAAAAGAGGCACATTCACTTAGTTAATCCCAAAGGAGGAAGGAAAATGGCCATACCAACACGACGTGAACTTACCGAAAGAGTTCAGGAACTCGAAGAGGAAAATGAGAATCTCCAGGAGCGCTTGAGTGAAATCTCGGAGCTTGCTGGCCAGGAAGAAGAGGAAGAAAGCCAGGACTGAATCGTGCCGCAAGCGAGTGCGGCGCTTTCTGGCGGAAACCGATCCACGAAATTAGCGACCGGGCGAAGCGGTATCGAGCGCACCAACCTGAGTGCCGCCCGCCCGGACCGCCCAAGTGTGCGATCTGCGGTTCGACTCGTAATGTGGTAATAGACCACAAGGATGGGGACGAATCGAACGGCGCGCCGGACAACCTGCGATACCTCTGCAAGAAATGTAATACCCGGCTCGGATTGGCAATGGCGCGCGCCGGAGTGGGCAAGCGCACCCACCAATTCAATCCCGGAGCCTATACACTCGCCCAATACACCAAGGCGGCCCTTCAACACACCCGAGGTGCGCACGACGCCGGCGGGAAGATTATGCACGACACACCAAAGGAAAAGCGCCAAGAGTTCGCGACAGAGATTTGGCGGCGGCGCCGAGCACGCGGCACAGACCGGCGCCGCTGAGTCATCCTTCCGCCCGTAAAATGACCATCCAAACAAATCCCGATAGAATCGTAAGAAGTCGAAAAAAGTCCGATGGCCCGCCGAGAGTCGAAGCGGAAAGAACCGGAAAAAATCGGCTAGAAAAACCGTGAAAAAAACCCGCAAAAATCGACTCTTGGCAGATTCTTACAATGCGAGCGACGCAGCCACTTCGCTAGGCGTCTCAGTCCCCACACTTAAGCGGATGGTGAAAGGTGGCGCAGTGGAAGGATTTCGGACCCCAGGCGGACATCTCCGGGTGACCGCTGAAACCATCGAGGCTGTAAAGAACCAACAAGAGGCCAAGGCCCGGCCCGTCCGCGAGGCTTCGTCCGTCTTGCAAAATCGCCGAGAACGGATTGAGGAACTGGCACTGGAAGCGCAGGAGCACCGAGCAAAGCGCGACTTGGCGAAACTTGAGCGCGAGGAGGATGAAGAGGCCGATAGGCAAGAGGCGGAGGCCCAAGCGCGCGAAGAAAAAATTGCCCAACGTCAAGCCGAGATTGAATTGGAGTGCCAACGGCTAGAACTCGAGAAAGCGCGAGACAAAGAGCGCCGCGAACGTGAGCAGGCCGAAGAATGGGTAAGGCGCGAGGCGGAGAAGGCATTGGCTGAGTTTCGCACCCGATGGATGGACAAAGCAAAAGAGACATTGGCCGCTTACCAGTACATTTGGCTGACAGCCATCCAACTCAAGGAAATCCTTGAGTTCTTGGAAGCCGAAATTGAAAAGCGCCAGCCCCATGACGAGCCTAGAATGGCCGCCATTCTCGCTCGCGGTTTGGCCGCCTTGGTCGAACCCTTGAAAGCCGAGCGCGATGCACAGGCGAGGCGGCAGAGCATCACCAAACAGGTGTTGTGGAATCTGACGAACTCCGCGACAGAGGCCGAAAAAGTACGCGCAGGAGCTGCAATCCGCGAGGCCCTCAAACGGCTCGATTTGTCCGCAACTGACTGCGAGATACGAGTAGCAGCGGATGAGGCAATCAAGCAGATCCGGCAGGCAGTGGAAAAGCGGGAGCTAGACGTGAGGATTCTAAAATGGGCGGTGTTCGCACTACCCTGGCACGCCACCGACGGCGACCGAGCACGCGTTCGCCGAGAGTGCGCGGAAATACTTGCCGGGCTTCCCTTGGACATTTCCGACACCGACGCCAGAGATGCCCTGGAGCCGACAATCGCAGAGGCCCGCCGGGAAATAGAACGAAAGCAGGTAGAAGCGCAGCGCCAGGCGCGCACGGCTAGTCTCATTCAACAAGGAATCGCGGAGGTTTCTAGTTACCTGCTGGAGTTGAAATGCAAAGGCCGACTCTCAGACGAAGATTATTGGGACTCGGAATTCACAGCCGAACTTCGCGAGTCCGTCCGACGCCACCTTGACTGGAAGCTGTCTGGAGATGAGACTGGCGAGGATGTCCGTAAATTGACCCGCAAGATTATCGACAATGAAATTACTTAGAGGAATTAGGTGATGGGTGAACAGCCTGTTGCCAAGCCGAGATTATTTCGTGGGTCTAAAGGAACCCCTGTGCCTGCTGCCAGCGCGACAGGGCTGTCGTTAACTAAATTTACTACCGATCCTCTTCGCCGCGGTCTCGACCCCAACAAGGTTGCGAACCTGCCACCTAACCCGTACATCCTTCATCCCACTAAACTCATTGCAGACCCACTGCGTCACGGGCTGGACCTGATGAATGTCGAACAGGCGTCTTCCAAACGAAAAATGAACAAGCGAGAAAAGGCTTTTACTGGATCTTCTAGGTAAGCAAACGGTCAGCTATGAACGCGCCCACTGCAAAAAGGATGGAAGCGACCAAAATCAAGCCGTACACCTTCCAGGCCAACTTGACGACCTTCCAGACTTTAATCCATGAAGTTTTGGGCCGTTCTTGGGCAATTCCCCTTACAATCAAAGTAAGAAGACCAGCGACAAACAACAGTGGCAATCTCACAATTTCATCAATCGTATCCAGCAGCGCCCGCGCAACCAATGTACCAAACCACGGGATTCCAAGGGTTAACAGAAATCCGAAGGCAATAGGAACGAAGATAATCACAACGATTTTGACCGCAATCTTCTGGCGGTTGTTCATGGGTCTTTCTTCTCCGATAAAGCTAACACAGGTCAGGGTGGGTAGTAAGGCCCGTGTTGCCGAAACCGTGGATTGGGGGTGCGATGACCCCCGATAGGGAAATGGATGGTGATTTAGACGTATCGTTGCATGATAGGATACTGTCCACCTCACAATTTAAGGAGAACAGTATGATAACAACGGGGGCGCGTTGGCCATGGTTAAGAATGTGGATGGCAGCCCTGCTTCTGATAGCGGCCGCGCTCTTACTTATGTGGCGCATTCCATCAAGTCAGTTAGTTTTGACCGCGTCGGATGCAATTCTAATCGCGGGTATTTTGGCGCTGATTGTCGATCCGCTTCTGAAGCGCGATCTTGTAGAAGACCTAGCAAACGAGATATTTCAGCATCTACTTGGGATTGATTTCCCCCCAGATATTCGAGATACCTTCCAAAAGGCACTATTTGGTCTCGAAACCTATCGGGAAGGCACAGAGATCGAAGCTAGTGTAGCAAAGTTGTCTGAAAACTCTGTGTTATTGGAAGTTTCACTCCGATGGACTATCGTGGCGGCAAAGAAAACAGAATATCAACAAGGCATGGCATTTGAAGAGTCCGAACGCGGGAGGATTTTGCAGGCATCAGTGACCGTTGAATCAAATGACAAAGACAGCTACTCGGAAAGCCATCCTACACTGACACCTAAGCCCGATGAGCCGATGGTTCTCGAATGGAAGGCGAAGAAGAAAATCGTGATGCGTAAGAAAGACCATGTATCAGCCTACTTAAAGTTTACAGTTACGAAGGGAGTTCACGATTTTTTCACATTTAACTTTTCCGTTCCAGCAATTAATCCCCGGGTACGAATAAGCGCAAAAGACAACTTGGAAATCAATGCTTCTCTCCCGGACCAACTCAACGGTAACGAGTACCTCTATAGGAAGGTATTTCTTCCTGCCGATCACATTCAAATCCGATGGAAACCAAGACTTTCTCCAGTTGTTAAGAACAACGAAGAAGTTCCAGCACAGTCCAAACGTGATCTGTCAACGCAGCCTCCATCGCAGGGGTAACTCGCAAGGTCATATGAACGCGGCAGAAATTATAGTACATCGCAAACAGGCACACGGCAGCCTTCAGATGCAGCAAGCTCTTGCTGAAGCCATTGGTGAGCCGCGTGAATCGCCGCAGGTGCATCCTTACAGTCAAGTTGGCGCGTTCGACCATACTTATCGAGATGTGGTCAAGGTCAGGGTTTCCCATAATTGGGTTTGGAACCGTCTCGATAACTTTTCCTGGGCCGTACCAATGGCTCGTCTGATAAAATCGGCAACACTCGACTCACCCAACACCAGGAATTACAAGCGATTGATATTAATTAGCTTTTGGTCTATCCTTCTAATTGTATTTGGGCATAATGAGACGCTCTCTCCTCATCCACACACGGCACACCAAAAGCGAAGTATTCTTTGTGCCGCCTAACCTTTGGGACCTGCGTTATCATCGGGGCTCTTGCATGGTTGCAAGAGGCTTGGATAGACTAAAAGTTCTCTCAACGAATTTGGCCAGAGAAAAACACCTGCGCCATGTCTGAAACTCTTGAACAGCGAGCCTATATACACTGAATGAGAATCGTGCCGGACTATGACAATCCGCCAGTGACCGAAACGGCGCTGGGAGTCCTGTTCACTCCGGTAGAGGGGTGGCAAATCCCACATTTTGGTTTGTTTTGGCAGAATATAAAAGAGTTGTACCCAACTGCGGAGGTCAACCCGCCTCTGGCCCCCGATATTGAGCCTGCTGTTCTGCAATTCAAACAGCCTGAAGTCCCCAAATTGGAAATTGTTTCCACCCCGGCGGTTCGGTGCTGGTTTCTAAACGCGCCTAAAACTGAGTTGATCCAACTTCAGAATGACCGCCTTATTCACAATTGGCGAAAGGTGTCTGGGAGCGAGCCGTACCCGCATTATGAAACGACTCGTCCGGCGTTCGAACGAGATTGGACGGTTTTCTGTGAGTTCTTAAACTCTCAAGGATTCGGAAAACCCGACATCCGACAGTGCGAGGTTACTTACGTCAATCACATAGATCGTGGAAACGGATGGGAGAGCTTCGCGGACTTGCCGAAGGTCTTTCCGTCCTGGACGGGTGCTACGTCAGAAAACTACTTGCCGAATCCGGAAAGCGCTTCCTTTAACCTTAGCTACCCGATGCCGCAAAACAAAGGGCGCTTGCGTATAACTTTTATTCATGCTTTTAGGCCGTCAGATGCGAAGGAAACCCTTCAGTTGACTCTAACTGCGCGTGGTAAACCAGCATCCAGCTCGACCTCCGACTTGTTGGCTTGGCTTGATGCAGGCAGGGAATCGGTGGTTCGAGGATTCACTGATTTTACTTCGAAATCGATGCACGAAATCTGGAGGAGAAAAGAATGAACGTCGGAATTACTGATGTTTTTGAGCCCACACTGCGGATATTTGGGGAGCCAGCAACTAACACCCAATTCAGCCGAATAGTGCCCCTATTCATGGCGACCCCTGAATTCGCCGAGTCCTTGCGAACGATTTCGACGCTTGCGAAGTTGCCCGCGAACTGGGACAGTTATGGCAGTCCGGCTGTGCAAACACCAGCCGTTCAGCGGGCGGTCGAAGTGTTAGCTGCTTGTCAAGCGCTGTGCCCAACTGCGCCTCGCATCGTTCCCGTTGCAGGAGGGGGCCTACAGATTGAATGGGACGTGAAATCGCGGGAACTGGAAATAGAGGTGTTGCCGAACGGTTCCATTGAGGTCCTGATGGTGGAGGGCGAAATGATGATCGAAACGCCCTTGCCTGCGGAACGCGTTTACCCCATCATTCCGATGCTCTTAAACTGGCTTTCCGCCGAAAACCCCCATGCCACCGCGATTAGATGACCAAGAATCGATTAGAAATGATGAAGACCTATGGCGCAGAGTCATTCCTCTTCAGGCTAGTTTTTTTCTTGCCGAAGATATGCAATGGCAGCCTTCGTCCGCTGTATTTCTGGACCGGACGAATCGAGAACTCTCGGTCCATGTTTCATCTATTACTACGGTCGAGTCCGTGCTGGCCAATTTCCCTTTCCACAGCCTCCTCACTCTCAAGGCTTCCGTGCCGCGAGAACTGGGATGGATAGTTTGCCGTGATCCAATAAAGAATGACCCGGTCTTGCCCGATGACCCATCCCATGCTTTGATATGCCCGAGCCCCGATACGGGAATCAATAAGCTCAAAACCCACGCGAAGCAAATGGCGAGGAAGGCAAAGTGGGTGGTCCTCCGAAATCCCCCTTACTAAGACGCCCGTTCATATTTCTTATTGAGTGCAGCATCCCACTGTGGTGTAAGATTTCATCAGGAATTGCCGGTCGTTTCGCCTTATGCCTGAAATTAACGAATGGACTTTCGCGGCGGATGTTTGTAAGACGATCCAAGGCATAGTTGCCGACAATCCAAGCTTGCCCTTTTCCGAAGCGAAAGTCGAACAAGGAACCGGCCAGGGAAGAAAGCGCCGGGACGTTACGCTGTATGATAACCAAAATCGGGCGGTCCTCACAGGCGAGATTAAACTCCCGGACCGGCCAGACGGCCAAACCCCATACGCAAACGCGCTTTTGGAGGACGCGCACGGCAAAGCGGACGCTAGAGGCGTGACCTATTTCTTCACCTGGAACGTAAACCGCTTTGTCCTCTGGAAAACATTCGAGGCCGGTAAGCCTATTGCCGAGCGCGACCTGGAACACTTCAACGTCACCTCAATTACGCGAAGTGAAGAACTCTTAGACTCAGAGGTTCAAACCGAGATCCGCGGATTCCTCACTCAATTCTTGGGCCGTTATGCCCGCATCATCGCAGGCGCAGAGCCGATCCGATCCAAGCCGCTTGACGAAAAATTTATCAAAATGCTGGAGTCTGCATTGGAGCTTCCGATCCTCCAGACGCGCAATGCGGTGACAGCACGATACGGGAAGGAAAAACAGTTTGCCCGAGACCTCGATACCTGGATGCGTGACGCGCAAGGCTGGCTCATTTCCAACGACCCGAAAATCATGCGCGACAACTTGGAGCGAGTGGCCAAGTTCAGTTGCTACGTCTTAGTTAATAAAATTGTTTTCCAGCAAGCCCTCAGACGCCGCTTCCCCTCACTTCGAAAGATTCGGATTTCGGAGTCCGCCAAAACGGCGGGCGAACTGCAACGAGTGTTGCTTGCGGCTTTCGATGAGGCCAAGCGGATATCTCACGATTATGAAACCGTGTTCGATGGCGATTTCGGGGACACTTTGCCTTTCATGGATGATGGGCTAGTTTTAAGTTGGCGCGAGCTTGTGCGTGAAGTCGAGGGCTTTGACTTTGGCAAAATCGAATACGAAATCATCGGCCACATATTTGAGCGCCTGATTAGCCCCGAAGAGCGGCACCGATACGGCCAGCACTATACGCGGAGCGAGATCGTTGACCTCATTAACACTTTCACAATCAGAGACGCAGCGGCCACCGTGCTTGACCCCGCTTGCGGAGGAGGCACATTCCTGGTCCGCGCCTACGCGCTCAAGCGTGCACTCTCCGGCGGCAGCATCCCGCACGTTGATCTTTTGCAGCAAATCAAGGGTATTGATCAATCCGCTTACGCAGCGCATCTTTCCACGATCAATCTTGCCACGCGGGACCTGATTGACGCACGGAATTATCCTCTAGTCGCACGAAGCGATTTTTTCAAGGTGAAACCAGGCGAGGCTATATTTCATGTTCCTATGTCTGTACATGGGAAGGGAAAGCAGATGGTTCCGCTCGAACTTGGGGAGGTTGACGCCGTTGTTGGGAACCCGCCCTATGTCCGCCAGGAAGAATTGCCCAAGCCGTATAAGGAAATGTTGACCAAGGTGATAGAGCACGAATTCCCCGATTGCGATCTCTCGGGTCGCTCTGACCTTCATTGTTATTTTTGGCCACACGCTACGAGCTTCCTGAAGGAGGAAGGCTATTACGGCTTTCTGACTTCCAGTTCATGGCTCGATACCGAATATGGCTTTCACTTGCAGGAATGGCTTTTGCGACATTTCGCGGTTTTGGCTCTCTTTGAATCGAACTGTGAGCCGTGGTTTACTGGGGCGAGAGTGACAACGGTTGCCACTCTCATGCGCCGTGAATCCGACCCGGGGAGACGGGCTACCAACACAATCCGTTTTGTACAACTCAAAAAACCACTCAAGGAAATACTGGAGAGTTTCGATTCTGACCCGCTTAACGCGGCCCGCATGATGCGGGACTTTGTGGAGAACCAAACCCAGAATTTGCTTGATGACCGCTGGCGTATCAGAGTCTTGAATCAACACGAACTCTGGACAGCCGGATGCACCGGCGGTATCGCTGGTGTGGCAGCGGCTTTAGACCGCCAGGAGTCAACGGGATTAGGCTCACAATCCTTCCAAGGAAATTACGTGGGCGGGAAGTGGGGCATCTACCTGCGAGCGCCGGATATTTTCTTCACCCTACTTGACCTTTGCGGCCCACGGCTTGTACCGCTTGGCCAAATCGCGGAAATCCGACGAGGCGTGACTTCAGGTGTGGATGATTTCTTTTTTGTCCGTGACGTGACAGAACTGGAAATCCAGAAGTGCAACGAGGGACTTCCGCCCGACAGTCCGTCAATCGCAAGACGGTTTAAGAACAAGTGGGGCATCCGAATTGCCGATACAAAGAAAGTTCGAATTGTGGAATCGGGCGACCACTCTCGGCACCTGATTGAAGTAGAGTATTTGGAACCCGAAGTCCACAGCTTGATGGAAATCGATTCTGTCGAAATTGACCCGGCCACGCTCTCTAAGAAAATCCTTCTGGTATCCGATCCGCCTGAAAAACTCAAAGGTACTCACGTCCTGAAATACGTCAGATGGGGCGAGCGCGAGGGTTTTGACCAAGGAACCACATGCGCAAGCCGGGCCAAGTCTAGGCCGTGGTACGACCTCAATCCAGGAAAGGCTGGTGAAATGGCATGGCCTATGGCGCAAAAGTATCGCCATATCGTCGCGCTGAATTCTAGCCGTACCCTTTTGAACCACAACCTCTTTGACATTTTTTCAACAGAGGGCAAACCTCACCTTTTGGCCGGAATTCTCAATTCTAGTTTCGTTGCGCTATCCAAGATTCAGTTTGGCCGCTCCAACCTTGGGGAAGCAACGTTAAAGACGGAAGTCATCGACGTAAAGTCTATGACTGTTCCAGACGTGCGCCAAACCCCAAAGGAAGCGGAGGCGCGAATTTTGAAAGCTTTTGACACCTTGAAGAAAAGGCCCAGCCTCCACCTTGTCGAAGAATTGTCCCTGAGTGACCGCAATGAGATTGACGATGCGGTGCTAGAGTCAATGGGGTTAACTGAGAAATCCGAACGCGACCGTCTCCGCTCCGAGATGTATGCCGAACTCGCTCGTTTCTATAGAGAAGGCAGGCAGCTAGACTTAAAAGCACAGGCAAACCGGCGCATCACCGCGAGGCGCGACCACGCCAGCCCGCGAACCATAGCAGAAGAGATTTGGGCGGAATTCGACAAGGCACAGATTCGAAAATTTCCCGCCGACTTTATTCCTGATGCCGAGCTGACGGAAACAGTCTCATTACCGGAGGGCAAACCTAAAGTCCTGCATGACCTATTCCACAGGGGAGCAATCCAGATCAATGGGACCGTGATTAAGCTTGGCTCGAAGGAGCGCGCCGAATTCGCCGCAGAAACGGCGGAGCGAGGAAACTCCGGACCTAACCCGATCCCCAAGAATGACCGGGATTGCGAGCGGGCTCTCGCAGCCTTGAGAGACTACGAGACTCAAATGGAATCCACATTCCGCGAACTTGCCGAAGAACGGAGTGCCGACACCGAAATGCAAACGCGCATTGTGCGTGAACTCTGGAAGTTGCTTCACGCGCATGGCCGTCATTCTGCAATCGGTTCGTGATTTTGCGCTATGAACGTTCTTATCATCAGCATCGATCATCAAGTTCAACTTGTTCAGGGCGTACTCGCGCCGCCAGCTTTGAACGAGCGTAGAGACAACCTCACAGCTCTACTCACGAAGGAAATCGAAGAGCGAAATGTTGCGTTCATCGGCGAAGAAGCGCACTCAAAATTGAAACGCTCTACGATTGCTCAACAAATGGCAGGCACTCACAACCCGCCAATCCCGTGGCAAAACATAGACATGACCGAGGATGAGAGGAAATCAGCAGAGATATATGAAGCCCTGTGCAATCGTCCTTTTCATACGGAAAAGAGGGGCGAGGTGGAGGTTAGGATTGACCACCGCGTGCGAGAGGATGACATTCGCGAAGAGTTTATGGTTTCCAGGGCCATAGAGTACGCTGAAAACGCTGCGAGCATTCTCATTCTCTGCGGCGACATGCACACCCGCGCGTTGAAACGGAAATTTGAGGAACGCGGACCTTCTGTGGATATAGACGAGAGTTTGATCGTTGAAACAAATTGGACGGATGCTAGTTAGATCCAGAGACTTGACTGTAATGTAGTGAAGGCGATTGACGATACGCCATCCGCTTTACGGGGGAATCGGCGCGACCTGCGCGGTAGGCGAGTCGCTGGAGCGAGCCAGGAATGAGACCACGGAATTTGTCTTATTTATTTCGGGCCACGCCAGTCAATACCCAATCCAAGGGGGCGCTACTTGCCCACTTGGAAGGACTAATGGCCGATGCTGACACGCATCTGAAAAGTTTCGCTGAAGGCCAGACAGTTAATTTCGGCTACCTTCTCATCCTTCAGAAAACTGTCCAGCAATGCTTGGTTGACATCGACTCCGACTTCGCGCGAGAGGCGTTGAAAGAGATCGCTCTGATTAATTTCAGCGCCTCTGAAGGCTTGCGCGCGTTCTATGAAAAGGGTGTGTACGATACTTGGCAGCTTGAGAAGAAACGCGAAGTTCTGCCCAAGCGAGGATATGGACCGCGGAAGTTTCGCCGTCTTCAGGAAGGGTACGACGAACTCACGCCGCCGAAGATTGAGCTCATGATAGCGGTCCTGCACCAAGTACGGAACAAGATGCTGGGCCTTATTCCGACCGGCGAGGTGGCAAAGCTCATTCGGCCTTTTCCCACGCCTGACGGGAACAAATGGCCGAATGTGCTCATCCGATTCACAAGTGACTTTCAGGTGCAGGTAACTGTGAGTGACAAGACCGAGGTAAGAAACTACGTCGAAATGGGGTTCGAAGATCGCAGAGCAAAGAGCAACTCGAAGCCGGACCGAAATTGGGAAATTTTGCGTGAGTTTGCCACGAACAATGGCGTGATTGCTTCCACCAAGGAAGCAGCGGACTGGCCGAAACTCGAAAAGGCTGTTCAGACGCTGAATAAGAGACTTAAAGAACTTTTTACACTTTCCGAGCGCCCAATTATTTACGACAAACAAGGCAAGGCGTACCGGACAAGACTCACGCTCATACCACCACCGGATGACGAACATCCAAGTTCATAAAGGAGGACTCGAATTATGGCGCTTCCCGAGTTCGAAGAGCTCCCATTCTATGATCGCCCGGACTTAACTCCATATCTCATACATTTGACTAAAAACACGAAATACTCAGACGGATATAGCTCAATTGAGAACCTAGTTAGTATCCTAGCACATGGGCGCATCTGGGGGAGCACCACGGAAAAGGGATTCATTAAAGGCCCTAACCCAGCGACATGTTTCATGGATGTGCCTTTCGTTTCTCTTAAATATGTACTCAATAAGGACAACACTGATCCAGAAAATCCGCGATATGAGCCGTACGGTGTTTTTGTCACCAAGAAATACGCATATAAGATGGGCTGCCGACCCGTACTTTATTTGTCCAACTCGGAGACGACGAACCTTGGAATTCCCACTGGCGAACTTTGGCGCGTCGTCAGATTTGAAGTAACCGACGCTGGTTGGATAAGCTGGCTTCACGAGCGTGAGTGGCGATGCAAGGGTGATTTTCCCTTACCCCAGACCCCGTACGGCGTGTTGGTCCGAAATGCGGTGGAAGCGAGAAAACTGCAAACGCGGATTGCGGAGAATCCAAAGGACTTTAAGGCAAAACCTCTGAGCATCATTCCATTGACTATTCTTTGCCAGGGATTAACGCAGCCAGGATAAATTGCAGGCCGCTCAATTATCGTATTCCTACCTTCAGTAAGTACCTTCCGAAATTTCCTTTTTTCAGTTTTAATTTTTTTCTTTACCTTCCCTGCTAGCATAACCCTTTACGCTACCTCAAATAAAAACCCTTTGCCCCAACCCGAAATCACAATACAACTAATTCCAAACCGAAATTTCGCCCAATGAGAAACATCTATGAGCAATGGGAGCGAACCCCGGTAAGAAAAGGCGATTTAGGAGGGCGAACATGCAATTCAGAGGACGCACAGAGGACGCGGATTCTCCGTTCTTAGGAGGAGAATTCTGGAAGCCGGGCCGAAAGGTGGCAGGAAAAGTCATCCGAACATTCGAAACTGAAAACGGATCTTGTTATGTCTTGGAGCCGGTCGAGCCGGTGACAATTGGCGGTGAGGAGTTCAAAGAAGTTTCCGTAGGAAACCTCACCGGATTTCGAATGGCACTACAAGCGGCCGGATTAGAAAGCTTGCGTACAGGCGATTTGATTCACCTCGAATGCACCGGACTGAAACCCACGACAAAGGGAAGCCCGCGCGCAAACTTTGCGATTGAGGTTAATCGGTCTTGAGCTTGGCCCGGAGGCACGGCGCAACAGTGCGGGCAACGCTGGCGAGCGCCCCGCGACCGAACGGCGAAAGCTCTGGGCCACCCAGGATAAATCCGGCGCGCTGTACCGCCGGACGGGATCAAAACGCGCCCCCTCCCCGCAGCAGCGGGGAGGGCGGGGGGAGGGGGAGGAACTTCACTTGATACCAAGGAAACAACTCGGCATCTCAATTGATCGACTGAGACCAAGGGCTAAGCGCCGTTACGAGCTTTCAAGTCCGAAAGCGCGCGCCGTAGCTCGCACCAAAAATTCCCGCATGCAAGAATGCAAAGAATTGAGCCAACAATTCGTCAAGTCATTGCGCAACATTCCAGGTTTGTATTTTCAGCGCTTGGCTGCCCAAGCGGAGCAATGCCATCGTTGGTTTCATAAATGTGAATGTGTGAACGGACATAAGTTTGCACGCCCTGATTACTCATGCAAAAGCAGACTCTGCCCATTCGATATGAGAGCACGGTCAATGAAAGCCGTTCATAAATATGGAGCAGCGCTGAAAGCCCTCCGTGACCCCCGCTACGCAGTTCTCACAGTTGAGAATTGTCCGCTCGAAATGTTAGGAGCGGCCATCACGGATTTGTTCGCTGCGTTCGAAAGATTGCGGCATTCGAAAGTTTGGACAACAGTACGCGGCGCAGTTGCAGTGCTCGAAATCACCTTCAACCGACAAGAGAGAACTTGGCATCCTCACATCAACGTGATTTTCGATGGCTCATTTATTCCCAAGGCGAAGCTTGACGCAGCATGGCTCCGTGCTACTCACGGTCACGGTCGTTTCACCTGGATCGAGCGTGTGGACGACAAAACATTTTATGAGCTTCTCAAGTACGTTACCAAGTTAGCGGACTTTGTGGACGTACCTCAGGCCGTCGAATGGTTTTTGCGGGGAACTCGGGGGCGGCGTTTTATCCGTACCTACGGCAGCTTGTACGGCTTCGGTTTTGGCGACGAAGATCAGGAAGAGACCGGCCAGGGGAATGTGGTTTGCCCAGATTGCGGCTGCTCCCATGTGCAGGTGCTTTCGTACTCTCTCCCTTCTCAGGGAGTCTATTACGACGAATCCGGGATACTCCGCGTCTGCGAAGGCGCATACCGGATGGGTCTGACACACGGCAGGTGTCTCACATGAAAGAGAGGTTACTAAACCCAGGTGAAGTTTCGGAACTGACCGGAATCCCAACTGCGACACTCGCACAGTGGCGATATCGCAAGCAAGGAATGCGTTACTTGCGAATTGGACGGCTAGTGCGGTACGATCACGCCGATGTTGTCGCTTACTTGCAGCGTTGCAGGATTGAAGTGCGCGGACAGTCCACTGAAAGGAGTGAACATGTCCGTGTATAAAGAACGTTCGGGAAACCAGTGTTACGACTTCTGGCACAAGGGCCAGCGATATAAGGAGTCCACTCACCAGAAGGACAGGCGTCAGGCCCAGCTAATGGAGGCAGCTTGTAAGGCTGACTTGATGCGAGGCGTAAGAAAACTAAAACAGGAGGAAACCAAACCAGATGCCGAAGGGTTCCGGGAGTTTGTTGAGTCGATCTTTTTGCCATGGTTCAAAGACACCCACCAGGATCACCCTCGGTCCCACCGGCGGCACCTAACCAGCTCAAAACCGTTGATCCGATTTTTTTCGAACGTGGTAATGAAGGAGATCAACGCAGGAATGGTTGAAGAGTACAAAGCGCGCCGGGCTTCATCGGTAAGCTCGAAAACTGGACAGCATTTCAAGCCAGCCACGGTTAATCGAGAACTTGCTGCCATGCGCGCGATCTTCAACTTGGCGATTAAACGTAAGGTCACAAACGAGAATCCCGTCAAAGGGGTTAAATTTCTGCCCGAGGACAACGAACAAAATCGAGTTTTGTCGCACGAGGAAGTGGAAGCCTACCTCGCTGTGGCAGACCCGCGTTTGCAAGAAGTAGCCAAGCTCATTTTGAACACGGGCGTCCGACCCGGTGAAGCCTACCGGCTCCGGCGGGAAGATGTTCACATTCTCGAAGGCTACTTGCATATTCCATTCGGAAAAACGAAGGCGGCCAAGCGTGACATCCCGTTGAGCTGCGAAGCAAAGAAACTGTTGGCGGCAAGGTTCGAAAAATTGGGCACAGAGGTTTACGTTTTCCCGAGCAAGAGAAACCCCAAGCGCCCAATGGGAAATATCGCGAATACTCACCACCGAACTGTAAAACGGGCTGGCTTGGAATGGTTCAGGCTCTACGATCTGCGGCACACGTTTGCCACCAGGGCCGTACAGTCGAACATGGACCTGCCAACTTTGGCCAAATTACTGGGACACTCAAAACTTAACATGGTTCTCCGGTATGCCCATCCAACGCCGGAGCACACGCGTCAAGCGATAACTAGACTGGAGCGCTATGTAACTGAAAACCGCCCCCAGTCCCACGAAACGACTACCACGCAAAACGCGTGGGTTAACTAAAACTCATGGAGACCCAACGAGTTATGGCGATTCGAGGTTGCGGCTGCAAAACCTTTACGCGTGGGTTCGATTCCCACCCGCGCCTCCAATACTTAGATTTCTCGTCAATCTTGTCTTCCAGCCGAATAAGCCAAGGTTGGCAAAGTTCCGCGACGTGAACTTTTTCCTGGCAGTGGGAAATTCTCACAACTAATCACAAAATTGGCGACAAGGATTAAGAGACCAAACGCCCTGGGGCTGGCCCGAGGGTCACTTTAGCGTTTGGCGGCGTATTGGACACCGTAGAGGGTCACGCCTCCCTCCGGAACGTGTTGGATGCGGACGATGTGGCCCACAAGAAAAATGTTGCCGCCTCCGGCAGTATAAGGAATTGCGACTTCGACCTTTATTCCTTTGGAGTAATGCCGAAGGCTTTCAAAGCAAAGACCGCCCCGAGATGCGTTCCTGCTTCGGACGACGTCATCGCCGAAATCTACGCTGCGAACGCAAGTGACAACACGCAATTCACGCCGGCGTTCGCGCCGCAATTCCTTGGGCTTTGCCGGGATCTCGACAGAGGGTGGGGGGATGGGCGCGCCCGGCTCAACCGTGGCCAGCTTAAAAACCGAAAGATCGGAGCAGCGCTTGCAATGGAGGGCAAGACTCTTGTTGTTTTCCAGCACTTCAAGCTCGGACTCATCAAGGTAAACCAATTCGCGCGTGTGACAAGCGCCGCACTCCAAAACCACCCGGCCCACCGCCTCCGCGCCTTCGGAAATGGGCGGGAACTCGATGCCCCACACCTTGGCTTCAGGGTCGATGAAAGCTATTCCATAATAAACACCACCCTCCTCCTGCCCGATATTGCCGATGATTCGAGCCGCTGCTTCCTTACCTGTGTCATGACAAAGGATGACGATTTCCTGGTGAGGCGCAAGCTTGCGTTGCAGCAGTATCTTCGCTCCCCGACGGCTCACAAGAATTGTTTTGCCGTCCACCACGAAGGATTTCCCCAAGGCGTCCGTCCCCGACACGGTAATGCCCATCCGCAGGGATATTCGATCGCTGGCACGAATACTTTCTTGCGTCATAAACAAGTTTCCTCAGGGATTCATACTTAACGCGTGGTCTGAAACACGCTCGTCAACACCTCAAGGGCCTTCAGAAACGAACCCTCGCACCTCGTACCTTATCTTGATTTGAAGGTCAATTTCAAGGTCGACGCGTCAAGGGGCTTCGAGAACGCACGGGCCATCCTCTCCTGCCGATGAACTGGCAGCCCGCTGCCTACAGATTGGGGCGCCGGGCACATTGTGAATTTGGGCTGCTCATTCGTAAATGAATCGATGATTTGGCCAGAAATTCGTTGCCAGAATATTGCGCTTTGGTATAAACTCGCAAATCTAATCTAACTCGATTTGATGCGGGACAAATAGTCATGGGGTCAGACAAGCGCCGGTCCGATCGGCTTATGTTGACGGTCCCTCTGGTGGTGACCGGAGTCGATGCAAAGGGCGTCAAATTTAGAGAGAACATGCGTACCATTACGCTGAACCGGCACGGGGCGCGAATTGTTTCGCCCCGGTTGCTCGCCAGCGGGCAGACAGTTGACATCACCAATTTAGTCAGCCGCCGGGAAGCGAAATTCCGCGTCGTGGGCCCACTCTCCCCGCACTCGGAAAAAGGTGGTGAATGGGGCGTGGAATGCCTCGATGGCCAGGAAAATATCTGGGGCATCAAGTTTCCTCCTCTACCCTCCGGCCAGGAACCCGATTCAGCGGCGTTGCTGGAGTGCAGACAATGCCACACCGTAGCCTTGTTGCGCGTATCCCTGGTGGAGTTCGAGGTCCTGGGCGCTTCCGGAATCATGACAAGAGCCTGCGAGAGCTGTAAAGAAAACACACCTTGGGGGTACGCTGAGAAACAAGTGGCCATGAGCGCTCCTTCAGGAGCAACAGCATCTGCTGATGCTGTAGTCTCCGGCGGCCCGGCCAAGGGAGGGGTGGACCTCCGCCGTCATCGGCGAGTCTCTCTCCAACTCCCTGTTCTGGTCCGCGGCTTCTCGGGCGAATTTGAGATCACCAAGAGCGAGAATGTGTCCAAAGGCGGTTTTTGCTTCTCCAGCGAAAAAGACTTCCACGTCGGCGAGGGCATCATGGTGGCCTGCCCGTACAGTCGCACTGATCAGAACCCTGAAGTTGGCGCCAAGATCACACGCCGCCAGGTAGTGGAAGGATCCAATCGAAAAATCTACGGAGTCCGATACTCCCAGAAATAGAAAGCAAAGTTACCCCAGGCCCGGCTCCCGTCTTTTGGGTTCGTTTTGTTGACCATCAACTGATCGTCTTTCCCCGTACCAATTTCCTTCACCCCCGAGGCCACTCAAACACCCACGTTTTTTCAGTCTGCCTGCCCTTCGTCGGGCATGGGCCTGCGGTGGCCGCCGGAAAAGCTTGAGGTCTTACAATTGGAAATTCCCCGGCAACTTTGAGTAAATCGGCAATGTTCATAGGGGATTGCCACTGCCGGCGCGCAACCACTACAATTCAAAGAGCGCCCTACGTTCTGGCAGCGGGCGTAAGATATATCAAACAACCCGAGGGAAGGATTCCGCCTATGATCAGAGTTTTTCGTCAATTCCTCAGCCCGCTCTGCTCCCGTCATTCGGCCGCCGTGGGCAATGTCAATCGGAGGAATTCGCGGCGCCGCGGCGATGCCCTCGCCACATGTTTCATCCTCGTGGGGGTCGCTACCGGCCTTGCGTATGCAAACGCGTCCTCTGCGCACACCACGTTGCCACCGGTGGTTGCAGTTGGTTCAAATTCGCAGGAATCCACAACCCCCGATGTGGGACCTTCCCCACCCTTGGCAGTGACTCCGAAACAAAGGCGGGCCATCCTGAAATCTAATTTTGAGAAGATCAAGAAGGACACAGACGAACTCGCGGCACTGGCCAAATCGCTTCAGGATGAAATTGGGAAGTCCAATGAGAATGTTCTCTCTCTAAAAGTTGTGGAAGATGCGGACAAGATCGAAAAATTGGCCAAGAGGATCAAGAGTATGGCCAGAGGTGAGTAGACCCGTATCGTCAGACGCTTTCGACCGGGTTGTTCGCCGCGGCCGCGGCAGTCGCTTCGAGTCCCGGAGTCTGGCGAATCCGCATCCCATAGAACGACCGGTAGACGAAGAAGAACGAAATCATGAAGAATCCGCCTGCCAGTCCGTGAACCAGCAGGCTCCCACTGGTCAAGGTCAACTTGACCGCCAGTTCCACAGCCAGCAATCCAAATAGCGTCGTAAATTTGATAACCGGGTTCAGGGCCACCGAACTTGTGTCCTTGAACGGGTCGCCCACGGTGTCACAGATCACCGTTGCGTCATGAAGCGGAGTACCCTTCTGCTTTAATTCGACCTCGACAATTTTCTTGGCATTATCCCACGCACCACCGGCGTTGGCCATGAAAATAGCCTGATAAAGCCCGAAGGTGGCAATTGAAATCAGGTAACCGATGAAGAAGAATGGTTCCACAAAGGCGAAGGCCAGCGTTGCAAAAAAAACGGCGATAAAGATGTTCAGCATGCCCTTCTGAGCATACTTGGTGCAGATTTCCACCACTTTCTTGCTGTCAGCCACCGAGGCTCTGTCGGCACTTTCCAATTTGATATGCGCCTTGATGAATTCCACCGCGCGGTAGGCGCCGGTGGTGACGGCCTGCGTGCTGGCCCCTGTAAACCAATAAATCATGGCGCCACCCGTGATGAATCCCAGCACGAAGGGCGCGTGTAACAGAGAGAGCTTGTCGAGATTTGTCGTGAGTCCATTCGTCAGCGCCATGATGATTGAGAAAATCATGGTGGTGGCGCCCACCACCGCGGTGCCGATCAAAACCGGTTTGGCCGTGGCCTTAAATGTGTTCCCCGCCCCGTCGTTTGCCTCCAACATTTCCTTGGCCCGGGTAAAATCAACATCGATGTTGAAGTCCCTCTTGAGTTCCCCCGGGATGTTGGGTATCTGCTCGATTTGGGAAAGCTCGTAAACCGATTGCGCGTTGTCCGTCACCGGCCCGTAAGAGTCCACGGCGATGGTCACCGGGCCCATGCCCAGGAACCCAAAGGCGACCAGTCCGAATGCAAACACCGGCGCCGCCAGCATCAGGTCTCCGAGCCCCAGTTGGCTTACCAGGGAGCCGATAGACATGAGTATGACCATCGTGAGTCCGAGGTAGTAGGCCGAGAAATTTCCCGCCACAAATCCGGAGAGGATGCCGAGCGATGCCCCTCCTTCCTGCGCCGAGACCACAACTTCCTTCACGTGCCGCGACTCCGTGGAAGTGAAAACCTTAACCAGTTCCGGGATTAGGGCGCCCGCCAGCGTTCCGCAGGAAATGATGGTGGCCAGCTTCCACCACTGCGTGAGGTCGCCGCCCAGACTGGGAATAATTTCAAAAGAAACAAGGTAAGTGAGCGCAATGGAAATGATGGAAGTAAGCCAAACCAGCATGGTCAGCGGAGCCTCGAAATTCATCTGTTTGGCATGGCCATAACGCGCCTTGGCAATGGCTGCGTTGATGAAATACGCTCCCGCGCTGGATACCAGCATGGTGATGCGCATGACGAAGATCCAAACCAGTAATTGCACTTGAACGGTGTGGTCCCTCACCCCCAGGAGAATGAAAGTAATCAAGGCCACGCCGGTCACGCCATAAGTCTCGAAGCCATCGGCGCTCGGGCCCACGGAGTCGCCGGCGTTGTCGCCCGTGCAGTCCGCAATCACCCCCGGATTGCGCGCGTCGTCTTCTTTGATCTTGAATTCAATTTTCATCAAGTCGGAGCCGATGTCCGCAATCTTGGTGAAGATGCCCCCGGCGATGCGCAGCGCCGCCGCGCCCAATGATTCCCCGATGGCAAATCCGATGAAACACACGCCCGCGTAATCGCCAGGAATAAATAGCAGAATAATGAGCATCATCAACAGCTCAACGCTGATCAGCATCATCCCGATGCTCATCCCCGCTTCCAGTGGGATCTTGTAAATGGCAAAAGGAAGACCTCGCAGGCTGGCAAAAGCAGTACGCGAGTTGGCGTAAGTGTTCACACGGATGCCGAACCACGCCACACCATAACTGCCCGCGATGCCCACCACGCTGAACAGAAGGATAATGGCCACTCGCCCGACTTCATATTTCAGCAGGGCGCCAAAGTACAGGACAATGACCAGGGCGATGAATACCCACAGCAGGAGAAGGAACTTGCCTTGCGTAATCAAATAAGTTTTGCAAGTCTCATAAATAATATGGGAAATGGCTTTGATGGCCTTGTGTACGGGCAGGTGCTTCAGGTCGCGGTAAATATAAAGGCCAAAGAGCAGGCCGAACACGCAGAAAAGAATTCCAAAGGTCAGCAGCGTGTGACCGTCAATGCCCAGGAATTGCACCTGGGACAGGTCGGGGAGCTTTAGATTGGCTTCGCCGCCCGAAGACTCTCCAGGAGATTGCGCCATCGCCCGAGTGACGCCGGAAAAAACCAGCACCAGCATGGAAAATAATATTCCCGAACGTCTCCATAGGCGTGAGGGAGCACCCGAATGTAAAGTAATCATGGATTGGATGGCTCTAACTATGCTTTTCTGGGTCAACACCAACACTCCCGCCAACAGGATAACGGGGAGAAAATACCCCGCCTGCAAAATCGCCGTGGCATTCACCATGAAATCTCCTCAAGCTCGGTCTCGCTCTCGTGCCCCCACGGCGGATTCAAAGGAGCCTGCCAGCCAAGAGTCTTTGGGAGGTAACTACCCTGGGATGAGCAGCCAAAGGTTAAACCATATAGAAGTAAATTTTATAGCACATATAAAAAATTTTAGTCAAGCAAAACGCGCTGAAGGACTCCGCCTTCACTCGTTCCGTCACCTGGAGCCAGCCAAGGTTTAAGTACCAATCCGTATCCGGGCCTCTGAAAGTCTACAGACTAATATGCAGGCGGGCAAGTTGAATGCGTAACCCGGATATTGAATCACGTGCTGCCGCGCTTGACGCTGCTGACGCTCTTTGGGATGATGAGGTGGAGTTAGTACTGGACCGGACTCGGGGGGGCGGCAGTCTCGGGCGCATGCCGAATGTCAGGTTCGCAATCTTTTTGAAAGTTCCTTTCCGCCTCCGGCCGGCCAACGTGGGGGCAAATTGATCCCCCAGGGAGGATCCCATGGCGACAACTGAAACAGCTACGCCGGCGGGAACGCTGATCAATTACCAGACGGAAAACGGCATCGCCTGGATTGAGATGAACGATCCGCCCGCCAATACCTACACTCATGAAATGATGGTGCAACTGGACGCAGCCATCCTGCGCGCCCGATTTGACGGGGGCGTTCACGTCATCATTCTCCGGGGAGCGGGCGACAAATTCTTTTCCGCCGGCGCCAACATTAAGATGTTGGCGAGCGTCACCCCCGAATTTAAATACTACTTTTGCCTGCACGCCAATGAAACTTTGAACCGCCTGGAGCAAACTCCCAAGCTCGTGCTGGCAGCGCTCAACGGACACACGGTGGGCGGCGGACTGGAAATCGCATTGGCCGCGGACATCCGCCTGGCGCGGCGCGATGCGGGAAAAATCGGATTGCCGGAAGTCGCGTTGGGCGTTTTGCCCGGCACGGGGGGAACGCAGCGTCTGGCGCGCTTGGTGGGCAAGTCGCGCGCCATTGAGTTGATGGCCACGGGGCGGACTTTCTCATTCGAGGAGGCGGAAGAAATTGGGCTGGTCAACCAGGTTTTTGACCGTGACGGGTTCATCGAGCAGGTCACCGAGTACGCCAAACAATTTGTTCCGCCGCGCAAGGCCGCGCGCGCGGTGGGCCGCATCAAGCGCGCCGTATGCTCGGGCATTGAGATGTCGTTTGCTGACGGGCTTGCGCTTGAACGCGAATTGCAACAGCATTTATTTCAAAGTGAGGATGCGCACGAAGGCCTGGCGGCTTACGTGGAGAAGCGAACGCCGGATTTTAAGGCCAAGTAAATGCTGTCATTCGTCCTTTGTCCCTTGTCATTGGTGTCGTGCTGATTCTAATGAGCAGGGCAAATTGAGCATAGGGCTCGGACGATTGGCAAATGACGAAGGACAGTTGTTGAAATGAAAATCGCCGTTTCAGTTGCGGATAAAGAGAAGTCCAAAGGCAAGGATTCCCCATATTTCAAAGCCCTGCTGACCGCGGGAGCCTTGCCGGAGGAAATCCAACTGGTCACCGCCGGAGCGTCCAACTTTCGCGCTGAGGACTTTGACGGAATTCTTCTGGGCGGCGGCGAAGATGTCGATCCGGCTCTCTACCAGGAGGAAAAGAAATACGACAACGTCAAAATCAACCGGAAGCGCGACGATTTTGAGTTGAAGCTGCTCGACCGGGCGCAGGAATCGAAGTTGCCGGTGTTTGGAATCTGCCGCGGAACGCAACTGATCAATGTGAAATTCGGAGGCACGCTCTACCAGGATTTGGAGCGCGACGCGGAAGTGGAGGTTGACCACAAACAGACGGGCGGACGCGCGGACGCGACCCATAGCGTCACCCTGAGCGAACCCGAATCGTTGCTGGGCGAGTCCTTCCATGGGCATTGCCGCGTCAACAGTTTCCACCACCAGGGGATCAAGCGCGTGGGGCGCGGACTGAAAGTGACGGCTTACTCCGAGGACGGACTAGTGGAAGCAGTGGAGGCTGCCGTGGGTTTTCCCTATTTGGTGGCAGTGCAGTGGCACCCGGAGGAGATTGCCGACCAGCCCGAGCAGAAAAAGATGCTGCAACAATTTCTCGACCGGTGCCGGAAAACCGCGGAGCAGCGGCGAACAAATGCCCCAGCAGCTTCCTGATTACCTTCGTCCCGGGCTGCGAGTTGTTTTTGTGGGCTTCAACCCCGGTGAACGGTCTGCGCGTCTAGGACATTATTACGCCGGGCGCGGCAACCAGTTTTGGAATTTTCTTTTCGAGTCGGAATTGCTGCCGGTGAAGTTGGGCTGGGAAGAAGATCATCGCGTGCTGGAGTTTGGCATCGGCATGACGGATCTGGTGAAGCGATGGTCCAAATCCTCAAGCGAACTGCGTGCGCACGAATATCGAAGCGGGATCAGTTTGTTGAGTGATCGCTTGAAGCTGGCCGCTCCCCGGGCGCGCGTGGTGGCATTCAACGGCAAAGGCGCATACGAGAAATTCTGCGGCCGAGCAGTCCGCCTGGGTTGGCAGCGCGAGCTGGTTGCCGGCGCCCGCGTGTTTGTGCTGCCTTCCACCAGCGGCCGCAACGGAAGTCTGGCGCGAACCGAAAAGCTCGAATATTTTCGCCAATTGGCGCGATGGGTGAATCGCAATGCCAAATGATGCGGTGGTTCTGACGCGCGATGGCCCCATCGCCACCGTCCTGTTGAACCGTCCCGAAAAATTAAACGCCCTGGATGAGGCCGAGCAACATGGGTTGGCGGAGGCCATCGCGACCATCGCCCATGAGCCATCCCTTCGGGTTGCGATTGTCACCGGAGCGGGCCGCGGATTTTGCGCGGGGGGCGACATCGAGACGCTGTCGAATCTCAAAACCAGCCACCACTCCGCCACCTTGCGGTCGCTTCTGGATGCAGGGAATAACCTGGTGCACGCGATTCGACGGCTTCCCATTCCGGTCCTGGCCTCTGTCAACGGCCCGGCGGCCGGCGCGGGATTGAGTCTGGCGCTCGCTTGCGACATGCGCATCGCATCCGACCAGGCTACCTTCGTACAGGCATTCTTGAAAATCGGCTTGCATCCCGATTGGGGCGGCGCTTTCTTCCTGCCGCGACACGTGGGTATTGGCCGCGCCATGGAAATGTTTTTTCTGGGGGACCCCGTCAACGCGGCGGAGGCTCTGCGCATCGGGCTGGTGAATTTCGTTGTGCCGCATGACCAGTTGGCCGCGGAGACTCGAAAATTAGCTGAACGCCTCGCCTTGCTGCCTTCATTGCCAGTAAGTTTGCTTAAAGAAGCTTTGTACACGCGATTGGAAACCCAGTTGGACTCAATGTTGGAGCATGAAGTCAAAGCCCAAATGAAATGCTTTGAGTCGGATGATTTTGCCGAGGGCTTGCGGGCATTCGCCGAGAAACGCAAACCCAATTTCAAGGCAAGATAAAGCGCTATAGTGGGTCAGTTTGACGTAGAGGCGGCTTTACGCCGCCACATGGCGAGCCCCATAGCACGACTTGGGGTCCCCGCAACTCGCCTCTACATGACCAATCTGACCCGTGACTTGAAGCCAGGCCCTCTGGCCGGAGGCCGCCGTTGAGAGTTAAAATGGGTTAGAGGAAGGATGCGACCCCGGTCGAGGAGGGGAGATCTTATGCTCCGAATTTCAACTTTTGACGATTGGACCGATTACTTCTACGGCTGGCAGAAAGACATCGGCCTGGACGCGCCGGAGTTCAAGGATTACAGGTTTCAAGCGAAGTATGGACAGGTCACTCCGGAGATCGAGTTTGGCGATTATAAAGGCCAGTTGCGCTGGAAAACGCTGATGCATATTCCTGACCAGCGCATTCGCGACGCCGTGATGAATCTGGTCGTCTACCAGGGCGACACTGAGTTTGCCTCTGTTGAGCAGCAGCGGCGCTTGTTTGAAACCGCGCCCAGCCGATACGACTATCTGAGCCTGCTGCGGGTGATGACGGAAGAAATGCGCCACGGATGGCAGATGGGTCACGTGCTGATCAACCATTTCGGCCGGCCGGGCAGGATTGAAGCGCAGAAGTTGCTGGAGCGGCGCGCCTTCACGGACAGCCGCCTGCTCGGCGCTTTCAACGAAATCGTGAATAATTGGCTGGATTTTTTTACCTACGCCCACTTTGTGGACCGCGACGGAAAATTTCAGTTGACCATGCTATCTCATTCCGGCTTTCTGCCGCTCGCTCAAAGCATGCCGCCCATGCTCAAGGAAGAATCCTTCCACCTGGGCACGGGCAATAACGGGCTGCATCGCATCGTGAAGGCAGGCATGATTCCTCTTTCTATCATCCAGAAGTATTTCAATAAGTGGCTCCCCACATCTTACGATTTATTTGGAACCGACCGTTCCTCTTCCGCCCAATGGGCCTACGTTTGGGGGTTGAAAGGCCGGTATAACGAGGGTGCCGCCAAATCCGATGCGGACAAACAACATCTGAATGAGTCCTCGCGCAACCTCTACTACGAAGAAGTTAAAAAACTCACGGACCTTCTTAACAAGTCCATTCCCGAGGATCAGCCCAAAATCGTGGTGCCCGACTTGAAATTCAACCGGCAAATCGGGCAGTTCGCCGGCCAGTGCTACAACCTGGCGGGAGAGCCGCTGACCGCCGAGGAATACGAAAAATATTTGCCCACCGTGTTGCCCTCTGTGGAAGACCAGAAAATTCTGGCATCCATCTTCAAGGAGAAGGGATGGATTCAGCCGAAAAAAGAAGAGGATTTCGTGCCCTCGGAAGGAGCCAGAGATCCCAACACGCTCATCCAATAATCCCGCCGCCAGGGACGGCCGAGACCCATGCCCGTGGCTCAAATAACGCCTCTGAATTTTCTTGTAGAATCCCGGGCTCAAGCCGCTCGTCTGGTGATCAACCGGCCGCCCTTGAATATATTGGACCTTGCATCCCTGCGTGAATTTAGAGCCACACTCGAAAACGTGTTGAAGAATTCCACCGTACGCCTGGTGGAATTTTCCGGCGCCGGCGAAAGGGCTTTCTGCGCCGGAACTGACATCCGCGACCATGTTCCCGAACGCGCCCCCGAATTGCTGCGCGAATTCCATGGCCTGATCCGCGAGGTGTTGGGCGCGCGATGCCCCACCGTCGCCATCGTCCGCGGGCATTGCCTGGGCGGAGGCATGGAGCTGGCCATGGCTTGCGATTTCATTCTCGCCGCCTCCGGCGCCCGTTTCGGCCAGCCGGAAATTAAAGTAGGCGCAATCCCGCCCGTGGCTTCGATTCTCTTGCCCAAACTGATTCCCGAAAAAAAGGCCCTGGAGATGATTTTGACGGGCGAATCGATTGGCGCGGAAGAGGCTATGCGCTTGGGACTGGTCAACCGCGTAACGCCTGAAGCCAATCTCGAACGCGAAGCGGAAATATTTTCCGGCTCATTGCTGGCGCAAAGCCCCGCCATTCTGGTTTTGGCGCGTAGGACGGCCCGGCTCAGATCGCGGCAGGCCTTTGAGGCCGCGTTGCGCGAGACAGAAAGAATTTACCTGGAAGAGTTGTTGCCCACTGAGGACTCCGCCGAGGGGATTCATGCGTTCGTGGAAAAACGCCCTCCCAAGTGGAAGAGTTAAAGGGATGGAGATCTCGTGAAAAAGGAATCAGTCCGGCTTCACATTAACGGCAAGATTCGCGAGTTGGAAGTGGAACCCAACCGCATCCTGCTTGACGTCCTTCGGCAGGACCTTGAACTGACCGGCACAAAGCGCGGCTGCGATGATTCGAGCTGCGGCGCCTGCGCCGTGCTGATTGACGGCGAACCGCAGATGTCCTGCCTGATGCTTTCCGTTTCCTACCAGGACCAGGAAATTACCACCATCGAAGGCGTGGCGGACGGCTCCGAGCTGGATCCGCTGCAACGTGGTTTCGCCATCGAGGGCGGGGCGCAATGCGGTTACTGCACCCCCGGAATGATTTTGACCGCCAAACATCTGCTGGCCAGGAATCCTGAGCCCACCGATCAGGAATTGAATGAGGCCCTGTCGGGCAATCTCTGCCGGTGCACGGGCTACGTGCAAATCCTCGCCTCGGTGCGGAAAGCAATGGAACTGCTGCGCGCAAAGCGTCCGCTGGAGGTCCAGCCGCGATGAGCCAGCCCTCCAACTTTCCTCCCCACAACGGATCCGCCGTCGGCGCGCGCATCCCGATGGTGGACAGCGTGGACAAGGTCACCGGCGCCGGGAAATATGCCGACGACCTGACGCTGCCGGGAATGTTGGTGGGGAAAATCCTTCACAGCCCCCACGCCCACGCGCGCATCCGCTCAATCGACACCTCGGCGGCAGAGCAGCTGCCGGGTGTTTATGCTGTCGCGACGGGGCGTGAGACTCCGGTAAAGTACGGCATCCTGCCCATTGGCCACGACGAGACGATTTTTGCCGTGGATAAGGTTCGCTATATCGGAGACAACGTGGCTGGATTGGCGGCTGATTCGGAAGCGATCGCCGACGAAGCGTTGCGATTGATCGACGTGGATTACGAAATCCTGCCCGGATATTTCGACCCCGAAAAATCGATGGAGGCGGAACAGGATTTGATCCACGAGGACAAGCCTCGCAACATCGAGAAGGAATACCACCACCACTTTGGCGATGTGGAGGCGGGCTTTGCAGCCGCGGACTACATCCGCCACGATCGTTTTGAATGTGCCGAGGTCACCCACGCCGCGCTGGAGCCGCATTCCACGCTGGCGAGGTTTGATTCTCAGGGCACGCTCACCGTTTGGTCATCCACCCAGGTGCCGTATTACCTGATGAAGACGCTGGCAGCGACGTTGCAAATGCCGGAGTCGAAAGTGCGGGTGATCAAGCCGTTGGTGGGGGGAGGATTCGGAGGAAAGAGCGAAGTAATTCCACTGGAACTTGCGGCGGCGGTTCTTGCGCGCAAAGCCGGCCACCCGGTGAAAATTACGTATTCCCGCGAAGAGGTTTTCTACGCACACCGGGGCCGCCCGCGCCAGACCGTTGAACTAAAGACAGGCGTCACGCGCGAAGGGAAACTGACCGCCGTCGAGGCGCGCATCGTTCAGGATGGCGGCGCGTTCTGCGGCTATGGCGTGGTCACCATTCTTTATTCGGGACAATTGCTGAACGCCATGTACGACATTCCAAACGTCAAGTTTGACGGCTACCGCGTGCTGACCAACAAGCCCGCTTGCGGCGCCATGCGCGGCCACGGGACAGTGAACACCCGTTTTGCTTTCGAACAGCAACTGAATATGATCGCAACTGTGCTGGGCATCGACCCGGTTGAAATTCGGCGCAGAAATCTATTGCAGGCGCCGTGCATTACCGTAAATGGATTGCGCGTGCTCAGCTACGGATTGCCCGAGTGTATCGACAAGGTGGCAGGGCAATCGGATTGGAACGAAAAATACGGCAAGCAGCGGTTTGGGAAAGGGATCGGCATTGCCGGCAGCCATTACGTGAGCGGCGCCGCCAATCCCATTATCCGCGCTCAAATGCCGCACACCACGGTGAACCTCTCCGCCGATGAAAAGGGAGTGGTCACAATTTTTACCGGCGCTTCGGAAATCGGGCAGGGTTCTGACACCATGCAAGTGCAAATTGTTGCGGCCGAGTTGGGAATTCCCGTGGACCGCGTGAAAATTGTGGCCGCAGATACTGCGCTTACGCCGGTAGATTTGGGAAGCTATTCCAGCCGCGTAACCTTCATGGCGGGAAACGCCGCCCTCGATGCCGCGCGCAATCTTCGTCAAGTGATTATGGCCGCCGCCAAGAAATCGACAAATGCCGGGAACCAATTGACATTCGACGATGCCGCCCGCCTGGCAATCGGGCCGAATGAAACTCTGACGGCCGCAGGGACCTATGCTCCACCCAAAGACGCACAAGGCGGAAAATTCAAGGGTGCGGGCGTCGGACCGTCCCCGGCTTACAGCTACAGCGCGCAGGTGGCGGAAGTGACCGTGGATACTGAGACAGGCGAGGTGCGCGTGGACCGCATCACCGCTGCGCACGATTGCGGCAAAGCCATTAACCCGATCAATGTGGAAGGTCAAGTGATCGGCTCGGTCTGGATGGGTCTGGGGCAGGCCGTTCAGGAGGAGATGGTGTGGGAAGGCGGACGCCTGATGAATCCGGGGCTGCTTGAATACCGCAGCGCGTCGACGCACGAATCGCCGCCCATCGATCCGATCATCGTGGAGAGCAACGATCCCGAGGGTCCCTTCGGCGCCAAAGAAGCGGGCGAAGGATCGCTTGCCGCCACCATCCCCGCCGTGGCCCATGCCATCTATGACGCGGTGGGCGTTTGGATCAACACGTTGCCCATCACGCCGGAAAAAGTTTTGAAGGCGTTGGAGGAGAAGAAAAAGACCGGAGTAAGGAGCTAGGAGTCAGGAGTCAGAATAAATCCGCGGAAGAACTTATTGAGTCCGCGAGCCAAGAATTGTCCACGGAAACAAATAATGAGCATGCCGGTTTTTGATGTGGCGCGGCCCCGGACACTTGATGCCGCCATTGAAGCGCTCGCCCGATATGGCCCCGACGTGCAGATGGTGGCGGGCGGCACGGACTTGATTCCGAGCATGAAGCAAGGATTGTTTGCGCCGAGCGTTCTCCTTGACCTCAAAGGAATCCGCGGATTGGATTTTATTCGCTATCCCGCAGGCGCGGATCTGAGGGTGGGAGCGTTGACGCGAATTTCGACCCTGGTGGAATCGCCCGAGATCGCGCGATATTTTCCCGTCTTGCACGAAGCAGCCAAAACCATCGCCAGCCCCCTGCTTCGTAACATGGGTACGCTGGGCGGTAATTTGTGCCTGGACACCCGCTGCCTCTACTACAACCAATCGCAGTTCTGGCGCGAATCCATTGGCGGGTGCATTAAAAAGGATGGCACCATTTGTCACGTGGCGCCCGGCGGACGAATGTGTTGGGCCGTGTTTTCCGGAGATACCGCGCCTGCCCTGCTCGCTCTCAACGCTTCGGTCCAACTGGCAGGCCCGCGAGGTCAAAGAGAATTACCTCTGGCAGGTTTCTATGTGAATGACGGAATCGCTCGCATCGCCAAGGCAAACGATGAAATAGTCACGGGCATTCGTGTGCCCGCATCGAGCGCGGAATGGAGCGGAACCTACAAAAAGCTTCGCTTGCGGCAATCCATTGATTATCCACTTGCCGGAGTAGCAGTCGCCATGCGAAAGGATGGTGCAGGACATTGCCTGGAAGCGCGTATAGCGGTGAACGCCGTCAATCCCGCCCCCCAATTGGTGAGGGCAGCGGAGCTAATGCAGGGCCGGCGCTACGACGCGGAACTTGTGGAGCAGATCGCGCACGACGCCATCCGCACCGGCAAGCCATTGCGGACATCGGCTTCCACGCCCGAGTACCGGCGGCAAATCATTCGCGTGTTTGTTCGGCGCGCGCTCCGCGAAGTTTGGGTGAACGGCCATGAAGGAGCGGCCGTATGCACATAGTTTAAATCATGCCCACGGAAATACACATCACCGAAGGCGATATCACGGAAATGGATGTGGACGCTATCGTTAACGCGGCCAACAGCGATTTGATTCTGGGCGGAGGTGTTGCCGGCGCCATCCGCCGCAAGGGCGGAGCGCGAATTGCCGACGAGTGCGAGAAAATCGGTAAAATTCCCTTAGGTGAGGCGGCCATCACCACCGGCGGCAATCTCAAAGCAAAGCACGTGATCCACGCGGCCAGCATGATTCTGGGGTGGTCCACCACCGCAGAAGCTTTGCGCGCCACTACGCGAAATAGTTTGCTGCGGGCCCAGGAAAAAAGCTTGAAGAGCGTCGCATTTCCGGCGGTGGGAACGGGCATCGCGGGCTTTCCCGCCGACCAGTGCGCGCGGATTATGCTGCGAGAAGTTCTGGCCTTTGTGAAGTCGCCCACTTCGCTTGAACACATCCATTTTGTTTTGTACGACAACCCTACGCTCAAAGCTTTTCAGGATGCTTACCAGAAGTTGATTTCGCCGGCGCCGTGAGAATAGAATTCTTGCCGCGCGCGCCGCGTCGCCAGCCGTTTTAATAAATCCTTATGACTCCAGGCTTCTCTTATCAACCTTGAAAGACTCGCCACTCAAAACGCTGCTCCTGGAAATGCTTCGTCAGTCTGGCCCCGTCAATTTTGAACGTTACATGGAGCTTTGCCTTTACCACCCTGAATTGGGTTATTACATGCAGGAGCGCGAGCGAACGGGAGTGGAGGGAGATTTTTTTACCAGCGCCGATTTACACCCGGTTTTTGCGCGGCTGGTGGCGCGGCAGGCGGCGGAAATGTGGGAAATCCTCGAGCGTCCGAAGCGGTTCTTATGGGTGGAAATGGGAGCGGGTAGTGGCAGATTTGCGGCCGATTTTCTACGGCGGGTCAAGGCGACGCGCCCTGATTTCAATGAAGCGCTCGAATACGTGGTGGTCGAACCCGGGCCCCACCGGCGTGCCCGCGCGCTCGATCGAATCACCAGGGAAGTTGACGTCTCGCGCTTCCGAGCCATCGCGTCGACCGAGGAGCTCGATCCGGTTACGGGTTGCTTTTTCTCCAACGAACTGGCGGACGCGTTTCCGGTTTCGATTGTCGCCCGGGTCGCCGGCCGACTGAAGGAAGTTTATGTTGAAGCACACGGGGAGAGCCTGAGAGAATCCATGGGCCCTCTCACCGATTCCGCCGTGGCGGCCTACGTGGCGCGGTATGCCAACCAGCTTGACGAGGGCCATCGCGTGGAAGTTAATCGCAGGGCAATCTTGTGGTTGCGTTCGGTGGCCGAAAAATTAAAGCGAGGCTTCGTCGTCACCGTCGATTACGGGGGCCTCGCTGAGTCTCTTTACACCTCGGCGCGCCCTCGGGGGACCTTGCTGGCCTACAGCGGCCACAAAACAACAGAGGATTTTTATGATGCACCGGGCGACCAGGATATGACCGCGCACGTGAATTTCAGCGCGCTGATTGATTCTGGTAAGGACGCCGGCCTGACTTGCGTCGGGTTGACGACCCAGGAGCGGTTTCTGATGGCGCTGGGCGAGGCAAACGAATTCGCGGATTTGTATGATCCTGGGCAAACCGAGGAAGAAAAACTTCAGGCGAGATTAAAACTGAAGCGGCTGATTTTTCCCGGGGGGCCCGAGGATTCCCGGGGCATGGGAAGTATTTTCAAAGTTCTCATTCAGAGCCGCAGTATCGCTTCACCGCAGCTTACAGGACTGAAGTTCGGGTAAGTGGGAATTCTTGGTCCACTTCTTCATTTTGCCGCATCGCGAGGTTGCTCGGCATAAGGTTTCTGAATATAGCGGTTGGCTTCTTCGAGCGCTCCCTGGGTGTTGTTGTTGGTCTGCAAGGCCCGCTGGTATTCGTTAAGGGCGCGATCGCGCTGGCCGGTCACATCAAAAATTTTCCCGATATTCAAGTGGCTCCAAACTTCAATCCATTTGGGATCCATGTCTCCGGCCAACGCCTGACGGAAGGCTTCCATGGCCGCGTTGTAATTCCGTAATTTGAAAAAAATCTCGGCGGTGCGGTAATGAGCCAGCGAGCTGTTCTTGTTCAAATCAAGCACGGCCTGATATTGCTTGATGGCTTCGAGATAAGCCTGTTCCTCCACCAGTTGGTCGCCCCTCGCCATTTCGACGGCAATCTTGGTTTTGTCGTCGAATTTCAATAGCCGGCTGGCGGGATCGACGATCACCCGCTGTGGTTTGCCGTGGGTGTTGATGGTGAAGTCCGCCGTCGTTCCAGTCATATCCACCCGTTCGTTGATGGGTTTTGTCGCCTCGGTATACACGCGGACTTCCACCGGCATGCGGAAAATGTCCATGTCCTGCTGAACTTTGCCCACCACCTGATATCCGTTCTGAGTCCTATAAACCGCCCACGTACGTTTGAACTGCGGAACGCCCGTTGAGCTCACCCATTGGGCAAAGAAATACGTCAACTCCTGCTTCCCATCTTTCTCCGCCAGTTTTTGGAACTCGTCGGTGGAAATGGATCCCCAGGCATGATCTTTCGCCGCGTCCTGCATGGTTTTAAGGAACGCGTCGTCGCCAATCACCCAGCGAAGCATATGAAAAACCATCGCCCCTTTTTGGAAAACGATGGACTCGTAGTCCGGGGTGAATTCATGCAAGTGACCGGCCTGGCTGATGGGTGCTACCTCTTCATGGGTGAGGGCGCCCACATCGATCTCGCGCATGACGTCCTCAAAGGCATTTTCGCCGGCCATATCCTGCACCACCAGAGCGGCCGAATAAGTCGCCAACCCTTCATCCAGGAATGCGTCATCAGGCGTCGCCGGGCTTACCAGGCAGCGCCACCACTGGTGGGAAATTTCATGGGCCAAGAGCCGGTAGTTCACCGGAGCGGCAAAGCCGCGCGACGCCAGGGCCACCAAGCCCGGCGCGGAATACCCGCCCACCGTATTATCATCAATCTCTACCAGCGAAAGGTGTTGAACCGGGAGCGGCCCAAAGATGCGGGAATAAAATTCCAGAATTTTGGCCGAGGTCTCGCCATAACTGGCGGCGAATTGCTCATGCCCCGCCTTCATATACAATGTTATGTCGGCGCCCACCGCCGTGGACGGTTGGACCACGTATTTGCCTGCCAGCACGGTCCCTGGAAATGAGTTCTTATCAAATTGAAATGTGTAAATTACTTTGTCGGCCTGGCGGTCGATTGAGGCCCCGGTTCCGGACGCAATTACGGTTTCGTCGGGCGGCACAGAAATCCGCATGGTGGCGGCAAAACGATTCACTCCATATCCACTCACTGGAAACCAGCGGGCAGGATAGAGCAGGTAGGATCCTTCCGGGCCCACATAGGCGAGCTTCAAGTTTTCCACCGGACTGCCGTCCGCGTTGGCCAGCGTTCCGCCGTACTCGACCGTGATGGAAGTAGATTGGGACGGCTGGAGAGCGCTTTGAAAATCCACATTCAGATTCAAGCCGTCCTGCCGGTAGTTCAGGTTCTTGCGCGTGGAATCCACCACGCTTGAAACTTTAAGCGCGCCATGCAATTCAAAGCCGATCGAACTCATCCCCACCTGGGGAACGAAATCGATCTTGGCTCTTGCTTTGAGAAGGTGCGTGGTTGGAAACAGTTCCGCGTCAATCGCATAATGGGTCACCTCAAAGCGAGGCGCCGTAGTCTGGGCCTGGGTGTTTCGGGAGGTGGCGAGCAGCATCAAGGCAAGAAACGGCGTCAGGACATAAAACGCCTTCCGCCCAGTGGTATTCATCACCTGAGCAATCCTCACTTCCCACTCCGTTTGTTTTCCATAAAAATCTGAGTCATATGATTGGATTCTTTATCCGGCACGGGAAGTTGTATGGCCTGAATGTTTGTTTCAAATTTGCGTGATGCCTTATCAGATGTTAATCCTCCTGGGGTGAAGACAACTCCCGCATCACCGCGTCCGCAGCCTTTTGAATGGCTTCGCCTGAACCCAGACGGGGCTTTAGCGCCCGGAACCCTTGTACCATTTCGTTGCGCGCCTCCGGATGGTCCAGTAAATATTCTAACTGAGCCGCCACCGCCTGTGCAGTAAAATCGTTTTGGATCAATTCCTTAACAATGCCCTTCCCGGCCAACAGATTGACCATGCTGTAAAACGGGACATCGACCATATATTTCCCCAGCAGGTAGGTAATGGGCGACACTCGGTAGACCACCACCATGGGGCGCTCGCATAGCGCGGCTTCCACCGTCGCCGTGCCGCTTGCCACGGCGGCCACGTCGGAATAATAAAGTACATCGTGAGTAGCTTCGGTCACCGTGCGGAGGGCTGCTCTGCCCACATAATAATCCCGCAGGCGCGATTCCAGCCAGGCGGGGTCGAGGGAGCGTGCCACCGGAATTACGAACTGGATCTTGCGCGTCAGGGCCATGCGGCTGGCGGCGTCAAGAAGGGTGGGCAAATTGAAGAGCACCTCTCGCTCCCGGCTGCCGGGAAGAATAGCGACGGTTGGCGTTTCCGCCTCCAAGCCCGTCAGTTCTAAAAATGCGGCACGCGAAAGGCGGGGGCGTACCAGGTCCACCAGGGGATTGCCCACAAACTCCACGGGGATACCCGCTTTCTTATAGATGGCCTCCTCAAAATCAAAAATGCACAACATCTTGTCAATCCGGGTTTTCAGATGATGAATCCGCCACTTTTTCCACGCCCAGATCTGTGGACTCACGAAATAAACCACGCGAATCTTCCTACGCTTGAGCGCCTTGGCCAACCGCAAATTAAGGCTGGGTGAGTCAATCAAAACGGCCAGCGCAGGCTTTTGGCGGTCGACCTCTTCCAACAGTAGATTAAAGGTGCGTCGGGCGCGAGGCAGGTGCTTGATGACCTCCGTGATGCCCATGAGGGCGAAATCACGCAAATCAACCGTGGTATCAACTCCGGCCTTGCGCATGGCTTCCCCACCGCAGCCGAAGATGCGCAGGGCGCCACTCCGAGCGCGCAACGCGGCAGCGAGCTCTCCGCCGTAGACGTCGCCCGAACGCTCACCGGCTACCATGAAAATGTTGGGTGTTTGGGCCATAGAAAGGATGGAAAAGGAAAACTCGAAACTGGAAACTCGAAATTAGAAAATGGAAACTGGAAAGTAGAAACCTAAGAATGGAAACATTTGCTGGAATAAAACCTGCCATCTCCCAATTTCCAGTTTCGAGTTTCCAATTTCATTTCTCTACTCCAACGATTCACTGATTCCACCAGTCGCGGACGATGGACCACCCACCACGGACAATTCCTGATCCTTATACTGAAGCTGGTAAAGCTTGAAATAAATTCCGCGTTTCTGGAGCAGTTCCTGGTGTGTGCCCACTTCCCGAACCCGGCCTTTGTGCATCACCACGATTTTCGAAGCATTCTGGATGGTCGATAAACGGTGGGCGATCACCAGCGACGTCCGGTTCTCGAGCAGCCGACGCAGCGCCTCGCGAATCATATACTCGGTTTCCGGGTCGACACTCGACGTCGCTTCGTCCAGAATCAATATTTTGGGATTGTGGGCGAGGGCACGGGCAAAAGACAGCAATTGCTTTTGTCCCACCGAAAGCGTGGAGCCGCGCTCCTTCACCGGCTCATTAAATCCGCCCGGCAGGCTCTCAATGAAATCGAGGATGTTCACCTTGCGTGCGGCTTCACGCACTTGCTCATCGCTGATGCCCTCAGTTCCCAGGCGAATGTTGCCGGCCACCGTCCCCGAAAACAGAAATGGGTCCTGAAGGACCATGCCAAAATTCCTGCGCAGGTCGCAGAGGAGCAGATCGCGCGTGTCAATACCATCCAGCAGCACCTGCCCTTCCTGCACGTCGTAAAAGCGAAGCAGGAGGCTGGTGAGTGTAGTCTTGCCGGCGCCCGTGTGGCCCACGATGGCCAACGTCTCTCCAGGCTTGAGAGTGAAGGAAACGTCCTCCAGCACGCGCTGGTCGCTGGTGTAGGAGAATCCCACCTTGCGGAATTCCACCCGGCCACGAGGATCTGCGGGCGCGAGGGGCCGGGCAGGATCCTGGATGGTGACGGGTGAATCGAGCAGCTTGAAAATGCGCTCGGCGCTTGCCATGGCCGCCTGGAGGATGTTGTATTTGTCGCTCAAATCCTGGATGGGGCGAAAGAAACGTTGCGAATACTGGATGAAGGCGATGGCCGTCCCAATAGTCACCGCCCCATTCAGGGTCATGATGCCCCCGCGATACAGGATAATGGCTGCGGCCAGCGTCCCCACCAATTCCACCGCGGGATAAAAAAGCCCGTAGGCCAGGATGGAATCTTTGTAAGCGTCCATGTGAAGGCGATTAATCTTTTCGAACTCCTCAAAGCTGCGCGATTCGCGATTGAACAGTTGGAGTACCGTCATTCCCGTCAGGTGTTCCTGAAGGTAAGCATTGATTCGCGCGATGGCTACGCGAATGCGCCGGTAAGATTGGCGCACGGCCCGGCGGAATGACATGGTGATGATGACGATCAAGGGCAGAACGCAAAACGTGAGCAGCGCCAGTTTCCAGTTGAGTTCCAGCATCACTACCATAATGCTGACCAGGGAGAAAACGTCACCGAAGATGGCCACTACGCCCGATGCGAACAAATCATTTAGCACGTCCACGTCGGTCGTCACTCGGGTTACCATGCGGCCCACGGGATTGTGGTCGTAAAAACTCAATTGCAACTTCTGCAAGTGGCCGAAGATTTCTTTGCGCAGGTCGTACATCACCTTCTGCCCCACCCACTGCATGGCAAACGATTGGGCGAATTCCAGGACAAACGTCAAAATAACGGTGGGGAGAAAAAGCGCCAGCGCGATTTGCATGATTCCGGTAAGCGGGTTGGGGCTAAGAAAATGAGCAAGGAACTGCGGGGTCTGCTGGCGGCCGCTGGGGTCAAGATAACGGTCCACTTCCACCTTTAGCAAATAAGGCGGGGCCGCCTGGAGCACGCCATAGAGAAGAATTGCCGCCAGGGCGGCCGTCGCAATAAACCAGTAGGGCCGCAGGTAACGAAGCAATCGCCTCATCAACCGCCCGTCGTAGGCTTTACCGAGAATCTCTTCTTCGTGAATGTTGTCGGCCATCAATCAAAACGACAGTTAGATTTCCTTCTCCAGTTCTTCCTCAATCAACTGTTTGTTATAAAGTTCCGCATAGGCTCCATTCATGGCCAGTAATTCTGAATGCGTTCCGCGTTCCACGATTTCTCCATCATGCAGCACCACTATTTCGTCGGCGTTCTGGATGGTGGAGACGCGGTGGGAAATCAGGAGTGTGGTCCGGCCTGCCATGAGTCCGGTCAATTGGCTCAGGATTTTTTCCTCGGTGTAAGTGTCCACACTCGAGAGCGCGTCATCCAAAATCATTATTTTCGGATCGCGAATGACGGCGCGGGAAATCGCGGTGCGCTGCTTTTGCCCGCCGGAGAGGGTTAGCCCGCGCTCGCCCACCATGGTGTCAAACCCTTTGGGGAAGGAGCGAATCTCGGGGAGAATATTGGAAATTTCGGCGGCTCGCTCAACTTCACCGTCGGAGGCGGAAGCAGCGCCAAATTTGATGTTTTCCCGAATCGTGTCGCTAAACAGGAATGTTTCCTGGGGGACAAAGCCGATGTGTTCACGCAGAGTCTTCAATGGAATCTGGCTTATGGGCACGCCATCCATCAGAACCATGCCAGCCTCGGGAGAGTCATAGAGGCGCGGAATCAAATTGACCAGGGTGGTTTTACCTGAGCCGGTCGCGCCCACCACCGCCACCGTCTTCCCGGCAGGGATCTTCAGGTTGATGTTCTTGAGAATCGTCTTCCCGTTGTAGGCGAAATTGAGATTACGAAATTCGATTTCCCCCCGCAAAGTTGTGAGGCCAGGATCGCGAACATCGCGGTCATCAATTTCAGGCCGTGCCAGGAAGATGGTGTTCAGCCGTTCCAGGGACGCGAGGCCTCTCTGCACCAGATTCGTCACCCAACCCAGAGCAATGATGGGCCAGATGAGATAAGTGAGATAAATGTTGAAGGCGGTGAATGCGCCCACCGTGATGGCGCCGGAGAGCACGTGCCGCCCGCCCACCACCATGATCAGCATGAAGGCGATGGCAAACAGCTGCGTCAACGCCGGCCACAGGAAGCTGGTAATCCAAATCAGGCGCTGATTCTTATCCACGAATTCCTGATTCATCCGGTCGAAATGCGCGCTCTCCGCCTCTTCCTGGCAAAAGGCGCGGATCACCCGCACCCCCGCAAGATTCTCGCGGACTTTTTCCGTCAACTCGGAGTACATGGCCTGAATCTTTTCAAAGCGGTCGTGAATCCGCTGCCCGAAAAATTTGACAGCCACCGATGCGAGAGGCAGCGGGATGAGAGTCAACACCGTCAGACGCCAATCGAGATCAAGCATCAGGGCAATAGTGGCGATGCCCGTCACCACAGTGTTGGCGGAATACATGATCCCCGGCCCCGCCATGTTGCGCACCGCGTTCAGATCGTTGGTGAGTTTGGACATCAGGTCGCCGGTGCGTGTCACCGTGTAATAGCGCGGCGAGAGGATCATCAGGTGCCGGAACAAGTCGTTGCGCAGATCGTATTCCACGTCGCGCGAAATGCCGATCAGGATCCAACGCATCCAAAACTGGAAGAACGCTTTTACCACCGCGAGGCCGAGCAGGAACCCTCCAATCCAAAGCAGCCGGGTGTGAGTTACACCCCGCATCAGGCCGTCAATCCCGGCCTTGATCATCAGCGGAACGGCGATTCCAGCCGCCTGGGTGATGATTAATGTTAGAAAGCCCACTACAAATCGTTTCTTGTAGCGGGCAAGGTAGGGTTTTAGCGGGGCTAGACGGCGCAGCATTTAGGGTTCTTTTGAAAAGTTAAATCCCAAAAAAAGATTATAGCGGACGTGCGACGGCAGCGTCATTAAGTTTGTCTGCGCACTCGCCTCGCACATCAATAATCTGCTGGTGGGGATTGCCGCTGGGATTTCTAATTGAAAATCATTTTCGTTGAACTTATTGCTCGCCGGGTGGAGCGCATCTAGTCCTGTACATCCTTCCGCACCGACCGCAAATCAATCCCCAACTGCTGGCATTTTTTGTAGAGATGACTGCGCTCGAGGCCGAGGGATTTCGCGGTTTTCGTGATGTGGTTTTGATGGCGTCCCAGCTCGGTCAGGATCGTTTCGCGTTCAAACGCTTCCACTCGCTCGGCCAATCTCTTTGTGTAGGGCCCCGGACCTTCACTGGCGCCCACAGATGGCTGGGGGAGGGCAGCGCGCAGGGTGATCAGGTCGACGTGGTCATCAGTTGCGAGCAAAAGCAAGCGCTCCACCACATTACGCAGCTCGCGCACATTTCCCGGCCAGGAATAACGCTTAAGTTCCTCGATGGCATCCCGTGCAAAAGCCAACCGCTTCCAACCGTTCTGGGCGGCGACTTGGCGCGCAAAATGTTCGACCAGCGCCGGAATGTCTTCCTGCCGTTCGCGGAGGGGAGGGATGAAGAGCGGGAAAACGTACACGCGATGGTAGAGGTCCTGGCGGAACTTGCCCTGCTTCACCAGATCTTCAAGGATTCGATGGGTGGCCACGACCACACGAACATCCACGGAAATATGCTGTTCCCCGCCGACGCGTTCAATCTCACCTTCTTCCAGCACGCGCAGGAGCTTGGCCTGCATGGCAAGAGGCATGTCGCCAATTTCATCCAGGAAGAGCGTGCCCTTTTGCGCCTGTTCGAATTTCCCCAGATGGCGCGCCGCGGCTCCAGTGAAGGCGCCCTTTTCATGTCCAAAAAGTTCTGACTCAATTAATTCCGCCGGGACGGCTGCGCAATTCAAGGTGATAAACGGGCCGCCCTTGCGCGGACTGCGCTCGTGCAAAGTGCGCGCCACCAGTTCCTTCCCCGTCCCCGTTTCACCAAGAATGGAGATCCGCGTTTCACTGGCCGCCACCCGCTCCACCTGGGCCATCAAACGGCGCATGGACTCGCCTGACCAGACGATTTCGTGCTTGCCCAACCGCGTCCGCAGGCGTTGGTTCTCTTCCTTTAAACGCCGCAGGTTTAGAACATTTTCCACCGTCAATAGGAGCTTTTCCGTGGAGAGCGGTTTCTCCAGAAAATCGACGGCGCCCAAACGCGTGGCGCGCACCGCCATCTCAATGTGCGCCTGCCCGGAGACCATCACCACAGGAGTTGCCAATTCCATTTTCTTGAAATCTTCGAGCAGCGAGAGTCCATCCTTCTCCGGCATCACCACATCGGACAGGATCAAATCGAACGTCTGGCTCTTCACCAGCTCCAAAGCGCGCGCGGCCGAATCGCAAACGGTGGCCTCGTACCCGTCCAATCGAAACGCGCGGGAGAGCGAAGCCAGCGTGTTGGCTTCGTCATCGATAATCAGCAGATGCGCTTTCGCGGTCACAGAGTTCCGCCTTTTCCCTGCGAATGAGCGCCCATCGACATGGCGCTGTCCAAGGCGCCTGAGGACGCCGGCGGCAAGGCCGGCAGATCGATGGTAAACATTGTGCCTTGATCGGGCTCGCTTTTCACTGAGATCTTACCGCCGTGGTCGCTCACCACCGACTGAACGATGGCCAGCCCAAGTCCGGTGCCATGCTGCTTGGTGGTGTAGTACGGAGTGAACAATCGCTCACACTCCTCTTTGGTCAATCCCTTGCCCGAATCGGAAATCTGCAAACGAATGCCACCTTCAACGGGTTGTGTGCGAGCCGCCAGCGTCCCGCCGGAGGGCATGGCATCGAGCGCGTTGAGTATCAGGTTCCCCACGGCGCGATGCAACAATTCCGGGTCAGCCTGAATGGAACCTAAGCCTGAAGCGAGATCGACCTTGAGTGCAACCGGCGGTTTGCCGGGGGCCTCGATCTGCGCCTGCATGAGCTTTAACGCGCCTCGAACCACTTCGTTTATATCCACCGTCCGCAATTGGGGCGCGGGCATCTTGGCAAAATCACTGAAGCGGCCCACGATGATCCTTAAATTCGCAAGTTCGGCCAACAAGGTGGAAGTGCTCTCGCGAAAGACCTCATCAAATTGCGCGGGGTTGCTCTCCCGGGAGCGCAACAGATTCTCCACCGTAATCTGGAGGGGGAAAAGCGGATTCTTCAATTCGTGCGCCAGCCGCCGCGCCAATTCGCGCCACGCCGCTACGCGCTCCGCCTGTAGCAGGCGTCCACGCTGCTCCACCAGTTGCTGTGTCATCCGATTGAAGGCGCGAGCCAACTGCCCCATCTCATCCTCGGACTCAACCTCAACGCGCACCTCCCAATTTCCATCCGCAACTTGCCGTGAAGCATCGGCCAAGAGCCGCACCGGCCTGGTGACGCGCCCCGCCATCCAACCACTGAGCACAATTCCAAACAGGATTCCTGCCATCCCCACCATGATAGAGATCCATCGAATCTGGCTCTCCAGTTCAACCAGCTCCCGCCGGGAGCTGCCCACCAGAAACATGCCAAGTATTTCCTGGTTGCGGCCTTTCAAAGGAATCACGTGAAAAGTCTCGGCACTCTCCGGGTCGTCAGTCCATGTGATGATGGCTGAATTCTCTCCCGCCCCATTGGGTCGTTGGGTGATGAGGGTCGCGAGCTTTTCTGCTTGGGCAACAGGCCCAGAAACATCCACCAGAGAACCGGCGCCGGCGCCCGCGCCCTTGCCGGCGCTTTGGTAAAGCAACGCCCGCGTTCCAGCCGGCAGCACCAGCGAGGCCAGGAACAATTTGTCCAGCCGTAAGCCGCCAACCACGAAGAATTTCTTCTCGCCTGCGCGCACCACTCGCACTGCCATCACTGCCAATACCTCGCCCTCCGGCAATTCCTCCCGCTTCAAGAATGCGCTTTGATTTGACCAATCAACGGGCTCCGTAGTCCATGTCTCTTTGTAGCCGAAGCGCGCCGGCCACTGGGCTGAGGAAACAATGGTCCCATCACCCGTCGTCAATTCAAGAAAGTCCAATTGATGAGCTGTGGCCAGTCCGCCCGCTTCATTCACGAAGGCCGAATAGTCAGGTGAGGCGCGGCCGAGCGCAACAGCCATGGCAAGAGTTTCCCCAGCCGTGGCGATTCCCTCCACCCGTTGCGTCACCTCATCGGCGCGCCTGCCGAAATCCCTCTGGAATTGCGCCACCAAGGCGGCGGTGCGGTCCCGATCGAGGCGCTCAAATGCGTTCCGTGTGGAAGCCGAAACAATCCAAGCCACGAGCCCTACCGACACGATCACGGTAACCGCAAAGACGGCCATCAGTTTGGCGCGAAAGCTCATGGCTTCTCCGCATCCATCCAAGCGTCCTGAAGACGCCAATCGCCCCAGGGCAACGCCGACCAATCCTTCACATGCGGGCCAACACCCAGGAGGTCCGGAACGTAGACCACTGGAACATCTTCCAGGTTATCCAGAAGCTTTTGTTCGGCGACATAAACAATTTCGGGGGGCACCGTCTTGCCTGCGAATCCAAGTCCGAGGCGGGACTCCGCCTGAAGCACGGCGTTTTCAAATGTTGGCCCATCGATGCGCACGCGCTCCATGCGCATTTCGGGGCCGGAATCCGCTCCGCCTTTCCAACCTGCGGGAAGAGGCGAAACCTGGATATTCATTCCAGCATCACGCGTATTCACCGCGATACGCTCCGCCGTTTGGCGCGCCAACGCATCGCTCGGGTCATAACCCATCTTGAGCACCGGCAAAGTTCCAATGGAAGCAGTGAGATCCCGCGCCAGCTTCAAGTCCGGCGCTGAGGGAAACAGGAATGAATACCCGCTCAGCCATTGCGGAATAAATCCCCCCGCGACCTCTCCATAATTCTGGGTGAGAACGTGTTGAATGGCGGCGCGATCGATGGACCTGGCAACGGCCTGCCGCAGGCGCAAGTCCTGCACCACAGATTGGTTCAGGTCAAAGTGGAGGAGGAGGAGTTCAACCGCAGCCGACGCCCACACCCTCTTCCCTTCCTGCTGGTAGCGATGGGCGTCGATCGGGTCAAGCTCCGCCAAATCTGTACGGTCCAATTCCAGGTCCAGAACCTGCTCCCGGCTCGCGCGACCCATTTGGATTTCAATCTTGTCTATGAAGGGTCGGCCGCCCCAATAATCGTCGTTGGCCTGAAGCTCAGCGCTGTGGCCGGGTTGCCAATCCGAAAGGCGGAAAGGTCCCGTCCCCACAGGGAGTGCGGTAGCCGATTGATCACCTGAACGGCGGATCGAAGCTGAGGCATCCGTGGCCAGAGCCGCCGGCAAATCCGGCCATGCATGAGCCAGGTTGATTTCAAGAACGTCGCCCGACGCTCGAACCGAACCGGCCTGGCCCTGGCGCTGCAACGATGCGGCGACCTCTTCGGGAGTGAGCGGCGCGCCGTCCTGCCACTTCACCCCGGGGCGGAGTTTGAACCGCCATCGGACGGATTGTGAATCGTGTTCCCAGGACAAAGCAAGGGCAGGTTGCGCCTGGCCGTTCCGATCGAGACGAACCAGGCGGTCGTAGATCAAATCGCGAATCTTGTTCGCCGCATCGGCCTCCGCAATACTTTGTTTTTCTTCCTGATCGAGCGAGAAAACTTTAGCATGTATTTCCACGCGCAGCGCGCCGCCATAGCGCGGCCGCGTGGCGGCGCACGCGGGCGCCACGGCCAACACGGCGCTACTGGCCACAAGTAACGGACAAACGAGATAATTCATACGTTGATGTCTTAAGATTGTGTGAAATGGCAAGGGCTGAAAACGGTTCCGACCAAAGTTCGGTCACCGGTCCCCCGAAATCCAAGGCGGCGCTAGCAGGCACTCCTTTACCATCCACCAGGTTAATAGCCTGCACAGCGTCCGAGGTACTGTAGTCACCGGGCAGGGTTGCCAACGCCTGCATAATCTCCTGGCAATTGGATTGAATCACAGCGATATTGCTGCCCCAGCCTTCAAAGCTTCCCGTTGGAACCATGTTGGAGTTTAACAACTGAATTCGCCCGTCAATCCCGGCCAACAGCCAAATATCCCCACTCTTCAGGGGGAGAAGCGCGACTGAATAGAACGGAGGCGCCGCGAATGCGCGGCCGTCACTGAATTGTATTCTTCCATCAAAGAAATTGCGGTCCGGGTTGAAATTGGCGGCGATGTAATTGGCAATTGAAACGCCGTATGGCCAGGGCGTGTCGCTATCACGGCAATCCAATTTCAGCGCAGGGTCGATGACGCCGCTGCAAGTCTCTCCAGGCAGATAGACATTGAATGAATAGTCATGCCCCATTTCCAGTCGCCCCCGAAAATCACGAGTCACGGGACGACTCCGCCGGATGGGGGATGATTGCTTCAGCGTCCACGCCAGGTTACTCTTGGCTGCCTGATCGACCTCCTCATACAAAGAAACTGAGTCAACACCCAGCACCAATAAGTATGTTTTGGAGGGCGTCTGCGCCGGGTGGACAAAGAAGACACCAGCCAGCATGGGCTCAGTCTGCGAGTAGAGAAGCGTTTTCCGAATGCTTAAGGGTTCAGGGACGGGATGAAACCCGGCCAGCGCCGGCCGTGCCACGTTTATCATCGCGACATCGTGCGAAGAACCGTTACGAATGTCGGCCACCCAAATATATCCTCCCGAGTTTTCGGACAAAGTCACGTGGATCTCAGTGCCTGCTTGCTTGCTCCCATTGAGTTGGGCGCCGTGGCTCCGCATCTGGGACCGTAGCTGGCGCCGGATTTGCGATACGTCATCATCGCCCAGGGATGAAATATTGCGAATCGACAAGGCAATGGCACGTTTTGCGGGAGCGCGGGCGAGAATTTTCGCCGCAAATTCACTTGCAGCGTCGTTCCAATTATCGGCAGCGAACAGCGTGGTCGCGAGCAATATAACCGCCCCGGAAAGCGAAGCGGCGGCGAGGAGAGAAAGTCGGCGGGAAAGCCGCATGAGACTGGCGAACCTTTTCGCGGCGCGATTATAGCATGTTCCTCCCACCCTCGGGTTTCGGCCGCCTCGACGAATTCGGATCGCACCGGCGGCGTGCCGGGAGGCTTCGGGGCTGCAAAGACGAAGCCTCCCAGCTTCCCCATTGCGCGTCTTATTGCCGCGGATCGCGTTGGCGCGCGTTCACTCGCTCCGGTGGATCGTCAGGGTCGGGGGACTGAATGGCGGCGGGAGTCATCGGTGCGCCCCGCATCAACTCGTTGGTAAGAAAAAACTTTCCGTCCGACGGGACCATCATGATCTGGACTTTGTCGGAAAGTTTCTCCGCAATGATTTTGTTGATGAGAAGGGGATTCTGTTTGAGCACGCTGGCTTCGGTCTTCATGCGCTCGCCATCGGCCACCGCCGTAATCCGGATGCGGTTTGCTTCCGCATCCGCCATCAGGTTGCGCCGTTCGAGCTCCGCCTTGCTGTCGATCACCTTGGCCTGGGCGGCAGCTTCGGCGTTCTTGATGGTCGATTCTTTGCGGGCCTCGGCTTCCAGGCGCGTCTGCTGAATCTGCTTTTCCTTGAGCGGCAAAGTATATTGCATGGCATCGGATTCCGACTTGGCCTGAAGCACGCGGACCTGCGCCTGGCCTTCGGCGTGTTTTACTTCACGGGCTTTGTCTGCCTCGGCCTGCAACTCGGCAATGCGGACCCCCTTTTCCTGAATCTGAGTCTCAAACACCAGCCGGTCATTCTCCTGCTCTTTCAACAAGAGTCCTTCCAGGCCCTTGGCATATTCTTCAGGCAGCTTGATATCCCGCACCATCACTTCTTTCACCACAATTCCGTCATCCCCAAGTTTCTTCTTGATGACTTCCGCGGTGCGTTTCCGGATTTCCTCGCGGCGGGTTGCGAAAACATCGCGCACGGTGTAGTTGGGGACGATTTCCCGGAATGCGCTGGCGACCACGGGTGGAACAATTTCCTCCTCAACCGGTTGGGGCAGGTTGCTTTCGATGTAATCAAGACGGCTCGGGTCGAGGCGGTATCGAACGTTGACGGCCAGACCGATCGAGAGGCCTTCCTGGGACGTCACGCTGAGTACTTCCACCTTCTGGGCCGGCGTTGGTTCGGAGTTGGTGGTAAAAACATGGTCGCGTGTGTCAAAGAGTGCAACCCGTTCGACCAACGGCTTGATCAAGTGCGCGCCGGGATAAAGCGTTCCCGCACGGGTGCCGGATACTTGGCTGACGCGCACTCCGGCCATGCCGCTCGGGACCACCACGATGCTTAAACCAAGAAGTATTGGCAGCATCCCTATCACGGCCAGTTTGGTTGCGGTGGCCCAACGAATGGGCCTGGGTGCGGGTTTATTTTCTGCCGCGCCTCGCGCCATCAAACGCTGGTAACTTTCCGCCAGATAAAAATCGTAAGCCACTATCACCAGGGCATCGATCAGGGCTCCGATTCCGCAAATCAACATCACATACTTGAGCAGCAACATACTATCCTCCTTTGAAATTCGCTCGGGTTTTCTCTCCCGGCGTCCATCCAAAATTGATCTTGAATCTGCGAATTAGGGGGGTGACTCTTGATGGTGTCTTTCAACCCCGAGCCATCCATCAGCGGCCATCAGTTGCCACCGGCCCTGCTTTCGGCCGCTACCGGCGTGGGCACAAGCACATGGGCCACACTGGTCGGTGGCTCCGCGATCACGTTTTTCTCCGGGTCCACAAAAATCGCGGCCACCTTCGCGTCGCGCTCCGCGTGGATTTCAACCACGTCGCCGACGCGCACCAGGGTGAATAACTCCTCCACATCGTGTTTCCGCATTCGGAAGCATCCGTGCGACGCAGCCTTCCCTACCGAGTTCTGAACGTTGGTTCCGTGAATGCCGTAACCCGGCTTGCTCAGGCCCATCCATCGGCTGCCCAGTGGATTGCTCTTCCCCGGCTTTACCACTGTGCCTTCGTGGTAATAAGTTGGGTCCGTGACCTTGTTGATGATTTTCATTTCTCCGGCGGGACTTGGTGTTGAGGGCTTGCCCACGGCCACGCAAAAAGTTTTCAGAACTACGCCGTCTTCAGTCAGCGCCAGCTTCCGGTCCGGGATGCTGAGAACTAGCACTCGCGTGGCCGGCCTAATTTCCTGAAGTTCGGGGCGAAAGGGGCGGATAAACTCTTCCCGTCCGAAAAGGTTCATTGATGCGAGAAGAAGGACAGCCCCAAGTTGCACTCCAATCATTTTGAAGTTCTGCTTTGATCTCTCTGCCATCTGACTTGTTGTTGGCCGCATTTTCTTCCTCCCGAGGCTTCTTTCGCGCCGGACAAGATGATTAGTCGCACGCAATTATCCATTCCCTATCTAATTGATTATGGGAAGGTTAGCTTAACCATTCCTTGGCAACTTCGTGTCAAATGGCGGGAACCGTGTCAGAACTGACACCTTTCGATTCGCACAGGTTTGTTTTGTTGCCCTTTCTCACTTTCTCGTATAATGAACCAACATTTTCTGGAGGTAGAACGATGGATCGTCCCGAGGCATGGAATTTACTTTGTGAATACACCAAGAGCGAAAATCTTCGCAAACACGCGTTGGCGGTTGAGGTCTGTGTTCGAGCCTATGCCAGGAAGCTGGGGGAGGACGAAGAAAAGTGGGGAGTAGTGGGCTTGATCCACGACTTTGATTACGAAATCTATCCGAACGCCCCCGACCATCCTCTAAAAGGCAGCGAGATTTTGAAGGAGCGCGGTTATCCGGAGGAATTGCGCCGCGCCATCCTCGGTCATGCGGATTATACGGGCGTGCCTCGGGACACTATGCTTGCCAAAACTCTTTTTGCCTGCGATGAAGTGGCAGGATTTATCACGGCGTGTTCGCTGGTCCGGCCGGACAGACTTCGGAGCCTGGAAGCCAAATCAGTTCGAAAACGGATGAAGGATAAAGCCTTCGCCCGGTCAGTGAGCCGCGAGGATATGACGAAGGGCGCGGAAGAAATGGGCGTGAGCCTCGACGAACACATTGCGTTTTGTATTGAAGCGATGCGGTCGATAGCCGGGACTCTGGGCCTCGAGCCGGCGGAGGGTTCGGCTACGGTCAGTGCGCCCAATCCCGGGCAATAACCACAGATTTTTCCGGTAACCTTAGAGCGAAACCTTTTCCAAATAAGCTGGCGCGCGAGCGGTCCAGTGGAGCTGGGCAGTTATTTTTTCTCTCAGGGACTCGGCCGGACCAGGCTCGCCATGGGTGATAAAAGTCTGTCGTGGCGGAGCTGAAATCCTGCCCAGCCATTTCAGGATTTCCCCGTAATCAGCGTGCGCACTGAGATTCTCAATGCTTTCCACTTGCGCGCGGATGGGAACCATTTCTGCGTAAATTTTGACGGCCTGCGCCCCGGATTGAATCGTGCGCCCTCGCGTACCCGCTCCCTGGTATCCGACAAACAGAACGGTGTTGCGTGGGTCGGGAAGGCGCTGCGCCAGATGGTGCAGCACACGCCCGCCGGTCGCCATGCCGCTGGCGGATATAATTACGCAGGGTGTTTTCGAGGCGTTTAAGGCTTTCGATTCCTCCACCGTCCGATCGAAGTGGACATTGGGGGGTGAAAAGAGTTTGTCCCCGTGGGCCAGGAGGTCGGTGGCTTCCAGGTTATCGTCCTCGTGATGGCGAAGAAGAATATCAGTGACATTGATGGCCATCGGGCTGTCCACGTGAATAGGGATGGCGCGCATCGCGCCTTTTTCAATCAAATCTCGAAATACATAAAGTAATTCCTGGGTCCGGCCAATGGCAAAGGAAGGGATGACAACGGAACCGCCGCGCTGCGCCGTGGCTTCAACGATCTTCGCCAGGCGCGGCCGGAAATCGTCGGTGGGATGGAGGCGATCGCCGTACGTCGACTCACAAATCAGGTAGTCGGCGGGGTCGGGCACGCCGGGTTCCTTGATGATCAACTGGTTAAACCGCCCCAGGTCTCCGGAAAAAAGCACTTTGAGTGTTTGACCGTTTTCCCGGATGGTGACTTCAATGCTTCGCGCACCCAGAATGTGCCCTGCGTGAAAAAACCGAAGCGAGTAGTGGGAAGAGAGTTCGAACGGCTTTGATTCGTCGACGGGGCTGAACAACTCAAGCGACTTTGTTGCATCTTCCAGGGTGTACAGAGGTAAGGCGGGCGAGTGCTTGCTGGATTGTGTTTTGTTGGCGTAGGCCGCATCTTCTTCCTGAATATGACCGGAATCCGGCAACGTGAGGCGAGCCAGTTCCACCGTGGCCGGTGTCGCATATATTGGGCCGGCGTAACCATCCTTGACCAGCTTGGGGATGTAGCCCACGTGGTCCAAATGAGCATGGGTGAGCACCAGCCAATTGATGCTCGAAGGCGGAATGGGCAGCGGGTTCCAGTTTCTCAGGCGCAGTTCCTTCTCGCCTTGAAAAAGTCCGCAGTCAATCATCAGCCGCTCGCCCGCGGCCTCCAAAAGGTATTTGGAACCTGTCACGGTACCGGCAGCGCCGAGAAATGTAAGAGTGGGCATAGTTTTCCTAATAAGCCTTTCAAATCACGACGGACTCCTTGTATTCCCCGAATTCCTTGCGGAGCGCGCCGGAAATTTCGCCGACCGTGGCATAGGATCTTACTGCATCTAAGATCGCGGGCATTAAATTTTGTGAGGATCGAGCGACAGTCGCTACTTTCGACAGAGCGTCGGCAACCTGGAATGCGTTGCGGCGGGCGCGGAGTTTTTGCAGCCTGGCAACCTGTCCACGCTCGATTTCCGGGTCAATTCGCAGAATAGGAGGCGAGGGCGCGCCTTCCGCGCAATAACGGTTGACGCCCACCACCACTTGTTCGCCCGTCTCCACTTTTTTCTGATATTCGTAGGAAGCTTGCTGGATTTCCTTCTGCATGTATCCCGATTCGATGGCGCGCAGAACTCCGCCCATGGCGTCGATCTTGCGCAGGTATTCCTCCGCACCCTGCTCGATGTCATTGGTGATTTTCTCGATGACGTAAGAACCGGCAAACGGGTCGACCGTATTGGCCACCCCACTCTCGTAGGCCAGGATCTGCTGGGTGCGCAAGGCTATCAGCGCGGAGGCTTCGGTAGGCAGCGCCAGCGCTTCATCCCGCGAATTGGCATGCAGGGACTGAGTGCCACCCAGCACCGCGGCCAGCGCCTGAAGGGTTACGCGGACGATGTTGACGTTGGGCTGCTGCGCCGTAAGAGTCGAACCTCCTGTTTGGGCGTGGAAGCGAAACATCCACGATTGTGGTTTGGAAGCGCCAAAGCGCTCGCGCATGATGCGCGCCCATAGGCGGCGGGCGGCGCGAAATTTCGAAACTTCCTCCAACAGACCATTGTGCGAATTCAGAAAGAAAGAGAGGCGGGGCGCAAAATCATCCACGCCGAGCCCTCTCGCCAATGCGGATTCAACGTAGGCGATCCCATCGGCCAGGGTAAATGCCACTTCTTGAATGGCAGTCGAGCCCGCCTCGCGAATGTGGTAGCCGCTGATGGAAATGGTGTTCCATTCGGGCGCGTGATCGCGGCAAAAGGCAAAGATGTCGGTCACAATGCGCAACGCGGGGGCGGGAGGAAAGATGTAGGTGCCGCGTGCAATGAATTCCTTCAGGATATCGTTTTGGACCGTTCCGGAAAGTTTTTTGAGCGGCACGCCCTGCTTCTCCGCCACGGCGAAATAAAGCGCCAGCAGGATGGCCGCCGTGGCATTGATCGTCATAGAAGCGGATATGCGGTCGAGCGGGATCCCCTGGAACAAAATCTCCATATCTTCGAGCGAATCAATGGCGACGCCCGCCCGGCCCACTTCTCCGCTGGCGAGCGCATGGTCAGAATCAAGGCCTATCTGGGTGGGAAGATCGAACGCGACGGAAAGGCCGGTCTGTCCCCGTTCCAAAAGAAAACGGTAGCGGGCGTTGGACTCGAGCGCCGAACCGTAGCCGGCATATTGCCGCATGGTCCAAAGCCTGCCGCGGTACATCGTGGGATAGATGCCGCGCGTAAAGGGATAATCTCCCGGGTAACCCAGGTCTGCCTCATGGTCCCATCCGGTGAGATCATCGGGCTTATAGGCGGGCTTCATGTCGACACCCGAAGCTGTTTTACTTTTTTCCCGAGATTTTTCGTCAGCGCTCATGATATGTGGCGGCTAGGGATTCTAATCAAAGGCTCAACTTAACGTACGCTCCGTGCCCGGACAAATGAATAGAGAGAAAGGATTACCAGGAGGACCGTAAAACCAAGGATCGCACCAAAATGAGACCATCCGAGCGCCTGATTTTCCCTAAAGGATTGCCACTCTGACACCGAAACAAAGGCACCCGCGGCGGCCAATACAAGGAAGACCAGCCCGACCAACAAATGGAAGGAACGCCGAGCGGAGCGAAGCCAGTGGCGAAATAGCTCATTAACCTTGCTCAAATATCTCCTCTCGGACGCCCGCGCGTTTGGAAATCAAGCGTGTTCTCCTGATAAGATTGGACTCGCGGTGACCAAATCCGGCCAACCCTTTCGCCTTGACATTGCTTTCTGGCGAATCATACAATGCCTTTGGTTGACTTTGCGATCTCATAACGGCCTGGTGAATTATTGGACCTCGACGACAATTTTAAACGCCTGATCAAGGAATTGGGAAGCGCAATCAACAAGTCCCTTTCCGACTCCGATGGCATTGCAGAAGTAATGGGGCGTATCCGCGCGGCGGGCTACGACCTCTTTCTGGTCCTCGAAGTCACAATCGGGTTTAACAAGCGCGGCGAAGCCAATCTTGTGCACCGCCAGAAACTGACGCCCGAGCAACGGCACAATTCCGAGTTCCACCTCACCAATCAGGATGCCGAATTCCTTCGTGAGCTCAAGATCGCGGTTGAAAAAGAAAGCGAATAATTCCCTCCAACACTGCTTCGCCGGCGGCGCTGAATTTTCAATTTGGCTCGTTGGATGATTTCCATATCGTGGCCGGCGTCATCCGTTTGGTCCGACTGAAATAGGGAGAAACGCGGATTAGTGAGTTATCAATGAGTACACCCCCGATCCGGCCCGCGGTAGTGGCAGGACGCTTTTATCCTGCCCAACCTGAAGTTCTAAAGCGCGACCTGGAGAATTACCTGGGCGGCGCAGCCGGGGAGCAGAAAATCGAGGGAGCGCTGGGGTGCGTCGTCCCCCACGCGGGCTTCGTTTATTCCGGGCACGTAGCTGGCGCAGTCTATCAGAGACTGCCTGCGCGCTCATCCTACATCATTCTTTGCCCCAATCACACCGGCCAGGGAGCTCCCTTGGCGATGATGTCGAGCGGCGCATGGCAGACCCCGCTGGGCGAGGTCCCCATAGATCAGTCGCTCGCCGCCGTCATGGGGAATTCCTGCCACCTGCTCACCGACGATGCCCTGGCCCACTCCCAAGAGCACTCGCTCGAGGTTCAGTTGCCCTTTCTTCAGCACCAGGTCAAAGACTTCCGCTTTGTGCCGGTGGCGGTGGGGGTCGGTAATTTTGCCGCCCTTGAATTCCTCGGCCATTGCGTCGCCCACGCCGTGGAAATTGCGACCAAACCCGTGATGATTATCGCGTCCAGCGACATGAATCATTACGAACCCGACGGCATAACCAGGATTAAGGACAGAAGAGCCATAGAAAGGATACTGGCGCTGGATCCCCAGGGCCTCCACGATGTCGTCCGCAAGGAAAAAATCTCGATGTGCGGCTATGGGCCCACCATCGCGATGCTCGCAGCCGTTCTGGAACTGGGCGCAAAAAAGGCGGAGCTGGTGAAATACGCCACTTCGGCGGACGCCAGCGGAGATCGCGGCGCTGTGGTGGGTTATGCAGGAATTGTTATTTCTTAAGTTGAAATTTTGAAAGAAAATCGGCGGGGAGATGGCGATCTCTTCCCCGCCCATGCCTGAATGATTGATTAGTCGGTGCGGCGGGCGCCTCTACTTATGGGAGCCCCCACTTGAGCTTCCACCACCGCTGTGAGAGCCGCCCCCGCTACTCGCTCCCGCCGAACTATGGGAACTCCCACTAAAGTTTCCTCCACCGCTAATATGAGACGCGCTGCTGCCGCTCCAGGACGATCCTGACCCTCCACCCCCGAATCCGCCGCTATTGGATCGGGATCCCCAACCCTGCGAAGAATTGGAATGTGAGTCTCCCCAGGAGCGCGAGGAAGGAGCAGGAGCGGGACGCATCGCCGGTGCCTGGCTATGAGGGGTCCCCCCAGCAGGCGCGGATGGCCCGCGAGCCGTCATGGACGATTCCTGCCTGGGCGTTGATACAGTCCCGTCTGCGCTTCGTTCCAGCGAAGGCGCACCAGAGCCGGGACCTGAGTTCGTAGTTTCCGGTCGTTCCAGGTTGCTGTTGACGAAGCGGCCGGTCGCAGGGTCAAATGCGACGCCAGATCCCCCCTTGGCAACTCCCCGGGAACCGGACACGATCAATACCGGCGAAGGGCCGGACCTTCGGCCCCCAGACGCTTCGCCTGCCACAACGCTGTTGCTGCCACTTGTAACCGCGCCACCAGCGTTCTGCTGCGCGAGGCCTGTGTTGGGCCTCCCTGTAAAACCGGTCGCCGGCGAAAACACCGTGCCTGGCAACATCCCTCCTCTACCGGGAAGTATATCCGGCGAGACCACGGCTTTGCTCCCAGTCAAATCCGGATTCACGATGCTGGCACGGGTAACCGGCCATCCTCCCCGAAGAGTCTCCGACCTCACGATCACTTGTCCACAATTCTGACCTTGGCCGCACACGCCTAATCCAGATCGCCCGCGCGGGGGCCTCGGAGTCCACCCAACCCACCCCGAACCTTGCGACCAGTTTACATTCCCCGGGGACCACGATGCAAAATTGCCAGGGAACCAAGTCCATCCAAATCCCGGCTGGAAAGCCCATCCTCCGAAATGATAGGGGAGCCAGCCCCACGGCTCGGAGGAGATCCAGGTGTACCCAAAGCCGGGATACCAGCACCACCGGCCATCCATGTAGGGAGACCAGCCATTAGCCATATATGGAGCCCAACCATATCCGTATCCGGGGAAATAGCTCCACCCTCCGTAGTTGGAAAGATCATTCCAACCGTAATACGAGTTGCTGTTGTCCGCCGAGTAGATACTGGGGGTGGGACTGTTACGGACCACCGCCTCCTGGTTATCGCGATCATTCACCCATTGATCCCATGCGTCCTTGACAATCCCTTGAGATACGTTGAAGGCCTGTTCCGCTCCGGGACGAATCTCCACCACATTGTTATTTGTCAATGTATGCTGACCTTGAGGGCTCGAAACTTGGGCAGCGCCCTTGAAAACTTCGACCCGCACTGCACCGCCATCAAGGTCCACTCTGAATTGCGTTGTTGCGCCGGCAGCGAGGGTGATGGTGGCGCCTTGCGCCTTTACTTCAAACACCTCCATACCCTCCGGATGCACGGTAAAGGTGGCGTAGCCCTGTTCCAGCGTCATCCGATTAACTTTGCCGCCACTCGGAGACATTACGAGCTGATCAAAATCAAGCAAGGTAAGCTGGCCCAGGCGCGCCGTCGACGTATTCTCAAATTCGACTTCGGCGAAACTCTGCTCGGAGGTCGACAATTTGAACCCTTCTTCGACGGGCGTGTTAATGGGGGCCAAAGACCAATCCGCGAGGTCCGGCTTCTTCCCGGTCACTGTGCCTTCCACAAAGCTTAGGCGTACGATACGCACGTGCGAATAATTGTTAGGCGGCGTCGCGGCGTCTTGTGCCCGGGATGAGGGTGCGGCAGGGAACATCGCCAAACACACTACAACAAGCGTTACCCAATTACTTTTTCTGGCTTTCATGGCAAGCCTCCCGTTGCCGGGGACTTTGGTCGGCGGCAATACAATCCTACACCTTAATAGACGAACTCGCGAGGGTAAAGGTTGCACTTAATGTAATGGGGCCGCGACCTTCCAGGAGGTAGCAATATCGCTGGGGCAAAGAGGATAGGAAACCCGTTGCGGTCACCCTCAAGGAAGAAGTCACCCACTTTGCCGGTCGCCACAGAAATACAAGTCTGCTACCTGAATTTGCTTGCTTGAGGGGTATACTTTTATAGGCCTTCACGATGGACCTTTTGGAGACACTTCGACAGTACTGGGGATACAAATCGTTTCGCCCTCTACAAGAACGGATTATCCGCAGCTTGATCGAGGGCCACGATGCCTGCGTGGTCATGCCTACCGGTGGCGGGAAGTCGCTATGTTATCAATTGCCCGCAGTAGTTTCGGCCGGCAAAACCGTTCTTGTGGTTTCACCTTTGATTGCCCTTATGCAGGACCAGGTAACCCAACTGGTACAAATTGGAATTACCGCCGCCTTCCTGAACAGCTCGCTACCCCCCGCAGACCAGAGTCGAATAATGCGGGAAGCTGGCGAGGGCCGTTACCGCCTGCTCTATCTTTCGCCAGAACGGATCGCGCGTGAGGACACCATGCGCTGGCTCCAGCGCGTCCCGGTTTCATTTTTCGTGATTGACGAGGCGCACTGCATTTCGGAATGGGGGCACGAGTTCCGGCCGGATTACCGGCAGTTGAGCAGCTTGAGGGAAAACTTTCCCCACCTTCCCATCGCCGCCTTCACAGCCAGCGCCACTCGCCAGGTGCGCCACGACATTATCGAGCAACTCCACCTGCGCGAACCGGACCGGTATATCGTAAGCTTCCACCGCCCCAATTTGCGATATATCATCCGCAGGTGCGACAGCAGCACGCAACGCGGCCTGTTGGTGAGTGCCTTAAGAAAATACCACGGGCAAAGCGTGATCGTTTATGCCCCCACCATCAGGGGCGTGGACGAGATGGTTGATTTTCTCGCCGAAGCGGGCATTCCGGCCGTGCCCTACCACGGCAAAATGGATTCGGACACACGAAGGCGAAATCAGGAGAGCTGGATGTCTGACGAAACGCGCGTGCTGGTGGGCACCGTCGCGTTCGGCCTTGGTATCAACAAGACCTCCGTGCGCGCGGTGATTCATCTTGCCCTCCCTAAATCGATTGAGCAGTATTACCAGGAGGCCGGGCGGGCGGGACGTGACGGGGAGTCCGCGGATTGCCTCCTGCTTTGGCAAAATCGGGATGTTGGACTGCTCGCGCATTTTATCGAGCAGATCAGCGATCCGGAGGAAAAAGAGCGCGCGTGGCAGCGTTACCATACCCTCAAGCGCTTTGCCGAATCGAAGACTTGCCGGCATCGCCAAATCTGTTTGCATTTCGGAGAAAATCCAAAGTGGGTATCTTGCGGGGCCTGCGATGTTTGTGGCGCCACGCCTGAATGGATGCTGGCGTCGGTCGATGCGGCGGTGCGACCCAAGCGCAAGAAACGCCGGCCGAAAGCTTCCGTCACGGCGACTCCATCCCATCAAATTGCCGCGGATCGCGCCGCCGCAAAACCTCTGACCGGGGTTGATGAGGAGCTTCGCGAGTACCTTCGGGAGTGGCGTCGCACGACGGCGCGCAAGCAGGGCGTCCCCGCCTATGTCGTGATGCATGACTCGAGTCTTGACGAACTTTGCAAAGTGCGCCCACGTTCTCTGACCGAACTCCTCGCTGTTTCCGGTTTCGGCGAGCGCAAAACGGATACCTACGGCCGCCAGATACTGGAAGTGTTGGGCCAATTTCAGAGCGGCGCGCGCACCAAAGTGAAGCAGGAGACGGGCCCGAGTCCGGCTGAAGAAACTAAACGGCTGCTCGCCGAGGGACGCACGTTTAATGAGATTGCCCAACTGCGCGGCCGGCAGTTGGCCACGGTGATCGATATGGTATGCAAATTAGTGGAAAAGGCCGAACTGGAATTCCAGCCGCGCTGGATTGGACCTGGCAAGGCTGAGAAAATTGAGGCGGCGTGCGGACGCCTCGGCCTGGCTCGCCTGAAGACGCTTAAAGGAGCGCTGCCTCCGGAGATTTCGTTCGAAGAAATTCGTCTTGTTGTGGCAGGACTTCGACGCCAAAGTAAAGGTGGATAGCCCTGGCGCTCAGGCAATCCCTGAGTACCGGCGGGCCAGCAAGGGATTTTCCATTGAGTTCCCCAGCTATGCTAGGATAGAGAAATGCCACGGAAACAAAAGGCATGGTTCCTGCTGACGGCGCTTGCACTCTGGTGCGGGCAGAGCGCGTTGCCGCTGGCACTTTCTTCGGGCGCCAAATCTTGTTGTGCGTCGGTTTCCTGCTGCGCTGGAGGCGCCTGTCCGATGCGCTCGCGGCCTGCGCCCATGCCCAAGAGTTGTCCGATGGGCTCAGGCTCCAAGAAAGCGTCACCACAGACCACTTGCCCTTGCTCGATATCGTCATCCAACGAGACGTCGTTTAATTTCATCGTCCATGTCGATTTCCGCTTTGACCTTCCGCGTACCAATCTGATGCTTGAAGCTCCCGTTTTTTATCAATCCGCGGCCATAAATTCATCGAGCATTATAAAAGGGTTTACCCTTCTTCCCGACCAGCCTCCTGAAGTCCTCTCCTAGACCTTCTAGTCCAATTGATCCCATGTTCCGCTGTGGTTGGAGCGGACTATTTTCATTTTTCAAGGAGGCTATGATGAGGCTCAGAATTATCGGCCTATGTGTCGTCGCGTCGTTCTTGGTTTCAGTTCCAGCAGCCGCGACAATTTTCGGAAATGTCAGAGGCATCGTCCACGATCCCCAGCATCGTCCTGTGGAGAGCGCCAAGGTGATGATTCACGCCAATGGCTCCTCGTGGTTCCAGACCTCGTCCACCAACGGCAATGGCGAGTTCGAATTTACCGCAGTACCACTGGGCGATTACGTGGTCGCGGTCAACGCCTCGGGGTTCGACGAGCTCAAGGAGAATGTTTTGGTCAATTCGGGCAGCGCGCCCGTCATGCATTTTCAAATGCAACTTGAGAAAACCAAGGAACAAGTTAATGTCACAGGCTCGCCTGCGAATGTGAACACCCAGTCCTCAACCACGGAGACCTTGGTCAGCCGGCAGGACATTGCGCGAACGCCGGGGGCCGACCGCAGCAACAGTCTGGCCATGATCACGGATTTCGTACCCGGCGCCTACTATACTCACGATCAACTGCACGTCCGCGGCGGGCACCAGGTAACCTGGATGGTCGATGGAGTTCCAGTTGCCAACACCAACATCGCCAGCAATGTTGGGCCGCAGTTCGATCCGAAAGATGTAGATTATCTGGAGGCTCAGCGGGGCAGCTACGACGCTGATTACGGCGACCGAACGTTTGGGGTCTTCAATGTTGTGCCTCGCACCGGATTCGAGCGCAACAATGAGGGCGAACTGATTGCCAGTTTTGGAAACTTCCATCAGACAAATGACCAGTTGAGTTTCGGGAGCCACACGGAGCGGTTCGCCTATTACGTCAGCCTGAACGGCAATCGCAGCGACCTGGGGCTCCAGACGCCGACCTCGGCGGTGACCCACGACAGCGAGAATGGCTTGGGCGGGTTCAGCACGCTGATTTACAATATCAACCCCAATAACCAGCTTCGGCTCGTCACCTCCTTGCGGCGGGATTTTTACCAGATCCCCAACAGCTCCGATGATGAGACGGCCGGCGTCCATGACGTCGAGCGCGAAGCCGACGCCTTCCTTAATTTCTCCTGGGTGCACACCGGGGGGCCCGGTCTTCTGTTGACCGTTTCACCCTTCTATCATTTCAATCGGGCCAATTTTGTCGGCGGGCCTGATGACCCTTCTTTCAGCATTCAACAAAATCGATCGTCCAATTACGAAGGCGCGCAGATTACGTTCGGGGCGGTCAAGAAGAAGCACAACGCAAGATTTGGCTTCTATGGATTCGCGCAGCAGGACAACGAAAACATCGCGCTCGAGGCCACCGACGGCAGCGGCGTGGCCTTGAGCCAAACGGAAAGTCCCACCGGTAATGTTGAAGCTCTATTTGCTGAAGACTCGTTCCAGGCCACTCCGTGGCTGACGCTGAATGGAGGCGTAAGGCTGACGCACTTCAGCGGGGCAATATCAGAAAATTCCGCCGCGCCTCGAGCCGGGGTGGCCATCCGCATCCCCCATGTTAATTGGGTGCTGCGCGGATTCTATGGTAACTACTACGAGGCGCCGCCGCTCTCCACCGTTTCGGGACCGCTGCTGCAATTTGTTCTGCAACAGGGGCTCGGCTTTGTTCCCCTGCGCGGCGAGCGGGATGAGGAATTCCAGTTTGGTTTGAGTGTTCCCTGGGGCGGGTGGACGCTGGACACGGACTATTTCCACACCATGATTGGGAATTTCTTTGACCACAATAACGTGGGGAATTCCAATATATTCTTTCCTCTTACCGTCCAGGGCGCGCGCATTCGCGGCGGCGAGGCGACGCTTCGATCTCCCCGCTTCCTGCGGCGCGCCCAGATGCACGCCGCCTTTTCCCATCAATTTGCCGAAGGCCGGGGGGCCGTAAATGGAGGACTGATTGATTTTCAGCCTCCAACCGGCTATTTTTATTTGGACCACGACCAACGCAATACCCTAAATACCGGTTTGGACGTGAGTCTTCCCTGGCAAACATGGGCGAACACGAACATTTACTACGGCTCGGGATTCACAGATTCTGGCGGCCCACCCCACTTGCCGGGCCACACAACTTTCGACCTTGCCCTGGGAAAGAATTTCGGGGAACGGATTTCGGTGTCGGTGACCGCTCTCAACGCGGCAAATCGCCGCTTCTTATTGGATAACAGCCTGACCTTTGGAGGCACGCACTACTTCAATCCGCGCGAGGTTTTCGTGCAAGTGCGTTACCGGTTCCACTATTAATGGCGGGAGGGATCTCAGTTCTCTGAATGGATGCGTTGCAGGATGTCCTGGGCGCGAGCCTGCGCCAAATGGAGAAGATGAGAATTGCGCGAGATTTGTTCGAGCACCGGCGTCATCAGTTCAGGGTCTACCAAACCTTTGTTATCCATATCAATTTGAATGAGCAAGAGTTCCTTGGGCAAGCTCAGCGGATCATATTTGGAGTCATACTCCAACGCTTTAGCGTGCTCCTCCACCGTGCCAATTCTCTCGAACACTTCGGCCAGTTCCTGCGCCTCGCGCCGAAGGCTGTAATTGAATTCGGCCTGGTTCTTCACGCCCCCTTGCTCATAGCTAAATGTCTTCTGCCCCAAATTGGCGACTTTTTTGTGACTTTCGAGATCGATGGATTTAAAGTCGTTTAGGGAGTGAGCGAGAGCAAACACTTTTTGAGTAGTGGCGGACGACAGTTGAATGGACCGGGGCGAGGCAGGTTCGCTCAGCTTTCGGCCATCGTAGGCGCCGGAACCGTTTGAATCCACCGTAATTTCTTCGAACTCCGGTGTGCTGCCGGCAAGCACTTTGGTAAAAGTCAAGCGGGCGGGCGCAGGGGGTTCCTGCGCCACCGCTCCAGCGGTCCAAGCCAGGCAGCTTAAGGACAGGACCAATAATTTAAGATTTAGAGGGCCCCATCTGCTGAGGATTTTGGATTTGGGAGTACCAGCGGAATTCATTTTCACCCAAGATGAGCCCTACGCAAAATTGAAGGAAAATGTTCTTAATCGAAAATCCGAAATCCAAAATAAGTTTATTTTGCTTGTGTGAGCGCGTGGAGCTCCGCTTCTTCAATGTCAAAGTTGGCGTGCACGTGCTGCACGTCTTCGTGGTCCTCTAATTCCTCCATCAAGCGAAGCATTTGCCCGGCGTTCTTGCCGCTTAACTTCACGTAATTTTGCGGCACCATGGAAACCTCCGCCACCGTCGGCTCGAGATTGGCAGTTTTCAGGCGGTCCACCACTTGTTGAAACGCATCGGGCGGTGAGAAAATCTCCCAATTGCTGCCATCGTCCACCAAATCCTCGGCGCCCGCGTCGGTCACCAGATTGAGGAGCGTCTCTTCATCCGCTTTTTCCTTGGCCAAAACGATGTAGCCTTTCTTGGTGAAGATCCAGGCCACACAACCGTTGGCGCCCAGGTTGCCGCCGTGCTTGCCAAAAATGTGCCGTATTTCGGAGAGTGTCCGATTCTTGTTGTCGGTCGCCACGTCAAGCATCATGGCCACGCCGCTAGGCCCGTAACCTTCATACACCGATTCTTCGTAAACCGAACCCGGTAATTCACCCGTGCCCTTTTGGATGGCGCGCTTGATGTTGTCGGCCGGCATGTTCTCCGCCTTGGCGGCCAGAATGGCGGTGCGCAGCCGGGGATTGGCATCGGGGTCGCCGCCGCTGATGCGCGCGGCTACCGTGATTTCCTTGATGATCTTGGTAAATATCCTGCCGCGCTTGGCATCAAGCGCGCCCTTCTTGTGCTTAATCGTGGCCCATTTTGAATGCCCTGACATAACGGTTGAGTCCTCTCGGGAATTAGGAATTTGGGGTTAGAAATCAGGGGCGCTTGCTTCCAAGCAAACACACACTTGAGCGGGAAAGACGGTAGCTTCAAGAAGCCTTTCTTGACACTAACTCCTAATCCCCAAACCCTAATTCCTATAATTTCATGTTACCACAACATTGAGCGGGATGCCATTGGCAGTGAGTCAGTAGGGGTAGGGTCGCCAAGGCGACCGTACCCCTACAGTCCGCACTTTTAAACGCGGGGTGAAACAAAAAAAGGAGGGCCGGTAAGCCGGCCCTCCAATGATACTAGCTTGGTTAACTTCTTCTAGAATGCGACCCGCAGGCCCAATTCGATAGTACGGGGTGAGCCATACTGGCCGGTCAAAGTACCAAAGTTATTGGGGTCATCCAGGTTCATGCCAGGATCACCCCACATCATGTGGTTGAACGCGTTCAGGAACTGGGCGTAGAAGGTGGTGCCCACGCGCTCAGTGATTTTGGTTGTCTTGGCAATGGTAAAGTCCAGGTTCCAGCGGGCTTGGCCATGGTAGGGACCACTCGGCAGGGACCGGGTATCAAGCCCGAGTTCTGTGCGCCGGTAGTCATTGTAGACCGCCGTGGGGTTGGCAAATAAATTGCCCCCGTAGCCGCCCGGGTTGCAAGACTGGCCGCCACAGTCATTATACGGATCATTGTTGATACCCACGATGCCGCCGTTGGTGTGAACGTTCATATTGGACGAGTGTCCAAACACGGACGTGTTAACCAAGGGCTGAGCGCCCGAGCACCACGAGAGGTATCCGCCTCCTAATTCCTGGCACGAGTTGCTGCCCGAATAAGTTTCTATCGGCAATCCCGTGGCCCAAGTGAAGATGGGAGCGAACGACCACCCGCCAATCACTCGATCCACAATGCTGTTGTTAGTGGCAAATCGTTTGCCCTTGCCGAAGGGCAACTCGTAATTGGAAAGGGCGTTAAGCGCCCAAGTGCGGTCCCAGGGGGCCGGCGCGTAGTCGGAGCGCAGGTTGAACATGTTGTTGGGAGCGTCTTCCACGTACTCCTGGTTGATCCCGACGGTGTTAAGACTGTGAGACCAAGTCAGGTTGGCGCTCACCGTGAGCCCATGGCCGGTGCGCTTTTGCAAGGTGGCAAATCCGGCTTGGTAGTTTGAGAAACCGCTGGTGGTGGCCACATTCAATCCCGCATACCCCTGAGTATCGGTAGGTAGAATGCTGCAGCCGGCACAGCCGGGGAAGTTCCAATTGCCGTCGACGTCTGAAAATAGACCGAACGGGTTGTTGAAGGTGGAGAGGTTGCCATTTCCGGCAGCCCCTTCATTTGCCAGCACCGCAGAGGTGCAGTTTGCGTAGCCTTGGCAGTAGGCACTGCCCGCCAGCGCTGTCTCAAAGAAGGGCTGAGCAGCAGGAGCTTTGCCGGTGGCGTCTGCAACGTACAGGTTGTGGAACGCCTGGGCATACGTCTGTCCGCCCAAGGTGAACATGGTGGGCACCACGTTGGTGTCCGTGCCCACGTAAAGGTGTTTGGCCCATCGTCCGTTGTACCCGACTTCCAGGATCATTTGTCCGGGCAACTCGCGCTGGATGCTGAAGTCGATTTGGTCATCAAGCCCCGGCCTGTAGCTGGTGTCCAATCCGAAAAGGACGCTGGCGGCAGGAGTGTTGACGCCAGGTTCCGCTGGTACGGGAAGGGTTTGGGTAATGGCGGGGAAGGGCGCCGTATTGCCATCCACACCGATGCGGAAGCCGTTGGTGGGGTTGGTGCCGTTAACTTTGTTCGTGCAGACGCCGTCCATCCTGCCGCCATTGCAACGGACGGGTTGGCCGAAACCATAACCCAGCAGCGGAGTTAAGACGTTGTTCACTGCATTCGTGCGGTCATTAATTCGTGAGTAACCGCCCCGGATTACGCTCTTCCGGTTACCGAAGATTTTACCCAGAATGCCATCGCTGTAGGTTGGGCTCCATGCGAGTGAAACGCGAGGACTGAAGGCGCCATAGAACGGAGCGTAGGGGTATTTGGGATGGCCTCCAATGCCATGGATGGGGGTAAAACCCAGGACGGGGTTGTAGACCTGCCCTGCAAGTGCGCGCGACTCGGTGTTATCAAGATACGATTGAAATGGGACAGCGTTACCGGAGGCGTCGGTCAAAATGTCCTGAACGCCGTTCTGCTCAAACGGAGGCAGCTGAACGCCCCACTCGAGACCATAATTCAGGGTCAGGTTGGGCCGGATTTTCCAGGAGTCGGTAACAAACATGCTGTACGCGTCGGTAATCGAATGATCTTCCAAATACGACGCGCCCGTCGCCGTGAAGTTACTTCCACCTCGTACAATCAGTTGCGACGCCGTTCCCACAAAGCCCAGGGATTCAGTATAAAGATTCTGCCAGGCCGAGTTCTGCGACGCTGGGAGGCAGTTGGTAGTGACCGCGGCGCCACAAGGCATGGGCCGATAGGCTCCGGTCATTTGTAGCCCGGTCCCCTTGTTGATCTGATAGACGAGATAACTCAAAGCACCGGTCACATTGTCATCCCGCACGTGATCATCCCACCAGTGCCGAATGTCGCCGCCGAATTGTAAGAAGTGGTTACCCTTCAAATAGCTCAGGGTGTCAATGTAGGCCCAGTCGTGACCATTCCAAGTACGGAAGCGTGCGTCCTGGGTATCAAAATTCATGGGGCCCAGTGGATTAGTAGTTTCGCCGCCGATTTCAAGCCCGCCCGGGATACCGAGTTGGCCGTTGGGAACGCCGGCGCGGATCCAGTTCCAGTCGTTCCGCAGGTAGCTCAGCGTGAACTGGTTGGTCAGTGTCGGTGTGAGAGTGCCGGTCAATCCTGCCACAATGTAACGCGGTTGCTGTGGATTGGAGGATGCCGAGGCTAGAGTGCCCTTGGTGTCCCCGGGGAGCAGACCACCGATATCAACTTGATTGGTGGAAGGCAGCACCAGCTTGTAGTACCGGTAGCTACCCATCAAGCGCCACTTGGCGCCGAAGTCGTGGTCAATTCGCACCACGGCAAAGTCATTCTTTTGATTAAGCTTAAGCGCGCCAAAATAGCCGCAGGTATTCAGGTGGTCGCCGTCACCCGCGCAATCATTGGGTTCCGGTTCGTAGGTATTCCACATTTTGCTGATTACCGGGTTGATGCCGATGCCACGCGGATCGCAAGCCGCGGTACCCGACGGCCCGCAAGCCATGCTCGTCTTCAGGTTATATTGAACGACGGCGCCGGTGGCGTCGCGGAATTGAAGGATGCCTTGGCGCAGCAGATCGCTGGGAACCAATCGCTCAAACCTTCCATTGGCGTAGGGATAGCGGAAGCCCTCATAGTTGCCATAGATAAATGTTTTGCCGCCCAGGAATTCCCCGGGCAACATGGGGCCGCCAAGACTGCCGCCAAAGCGGTTCTGGTGGTACTTCACCTTATGCGCGCCCACCACATCGAGGCCGAACCCGGCGGAATCCATCAACTGGTCGCGGAAATAGTCATACGCTGACCCGTGGAACTGGGTGGTGCCGCGTTTGGTCACAAGCATGATCTGGCCGCCGGAGGACTCACTGAAATCGGCCGTCTGATTATTGGTGGCCACCTTGAATTCTTCGATACTCTCAACCGGGGTGGGGATGGCAGCCTGTGGGCCGACATAGCCGCGGTTGCCGGCGGTATAGTTGTTGTCGCCGGCTAAGTCGTCTGTAGCCTGGCCACCGTCAAGCGTGAAGGTGTTCTGGTCGCTCATGGCGCCCGCAACCTGTCCGCCGGTGACGTTGCCCTCTGCGCCGCCAAATGTAGGAGCGGTCATGGGCTGGAACATCATGACGCTGGTGGCGTCACGGGTTACGCTGGGCATGGTCAGCAGAGCGGCGCCGCCCACGGTGGTTCCCATGGTAGCGTTCATGGTTTGCAATTCAGCGCCCGGGGTAGCTTTCACTTCCACAGTCTGGGTGGCGGCACCGACTTCAAGGGTCACGTTCACCGTGAGGTCCTGGCCGACCACCACTTGCTGCCCGGTGACACTCGATTGGCGAAACCCTTTCATTTGTACTTTAATGTCATAAAAGCCGGGTTGCACGTCGTTGAAAAAGTAGCGTCCGGCCGAATTGGAGGGAGCGGTGTGGTAGGTCTTGGTAGCAGTGTCCGTGAGGGTCACTTCAGCGCCGGCAATGATACCTCCGCTCTGGTCTGTGACCGAACCCGAAACCGTTCCGCTACCTCCGGCTTGCCCCCACAATTGTGTGGGCGCAAAGCCGACCATACAGAGCAATGCAAAAAACACTCCACTGGCGAAGAGTTTTTTCAAGGGAATCCTCCTCACAGATTTTCATGCTCGAGACTTAGACAGGCCCTTGGCAACGCCAAGCGCTACCACCCGACACACTTCAAAATTGCAAGGTTCAATAAGACCTACACCCGACTACCAAATGGACAGGCCGCCAAACTGAGTCATTCGTATCATGTTGGATTTTGCAGTGTCAAGGGAAAAGTGAGGGAGGTCACATTTTTTTAAGCAGGGCTTGATAGTATATTCAAATAAGTTTCCAAGTAGACATGTTTTGGGCTTAATCAACAGGACGCCTCCCTTCAGCTCGGATGGTTTAGGCCCGGGAGATCGCCGCTTCGAGGTGCTTGCTTCTGCAAGCGGATTAAAGCTTGAACATCAGGTTGCGGTTGATGTAGGATTTTGGCATTGTAATCTTGTAATTCGGAGTCATCATTTGAAGGAGTCCTCATTATGAAATCCCGCCTCGGGGTTTTCGCAATCTTGGTTGGAGTATGCCTGCTGCCCGCGCAGATGAAGGCGCAAAGCGAAGCGCCGCCAGGACAACCGGGTGTCGCCAACCTGGACATAACCACCTATCTCCAGAAACACTGGATAGTGGCAGGCAGAGTGACAACGGTCCAAGGCGACCCTATCCGTGGTGCGAGGGTTGCTGTAAAACCCATCAATGCAGCCGGTGAATTCCAAAACTTCGATACCGATTTCCAGGGACAGTTTCGTGCCGAATTCAATCTGAGCGCGGATTTGGTTAAAGAGCTCACCGTTGACATTGCCATCACCAAGAAAGGCTTCCTCAAGGCCCACGCCATTGTCAATCTCGGCCCTCCGGATAAGCCTGTGATGCTTCCCTACACGCTGCGCGACCCGAATGAAGATCCCACTTTGCTTTCGCAGGCCGATTTCATTTCCAAACTTGCGTCGCGGCTAAAGACCGTGGGAGCGGCCGACGGATTATCGGGCGCGGGCCAGAAGGACTACACCCGGGGTGTGAATGAATTCCTTGACCGGAACCACGCAGATCGGTCACTCGATTCCTTTATGAAGGTCATGCAGCGCGATCCCTCTTGTTTAAAGTGCAAGACCATGCTGGGGCTTGCGGAGCTCAGCTCCGGGGATTGGGACGGCGCCCGGCGTAATTTCGGTGAGGGAGCGAAGAATTGCATGGAAGATCCTAAAAACACGCCCGGGGAGCCTCTGCTGGCATACGGAGTGACGGAAAGCTGGATGCATGAGCCAAAGAGCGCCGCAGGATACCTGATGGAGGCGCTCAAACACTCTCCTCAGGACGCGCTTGCACTGCAAGAGATCGGACGCTCGCAGTTGGTGCTTGAGAATTGGGGGGCTGCGCATGAGTATTTGTCCAAGGCTACAGTCGCAGGCGCTGACCCCGGGGTTCGACTCCTGGATGTGCAGGCCCTGATGGGGGCACAGGATTTCGATGGAGCGAACAAGGAGATGACGCGGTACCTGGACGGGCGCGATGTAAAGAATATGCCGCTTTCGGTCCGTCATCTGTGGGCCCAGATCGAGAATAAGAAGAAGGTGGAGACAGCCTACGTCAAGGCCCCCGCAACCCATTCCGTTAAACTTATCGATTATCTGCACCAGAACGTGCCCGAGCTCCAAGGGATCGTGCCCTCCCCGAGCCAGGAAGAACTCGCCCCCATCCTTACAGCGGTGGGCAAGAATGTGGCGGAGTTTTTCAAAAACTTTCCTAACACAGTATCACTGGAGCAGGTACATCAGGAGAAATTGAAACACAATGGAAAAGTCACCGGCACCATGAATGGGAAGTATCACTACCTTTGCTTAACCCCCGTAGAGGCTAAAGGGCTGGGCTTCAGCGAGTATCGTGCCGATCAATCCGGATACGAGACTCACCCCGAAGGCCTGGATGAGGGGTTCATGCTCACCTCGGGATTCGCCTCGACTTCGCTCATTTTCCACCCTATTTATCAATCCGAAGCCACGTTCCGATTTCTGGGCCGCCAGAAGGTCAACGACCGGGATACTTTTGTGGTTGCCTTCGCCCAGCAACCCACCAAAGCACGTTTGAGTGGGAACTTCAAGTTGGGCGAAAACACCATGCCGACCTTTTCCCAGGGCCTTGCCTGGGTCGATACGCAGAGCTACCAGATCGTTCGCCTGCGCACCGATCTGCTGCGGCCTCTGCCCGAAGTCAGGCTTGATAAAGAGACCACTGAAATCGATTTCGGCGAAGAGCACTTTAAGGATATTGCCGAGGCATTCTGGTTGCCGCGTGAAGTTACGGTGAGCGTGGATTGGAACGGCAAGAGTATGCGCAATACACATGCCTATTCGGATTTTAAGCTGTTCAACGTGGCTCAGTCGCAAAAAATTGGAGCGCCGAAATAGCCGCGGGAAATTTCCTGATAATCGGCAGGCGTCGGAATGATGCGGGAATAATTTTTACTATTACTGCCCGCTCTTCATGAGCCGGGCGGGCTTCAGCGTCCAGGCTTGGAGCTTGGCCAGCGCCATGAGATTGGGCGCATCAAAGCCCACCGGAAAGATGACCCAACCCCATAATCTGGGGGAATCTTCAGCCACAAATTTCTTCGCCGCCAAGTGTGCCGGGCCCACCACTATTGACGAGCCCGGCCCGCCATTCGCCAGGAAGCTCGTAGCCACACTTGCAAGTGCCACGAAATAACTTTCGGGAGGAACAGCGGTGCTTCCAAACCAAACCGCGCTCGGGATCTGTCCGTTTTTGCCCATGAAACCTGCCACGTCGAGCACCGTGCGCGAAAACTGGCTCCAGGACACTTCAATGTTCCGATTCATTTCCGGAAGCCTGGAACCAGGCCCGAACGGTGTGCCATCGAGGACGACCGGCTGCGCAGTATTTCCCCGGATTCTTGCCGCCACAAACTGGTTGAGCAATTCCATCTGCTCGCTGGCCGACAGGTTGTAACCATCGCGCACCTGGAAGGAAAATTCCGGGCCTACCTGCCGCGCGATGTCAGCCAGTTCTTCGCGGCTGAATACGCGCTTTTGCGCGGCGTCCCGGTAAAGATTCAGGGCTTCGGACGCGGTGATAAATCGAACGCTGGGAAAAGTTTTCAGGTAAGTTACAAGTTCTTCGAGATATTTGAAATGTTTTTCGATATCTTCCGGAGAGGCCATGGGCGGAACCTTCCACTCCTCGCGTGGCGGATTGGCGCCGTGCAAAAAATTGGCTGCGTCCCAAAACTGGGCGTGAACAAATTCGGCGGGGTGGAAATAAATGCTGATCAGTCCTCCTTCCGGGCCCGAAGTCATGCGGGCGTAGTAGTCCTGGAATTTGACTTTGGCATCCTCCAGATTGGACCAGTTTTCGTTGGACCGCAGTTGCCCGCCTTCTCGCGTATTGAAAATGTTGAGGAGGCCGCCGTACCAAAAGGGTTTGCCATCCAGGCCCACCTGTTCGCCTTCATCCAAATAAACATTAATCCCCCATCGCTTCAGCGCGCCAAAGCTCTGCGGCGCCCACGAGCTTCCCGGCTGACCGTAGCATGTGGGGGCCTTGCCGAAAATCCGAGTGAGATCGTCGAAGCCGGGGCGCTCCCGGCGGGTGAATTCCTCCACCCCGCTATCCCAGTTCAGCGGCTCTTCATATTCGGCCACCGTGGGATGCTGGCTGTGGGTGTTGGCGTGATAACCGATCTCATGCTTCTTGAGGGCGGCAATCACGTCCGTGCGCCCCCGCCGCTCCAGCGTGCGTCCTTTTTCGCCCACCACCTTGAACGTGGCGCGGACGCCGAGGCTCGTCAACATGTTGGCAATGCGCAGGGCTGCGTCATCGCTTTGCGGCAGGATGTAGTCCTCGGTGTCAAACCAAAGAACAATATAAACCTGCCCGGTCTTCGCGACCGGCGGCGTGGCCTGGCACATGCCGCGGACACAAATGGCAATGAGGAACGCAAGAATAAACGAGGAAATGGTGAGGCTTTTCTTGTAGGCTAGCATCTAGCGTCCCGTCCCCTTCGCGCGATCTCCCGGAAAGAGACCGTCAGCGCCGCCAAGGGTAGTGGATTCCCAGCGACGGTGAATTGAAATCATTCCTTCCAACGCCAAATCTTGACCGTCCGATCGAAACTTCCCGAGGCCAGGGAATGTCCATCGGGACTGAAGGCGACAGTGGTAATCGCTTCCGAGTGGGCCTTCAACGTTTCCACTTCGCGCCCCGAACTGACTTGCCACACGCGCACGGTCGCGTCTTGATTCCCAGTGGCCAGATATTTCCCGTCCGGACTGAAAGCTAAGGACCATACCGTGCTTGTCGGGCCGGAAAGCGTATGCATGAGCCGGCCGGTCTTTGCATCCCAAACATCAACGGTCCGGTCTCTACTTCCCGACGCGATAAGCCGGCCATCGGGACTGAAAACCACGAACATCACCGTGTCATCATGTCCGCGAAGAATGCGAAGCATCGCGCCCGTGGCCACGCTCCAGATTCTGACCGTATGGTCGTTGTTGCCTGACACAAGATAACGGCCGTCGGGGCTGAAGGCCACGTGGATTACGCCCGAAGCGCGGCGGCCCGGCACCCTCATACGCTTCACTTCCGCGCCCGTGGCCACATCCCAAATTCGGATCGTCTTGTCCCAGCTAGCGGAAGCAAGGTTGTGGCCGCTCGGACTAAAGGCCACGGAGTTTACATCCATGGTATGACCTTTAAAGTCTCGGAGGATGAGACCCGAATCCACGTCCCAAAGCTTCACCATTTTGTCGCCCCCGGCCGAGGCGATGGTCTTTCCGTCGGGGCTGAAAACGATTTCATTCACATCGTAACGATGGCCTGCGAAGGTGCGCAGTTCTTCGCTGGTGGCCGTATCCCAGAGCTTGATGGTGCGGTCGTGACTGGAGGAAGCCAGCAGGCGGCCATTGGGACTGAAGGCGACGTCCAGAATGCCGTCCGTATGGCCGCAGAGTGTGTGTACTTTGGCGCCGGTGGCCACGTCCCAGATCTTTATCGTCTTGTCCCAGCTCCCCGAGGCAAGATAACGGCCGTCCGGACTGAAGGCGACGGAACTGACGTTCAAGGCATGGCCATTGATCACTCGTACTTCTGTGCGCGTGCCCACGTCCCACAACCGGATCGTTTTGTCATTCCCGCCCGAGGCAAGATAACGGCCGTCAGGACTGAAAGCTACAGTATTTATTTCCAGCGATTGTTCACTGAATGTGGCCGCAACCTGACCGGTGGTAGCGTCGCGGAGTGTAATGGGCGATGCATGACTTGCTGAGGCCAGGTAGTGTCCGTCGGCGCTGAGCGCGACCGACTCCACGCCATCCCCCATGCTCCTCAGCGTGAGCGCGGGGCGGCCATCGGCAACGTTCCAGCGTTCTATCGTCTTGTTATGATCGCCGGCCACCAGAAATTTCCCGTCGGCGCTGAAGGCAATCGTTCGTACAAATCCCGTAGACCCCAGCAGCGTGTTGACCCAGCGCCCCGTCTCCACATCCCAAATCTTTACCGAATCCCCGCTTCCGGTGGCGAGGTATTTGCCGTTGGGACTGAAAGCAACCGCCCAAACAAAATCACTGTTGCCAATCACGGTCCGCACTTCGCGCCCGGTGGCCGCATCCCAAATCTTGGCAGTCATATCCTCGCTGCCCGAAGCGACGTAACGCCCATCCGGGCTGAAAGCCACGGAGAGCACCTGGCTGGCGTGCCCCACTAGAGTGCGCAATTCGTTGCCGGACGCCACATCCCACAGAATCACTTTCTTGTCCCAGCCGCTCGAGGCCAACATGCCCCCATCCGGACTGAAGGCGACCGCAGACACGGGAGCCGTATGTCCGGCGAAAGTGTTGGCCAACACAAAACTCATGCCACGCGGCATTATTGTTTCTGAGGAAGCAGTGCTGCCTTTTTCGGCAGTCATCACGCGGTGGGGATGGGTCTTTTTGCGGCTGCTCGTGGCGGAAGTTTGGGCCAGGCTTGAACTCGCCACGAGCGCGATGAGTAGGATGGGCTTCAAATTCATTCGTGCTCCCCTGCCCCGGTGTCACACTTGTCCCTGGTGAATTTTCAAGACTAATGTCGCCAAGGAACAAGTATCGGTACGGCTGGAGAGCCGCACGCGCAGGAGAGCTATCCCCTCACGGATAGCAACAGCCCGAAGCCAGGTTTTGATTCTACCCGCCCCGGTGGGCGAGTTCAACAATCTTTTGGCCAGCGATTCTGGCAATTCGACTGAGGCGGTAAGGTTACCCGGCAGGACTTCCACGGTTAAGAGTACTTGGTCTCCTACGCGGTAACGCGGTAACCACCCATCCTCCGGGCCGCAGAAATGCAGTTCTTCAACCAGCCCGGAGATTCCGCTGATGCGAGTTCGCAAGTCCTCGAAGAGAATTGCCACCCGGTCGCCCCCGAGTCGCGTAAGCTGCGCCCACTCAGGTTTGGCATTCACATCGCGAAACGGATTCTGGGTTGATTTGCTTGCCGCGGTTGCATTTGGCATCAAACGGATTATATCCGGGCCGGGCGGGCTTTCCCTACATTAATGAAGATTGGAGGATCTATCGCCTCTTCCGGAAAATTCGGCGCTTCATACATTTCACCCAAAAACAAAGAAGCCACGGTGACATTGAATGCCACCGTGGCTTCGGGTTCCATGACTGATTTTTGTTGAGCCTTACTGGTTCTTGCTCACCACTTTCCAGCTGGGCTTGGCTCTCTGCCACAGGATCGACGAATCCGCCGCGGCGTGGGGATAGTATTTCGACGACCTCATTCCCAGCGGTTGCAGCACCACGTCCACCCGACGGTTATACGCCATCCAGGTCAACGTCATCGCCGCCTTCCCTTTGCTTCGCGACTTGGGCGGGGTGTTCTTGTTCTGCGCTTCCAGTTGTGCCACTTCATCCTTGCCCAACTGGTTCTCTTTCCCCACCGCCGTCATGTCTATCGCGCTCGCCGCGATTCCCTGGCCCACCAGGTAGTCCTTCACTCGCGCCGCGCGCCGCTCCGTCAAGCTCTTGTTATGACTCCCCGAGCCTCGAACGTCCGCGTGCGCTTCCAGCAGCAGGCGCGCGTTCGGATCGTGCCCCAGGTACGTCTTGAACGCCGACGCCAGCGTATTCAGCGCATCCTGCTGGCTCTTCAACAAGCCTCCATCCGGATGCTGCTTGGTCGGATAATCCGTCGGGAAGTACAAGCTCACCAGCGCCACTTCCGAGAACTCTTCCACCACCTCGGTGGGCTTGATTGACCCCGTGATGTGCAGCGTTGCCGTCCGCGTCTCATCCCCGCCGCACTGGTTCGTCGCATGCAGCGTGTAGGTGATCGTCTCATTCACCGGCCCCAGCCCCGTCTGCTGCGGCACCGGCTGCACCTGCCGGCTCCCCGTTGCGTCCACCGCTCCAAACGGGTCCACCGTCACCTTGATCGCTCCGCCCCCGGTCGCCGACCACGTCACCGTCGCCGTCCCTTGCGTCTTCACCTGGTTCCCCACCCGCTCGTAGGTGATCTCCGGCGGCGCCACTTCCAGCGACGCATTGATCTTGTTGTTCACCGTCACCGTCGCCGTCGGCGTTACCACCCCGCCCGGCCCGCCGGCCGTGAACGTGTACGTCGTCGTCGCCGTCGGACTCACCGATTGCGATCCCGTCGCCGCCACGTCTCCAATCCCGCTGATGTCGGTGTGCACCGCTCCATCCGAGGTCCATGTCAACTGGCTCGAATCTCCGCAATTAATCTCTGCCGGCCCCGCTGTGATGTTCCCCGTCGTCGGCCCCACTGCTATCGTCGCCGTGTTGATTCCCGCCCGGAACCGCACCAGATCGTTCCCCGGCTGCCCGCCTTTCCAGTTCTCCACGTGCGTCGTCCCCGTCTTGGCGTGCAACACCGTCCGCTTTCCCGCTTCCACCGTCACCGGTCCCGCCCAGATCGTCTTGTCCCCATGCACCAGCGTCAGTTGATACGTCCCCGGCCGCACCAGCAACTCCTGCTGCCAGATAAACGAATTGTCCGTCTCGTCCGCGTGCCCCACCACATATTCCGGCGTCTTCCCGTTCATCAAGATCGCCGCCCGCGGCGCGTCCTTGATCTGTATCCGTCCCCACGGCCCAGACACCGTCCCCGCCACCGGCACCAGCCGCACGTCCAACTTCGACGTCTGTCCCCCCGTGAAATTCACCTTGAACGTCTGCGCCACATAGCCATAGTTGTAGATCCCCACCGTGTGCTCACCCGGCGAGATCTTCGGCACCGTCATCATCCCATTCCACGTCGCATCCCCCATGTGCTGCCCATCGATGAAGATCTCCGCCTCCACCGGCCTCACCCGCACCAATAGCTTCGCCGTGCTCTTGTCCGCCCCATAACCCACGCTGG
>DATGFN010000016.1:0-48359 GCA_035308965.1 Terriglobia bacterium | reverse complement strand
TCACCGCCTCAACGATAACATCTACGAAGGAGCCCTCATTGGTACGGAGTTTCCCATTGACATCGATCTGATTGACCGGGTTGAGGTCATCCGCGGACCCAACTCCTCGCTTTACGTCGCCAGCGCATTCCTGGGTGTAGTAAATATCATCACTAAGCGGGGGCGGGATCTGAATTGAGAAGAGTGTCACCCTTGGTTGTTTTGCATCGAGGGCTCCTGCAATCCCCCAAAGTCCGGTTCAGGGAAATACACATGAGTGCAGACCTCAATGGCGGATCCCTCCCTTGCAGCGCCGTAGGGTAAAGGAAAGTTGCTCTGGCGCTGAATCCTCCCACTCATGGAAAGGATGACCTGATAGGGTCTCAGACCCAGGGCGCAACCACATGGATGTGTAGTCGGCTAACCTGATATGTGGCCTGCGCTGTCATTTCTGACTCTTGAGGCTGGATGATCGTATCCGTCTGGCGAAACCATCTTCCGCGGTTGATGTTGACTCCTGATACTCGCGCGACAGATGAACTCCAGAAATCCGTCGAGTGCGCGCGTATCAACCAAAAGTGGAGGTGCGGGAGGACCAATGGTAAAGTTGATGGGGAGAAGGCACGTTAGTCTTCTCGGCGATGCGAGAAATACAAGATCAACCGCCTCGGCATGAATGCAGTGCGTTTCTCAAGGCGCCTCGCGCCCACGTTGATCCAGATTCTTTGAGCCAGTTTCTACGTTGAAATGTTTGTAATGAGTATAGCGGTGCTGGTTTTGAAAAAGCGTGTTCTCGTATTTCACCGTCACAATCACTTCATGTGGGAGCCACATCGCGACTGGCGAGTCGCTGAATTGCACCTCGCGATAGGAAATATCCGTCGTCAATCGCTCCAGCCTTACCTCCGCTTGAGGGGCTAGTAGGTCGGTTCTCAAGCGCACGATCTGGTAATTCGCAGGGTCAATCCAGGCGACCCCTTGGACGAGAATGGGTACCGACTGGTCGCCGAATTGAAATCCGCTCAAGGCATGTTTGGGGTCGGGTCGTTGCGCAAACCCCACCAGCAAGAGTTCGCGTTTATTTACCATCTTTTGACCAAGGTATCGGAACGTTGTGCCGGATTGGTATTTCGGCTCGAAATAAATAGAGTCGGAAGCAAAGCCACTCGTGACCAAAAAATCGCCTGAGCTGCTCATCATAACCGGCTTTCCCTTAGAATCAGTCCGATATTCTTTAAATCCTGGCTCCACCTGGTCCGGATCTACCAGAAGCAGGTAATTTGACTTCGTGTTATTGATATCTTCTCGACTGTTAACCCCCATCCGCTTTTGATGAATTTCCTCCACCGACATCGTGCTCATAAAATTGCGGAAGAATGCCTCAACATTTGCGCCCGCCCTGCCCAAAATGAGCGGCAGAGCATCCTGATTGTTGGCGGGTTCAAGGCCCTTTATCTCCTTTGCGATTTCGTGGAAATAGTCGGCTGATCGATCCTCCGTGGATTTCAATCTTAGGTGGGCCGCTTCGGCTTCCTTCTTTTTCTGAACTTGCGCCCATAGGGATTGCGCTCGAACGGGCATATCCTTTATCTTGTGTCCGTCAAAGTAAACGATCATCTCCTGATCCGCTTCTTCGAAGTGCCCGCCCTCCAGCAAGGCTTTGACCAGCATAAGCCTCGCGTCAGGTCCTGCGCCGGCGTTGATTGCCTTGGCCAGGGCGTCGCCGGCAGCCGTCCAATTCCGTAGCATCGTTTGGGCGCGGCCCATTTCTTGAAGAGCGAGTGCGTCTTGGGGAGCGAAACTGAGCGCATCTGCGAAATCAACTGCCGCCTTGGCTGGCTCGTGCTTCCAACTCTCCATGACTCCGAGAATCAGGAGCGGCTCGGCGCGCCCCAGTGTCCGAGCTTCCCGGCTCTCCCTGGCTCCCTCGCCAGCGTCCCGATAGGCGCCATCCCAATCTCCAGCATCGAGCTCCGCGAGCGCCAACATTGCGAGGCATTCTACGCAACGGGTATCACGCTTGGGCACCTTGGCGACTAACGGCAGGGCCGTTTCAGGATGACGGCGGTCGAATAACTCCTGAAGTCCGCGTGCATAGTCATTCTCGCTCGCTGCCGATAGCCCGTCGGATGCACCTAGACTCCTCAGCCTTGGCGCGAGTGCAGAAACCAGATCGTCCTGCCGGAGCAAAGTGGGATCCTCACTCGTGTCCCGAAGGGTTATGAGGATACCGCGCGGCTTGTCGGATGTTTGGTAATCTACAATCGTCTGAGCTTTTAAAAAGCCTTTCTTAGTGACCATCAGACGGATGCTGAATTCCTTGAACACGTCTCCATTTAGAGCGTATTCGGTCTCGAACTCCCCTTGAGAATCGGTTTTTAGGATGCGGGATTCAATCGGGACCAGGGGCACCACCTCTACCGTTGCGTCTGCAATGGGATTACCCTGAAGCGTGACCGCCTTCCCTTCAACAAACCAGCGCCTGACAAAATATTCCGTCTGACCAAGGCCCACTTGAGCCTCTGCTAATGACGCCGTCGGCAGGAGACTCCAAGCGATACATGGGATAAGAAGGCCGATGAGGGCGTTCAAGACGAGCACTCCTTCCATTCAGGATTTCCATATCAATATCCTGAGTAATAGAAGTTTATCCCTACTGCCTGGCTTCTGCCATATCGCAAGAGGAGGGGGCCAGTTCGCCTTCAGGAAATCAGATGTGCGCGTGCGGGATGGAGCCAACTCGCGCCTTGACTCATTTCCAATACGATTTCTCAGCAAGCTTTCTGCTAACACATTAATGGGGCCGCCGGAGGCTTACGAATGTGACTTAAGTTTGGATGGATTCCAATGCCCAAAATCAGGTGTTTCTGGGCAGCCCGAATTACTTATTTTTGTGTCAATCGTATCTTGCGTTTGAGGGCGACTCACCAGAGAGGTTTCTGGGCGGGCCTATGAAATCCATTGTCAGATTCTATCCAGATATCCCTAAAAGCATGGCTCCATGGAGATGGCCTATCGAAAAGCAGAGTGGCACCCTCCCTTTGTAGAATAGCGATCGAACCCTACTGGCCAAAGTTTGGAGAAGATGGATAGCAGCCTCTCAAGCCACTTCTCTCGAATTCCGTTTGCCGTGACCTGGCTTACTCATAACGCAGCGCCACCATGGGGTCTACTTTGGTCGCCCGGCGCGCAGGAAGGTAACTGGCCAGAAGCACGATTGCGGCAATGATCACCGCGACGCCGGCCAGCAATGTTGTCGGGTTTGTTGGCAAATCCGAGAACACGCTTCGTAGCAATCTCGGCAAAGGAGCTGAGGCGGCGAGCCCGCTTGCCAACCCGCAGCCGCCGACCAGCGCCATTTCACGCAGCACCAGAACGAGGACGTCCGTGCGACGTGCTCCGAGCGCGACACGAACGCCAATCTCGTGCGTCCGCTGCGCCACGACATAGCTGATGACACCATATACGCCAACCGCAGCAAGTAGAAGCGCCAGAGCTGCAAACGTTCCCATCAGCTTGCCCATAAGTTTGGGGCCGCCGCCTCCAAGCTTGTCAATCGTCTCGCCCATGCTCTCAAGACCTCCCACGACAACTTCCTCGGATCCGGCCGACCAAATTGCCCGTCCAATCGCCGCAACCGAGGGGGCGCCGCCACCGCCCCACCGGAACACAACGATCGCCTCGCTGAGCGGAATTTGCCGGAGTGGAACATAGACCTGCGGCTCAAAACCCTGTTGCCCAAGCCATTCTTTGACGTTGCCCACAACACCGACGATTTGGCGGCGCCTCGCAAGGCCGGAAGTTGGCGTGAGCACACCCCCGAGGGTCACGAAGGTTCCTTCGCCGAAGGTGATGTACTGACCAACAGGATCCTGCCCAGCGAAATAGCGTCGCGCCAGCTCCTGGTTAATGATCAAAACCGGCGTCGAATTCGCGCTGTCGGAATCAGTGAACGCCCGCCCACGCACAAGGGGTATTTCAAGGGTTCGGAAGTAATCGAGGCTAATGTCATAGTAACTTGCCTGCGGAACTTTATCGTCCTTCAACGGCGGCTCACTGCCAATACTAAATGGAACCGCATTCGCACCGGCAACCGGCATTCCGTTGACAATTGCGACCGAACGGATTCCGGGCAAGACGCCAATTCGTTCGGCGACAAGACGGAAGAAGCTCAACTGCTTCGCCGGGGTTTGGTACTGACGCGCAGGCAGCGATATACCAATGCTCCAGATGCCTTGGGAAGTAAATCCCAAATCGGCTGTAAATTCAGCGACAACACCTCTGATCAGAATGCCGGCGCCCGAGAGCAGAACCACGGCGAAGGCGATCTCCGCTCCGACCATAATCCGTCGTAACCGGCTGCGTGCTGAGCTGCCGCCGGTGCGAAGCCCAGCTTTGAGCGCCGCCTCGGGATCCGTACGCGACGATTGCAGCGCCGGGATCAGGCCACAGACCATGACAGCCAGAATCGAGATGGCCAGGGTGAAGGCAAGGACGTTCGCATCAACTTCCAATGGGATTGCCCCCATGACTTGATTAAAGTTCATCAGGGAATGCAGCAGACGCGTGCCCCACCGGGCCAGTAGCAGTCCGAAGGCGCCGCCCAATATTCCCAGCACCAGGCTCTCCGAGATAAGCTGGCGTATTAACCGTCCCCGGCCCGCCCCGAGGGCGCTGCGAATAGCGAGTTCCTGACGCCGCGCTGCGCCTCTTGCCAGAAGAAGTCCAGCCACGTTGGCGCACGCAATTAAAAGAACCAGGCCCACCGCTGCCATTAGAATCGCGAGCACGCGCCCGGCGTCGACCGATTGCCTGGCGCGGTACTGGGACAGCGTCAAGGTGCTTGAGGTCCACCCCTTGTTGGTGTCAGGGTTTTGTCGGGCGAGGCGGGCCGCGATGGTCTCCATCTCAGCCGAAGCTTGTTCCACGGAGGTCCCGGGCCTCAACCGCGCCAATACGAATAGCGAGCGTGATTTGCGTGAAGCCGGGCCGGTGAGAGGAAACCAGAGCTGCGCGGGCGTGAGCCAAAATTTGAAGCGGGCGGGCATAACACCTACGACCGTGAAACTGACGCCATTAATTCTGATCGCCGAACCGACCACCCGCGGATCCGCGGCAAATCGTTCTTGCCATAGCGCATCGCTCAGTATGACCACGTGGCCGCGGCCCTCTTCATCATCTTCGCCGTGCACAAACGAGCGCCCCAAAGCGGGCCCGACACCGAGCACGTCGAAGTAATTCGCGGTTACGGGAACGCCGGTTACCATTTCGGGAGCGCCCTGTAGGGCGAGATCCATGTCGGCGCCGGGCGCACTGGCCGCCATGGCTTCGAACACATGGTTCTGGGCGCGCCAGTCGGCGAAGTCCGAAGTCGAAACCGGCCCAAGGAGCCAGCCGTCCGCCAAGTCTCCCCCACTGACCACAGCTATATGTTCGGGGTCATGTACCGGTGGAGGCGCGAGAAGCATGCCGCGCGCCAAGCTAAATATCGTGGAGTTGATCCCAATACCGAGTGCGAGCGTCAGAACAGCAACTGCGGTGAAGCCGGGGTTGCGTAATAATTGGCGCAGGCCATAGCGAATATCTTGCCAGAGCGTTTCCAGAGCCGATTCCCAGCCGGCGCTGCGGATTTCTTCTTTCACCGCATCCACACTGCCCATTTCGACCCGCGCCGCGCGCAGAGCGGCTTCGCGGCTCATCCCCTCGCGCATCTTATCTTCGGCCGCGGCATCCAGATAGCCTTTCAGCTCTTCATCCATCTCGCGTTCGATTTGTTTCTTTTGGAATAGGGCCCAGAGACCAGCCCAAAGATTTCGCAGCGGAGACATGACGGACCTCCTACGATGCTTCCATGATCCTGGTGATGGCCGCGATCTGTTTTCCCCACGCGTCGGTTTCGGCTTTCAACTGCTTGCGCCCGCGCTCGGTGAGGCTGTAATACTTAGCGCGCCGATTGTTCTCCGTCGGGCTCCATTCCGGCTTGATCCATCCGCCGCGCTCCAGGCGACGGAAGGCAGGAAACAACGAGCCCGGATTGACGCGAAACGTCCCCTTGCTGATCTGCTCGATGCGAAGCGCGATGCCGTAACCGTGCATGGGTTCCAGCGCCAGAGTTTTCAGGATCAGCATGTCCAACGTACCTTGGACAAAATCGATCGCTTTATCGGCCATGGGTCTCTCCTCTTGTCATTCGAGATGAGGGTACACCCTTCCTCTAGATTGTCAAGTGGAAAGAGTGTCCGGCTGACTACCGTGTGGCGGGTACATTGAAGTATTGGACTTTAACGACTCGCGTATCCACGGACCAAGCCCATGGGACGATGGGACATCTACCTAATTGGATTTGGGAGAGATGCTCGGCTTAATCCCGATCGCAGTCGCAGAAAATCACTAATCGACACTGATAAAATTGATCGTAATGAGTATTGACCGCAATGACCGAATGGAAGGTCATTGCGTTAATCAGTGGCCAGATCGAAGCCGTTTCAGACCCGGCTGCGCAAGCCCGGCCGAGAATCCACGAATGGACTGTCTGGCAAGGCACAGCCGCCGACCAGGGTGAAGCCCTCCAAAGCGCGGAGAGAGCCGACACGAAGGCTGACTTGCAGTGGATGCGTATTCGGTACGAGCTGGATCTTAACAAATGGTAGGATCGCGCTAAGCCAAGTACAATCCCTCACTTTCCGTCGTAAATGAGATATTCACCGGTCCTGCGGACCCATTAAAAGCAATGGAGAATATTCCTGGGCTAGCGATATCGAGGCTCAGCTAACGAAGAAATTGAGCTGCTTGTAATAAAGGCGGGCAAACCCCTGGAGTTCGACTGTGGTTAGAGGCCCTTGACCAAGTTTGCCATCGTGGTATCAAAGCCGGAGGCGAGGGTCTGTAATGTGATGATGCCGACCTCTCTCTTTCCCCTCTCAATGTCCGGAATATGCTCTCGGTTCATGTCCAGATAGGCTGCCGTGTCGGTCTGCGTCCAAACCTTCTTTTTTCGAAGAGATTGGATCCGCTTTCCCAACTTGACCAATAAAGCGTGGTTGCCGGTGGAGATGCGCCCATAGTGGGCATACTATTTAGGCAGTGTGTCTGGTATGCCAGACATTGAGATCTCTTGCTGCCCTGTTGCCAGAGGTAATGCGTGTTCGTCCCCGGCAATAAAAGAAAGACCGTGCGGATACATGCCCGAATCAAAGAAGGCACGTCGTCAGGTTTGACGGCACACCTCTTGCCAAGATCTCGGATGGTGCGCTCGGAAACTTAGTCCTGCCAGCGGGTAGCCTAATCGATGAGGGCGAGCGACATGAGCTTGAAGCAGAATCCTTTCAAGAGGTATTACCTGCGGAAATATCCGTATTCGTTGGCCTAAACCCGGTAAACGTGGCGGAAGAGAACCGAGGTCATCTCATTCCGGCATCAAACTTGAGAATCAGTCCCGACCCATGGACTGTGAAAACACCAGGCGCCGCGTCTCCGGCACCACGGACTCTAATGGGACATGGCTATGACTGCTTTGCTGAATTACGACTATTCGAGCCGTTGATTTTACGACTGAGGGGTGAATAAGAGCCTTCGTTAGAGGACTGCCATTGCATTATTCCTGCGCTTAACATGGAAGCTAAAAGCTTGAATCACGCCTACACTCTGCTTTCAACCAAGTTTGAGACTCACCGGATTTCACCCAGCGGAAACGTCATCACTCACGTGTTCTACCCAGGCAAGATAAGCTGGCACTCTCTGAATGAAGCGAGAAGCATTGTTTTTGATTAACAAGTCAGAGGGGTTTTCGAAAATTACGTAAAGAAGGAGTTGTGACCATTCTTGCTGGTAAAATTTGTGCGATCTGCCCCTGCGGAAGCTCTATTGCTTCTCGTGAAGCCGGTCGCAGAGCCTCAAGCCTCATTCTGTTCCTCCCCTTCGATTGGAAATTGGGGATGTGGATCGCCCTGACACATCCAGACTGAAAGCCAAAGTGGTCACAGGCTCGCGGTGGCAACGCAAGCCATTTCTTACGGGATTGTTGCTCTGGAAATCGCTATCCGACCCTCGTCGCTCCAATCGTCGCGTGACTCCGCCGCGGCGCGGGCAAAGGTCCAGAGTCGGATTCGCTCATAGTCCACTCCAAGCGGCTCCGCCATGCGGCTGATCATTCCTTGGGGATCGGAGAGCAGCCTCACGTCGCAATTGAACAGATGCTGTGTCGCATCGTAGGCAGGATCCCCGACAAACGGCTTCGGGTCAATAACGACCCAGGAATTTCGCTTGAAATTCAGGACGTTGCCTGCGGGTAGATCCGTTTCCTTTCAGCAAACCTGTTTACCGTCGAGCGGTCGCTTCACTCAGGAGCACTTCGAGGATGGTCGCCGTTAACGTTCAACATGCCATCCCACATTCCCAAGATTCATGCTTTTGACGATATTTCCGTACGCATCGATTCCCTCTGCCCAAAAGTCAGTTGCCATGAGATCCGGGAGATCGATCTCCCAAATGTCACCGTCGGGCGAAGTGTTCACTTTCGTCAACGGACCCGCCTTGGCTGGAGGCATAAGCCCCACTCCTGTTCCGGTTGAATACCAAAAGATTTCTACAGATTTCAGATTGCGGCCTTTGACCACGGCTCTCGCACCTGCCTGCTTGCACATGATCCAACCACCTTCGACAACAGACGGATCAATATTCAGTGATATTATTTCTCCGCGGTTGCGTGCCAGTGCTTCAGGGTTGCTTTCTTGGAGGGGCAAGGACTCATCGTTGGCCGTCGCACCGTTGGATCTCGAAAGGTTCTTGTGGACAACTGTGCCGGTCCCTTTCTCAAGATAAATTTCCAGGGGGATTGAGCCGGGATTCAAAACCAAATTGTGATACTCGTAGCGCCAGTACCCAGGTTTCGAGAATACCAGTGTTTCTAGCGCCGTTGGGGGAGTCTTGCCCTTCCGATAGGAGGCCGGGATGTCGAGAGTAAGCAAGCCATCTGTACCACTAGTACTCGTGATGCCACTGCGGAGCGCGGCCACCTTGACACCCGAGATCAATTGTCCCGTGTCCAAGTCCTGAATATAGGCAAGGAAACGCGTGGGGTCATCAGTGGTGCTCCAATAATCTAGATCCTCAGTCTGGTCCTCTTGGTTGTCACTCCGGACCGAAATGGTCGCCTGTGGGGCGTTCTTCAAACGCAGCCATTTGGGACCTGTCCATGTGCGACCTTCACGACCGATACTCACCACATTTAGTTCTCGTCCGTTGAGCGTGACGCGGCACGAGAACTTGTCCGGTAAGCGGTAAGTCAGAATTCGACCGGCGGGACCAGTCACATAATGGGCGGTCCAATTCGCAGTGGCAGTGTTGGTCCGCTCTAGACAGCTATCCCCAGGGCCGGTCTCCACGGATGCGCCGGGAATTCCGAGGCTGGTTCGCCAATCTACCACCCATAGCCAAGTGGGTGGTGGTTCGCTGCCACTGCTCTGAGCGGAAGTGGCAGTGGGCGCCAGAATACTCAGGCCGACCGTCACTCAAATTAGGAAAACCATTCGCCTACGCATATGCCCGGTAAGTGTCGATTCTCGAATTCGCACCCATTCAGTCGTGATGATACGCTGCATGTCTAGACGACCGCAACCGGTGGATATGTAACCCTCTTGAATATCCTTGGCGAGTGGTCACCGAAAATTCCGGCCCACAGGCACGGGCAGGTCTATATCACGCAAAATTACTGAAGACCTGTAGTAATTTGTCATGTGCATCGAGAAGGGCTCTAACTGTCGGTACGTTTACCCTGTGAGATAATACAACCAAGTACCTCATCAGAGGCTTTGTCGAGTCCTAAAGCTTTGTTGATCTCATGAAGACTCCTAGAATCGAGTCCGAAACCATTATCCTGTTTCTCCGTAAAGAGTCCCAAGTGTTTCCCCGGAAGCTCAAGGGCTCTCAGTTTATCAAATAACTCAAAATTTAGGCCGACTGTTCATGGCGCGCGAAGCATCGAATCGTTTCCACTTCTCCGGTTTTCTCATCGATTTACCAGTAACGTCGCTTTCGATGCCAGTCACGAACGGACCTCCCCTTTGCGACTTGGCGCAAAATAGTCATCGTTGTTGTACCCGGGGCGTATCGACAGAACGCCAGTTCGCCATCTAGCGCTCAGTAGCGAAGCCGGCAAGATTTTTGATATCGACACCCGGTCGCATCACGCAGGGCGGATTGATTTACATTCGCATCCGGTGCTAAAGTGAGAATCGCCTCAATGCGGAAGCTTGACCTTCGCAAGCATATTTGGCGTGCAAGGTATTTATGCGGCACCACCGCCCCACTTTTTCGATGGCAAAGACCGTTGCCATCACTTTCTTCTTGAGCTTTTACATATTCACTGTGGATCATGCCACAGCGCAGCAAAAGGTTACGCTTGTGGGGGACGTGCGCTCGGAGTCTGGAGCGATCATCGGTCCCAGCGTGACTCTGCGCCTGGAAACTTTGGATGGAGACTTGGTTGATCAACGAATTGGCGAATCCGACGCCAGATTTCAATTTGATAACCTCTCCGACGTTGTGTATCGACTGCGAGTCACAGCGCCAGGATTCCAGGCTTACGAGAAGGAGGTCGACCTCACCGGGCCTCGATACAATGTGTATATCCAGGTTGTGCTTGTGCCTTTGACAAAGAGCAAAGCCGCAGCCGATCTGCCCACCTTGACCGATGAGGCGGCGCCTAGAAAAGCACGGAAAGAATATGAGAAAGGAAGCCGGGCCCTTAAAGAAAGAAACCTAGACGACGCCCGCGTCCATTTGGTGAAGGCCACCGAAGAATATCCTTGTTACGCCCGCGCCCAAACCGATCTCGCTCTTGCTTTCGTATTGTTGAAAGATGTACCTTCCGCAGAAGCAGCGCTGAGGAAATCGATTGCGTGCAACGCAGATTATCTCGAAGCATATTCAAGGCTCGGGATACTTCTGGAAAGCAGCAAGAGGTTTGCCGAAGGCGAGAATATCCTGGAAGAAGGCCTGCGCCGATCTCCCAATTCCTGGGACCTTCATTTTCAGCTCGCCGCCGTGTATTCGGGGCTGGAGCGGTATGACAAGGCAGAGGAAGAATACTTAAAAGTACGGCAACTGAATCCGGCTCCCCCCGCCGAGCTGCGCGTGAGGCTGGCTGATTTGTACTATAGGATGAAGAACTACGGCAAATCTTATGCCGAGATGCAAGCCTATTTGAGCGAGGAGCCCAATGGCCGTTTTGCCGCCAGGACGAGAGTTGTCATGCAGGAAATGACTTCTTCCGGTAAGGTTCATGCAGCCGATATCCAGCCATCTAGGCCAGCTTCTCAAGATCGTTGACAGCGTGTAAATCGAAGCATCTGGCCCTTTCAATGGCTCCGCATAAGCAAAATTCAAGGCATGGAAGTTGCAATCCAAGAAGTTGCAATCCAAGGTGACGGGGTGTATGGTGGTGATTAAAGCCGCCCGTCGCTCTCGCGAATTGGATTGCGCCAGAGTTGCCTGAAGGAGTTGTCATTATCATGAAGACGCTGATGAAATCATCTTTCCCTGTTGTATTGCTTCTCGCTGGGGTCCGCCTCTTGGCGGCGCAGGGAGTAACTTCGATGGGCCAGGCAGGCTCGATTGCCGGTTCGTCGCGCAGCCAAACTGACCTGATTCAACGGACCTACACAATTACAGGAACGGTGAAAACGTTGCAGGGCGATCCGGTTCGAGGGGTCAGGTTGGTGGTAAGAGCGTCGAATTCAATGGCGGCTGTCCGGGAACTTCGCACCGATCTCCAGGGAGGATTTGGCACCGAACTTAGAGTGAGCCTGGAATCGGTAGAGGGGTTTGAGGTGGATGTGAAGGCGGACAAGCGCGGCTTTTTGCCCGCGCACGAAATCGTTGATTTTGGCAATTCGGGCAAGACGTGGCCCCTAGCCATCACGCTGCGCGACACCGCATCCGATCCTGATCTGCTCTCGCAGGCGGATCTCGTCTACAACCTGTCCCACCGCTTGAGAGAGTTGAGCACCACAGACGGCCTTTCCGAAAATAGCACGAAAGACTATACACGCGGCGTACATGAATTTCTGGACCAGAATGATCCCGATCGGGCTGTGTCGTTCTTCATGAAGGTGGTTCGTCGGGATAATTCTTGTATCGCCTGCCGAACCATGTTGGGATTGGCGGAACTTGACTCGCGGGACTGGGATGGGGCGGAGCGCAACTTCTCCGAGGCGGTCAATGCGATTCGCGCCGACACCACCAAAGGACGCCCCGAACCATTGATCGCATATGGGGTTCTGCAAAGCTGGCGGCATCAGCCCAAACTATCGGCGGGTTACTTCCTGGAGGCGGTCCGGTTTGCACCTAATGACCCGCTGGCCCTTCAGGAGCTTGGCCGTTCGCAGTTGTTGCAACGGAACTGGGATGCCGCAAAACTTCACCTTCAAAAGGCGATTGTTGCAGGAGCAGGTCCCGAAGCGCGGCTGATGGACGTCGAAGCCCTGCTTGGCACTGATGATCCGGCTGGAGCGAACAAGGAAATGGACCTTTATCTGGCCAACCGGGAGCCCGGAAAGATCTCCGCTCGCGCACGCCAGCTCCAGGCGGAGTTGCGGGTCCGGGTCAAGGCCCAGGAGACCGCGCTGGCAAAGACCGACGTCGATCGGCCCATTCAGGATCTCCTTATAGACATGCCGGAACTCAAGGGACTCGAACCATCGGCCGATCAAAGTCAAATGGAATCCATCCTGAGTGCGGTGGGCAAGACGGTTGCGGCTGCATTCCAGAATTACCCCAACACTGTCTCGCTAGAACAGATTCACCAGGAAAAGCTGCAACGCGGGGGCAAGGTCGGCGAAACACAGGATCAAAAATTCCGTTACCTTTGTTTGTCGTCACCTGAATCCTGGGGGCCGGGATTCAGCGAGTATCGCGCGGATTTGTCGGGAGGGCCCAGCGCACAGAAAGGCTTGGGTGAAGGCTTCATGTTGACGACAGGTTTTACCTCGGCGGCGCTGCTGTTTCATCCCATGTATCAAACTGATTCCAGGTTTCGCTATCTCGGCCGCCAAAAGGTAAACGGCCGGGATAGTTTGGTGGTCTCATTCGCGCAGAAGCCTGGCAAAGCTCGCCTGGCCGGGGCATTTAAACTCAATGGCACTCCCTCCATGACGTTCACCCAGGGGCTGGCCTGGATCGACGCCGAGACCTACCAAATCGTTCGCGTCCGAAGCGACTTGTTGATGCCTCTCCCTCAGGTGCACCTGGAGCGGCAAACCACTGAAATAGTTTTTGCTGAAGTCCACTTCAAAAAGATTTCCCAGGATTTCTGGTTGCCGCAACGGGTGACCGTTGCCGTGGATTGGAACGGCAAGCATCTTCTTAATGAACATCAATACTCAGATTTCAAGCTCTTCAATGTAAATGCCTCGGAGAAGGATGATCAGAGGAAAGATTCTGGTCAGCCATCCAAAGACAAAGGCGATTCGAGTCTGCCCTTCTAAAGGGATATATCAGGAAGCGGGATGAGGAAGGATAGGCTGGCGTTCCTGACCCTTAGCCCGCCCGAATAATCTTCGCCGATCACTTGACAAAGAGAGTCGCGTACTCGCGGGATTAGTCATGTTAGATCGCGCCTATCCCCACCCAACAATTGTGGGGAAGGAGGAAATTCCCGGCACGAAAGCAATTCTCCCGGCCGATCCGAGAAGGGAACAAAGGCTAGTAACTCAATTCATCCTTGTAAATCATTTTGCGGCCGTCAAAGGCGACGCGGAGCTCGTCGTTCACAGGTCCGCCCACCCAGAACTCAAATCGCAACTCCTTGTCGCCAGGCTGGAGCAGGGGCTTGCCGTTGACCGTTCGAGGGTAGATAAACCGGGCGCCAATTCCATCCGATCCAGGAGAGATGTATTTCAGAAGGTCGACACGCCCGAGCTGCGGGCTGAAGACATAGGCCTGTTGATTAAGCGTGTCTGTCGTGGCGTTATCGAAAAACCGTCTTAGGTCTCGTTGCGCGCTCTGATCGTTCGTTTTATACGCGACCGCGAGCACTACTTGATCTTTCACGTCCGCATTTAACAGCGGCGTGGTGACGCGGCCATCAAAGCTGGTTTTCTGGTCGGGCGGCATGGAGTCGTATTTATTCAGGATCTGCAGCATACGGACGTAGGCTTCTCGAATCGGCTCGGAAGAAAACACCCGCACCGAAAACGTAAACTCCTGCTCGTTGACGCCCCCGCCTACCCCCACGTTTTTGTGTGTCCACTCCTGGGCCCAAGGCGAGTCATTGAAGAGCTTCGACACAGTCTCCTGGTTCCATTGTTGAAATGGAGCGCCGTCCCACTTGTTCTTGGCGAAAAGGACTCCAACACTGGCAGCAAAGAGGAATACCGCCGTGAGCATTCTATTGGTCCACATGGATTAACCTCCCTTGAGTGGCTAGACAAATCCCATGGTCTCCCACCCCAAGCGCTGGCGGCAGCCCGTCTTCCTAACTCAGGCTCCGCTCATTGCCTTGATGGTGCGAGGGAAAAGAAGGCGTACTCTTCCGCTGCTGCAGCCCCCTGTCTTGCGAAAGCGCGAATCTGATACCGGCCGGGCTCGAATTTTGCAACCGGCAGCGTTCCGACATAACGGATGGCACCGGTCGAATCAGGCGCAGGCAATTGGACTGGCGCTCGCGCGATTACTTTCCCTCCTCGCGATATTTCCAAATCAACTTCGGGCTTTTCCGGGCCTTGGTTCGTCGGGTACACGACAAAGTAAATGGGCACTCCCGTGGAAGCGCCTTGTTGAATTGGCTCGCCGAAGTTGGGGATGATTTCGGCGTTCTGGAGGCGCAATGGGTCTTTGCCAGTATCGCTTGAAGCGGGCAAAGGATCCAGGCGCTGGATAATGGCGAGGCTGCTCAATCTCACACCTTGGGGAAGAGGTGGAACCATCAGAACCGAGCGCCGAACGCTTGTCTTTTGTCCATCCTGGTCGAACACCACGGTATCCAGCGTGTATCTTCCGGCGTGCAACGTAAAGTCCCGAGTGAAAATAACTGTCGCTTTTTTCAGAGCGTCAATTTTCTCCAACGGGCTCTCAAGGGGATAATCCTGACTGAATTTCAATACCGGATTGCCATCGCTTGCATCCACGAGAGCCATCACAGAAAAATGCGCCTCTAAAAGATTCTTCTGCGTGTCGGCCTTAACACTCATATCGGCGAGCGGGATTTTGACCACCAAATGGCACTGCAGGCCATCGGGCGTATATTCGAAATGCAGCGGTTGGGCCGCGAACGCAAGACTCTCTCCCGGGGGAATTGATTTCAGGGCCGCGAGCATAGGCACCTCATACGCAAGGACCGGCAATCCTGCCACTGGAGGGGCCGCCATATATCCATCGCGGGTCTGCAATGTGACGCCAGAGCGCAGCACCTTGACCGTAATATGGTGAAATTTATTATCGTATTCATGCGATGAGGGTCGATAGGCCACGGCGTAGTACCCCCGAATGTCTTCGGCGATTCGCGCCATGGCAGGCGCCATTTCGTTGGTGTTGGCAATCAGAAACCCGCCAGTGCTTCGGGAAAGATCGGCCAACGTATCCTGAACATTGGCCCGCGCCTGAAGTTCGTATTGTTCCTCGCCACCCACTCTGTCGAAAACTCTGGTGTTATCACGGTCGGGCCGGGAGTTAATCCGAACCGCGCTTTCCGCTCCCAGCATGTTCTCGTGCTGCGCGCCACTTACCTCCGCCAGCACAAGGCCGCGCGCGTCCACCGAATAAACACTCACGTTAGATCGGTTTGCTTCGCTGATGGTGGCTTCGAGGAGACCCATGAGTCCGGGAGTCACGTTCAGGCCTTGCGAGAAATAGATAATCGTCTTTCTGCCCGGGAGGCGCCGCTCTTCTTTTACCAGGCTGAGCAAAGCGTAGAGCGACGATCGGCCTTCCTGCTCTCGAGTAAGCACGGTGTCTCGTTGAATCATATCCAAGGTCATTTGAGCCATCTGGGCTTCGGCCATGGCAGGGCCCACAGCTCCAGCACCGGCGCCTCGGCTCGAGCCCGACATTCCCGTTGTAACCGCTCCCGCCGCCGCGCCTGTATCCGCAGCCGCCTTGGTGACAATCTCGAGCTCTTCAACAATGCTCGCCGACTGTGCCGCCATTTGAGAGGAAGTGGCTTTGGTTGCCATGTCCACGGCTTGCTCAAGTTTCTGACGGTTGTTGGTAAACTGTTGCAGTACAAACAAGGCTTTGTCGTTGGTGAAGAGGGCTACGTAAACGTTGGGCCGCAATTCGGATTTCAAGAAGGCTAGTGCGGCTTCACGTGCATGGATTCTACCTTCCTCCCCCAATCGTTCGAAAACCAGGCTCACCAGATTGATTTGCCCAAGCACCAACTCGGATTGGGTTGCAGCAGGTTTACCGGCTAGGGTGGGGTTCTCGACCCTTTGTTGCGCCTCGACAAAGCGGAAGGAATTGATTTGTTGCTTTACGCCATCTTCATAAACTTCAATCTGGTCCTGGGTAAGGTCGCGGATTGGCTTGCCATGTCTGTCGCGGGCCACCATATCCAGCAGAACCTCTTCGCTAAGCGCCTTGATGACGGCAGGATGCTCCGCGGATTGTTGTGTCGCAGAACTTTGGGCACTTGAGGGTGCTCCGTTAGAGACTAAGTTTGGGAAGCTCAGGACGCCCAGGGTTAATAACAAACAAATTTCCGTCACGAGTCTCTTCCTGTTTCGAGCCATTAAAGCCTCCAAATTATAAAATGCACCACGAGCCGTTCAATCCTTCGAATCCTTTCCTTGTGCGTGAACTTTCTGTGCGCTTGCTCAAGCATGGCGCGTCCACCCATTACAATCGAGAACGGCTTTTCTAATCCGGGTAAGACTCCCCGCGCCTGACGATTCTGATCTCATGATCCGCAAACTTGAAGTGCGCACCCGGAAGGGAGTATTTGGGCATGTGGCAATCAACGCAGTTCTTCTTGCCCACAGGACATATTGAAGCCTTGCGCGCTTCTTCCTTTCCGCTGCTGCCCGATACCTTCCCGTTCAGTTGCGTGTGGCAGGCCTCGCACTTGGCATCATAGAATGAAATGTCCCGCCTGACGGTATGATGAGGATCATGGCATGCCTTACAACTGATCCTGGAGTCTTCAGCGTCGAAGCATCGGCTGTTCGCCAATCGATAAGGCTGAAAACGGACGGTCCGCACTCCCGACAAATGCATCAATTGAACCTGTTCCCAGGTGCGGTGACACGAGCCGCAGAATCGTGTAAGGTCACCTGTGTCGAGTGAACCGGGATTAAATATCTGGCTGCCGGCACTATTTCCAGACTGTACGGCCGCGATGTGTTTTCCGCCCGGACCATGGCAGCCTTCGCACGTCACCCCGGGTATCAGCCGATCGAACTGCATATGGTCGCCGCTGACTGCTCCGGTTGAATGACAACCAAAGCAGAGGCGTGACTCCTCTTCGCTGATCACAGATCCCACGGCTTCCTCAATTGAAGTTGGCGGCGCATCCGGAACACCCAGGGTAAGATCAAGGCCCTGAGTATCATTATAGAAGCTTACCCGGCTCTGGAAATACTCCCCTTGGTGTCGAAACACATAAGTCTGGCCTGCGCTGCCCAGTCCAAAGGCCCAGAGAATATTCTCGGAAATTGTATGCTTTCCATCGGTGACACGGTAAATGCTTCGATTCCCTTCGCGAATAATTTGATAAGTGTACCCTTCCTTTCGAACCGACAGTCGAGGATGAGCCTTGAGGATTTCGCATTCCGCCGCAGTTTCCATGGCGCGCGCCATGGAATCCCCGCCCTTTGACTTAGCTGCCTCGGAATGACAAGCCGCGCAAGCTTCCCGCCCCACGTATGCACCGCCGGGGATGGCCTGGGTGGGCGGGCCCTGGGCCGGAGGGAAATCCACTTTGGCGGGTCCGGGGACAGCGGCACGGCAAGACAGACCCGCGCCGTAGAACAAGACCCAGCTCAGAATTAAACCGCCAAATTTGCTCCGGGCGTTGGTCGGCATAAGGGACAATAATCCCGGCCTCGCTTTTCGAACCCACGACGCGCCCTAGCATTCCTTGCGAGCTCGCCGTCCCTGGAAATCATTGAGGCGAATTAGTGCCCGGCTGCTTTGGCGCCTCATGGGGAGCGGTGTCCCCACGATCATTCGACTCCCGGAAAGACTGCGGAGGCAGTTTCTGTTTGGCCTGCTCCACTCGCGCGTTCAATCGTTTGAACTCCTCTTGTTCCTTGGCCGCTTCCTGGGGGCGGTGGGCTCTGCTCAACGCTCGCGCAAGGCTGTATCGCACTTCAGGGCTGGTGGGCGCCAGCCTCTTGGCAATATTCAACTCCTGGATGGATTCGTTCACCTGGCCGACTTCCAGCAGGGAGCGCCCCGCAAGGTAGTGTGCGGCGAAAGACCCCGGGACCAGTTGGGTCGCTTTGCGCGCCATTCCCAAAGCATCTTCATAGCGGCTGGTTCGAATATAGACATAGGCCACTTGCATGTAAGGCATGGAACTATCGGGATTAACCTTGATCTCTTCAAGAAGCTGCTGCTCGGCTTCTTTGTACTGGGACAACTCAGCCAACATCACTCCATAGGAATAGTGAACGAATGGAGTGGAGGGGTAATCGTGAATCATCTTTTCAAACGCCTTCTTGGCCTCGTCGAAGTCCCCCAGTGCTTCCAGTTCGCCAACATCGCCGGCCGCAGAGACCAGAGCATCCTTGGAGGGGTCAATCTGATTGGGCTGGAGCTGAACCCGCAAGAGCGCGAGCCCCATAGCTTGTTTGACATTGGTGGAAAGGACGTTCTGCGTGACCAGCGAAGACAATAGAGAATTGGCTTCCTCGAAATTTCCCAGAAGGAGATCGATCAGCGCCTGATGATAGCGGGTAGCATAGATCAATTCCTTGTTGTCACCCATTCCCTTGGCGCGTCCCATTTGCAGATGAATGTAAGCATTCTCAATGTCGTGTGTCTCGGATTCGCAAAGACCCAGCATCGCCCACCCCGCGCCATAATCCGGCATCATCTCCACCAGATTATGAAACGCGCCCACGCCTTCGGGGAATTGATTCCCATCGTAATAGAGCGTGCCCAGATACCACCAACCCTCGTTCCAAGAAGGGTTAAGTTTCAGGGCTTGCAAGTAAAGATTGATGGCTTGTTGATCTTGGTTTGCTTCGCGAGCTTGAGAGGCTTGGTCGGCAATCTTTTGGAATTCGGGTGGAACTTTCGCCTTAACAGTTCGAGGTGAATTGGGATTGGCCGGGGACGGTGTTGTCTGGGTCCCTGAAGATTGCGCCACAGCCGCGCCGGAAAATACGCCCGCTAGGAACATGGACCATGCAAGGCGATTAAGTAATCTGAACGCACTTGCAGGTCCGGAAATCATCCATGAAAATCGAATTGAATATCGGCTATTCAAGGGGAACCAACATTTTATTCGATTGACGAGCCTCGGCGCCCGCGATTGTTTGGAGATGTTGAAAACTGACCATCTCCCGGGAGGCGTGCTCCCGGTCGCCCAGCTTCGCGTAGATCTGTGAAAGCTCATAATGTGGCTTCGGATTCAATGGATCGAGTTCCGAAGCAATCCTGGACTCGTGGAGGGCACCCTCCAGATTCCCCTGCTTTCGCAATATCTGTCCCAGCCCGAAGTGTGCCTCACTCATCTTGGAATCAACCCGGATGGCCTGCTCAAATGCCTTCGCCGCGCTTTCTGGTTCCTGTTTGAATGTATAGATTCGCCCGATATTCACGAAGATGATGGCATCCTCCGGATCCATTTGCGACAAAGGTTGGAGGATCTCCAAAGCCTCGTCCCACTTGTGATCCGCCCAATAAATTCGCGCCATTTCCCGCAGGATGGGAGGCGAGGCGCCATCCCTCTTGACGATGCTCTGAAAAATCTCCAAAGCTCTTTGCGGCTCACCCATGGTCGAGAGGTTTTCTGCCGCAAGCGTCATGGCCGGGATGGAGTCGGGAAATTCCTCCCCCAATTGCTCAGAAAGCCCGTAGGATAGGCTCTGCAAGATCTCCCCCATGGCAAATGCCTTCCCCGGCGAACTCGCCCGTTTTTCCGTTTTCAGGATAGGCACAATCCTGCCCGCCGCCGGCATCCATCGCCCGGAAAGGAAATCCGAGCGAAAACTTAGATACGCAGCCGAACTTGGAAACAGACTCTTGAATTCGTCCTCCTTCACATGCCGGGTAGAAAGGTAGAACCGCAGGGAAAGCCCGACGCCGCTCAACCCTTCCAATTTCAGGGAATCCTGACCTGCCTGCGATGATATTGCCGCCCATGAGTCTAATCGTTCAGACCACACTTTCAATTGTCCGTCGCTCGGAAACTTAGCCTGTCCCTGAGTCAGCACCCTGCCGGCCACTTCCGGCATGTTCAGCAGGAAGGCGCAAATCAAAAAATCGTTGTATTCGCCGGGCATCACCAACTCGCCTGGACTTACAGAGCCCAATAATGTTTGCGCTTCAGGTTGTTTCGATTCTTTGCAAAGCGCGATGGTCAATCGCAATCGCGCCCAGGCGGAATCCGAGTTTTCTAGGCAGTGACGGAACGAGTTCTCCGCCTCGGCATAGCTGCCACTTTCGAGACTCGCCGACCCGGCTGCAAACTGAAGGTCAGGGCGGTTGGGAGAGATCTTTAGTGCGTTTTGATACCGTTCCTGAGCCAGATCAAATACACCCTGAGCCGCGTTGCGTTGGCCATCCAGAAATAGGGAATAGAACTCGCTCTCTGGCCCTGGCGATGCGACTCGTTCATAGAATTTCGTGGTCAATTCCAGGGCAACCTTGCCTGCGAAGTAATACGATTCCGGATTAGAGCTGGCAATGGCCTGCGCGCGTACAGCCGCCTCAAGTGCAACCTCAAGATCGCCGAGGTCGCGGCTTACTTGTGCTTTGAGCAGCCAGGCATTGGCGTCCTTGGGATTCAGGCTGAGGGCTCGTTGAAGGCTGTCCAGCGCCCGTCGGTCCTGATGGAGCGCGGAAAGGCAGTAGGCGGAAAAAAACCAGGGATTGAACAATTTCGAGTTCAGCCGTTCGGCGTGCTCGAGAGCCGGGAGAGCCTGCCTGCATTCTCCCGCCATCGCATGGAATACACCCAGATTGCTCCACACTTCGGCTGAATCCGGTTGCTCGCGCGATAAGGCCTCATACTTGCTGATTGAATCTCTTATTTGTTGGGCATCCAGGGGCGCCGTCGAGGAGGTGGAACTGGCTTCCTGAAGGCTGGGTCCGGCCTGGCAGGTCAAGGCTGCCCACAAGAGTAGTAGCCCTATCCATCCCAGCCGGTTTGCGTGCCAATTCTTCATAGCTTTGGGGGAGAACTCGGATTCGTCTTGCCTTGGGAAGCTTCTTCTCTTGCCTTGCCCTCGATATCCGTCTGGGCCTGCTCGGCGACTTTCATGGCGTCTACCAGTGCTTTCTCACGTTTGCCGTCCTCAGTTTGATGCAAGTGGAAATAAACCTCAGCCAGCAGGACGTGAGCATCAATGTAGGATGGAACTTCCTGAATAATGTTGGTCAAAAGTGATTCCGCTTTGGGATAATCATTGGCCTGCATGGCAAACACAGCATACTCGTAGGCGACGGAAGGCTCGCCAGGACGCAAGCTTTCCGCCTTGGCCAGGTACTTGCGAGCTTCATCCATATCGTTGCTCAAACGCTTGAGGTGCCCCAGATAGTAATTGGCTTCGAAGTCGTTGGAATTCTTCTCCAGCGCCTTTTCGAATTCCGCAATCGCCATGCTGGTTTCCCCCAACCCCGCGCGGGCCGTACCGATTTGCGAATATAAACCCTCGGTATCGGGCGCCATCTTTTCCGCCTCTTCGAATTCCTTGAGGGCCTGCGCGTAAGCTTTTACACCGAGAAAAGCCTCGCCCAGAACCACATGAGCGGTGGCGGAATTGTTTTTCTCAATGGAAGAATAAATAAGCGGAATGGCATCTTTGAATGCGCCCAAACGCAGGAGGCATGAGCCCAAAAGGAACGAAGCTGAGTTTTCGTTGGGCAACGCTTTGAGAACTTGCTCGGACTCAAAAGCCGCCAACTCAAAATTTTTGATTTGGAAATGGCAAACGGCGAGGAGTTCCAGCGCTTTCATGTTGTTTGGATCGCTCATCAAAGTCCGGGCAAATTCCTTGGCCGCCTCCTGCGGATGATTGGTTTTTAAATACGCCAAACCTAAATTGAACCTGACCTGCGGACTGCCGGGATCCAGGGCGAGAGCTTGCCCGTAGTAGCGGATGGCCTGATCAAATTGGTTCAAGCCCGCATAGGCCATCCCTAAATTGGAAAGGGTTTTGAAACCAGGTTGACCCAAGGGCAGACATTTCAAGTATTGCTCTACGGCCAACTGCGGTTGGCCCTGGGCCAGGGCCTGATCTCCGATGACGCACGCTGGGGGCGTCGTAGCTTGCTCGGCCACCCGAAGCCCGCCAGCACACAACAGCAGCGCTATGGTGAGCTGAAGTGCATTCATGGCTTGCTCTATTTTAGCACGAGTTGATTTGCAACGCGGACTTCTCAACGGATTGGTAGTGTCCTAATTCCCCTGGGAGCGCGGGCGTCTCGCCCGCAATCTAATGGAGAGAAAAGAGCGGGCGAGACGCCCGCGCTCCCGGTGATTCAAACCCGGACACTACCAACGGATTGCCTCGGTTGAGCAGGTGATGAACCATGATTTCCCATCAGACCGGGGCAAGCACTTCTTCTATACCTCAGCAGCATCCTGATTGACTATGAGTTCAATCGGCCAACGAAGTTACCCGCCGTTTATTTCTGGCAGGAGGGCATTTTCATCGAGCCGTTCAGTTCCCACACACACACCACCAGGTCCGGCATGAGTTATCGGGATTCTGAAAACACCACTGTTCCAGGATGGAATTCGGCCCAGGCAAACCAAAATGAGGGTTCTACGATAAGAGGTTTAAGCTCTTCGCCCTTGTGCTTTCCGCTCTCACACTTGCCGTCAAAATTCCATTGGGAAGCGGTTTCTGTATCGGTCATTCGCGTCTCTCCTGCCGCCTTGAATTCCAGAACCTTTTGGTCCACCTGCCTCGAAAATGCTCTAACGGTGTCCGTAGAGGCTGTATAGACCAACACGACCGGAATCGAACCAATACGATCGTTAATAAGGCCCTCATCCTTTATGACGTCGATGGGATAGGCGCTCGTCGCGTCCGCCTCGATTCCGAGAACCATGGTGTGAGGAGGCAGGCGTGAGTCTTGCCGGAGAGCAAGGGGAGCAGGCTGCATTTCCCAGAAGGGTTCGCTGATTCTCTGGTCCATTGCGCCGTAAGCCGCCAAATCGTGCGGGTCGGCAGCCATTGCAAGTGTATTGGGATGGTCCTTGCGCCATTGACCCCAGGAGGTAATCTGGAAGGCGACCCGCGGCAATCGCTTTCCGTGCAGCGGCCCCTCGAACGCCTCACCCGTAGCCTGTTGCCAGAGGCTCCCGGTTTGTCCGTCCTGCAGGACCAGGTTCCCTCCGCGCAACCCTTGCACCGTAAATGTCAACGCCTTTCCATCCACCTCGGGCCTGAATACAAGTCCGGTATTACATAGGCTGCACCAGGTCACTAGAATTTGTGTCCCACCGATTCGATCTAGAATCCTGTGGTTCCAAATAACCATGGGCAGCCAATAGGCCCTGGCATCGCCCTTAAGAGCGACGCCGACGACCATGTCGGAGTCTTTGAGAAAGGCCGCGCCGACGGCAGGGACTGAAACCGGGTCGCTAACGATGCGCTGGTCCGCAGGGGTTCTAGCTCGCAGAGCCTCGTCATTTTGGGCACAAAGCGCATTTCTGTTGCCCAGCGAGAAGAGGAGGGCCGAAGCGAGAGCAATCAGGTGCGCCTTGCGCAGGGCCAACCCAAGGGCTTTTTTCGCCATCCGATACACCGATGCCACCGCCTGCCTATCCGTGCAAAATTGAACTGAAGCCTGAGTCAGGATTGACATGAGTTTTCAATTTTAACTCCGAGCTCCCCGAGAATCATGCCTCAACTTCTCATCCGATTCAACCGCGCTTATTCGGCTACGCTCGGGCGGAACCTTGGCTTGCTTGGCCGAATGGGTGAGGATTTTAATTGAGAAGGGCGTTTGCAGAACAGCAAGAATTTGAAGGGAAAAACAAACCCTGCCGGCAAAAAAAAGGGGCGGAACTAATCCGCCCCTGGTGTTGAAAAAACGTTGATGGATGTTCTCAGAAGTAAAGTTTCAGAGCCATTTCCACTTCGCGGTGGCCGTGCTTGTTGGAAATAACTCCGAACTGATCCGCGTTAGCGATCCCTGGAATACCCGCACTGGGCAGCCCTACAGTGCCCTGCGAGAAGTGAGTGGCATTATAGGGTAGGACCCAGTTGAATATGGGGGTGGTGCCAAAGTCGGCTCCACCAGTCCCCAGGTTCGCGTGGTTGAAGGTATCGAAGGTGGCGAATCGGAATTCGAGGCGCCGAGATTCACCCAGTTTGAAATTTTTGAACATCGTCATGTCAGTAGACCACGACCCGGGACCCCTGAAGGTCGGTGTCTCATAAGTTCCGTTTTGCCCAATCCCAGGGAGTGTGACGGAACTTGGGCTGAACCAATGGTCGCCAACGTTGTTAAATCCTCCCCCCACCCAATTGATGACGGGATGCACGACCCCGTTGTTGCCGCCGCCGTAGTCAGCGGTTCCGTACCAACCGGTAGGTGAGCCACTAAATCTGCTGTTCCCATTGTCGAAAGCTCCGTTGGCACAGAGATTCTTGTCTGTCTTGCCCGTGGCAGGATTGGGGGCTGTCATGCAGTTGATGGTTGGGCTGCCAATGAATACGGGAGCGCCGCTGGTGATGTGCGTGATTCCCGAGTATTGCCAACCGTCCAGGACGCCGGTAGCAATCTTATTACCGGCGAAGTGCCGGGCTCCCATATTCGGCAATTGATAGATGTAGGAGAGGTTTAGGATGCTAGCGTGGTCCCAAGGCAGTAGTGTTTTACTGTGCTGGGAGCTAAAGGGATCAATTACCCCTTGGAAGCTGCTCGTATAACCCATGGTCTTGGACCAAGTGTAGGATCCCAGCAGGGTCAAGCCGTGCGAGACATTGCGCCGCAGGGTAACCTGCAGAGAGTTGTAGTTGGCGGTGTCACTATGGGTTGACCAATCGATGGTGCCAAAAGGTTTGTAGGGACCATAGTCGGATCTGTTCGTATCACCATTCGCGCAGCAATCCGTAGTTCCTGGAATCCACATTCCGCCGATAGGAATGGCATTAATATTCACTTGGCGGTACAAATGACGGCTCACGTTGGCGACATAAGCCGCGTCAACCACCGTTTTGAGCCCGATATTCTGGGCGATGCCGAAGTTCCACTCGTAAGTTTGCGGCTGATTGGGATCTTTTGGATCCTCCGCCTGCACAGCGATATTGCCCACCGAGCTAAACGGGTTAGCCGATTCGATCTGCTGTAACGTCAGGAAAGGACCAGGCGCGCTGACGGCTGCAGTAAACGAAAATGGATCAGCGTTGGCCATGTAGAAGGAGGTGTTACCCTGGTCGCGACTAATGTAGGTCCCTAATCCTCCGCGGAGCACCGTTCGCCCCGTGCCAAACATGTCCCACGCGAATCCAAGGCGGGGTTGAGGAATGAATTTTGGATTGGGGAAAACGCTATGGGTTACTCCGCCGCTCTTTCCGGTCACAATGCCGTCGATAAAGCTGGTATTGTTGGCAGGAACGTAAGCTGAGGGCAGGAATGTGGTGGAAAGCCCTCGCACTTCATTCCAAGGTTGCATCCAGGAAAGTCGCAGCCCGTAATTCACTGTGAGGCGACGGCTTACCTTCCAGGAATCCTGAGCATACCCCTCGACGTTCCAGAATCGCCACAATCCGTCGTTATTCGGTATGCCTTGGTCGAAGCTCGCGAAGTTGTTGGCCAAGATGTCGCCAAAAGAATTGCCAGTGGTCATTCCGCCCCAATTTTCGGCGGTAATCAGCAATCCTTCTGTAACCGGCCCGCCATTTTGGTCGTTTCGAGTGCGCTCAAAATTGCCGCCAAACTTGAGGGTGTGAGCGCCGTGGACTTTGGTGACGTTGTCAATCCCCTCAAAGATGGTCTTGTCGGCGAAAATCCCCGAGCCCACGTCACCTTCACCCCAGCGCCCGGTGCCGGGATTGCCTCCGTTGTAAAAATTCCATTGATCCGTGATTTGAGGCATTTCATCGCCGCCATAGGTCATTCCGTTCGCGAAGGCAGGAACCTGCGAGTTCTTGAAATTCATTCCTGAAAACTTGAAGCCGGTTGCGGCCTTACTTATTCCCACTGCGTTTGGATTCTTGAAATGGTTGGGTAGAGTGAGCTGCGAAACGTTGAATTGAAACTCATTGGTGAGAGTTGGATTGATGACCTTCACCAACTCCAGGCCGATTGATTCGCCTAGATCGTTGCCGACGGTCGGACTGGGTTCGGGGACGTTTGACGTCCAGCCGCTGTTGATCCCGGACCAGAGTCCCCATGGATAATACTGCTTGTCAGCGTTTCTCGCCAAGCGAACGTACATGCGAGTGCTGTCATTCAGGTTGTAATCAACTTTGAAGTTCTCTTCGCTCCGATTCAGGGCAATCAGAGGTTCGCCGATAAAATTGTATTTCCCCGTCGGGTCGACATAATTGGGGAGTGGATACTGGCTCAGAAGCAGCGCGGAGTTTGCATTGATCTCACCGGCAGGAAGGATGTTGGAGGCAATGGGGGTCCCCCACGTGGTCGGGTCCTCAAGTTGTACCGGCATATTGAGGCATCGGCTTTTTCCCGCGCAGATGCCACCTGGCTGGGCGTCCCGCAGCAACTCGCTGAAATCACCCTGGCGCATGGCGGCTGATGGCACCACCGCTCCCTGGCTGCCAAAATCGGGCAACTGCCTCTGCCACTCAATCGCCCCGAAGAAAAACATCTTGTCGTGGTTCTTGTTGAAGTCCGTTCCGGGAATTAGCACTGGGCCGCCAACATTAAAGCCCGGATAATTGAACTTGCTGCCCGGCTTTTTCACTCCCAAAATATTGTTTGACCAGTCGTTTGCGTTGAGGACGGCTTGGCGGGCGTAGAAGTAACCCTCACCGTGGAAATCTTTTCCGCCCGACTTGGTGACGCCCTCAATAATCATGGCGGCGCGTCCTTGGTCAGCTTCAAAGCTGGACAATTTCACCGAGAATTCCTGGATCATATCCATGTTGGGCTCGATGATCATGCCACCGTTGTTGCCCGGGTCGATCATGTTGGCATTATCGAGTCGAATGGAATTCTGATCATTCCTGAGGCCGTTGACGTTGAAAGACTGAACACCCTGCCCCATATTGGATCCTTGGGAGGGATCGAAGCCCGAATTCACGACCCCGGGGAGGAGGGTCAGCAACTCCATGGCATTCCTGCCCTCGGTCGCGAGGTTTTCAATCTGGCTGGCGCCAATGACAGGAATTTCGGACCCGCTATCGGTGGTGACCACGGCAACCGGAGCGGCCTGGACTTCCACCGTTTGCACTTCCTTGCCGATTTGCAGGGTCACAGGCACGCTAAGGCGATCACTTGGGTGAACCACTAATCCTGATTGTGCCGAGGGTTGGAAACCCGGGGCATTCACGCGAATCGTATAGGTGGCGGGTGGCAAAATGTCGATGCTGTAATACCCGGATGCATCGGTTTGTCCCTTGTAATCTGTGCCGCTCGCCTCATTCCGCAAGACCACCGATGCGCCGGGAATTACGGCGCCACTGGGGTCATGCACAATGCCGTCTACCCTGCCCGAGTTCTGAGCCAGGGCCGCCGTGGAAAGTCCCAGCATGAAAAGCAGCGGAAGCAAGAGCCCGCAACTCCACGTGGCAATGCGATCCATTACGATCAGGCCACAGGACAGACGAGAGCTTTTTGGGGATACTTCAACTTTCCCAGACAACGTTGTCTGCATAGGATCCCTCCGGGAGCGCTTCATTATTAGCCATCCCTATTCCCAACACCCGATTTACGCAATTGAAGACTAAAGGAAAAGGCAAGTGCTGCTTTTTGGCGTCCCAGCGTAATATATCGATCCAGCCGGGAAACGCCTGTTCTTTCTGCTTGATTTTATTTAAGTAAACCCGACGCACTTTTTAACTACCGCATGCAAGCCAAAAACCAATTACTCTGCGCCAATTAACACATTAGCGTCAACTTGACGGATAGTTCCATGGCGTCTCCGGTATGTCCAGACCCAGTTTGCGTAATCGGATTGTCATTTTGCGACATTCTCGCCAACCTCAATTCAAAGGGTGAGGCTTGAATTCATGCGAGAGTAAGAGTACAAAGGTGTGAACAGGCTCATGCGGCTCGTGGCGAATGCTTGGTCAATTGACAGATCGAAGGATGTCATAAGCTTGGAGTCACCAATTTATGGCCCATTCGACAAACGCGCGAGGCACTGATACCAAACTAAAGGAATCATCATCGTCTGCGGAGAAGCGGCCCGCCCTGCCACGCATTCCCCAGGTGGCTCTTTTGCTAGAGACCTCCACTGAGTATGGCCGGGGGCTCTTGCGTGGAATTTTACGCTACGCCAAATTATACGGCCCATGGTCCCTGAGTTTTGCGCCGGGGCACCTGGATCAGGTTCTGCCCGCGGCAGGGGCGTGGAGTGGGGCGGGAATCATCGCGCGAATTCATTCCTCCAAGATGGAAAAACGTCTTCGTTCCATGCGCCTCCCCATGGTGGCCTCGCTTCTGACTGAGGCGCCTCCTGCTTCGCCCACGAGCCGTTATGGAGAGATCCGGACGGACTCGATTGCGATTGCCCGCATGGGGGCAACCCACTTGATTGAGTCGGGAGTGCGACATTTTGCCTACTGTGGTTTTACCAATTTCCACTGGTCCGTGGTTCGTGAAAAGGCCTTCCAGGAATCCTTGAGAGAAGCGGGGTTTGCTTGCGCGACGCACAGGATTCCCTCCACAAATTGGACCAAGAGGCCAAACTGGATCGAGCGATGGCAGCATGAGCAACCCGCGCTGGCCCATTGGCTCAAGTCACTTCCCAAGCCGGTGGGCATAATGGCCTGCAATGACATATGCGCCGCGGAAGTTCTTCAAGTCTGCACGATGACAGGCATCCGCGTCCCGGACGAAGTGGCGGTGGTCGGCGTGGATAACGATGAACTGGTGTGCGAACTCTCCGACCCGCCCCTATCAAGCATAGCCCTGGACGTTGAGAAAGCGGGCTTCGAGGCTGCGCACCTGCTTGACGGTCTGATGAGCGGTCAATTGAAAACGGGTCAGGTGGTCCTGGTACAACCGACTTATGTCGCCATTCGCCGCTCAAGTGACATCATCGCCCAGGAAGATCCCCTGGTAGCCCGCGCTCTGCGCTTTGTGCGTGACCAGTCGCGCCACGCGTTGAGCGTCATCGATGTCGCCGAAGAGGTCGGTGTTTCGCGCCGTACCTTGGAGCGAAGGTTTCTTCAGGCTCTGGGCCATACCGTATTAGACGAAATTATGCATTCCCATCTCCTGCGCGCCAAGCAATTGCTTCTGGAGACCGATTTTCCCTGTCATCAGATTGCGACTCAAGCCGGGTTTGGCAGTTTAAAGACCTTTCACCGGTGCTTCAGCCGCATGGAGCGAACAACTCCTCAGAACTTCAGGCAACGATCGACGGCGGCACTGTTCCCTTCGGGCGAGACCTCAGCTTCAATGTTGAAGACGTCTTCGAATTCGAACGGCAACCCGCAAACGCTTCGCTCTCCCAGCGCGCTCCCTCGAATTCCTGCTTAGGCCTGGCCGAGGTTCCATAAGCGGAGCCCTCATCCGTCCCCACCACTTTGAGGCGGCCCCACACTTTCGGGACCGCCGCCTCACCATGCTGAATCACTTCGGGCTGGGCGGGCCGAGTGACGACTTCTTTTATGCCATGGTACACTTGCAAATTGCCGGCTGCGTGGCGCGCACTTTGAACCAACATTTGAATAACAATCGGCAATCGATCGGCGGTTGATGAAATCTGAAGTTACTTGCCATTCGGACGAGGTGAATTGTCCAAGGATCAAAGACACGGGTTGAGCGAGCTCTCGAGGCGCAAGTTCATTGAACAGCTTGGTCTTGGCGGCGCGTTGCTCACGGGGACGTCATGGTCTCTGCAAATTCGAGCTGGCGCATTCCAGTCGGGCGCCAAGCCCGAGCCTTCACAAGCCTTCGTGCAGGTGCCTGCATCGGCCAGCGGCATTACCTGGGTGCACAAGAACGCCCGATCACCTGAAATGTATTTACCGGAAACCACTGGGGCAGGATGCGCATTTCTTGACTACGACAACGATGGGTGGATGGACATCTACCTGGTCAACAGCGGCAAGTGCGATTTCTACGATCCTCACCCACCACTTCGCAACGCGCTCTACCATAACAACCGCAACGGTACCTTCACCGACGTCACGGAAAAAGCGGGGGTGGCGGCAGGCGGGTACGGTATGGGCGCCGCCGTCGGCGATTACGATGGCGATGGATTCCCCGATCTCTATGTGACGCAATATGGGCGCAGCATCCTTTATCACAACAACGGTAACGGCACCTTCACCGACGTCACTGAGAAATCGGGACTGGCCGCGCCCGGATGGTCTTCGAGCGCGGTTTGGTTTGACTATGACAATGACGGCCGGTTGGACCTCTTTGTGTGCCGCTTTGTTGACTTTGACAAATCCAAAAACAAATTTTGTGGCAATAGCCAGACGGGCGACCGCTATTATTGCATCCCGCGTGTCTATGACCCCACGCCCAGCTGGTTGTTTCATAACAACGGTGACGGCACGTTTACCGAGGTCAGCCATCTCTCGGATATCGGCAAATCCATGGGCAAGGCCTGGGGCGTGGTGGCGGTAGACATCAACAACGACGGCTTGATGGATTTGTTCGTGGCCAACGACACAGTGGCCAACTTCCTTTTTGCCAACCGCGGTCAGGGAAAATTTGAGGAGATCGCGCTTCAGGCGGGCGTAGGCTACAGCTCAGATGGCCGGGCCCGCTCCGGAATGGGAGTGGATGCCGCCGATTTCGACCAGGACGGATGGGTGGACCTGTTTGTCACCAATGTGGATCAGGAAATGTACGCGCTCTACCACAACAATGGCGACGAAACATTTGACGACGTGTCCGTCCCCACCGGCATTGGCATGGTCACGCGCCTGATGAGTGGGTGGGGATTGAAATTCTTCGATTACGATAATGACGGCAATCTTGACTTGTTTGTGGCCAACGGTCATCCCGATGATAAAATCGAGGAGCGCTTTAGCGACGTGAAATATAAGGAACCCTTGCTTCTCTTTCACAATAATGGCAAGACCTTTGAAAACGCTGGAGCCGGCAATGCATTCTCCGAGCGCCGGGCGGCCCGAGGCATGGCGATTGGCGATTTCAATAATGATGGGGCGGTGGACGTCCTAGTAGCGGTCAACAATGATGCGCCCGTCCTCTTATTAAATCAGGCGGCCAGACAGAATCATTGGCTGGGCTTAAAGCTGGTGGGCAAAAAGTCCAACCCCGACGGCGTAGGCGCCCTCATCAGTTGGCAAGCCGATGATCTGAAACGGCATGTTTATAAGGCGGGTGGTGGAAGCTTCCTCGCTTCCCATGATCCACGAGTCGTACTCGGAATCGGCCCGCGCGCCAAATTCGATTGGATCGAAGTAAAGTGGCCTCCTCCCAGCGGCAAAGTGGAGCGATTTACCAATCTGCCCCTCGACCGGTACATCACCCTAACCGAAGGTGAAGGGATCAAAACTTAAGTTCGCTGAAAATGAGCAGAACGTGATGTTAACTGACGGCGATTCTTGCGGAGCGGCCAGGAGGCCAAGGGTTCGTGAAAGGCTCAATTACAATAATGACTCACCTAACAAATCCCGCGGTCCCATTCCACGAAACTTCTACGAATCCAGACGCGCCCAACTTACACACAGATAGTCCGGCTTGACACGGTTTCGGGCGGTGGTCTAGCATCACGAAGTTGGCCTCCTTGGTCCGAATTGACAACACTCCCTGGCATTCATTCGAAAGGAGTCGCCCATGAAAGCTCTTAACCGCTACCTGCCAATTTCAGCAAGACAGGCAAACAAGGCGGAAGGCGGCAAGGTCTTTTCATTTCGCATTTTGCCAATGTAGGTTCTTGTCGTGAGTAGAACCAAGAGCCGTTAGGCATTCAAAAGTTAAACTTCAAGGCGAGCTGTGCGGCGAATGCCGGCCGGGCCTGGAGAATCTTCCCAAAAAATGGATCGGGAATAACCGTGGTGGGGGCGGTCGAAAAATTCGCGAGATTGTAATACAGTTCGCCGGCCTTGCTGTAAGGCTGGCGGAAATTCTCTGTGTTTGTGGCATTGAAGAGTTCGATGCGGAACTGCATGCTCTTTCTCTCACCCGCCCCGAGAAATGTGTTCTTCATAATTGAAAAGTCAAGGTTGCGCAGTCCAGGCCCGGTGAAAGTATTGCGGCCGAGGTTTCCAGGCTTCAAGAGGAAGTTGGGGGCGGGATTGAAAATGCTCAAAGGGTCAGTGATGGCCAGCCCCCCGTTAATGGCCGCATTGGGATCGCTATTGTTGCTGTGAGACCCTCCAATGATGTTGGGTCGAAACGGTGTTCCATAATAGTCGGTGAAGACTGAAAACGGCTGTCCGCTTTGAGCGGTTGCGATCGCCGCCAGTTGCCACCCATTGCCCAAACGGCGGGCACGATCCCACCGGGGAACATCGTAAATAAGGCTCGTAACCCAGCGATGAGTAATATCAAAGTCCGAGCGGCCGCGTTCTCCCCGAAGATTTGTCGAATCCTGAGGAAGGTGGAGGGCGGTGGTAATAACCGGAAGAGTGGGCCGCAAACTCTCGGTGGGACTTGCGTTGCTGGCCGCGGCAAAGTCCGCCGGTGAAATTAAGGGGAGGCCGAGGCTGGGGCCGGAGACAGCAATAAAGAGGTTGGAGTTGGAGGGTGAAAGCAAATATATCGAGGGGAGCATGGAGGACGCATCGTCAATCGATTTGGCGAACTGATAGTGCGTCTGAAGCTGCAAGCCGTGGAAACTTCGCGTCTCCAAGCGCGCGAGGAGGGAATGGAAGTTAGAGTTGGCGGAATTTTCCTGATTGATGATCTTGGTGAAATCGAAAGGGCTGCTGCCAAAGCTGCTAAAGAAACAGGAAAAGGGACTGGCGACGAATACACTATTGGTGCAAGGGCTCATGTCGCGAAGGCGCGGCAGCTTGTGCCCGGCCGAGCCGACGTAGGCAATTTCAGCGACAGCCTTGTCGCCGAGCTGGTGCTGAACTCCAAAGTTAAACTGGTGGACATAAGGTGTGCGAGTGTTCGGGTCGCGGGCGGTGATGGAATATGGGAAAGTAAACCAACCGCAGGTGGAGGTGAAATTCCCGAAAGCCTGCTCCAAGCCGCAAAAGCTGTTAATCCCGACGTCGAGAAAGGTAAATGTTTGCGAAACGAAGGGCGGATTGAGCAACATGTTCACCGAAGGTTCCATGGACTGTTGGTCGAACATCAATGCATAACCGCCGCGGACCACGGTCCTGCCGTCGTTCCATGGATCCCAGGCAAATCCCAATCGGGGACCGTAATTATTCCAATCGGTATTAAAGCCCGCCCGTGGCGCGGGTGCGGGAGCTGTTCCGATTGGGTTATCGCCAAGGAATGGATCGTAGATGGTGGTCGACCCCGCCCTCATCAATCCACCCAAAGCCGGGTAATAGTTAACCAAACGGTTCCTCAGCTCGGTGGGGGCGGTGTTGGCCTCATATCGCAACCCCAAATCAAAGGAAAAGTTCGGCCGAAGACGCCAGTGGTCCTGCACGAACCAATCGTAAGACCTGGAGCGGAAATCCCGGTCAAAACCGCCCGCAAATAAAGGATCGACGCCGGCAATCGACGCCAGGTCAGGGACTCCGGTTGCTGCCGCAAAACTGCCGGTGTTAAAGCTTAGGATGCCGCGGCCAAAAGCTTGATTATTCACATCCAGACGGACGTATCGGAACTCCCCGCCGAATTTCAGATTGTGCTGGCCATGAGTAAAGCTGAGGCTATCCGCAGCGGACCAGACATTATCCTCACGCGCGCTCGGCGAGGCCAAGTCAGCACCCAATCCGGCGTATGGAGGAAAAGGAACGCCTTGAAATTGCGAGCCCCGGCCGAAAAATATTGTGGGCAGACCGCGGTTATGAAAGTTCACATTGGCCAGGCCGAGCGAAGTGGGATCGACACTTCGATCCAGCGCGAGTGAATCAAGGCGAAACCGATTCCAGCCCAAACGAAGTTCGTTCGACAAGTGGGGCGTGAGCTGTACCACCTGGTTGAAGCTGAAATTCTGGTTACGCCCCGAAAGTTCCGTGCCGTTACCGGGATAGCTGGGTGAGGCGGGGACAGTGCCTCCTTGAATTTCGTCAATTTGTTGGGCGTTATATTTAAAACTTATGCTGGCGCGCTCACTCTCCCGCCAGTCTATTCGTCCCAGGTAATTGTCCGACGCTGTGCTATTCGCGGATTCGCCGTTGAAAAAGGCGGGGCCAAAATTTCTGTCTACAAAGGGAAGTCCGGTCACCGGGTCGTTGATGGAAGTCGGCACATTGGGGGCCGGATACAGATTCAAAAGCGCCAGTGCCGCGGGGTCGCATTTTCCGGGCGTGATACCCAAAAACACAGGGCAAGTGGTTGACGATCGCACCGCATTGCTGGGAACACGTTCAAACAGCGGCCGCGGATTGGACACACGGAAACTTTCCCAGTTGAAAAATCCGAAAAGCTTGTCCTTCCTCAACGGTCCGCCCACGTTGGCGCCAAACTGATTCTGGACCAGCAAGGGATCGCGGCGATTGTAAAGAGCGGCCAGCGTGGGATCGCTCAGGGGGTTGCCGAAATTCAACTGTTGGCTCGAACGGACATACTCGTCAAACGTGCCGCCGTTGTAGACAGAAAGGAATTGATTGGCGCTCAACCCCGAGTTGCGGTTGAATTCAAAAAGACCACCGTGAATATTGTTCAGGCCGCGGCGGCTGATGGAATTAATCTGGGCGCCGGCGCTTCGGCCGAATTCCGCCGTTGAAGTGCTGGCCTGGACGCGGAATTCCTGCATCGCCTCCACGATCTGGAATGGCAACGACTGGTTGATGGTGTAATCGTTATTGTCCGTCCCATCGAGCAGAAAATTATTCATGTTGGCGCGTACGCCATTCACCACCAGGGACGCTCCTTCCAGCGCCGAGCCCTGCTCCACCGGATAGGTGCCGGGCGCCAACAATGCCAAATCGAGAAAGTCGCGGTCCGCCAGCGGCAACGCGCGCATCGACCGGCTATCGATCACGCCACCCAAGGTTGTGCTCACATCAGGCGTGATGGTTGGTAATTCGACCGTCGCAGAGGCCGTCACTGTCTTCCCCGGGCGCGGCTGGGGGGGAGGTTGCTGCGGTGTCGAACTAGCCGTTGCCGGAGGAGAGACAGGAGGTGTCGAGGGCACAGTCTTTTCGGGTGGCGGTTCCAGGTGGAGGTCTGAGGATTCGCTCGGCGGTTTGGCGTTGGTTGTCGATTCTTCTATCTTGGCTGGAGGCGTCGGCGGGGGAAGCGCTTCAGCCGTATGGAACTGATTTAAGCTGATGGAAGGAATCACCAATTTTTCCTCGCCGACGCTGATGATCACTTTACGAGTCGCTCTCTCGTATCCGCTCATTTCTACGGAGAGGTCATAATATTCACCTTCCTCCACATTGGTTGCCGGGACGTTGTTAAAGACGTACTTGCCTTCACTGTCCGTGGTCTGAACCTGGACAAAAGCAGTAAATTGGTTCAGCAGCCGGACTGTCGCGCCAGGAAGAGGGCGCCCTCCTGCGGTTATTCGGCCTTCTACTGTTGCGTTCTGTGCGGCATGGAAAACGGTTTGACTCGGAAGGAGGATTAAGGTCATCAGGAGTGCGCAGAAGATGAAGGCAGGTTTACGAACGCGCATGAACAACCTCCCACCGACCTATGGTTTAAGCGAAAGGAGTAAGACGAATATTAGCTATCGACTTTTCGAACTGTCAAGATGAATCAGAACGTACCCATTTGATCTTGCGCAGCAACAGCCGACTTTGTGCCGAGTGGCGAACCACAGCTACCGAAATTCCGAATCCCGGGAGCGGCCATCATGGAATAATGATTGGAGTCAGGATGCCCACTGTCCAAGGGTCCGACACGGGTTGGTGAGCCGCATCGCCCGTGGCACCCTGACGCGGCAGGTTCAGGAAACCCTGCATGTCCACTTGAATGACATGCGAATCGTCGCTGGCGAGTAGATATCCAAACGCCTTGCCGGCCCCGACGTTATAAATCGATCCAAATTCATGTGGATCTCCACTAACAAAAAAGTGGCTGGCGCCATTGAAAAACACCCAATCGCTGAGCCCCGTCCATTGGCCGCCCGTGGGAACAGACCCAGGATCCTGAAGTACGCCCACGGCCACATCGGCGGTGTTGTCACCGCTAAACAGCACCAGATGCGAAGTGCTCTCGACCGCGGGGCCGCTCAGGTCGATAGGCGTGGAGGACGTCAGGTCGAGGGCGGCGAAAGCGCCAGCCGACGGGACGAAAGTCGAGTTGGTGTCATTGGTGGTCAATTGGGCGAGGTTTATGAAGAAGGAGGTGGAAACGTGCTTGCCGGTTCCGACCTCCACGCGAAATCCAGTGTCCACGGAGTTCGCGTCCACGGGCTCACATGGTTCCATAGGGTAGTTCTGACATGATGCAACCTCCAGCGCTATGATATTGGAGGTGAAGAAAGCGGGATCCATGTCATAGGATTTTTGTTTGGTCAGGTCAACCAGCTGCATCCCGGTCCAATTGCCACCCAGCAAAACATTGTGCGTAATGTTGCCCCCCATGTTTTCCGGCAGTTCCTGGCCCGCATCGATGGGAAAAATCTTGGTCACGGTCAGCGTGTTCAAATCGAAAAACTCATAGCCATCGCCTGTTGCCAGCCAAACTCCACGACGGCCGTTGTCGGCGATACCTCCGGCAAAATAGGTGCTGTCGTTGTTGATGAATATCGGCGTGTGGGTAATGGATAAGTCAGTTTTAAAATCCACCAGCTTGGCGTCATCCACTCCCGGCGCGCCCGTAGCCAGAACCTGCGCATTGACGAGCGCGATGGTGGGGAGCGCGAAAGCGTAAGTCAAAACCTGGGGATGGTCCGCATAACCAACCACCGGAATGATTCCCCCGACGAAGTTCTGATTGAACGTGCTGTTGGCCAGGGAGGTCCACGCTTTGGGCGGAGGAATGTTGGATGGGTCGGTCACATCGAGCACGACGACGCCCTTGGTCCGCGCGGCTATAAAAACATATTGATGCCCGCCGAAGGCGAAAGTGGCCAGGGAGGCCGAGCTTCCCGGGGTCAAGCCGAAGGCTTTGGGTGTCAGAGTACTTGCTTGCACGCCTGAGGAAACGGTCGCCGTCACACCCTTCAAGTCGGCGGCCGCCGATCCGCCGTTTTTGATGGCGCTGCATGATCCGGCGCAGCCGTTGCCTGCGAACAGGAAATCGACGGTCCCGGCCGTGGAATTCAAGTTGCCGTTGCCAAGGGGAATTGGGGCGGAGCCTTTGCCGTCCAGGACGCCGTCATCGAGGTCAAGGGAAAGCGCGGCCACAAGTTTATCGGGAGTGGCGGGGATGAGCGTCTTGCCTTGGCTCTCCAAACTGCTGATCACAAAACCAGCATTGAAATTTCTCGGATTGGCGGTGATGTCACTTTTGGAAAACGATGGAATGATTGTTTCGGTTGTTGCCCCCAGCCCCAAACCGTAGAACTGCGCGATCAGCGCGTTGCCTAATCCGTGTGCGTTGGCAAAAGTGGGCGGTGTGCCTGGACCGGTTAACTTCGCCTTCGTCAGCGTGGCCACAAAGTCAGTGAGAGGCGTGACCGCAATGCCAGTTGTCTTCGGGCCCGTCACGGCGTCAACAAACGCGGAGAGTGTGATCGTCCCCGTGGTCACCGTCCCATCGGCGGTGCTGGTGTAAGTTCCGCCGCTCGCCGTAATAATGATGGGGCCGGTGGGGGAGCTGCTGAGCGTCACGGTGCAATTCCCGGAGCTGTCCGTGATGGCGGTACCGAGCAGAGCGCCCACGCTGCCGTCCGCAGGATTTACGTTGGATACCTTTACGGTGGCGCTCGCCAGCGGTCCGCCGCTGAATACCGTGACCGAAACGGAGAAGACGATGGGCGCGGGTTTGATCGTGACTGTCGCCGTGGCTGTCTTGCTGGGATCGGCGGCGCTCGTCGCGGTTACTGTCACCATATTCGGGCTGGGAATGTTAGCCGGCGCAGTGTAAACCCCAAACGTGGAGATGGTGCCCACCGTGGAGTTTCCGCCCGGCGTCCCATTGACGCTCCAGGTTACGAAGACCTGAGAGAGGGGGTTCGCATTTGGGACCTCAGCGCTGAATTGTTGAGATCCCGACGTAACAACCGAAACTGCGCTGGGGTTAACCACTATAGTCAAACCAGAGTTTGATACGACGGTGCCACCACAGGAAGTAAGCAGCGCTGCACTGACGAGAGCTGCAATCAGAGCGGTCAATCGTTCTTGCATCTGAAACCCCCTCATGGGTTTGTAATTTAAAGAGACTATGCATGCAGGGCATGGTCAATGTCAAGCAGGTCGGATAGGGCTTGGGGTCCAGGGAAAAGGAAGCGATTAGGGCTTGATAGCCTGGGCATAAAGTGCCAGGATTTTTTGCGAGACATACTTTTCCGGCAGTCGAAATTGAGCGTTATGCTCCTTCAAGGCCCGGAAATCTTCGATGGCCATTTGTTTTTCCGGGACCTCTTTCTCGCCGGAAATAAAGTAGCGCGTGCTGTGGGACGCTCCGCGGAAGAAATAAGCCAAGCCTTGCTTTTTGCCATTGTTTTGCAGGTATTTGGATAGGTTGCGCTCCGCATCGTCGTATTTGCCTTCAAAGTACTCTTGCAATCCATCGCGCAACATCTGGTCAGTGGCCATTGACCCGGAATCCGGTTGATTATTTACCGGGGCCTGATTATTGATCGGCGGAGGCGCAGTCTTGATTGAAGGTTTGGGGGGCGCCACGGCCGCGGCCTTGGCGAGCGTCGTCAACTCATTCTTGGCATCGGGCCCGCGAGGACAGCCCCCCGAAGCTAATTGATTAAAGATAGTGCGCGCCGCATCGATTTTGCCCTGCTTGCTCAGGTTGATTGCGTTCTGGTATTTCGCCTCATCGCTTTTCCAGGAATTGAGGATGTCCACAATTTCGCTTTTATGCTTGGGGTGTACCAAGGGGCGTTGTAGCGCATTTTCAAACTTCGCTTTTGCCTCGTCACACTTTCCCTGCTGCACAAATTGCTGCCCTTCGATGTAGAGTCTGTCTTCACTGGATCGGACCATCTCCGCGTCACCGCAGGCATTGGCCATCTCTTCTTTAAGTTGCGGGAAATCGGGCTTGTCCTTCTGAATTTGTTTGAATAGCTCACAGGCTTCGTCCGCATGAGCGGAATTGTACAGGCCCTTAGCCCTCTGAAAACGCTGCTCAACAGTTTCCTGGGAGAGGGCCGGCCGAATTCCGGATACAAGGATCATCAATAGGCAGGTCAGCGCAACCGCCGTGCGGCGTCTAATAGTTGGTAACAAGGTCATCCACCATTTCATTGATTTTTTCTTTGGGGAATACAAAGTTTTGCTTTGTTGTGTCACCCGCGTGAACGCTTACATTCATCTTCTGCACTTCTGCCTCGTTCTTGAGTTCGATGACGTAATCCCCGGCGGGAAGTTCAAGCAGCAAAGGTGTCTCGCCCGTCTTGTCCACAGACGTTCCGCTGGTCGATCGAATGCTTACGATTTCCGCGCTGGGTGCGGCGGTCAACTCCACAAAGCCGGAAGCCGGCGCCCCACTGCCGCCGCGGCCTCCGGAAGCTAGACGCCAAATTCCGAATCCAGCCAGGACTAAGATTACCAAAGCGCCGCCCAGCCAGAGGGCGACCGGCGACCGCTTCGCTGTCGCCGGATTTATGCGGGATGCTGGCGCAGGAGTTTTATATGCAGTTGCGGGTTCCGGCCCAAAGGCCGGAACCGGATTTGCAGCCGGTCGGCTAGGCGGAGAGATTGCCTGTTCCTGCCTGGGCCGTTTTGGGCCCATGGGTATCGTAGCCACGCCATCGGCGGAGGCCGGGGGCGAAATCCCAGGTTTCCCTACGGGCTGGACCTTGAAGGGTTCTTGAGGGGAAGGAGGCGATGCCACCGGTATTGTTGCAAAAGCATCGCTCCCAGAAGCCGGAATGCTTTCCGTTTGCGGGGGCGCGGAAACAAGGCCTTCCGGCCCGTGGCGTGGCCCCGTTTTCATTGCCTCACGCAGACGCGCCTGAGCGGATAAGAGCGCGGTACTGTCAGTCAAGGTGGGTGGCTTAACGGCGCGGGCGGCGGCCTGCCGTTTCGCACTCTCCTCTTTCTCTCGGATTTCGTCCAACTTTCGCTGGGCCTCTTCTGATATTGCATCTGCTTTTTTCTCCAGAAGGGGGAATCCGGCAGATTTCCAATCGACCACACTAAGTTGGTCGATGGCTTTCTGGTATTCCATTCGGCCCAAATGGACCTTGGCGTCATCCAAAATCTTGGTAAAGGCAGCGGAACGGAATTGCGCCTGCTCTTCGGATATGCGCTTCTGGGCCGCCAGGAGGATTTTGTCACCGGGAAAATCGCGGAGAGCGGCCTCGATCGAGGCTTCGGCCTCGCCAAAGTTGTCGTCGGCCAGGTAATTTTCCGCCTGCTCGACCGTGGCGCGAATCGCCGAGGCGCGGGCGGCGCCCTCCCGGCACTCGGCGTAAGTCTTCTGAAAGACTTCGTTCTTGAAATAGGCTTGGGGCGCGCCATCCATAAGCGCGACGGCTTTGTTCGGCTCCCCCCCATTAAGCAATTTGATGGCGCGCTGCCTGATGTCTTCTCGCCGCTCTTCGAACTTTTTCAAGTGATCTCTGGCAGTGGCCAGCAGGGAGTCAATTTCGCTGGCTTGCACTTCCTTCTGGCCGGCCTCGAGAACACGAATGGCCTCTTCGTAATCTTCGCCACGCAGAAAAGGCTGGGCGCGGCTGAGAATCTGCGAAACACGCTCCTGACGAGTTAGCTCGCTCTGCTGGTCGCGCGTGAATTGGAGAAGGTCCACCAGGTCACGCGACCGGCCGACGCGCTCCAGGGCGCGCTCCAGCGTGTCGATGGCCCCGGCAAAATTATTCTTGCGAATCTGCTCGTTGGCTTTTTGCACCGCCTCCTGGCGCAGGCTCTCGAGATTTTCCAGTTTCTGAGCTTCTTCGACGGTCTTGATGAAGGCAGCCAGGCGCGCGTCATCCGGCACGGTCTGAAGCGCCTTTTCCAGCAAAGCAAGCGCATCAGAAAACTGGTTCTTTTGTAGCAGATTGCGCGCCGCTTGCAGTTGTTCTTCGATAAACTGATGCCGCTTCTGCATTTCCACAAGCCGCACCGCCTGGGTGTGCAGCTTGTGTACCCGCGACTCATCGGGAAATTCCTCGAGCGCCTGGGCAGCCAACTCCACCGATTGTTCGACCTGGTCGCGACTAAGCGCTTCCTGAATCTGGGTCAGGCGCTCATTCAGGCGCTTCTGCCGTTCCGTTGCTTCCTGCGCGCCCTTGACCTGGCGAAACAGGGCGCCGACTTCGAGACTGATGGGGTCAAGCTCGGCTGCCTTCTCGATTAACTCCAGCGCTTTGGCGTAATCCTTCTCATCCAGGCGGGCGCGCGCGGAATCGGCAAGCTGCCGCACCTGCGTCTGCCTCTCTCTCTCGGCGAGTTCCCGGGCCACCGACTGCATCAGGAGGAGGGCTGCACTGTTGTCCGGATCGAGGACGAGTATGGCGTCCAACTCGGTCCGGGCCGCTTGAAAGTCGGCGTCGTCCAAATATTTCTCCGCCCGCTGCATATGGCGCGCAATTTTCTTTTGCCGGTCGCGCGCTTCGATGGCATGGGCTTTGTACTCTTGGGCGGCATCATGCGCCGCGTCGATGCGTAGAACTTCGTCAAGAAGGGAAATGGCATCGTCGAATTGTTCGTTCTGCAAGCACTCCTTGGCCACGCGCATGGTTTGCTCTATTTTCTGACTTCGCTGACGCACCCGAATCTCTTCTTGAACCTTGTTCAAAAGAGATTTGGCCAGGTTGTGGCTGCTGTCTATTTCAAGCACGCGTTGCAGCGACTCTTTGGCAATCGTCAGGTTGCCCTCCGCAAGTCCTCGCTGCCCTTGCTGAACGTAGATCTCCACCATGTGCCGCTTAAGGTAGCTGGCAATTTCCTGCAATCCGAAGGCGAGATCTTCCGCTGTTTGATACCGATCCTCCCTGTTCTTGGCCAGCGCTCGCGTTACAACTTTTTCCAAATCCGGCGGGCAGTTGGGAAGCAGAGTCGCGAGAGGAGGAGGAATTTCGTTCATGATCTTATGAAGAATTGCAGTGATATCCGCACCCTGAAAGGGGTTTTCGTAGGACAGGGTTTCGTACAGAACAGTGCCGAGAGAAAAAATATCGGACCGGGCGTCCACCGTTTGCCCCAGGACTTGCTCCGGAGACATATACATCGGCGTGCCCATCACACTGCCCGTGCTGGTCATCGAAGCCGAAGTGATGCGAGCCACTCCGAAGTCGACTATTTTTGCGGTGCCGTCTTCGAGCACCATGATGTTCGCCGGCTTGACGTCGCGGTGGACAACTCCGTGCAGGTGAGCGTAGTGCAGACCCTTGCATGCTTGAATGATGATTTCCAGTTTCTTGATGACGGAAATTTCTTTCCGCGAGGAGATGACTTTCTCCAAAGACTCTCCTTCGAGAAACTCCATGGCGATGAAGGGAAGGCCGTCGGCTTCATCGATATCGTAGATGGTGACGATGTTCGGGTGCCGGAGTTGGCCGGCAGATTGGGCTTCACGGTAGAAACGTTGCAGCAATTCAGGGTCGTTGGCCAAAGTGGACGACATCATCTTGAGCGCCACAGAACGTCCCAGGCGGGGATCCTCCGCCCAATACACCACCCCCATGGCTCCACGGCCCAATTCCGATTTGATAGTGTATTTGCCGATCTTGGTGGACATTAACTTGGAGTCGTCACTTCGTCTGCCGTCCGAATGGTGAATTCGGCCCCCTGATGTATATCAGCGGTATCCTAGCACCACATACAACTCAGTTCAATCGGCATGGAGTGCGCGCTCAGGGGTGAGGATCTCCCGTCACACAATTCGCTTAAGCCGATCCGCCGCTTTGATGTAGTCAAGGTTTCGTTCATTGGTCAGCTTCTGTTTTGGACCTTCGCGTTCCAATGGCTGCCGAATGCCACCCAGTGCGCGATGGCCCCCCTCAAGCCTGCGCATCACAATTGCCACTCCTGCTACTAAGTGAAGACCCCGGCCCCGGCGGAGCAAGGAACCGAAACGCCAGCCACTCAATGTAGGCTAGAGTCATGTGTTTTGGCGGGGTCCCCTATTTACATTCATGGGGCGGCATTCGAAGGAGAGTTTCTGTCACGGATAACCTTTATCCCCCTGTATACTTCTCCCTTTTTGATTACACCCTTCTTTTCCAAAATCTCAACCAGGGCCGCAAGAGTCAGCGATTTGGCAAGCTACAATTACTGAACACTGAGAGTTGCTCATCGGCCTTAAACACCTCCCAAGCTTCCCCAACCAAATCGCTGGGTTCCGCCCCAGGTAATCGCCCACGAGTCGTGGCTCGTGACTGCAAGTTTCTCATCCAGCTCGCTGGTTCTTCGAGGCCATCTGAAGTGCAAGACCACACAAAAGTGTTCTGTTCTTTGTGCCTAATTTGTTGAACGTTTCCAACAGCAGGTCCGCGCCTCTCAGCTATTCGCTGATTAATTGACCTCGTCTCTTCTTGGCCGAACACGAGGGGAATTGAAACGAGCCAATGCGCGTCTGCCAGTCGCCGCTAGACCCGTTTGCGGTACTGCTGTAGTACTCGTTCGTGTACCAGAAAGTGCAATCGTCAGTGGGATCGACGCTCATCGAGGTGTAATCGCCCCACCTGGAAATGTTGCTGAGAGTCTGTGAGCCCGACCCGGCAACGAGTTGGACTTCAGATTGGGGCAGTGTGTTCAGCGGATCACCTGCAAGCCGCCCCGAATAGGCGATGCTTGGATAGTTGGGCGCAGTGCCGTTCGAGGTACTGTAGCCAAGCGCCATGTTGCCCTGACTGTCCACCGCGAGGCTGCCCATCCAGCGGTAGAGTGTAGTATCAGGCGCATAGATTTGCTCCTGGACGGGCGTGGCGTTAATCACGCCGCCCGTGACGTCAATCTGCGCCCATTGAGGCTGGACCGTGGAGGTCGAGGAAGTCTGGACGCTATGAACCACCCACAAGGACTCGGCAGCGCCCACCTTACGATACTGCACCTTCTGCATCAGTCGGTCGCCGAGACTGTCGAGTTTTGTTGCCGTGCCGGGCTGGGGAACAATATTGCCTCCGGGGACGGTGTAGCTCGTCTGGCTGACATTCGTCGCCGCACTGAGTGTGCCACCACTGCCGCAGTTCGGGCCCGCCGTGAATGTCCTCACTTCGTAGGTGAACGATGGCCCTTCGGACACGAAGTAGTTCGGTGTGTTGGCAGGCAACGCGGCCGCGGACTTGCCGCTCAGATTGCTGGGGATCATAGTGAAGGGGTCGGAGGTATTGTTGATAAAGCCCAGCGCCCAGGTCAGCGTAGCCCCGTTGTATAAATCGCTGCGGTTCAATGAGGCGAACGACGTCCCGAGAAACTGGGAATTACTTCCGTTGAACTCATTCGCGGCCATATAGAGGCAGTCGGACCAGATGCCAAACTTGGGATAGTCATTGAGCGCGCCGCTGGGAGGCGCCCCCGTAGTGCCCGGATCCATCTGCAAGGGAAACAACCACCAGCCGCCTGAGACCGGATCGTTTGTCTTCGAGGCTGCGATGCACTCGTAAAAGGGCGCGGTTGGTTTCCCGCCCCTGAGACCGAATGCGAAGTGGGTGAGAATCCAGCGGTCTGCCTGCTGATCATACAGAACAACCGGATCGCCCTGGCTATTGCCACTGCATGGGTTTGTTCCACCTGTGCTCCAAAGCTGGTCCTCGGTAAACGATGCAAGCAGCGTCCCCGTCTTGTTGTAGATGGCATAAGCTGTATTTACGGCTTCGATGTAGTGATTCGGCCCGACATCGCCGTTTGTGTCCGGTGGCCAGCCGCCGCCGCACTGCACGCCGCCACAGGTATCATTAAAATTCAGGCCGGCAAAGTTGTGGATTGATGAGGGCATGGGGGCAAGAGGAGCGGAAATCGCTGAAGGGACTGGCTGCTTGGGGGGCGCCCCGAACTTCGCATCTGGGGATAAACTGAGGAGGGGGTACACCCGCGGCGGAGCCTTCGACGGAACCGGAGGCAGATCCCGCACATCGCCGATAAACTCGAACGGCTTCACCTTTTCCCCTGCGATGGTCGCCGCCGCGCCCTGAGCACTGGCGGGCAAGCTCCCCACGTGAAAAGTTGCCAGCAATGAGAGAAGCGCGACCGCAGGTGCGCACCGGGCCGATGCCATTAGCTGGAGTTTGAGATTAGAGTTCATCTTTCTCCTCGCTCTCAAGCTGATCCTGATAATGTCAGCTATGGTCGAATGAATTGAAACGTAATTGTCATCATGAATTTTCCGCCTGAGCGATAAAATATACCTGCCCACCGCTGGTCGCAACTGTTAGATGAGCTTTCAGTGCGCGCAGGTCCAAATGCCACACCCCTGCCCGAGGGCGCCGATTTCGGATGAGAAAAGTGCCTGTTTGGAGCCTATTAGTCCTTCCCACTAATTGAGTAGTTTTCTGAGTCCAAAACCTGAGTATCAAGTAAGTGGGCAATTTGGCACAAATATGTTGTGGCGATTGACGAGCGGACAACTTGAATTCCACCCCACACATCCGTTCTGCGGCCGGTTAATCTACAAATCCACGACGCACGACAATTTTTCCCGGGTCGGTGCTAGGTTTTTGACCCTTCCCTGATGGCAACGATGAAAGCAGCCATAAGGCGAAGATGCCCGTTCCTATACCGAGAAGAAAACTCATTGGGAACCCGAACTCATCAGCTATCACACCATAGGCAACAGGTGCGAGCCCTGCCAATGCAACTGCCAAGTTCAGAAAGGCTAAGTTACGTGCTCCCCTTTGGACCGAAGAAACAGAAAGGGCATAGTTGTTGAAGTAGACCCCACCCAGCTCTCCCGCCCCAATCAATCCGAAAGCCACGAAGAAGAGATATCCAGGAATCATCCAGCCCCAAAATATGGCCAGACCATTCAATAGAGTTGCAACGACCAGAGGTGCGCGAGTCCCCCGCAGGGATGCGAGCGCACCCAGCGCAAAACCCCCCAGGGCCTTGAACGCGAACCGGAGAGCCATGATCACGCCCGCAAAATGCTGGGGAGGCCATCCAGTGATGTTACGCGAATAAAGCGTGAGATTGCACAACGAGAGCAATGAGAAGTTAAATAGAATGTAGGCGAACCACAGAATGACCAGGCTGCGATTTCCCGCGTAAGACTTTATTCCCTCCACCACGTGTTGATAAAAAGAAGGCCGATCGTCTTCCTGAACCGGGATTAGCTTGTAATGGCTGCATAGGAAGGCGACACCTATTATGCAGAACATGCTAACCAAGTAGATGAGGCCAAAGTTTTGTAGGTTAACTATTCCCCGAATCGGCCGATTCAACACAAACTGCGCGCCTATCGAACCTAAAATCGCAAACACAGGCCCGACTGTGTACGCGAGCCTAAGAGTTCGAGCGCGCCCCTCAGCAGTGGTCCCACGGGACAGGCACTGTAATCTGTAGACCCCCGCTGTCGATTCCGAAACGCCCGTTAGCAATCCGGATGCTACGACCACCACAATACGCGTGGTGCTGCTGAAAGGGAAAATCAGGACGATAGCAGTGATAGCTGCAACGGTTGCCGTGGCGTAGCTGGAAACTATTGCGGTGGTCCGCTCCAGGCGGCAGGGGATGAGGGAGGCCAGAATTGCCGGGAAAAAGAAGACCAAGGTATAAGCCGACGCTGGGAAGTTCGCCACTGCGGCGCTGGCGCCCAGACGGTCACAAAGCGCTGCTTGGATTACTCCCACGTAAAGCACAGAGGCCGCACAGAAAGTCAGGATGCAAGAAAAGAAGAAAATACGGCTGTTGTAGCGATCCATCTCCAAAGTGATACTTTCTGGTTGGAGACAAACTTCCAACTCCTCGGAAGCCACCGCTGCAGTCCCTTCGTTTGTGGTCACCTCGATTTCTTGCTCGGATTTGGCTTGACGTGGCGTGTTCCCCATATCTGATCCAAAGCACAATATGAGTTGCTCGGTTTGGGATAGTCAAGTGTTTCGTTATTATGACGCTGGGCGGTTATTGACTGTTCTGTGGGACCGCGCCTGCCCGGGGCAACTTTATCCGCTGATAAGAGGGACAGGATGAAGCGGGTTTGGCCCTTGCGCTATTTGCGACTTCTTGGTGAACCCTAGAACTTACCTCCATGGGCCCAAACAGGTTGGCGCTTGTGAGATATCGTTTAAAAGTGTGGCGTCCCCGACGGGATTTGAACCCGTGTTGCCGCCGTGAAAGGGCGAATCGAACCGAATAGACGCTATGCAAAATAGCGCGATTTCTTGAAAATACACGGGGTTTCGGTTGACAGAATAGCGTTATTCGAGCATTTCTAAGTCCCGTGAGAGTCCCGGATGTGAGGTGCTCGGTTTTTTGTACCAGACCTTGGGAGAGAGTTTACAGGCTTATTTGTAACGCGCTCGAATTTACCAAAGAAGTGTATGTCGAAGTCGTGAAGTCGGAGGGTTTCCCCATTGCCGGTCACAACCACCAGGGTGGCCTTGTCGATCTTGAACGATTTTACGGGAAGCCATGCACTACCTAAGATGTGGGGCGAGGTTTTTGTGCTCTTGACAGCGAAGTCTGGAGTTGTAGTTATCGAGCTCGCCGTCCAATCAATGCCACCTTGAAATTGAACTGCGAGTGGGGCGGGGCACAACATCGAAGGGGGGTAGCAGGTGGAACCCTTTTCTGAGAAAGCCGCTGTGTACAGTTCTCCGGGATGGCCGTGCCAATACCCAGCAGCGTCTTTGGTTTGGGCTGCGGACTGCTGGCAGGACATCGACAGCGGAACAATTCCCATCACGCCGAGGGCACCGATGCACTTCATCATGGGCTTCACCTTTCTTCGTGTGCGGAAAGGGTTAATTCTATCAACATTCGGGCGGCGGCGGTCCGAGGGGACGGCGTACAAAGCCACTGCGAAAGATTGTTTCAAAAATGGTTGATACTGCTGAA
>DATGFN010000015.1:0-271850 GCA_035308965.1 Terriglobia bacterium | reverse complement strand
TCACTCTGCATCCCCGTCGGAAGTCAAACTCGTCGAGGCGACGCTCGCGGCGGTCCGGGTAGGGCGGCGCCATCACGCCGGACGCCCCCGGCAAAAGCCCGAACGCCTGATTGCTGATCGCGGCTACCATAGTGACCCGCTACGCAGGCAGTTGGCCCGGCGCGGCATCGAGTTGATCGCTCCGCACCGCAAGAATCGGCGCAAGCCCCCGACGCAGGATGGTCGGGCGCTGCGGCGATACCGCCGGCGCTGGACCGTGGAACGCACCTTCGCTTGGCTGGGCAACTTCCGCCGACTGGTGGTGCGCTACGATCGCTCGCTGAAGATTTACCATGCCTTCTTTCATATCGCCTGCTTCATGATCGTCTTGCGAAGGGTTTTGAAATGACTTCTAATCAATCGTCCGCGCGTTTGCCCGGAAACGATTTGTAGGGCCGGAAGGGGGCCCCGAGCACCGGGGTGTCCGGCCTTCGATCAAACTGGACGGCCGTCGACCAAACCGCGTCCGGCCTTGCCCAAATTGGGCGGCCCTCAAGCTGGGACGAAAACGCATCACGCACGAGGCCGATCGCCCCGGTGCTCGGGGCCCCCTTTCAGCCCTACGAAATGCCGCCCCGATCATTTGGGGCGATAAGTTTTGATTCTGGGATGGGCCCGACTATTTTTCTTCCTGGGTTGCGGACTCGCTAGACAAGGCCAATCCTTGTTTTCCCGAGAGCGCTTCGTCGGGGTGGTAATGGTGCAGGCCGCGGGCCACTTTGCCGGGGGGAAGCAATCGCAGTTGGTAAATATAAGGCGGGGGCGGGAAGGGCTGGGACTGGAGAGGGAAGGGCCGGGACTGGGGACGGCGTGATTTCGGATTTCTGTTATCGGATTTTGGATCTGGAAATTGCCAGCACCCATCCTTGGTCCAGCCTCGGCAAGCACCAATCCAGTTTTTGCGGCGCATTCGTACGCACAGAAGCGCTACGCCACCGAGCATAATGTTTATATTGTGCAGCTTAGATAGTATACCGTCCGGACGGTTTATTAATAACTAAAGCCATGCAGGACTGGAATCCGTAACCAGAGTAACTGGAGCAACATGAATCACAGCAGGTACTATATGCATTAAAATAAATGACTTACACGTATGGTTTCAAGCGGTTTTTTCCCAATGGATTGCTTCTTGGCCCCTATTGCTCCATAGCTCCGGTTACCCCTTCGGGGCACCCAAATGAATGGCCACTAGATCTTGAACGACCAATCTTTTACCGCTTCCGGCTGGACCCATTTCTGAGTCCCGGCTACCTGGTGGTTGATCCAGTAGTTGTTCCACTCGATCTTTTCCGGGTCCCAGGGAAGCAACTCGCGGTCCCTCTCAGAGAGGGCCGCGTAGGCGGCGCGGATGTGTTCCGACTCGAAGATGTAGCGATGGTCCTGGATGAAAGGAAGGTACTGTTCCAATGTCTGCTCCCGGAAGGTGGCTTGCAAGCTAAGCGTCCTGAGGGCCGCATTCCACTGAGCCAGAGTTGGTCTTCCGGGCAGGCCCGTTTTATCGAGAGCCTTGGACAACCGGTCCATGAACGATTGCGCCCGCTCGATCTTGTCCTGCAAACGGATGCGGCGGACGCGAGCTTCTTCGACCGTAAGGAACCGTAATGGGCCACCCGTTCCTGCGCCCACCATTCGATAGACCATTGATGGCCCGCGCGCGGGTTCGCGCTTCGTTCTTTGAACCCTACGGGACTCACGCACCAGCAACCTTACAATCGATTCAAGCAATACGGGGTTTACGTCCGCTGAGCCCAACTGGTAAACGCGCTCGCTCCGGCCGTTCAGGTGAAGGGCGGTGACTATCAAAATGGCGGCGGCAACCAAGTCCACCGGAACCACTTCCAGGGGCAGGTCGCGCCGGATGGGCCAGTCTTTGAGCCCTCCCATCGCCATCAACACCAGCGGGGCCGCTGTGCGACCGCCTTCAATCCATCCGGGGAAGGGAAACCGCACCGCACTCTCCACGATGGCGGGCCTGACAATCGAGGAATCAAGATTTGGCTCGGCGGCAATGATCTGTTCCCCCAGACTTTTCGCATAGGTATACGTATTGACCCAGCCCCAGTTTTCCGCGCGCTGTTTTCCCAGGCCAACCAGCCTTTGCTGGAGCTCACGAGAACGCAATGTCGCTGTTGAACCAGTGCTGCCGTTGGAGCTCGATGAATCATAAATCTGCCGGATGCGCTCGCGAGAGTAGAAGAGTTCTTCTTGGTGCCGGAAGCTGCCGTCGTCGCGACCCTTTCGATGCGGATAGAAACCGAGGACAGGCTCGGTTTCCTCCACCAACCCGTCCGCACCGCCACAGACAAAGCAAGTGGAAACGTGAACCAACTTTGCCCCTAAATGTTTGGAGATGGCCACCACGTGTTCCACGCCATCGACGTTGGAGCGAAAGGATTCGTCAACCGGAGGAAAAAAATCCACCAGGCCAGCGCAGTTGATGATGGCGCCCACGTGCCCGGCCAATTTGTCGAGGCTGCCCGCGTCGAGACCACAGCTTGGCACGCCCACATCCCCGGCCCAAATGGTGATCTTGCCGCGCAGGAATTCCTCGCCCAGCTTCTTAGCCACCGGCGCGAGCGCAGGTGAAGCCAGGACTTCCCTGAAAAAACGATCTTCCGCTGAGACATTTCTTCCCGGGCGGACGAGCATGTGAATGTGCTTAACCTGCGGATAGCGGTCCAGCAGCATCCCTAGGACGACTTTGCCCAGGAAGCCATTGCCGCCGATCAGGAAAATCTCATTCTGTTGGAGCGTTTGACTGACGTCTGTCAATGAATACTCTCGGACTTTTTGCCGTCGGAAGATTGGCTCGCGTTCACCGCAGGCCGGTTGCTAACCTGGAAGCGGGCAACCGCCCCGCCCTGTATCCCAAAATGTTAGAGTAGAAGTGTTCTCCGAGCCCAGCGTGCGCGTTGGCGAGCGGCAAGTCATGGTAACGAGCCTGACAAGCGCTTGTCAATACTCACGGCCTACATGGATTTTCCATTGAATATTTTGCCAGGAGAAGGTAAAATCAGAATTCGTCTCTAAGCTCAGAAGGAGTTCCATGAAAAACGATATCCATCCCAAGTACCATGAAGTTGCCGTGGTGTGCGCCTGCGGTAACACTTTTAAGACGCGCTCGACGTACAAGAGCGATGTTCTACACCTTGAAATCTGTTCCAATTGCCACCCGTTCTTCACCGGCAAACAAAAACTGATTGATAGCGCGGGCCGCGTGGAGCGGTTCCAGCGGAAATACGCCGACTTCAACAAGGCGAAATCGGCGCCGGCTGCCGCGGAATCAAAACCAACTCGTTAATCTGGTTTTCGAGCGTTCCCGATTTCAAGTTGCCAGTTCCAGGCTTTGAGTTCCGAGTTCTAAGTCGCAAGGATTCGCCGCAGCGCGCTGGTTTTTTCATTCACAATTCATCAATCACAATTCAGCAATTTCCTCATGCCCGACCCTTACATCACCAAAGCGAAAGTCTACTTGCTGGGGCGGCAGGCGGTCGTCCAGGAAGAGTTGGCGCGATTCCTCGATGACGAAGGCATGTTGTTTTCCACGGACACGCCAGTGGCCGCTGAAGTGTTGAACGAAGTCGCCGGCCGCGTCTGCTACATGTCCTTTGGCAAGGGCCGCAAATCCAATCAGGAGTATCTGGAAAACATTCTCTCCTCGAAGCACGGCAGCGTTCTGGAGCACGCTATTTGGAACGTCCTGATCACCGGCGTGAGCCGCGCGCTCACTCACGAACTGGTGCGCCACCGGGCGGGCTTCGGCTATTCGCAGCTTTCCCAGCGTTATGTGGATGAGAGCGAGGCGCGCTATGTGGTACCACCGCTTTATCAGGAGAACGAGGCGCTGCGCGCCCAATGGCAGCAGACCATTGACTGCGTCCGCAAAGCCTACGTGGACCTTGCCAACGCGACCACGGAGTACGTTCAGCAAAAGCATCCGGAGATGTCGCCGCGCGACCGGCGCAAGTGGGCGCGACAGGCGGCACGTTCCATCCTGCCCAACGCCTGCGAAACGAAAATCTTTGTCACCGGCAATTCACGCGCTTGGCGGCACTTTCTCGAGTTGCGGGGAAGCATTCACGCTGACACGGAAATCCGCCTCCTGGCGGTTGAGATTTGTCGGGTGTTCAAAAAGGAAAGCCCCAACATTTTTCGCGATATCGAGCTGATTGACGAGCCCGACGGCATGCCCTCCGTCCGCGTGACCCACTCCAAAGTATAATTGCGGCTTTCCGCGGAGCCTCAAAAAATGAGTGATTTAGCGATTGGACGATTGTGCCATTTGAAGGCTTTTCAATCGCTAAATCACCCGATCATCTATTCATCCAATAAGTCTACTTGTTCTGGTCGCCCCCTCCGTGCGCGACCTTACACTGAGTGCACATGGTGGGAGGCTCCGAATTATCCACGCGATGGTGGACGGGCTTCACCGTCTTCAAGTAGGCAAAGATCGCTTTCAAGTCTTCGTCCGTCATGTTGCGGTAGGCATCCCAGGGCATAATTGGTTTCAGCTCGCGCGCTTTGACGTACCCTGTTCGCAGGGTTTGCACAAAGAGAGCTTCGTCGTAATAGGGAATCCCGCTCGCGTCTGGAGTGAGATTGGCGCTGGCTACACGCCCCCAGGGGCCTTCCAATATGAAGCCGCCCGCAAAATCCAAGCCGGGCAGAGATTGACCTCTTTCCTGAGGCGTATGACAGTCTGCGCAACCGCCCATGTCCACCAGATGCTCACCGCGTTTCACTTGTGTGGAAATGTCAGGAGGCAGCGCCGGAGAGGTCACGGGCTCGGGGACGCCGCGAATGAGATATTTGACCGGAAAGATGATTTCGGTTTTGGGGAGCGGATTGCGTACGGGCGGAAGGGCTCGCAGGTAAACGATCACGGACGCCAGGTCTTCGTCCGGCAGTCGGCGGTAGTGCTCATAAGGCATCAAGGGAAAAAGCGCGCGCCCGTCGTGGCCTATGCCTTCGCGAATGGCACGCGCCAGCGCGTCATCACTCCAATTGCCCGCACCCGTCTCCGGGTCAGGGGTGAGGTTTGGCGCCACCACTTGACCGGGCAGACCTTTGAGAAAACTGAAGTCCTGGCCCGCGCCTTTCATCCCGGGAGGAATGACAGGATCATGTTTGGTCCAATCGTGGGGTGAATGGCAAACCATACATCCCACTTGGGCTTCAACCAGATAGGTGCCGCGCGCCAGGCGCTCCGGCGTGCGCTCAAATTTGCGGTCGGTCAATTCGCGAGTCCGGGGCCCTATAAATGGCCGCCATCCGATGGTGAAGGTGATGGCCACCGGCAAAATCAGAACGATCGCAATCGCCACGATGGCAAGCAGTTTTCCGAATCGCTTCATAAGTTCTCCTCAAGGAAGAAAATCCAAAATTAAAAATGAAGGTCAACGATACTTCCCGGGCGGGCGTTCGTTCCAACTCTTCAATCCATCAATTCTTAATGTTGCATTGCTAAGGCGTGCGCTTCTTTTCCGCTTGTGAGTTTGCTGCTTTAACGTAACGTGCCATATGTTCGGCAAAAATCTGGTTGCGCGGATCGAGGGCGAGCGCTCTGGTCTGTGTTTTCACAGCTTCCGCGTAATTTTGGTTGGCGTATTGGGCCTCCGCCAGGGTGTCAATAATGTTGGGTTGAGTCCAATGAGTCAAGTCCACGGCGCGGCGGGCGTGTTCGAGAGCCGCCTTGGGATCGCGGTATTTCGGATCTTCGCTGGTGGCATAGAGCCAGGCCAGGTCATTTTGGGCCAGCGCCATGTTGGGGTCCAGCCGCAAAGCTGTTTGGAAGTGTGAGATGGCCTGGGCATAGAAATTGTGTTGCGAATAAATGCCGGCCACCTCGTACTGACCTTGGGCAGTTTGGGGATAATCTTTCTCGACTTCCTCAAGATACTCCTGCCCCTTGGCCGAATTGCCCATCTCCATGTAGGCCTGCGCCAATCCAAATTGGGGCGTGAGCGTCTGCGACCCCAAACGGTCTGCCAGTTCGAATTCGCGGATGGCGTCCTGCCATTTCTTTTCCCCCAGATACAAAGCGCCCAGCATTTCGTGAGGGCGCTCGTCACGCGGACCTCGGGCGGCGGCGGCCTGAAAACGTTGCAATGCCCAATCGTCGCGTTTTAAGGCGTGAAAGACCTCACCATCATGGAGCAAACGTGTCAACACAGTATTCGTCCGATAGTTCAGGCCCGTCGCTACCATGGCCACGGCCACCACAACGATCGGGATGGCCGCCATCGCCTGGGATGGCTCTTCCATCGGCTGGCCGGGGACATATTCGCGCTTGGGCGGCGGAATGACCAAGGCCAACAAAACTCCGCTCACCAATCCCCCCAGGTGCGCCCAATTGTCCACCCACTGGTGCAGCGCGCCTCCCAGGGCGAGGTTCAGCACGATGACGGGAAGCATTCCTTTGCCAAAAGCTCGTCCCCATTGCCTCGGAATCGATCCCCGATGCAGGTAGCCCGCCACCAGCATGACACCCGCAATGCCGAAAATCGCGCCCGAGGCTCCGGCCGAAACATTGTTCGACATGCTCATGGACAAATAAGCGCTCCCAATCCCCGTAGCCACGTAGAGAAATGCGAAGCGGCCGTATCCGTAGATGGGCTCGAGGAGCCGGCCAAGAATATAGAGTGAATAATTGTTGATCGCCAAATGGAGCAGGCCGATGTGAAGAAACATCGGCATTACCAGCCGCCAATATTCGCCCCGGCGCGTGTAGGGACCGAAGGAAGCTCCCAAGCGCAGAAGCAGTTCAGGATCCATGGACATGCCGGTCAACGTGCGCGAAATTATGTCGCGGAGATTAGGAAGGGAAGAAGCGTCGATGAATACCATCACCACAAATGCGATGAAATTCAGGCCCAAAATCACGTATGTGGCAATGGGAAAAAGAATGGGCCGGTGAATCAGTTGGCCGGGCTTTGCGCCTTGGATGATGTCGGGAAAGTCGGACATTCTTTTAATTGCCGATTTTCGATTGCTGATTGCCGATTGAAAAACGCGGCCACTGTTCGACGCGGTCAATCGAAAATCAACAATCGTCAACTGTCAATTTCTCGGTAATAGCCCTCGCCGGCGCAGTGCCGGCACAGAATTCGGCCGGCAACATTCCGCTCGCGGCCGTTGTTGATTCCTTCGCCGCATTGTTCGCACGCCAGACGAGAGCGGGGCCCGCCGGGCAAGTCTTCCTCTTTCAAGTCGACCTGCACAGGGTGAATCTCAAACAGCGCCGAGTCGTCCATAACTTTATAAGCTTGAAGTTGTTGTTTGTGCGGGTCCGAAAGTTCCGGAAACATGGCCTTGGCTTTGGCGCGCGACTCGTCGCGGGCCACCACGCGCACGGCGCGCCTGGTTTCAAGGTCCACAAAGGTAGCCGCCACTTTGCCAAAATCGAAAAACTTCAGCGAGCGCCGACCCAATCTGCAACCCGTTACCAGGCTGACGGCATCGGTGGCGCAGCGGTCGATCTCCACGTAGGTGATTAGCCGCCTGCGATGCGCAACCGGGTCATCAATCCCCAATTCCTTCAGGCCCAGCATCGCCATGCGCACCCCGAGCACCTGGCCCGGACACATATGTCCGTGATTCTGCGCCGCCAGTTCAAGATAATCTTCCAGGGATTTCATTGTCGTTCGCCCGTTAGAACTATTGAAAAGTATATCATCTGGCGGGCGGCGCGCTGGAATTCGCGGGCAGTTGCGCTAAGCATGAATGATTTCTGTCGTGTCGGCGGGCAAGGGATGGTTCTTTTCCCGATATTCTTGGGCGACCATTACAAACACGTGCGAGAGTTCTTCGAGCGCCTTTTCCCGCGTGTCCATCAGGGCATAGCACCCGGGAACAGCGGGAATCTCGGCAACCCACGAACCATCTTCCTGGCTATAAACAATAGTTTTGTACTCATGCAGGCTCATTCACAGATTATCCTCGATGAAAGTGTAGCACGCGCGACCTTCAAAAAAACTGCATTCCAGTTTCCACCGGAGAAAAGTCCATACGCAGAAGCCCTCTGAACCTGGGAATCTCCCTGCATCTCAATTTTGCCTAAGATAGCGGATGCTGGATTGGTTAGTAAAATTGTACCGTCGCTTCATGTACCGTCGCTTCGTGTTGATTTTTGTGGTTGAATAACCTACGATTGAACCATGCGAAACTCGACGGAGCGTCCATCAAAGGCTCTGGAAACACAGGTCCCCGTGATCGTTGAAAAGGACGAGGACGGGTTCTATGTGGTGGAGTGCCCGCTCTTTGAAGGTTGCTACAGCCAGGGGAAGACCGTGGACGAAGCATTGCGCAACATTCGAGAGGTCATTGCGCTGATCGCCGAAGAGAAGAACAATCGTGAGATCTTGAGATCGTACCACCCCAAAGAAATCAGCCTGCACACCATCACTCTGTAACTTGTGACTCGCTTACCCGTTCTTTCCGGCAAATCCGCGGTCTAAGCGCTGGCCAAAGTGGGATACAGCGCCGTGCGCCAACGCGGAAGCCATATTCGCCTCACTTGCGTTGGGAAGAGTTCAATTACCGTTCCCAACCATAAAGTGGTCGGACGCGGCCTGCTCAAAAAGATTCTGCGGGACGCGGAGTTGTCAATCGAAGAGTTCGTGAGGTTGCAATGAAAGGCGGGGCGATTCTGCCCCTAACCCAGCTTGTGCGGAACCAGTACTGGCCGTCATATTAAGTATTAGAAACCCCCGGTAAGGGATCCCTACTTTCATCTACGGATTTTTTGCCTCGGGCTCGACGAATCCCGGCAACTCGTCCACCAACCAACTTTCCGGCCCGGACTGAATCACCACAATCGTCAACGGTTTGGGGACTGCAACCGATTCTTTCTGCCCCGAATAGTGCATGTACATCGCCACCGGAAAAGAAAACGCGCCCGAGGGCAGCCGCTTGCCTCGCCCGATTTCATATGCCTGGTGATGCGGGTTCTCAAGCCCTGAGAGGTAATAGCGGAAATAATCCTCCGGGAATTTATTTTTCAATCGGGGCGAAAGCAAGGCCATGCCATTGTCTTGATTGCGAGTGGCCCAGGCGAACATGAACTGGTCAGCGGTGGTGAGAGCCAGAACGTAGTCCTGGTCGATGCCGCCTGCGGATCGGCTTCGCGCTTTTTGAGCGGGCGCGGAATTCGCGGCAAGAATGATCATCCCCAGCAAACAAGTGCAAAGTTTCATAAAGAGTTTTCCACCTCAATGAACACTCGAACGTTATAGTCGGGCTCCTTGCTCGCCGGATCGAGCGTGCGCGGAACCAACACATTTACCTCCGGCCAATAGGCCTGGAGGGTTCCCGGCGCCACATCGGCGAAGCGGCACACGCCACTATACTCGCCCATCTCGGACCGCACACGAACCCTCTCGCCATCGTGAATCCCGAGGCGGCCGGCGTCGTGTGGCGAAACAAGAATATTGTCGCGGGCGGCGCCGGTGAGCAAGTCCCTTTTCCCCATGATCATCGAATTGAATTGCTGGCCGCGGCGCGTAGTGAGAAGAAAACTCTCGCGAGCTTCATCGCCCGCAAGGGATGGCGGGGCCGCCATCGAAGATGGAATTTCGAGGGCGGTAAACGCGGCGCGCCCCTCCGGAGTGGGACACACACCGCCCGCGCACAGGTGCGGTCCGCCGTATTGAATTGCGTCACCCTCTTTGTTCAACTGTCCGATGCCGCGATACATGGGCATCACGCGCTCCATCTCATCACGAATCTGCTGAGGATTGTCGAAATGGATCAAGTGGCGTTTTTCCGGGCCCAACACTTTTTCCGCTACCAGCATTGGGATTTGCCATTCGGGTTTGGCCTCGCCGATTCGGGGCCCGGGAATTTCCGGCGAATAGCGGATGCGCCGCTCGGTGTTGGTGATGGTGCCACCTCCCGCCTGCTCGTAGCGCGTTTGGCCGGGCAGCAGCACCACCACTTCGCCGGGGTCGAGCAGCATGGAGTGATTAAGGACGATATCCTGATGGACGCGGCACTTGACCCGCTCCAAACTGTGACCGGCATAATCAGGGTCGGGCAGGGTCTCGATAAAACTTCCGCCCTCCAGGTAAAAAACGTCCAAGCGACCGCGGGAGGCCGCGTCCACCATCTCCGAGGCGGTCAGGCCCGGCTTCGCAGAAAGCGGATGCCCCCACAACTCGCCAAACTTTTGCGCATTCTCTTCGTTCACCGGAAAATCTCCGGGAAAAGCGCCGGGAACACTTCCCGATTCCGCCGCGCCTTGCACGCCGCTATGTCCGCGGATGGGAACCAGCCCGCATTTTTCGCGGCCGAGCATCCCGCGCGCCAGGCCGACATTTACCAGCGCTTTCACATTCTGGACGCCGAAGCGGTGTTGGGTGAGTCCCATGCTCCAAACAAAAACCGCGGTACGCGCTTTGGAATACATCTCGGCAAAGCGCAGCATGCTATCGCGCCCGAGTCCCGACGCGCGTTCCAACTCCTCCCAGGTCTGGCCGGCCACTGCTGATGCGGCCGCATCAAAGCCGCGGGTATGGTCACGGATAAAATCGCGGTCCAGCCATTCGCGCTCAATCAGCGTTTTCAACACGCCGTTCAGGAAGGCCACGTCGCCGCCCACGCGAACCTGATAGAAATCGTCCATCAGGCGTGTGCCGAAAAGCGCGCTGCGGGTGACGCTGGGTATCCAATAATTCTCCAGACCCGGCTCGCGGAATGGATTCACCACCACGATCCTCGTTCCCTTTTGTTTGGCGTAATACAGATATTTTGTAGCCACCGGCTGATTGTTGGCCAGGTTGGTTCCGAGCAGCACAATCAAATCGCTGCCAATCCAATCAGAATAGGAACAGGTGGACGCTCCCACGCCGATGGTCTGTTTGAGCGCCGTGGTGGAGGCGGCGTGGCAGAGGCGCGCGGCGTTATCCACATTGTTGGTGCCCAGCAGCCGGACAACTTTTTGCGCCACATAGTAAGACTCGTTGGTGAGACCGCGCGAAGTGTTGAAGAGGGCAAACCGCTCCGGAGGGCACTGGCGCAGGTAACCGGCTACACATTCCAGTGCTTCATCCCAGCTCACCCGGCGAAAACCCTGCTCGCCGCGCCGGCGAACCATGGGATATGCCAGGCGGCCGAGGTTACGCAGGTCGCGATTCGACAAGATACGGAGCGATTGCACGTCGCCCAGATGCGCGTGGTCGAGCGCTCGCATGGTGTTCAACCGCAGCAATTTCAGGCGGGTCATGCAAAGGTGGACGCCCGGCATGGTGTTGTCGCGCAAGCCGTATGGACCGAGCGAGCATCCGTCGCAAACTCCGTGGCGGAGAATCCGCAACGCGTAAGGCAAGTTGCCTCGGTTTTCCCAGACCACGCGCACCATCTCCAAAAAGTGGTGCGGCTTGGTGAACCCCAGGCCGAAGGGGACCCAGCTCACGCGGTCGTTTGATTGTTGTTTGCCCATGGCTCGCAAGGCCACATCTTAGCACTTCGCCGAGCACCACATGCTCACGCAAAGTCGCGAAGGCGCAAAGCTCGCGAGTGATTGACAGGTTGCGTGTCGTTTGCGGCTTGGCGCGAGATTTTAGCTTGGGAAGGATATTTTCAGGGCCGTGCTTCAGCCCTTGCGCGGGTATCGTGCCTCGATGCTCGTATGCATGCCGCCGCGGGTTGTAAAAACGCCACGGACTATGGCCCATTTGGGCCGGCACGCCTGGGCCACGTCGTCCAGAATGTGATTCACCGCGTTCTCATAAAAAATCCCCAGGTTGCGGTAAGCCAGGATGTAGTACTTCAGCGATTTCAATTCAAGACACGTTTTGGCGGGCAAGTAGTGAATGGTAATAGTCCCGAAGTCCGGCAGGCCGGTGCGCGGACAGATGGAAGTGTACTCCGGAATGGTGATAGTGATTTCGTAGCCTCGATACTGGTTGGGCCACGTTTCAATGCTCGGGAACGACCTATCCACTCCGGACTTGGCGTGGTCAATTGTGTACTTATTTGACTTCTTGGGTGACATGATTCTGCTGGACCTCCAGCCAAGATGGGATGATGCAATTGTGCGTCCGACTCTTTTCAGCGAAGTACATGGATGCGTACCCCTACTTTTAGATTCTTCCAAGAACGGTCGGTGGTGTAGACAGGGGACTTCGTGTCGAGCGCAAGTGCCAGGCATGCCCGGTCTCCGAGCGAGAGCCCGAGGGATTGAGTCTGTGCCACCAGTCCTCCAGCAATCCTGGCATGTTCTTGGGTAAAAGGGACGGATTCCGCGATCAGGCTGGTGGCATCTTCCCAAGCTTCCTCGGCCGGGACGCCACGGCGGACCAGCTTGGTGTGGACCTCGGCGAGATTCACCGTGCTCAGAATCGCTCGGAGGAGAATTTCGGGTGATAGACTCTCCCATCCAGGCTCCTGATTGAGCACTGCCAATAGCGCCGAAGCATCCAACACGATCTTATTCATGCCGTGCAGCCTCACGGCGATCCGCAATCAGCTCATCGGCGAGTGACGTCCCTGGCTTGACGTACTGACGCACATGGCGCTGGATTCGCTCGAGGCGCCGTCTCAGCGTGGTGATACGCACTTCGTCCCCTTCCAAGCGCGCCACCACTTGATCGCCGGGATGAATGTCAAGAGCCTTGCGAAACGCTGCCGGAAGGACGACCCTGCCGTTCTCAGTGACACGCAATTTAACCTCTGACATTAGACTTGCTCCATGACTCATATGTAAATTCCTGTCAAAATTGTAACATGGATTGCGAATCCTGTCTTCGCGAGTGCCAAACCTGAATCTTGGAGCTGCCTGAATACACCTTATCGTCCAACAAAATTAATTCACCGTTTGTAAGGATTATTAAGAAAGCCTTGAGGAGGCACTTGTGGTCTTACTTTGATTTCAATGCGATAGCGGCAAAGCTTGACAATAATAGACTCAAGAATTATTATAACCGTCGACTAAGTAGATGCATCTAAGCTTATGCGGGCAAAGAAACAAAGTACGATGGACGGGCTGGCTATAATAACTTAAGGAGGGAGCAGGACAATGGCAAAGATTATAGGAATCGATCTCGGAACCACCAATTCGGTGGTGGCGGTAATGGAAGGTGGGGAGCCAACGGTGATCCCCAATCCAGAAGGTGGTCGGACGACTCCGTCTGTGGTTGCTTTTACCAAATCCGGCGAGCGGCTGGTGGGTCAGGTCGCGAAGAGACAGGCGATCACTAATCCGGAAAACACAGTTTATTCGATCAAGCGGTTCATGGGCCGCCGCTTCAACGAAGTTCAAAACGAAATGAAGACGGTGCCCTATAAAGTGGTGGCGGCGGGCGCGGAAGTTCGCGTGTCGGCTCTGGGCAAGGAATACTCACCCCCGGAAATTTCCGCCATGATTCTGCAAAAAATGAAGGATGCTGCGGAGCAATATTTGGGCGAGAAAGTCACCCAGGCCGTCATCACCGTTCCGGCTTATTTCAATGACAGCCAGCGCCAAGCCACCAAGGACGCGGGTAAGATTGCGGGCCTGGAAGTGCTGCGCATTGTGAACGAACCCACCGCGGCGGCCCTTGCATACGGGCTGGACAAGAAGAAAGACGAGACCATTGCGGTCTACGACTTTGGCGGCGGCACGTTTGACATTTCCATCCTTGAAGTGGGCGAGGGCGTGGTGGAAGTGAAGTCGACCAACGGCGACACCCACCTGGGCGGCGATGACATTGACAAGCGGGTGATGGATTGGATTGTGGATGAATTCAAGAAAGACCAGGGCATTGATCTTTCCAAAGACCGCATGGCATTACAGCGGCTGAAGGAAGCGGCGGAGAAGGCGAAGATGGAACTATCGACCGTCCTCGAAAGCGAAATCAATCTGCCTTTCGTGACCGCGGACGCTTCCGGCCCCAAACATTTGGCGATGAAGTTGACGAGGGCGCGTTTCGAGCAATTGTGCGAGGACATCTTCCAGCGCTCGGTTGGACCGGTGAAGCAGGCTTTGCAGGACGCCGGCGTGGGCCCGGAAAAAATTGATGAAGTGGTTCTGGTGGGCGGCTCCACGCGCATCCCCAGGGTCCAACAAATCGTGAAAGACCTATTCAAGGGTAAGGAACCGCACAAGGGCGTGAATCCCGACGAAGTGGTGGCCATCGGCGCGGCCGTGCAGGCCGGCGTTCTGGGCGGCGAAGTGAAGGACCTGTTGCTGCTCGACGTCACTCCCCTGACTCTGGGCGTGGAGACTTACGGAGGCGTAATGACGCCGCTGATCAATCGCAACACCACGATCCCGACCAAGAAGAGCGAGATATTTTCCACCGCGGCGGACAACCAGACTTCGGTGGAGATCCACGTGATGCAAGGCGAGCGGCCGATGGCCAAGGACAATCGAACCCTGGGCAAATTCCATTTGATCGGCATCCCCACCGCTCCTCGGGGCATTCCCCAAATCGAGGTGACGTTTGACATTGATGCCAACGGCATCCTGAACGTCAAAGCGACCGACAAAGGGACAGGCAAGGAGCAGACCATCACCATCACGTCCTCGAGCGGGCTGTCCAAAGAGGAAATTGACCGGATGGCCAAGGAAGGCGAGCTCCACGCTGAGGAAGACCGGCAAGCCAAGGAAGCGGTGGAAGTGAAGAACCGCGCCGACGCCATGGTCTACTCGACGGAGAAACTCCTGAAAGAGCATCGCGACAAAATTGGCGACGCGGATGCCAAGAATATTGAAGCGGCACTCGAAGAGGCCAAGAAAGCCATTCAGGGAAACGACACGTCGCAAATTACGGCGGCAGTGGAAAAGCTCACGCAGGCTTCGCACAAGCTCGCTGAAGCGATGTACAAGCAGGCCGCGCCGGGACCGAACGCGCAAGCGGCCCCGGGCAGTGGCGCGGGACCGGAAGGTCAAGCGGCCGGCGCCTCAGAAGGGAAGGCCAAAGGCGAAGGCGAAGTGATCGACGCTGAAGTGGTGGATGACGAAAAAAAGAAAGGGTGAAGGATGAAGGTTGAAGTAAGCCCAGTTTTGGAGGCCACGTCCGAATCGTGGCCTCCAAACGGCGGGTGAGCTTCAGATCAGGAGGATCCCATGGTGCCCATACGTCCAAATGAACCGGAATACGTTTTGCATCGTGCGCAAGTTGGAGTTGAGTGCCCTTTATGTCACTGGAAGTATGTGCAGGAGATCCAATTGGACGGCCCCATAACGGAATCTCCCGTCGCCAAAGATATTCGCAAGCACCTCGAGGCCTGGCTGGGGACGCATTGTCCGGATCACTTGGGCGCGATAGCGCAGTTGAGTAGAAATTGAGGGGAAGAAAGTATGAAGTATGAATTCTGAAGACCGGAAAAGTTTGACCATTAGAGTCAAACTCGAAAATCTACCGTTTCATACTTCATGCTTCATACTTCATAATTCTCTTTTTATCCTTTAACCTTTAAACCATGGCCGTCGGCACCCAAAAAGACTATTACGCTCTGCTCGGCGTTGATCGCAACGCCAAGCCGGACCAAATCCGCAAGGCTTACCGCAGGCTGGCGCGCAAGTTCCATCCCGATGTCAATCCCGGAAACAAATCAGCGGAAGAAAAGTTCAAAGAACTTTCCGAAGCTTACGAAATTCTAAGCGACGAAAAAAAGCGCAAGATTTACGACCAGTACGGATTTTATTCGGACAACATGCCTCCCGGCGGATACGGTCCGGCCACCGGCTATGGCCCCCCGCCTCCCAGTGGATCGGAGGCGCAGGGATTCGATTTCTCGGGGTTTGATTTCACCGACCCAGGGGGCGAGGGAGAAAAGCGCGGAGGCGGCAGCTCCTTTCGGGATATTTTCTCCAACATTTTTTCGCGCGGCGGGCAGGCCGAGCCGGAGCGCGAAGGTCCGGAACGCGGCGGCGACATCGAACACCGCATGCACCTGGGATTCTGGGATGCCATCCGGGGCACGCAAGTCCGCTTCACCGCGAACCGCAATGAGACTTGCGCAACCTGCAAGGGATCGGGCACGGCGGGTGGCAAGCCCACCACTTGCCCCACCTGCGGGGGCAGCGGAAAAACCACTCAACAAGTGGGCAGCATGCGATTCTCCGGCACCTGCCCCACCTGTCATGGGACGGGCCGCACCAAGCCGCGCTGCCCCACCTGCGGCGGATCGGGCGTGACTCGCAAGCCGGAAACATTTGACGTGCGCATCCCCGCCGGGGTCGATACCGGCTCGCGCGTGCGCGTGCCCGGCAAAGGCAACGCGGGATTTAACGGCGGCCCGGCGGGCGATCTCTTCATTGTGACCGACGTTGAGGCTCACCCGGTATTCGAGCGCAAGGGCGACAACTTTTATGTGAAGGTCCCCGTCACCTTCTCCGAGGCGTCCCTGGGCGCCAAAGTAGAGGTGCCCACCATCGACGGCCCCAGCACCATCAAGATTCCTCCCGGCACGCAAAGCGGACAAAAGCTGCGCCTGCGCGGAAAAGGAGCGCCTTCTTTGCGCGTTGCCGGCGCTCGCGGAGACGAGTTTGTGGAGGTCCAGGTTGCGGTGCCGCAAGTTCACGACGAACGGACCAAGGAAATATTGCGGGAGCTCGCGCAGCTGAATCCCGACGATCCGCGGCGGGAGTTGAACGAAAAAGGGGCGGCGAAGTAAGAAACGATGAATGATGAACAATGAATGATGAACTTAAGACGCTTTTAATTTAATTAAAGTTCATCATTCATCGTTCATCATTTCGAATTGGTTGCGGCAATTTCTCGAACCAGGAAGATCGCTATGGCGGCTAAAGGCAAGAAAAAAGGAGCCCGTGCCGGCTACATGATCAGCGCCGTGGCGGAAATGTATCACCTCCACCCGCAAACGCTCCGGCTCTACGAGCGCGAAGGGCTGCTGACGCCCTCGCGCAGTGAGGGCAACACCCGTCTTTATACGCAGGAAGATCTCGAACGCCTGGAAGCCATTTTAAGCCTCACGCGCGACCTGGGCGTGAACCTCGCCGGCATCGAAGTGATCCTCAACATGCGCCAGCGCATGGACGACATGCACCGCGAGATGCAGGCCTTCGTCGAATTCGTCAACCGGGAATTGTTGAACCGCACCGGAGACGACCGCGCCAAAAACGCCCTCGCCCGTATTGCCCCCACGCGCATGATTCGGCCGGTGAAAAAATAAAGAAATTGAAAGTTGAGAGTTAAAAGTCGAAAGTTCAAGGCTCTTAATTTCTAACTCTCAACTTTTTTTCCTTACGAGTGGTCTAACCCAGCGAAAAGTCAAGCACCTGTGTTCTTCTATTGATTGCGTCAGGTTTAGTTGGGCTGTGATATCCTAAGGAAAGCGCAGTGGCAGATTCTTGGAGATGGCCGTGAGTTATTGGGGGAAAGTTTCGAAGGGTACCGTGGTTTTGCCGGCGGATGCCAATCTGCCGGAGGGGACGGAAGTCCGCGTGGAACCGGTGGCTCCGAAAACGCTGGCTGAACGACTCAAGGATGTCATCGGGACAGTCCGCGGGGGGCCTCCCGACTTGGCGCAGAATCACGACCATTACATTCATGGGAAACATAAGAAGTGAAGCCTGTTTTCGCCGACACGTTCTATTTCCTCGCCTTGTTGCATTTGGGTGATATCGCCCACGCGCGAGCGTTGAGCCTTTCGCAGACCTCTTCCGATCTCCTTCTTACCACAACCTGGGTTCTCACCGAAGTGGCTGATGCCTTGGCTGTACCTGGCATGCGAGAAAGCTTCCCACGCTTGCTGGCAACCCTTCGCGGTGATCCGGCTTGTACAATCATCCCGCCAACTCTAACCCTTTTTGAACAAGGGGTGGAGCTCTACGCCGAACGTCCGGACAAAGGTTGGTCGCTGACCGACTGCATTTCCTTCGTCGTAATGCGACAACAGGGCATCACTCAAGCCCTCACCGGCGACCATCACTTCGAGCAAGCGGGCTTCAGGGCTCTGCTCGAGTAGCCTGGGATTCCGATCCAGGCTTTGGAATGGATTGTGGGTTCGTCACCAAAGGAAATGCCCACAATCATAGGAGCGCTAACCGTTGTTATGCGCTTCCTCGCTTTTCTCAACTCATCCCCTCTCATTTTCCTGCTAGAATCTTGCGCGGAGTTTCTCCATGCCCAAAGCAGATTGTCCCGAGTGCGGGGGCACCGGGTGGAAGCCGGTTGAAGCGGGTGGCGTGCGCCGTGTGGCCCGCTGCGATTGCCGCGAGGCGGAGCGCGCGGACAGGCTGCTGGACTTCGCCCGCATCCCCCGACGCTACGAGCACTGCGCGTTTGAGAATTTTAACGTCAGAAAGGACAAGGACACCGGACTGGCCAGCCCCAATTTGCGGGCCGCCAAAGTGACGGCGGAAGGGTTTGTGCAGGAATATCCCGTGGACTTCGGATTGCTCTTCGTCGGCCCCACCGGCGTGGGCAAAACGCATCTGGCCGTGGCCGTGGTGCGGGAACTCATTCTGCGCAAGGGCATCGAGTGCATGTTTTTCGATTTCCGCGAGCTCCTGAAGAAAATCCAGGATAGTTACAATCCGGTTTCTCAAAGCACAGAATACCGCGTGGTCCAACCGCTGCTGGATGTGGAAGTCTTGCTCCTGGATGAAATGGCTTCGGCTAACCCCACCGACTGGGTGAAGGAAACTTTGTCGCACATCATCAACTCGCGCTATAACCAGAAGAAAGTAACTCTGATCACCACCACCCTTCCTTTTGGTGAATTAACGGAGCGCAATTCCCGGCGGTCTGGTAAAGGCGACCGGGAAGAGGTCCGCATGCCCTCAGGCGAGCGCGTACCCGACGTCGAAAAGACCCTCAATCAATTTGGTGTCACTTTGCGATCGCGCCTGTACGAAATGTGCCGGCTGATTGAAATCCATTCCACCGACTTCCGCAAAGACATCAAGCAGGCCGGTTACCGGGTCCGAGGGGAATAACTCCGCCACCTGATCGGGCGCCAGACTTTTTCTTCATCCATTAACCTCTGGTCATGTGACTGGTCATCTGCTAGAATATTCCCATGAAAACTCTGGAAAAAGTGATTACAGCCACTGAGTTCAAGGCCAAGTGTCTGAAAATTTTGGACGAGCTAGGCTCCCAAGGCATCGTCATCACCAAGAAGGGTCATCCGGTAGCCAAGGTCACACCCTTACGCACCGTGGACAACTCGAAACTGATTGGGTCAATGAAAGGCAAGGTCGTGGTGAGAGGGAACATTTTTTCCACGGGCCGGAAGTGGCATGCTCAATCTTGATACCCACATCCTGGTGGCTTTGTTCACAGGCGACGTCACTGCAGAGGAGCTCCACTGCGCAGTCAACGAGCCTCTCGCCATTTCCGACATCGTGCTTTGGGAGCTTGCCATGCTCGTGCAAAGAAATCGTATAACCATGGATTTGGGCGGGCCGGAATTCCGTGCCTGGCTGCGCGCCCTCACCGTTTTTCCCATTTCCCTGGAGATTGCACGGAAGAGCACGCAACTCGACTTCTCTTCTGACCCGGCGGACGAAATCATTGCCGCCACCAGCATCGTGGAGAGAATTCCCCTCCTCACACGCGACGCCAGAATCCGAAGTTCAAGGATCGTTCCCCTAGCTCTCTAAGTGTTGCAGCGGAAATCCACCGGCGAAAATGGGATGATTTTGGAATCTCATGCCTCCATGGAGTCACCAAGTGTCCTCCTTGCTCATTCGCGATTCATGGACTTGCTTATCACTCGTCACTTGTCACTGATTCACTCGTACCTCAACGCGACCATGGGATCGACTTTGGTCGCGCGGTGCGCGGGAAGGTAGCATGCGAGCAGAGCAACGCAGGTAAGTACCAAACTCACTGCCGCGAATGTGACAGGATCGGTGGGCTTTACGCCGAAAAGGAACGATGCGATCAGCCGCGTGAGCCCGAAGGCCATCGCGACCCCTGCCGCGACGCCAATCAGGGTTAGCTTCAACCCCTCTTGAACCACCATCGCAAGCACCTGGGCACGCTGCGCGCCCAAGGCAACCCGAACTCCGATCTCGTGAGTACGCTCGGTCACAAAGTAGGCCATCACGCCGTAAATTCCCACCGCCGCCAAAGCGAGCGCCATCCCGGCAAAAATTCCGAACAACTGCATGTATATCTTCGGATCGGTGATCGATTCCGAGAGAAGTTGGTCCATGCTCATGACGTCGGTGACGGGCTGATCGGGATCCAGGTCCGCGACCACTTTCTTTACGGCTGCCGTCAAGCCGGCGTCGCGGGCATGCAGGCCACCCGCCACTCGTATCACCAGGTTTTGATTCAAGTGAGCCATCACGGTGCCGCCTGGAAACACGGCGGGCTGCTGAAGGTAGGAGGCGTAGACAAAGGGCGGCGTTGGTCGTCCCAAGCCGTCGCTTTTCACGTCGCCGATGATGCCGACAATCTGTCGCGGCCGCTCTTCATCGAGGTGGTAAGGTTCGTACCTCATCAATATCTGCTGGCCAATGGGATCCTGCTTGGGAAAATAGCGCCGCGCGAATGTTTCATTGACGACTGCAACCCACGGCGTTGTCTCGGTGTCGTGTTCGTCGAGGTAGCGACCCTTCTTGAGCGGAACTGGCAAGGTGTGGAAGAAGCCCGGGCTTGCTTCGGTGTAACTGGTTTCAGGCCTCTGGTCAGAAGACGGTGCGGGCTGCCTCAGAATCGAGAACGAGCGGCCGTACGAACCCATGATAAAGCCGACCGTTCCGACCGATTCCACTTCAGGCAACGCCGCAGTTTTTTCAAGGAGCTGCCTGTAAAAGTTTGTCGTGGTTGGCAATGCCTTTTCCATGTCCCCGCCGGGGACTCTTTCCAGATACTTTCCCCCTTCAGGCAACTGGATTCGCATCGTCAAAACATTGGTGGCGTCGAAGCCGGGGTTGACTTGTTGAAGACGAAGCATTGTATTGATCATCAGGCCCGCGCCCACAAGCAATACGAGCGCCAGAGCCACCTCCGAAATCACCAGTAGCTTGCGAGTAAGTCCTCGCGACCCGGCGGTTGTCCTGCGGTCGCCTTCCTTAAGTGAAACGATCAAATCCGGCCTCGATGCCTGAATTGCAGGCGCCAAACCGAAGAGCAGTCCCGTCAGGAGTGCAATCCCCAGCGTAAAGAGTAGTACGCGGCCGTCGATGCTGATGGCCTCAGCATTCGGAAAGCCCTGCGCCATCAGGCGGAAAAGTCTAATCCCGAAAACCGCCAAAAGGATTCCGAAAGAGGCTCCCAGGAGGGCAAGCAGTCCACTTTCGATAAGCAACTGCCGGATGAGCCGGTTGCGCGCCGCGCCGAGTGCCGCGCGCACAGCGAATTCTTTTCGCCGTGTCTGTGTCCGCGCCAGAAACAGATTGGCCACATTGGTGCAGGCGACAAGAAGAACAAATCCTACTGCTCCAAGAAGAGGGTAGAGTGTGCGTCCGGCCCACCCGAAGAGCACCTCATGCAAGGGAGCGATTTGCTTGCCCACTCCCTTATTAGTTTCCGGATAGGCTTGCTCCAGCCGGCGCGCGATAACATCCATTTCGGTTTGCGCCTGCTCGCGAGTGACGCCAGCCTTGAGCCGCGCCACGGGTATCAACCAATGATCGATTCGTTCAGAGTACCGGGCGCTCTCAGGATTGATGGGCATCCACAGGTCGATCCTGCCTCCGCGGAACGGGGCAAACCCGGGTGGCATTACCCCGACAACAGTCGAGACGACGCCCCCAATCCTGAAAGTCTTTCCAAGCGCCTTCGGGTCGCTGTTGAAGTGACTTTTCCAAAATGGATCACTGATGACAACGGCCAGGGACTGGTCCTGCATTTCTTCGGCAAGAAAAATCCGTCCCCGCGCCGGCCTCACACCCAGCAAGTTGAAAAAATTTGGAGTAACGTTCTGTACTTGAATCGGCTCGGGTTCGCCGAGGCCGGACGCAGTTTCTCCCTCCGTGAAACTGGTCAAGGCGATGTCCTCGAACACATGATTCTGTTTTTTCCAGTCCACCGACTCCGCTATGGGTGGTTGCAGTTTCTCATCCGGATGCGTTGGGTCCGTGGCCCAGATCACCATCAGCCGCTCCGGGTGCTCAAAGGGCAGCGGGCGATAGAGCACAGTATTGATCACGCTAAAGATCGTGCTGTTCGCGCCCACCCCCAGCGCTAGCGAGAGGGCAGCTACTAAGGTAAATCCCGGGCTCCTGGCGAGGGTCCGCAGGCCGTAGCGCAGATCTCGCCCAAGGTCTGCCAGCATATTTTTCTTTTCCCTCGTCCCTGGAATGATTGGCTCGTGAGCCATGGTGTGCACCACCCTTCGGAGTTCCTGTGCCAGAATTTTTTCCTCGCTGAGTTCTGCCAGCGACTGGCGGCGCGCCTCTGTTTCCGAAGCGCCGCCGCTCAGCACCTCCCGATAACGATCTTCGAGGTGCTGCGCCAGTTCCTCGGCAATCTCCTCCTCGCGCGCGGGCGAGAGCTTCAAAGCCGCCAGCCGTTTCAGGATTTCCCGTTTCCATCCCGGCATGTTCCACCCTACTGTTTAAACCGATCTCATTTTCCAATCGTCAATCGTCAATCGAAAATCGGCAATTACTCGTACCTCAGCGCCACCATCGGATCGACCTTGGTCGCCCGTCGTGCAGGCAGGAAACTGGCAGCAAGGGCGACCGTTGCCAGCACCACTACTGCGGCGGCGATGGTGGATGGATCGGTGGGAGCGAGGCCGTATAGCATCCCGGAGACCAACCGGGACGCCCACCACGCGGCCAGCAATCCCAACGCCATCCCGATTGCCAACAAACGCAGCGCGCTGCTCAGGATTAGCCTAAGAATCTGTCTACGTTGGGCTCCTAGCGCCATGCGGATACCGATTTCGTTTGTCCTCCGCGCGACAGAATAGGACATAATTCCGTAAAGTCCCACGCAAGCCAGCGTCAGCGCCAACAGTCCAAAGAAGCTCGAGAGCCTGGCGAAAAGACGTTCCTGGAATGTCGCCTGCTCGATCTGTTCTGTTTGAGTCTTGACGTCAAACAGGGGCAGATTCCTGTCGAGTTCCTGGACCGTTTGACGGATGGCGCCAATCCATTGGGAGGGATCGCCCACGGTGCGCACCTCGAAGTTCATATCAGCGAGTTCCTGGACGTTTTGTGCATACGGAATGTAGATTGTTGGCGGCGCTTCATTACGCAATTGACCGTAGCGCGCATCGCCGACCACTCCTACAATGACTATGTCCGAGCTCGACTTTTGATCCCCGAAGCCGAATCGCCGGCCGATCGGGCTCGCATTTTCCAGGTACTTGCGGGCGAAAGCGCTGTTGGCCACAGCGACCTTGGGGGCGCCGGGGGTATCCCTGTCCCCGATCGTGCGACCCAGCACAAGCGGAATTCCGAAGGTCTCAAAGAATTCCGGTCCTACAGAATTCACATGAAGGCTAACCGACGCGTTGGTGTTTGACTCGCCGGCTTTCGGTGTATATCCCTGAATGGAGATTCCATCTATAGTGACACCGCCGTTTATGAAGGTATGGCGGGACAGGCTTGCAGAGCGCACGCCGGGAATGGCGTCGATCCGCCGGCGCAGTTCATCGTAGAAGGTTGTCAGACGCGCGCCTTTGTAGCCATCCTGGGTGGGGTCAATGCTGAAGAGCAAAAGATTGCTGCGATCAAACCCGATGTTTTCACTCTCCAAGTTGGTGAGGGTGCGCACAAACAATCCAGCGCCGATTAATAAGAGGAGAGACAAAGCCACCTGGACAACCACCAGCGCCTTACCAAGTTCCTTGCTCAAACCCAGTGTTCGGCCGCCGGCTCCCCCGATCCTGGTCCCACCCTCCTTGAGGGCGGGGGTTAGATCAACGCGGGTGCCGCTTAGAGCAGGTGCCAATCCAAACAGGATTCCCGTGAGCACGGAAACGGTCGCCGTGAAACCGAGCACACGCAGATCAGGGGATAGCTGGAGGATCACCGGGTTCCGGCCGCCCGACATGAAAGAGAGGAGAACGCCGCCGGCCCAGTAAGCGAGGATAACTCCGAGCGCGCCACCCATGAAAGCGAGCATCACGCTTTCTGTCAGCAATTGGCGGATTAGCCGCTGTCGTCCCGCTCCAAGCGCGAGCCGCAAGGCGATTTCCTTTCGGCGCGACGTGGCCCGTGCCAACGAAAGGTTGGCAACATTAGCGCAGGCAATCAAGAGCACAAGACCTACCACTGCCATCAGGATAGAGAGCGGCTCGGAAAACTCCCGGCGCAAGGAATCAAGCCCCTTGCTTGCGGCTGACAATTCAACCTGAGGCGGTTCGGAAGCCAAATCCAGCGAGTGCTGTGGCGGGGGCTGGATGCCGGCCACACTCCATTGAACCACCCTGTTCAGTGCAGCGCGCGCCTGTGGGTCGCTTACGCCCGGCTTAAGCCTCCCCATGATTAGAACCCACCAATCGTCGCGCGCTGTGAACTTTGAGACCTCGCCGGGAGTTGCATAGGCCGTCCACCCAGGATCAATTTTTGGTTGAGTGTGAAGGGGAATCCAGATATCAATAGAAGTTCCCGGCTCAACACCATAGAACTCGGGTGCGGTCACACCCACCAGGGTGAAGGGGACCCCGTTCACGGCGATAGCTTTGCCCACAGCGAGTGGGTCGCGGCCGAATCGTCTATTCCAATAGCTGTAGCTAATCATGGCTGTCGGACTTGCACCCTCCGTGTCGTCCGTTGGCGTGATGGTTCGTCCGATGGCGGCGTGAACTCCCAGCGTGGAGAAATAGTCGCCCGAAACCAGCTGGCCATGGGCAATGCCCGCCTGCCCGCCTACGCTCACGTTCAGCCGATCGGCGTCCGCGATGGCGAGGACACTGGAGAAGACTCGATTTTGGAGACGAATGTCTTCGAAGATCGCGTATGAAAAGGCGGTGCTGGTGAAACGCCCTGAGTCGTCCTGGTCTGAGTTACCGCTCAGCGAGTGTAGGAACCATGGCACGGTTCCGCGTGGGCTCTGCGAAGCCCAAGTCAGCAGCACGAGGTGCTCGGGCTGTTCCACCGGCAGCATCTTGAGCATCACCGCGTCGATGAGGCTGAAAATCGCCGTGTTGGCTCCGATGCCGAGCGCCAGAGACAAGACGACCACTGCCGTAAAGCCGGGGTTGCGCCCCAGCATCCGCAGGCCGTGGCGGATGTCCTGCCAGATGCTTGAGAAAAGATTTTTCCCGCCCCTTCCACCCGGCACGATGGGCTCTTGCGCTACTTCTTGCTCCACATGTCGCAGGCGGCGCGCCAGAAGATCCTGCTTGCTCAATTCTCCAAGTGCGAGGTCGCGCGCCTTGGTTTCCGATTTTCCCCTAACTAACAAATCCTGGTAACGGTCCTCAAGGTGCTGCGCCAGTTCCTCGGCAATCTCCTCCTCGCGCGCGGGGGAGAGCTTCAGAGGCGCAAGCCTCTTGCGGATCTCATTTTTCCACTCAGGCATATTCAAATCCACCGGACCAACCCTAACTCATTCTTCCAATCGTCAACCCTCAATCGAAAATCGGCAATTACTTGTGCGCTACTTCATCATTCTGACTTCATACCTCTAACTTCATACTTCTGACTTCTTCAAGCATGTTCCACTCTCGCGATGCGGTTGATGGCGGCCACAAACACCTGCCAGCCGCGCCGCTGCGAGGCCAGCATCTCGCGCCCTTTCGCCGTCAGCCTGTAATAGCGCCGCCGGCGCTGGCCAGCCTTTTCCACCCACCGGCCCTGAATCCATCCGCGATTTTCCAGGCGATAAAGCAGCGGGTAAAGCGAGGCGACGTTGAAGCGCAACGTGCCGCGCGAGCGCTGCTCGATCAGTTTGCTGATGTCGTACCCGTGCCGGGGCCGGGCTTCCACCAGCGAAAGAATCAGCAGCTCGGCGCTGCCTTTTTTCAATTCGCGGTCCAGCACTTGCGATTCCATATGTGGCATAGCGATATATTGCTCAGGCAGATTCCGAATGTCAAGCGGAAATTCAGCCCGCGCCCGCCTCCTGAAGCAAGGTTGTTTTAAGGGATTTCCACCTGGCTGCTGGACGCCGACAGCTGGTCGCCTTCCGAATCCTGAACGACTTCACGCACCAGGTAACTGCCGGGCTTGACGGAAAAAGTTGTTTTCATATTAATGCCCGTTTCCCGAAGCTTGGCCAGGGTTGCATCTTTCAGCTTCAGATCCAGCACGGTTCGCTTTCCGTCCACGTAGTTCCCGGCGCTGTCAAACAGGACAGTCACCAAGGTCAATTTGTTTAGTTCGCGACTCTCGGCCTTGCGGAACTGGACATGGCTGATGTCCATTCTGGCCATTATAGAAAGGTTGGCGACGACGCCTGTCTTGAAGAACTGGGTGTGGACATTCAAAGGGATGGCCTGCGATTCATCCTCAGAGAATACCAACTGCTCCAACCGGTCGGCGGCCAGAGTCGCAGGGTCTTCATTTTTTTTCGGAGCGAAATAACTCTTGCGGGCCTGCAAGGTGTACCGGCCGGGGTTGCTGACCAAGGTGACTTTCAGCGTGTGCATGCGCCCGTCCGGTTTCAAATCCTGGGGAGCGAAGGCCAGCAAATAGCTGGCATCCGCAAACCCTCCAACGCGCTCGAACCCTCCTGCGTAATCGTTGCTGTTGCGAAAAGCCACGCCGCCGGTATCGGAGGCCAATGCGGTAAGCACATCTCCGTTCATGCTTTTGTTCTCAGACTTGTATTGCGATTTGTAGATCGCCGTGCTGGGAGCCGAATTGCTCGCCGCACCTCTTTCGCTGGCATCGCCGCCCAGGATATCGGTGTACAGGCCGCGCGCATCGAGCGTGCTGATCACCACATTCAGGCGCAACGCCTGGTCCACAATCTGGGCGAGGCCGTAATTCTGAGTCAGCAGGAGGAAACCGGGTGAAACCACCACAATGCTCCGCTGGCCTGGAAGGACGGCCATGCGGCGGCAGAGGCGTTCCAGCCCCTGCAAGGCATGCCGGGTTTCAGATTCCACTTCATCCACCAAATGGCGGGCTTGCATATCAATGTAGTTAGGATCTGCCTGGGGGCAGGGATTTCCCGGACCGCCGCAGCACGTGTAGATTGCGTCCTGCGTGGCAACCTGGATTGCGATATCGTCTCGCTGCTCGGCGATCTTGAAGGCTTGATTAGGAAGAATCTCGGGGCACTCGGAGACACCAGTAGACATCGGCCGTGGTTGCAGGGTCAGCAAGGCATCGTGAAGCTTGGCGCGGTCGTCGGTGAAGTCAACCTGGTTCTGGCCCGAAGAAGTAAAAATGGCAACCCGGTCTCCGGGCTTCATTTGGGTGGCCAGGTAGTGGTCGGCGGCATCACGCGTGCGGACCAGGTCCGCGAATTCTATGTGGACGTCATCAAAAAAAAGCGCCATAAATCGATGGGCCAGCCGGATGGCAGGCGTGGACTCCACGCCGGGCTCGGGCGGAGTGCCATTTGAGATTGAGGGCGCCGTTAATGAACCGGCCGCCCCGGAAATATCAAGGGAGAAATGAGTGATCGCCTGAAGTTTGCCGTTGTCGAAAATCTGGAAGTCGTCCTTCTGAAGTTGGGTTACCGCCTGGTCTTTGGCGTCCCGCACAACTACTCGCACCAGCACTTCATTACGCTGCACGCGCAACGCAAAGCCGGGCTGGCTGTTTTGGGTGGTGATTTCGGGCGAGGTATCCTGCGCTTGGATGGGCGGCGCGTTCAGGAGAGCGCCGCCGAGCAGCAGCAAAGGTGAGACCGTTGTGAAGCTCGCGACGGCGAAACGATTCCCGGTATGATGGCGGCGCTTCATGGCGGACATCTCAATGCGTTGAGTCTTGCTGCGGGCTCGATTGTGCAGGCCGGCGGGCTCTCTCCTCCGTAATTTAAAGTATTCGTCGGCGGATGGTTCTAGTCAAGGTGAAACGGCTTAACTTCGAGGTGCACTTGCACGAACCACCTTTGACGTGGAAAATTGGCAGGCAAGCGTATGAGAGCGAAACGGCATTTCGAGAAAGAGATCGTGGACGCAATCAGCGTCAGCAATGTGTTGCGCATCAGAGCCGGAACGCAGCCGCACCGCTTTATCGGCATCTGGGCCGTCGTGGTGGAACGCCGCGTCTTCGTGCGCTCGTGGAGCCTTAAGCCGCGAAGCTGGTACCGCACGTTCCTGAATGACCCGAGCGGAGCGATTCAAATCGCCGGCCGCGAGATACCCGTTCGCGCCATCCAAACTCGCAGCGAGCGCCTGAAGCGCGCCGTCGACCTCGCCTACCTGGAGAAATACAACTCGCCCGGCTCCCTCAAATATGCCCGCGATCTGGGCCGCGCCAAGTCCAGGGCCACCACTACTGAGCTTGCACCCCTTTAGGCCGGCAGGTCATTGGGACTTTCATTTGCCATAATTCCACCCTCTCAAACCCCCAGGCACTATTTCTATTTTTCTTAACGCATTGACTTCCCTTTTCATCGGACGGTAGAATGGAGATTCCAATTGAAGGTCTGCGTCGGTTCAAGGGGGCTGGAGGCCAGGCAATGTCTTCCGAAGAAAATCCCGGTTATATGCATCACACCGAAACTATGGTGGAAGTGAGGGATGAGATCTCTGGTTCGCCAGGGGACTCTGGAAGTGCGCCTGAAATTCCGGCGGCAGAGCCAGCCCCGCCCCAGAGCGTCGAAGTCACCGCCGAAGCAAAAGAAGATGCTACGCCACCCTCCTCGAATGGCGAGGCGGTGCCCGAGATGCAGATCGAGCTGCCCAACATCACGCCTGAGGCTTCCGAATCCGCCGAAATCGATTCCATGCTCGCGGATATGGAAAAGCTCGCCGCGGTTCCCCAGGGAAAAGTTGTAACGGCCAAAGTGCTGAAAGTGACCGAGGTGGAAGTGCGGCTGAGCGTGGGCACGAACCTGGAGGGCGTGGTACCGCTCAACGAGTTCGTTTCCCCAGACGGCCAGTTGTCCGTTGCCCCCGGCGACGAGGTGGGCGTTTGGGTGGACCGCTACAATGAGAAACAGGGCACGGTGACCATATCCCGCCAAAAGGCCGCCCGCCTGGAAGCCTGGGAAAAAATAGAGCAGGCCTTTCATGACAAGAAGTCGGTCACGGGCCGGGTGCTGGACCGTATCAAGGGCGGGCTGACCGTGGACATTGGAATCCACGCCTTCATGCCCAGCTCGCAAGCCGATCTGAGGCCGCTGCGCAACGTGGACGCGCTGCTGGGCCAGGAGATCACCTGCAAGATCATCAAGCTGATTCGCAAGCGCAGCAATGTGGTGGTGAGCCGCAAAGAAGCGATGGAGGAAGATGCGAACCAGCGCAAAGCGGAGTTGGTGCAGAAGCTAAGCGAAGGCTTGGAGCTCACGGGCCGCGTGAAAAACCTGACCGAGTACGGAGCCTTTGTGGATCTCGGCGGATTAGACGGCCTTTTGCACATCACTGACATGTCCTGGGGCCGGGTTGCCCATCCTTCAGAAGTGGTCCAGCCGGGACAGGAAATCACAGTTAAAGTTCTGAAGTTCGACACGGAAAAAGGGCGGGTCTCACTGGGATTGAAGCAGCTCCATCCTGATCCGTGGGCGCGCGTGCCCTCCACCTATCACGTGGGCGATCGCGTTTCCGGGCGGGTGGCCAACGTTACCGACTACGGAGCCTTTGTGGAGCTGGAACCGGGGATCGAAGGGCTTATCCACGTTTCTGAAATGAGCTGGAGCAAGCGGCCCAAGCACCCGTCGAAAATTATGAAGGCCGGCGATCCCGCCGAGGTGGCCGTGTTGGGCGTTGATGTGGCCCAGCGGCGCATTTCGCTCAGCCTGAAACAGACCCTGCCTGACCCGTGGGAATCACTGGTGGGGAAATATTCTGCGGGCATGACAGTCGAGGGTACGATTTCCAATTTGACCGACTTCGGAGCGTTCGCCGAAATCGATTCGGACATGGAAGGGCTGATTCGCAATGCCGATCTCTCCTGGACGAAGAAGGTCAAGCATCCCTCCGATGTTGTGAAGAAGGGACAAAAAATCAAGGCCGTGGTATTGAGCGTTGACGCCGAGCACCGGCGGCTGGCGCTGGGCGTGAAGCAGCTTCAGTCTGACCCGTGGGATGGATTCTGCATCAGAATCCGCGTGGGAGACCTGGTGAAAGCCAAGGTGGCGCGTATGGCGCCCTTTGGGGCCTTCGTTGAAATAGAAGAGGGTATCGAGGGCCTTTGCCATACTTCTGAGTTCGGCGATAAGAAAGGTCCGGACGGAAAAGCGAAACTCGAGATTGGCAGTGAAATGGAGTTTCGAGTGCTTCGTCTGGATCCCATGGAAAGAAAGATCAGTCTGAGTTTGAAGCCGGCGCCTGCTCCGCCTCCTCCGCGAAGCAGTAAACGAGTGGAAGTAAACTCAGGCAAATCCTCGCCGGGCCCGGCGGTTGAGTCGAAAAGGAAGGCGGAACCCACCACCGCCATGGCCGAAGCTCTCTCGGCAGCTGGGATCACCTCGTCGCCGAGGCAGGAGCGTTCCTCCCCGGCTCCCAAGTCCCAAAAGAAACCTGAGAATGCAGACACCGAACCGGCGCCCAGTACGCCCGCCGTTACTGTGGAGGCGGTGGCATCCGTAATCGCCAAAGAACCCGCCCCCGCGGAGAGCGTGGCGCAGGAAGCGGCCCCAAACGTGGAGCAGCCTTCGCCCGTAGTTCAGACGGAGCCCGCACCTCCAGCGGCTTCCGCAGAGCCTGTGAACCATGAGCCGGCGGCGAACCCAGAGCGGAAACCTTCAAGTACAACGCCAGAAACCGCTGCTGAGACGAAGGTTGAAGAAAAGGCAGCCGGGGCCGGTGACCGAATTCCATCCTGAGGCGGGTGGAGCAGTGCCCCCTATTTGTTGCGGCTGCACTTATTAGTGGTAAGATGCGACGAGGTATCTGATGGAGAGATATTCTCAAGGACATAATTCTGTCGCAGGAGTGACTGATGACCAAAGCTGACCTGATTAAAGACGTGGCGCGCGCGGTGGAGATGAGCGGCAAAGATGCCGAGGTCATCGTGGACACCATCTTTGAGAACATTGTGAAATCTCTGCGCGGTGGCGACAAGATCGAGATTCGCGGGTTCGGAAGCTTCCGCACGCGCCAGCGCAATTCGAGAATCGGCCGCAATCCCAAAACGGGCGCGCGGGTTGAAGTGCCCGCCAAACGGATTCCCTTCTTCAAGCCCAGCAAAGAAATGAAGGACCTGGTCAACGGCGTCCCCGCCGTGGAAGCCCCTGCATCAGGTCCGAGCGAAACTGCCCCGGCCGGCGGCCCGGCAGCGTGATTGTTTGCAGGATTTTTCCGCAGACGCCGGCGCCAACCCTATGGAATATTTGTGGAGTCCCTGGCGATTCCGCTACGTGAGTGGAGCGGATCAGCCGGGTCATTGCGTGTTCTGCAAGCTCGCAGGCGCAGAGCCGGCCCACGATCCGGAGAATTTGATTCTGCACCGCGGCCGTTTTAATTTCATCGTCCTCAATCTGTACCCTTATACCACCGGACACGCGCTGGTGGTGCCTTACGCGCATGTCGCTCAAATCGTCGAGCTCCAGGCTGAGTCCATGGCTGAGATGATGGAGATGACGCAAAAACTCAATGCCGCCACTGAAGCGGCCTATCACCCTGACGGCTACAACCTGGGGATGAATATCGGCAAGGCTGCGGGCGCGGGCGTTGCGGACCATCTCCACCTTCATTTTTTGCCACGCTGGTTTGGAAGCTCAAATTTCATCACCGTGATCGGCGAGGCGCGTGTGCTGCCCGAAGATCTGAAAACCACCTACGACAAGCTCGCTAGTTTTTTCCGCGGCTGAACGCCTCACAACCATCCGGCAAGAGATGACAATTAGGAAACAGGGGAATGTGTCATTCCCCCTCTGTCCCGGCCTGGCGGTCCACTCGAATCAGGTATTGTTCGGGGGGAAATAAAAGGAAGGCAGAATCCGCGACCGCGGGCACTGCCAGGTTATTTGCGCTTTTTCTTGCGGGCCAAGGCCTTGCGGCCGGAAGAGTTGTTCTTGGGAACTTCGAGAGCTGCGGCCACGGCCTGGGCTTTGGTGTACTTGCCGATCGATCCATCCACCAGCCGGCTGCGCAAGGGTTTGGCGAGGTAGGAAAAGGAGACGTCGCCGCGATGAGTCAACTCATCGGGAAGAACCATTTCTACTTGCATAGGTACATCGGGGCGAACCTCAGCCGGCGCAATAAACAGGATACCCGACTTGGAAAGATCGCGAATCAGACCTGGCGCCTGCTGGGTTTCGCCGTCGTACCCTTTCCAGGCGATTCGCAACGGCAATTCAAGCTGATAGCGCCGGTCGACCCTGCGCTCGGAGGCATCCACAAGGTTGTTGCGAAGGAATTCTCCCTCGGGGAGATCAATCTCCAATTCTTCGGAGGCTCCATAGACGTTGGGGAATTCCTGCTGGGCGCGCTCCACCAGGCCGTCAACAAAAGAGTCATCATTGTCGGGGTCGTGGTGGAAAAGTACAAGCCGCTTGACGCCCACTTCGTGGGCAATGCGAGTGCCCTCGAGCCACGAACTGTGCCCCCAGCCTTTTTTCTCCCCGATCAATTGCTCTGGTGTGTATTGGGAGTCATAGACAAGAACGTCCGCGCCCCGGGCCAGGTCGCGGACCGAACGATCGTGCTTGGGAGAACCCGGTTCCGTATCCGTTGCCAGCACGAACACGGCGCCATCAGCTTCTACTCGGTAGCCTACACACTCCTGGGGATGATTGAGCGGAGCCGAACTGACGACGGCCCCGTTCACGTTGATGGGGTGTTCATCCAGGTCATAGAAATGCCGTGTAGATCCCATCACGCCCATGTCCACGGGGAAATAGGGAGTGGACATCTGACCTTCAATGGCGCCTTCCAGCTCAACCCCCTTGCGCGAAACGGAGTGAAACAGGAAAGTATTGCCTTTCTTGTAGAGAGGAAGAAAAAAGGGAATGCCCTGGATGTGGTCCCAGTGGAAGTGCGTCACAAAAATATACGCGTGGATGGGGCGTTCTGCAAATTCGCGCAACAGGCTCTTTCCGAATCCACGCAGGCCGCTGCCGCAATCCAAAATGATGATGGTGCCGTTGGCGAGCCTCACCTCGATGCAGGGCGAGTTGCCGCCGTAACGTGAATTGCGCCGCTCGGGGGTGGGCGTCGATCCCCTCACCCCCCAAAACTTAATCTTCATTTACGTCCCACCTTGCCCACCCCATGAATGGAGGAAATTTCCCGGAAGAGCGAACACCCATCCCTCGCGGGCATTCTCAGTTCCCGTTGGCCACAATCCATATGAAGCGGCAATTATGGGCGTAGCGTACCAAATCGTAAACGCAAAGTCCACCCACCAAAGGTGCCATAATACTAGCCCAAGGTACCATAAAACAAGTTGGTTAGCACTTAGCTTGTGACGGGGTAGTTTGAAGCCGGCTGTTCGGCCTTGACCCTCTCCCGAACCCGCCACTAGAATTCGAAAGGAACGGGATGCAACTTCAAGCTTCCGTACAATTCGATCCGGACGTCGAGGGGAATGCCTTTTTCGAATCCATTCCGCCCCGCCCTGCGGTGTTTGCCATCTTCCCCCGCGAGTCGGAGGGTTTGAAGGCTGCCCCTTATCTCAGCCGGACCTCGGACCTCCGGCGCCGGCTCGCCCGTCTGCTGGGGAAACCCGGTGCCGGTTCGAAGAGGCTGAGCCTGCGCGAGGTGGCCGGTCGGATTGAATACAGTCGTGTGGGGTCGGGCTTTGAAGCGCAGTGGCTGCTCTACCTCCTGAATAAATTTTATTACCCAAAGCTTTACCGCCAGCGTCTTCGGCTAAAGCCTCCGGCCTTGCTTAAACTGAATCTCTCCAACCGGTTTCCCCGGTTGTTTCCCACCCGGCGGATTTCCGGTGACCGCTCCATTTACTATGGCCCGTTTCGGTCGCGAGTGGAGGCGGAGCGCTGGGCCTCGGAGTTTCTGGATTTCTTCAAGATCAGGCGATGCGTCGAAGACTTGAACCCCGACCCCGCCCATCCCGGCTGCATTTATTCTCAAATGAATATGTGCCTCGCGCCTTGCTTTGCGGGCTGCACGGATGAGGAATACCAGGGCGAGGTCAGCCGCGTGGTTGAGTTCCTGGATGCGGACGGCCAATCGCTGGTTCGTGCTCTCGAAGGAGAACGCGCGCAGGCGGCCGAGTCCCTCGAATTCGAGCAGGCCGCCAAAGTTCACCGCCGGATCGAAAAGGTGCGCGAAGTGCTTCGCCAGAAGCCGGACTTGGCGTGCAATTTGCGCGAACTCCACGCGCTGGTGGTGGAGCGGGGAGCGGAAGGGAACAGCGTGGTCTTTTTCCGCGTGTGCGCCGGAGAACTTCGCGGACCGGCTACGCTCTGCCTGGATGAAAACGTATCGTCCCCGGTGTCTTTGGACGAGCAACTCCATAATCTGCTCGACTCTCTCGCCGCCGAGCCAAGCGCGACCCGTAAACCGGCGGCGCCATCCTGGGAGCACTTGAGCCTGCTCGCCCGCTGGTATTACAGCAGCTTCCGCCGGGGCGAGTTGGTGATGCTGCCCGCCAGCCAGCAGATTCCCCACCCGCGCCTCATCCGCATTTGCCGGAAGATCCTCGCCGCCGATACTTAGGGAGCGCTTTTTGAAATGCGAACAATTATTTTCGGCACGCCGCAGAGATTAGTGTGGTGTCCTAATTTGAAATTCGAGGCAGAATCTAACTGTTAAATATCCAAACTCTCTTCATAAAGCTTCGGCAGCCAGTCCTGGCGAAGCCTGAACTTAGTCCCGTGATTGTGTCCAGTTCGAGCATCGAAGTCTACAAGAACTGCGCCGGCCTCTATTGCGCTTAGGAATTTTTCAAAGCCGAATCTCGAAAGCATTTTGATCTGCGTGTAGCGAAAGAATTCCTTGCCGTTTTCTTTTTTCCGCTCTGCCCTAGCATAAAAACAATTGTGTAGCTTAGCTCGGACCTTACTCGCCAAGTCGTCAAAACCCCAGTATGGTTGAGGATTCAATTCCCCCAGTCCCGCCTCTTGCCTAACAGCTTGGAGCCACAGCGCGTGCCTCTCATCAACCGATTCCGAATCGAAAGATATAAGAACTTTCTTTGCTGTTCTATCAACGACAACAATGAATCCGCGGTCCGTCCTTGAATGTCCTGAAATTGTTTGACGAAATGACATTTCAGATTCGGGGTATCTTATCCCTGCATGTTTGTGTTTCCATCCGTACTTTGGGATGGATTACTGTGTTATGGGTCATAGGATTTCGGGTGCAAATCAATCGATACTCACTACGCTCTCAATGAACTTCAGGGATTTATGCATGTTGAGCAACAACACGAATTTCAGACCGCTGGGTGTTACGAAGTACCGATCCCCTATTTTTCCAAGAAGGCCTAATTCGATAGCGTAATTCGAGTACATTCTCACCCCTTTGTTTATTGCCTTTTCGCTGTTCCACCGGAAGTGTAGACCCGCCGCGTTTATGAAATGACGCGAAAGAAGACTCCGTGGAACGGGATAAGTATTCTTCGACAGCTCAAACACACACGCAATCATGGTGATTATTCCGAACGTGACACCGCTGAAGAAAGGCCTGGCTAAAATAAATCTCCGCAGCAGATTGGCCTGTTCAACTGAAAGGGCATCTCTTGGCAGAAGAGGATCAACTTTTTTCACGAATTCCTTGCCGAACGAGGAGAGCTCAACCTGCCTTCCAGAAAAGGAAACCAATCCAAGTTCTTCTGCCAGCCTTAGTTGGTTACCTGCCGTTTTTGTCGAGCATGCTTTGGCCCGTGCGACGAGATGAACCTGAGACAGTTTTTCGACGAGGACCACAGACTCTGTACTTAGGCCAATTCGCCAAACGCCTTTATCCGTGGGAAGGACGGAAAGATACTTGGTATCCAAAGGGGCATTTCGGTAGAACTCAGCTAGTACGACGGCTGGGTCGTAAGAACAAAGGCGAATACCTTGGCTCACTGCCAGGTCGTTGGCGTCTTTGCTGAAATCAGTACAAACTAGAAATGGTAGTACATCGCCGCGGACAAACTTTCCCTGTTGCTGAAGCGAACTTATGTCATCACGGTAGGAAAGCACCTGGCGTAGGAAGGCCTTATTGAATTGTTCTGCTTTAAGTTCGATCAGAAGCAAATTGCTCAAACACGAATACACCAAATCGAGGCGGCCTGAGCGCAGGGGTTTTTGGCGAGCGAGTAGATAAATTTCCTCCGAAATGCCGAGAACTCGCTTGAGAAGTTCTGGATACTGTGCGAAAACATCCTCGATTTCGCTTTCACGAACCTCTACTTCCATTTCGGGTCCTAAATCGAGATTTGTTTTGGGTCAAAGCGATCGTCAACAACTCGAGTCGACATTCGATGGAAATGAAAACTGTTTCGGGGTCTTGCTGCTCGCCGTCCGAATCAGTGTTATCGCATATAACGCAAACCCACTCCCCATGCGGGAATGGCCTTCCAGCAGCAACCCTGCCTTCCAAGTCATTGAGGTCCGGTACTCGATTGACAAAAAGGAAGCTTGACTCATCGACGCGTCTGCCACAAACGCAGCAAATTTCAGAATTAAGAGTGGCCTCATTCATCGCTCAAGCCGAAATTATCACTCGACCCGCTGCAAATATGCTCAGAACTGGCTCTGCTTCCTGACTAAAGAGTTTGATAACATGTCTGGCCAAAGATATCGGAAAAGTCGCGGGATGGAGAGTTTTATCGCGAATATCCCTCCCTTCATAAAAGAATTCCCAAACTCCAAGCTGAGACTTGAGCCATTCTTTGGCTGTCATACAATTAATATGCGTCGGAGGGCAGGAGCAAAGTCTTTCGTGGCCAATATCTAACCGCCGTTTAGAGTCAGCGTAGTCCACACACGATGAATCGACTGGATGTAATGTTGCTGTCATTGGTGATCACCTTTACCCTTATCCAGCTTCAGTGCATCTTATTCATCGGTGCATTCCAGTCGTGGCTTGAATCGAAGATAAAAAGCTGCATGACATGGGCCTATTGTAGCACGGCTACGCCGCCCGCGACGAATGATGTGGAGGACAATGGCGCGAACCATGTCCTCATTTGAGGGGTCATGCTACAAAACCTGCGCCGCCAGTCCCAAAGAGACGACTGGTTGATGCCCTTCACCATTGCGCCTTCAAATTAGGACATTAATCAGGCTAGGAAGTTCTTGACTTTCGCTTTTTATTCGCCTACGATTCGTGAAGCTTGAAATGACGGATCTGGGGAATATTTTTATGGCCGACGAAGCTTCGCCACTGCGGGCGCCGAAAATCGAAGGGCGGGACAAGCCGGCTCCGGCCGCCGGGCCGTCGCTGCCCACACCCAAACCCTGGACCGTCCCGCCGCGCGGCCTGGCGGTTTTTCACGGCAGCGGAGAGACGGCGCGGCTCAGTCACTATTTCCTGCCGCGCCTGCTGCTGGAGGGCAAACGCATTCTCTATCTCGACGGAGCGAACTCGGCTGACCCGCGGCTGCTGGCCCGCCTGGCCCGCGAGCGCGGCGTCGCCTTTGAGCAATTCAGCCGGCAGATTCAAATCGCCCGCGCCTTCACCTGTTTTCAGCTCACGGAACTGATCGCGCGCGTGCCGCAGTTTCTGGAAAAGTTTCCCGCCCAGGTCTTGATGGTCACCGCTTTGCCCGACCTTTACTTTGACGGCGACGTGCGCGACTGGGACGCGCGGGTAGCGTTCGAGCGCGCGCTCGGCGATCTGCGGCGCTATGGTAGCGGTCCCGCAGTCGCGGGACCGCCGTTGGAGTTCGGCGGTCCCGCGCATGGCGGGTTGAAAGAAACTCGACCGCCGCTACAAATCGCGGTTTTTTCTTCTTCATCTGATTTTACGCCGGCGCCGTCGCGCAAGCGCTTTTTCCACCAAACCTGCGCCGCGGCTACCGAAGTGTGGAAGTTCAGCGCCGATGAACAAGGGCGGACAAAACTGTTGTGTATGCGCTCATTGTCCGCTGGAAGAATTGAGCCATTGAGTGATTGAATCATCGAGCCATTGTAAGGCTCTTCTCTTTCAATGATTCAATGACCCCATGGCTCAATGAATCAATCTTTCGAGATTCCCATGGGCCGAACCCTTGCCACTTTCCGCGACTTAATCGAGCAGGAACTGGTTTCCTGGGAGCGCGTCTTTGGCCGCGCCTTGCGCCGCGAGGAACGCGCCTACCTGGAGATGATGTTCAACCGCGTGCGCCTTTACACCCAGGCCTGCACCTATGAATATCCCGTTCACGCCATGGACGCAATCAACGTGACCATCGAGCTCGATCACGAAATTCGACTGCGCGCTCTTGAAGCGCTTCTGGGGATAAACCTTGAGACTCAGTGGATGGCTCCTCGACCTCTACCCGTCAGCCGACGGAATGACGCTGTGGTTGATCCCGTCGGCCGGGGACCGGAAACGCCGCCGATTGATTGACCGGTCGTTCACGCCCAGCTTTTACGTTCACGGCTCGGAAGCGCAGTTACGCCGCCTGGCGCGGACGCTCGCCCGGTCCGCGGCGGGCCGGGCCACCTGCGCGTTGACCGAGCGCATGAACATCTGGGACGGGCGGCCGCTCGTCGTCCTTCAGATTTCGGTCCGCTATCCCACCCAGTACGCGGCCCTGGCGCGGTTTGTCCGCCGCTCGGATGCAAGCCTTCGCCTTTACAACTCTGACCTGATGTTGGCGGCGGTGTATTGCTGGGAGAAAAACATTTTTCCGCTGGCCAGGATGGATGTGGAAATAGAAGGTGCGAGGTGTGAGGTACGAGGTGCTAGGGAAGGAAAAACCCAACACTTCGCACCTCGCACCTCAGACCTCAGACCTCACACCTCATACCTCGCACCTGACAACGTCCGCGCCATCGAGTGCCGTGACGACGAGTGGGAAATTAATTACGAGCTGCCGCCGCTCACCATCATGCACACGCGCCTGGAAGGGCTGGCGCGCGTGAACCCGCAGCACGGCCGGTCCGGTTCTTTGGAAGTCGCCATCGACGGCGAATGGCGCGTGCTCGATGACGCCGAGGAGCCCGTCGTCCTCGGCTTTGAGCGTATGTTGCGCGCCCACGATCCCGACCTGATTGTGAGCGAGTGGGGCGATTCCACGCTGTTTCCCGGGCTGCTCCGGCAGGCGCGGAAAAACGGATTCGAGCTTTCGCTCAACCGCGAAAAATCTCCCGTCGAGCGCAGCCGCGCGCGCAGTTACATGAGTTACGGACGGATTCTGTTCAAAGAGAGTGCCACCACCCTGCGCGGGCGGCTTCACGTGGACACGCAGAACTCCTTCATCGCCGATGAGTGCGAACTCGACGGCCTGTGGGAACTGGCGCGGGTCACCAAACTTCCGGTGCAGTATTGCGCGCGCACCACCACGGGCACGGGAATTTCCTACATGCAGATGGAGCTTGCCTACCGCGACGGCACGCTGATTCCGGAGCAGAAGGCCGAGCCCGAAAGTCCCAAGCACCCGGCGGAACTCCTGAGGGCGGACCGCGGCGGCCTGGTTTTTCCGCCCCGCCTGGGATTTTTTTCGAACGTCGGAGAGCTCGATTTTGTGAGCGAGTTTCCGAGCATCATGGCGCGCTTCAACGTGTCGCCGGAAACCGTTAACTGCCCTTGCTGTCCCGACGCTCCGCGCATTCCCGAACTCGGCTATCACGTCTGCCAGCGGCGCCGGGGCATCACCAGCCGCGTGGTGGAGTGCCTGATCGAAAAGCGCCAGCGGTACAAAGAAGAGGCTGGAGGCGGGGGGCCAGGTGCGAGGGAAGGGCAGAAGGTAGAAGGTAAAAGGCAAAAGGAAGAAGACAGAGCCGGGGTGATGGCGTCGCTGAGTCCGGAGTTTCAAATCGTCAGCGCTCTTCCGCAATCATCAATCATCAATCGTCAATCGGCAATCCCTGGTTCCCCGTCCCTGGCCGCAAATTATAAACTTCGCCGCTCGTCGCTGAAGTGGCTGCTGGTCTGCTGCTTCGGCTACACCGGCTACAAGAACGCGCGCTTCGGCAAGATCGAAGCCCACGAGGCCATCAACGCTCTGGCGCGGGAAAAACTTTTGGTGGCGAAGGAGATCGCGGAGCAACAGGGCTACCGCGTGCTGCACGCGCTGGTGGATTCGATTTACGTGCAGAAGGAAGGCGTGACGCGGGAGGACTACGAACGCCTGACGCTGGAAATCGAGCAGACTACCCGTCTGCCCATGGCGCTTGAAGCCGTTTATCGCTACGTCATTTTCCTGCCCTCCAAGCAATCGCGCGAGATTCCGGTGCCCAACCGATTTTTTTGCGTCTCGGAAGAGGGTGAGCTGAAAATTCGCGGGCTCGAATGCCGCCGGCACGACACGCCGCCCCTGGTAGTGCGGATGCAAATGGAGGCGCTGGGCATTCTGGCCGGGGCGCGCGACTTTGAGGGCTATTGCCGCAAGCTCGAGGAAGCCCGCGAGGTGCTGGAGCGCTATCTGGCGCGCGTGCAAGACGGCGGCTTGCGCATCGAAGATTTTGTCATCAGCCGCCGGCTCACCCGCGCTCCCGGCGAGTACAAGCAGTCGAGCGCCACCGCCATCGTGGCCAGGCAATTGGACCAGGCGGGCGTGCATTTGCGTCCGGGCGAGAGCGTGCAGTACATCATCACCGACGCCCAAGCCAAATGGCCCGACGACCGCTACCGCGCCTGGACGCTCTGGGAAGGCTGGAGGGGCTACGACGTGAACAAATACCAGGCCGCGCTGCGTGACGCCTTCAAGCCGCTCTCGCGCTTCGCCACCGCGCCCATGGCCATGAATTTCCTAATCTCTCCCGCATTATCCGGTTGACATGTGTTAGGCTACAGGCTACAGTTGATCCGGTGAAAATACGGAACTTCACCCACAAGGGCTTGAAAAGGCTCTACGAGGACGATAGCCCGAAGGGGGTTTCCCCCGATGTGGTGGATAAGCTCCGTAAGATGCTGGCATTTCTCGATGACATGCAGGACCCGCAGGAATTGCGTTCGCTCCCGAGCTGGAAAGTGCACACCCTGACCGGCGACCGCAAGGCGACCCGGAGCCTCTGCGTCACTCGCAACCGGCGTTTGACGTTTTGCATCGACAGCGTGGAACGCGAAATCTGCGACGTAAATTTGGAAGACTATCACTAGGACTTAGGAAGCTAACGCCATGCCTATGAAGAACCCGCCCCATCCGGGAGATTTCATTCGGACGGAGATTATCGAGCCCGCGGGCCTGTCGGTGACCGGGGCAGCAGCGGCGCTTCATGTTTCCCGGCCTACCCTGTCGAGCTTGCTCAATGGCAAAGCCAGCCTTTCCGGAAATATGGCGCTGCGCATTGAAAAAGCCTTTGGGGTGAGGATGGACACGCTCCTGCGAATGCGAGCCTCCTACGACATCGCCCAGACCCGCAAACGAGAGCGCCAAATCCATGTGCGGCGAATCCAACAGTTCGCCGACACTCGCCCATAATCCCGTTGAATGTAGGCGCTCGCCACGCCAAATCGCTTACCTGGGTTCAGCGGGGTCGTCACAGTCGTTGTCATTCCGACGGTCAGGATCATCCGCCACCGCGCCTGGACGCTCCGGGAAGGCTGGGGGGCTACGACTTGAATAAATACCAGGCCGTGCTGCGCGACGCGTTTAAGCCGCTGGATCAATATGCGGGCGCCATGTTGGCACTTCGTTGCCAATAACACAAACACAACTGAACCGTTCAGGTTGTAAATGGACTAGGCCGCGTGAGGGGAAGTTTGCGCGGGATGGGCAGCCTCGGCGAAGACCTGGGCGGTAAAGGCCTGGATTCGGGCGCCGTGCCTCCAGGCGGCTTCATTCAAGCCGGCTTTTCGGCACGTTTCGATGAGAAAGCGTTCGCGGTCCCAATTCCAATGCACGGCAACTTGCGGCAACAGCAAACCGCGTTGAGCACCGCGGGAAATGAGCAGGCCGTGCAAGCCCACTTCCACCTGCTCGGCGACAATATCAAAAAAAGGAGAAAGCACGGAAATCTCAATCCGCAATTCGTCCAGTTCTTCCGGCGTCACGGGGTGAAAGCGCGGATCGAACATGGCCGCTGAAAACGCGCATTCACGCACCGTCTGAGCCAGCGGTTTCAACGCCTCGATGTGCCCGATGCAGCCCCGCAAAAGTTCCCCTTTGTGCAAGCTGACAAAAGCTCCAAAACATTCTGCGGAGAAATCCGGCGGCGCGGCCATCTCGGGAAGGCGAAGGTTGCGCGCGCTTGCCTCCACCGCCTCGCGCGCGAGGCGCAAAAGAATTTGTTGCTGAATTTCAGCGAGCGGCAACATCTCTTTCCTGCGGCTCCTTTTCCTCCCGCTTCTGCTCTCCCACCCGGAAAATCATGGCGTTGGGCTGGGACTGATCCACGCCCCTATTCAGTTTCTTCCAGAAACCCCAGAAGTATTGCGCCGCGGAAGCGAGCGCAAAGAGCATGACCAGCCAGAGCAGGACAACGCCCACGTGAAAATTTCCAATCACAGCGTAGTGTTGTCCCAGCACGATGACGGTGATGGACACCACCTGGAGAACCATTTTTGTTTTGCCGAGGTCGGAAGCTTCAAGCACAAATCCCTGCGCGGAGGCGGACGCGCGCAGGCCGGAAACGGCCAGTTCCCTTCCCACGATGATCACCACCATCCAGGCGGGAACGAGGCCCAGCTCCACCAGGGAAATAAAGGCGGAGCAAGTGAGAAGCTTATCGGCCATGGGGTCCAGCAAAATGCCGAGCGCTGTGATTTGCCCGCGTTTACGCGCCAGGTAGCCGTCCAGGAAATCCGTGCAGGCGGCGAGCAGGAAAACCCCCACCGCCCAGAGATCCAGATTCTCACCTTTGGTAAGCAACAACACTACCAGTAAAGGCACAAAAAAAATCCGGAGCAGGGTGAGCGAAATTGGAAAGTTCATTCGCTTTCGCTTGTGATCCTCAGCGGCTATGAATCGGAAAGGATCGCCAGCCTGGACGGCCGTCCAGTTGGGCGGGCAGTTCCACCGGCGCCTCTTTGCCAATATAACCAACGCCCCCTACCGTGTCAACGCGCAATGCGCAGATTGAGAACGAAGCCAACGGAATGACCGGTTCTCCAAAGTTCAAAAGAGTCGGAAATCACAATCGACTTCCCCTTCCAATTTCAGGGCCATTAGAACGCCAGTGCGTCCCGTCTCGGTATTGCCAAATCTGTGAACATTCCTATAATACAGAGCGAGGCTAGTTCAAATAACTCTGATTTTATGCGGTTCGGCAAGGGCTAGGGGGCTACACGGACACGCGCGAGGGTTACTTCACCAGTGTGCAAAAGTCGCCGCCATTGTTTACAAATATTTGACGCCCAGCGGGGCTATATACTCAACGCAAATACCATCCCTGATGACGCGTAACGCCTTATTTTCTATGTACTTAAGAGTGCGGCCCGCCTTTCGCCCGCAATTCATGCGGGTCCGCGCACTCTGAGCCCCGCGGATTGACCTCTGGACGTTTTCCACATTATTTTCCACAAGCCCGAAACCCTCAAAAATGGCGGGTTTGGGCCGCTTGGGGGCCATTTCAAGCTCCAGCGCTATGGGCTTGAATCCGTAGTTTTTCGGACTCCGTTATTCGAGCCCGGATGAAAACGCGGTTGTTGGCAAATCGAGTCGAGAGCACCGTTCCTGACCGGTGGATCAACGCGATACGTTCTTTGTCTGTAGCCGAAAACTCAAAATCAGCCTCCACCACGGGATCCTTTCCCAGGCTTTCGTCAATCAGACGCAAGAGCTCTTTCAGGCCTTCGCCGGTCCGCGCCGAGACCGCTGCTTCACGGAGAATTGCGTGGGGTGGGTCGGAGACTGTCGCACGCCGTCGAGCTTGCGCCGCCTCCGGGAGATCGATTTTGTTCCACACGTGTATTCGGGGAGTGGATGCGAGTGACAGAGTTTCAAGCAGCCGCTCAACGGCAAGATCCTGTTGCTCGTGTTGAGGGTGGGAAGCGTCGGTGACCAGCAGGAGAAGGTCGGCGCTTTCAAGTTCTTCCAGCGTGGCGCGGAAGGCCGCCACGAGGTGGGTGGGCAGTTTTTGGATGAACCCCACCGTGTCGGAGAGCAGGGCCTGGCGGCGCGATTCAAGAGGAAGGGCGCGCACGGTGGGATCCAGCGTGGCGAACAGCCGCGATGAAGTGGAAACGCTGGAACGAGTGAGCGCATTAAACAATGTGGATTTACCTGCATTCGTATAACCCACCAGGGCAACGGTCAGAAACCGGCGCTCGCTCCGGTGGGCGCGATGCAGGGCGCGCTGGGAACGCACGTGCTCGATCCCATCTTTCAGTTTTCGAATGCGTCCGCGGATCCGGCGCCGGTCGGTTTCAAGTTTCTGTTCGCCGGGGCCGCGTGTCCCGATGCCTCCGCCCAGTCTCGAGAGAAGCACGCCGTGGCCGGCGAGGCGGGGCAGAAGATAATTCAATTGCGCCAGCTCCACCTGCAACTGTCCCTCGCGGCTTCGGGCCCGCCGGGCGAAAATATCGAGAATAAGCTGGGTGCGGTCGATCACTTTCAGGTCGAGTATTTCTTCCAGGTTGCGAAGCTGAGAAGGCGTCAGGTCATTGTCAAAGATGACCAGGTCGGCTCCGGAGCCGTGAGCGAGGCCGCGAATCTCTTGTGCCTTGCCGCTCCCCACCAGGGTCGCGGGGTCGGGTTGGTGGGTTCGCTGCAACACCGAGCCCGACACTTTGGCCCCGGCGCTGGTGGCAAGTTCGGCCAACTCCTGAAGTTCCGGATCAATGGGCTGGTCAGCGGAATCCGCCAGTGCGAGTGCCGGTTGAGGCGCATGCGCCGAACGCCGGCTGGAGGTCCAGCCGGCGAGAAAGGCCGTTTCGATTGCTTGGGGACGTCGGATATGGTTATCCCTCGGTTGCCGCCACTGGGGCAGGAGCGGAGACTGGCGCCGGCGCCGAGCTTGCGCGCGGCAGAACCACGGTGGAAATGGCGTGTTTGAAGATCAATTGCTCCTGGCTGCTGCTTTCGAGAACCACTGAGAATTTATCGAAACTTCGAATACGTCCCGTGAGCTTGACCCCGCTCAGGAGATAAATGGTAACCGCGAGTTTTTCCTTGCGCGCCGAATTCAGAAATCCGTCCTGTATATTCTGCGGTTGCTTATCCATGTGCCTTGCCTTTTCAGGTCTGATATTATCCATTTTTATCTCCTCTTAAGTTTCAGATATCATGGAGCCGGCCATGGTTCTTCCAACCTCCGCGGCCGTACTCCTAGAATTCAAGCTGGCGCCTGCCAGCCAGTCGATCACTTCCCGCTGAATGGCGGGGTCGTCCCCGAAACCTGCAAACCAATTCACATCCAACTCGCGCCGGAACCACGTCCGCTGACGCTTGGCATACCGGCGCGTGGCGGCCTGCGTTTCCCGAATGGCATCCTCCCGGCTGAGCTCTCCCCGCGCGGCGGCCAGGGCCTGCGGATAGCCCAGTGAAGTAAAAGGACCCTCCCGCGGAGATTCCGAGTGTGAAGACAACGCTCTGGACTCGAATAATGCACGCGCCTCATCCATCAATCCGGCGTTAAACATGGCTTCCACCCGGGCTTCAATGCGACGGTTGAGTTCTTCCCTGTCAGGGTTAAGCCCAATTTTAATCGCGCGGAAACCTTGGAGCCCTGCTCTGCCCTGGGCAAGCATCGAAGAAAAAGGCCGGCGAGTGAGAACGCAAACTTCAAGGGCGCGAATAGTTTTCTGCGTATCCCGCGGATGGATTCGCGCCGCACTTTGAGGATCCATCCGCCGGAGCATTCGGTGGAGGAATTCACGGCTCCGCCGATGCGCCACTCTTTTGAGCCGGGCGCGCAGCTCTTCAGACCGCCCGGGCCCTTCAAAAAGCCCCAACAATAATGTGCGGAGATAGAGTCCCGTGCCCCCCACCAGGATGGGAAGGCTTCCCTTTTCCCGCAGAAACACAAGCATGCGCTCAGCTTCGCGGGCATAATCTCCGGCCGTGAAAACCTGGCCGGGATCGACGATGTCCAGCAGGTGATGGGGAATTCCACGGCGTTCCCCCGGGGACAGCTTGCCCGTTCCGATGTTGAAGCCGCGATAAAGCTGCATGGAATCGAAATTCACCACTTCGCCGCCGAGCGACTCCGCGAGGAAAACCGCCAGCGCGGACTTGCCCGTCGCCGTGGATCCGACAATCACCAACATCGGACAACCCTGCTCGGGCTGGTGCGGGTGGGGTCTGGCGGTCACCGGGTCCACTCCAGAAACCGCAAGTAGCGGAATAGGAGCAGAACCAATATCGCCCCCAATAGAACGAATGAGCCGAGAATTTGGGTTCGCGAAGGACGAAGCATGGGTGGCAAAGGATCGTGAAGGAATCTGTCCGGATGCAGTTCCCGCGCCGCTGGTTTGGACGGCGGCAGTGCCGGCGGGACGGATAGGTCCCTCTGTCTTTCTCTCCAGGTTTCTCCTCACAGTTGAATTCTATCCTCTCGCGCCATGACCTTCAAGGGCCAGTCCCCAGGTTGTAAAGGAAGATAAACTGAAGGACCAGATGGTTGCCTGTGAATTGGTCGGGCAGCCGGGGGAAGGGGTTTGACATATTGATGGCGGAAAGGGCGGCGCGGTCGAGAGGCTCCGAGCCGGATGAACCCACCATGCGAACTGTTGGCACCGAACCGTCTTTTACGATTTCAAAGACAATAGCCACCCGTCCTTTTTGTCCCATCTGGGCTGAAATGGGAATGACGGAATACCAGTTTCGCCGGACGCTCAGCACCACGCGCGCCAAGTAAGGTCCAAAGTCGACGCCCATGGTGTCCGAAAGAATCTGGGCGCCACCGATCGAGAAATTAGAGCTGGGATTGTTGAATTGACTTTCACCGTCCCCCGGTCCGCCAATCGCGCCCGAGGATCGGCCGCGCGCTACTTCCTGGCTCGCCCGCATGATGGCCTGGCCCGGGGTTGTGTCTGGCAGTTGCAGATGGGAACGTCCGCCGTTACCCGCTGGCGTGGGAACATCAGTTAATTGCAATTGGGCGTCTTCTTTCTTGGGTTCAGGCGGCTTGGGCTGACCTTCGGAAGCTGGGTTTCCAGGGGTCTGTTTCGGCGCTGGTGGCGCAGGTGGAGCGGGGGCCGGGCGACCGCCTGCCACTTCAGGTAGCGGGGTGTTGCCCTTCGAATAAGGCATCCTCAGGCCGTTTGGATCGATCTTGGGCGCTTTGCCCTGGGCGATCCGATTTTTATCGGAGAGAGTATGGGTGTTGGGCCGAGGCATCTTCAAGGCGTCGGGGGGTAGATATAGGAAAGTGCTCTCCGGTTTTGGCTTGGGCTCCAGGTTAATCCCCAGCATTCGCGCTCCGCTTCGGAATAGCTGGGGCGAGACCAGCGCGATGATGATCATCACCGCGTGCAACAACACGGAAAGCAGAAACATGGTGCGGCGGCGCCAGCGCGCAGCTTCCGCTTCCAGTTCGATCAGCAGGTGAACTTGAGGTTCGTCACTCTTCGGTTGCATAAAAAACCTTGATTAAGTCCTGTACCGCAATTACAAAATCCCTAAATCTCGCCACTCGAGCCCACCGACCGGTGCAGTGGCACCTTCACCTGGGCCGCATGTTGTTCGATGCAAATCATGACCTGCTCGGCCAGTGCCAGCGCGGCGCGTCCTTCCCGCCCCCCGACCAGGGGGAGAGACCTTGTCCGAACCGAATCGATGAACGCTTCCAGCTCCGCCCGCAGCGGTTCCGTGGGCGTGGTTTCGAGTTTCCGAAAGCCGATTTTGGGCGCCGGGCCGTTTCGATCCACTTGCAGCGCCAGCGCGTCGCGCCGCGAGAAATCAATGGAAATGTACTCGCTGGGCTGGAAGTAGCGAAACTTCCTTACCCGCTCCGTGCTCACGCGGCTGGCGGTAAAATTCGCCACCGTCCCATTCTTGAATTCCACCCGGGCGTTGGCGATGTCCACCTTATCAGACAAGACGGGCAGGCCTACGGCTCGGACTTCGCTCACCGACGAATTCACCATCCATAGGACGAGGTCGAGGTCGTGGATCATCAGGTCGAAGACCACGTCAACGTCCAGGCTGCGCGGACTGAAAACTCCCAGCCGATGAATTTCAAAAAAAACCGGGTTTCGCGTTTGAGCGCGCGCCGCCACCACTCCCGGATTAAATCGTTCCAGGTGCCCCACTTGCAGGATGCGATTTTCCCCGGAGGCGCGGTCCACCAGTGCGTCCGCTTCTTCCACTGTCCGGGTGATGGGCTTTTCCACCAGAACGTCCACCCCCCGGTCAAATGCCAGGCTTGCCACCTGGGCGTGGTCGGTGGTGGGAATGACTACACTCACGGCCCGGACTGCGCTTAGCGCCTCATCGAGGCTTTCAAATGCCCGGACGCCCAGCTCCGCGGCTACTTCGCGGTTGCGAGCGGCGTTGGTGTCGTAGACTCCAAGCAGTTCCGCCCCCTCAATTTCCAGGAAGTGCCGGGCGTGACTCTTCCCGTGCTCGCCAACTCCGATGACCGCAACGGGAATTTTCCCTTGTGAAAGCACCATGGAACACGTTAGACGCCGGACGGGGGTGGGAGCAGAAACTGGAAAATTGAGAAAAGCGATTTGAAGGTCATCAGCGCAGGCTGGGGTCCAATTTCCGATTCCCGGATACAAAGACGTATTTTTTGAGTTGCGCTCATCATTTGTTTTTCATTCCAATGATCGCGATTCCAGCCCTGTCCGCGCCTTCGATCAATTGCGCGCGCTCAAATAGCAGGGTTTTGCCCGCGTCCACGGCCAGAACCAGAGCGTGGGAGCGGGCCATCACCTCAATGGTTCGCAGCCCGATAACCGGAACATCAAAGCGCATGTCCTGGCGCGGCTTGCTTACTTTGACGACTACCAGGCGCCGTCCGTTACTCAGGCCGGCGGCACGCTCAATGGCGGCGTCGGTACCTTCCATGGCTTCCACGGCCAGGCATGCGCGGTCCGCCACCACAATGGTCTGACCGATGTCGAGGCCTGCGATTTTCCTTGCAATCTCGCGGCCGTAGGCTACATCCGCCATCTCGCTTTCGTCCGGCGCGCGTTTGGTGAGCGTGCCTTCCTCGGGCAAGAGGGGCTTGAGGAACAAGGTTGAATCCACCACGTCAATGCCTCGCGCTTCCAGCATTTTCACGAAGGCGCCAATCAACGCGTCTGTGTTCTTTCGATGCAGGCCTCCCAACACGCGCTTCACCAGACCGTCGGGCCGAATGGAGCTAAACAGTTGAGCGTGCTTCACCTGCCCGGCCAGCACTACTTTGTTTACCTGTTCCGCTTTGAGCAGCTCGAAAAGCTTGGAGACCTCGCCCAGGCTCAACCAGTGGATCGTTTCCGTGGCCTGAGCCAATTCCGGCGACGCCTCCTCTTTGATGGCGACCACCAGGGGATGGATGGCCTGGTCGCGCGCCGCATCCAGAACGAGAAAAGGAAAGCGCCCGTTGCCTGCGATGACGGCAAAGCGATTGCCGGAGTTTGATCCATTGGAGGATTTCATAGGTGGTGCAAACCTGTGAATCTCGAAACTGGAATATGGAAACTGGGGTACCGAAATTTGAAAACAGCCGAAATTACGAGTTTCGATTTTCGAACTTCCATTTTCGCGCTTCGATCATTTGGCAAATCCGCGTTCTGAGGATTTAATGAATTCCACCAGCGCCTTCACGTGCTCCGATTGGAAGCCGCGCGCTTTGATCGCCTCCAGGGCCTGGGTCGTATTGAGCTTTGACCGGGAGAGCAACCTGAACGCCGATTCGAGTTCATCCACATCGCCTTTGCCCAGTCCCGATCGCTCCAATCCGATCCGATTGGCCCCCAGGACAATCAGCGGGCGGTCAGCGGTGGTTTTGGAGTAGGGAAGAATGTCCTTGTTGACCACGCTATAGGCGCCCAGAAAGCTGTGCGCGCCCAGCCGGGTAAATTGATGGATGCCGCAGAAGGCGCCTACGGTTGCGTGGTCGCCGATTTCCACGTGCCCGGCGAGCGAGGCGCCGTTGGCCATGATGATTCTATCGCCCAGTTGGCAGTCATGGGCGATGTGAACATAGGCCATCAACAAATTGTTGTTGCCGATCCTGGTTACGCCACCCCCGCCCGACGTCCCTCGATTCACGGTAACGAATTCCCGGAAGACATTCCCGTTTCCCACTTCCAATCGTGTGGGCTCGCCGTGATATTTCACGTCCTGGGGATCCTGGCCCAACGAGGCGTAAGGAAAAATCCGGTTTTGTTTGCCGAATTTTGCCGGGCCGCCCAGCACCACGTGCGACATCACTTCACAATCGTCGCCCAGCTCCACCCCTTCACCGATCACGGTATAGGGACCTACATACACGCTGCTGGCGACTTGTGCCCGGGGATGGAGGATGGATGTGGGATGAACTTTCATTTCGAGGGTCTATCGACGATCGCAAACGTGACCACCGCCTCTGCCGCAAGTTTTCTATCCACCGTCGCCCGCCCTTGCAGCTTGCCGAAATTGTTGCGCCGGTTGAGCAGGTTCATTTCAACTCGCAACTGGTCACCAGGAACGACGGGGCGGCGAAACCGGGCTTTCTCGATGCCGGTAAAATAGATGAGTTTATCCTGGGGCTCCTCGACGTCCTTGTAAATCATGACGCCGGCAACCTGCGCCATGCACTCAATAATCAACACGCCGGGCATCACCGGCATTCCCGGGAAATGGCCCTGAAAGAACTGCTCATTGATGGTGACATTCTTGAGGCCCACCACGCGCTTGTCGGGCTCGAGTTCCGTAATCCTGTCCACCAGCAAGAACGGATACCGGTGAGGCAGGATCCGCATGATGTCGATGATGCCCAGCACCGGCTTTACTTCCGCCGGGGCCGGCGCTTCGGTTTCCGGAGCTGCAAATTCGTCAGACACTATTCACCGTCCGCTGGATTTCCGCGCCTGTCACCCACGCCTATTTCCTCGCTTCGCAGTGCGCATGAATCCAATTTGAGGGGCTAAACGAGCCGCCTACATTATAATCGAAACTCACAGGGCTGCAAAACCCGAGTCGTGGTGTCATTTGCCAGACGGCGGCGCTCCGACCTGCTGCCATTCCCGGTTTCGCGGGAATGACCCGTTGCGGCGGGCCTCGAATGGGATCCAATTCCAAATGACACCACCACCGAAACCCCCTTGGTAGATCACATTTCCGGCGGAGTCGCGCGCGCATGCCCTCTCTTTCCTATACGGGCCTGAATTACGGGTCCCAACAGGTGTGCTAAACTTACAGAAGACGACAGTCTTGAGGAGTTTCCGGTGAGCGCGCGCGTTCTCGACGGGATTAAAATTCGCGATGAAATCAAGGCGGATCTTGCCAGCCAGATCGAAGGGTTGAAGCGCGTCGGCATCACCCCCGGCCTGGCAGCCGTGTTGACGGGCGACAACGCCGCCTCCCAGATTTATGTCCGCAGCAAAGTAAAGACATGCGCTGAGTTGGGACTGTATAGCGAGAAAATCGACCTGCCCGCCGAGACCACCACAGACCAACTTCTGGACCTGGTTCAAAATTTGAACCGGCGCGACGAAATTGACGGGATCCTGGTTCAGCTCCCGCTCCCGCCACAGATTGACTCCAAGCGGGTGCTGATGGCCGTCGACCCGGCCAAAGACGTGGACGGCTTCCACCCCGTGAATATCGGCAATCTAGTTAGCGGGCGGCCGGGACTCGTGCCCTGCACTCCCGCCGGGATCATCGAAATCCTGGAGCGGTCCGAGATTCCCATCAATGGCGCCCGAGCCGTGGTGATTGGGCGCAGCGATATCGTGGGGAAGCCGGTGGCCATGCTTCTGCTCCACAAACATGCCACGGTCACCATCTGCCATTCGCGGACGCGCAATCTGGCGTCGGTGGCGCGTGAAGGGGATATTGTGGTGGCGGCGATCGGGAAAGCGGGACTTGTGACTGGAGATTTTATAAAACCCGGCGCCACGGTGATAGACGTCGGCATGAATCGCCTTACCACTCCGGAAGAGGTGCGCGAAGTTTTTCATGATCCCACGGTCCCGCTCGGCGAGCTTGAAACCAAGGGATACGTCCTCGTCGGTGATGTGAAACCGGAGGACGTGAAAGAGATAGCCGGAGCCTACACGCCTGTTCCCCGCGGGGTAGGACCTCTAACCATCGCCATGTTGATGGTCAACACGGTTCAGGCGGCGCGCGCACGGCGGGGAACAGTTGTGTCCGCTGATTACCAGCCTCACTAGAAAGAGAATCAAGTCAGATTCAAACTCGATTCACATGCTCGACTTAGTTTCTTAGTGCGGAGCAACCAGGATCTGAAAACTGAACACTGAATACTGACAACTTTTATGGCCTATTTTGGATTGACCGGCGGCATTGCGTCAGGCAAAAGCACGGTGGCGGCGATGTTTGCGAAACTGGGCGCTTGGATCATTGACGCCGACAAGGTGGGACATCAGTTGCTCGGCAGTTCGCGCACTGCCTACCAGGAAATCGTCCACTATTTCGGGGATGAGATTCTCGACTCAACGGGCGAGATCGACCGCAATCTGCTTGGCGCGTTGGTCTTTGCCGACACTGAAAAGCTGAAAGCGCTTAACGCCATCGTGCATCCCGGAATCATCGCTGAAGTCGATCGGCTGGCCGTGCAGTATGCCGCCTCGCACCCGGGGGGCGTAATTCTTGTGGACGCCGCCCTGATTTTCGAGGCGGGCATCGGCGCTTCATTTCTTAAGGTGATTGTAGTCTGGTGCCGGCCCGAACAGCAGATCGAGCGCTTGATGGCCAAGGCCGGCTTTGGGCCGGGCGATGCCGCGCGCCGGATCGCCGCCCAGATGCCGGCGGAAGAAAAGCGCCGTCTGGCCGATTTCGTCATCGATTGTTCAGGAACCGAGGCCGAAACACGCGCTCAAGTCCAAGAACTTTTCCCCAAACTCAAACACCTTGCAGCCACACAATAAAAACGATTGAAAATCAGGACTCGAAGGTTCTTGCATTTACATTTGTCATTTAACCTTTGCCATTTGCCATTCTCTTCCATTCCTCCCCCCGAAGCACCAACCCATCCAAAGTCTCCTGAACCTCGCGCAATTTCGCCGCCTGCAAGTCATCGTCGGCCTCGGGGGGTACGACAATTGGGGGCGCAATAAATATGACGGTGTGGGTAAACAGGTGGGGAATTTCGGTCCGGTCCCAACTTTTACCAAGCACCCACTTGCGCCGGGGAACGATGTGGAAGCAAAGAATGGGTGCGCCCGTGGCTTTGGAGAGCAGCACAACGCCCGGCTTGGCCACATGGCGCGGCCCGCGCGGCCCGTCCAGAGTGAAGGCGGCCTCGCTGCCTTTTCTCACCGCTCGAATCATCTCCACCAGCGCTCGCAATGCCCCACGGCTGCTTGAACCGCGCGCCACTCCGTAGCCGTGCATCCGGATAATGCGAGCGATGTATTCGCCGTCGAAATTCTGGCTGGCCATCACTACGATGCCGCGTTTTCTCCAAAACCAGGTGGCCGGTAAAATCTCGCAATGCCAGAAAGCGAAGATTAAGCTCTTCTTTAGTTGGCGCGCCGCCTCATGGTTCTCCCAACCGATAATTTTCCAACGGAGGCTGGGGCCAATCAGGCGCACGGCAAAGTAGCCCAACCAGGTCGCCAGGAGAATTTGCGCCCGCTCCCATAGCGTAAAAGTGCGCGGAGCCTCAGGCGGTTTTGTCTCCGTTGAGGTTGCGGCGGCGGTTTCCACGCCGTCCGAGGGAGCCATGAGTTTTTCTGGAGTATCGGCCATAGTGCGCCCGGTTGATTATAGCGCCGAGAGCGAAGCATCGAACCAAAGGGATGAGCGCATGCCAAGGGTGAAAGGTTTCGCCCGGCTCACATCCCATCATAGTGCGGCCCGCCGCCTCCCTCAGGACAGACCCAGGTAATAATCTCGTACGGGTCGGCGATATCGCACGTTTTGCAGTGAACGCAGTTCGAGGGATTGAGCTTTAAATGCTGGCCGGGCCCATTTGTGTTGTCTTCCATTTCGTAGACCGAGGCTGGGCAGAAAAACCTGCACGGGTTTCCATATTCCTGCGTGCAACGATTGTTGCAGATGTCGAAGTCCGCGATTTTCAAGTGCGAAGGCTGGTCTTCTTTGTGGTGGGTGGCGGAGTGGTAGACGTCGGAGAGCTTGTCAAAGGTCAGTTTGCCATCCGGTTTTAATTTGCCGTCGGACCGCTCAGCAAATTCAGAGAGGTGTTTCATCCGGTCGTGATCAGGGTGCGATAGGTAACGCGCATGAATTCCGCGGCCGCCGGTGACAAACTGGAGCGCCCCGTGAGCGGCGCCGCGCCAAAAGCCGTGTTCAAAGCCCTGGTGGAAATTTCGCACCTTCCAGAGTTCGTCCTTCACCCAACTGTCCTGCCATCGATTCTCAAATGACTTGAGCATGGCGGCGGAAGTGTCCCCCTTCGATAGCGCCTCATAAGCGGTATCCGCCGCCAGCATGCCGGATTTCATCGCCAGGTGGATGCCTTTCAATCGCTGCGAGTTCAGGAAGCCTGCGGAATCGCCCACCAACAGCGCGCCGTCCATGGCGGTGGACGGAATGGAAAAATAGCCGCCCTCGGGAATTGTTTTGGCGCCATAGCGAATCATCTGTCCGCCTTCCAGGAGCTTTCGCAGGTGGGGATGAGTCTTGAATTGCTGAAAAGCATTGTGAGGGTCAAAGCAGGGGTCCTCGTAATCGAGGCCGACCACGAGGCCTACTGAAACCCGCGTGTCCGAGAGGGCATAGATGAATCCCCCGCCAAATTGCCGCGAGCTGAGTGGCCACCCCGCGGTATGAGTCACTTCGCCGGCAAGGATACGTCCCGGAGGAATCTCCCACAGTTCCTTCAACCCCAGCGTATAAACCTGGGGGTTGCGCCCGCGGTCCAGGCTGAGCCGCGGGATGAGCTGCTTGGCCAGTGATCCGCGCGGCCCTTCAGCAAAGACGGTGATCTTGGCGCGCAGGTCGTAGCCCGCCTGAAAATTTGCCTGGGGAGTGCCGTTCTTGTCCACGCCCTTGTCATCCGTGCGCACGCCCACCACGCGCGACCCCTCATAAAGGATTTCCATGCCGGCAAAGCCGGCAAAAAGGTTCACTCCGGAGCGTTCAACGCGCTCGCCAATCCACTTTACGAACTTATTCAGCGAGATGATGTAGTTCCCGTGGTTCTGGAAGAAGGGAGGATTGATGGGCAGCTTCCACTGACCTGTGCGCGTCAAGAAGTAAACCGAATCGCGAGTGACCGGAGAATCGAGAGGGGCTGCCTGTGCCTCAAAATCCGGGATAAGCTCGCGCAGGGCTCGTGGGTCTAGCACCGCGCCGGAGAGGGAGTGGGCGCCGATTTCGTCCGCTTTCTCGAGGATGTAAATGTTCTCCGGGCTGAGAGCCTGATGGGAGGGTTGGGGAGTTTCTCCAGACGGGGGGGGTGCAGCGATGGAATTGTGTTCCTTGATTAGTTGCCCTAGTCGCAGCGCACAGCTAAGTCCGGCGGGCCCGGCGCCGACAATTAACACGTCGGTTTCAAGGGTTTCGCGCGCGATGTCAGCCATGGGTTGGTGGAGGACCGCCGCCCCGGGTTACTGGGGTAGGGTGGCGATTTGTTGCCGGATCGAATCAGCGAGGGTGGAGTCGCTCGCGTATTCCTTTTGCATTTGCTCGTAAATCTTTCGTGCATCCGCCGGCTGGGTGGCGCGCAAGGCATCCGCTTGGGCCAATTCCGCCGTAGCTTTGGGGACAGTAGTGGTCGGATGTTCCTCAAGACTCTTATATTGTTTTACTGCGTCCGCGGTTTTTCCCTCCTTCACCAGTTGTCCCGCAAGGGCAAAGCGCGCCAGGGACGCGATCTGCGCATCCCGGTCGTCTGCCGCCTGAGTTAAGGTCTTGATGGCTCCGGTTTCATCCCCCAACTCCGCCTGGCACAAACCCATGTGATACCGCGCTATGCGAACCGCTCGCTGGGTTGGGAGGACGGTGGCCCATCCTTTCACCTCGGTCATGGCGGAAAATTCTGCCAAAGCTTTGGTGTATTTATCATGGGCGGTCGGAAACGATTGGGACTGCGCTCCCATGGCTCCTACCGCCGCAGCGCCCACATAAGCATGGAAAGTCTCCAGGGCCTCACCCAATTGGGCGTTGGCCGCAGCCTCCTCGCGGTCCATCAAATACCGCAATCCAAACACCAATCCCACGATCAGCAGGGCTATCCCGACGGTCGTAGCGATCTCACGGTAATGCTGCCTGGCAAATTGTTCGTATTCTTCGAAGGCGGTCTTGAATTTGTCGTCCTTCAATTCGTGCCGGGTCAATCGGGCCAAATGTGATTCTCCTTACGCTAGAATTGCTTCTACCATCTTAACAACCGCTTCCCAGGGCGTCAATCAAGTTTGGCTTCAAGTTTGGCTTCAATCTGTTATTGTTTGTCTAAATATCTGCTCCTGAATCTCCATGGTCGGCAAGGCCCATCCTACAGATGACATCAGGTTAGATGTTCCGCCGGGCGGGTTGACGTAGCCGCGCAAAAGCGGCTAGAATAAAGCTTCTGGGGCTTTTTGCAGGAATGAACTCCGACTCGAACGCTTCCCTGGTTTTAAGCCCACTTCAAAATTGAAAGAGGATGAATTATGAACGCGAACGACCTGCGTCCCGGAATGGTTGTCAGACACAATGGAGAGCTATACTCCATTCACAAAGCCGAGCATCGCACACCGGGCAACCTGCGGGCGTTTGTGCAAGCGCGCATGCGGAACCTGCGCACGGGAGCCATCAGTGACTATCGGTTCAGGTCCACGGACGACGTGGAGCGCGCCATTCTGGATGAAACCGAGATGCAATATTTGTATTCGGACGGTGACTCCTACCACTTTATGAACACCGCCAACTATGAGCAGGTGCACCTGAACAAGGATATTGTGGCCGATCGCGCGTCGTATCTGGTCCCGGACGTCATGCTGAAGGTGGTTTATTTCGAAGGCATGCCCGTAGACGTTGAACTTCCGGCCACCGTGGACCTGAAGGTGGTTGAGACGGAGCCTGGCATCAAGGGCGGTTCAGCCACCAACGTGACCAAAGCCGCAAGACTCGAAACCGGGCTGGTGGTGCAGGTCCCTCCCTTTATCAACGAAGGCGAGACCATTCGAGTGGATACAGCCGAGGGCGCTTACAAAGACAGGGTAAATAAGTAAGTTGACTTTTCACAGTCGACAGTTAGCAGTCAAAATCTGAACAACTCATTTTGGCTGTGAACTGTATTTCAGAACGGAATCTCGTGATCGTTGTCTAGTGCGAGGCCCTGGGCGGAGGGTTTGTAGGTGGCCATGTGCCGCAGGGGCTTTCGATTATAAGTTAGCGCGTGGATATATTCTTCTTCTTTCAAATAGCGGATCACCAGCACACCATTGGTTAATTCCAGCTTCCCGTCATAAAGGTCGCGGACCTGCCACAAAGATTTCAATGATTGCCCATCATACCCATACAAAGCAGCGGAGAGCCGGGGCTGGCTCTTGCCCAGCCGTAACCCGTAAGCGAGAAAGCGGAAACTGGAAGGATCGGGTCCGGGAAAGATTTTGAGGTGAAGGTCGGTGTACTGAACGAAGTGGTCCACTCCGCTCAAGCTGGTCTTGCCATCATGAGTATCATACAGTGCTACCACATTGGCGCGGTCAAAGTCGGACCAGCCCAGCGTATATCCGCACGCTGTGACGACACTCCCATTCCAAGGCCCCGAAAGCACTTGGGGCTGGCCGAAGGCGGGGTATTGCAATTTGGAAAAAGCGAACTCCATTTCCTTTCGGATCCGGACGTCGTAGGACATGCCGTCGGGGGCAGGGCCGGGCGGGTTCTTGGTGATCCAATTTTGAAGGTCGTCCAGCACCAATTGTTGCACCTGGCTGGTCAACGGATCACACTCGTCCAGCGGCACTGACACAAGTTGGCGGCCCAGGCTTTCAATCTGGGTGGACAAATCCGAGACCGTTGGCCCCTGCGCTTTCTTCTTTTTCGCAAACCCGGGTGCGGCCGCGGATGAAATGAAAATCGCCTGGCTAAAGAGAGTTCCCAAACCACCCAGGAAATTGCGGCGGCTAAGGCCGTTCGTCGGCAAACCCATTGGAAATATCCTCGCCAGCCATCTTATTTCGGGAGCAGCATTGCGTCAACACGCAAGGAGCGGTTGCTCTTCTAATTGGATGCCCCGGAACCCGGAGTGAGCAGCACTTTCAAGCAGGATTTTTGTTTGAGATATTCAAACGCCTCGAGCCCGGACTCGAGGGGAAACTTTTGCGAGATGAGTTGTTGGACTTTAATCTTTCCGGCGCCCAGCAATTCGAGGGCGGTGGAGAAATTGCCGCACCGCGAACCGACCAGGGTGATTTCATCCACGACCAGCTTGGAGGTGTCGAAAGGCGCGCGCTCATTAATTGTGGATTTCAGCACCACCGTCCCTCTCGGTTCGACCAGCCGCATGGCTTCGGCCAGACCATCCGGCGATCCAGTTGCCTCGATGACCAGAGAAAAACTGCCGGCGGGCAGTTTCTCCACCCCAATGTCCGAGGTTTTCACGCCCAGCAATCGAGCTTGATGGAGTTTTACGGCGTGCTTGCCCACCACGGTCACCTTGGTGGCGCTGGTTTCATTGCCGTGCAGCACTTGGGCAATCAGCAGCGCCAGCCGGCCGTCCCCCAGCACGACGGTGCGGGGAGAAGGCACGATGCTCGCCGCCTCCAAGACTTCCGCCGCCGCCGCAAGCGGCTCCACAAAAACCGCGGCCTCATCCGGAATGGAGTCGGGCACCAGGTGCAGATTCACCACCGGCATGGTGATATATTCGGCAAAAGCGCCGTCGCGATTCACTATGCCTACCACGGTCCGCTGGGGGCAGTGGCGGCCCAATCCCCACATGCACAGACTACAATCGCCGCAGGAAATATTGATTTCGCCCACCACTCGTTTCCCCAGCCATTGCTTCTCCTCGCACTCCTCCACTTGGCCTACGAACTCGTGGCCCAGGATGCCACGGAAATTGGAATACCCTTTAAGGATTTCGCGGTCTGTGCCGCAAATGCCGGCCAGAGATACGCGGATTAACGCCTCTCCGGCCTTTGGCCGTGGAGTTTCAACTTCGCGCAGTTCGAGTTGACCGTCAAACCAGAGTGCTTTCATATGTTTTCCAATTCAGCAACGCGGAGCGCTATGTCCGCGCGACATTGCCGGCCGCAGCGTCTCCAAACTTTCCCGCAATCGCGCGCAGCGCCTCTACAATTTGTTCTTCCTGGTTGGCGAGCACGGTGCGGAGGTCCATCACCAACCGGTCCCCCTCGATGCGGGCGATAATCGGCGGCTCATTCCTGCGCAGTTCGGATTCCAGGGCCTGCGCGCTGAGCTTGGGATGGCTGACGCAGACCAGGCTGGTGGGCAGGGATTGGCCCGGAGTCGAGCCCCCGCCCACCACTGATTCGCCCTCTTGAACCTGTACTTTCATTCCTGGATTCTCTGTGATCCGTTCTGCCAAATGCGCGGCGCGGCGGGCGAGCTCCTCCGGCGCAATTTGGATCATGTGCACGATTGGAATCTCGTTCAGGTCTCCGCGCAGGTAAATGGCCACCGTGGCTTCCAACGCGGCGATGGTAAGTTTATCCACGCGCAAGGCCCGAAAGAGCGGGTTGCGGCGAATCTTCAGGAGTGGCTCGCGGCGCCCGGTGAGGATTCCCGCCTGAGGCCCGCCCAGCAACTTGTCGCCGCTGAAAGCGATCACGTCCACGCCGGCTTTCAGGCTTGGTCCAACGGTTGGTTCATCGTAAATTCCAAAATCGGTGAGATCAAAGAGGCTGCCGCTGCCCAGGTCTTCCACCAGCGGGAGATGATGCTCGTGCGCCAGGGCGACCACTTCGGCAAGTTCTGGACGCTCGGTGAATCCCACCACGCGAAAATTGCTGGGATGAACTCGCAGGATGGCGCGCGTGCGGTCATTGATCGCATCGGTATAGTCGCTCAATCGCGTGCGGTTGGTGGTGCCAACCTCGCGCAATACTGCGCCGCTTTTGCCGCAGATGTCAGGGATGCGGAAGGCCCCGCCGATTTCAATCAGCTCGCCGCGCGAGACGATCACCTCGCCGCCCTCGGCCAATGTGTTGAGGGCAAGAAAAACCGCCGCCGCGTTGTTATTCACCACCAGCGTCATTTCGGCGCCGAGCAGGCGGGCGAAAAGGCGGTCCGTGTGCTCATCGCGTTTTCCCCGCTCACCCTCGTCCAGGTTGTATTCGAGGTTTGTGTAGACGCCCGCCGTCTCCGCCAGGCGCTCCACCGCCTTGGCGGCCAGCGGGGCGCGGCCCAAATTGGTGTGGAGGACTACGCCGGAAGCGTTGATAACGGGACGAAGCGAAAATTCGGCGGAAGACTCAGCGGCGGCGATAATTTCCTTCTCCAGTGATGCGATGGAAATGTCAAAGATCGCGCCGCTCGAAATACGCGTGCGCAGGCTTTGAATTGTTTTCCGTGTGGCCTCCACCAGGAGGCGGCGGCCAACGCGTTTCTCCACCTCGCGCAAGGATTCACGCCCCAGGAGTTCGTCCACCGGAGGAATCTGGCGAAGGAGCGGTCCCACTTCAATTTCCGAGCGGGTTTTAGAGGATGCCATGGCTCACCCGGGACGCGGCCCCCCCGTCGTGCCGCCAACGGCGCGGCGCCGACTCTAAGTTTGGGCATGCGAGGCCATTTCAACATAGAAGATGCAAAGGGTCAACGTGCCAAACGCGGGTAGCGCAAAGGCCCGATCAGATATGATGGCCTTTCTGTTTCAGCCAAAAACCGCAGAGTTTGAAAATGCCAAACTCTACGCTACCCAGTTTGACGCATGGCATGTTGACGCATGGCATTGACGATGGGCGAGCGCCCACTTACAATCGCGGCATGCCACGAAAAGTCATCTTGGGATTCGGAATGAGCCTCGACGGCTATATTGCGCGGCGGGACGGTGCCCTCGATTTTCTGGTCTTGGACAAAGAAGGTGAAAAGTTGATGGCCGACTTTTTCGCCACAATCGATACCACCATCATGGGCCGCAAGACCGCAATTGGCTGGGTGAAAATGCGCAAGAGTGGCGATATGCCTGACACCCCGGGCATCTCCACCTACGTAATCTCCCGGCGATGGAAGCCGGGCAAACGCAACGGATTCGAAGTTGTGGGCGGATCTCTGACCACCTTGGTGAGAAAGCTCAAACGCCGCCCGGGGAAAGACATCTATCTGGCAGGCGGAGGCGAATTGGCCCGCAGTTTCCTGCAAGAAGATTTGGTGGACGAACTCTACATCGGCGTTGGCCCCATCCTGTTAGGCGAGGGCATCCCCGGCTTCCCGGGCAAGTTCGCGCAGCGCAACTTCAAGCTGACCGAATGCAAGTCCTACTCAAATGGATCGGTGGGGCTTCGCTATGAACGCATGCGGACTAAGAGTAGCCGATGATTCAAGGTGCTTGACATTTACGCATTGTGCGTACATAATTACGCATTATGCGTAATTCATCAAGCTTGGATGTTTTGCTGCCCAGGACGCGCCAGGCCATTCTGGCGGCGACTTATCTTCATCCGGCGCGCTGGTGGTTCATGCGCGAACTGGCTCGTCAGCTTGGCGTTCCGGCCTCGAGCTTGCAGCGCGAGCTCATCTCGCTGGTTAAGGGCGGGATTCTGCGCCGCAAGCGCGAGGGCAGGCAGGTTTACTTTCAGGCCGCCACCGACTCCCCCATTTTCGCCGACTTGCGCGGGATCATCCTGAAAACCGCCGGCCTGGCGGACGTCATCAGGGCAGCGCTTAAACCATTTTCCCATTCCATTCGTTGGGCTTTCATTTACGGGTCAGTGGCCCGGGCTGAGGAGCATTCGGCCAGCGATGTGGACTTGATGATTGTGGGCCCGGTGCGGCTGGGCGAAATCTCGCCCGCGCTCAGAAAGGTGGAACGAAAGATGAGCCGAGCTGTAAATCCTGCTATTTACTCACCGCAAGAATGGGCGAACAAGATAAAGTCTCGCCGGCATTTTGTGACCACTGTGTTAGGCTCGAAAAAGATATTCGTCATGGGAGACGCCCGTGAGTTTAACCATGCTTTTGGCCGGCAAGCGTCTTGAGCGCCACTCCACCAGCGCGAACGAGATTGCCGGACTGCGAAAACTCGTCGCCCCCGATCTGCACGATGCGGCCGTTCCGGGCCTTTCTGCCGACCGCACTTTCGCCACCGCCTACAACGGCGCTCTCCAACTTTCCAAAATCGTGCTCGCCTGTGCCGGCTACCGGGTCTCATCTTCCATGCCCGGACATCACCAAACGACTATCGAAGCCGCGGGGCTCGTGCTCGGTCCGCCCGGCAACTACATAACGGATTACTTTGAAACCTGCCGGCGCATGAGGAATGTGATCGACTACGACTACGCGGAGGTTGCCACACCCTCACAAGCTAAGGAACTACTGGAAAAGGTCGCCGAATTCCAGGAAGTGGCCGAGGGCTGGATTGTGAAGCATCACCCGAAATACATCCGATAGCGGGAGGCGCGGCCCGTCCGTGGCAATCCTCGTCAAGGCGAAGTGTTTCATCCCCACGCCAAAAATTGATTGGCCTTCTCTTTTCGCTTGATATTCCCTCGTCACCATGCAGATCTGAACTCTGTTTCCGCCGCAGACATCATGAACCGATGTCTGCGTCACCTGCCGGCAGCGGTAACCACGCTCAAGCGGTGTTTGATTGACCATGGGCTTTTCCGACGAAAAACCCACAGTCAGGAAATCGCTGACTGAGGCTACCCACCCACGATCCTCAACGTATAGATTGGCAGTTTATCTAGCTTCGGGCTTCGTCCCTTCCCTCTGCTTCGTCGAGAATCAGCGTGATCTCTCGATGGCCTGCCTTTTGCGCGATCTCGCTCAGTGTCTCGCCTTCGGGCGACCGTAACGTCACAACTGCGCCGCGTTCGATCAGCAGTCGTACGATCTCTTCACGACCGCGCTTAACGGCGTAGGCCAGCGGAGTGTGCCAACCTTCAGCGTCCAGGGGAAACAGGCCGTAGTCGCGGAAAGGCCGGTTTAACGCTGCGGGGTCTTCTTCCATAACGGCTTTGACGCGTTGCGACATGTCGTATTGGATCGCCTCGATGATGTCGATCGACCCGCGCAAGATCAGGTCGCGGGCTTCTTTGTGACCGGCGTAGTCGGCCCATCCGGCCGGCGTGCCGTGATACTTCTCTTCCCGCGCGCGGACATCTGCGCCTTGCGCCATCAACACATCAATCGCGCTCAAGTTGCCGTGCCACGCCGCCGCATGCAGCGGTGTGTATCCGCTCGTCGAGTCGATTGAGGTCTTCGGGTCGTCGTGTACATTAACCGACGCCCCATGGCGGATCAGCGTCTCGATCACATCGCCCGGTGCGCGTTCGCTGGCTCGAACGATCAAATTGCCCCATCGTCCCCCCGGCTTCAGTGTGCCGGGATCTCTACGCAGCAGTCTTTCGACGTCCGCGGTTCGATGCAGAGCCACGGCGGCCGGCAGCCGCACCTTAGCTCCGCGCTCCAGCAGCACTTGCGCCAGTTCGAGCCTGCCGTTAAGCGCCGCTAGATCGAGCGCAGAAAAGCCGGCTTCGTCGAGCGACTCCGTGTTGGCGCCGAGCGAGAGCAGCGTGGTCAACGACGCGGGTTGATTCTTCATGACGGCGAGATGCAGCGGCATGCTGCGCATCCTCGTTCCGTTCATGCGCCGCTCGAGATCGTTCGGCGTGCGTGCGACCAGCTTACGAATCACCTCGGCTTCGCCCAGAGCGACGGCGGAAAAGATATTGTGTCTCGCGCCGTGCGCCAACAGATACCCCACGATCTCGGGATTGGGCTGGATGTAATCCCAAGCCGTCGCCCACCCGATCACGCCCAGTTCGTGGTAGTCGTTTTCGCCGATCGTATCGGCCCCATGTTCCACCAGGAGACGAATGATGGGGAGTCGGTGCTTCTCCACGGCGAAATGAAGCGGATACGCGTTGTCACCTTCGCAGCGGATGTTAGGGTTGGCGCCGCGCTCGAGCAGCAGCTTGACAGCAGGCTCGCTGTTGCCGAAGACGGCCTGGTGCAGCGGCGTTCTCACGCCCTCTCCGCCGCGCTCGTCAATGAGTTCCGGATGCGCATCAAGCAACGCGTTCAGTCGCGCCAGGTCACCGCTTCCCGCGGCACTGCGCAGAGACGCGATCGTTTCTGCGGGCGAGCTGGCTGCTTCAAGCGTCTTGACATGAGACTGGAGCTTGGACCACGACGCGAATCCATATTCGCTCGCAATCACCAGCTGCGCATCGGCAAGCACGAACGGCGACGCGGCGGCCTGTTTTTTCGACAGGTTTTTCCAGCGCGGATGGTTCTCGCGAATGCGAGTCAAAACCTCGGAGTCCGCGGCCTGATGACGCTTCAACAATGACTTGGCTTGTTTCTTGAGTTGTTCGAGACTGGGACTCGGCGGGAGTTGCCTTGACATGGGAATCTCCTTTCCGTAAATGGCCTGAGTCCGCACCGCAGGCAGAAAGAAGATTTGTCGGATTGTAGCCGTGCAATTCCTGCCGGGTGGGCTTGGCCCTTTCCGCGGACTGGATGCGCCCCGCGCGCCGAAAACCAAAGATACCCCTGACTTATGGCCAAGTCAACGGCCGCCGGTGGGGGGTAGTGGGTTAGTTTGACTTAGAGGCGGCTTTTACGCCGCCACGTGGCGACCCCCAAAGCACGACCTGGGGTCCCCGCGACTCGCCGCTACGACCTCAAATTGAACCACTACTCAGCGGGGACACCGGCGCTACAAAAAAAGTCGTCACTATATTTCGTCATGCTCAATAAGTCAGAACTGACCATTTTGAACAATTCCGTTGACTCCCGGCGCTTCCGGCGCGGTATAATTTTGATTCCCGAACGCGGGGGCGAGGAAAATCTGTGACGGTCGAAGAAGAACTCAACAAGCTCGATGACAACATCCGTCGCCTGAAAATTGAGTACGAGGCCTATTTCAACGGCGGCGCGCCTCGCGCTCCGCACGACACGGTGTTTCGTGTTGAGTCCACAATTAAGAAATACTCCGACGCCTCAAAAATGAATTTCGGCCAGCGCTTCAAGTTTAACCAGCTCGTCCAAAAGTACGCCGTCCACAACGACCTCTGGCGGAAGAAACTCAAGGAAAAAGAAGAAGGCCGGGGACGATTCGGCACCAGACGACGCGAGGTTGCCGAGCCGCCCTCGGACGGCGTGGTGCGCGTGACCTGCTCCAATCCAGCGTCGGAAAAAGAGAAAATCGACCAATTACTCAAGGCGGTCGTGGAGGCCAAGCGCGCCGTGGGCGAGTCCGTGGACAACATCGATCCGATGGCCTTCGCCCGATTTGTGGGCGATAAAACCAAGCAGATTCGAGAATCGCTGGGCTGCGAAAAAGTGCAATTCTCCGTGAGCGTGGAAGCGGGCAAAGTTAAACTAAAAGCCGCCAAACAGGACTAACCACCGGTCCATGGACCGTTCCATCCCTCCGTTTTGATCAAGGAGCATGAATGAAAAAAATCTTCCGTGCGCTGATCAGTGTCAGCGACAAGGCCGGAGTCGCCGAATTCGCCGCCGGACTTGCGGCCCAGGGCATCGAGATTCTCTCCACCGGCGGCACCGCCAAGCTGCTTCGCGAGCGCGGATTGGCGGTGCGGGACGTTTCGGAAGTAACGGGCTTCCCGGAAATGCTGGATGGACGGGTGAAGACGCTCCATCCAAAAATTCATGGCGGCATTCTCGCCGTGCGATCGAGCGCCGAGCATCGCGCCCAACTCGACGCCCAGGGGATCGGATGCATCGATCTGGTGGCGGTGAATCTTTATCCCTTCGAGGCAACCGCCGCCAAACCGGACGTGGCTTTCGAGGAACTCATAGAAAACATCGACATCGGCGGTCCGTCCATGATCCGCTCCGCCGCCAAGAATTTTGAAGACGTGGCCGTGATTGTGGATGCAAATGACTACGCCATCGTGCTCGAGGAAATGAAGAGCAACCAGGGCGGCGTTTCTCGCGAAACGCGCGCGCGACTGGCGCTTAAAGCTTTTGCCGCCACGGCGGCCTACGACGGCGCCATCTCCACCACTCTGCAAAGGCGGTCGAATGGGATTCTGCCTGCGAGCCTTCATTTGAATTTTCGAAAGTTCATGGAACTACGCTACGGAGAAAATCCCCACCAGAAGGCCGCGCTTTACCGGGGTCGCGCCGAATCAGCGGGAGGCCTCGCTTGGGCAAAGCAACTGCAAGGGAAGGAACTATCCTATAACAACCTGCTGGATCTTGAGTCGGCACTGCGGCTGGTGGAGGAGTTTCCCGAGCCGGCCACGGCGGTGATCAAGCACACCAACCCGTGCGGCACGGCCATCGGAAAGACGCTGTGCGAAAGTTTTGAAAGAGCACGGAAGGCCGATCCCGTCTCCGCTTTTGGCTCGGTGATTGCGTTCAACCGCGTGCTGGACGGCGCGACTGCGGACGCGATGGCGAGCCTCTTTGTGGAGGCCGTAGTGGCTCCGGGGTACGAACCTCCGGCGCTGGAACGGTTCGCGAGCAAGAAAAATCTCCGCCTGTTGGAATTGCCTCGAGCGTCTGGCGCCGAACCAGAATTTGAATTGAGAAACATCGACGGCGGACTCTTGGTCCAGACTCGCGACCGGCAAGGCGCGGAACCGGAAAAGTGGAAATGCGTCACGGAGCGGCAAGCGACCCCGGAGGAAATGCGCGCGCTCACCTTTGCCTGGCGCGTGGTGAAGCACGTAAAGTCAAACGCCATTGTTTATGCGCGCGACGGAGTGACCGTGGGTGTGGGCGCAGGGCAGATGAGCCGCGTGGATTCGGTCAAGCTGGGCGCCGCCAAGGCGCGCGAGCTTGGACACTCGCTCGAAGGAACCGTGGTGGCCTCCGACGCATTCTTTCCTTTTCCCGATGGAGTTGAAGAAGCGGCAAAAGCGGGGGCCACGGCTATTGTGGAACCCGGAGGCTCGGTGCGCGATGCGGAAGTGATCGCCGCCGCAAACAAGGCCAACCTCGCCATGCTTTTTACCGGCGTCCGCCACTTTCGGCATTGAATGATTAACAGGCAGATGAAAAATGTCATTCTGAGGAGGTCGCTCGCCATAAAGATCGGCGGACTTTCAGCCGCGGCGACCGATGAAGAATCCCGGGACTGCTTGATCCATAAATGCCGGGATTCTTCTCCCGCGATTACGGGATCAGTATGACATTGTTCGAGATCTCTTCAGGACTTGGGAGCGTAATACCCTTCGCGAGCCACCACCTTGTACTTGATCGGCTTTCCCTTTCGATCCGGGATCCTCAGTTGGTTGCCCATCTCATCCACTAAATCAACCTTCAGCTTGTGATACTTGCCATCTTTGGTTGGATTGGTGGGGATAAATCCCACGCCATATTGCAAGCGCAATTGGCCGGCGATTTGTTCGTAGTCACTGGGCAATTCTCCATCAAAACGGGGAAAATATGCCTGGCCCCCTGAATATTGGGCAATGTAGTTCAACTGATTTTTCGCCTCGATGGCGGTCATGCTATCCCGACCCGAGCGCACATCCACGTATTCAAGAACGCTGATCGGATAAATGGCCGTGTCCGAGGCTTTGGCAATTTTCAACATTTCGCCGTATGTCAGCTTGCTGAACGTATCGACGCCCGTACAAACCACCAGGATCGCTTTCCGCCCCTGGACGTCCTTCATGCGGTCGATGGTCCACGCCAAAGAATCATACAGATTGCTTTCCATGAAACCGGGGATTCTAAGCGTGTCGAGCGCTCCTTTCACTTCAGAGCGGTCCTGGGTGAAATCAGTGAGGGTCTGCGTGTGCATGTCAAAAGAAACCACGGCAACCCAGTCCTTGGGTTGGATGAAATTCAGGAAGCCATAACTGTACTCGAGCGCTTTATAGAGAAATGCCCAGTAACGGTTGGCGAATTCAATCAGCATGGTGATGGTCATGGGCGCCTCGGCCGTCCCGAAATTCGAGACTGTTTGGGCCACGCCGTCATCGTAAACCTTAAAATTTACCTTGCTCAGGCCGGATATTGGATTGCCGTTATTGTCTTTCACCATTACGTCCACGTTCACCAGGTTCGTCGAGGTCGAGATCGAATAAATCTCATTGGGATTAATCCTCTCGGGTTTCTTTTCTTCCGGCTGGATGGTGGTTGGGGGCTGTGCCTTCTTGGGAGCAATAACTGTTTCTCCCACGTTCGGTTTCGGCCCCGGCCCGGTTTGTTGGTCTGACTGCGGTTGTGCGAACCATCTTCCGCTTAATCCCGTCAAGCCGAAGGTGCAGCCGCCCACCAAAATGAGTACCCACAAAAGCTTTCGAAATTTTTCAGACATAATGTTTGCTCCCAGCCCAAAGGGGGCCATAGAGTTATGATGGCACTCGCCATCACGGAGGTCAATCGCTTCACAAAAAGAATTTGTCATTACGATGGATGGGAGCAGGGCCAAGTTGGGTTGCTCGTGAACATATCGGCGGCCATACAGGGGCAGACAATGAGCATCCAACTCCCTAAATAACGCCGAACTGGCCGCCAGGTGAGCGACGCGAGCCTCGCCGTTTCCATGCCTCCCGAACGGTTGGTAGAGGCTGGTTTTTGCCCCAGCCAAATAGTTGATTCAATGATAGTTATTCGCAGTGACGGTACAGGAACGACCGGAAATCCTGCAACTGAATTGCCTTGACACTCCGCAATACTGTGCCATAATTCATGAGTATTTTTAGTGGTCAGTTTCGTACTTGACTCAGTGGTTAAATTTTATTAGCCTTACCTCCAGTTACGTTCAATTGACGTAAATCTCTTAGCGCGTTTCCGCAAACGCGCATCCGTGGAGGAAGGCTGATGAAAAACTATTTTTTGACGTGTGTCCTTGCAGTTCTTGTTGTTTTGACTGGAGTTTCACTTAAGCAAAGTGTGGCGGGGATTGGCGGTTCGCCCATCCCTCCGGTACCACCCAGCTTGGCAATTGGTGGTTCACCCATCCCACCCGTGCCACCGAGCTTGGGAATTGGTGGTTCGCCAATCCCACCCGTACCACCGAGTGGGTCAGCGAACAAGGTAGCCCGTTAGTCTGATTTCGCGCTTTTCGAGTGACTCGAAAACAGACGAACGGAAAGAAAGCGGTTTTTCGGGTCACTTATGGCGGCAAGCATTCTGGACTTCGGTTTCTTTTATCTCGTCCAGGCCCTGGTTGTGGGCCTGCTCATCTTTTTTCTCGTCCGGAATTTATGGAAACGCCTCACCGGTGTCTTTCTCTACCTGGCCGCAATATTGTTGATTGATGGCATCGGCAGGCGGTACGTTTTTCATCATTACGGCTACAATTCTCTGGAATACTTCTATTTTTATTGGCTGACGGACACCGTCTTCGCACTCGGCGCGTTTCTGTTGATTTCCGCTTTCTTCCGCCGAGCATGCGCGAAACAAGATCCCGATTTGTGGCGCCACGTCCGCCTCCTTCTCATCCTGGTATTCCTCCTGGTCCTCGGAATATCGACATTCGCCATTTCCAGAAACTACAACCATCTCTTTAGCATGTTCATGTTTGAATTCCAGCAAAACCTCTATTTCACTTGCCTGGTTTTGAATACGTTGCTTTATATCATGGTGCAAAAGATGGATTCGGAGGAGAGCGAACTCGGTTTGCTCGTGTGCGGGACGGGTTTACAGTTTGCCGGGCCGGCGGCCAGCTTTGCCCTTAAGTCCCTGACCCCCACGAGCGGGTTTACCACGATGCTGATGGATTTCATCGGTCCTCTTTGCACTTTGGGAATGCTCGTAATTTGGACTTATGCTGTTACTCGAAAGCCTGTGACTGCCCGCGTGCCCGCACCCGGCGAGATGGTTCCCGCCAGGGTGACAGGGTAAAAAGAATTTGATGATTGAGGGGAAAATGATTCTTGCATCCTTGATTCTAATTGTCTCGTCCGCGTTGTTTCTGTTCTATCTTCAAACCACCTGTCAAAAGATCCTGCGAAGGCAATTCCAGCAGGATTATTTTCAGTCCATCGTGAATGCCAATCGGCTGGAGTTTCCTTCCGTCCGCAAGGCATTGGACGAATATGACGGGCCGGTGGACTATGCGCGTTTCCGAATGACGTTGAAATGCGATTACCTGGCGCTCACCTATTTGCTGAAGAACGCGGCCAACGTCAACCAGCGCTTTACCTGGGAAGAGCGAATTCTGATGCTGTACTTTCAGGCCATATACCTTCTCTTGGTCACGCGCCACGCCATCCGCCTGAAAGAGAAAAAAGCCCTCGTCAATCTGACCGCGATTTTGCAGTACTTCGCCAACGTCGTGGGGCAGCGCGTCAACACGGTCAGGTTCGGCAATCTGGCGCCTTCAGATTATCTCTTAAATCTATGATCGGATCGGCGGCCTGACCTGTTTTTAGTCCTGCCTCCCGCGCTCCCCGCCCGTCACACCTAAATACAAATGACAACCGACCTCTTACCGTCCCAGAATCCGGCAGAACATCGAAGAGCGAAAATTGTTTGCACATTGGGCCCGGCGACGAACACAGCGCGCGACCTTGCCGCTCTCATCGATGCCGGAATGGACATCGCCAGGCTGAATTTTTCCCACGGGACGCATGCCGAACACGCCGCGCGCCTTAGGTTGTTGCGGCGCCTGGCCAAGGAACGCGGCAAGACGCTGGCCGTGCTTCAAGACCTTCAGGGACCGAAAATCCGCACCGGCGCGCTCCAGGGCGGTCAGCCCGTGGAACTGCGATCTCGTTCCATGGTGACGCTCACCATTCGCCCGCAGCTGGGTGACGCGCGTGTCATCTCCACCAACTACCAGACGCTTCCCGAGGAGGTCAAGGCGGGCAATCGCATTCTGCTCTCAGACGGCTTAATGGAGCTTTGCGTGGAGCGAGTCACCGGAAGCGAGGTGGAGTGCCGGGTGGTCAGCGGCGGAATCCTGCTGGAACACCAGGGCATCAATCTTCCGGGCATTCCGCTGAGGATCTCCGCTCTTACGGACAAAGACCGCGCCGACTTGAAATTCGGTCTTGAACACGGAGTCGATTACGTGGCCCTTTCGTTCGTGCGCCGGCCGGAAGATGTATTGGAACTCAAGCAACTCTTGAAGCACTCCAAGCGGCGGCCCGCGGTGGTGGCCAAACTCGAAAAGCCCGAAGCCATCGACCGCCTGGAAGAACTATTGCAAGTGACCGACGCGGTGATGGTAGCGCGCGGAGATTTGGGCGTGGAATTAGCCCCCGAGAAGGTTCCCGTGATTCAAAAGCACGTGATCGAGCGCGCCAATGCCATGAAGGTTCCGGTGATTACCGCCACGCAAATGCTCGAATCGATGACGGTCAATCCCCGGCCCACGCGCGCGGAAGCCTCGGATGTGGCCAACGCCATTTTTGACGGCACGGATGCGGTGATGCTTTCCGCCGAGACCGCTTCCGGGCGATATCCGGTGGAGTCGGTGCGAATGATGGCGCGAATTATTTCTGCGGCGGAGATCTCGCCACGCTACGGCTGGCACGGACGCCACCGCCGGGTGGCGAGCGGCACGATGACAGTTCCCGAATCCATTTGCGAGAGTGTGGCCCACATGACCGAGGCGCTGAACATCAGAGCCGTTGCCGTGTTTACGCAGTCGGGATCGAGCGCGCGCCTGATCTCAAAATACCGGCCGCGCGTCCCAGTCTTTGCCTTTTCACCCCTGCTGGAGATTACCCGCCGCACCGCGCTTTATTGGGGTGTGCACCCCGTCCACCTGCCACCCGTCCAGTCGACGGACAGCATGGTAGAGGAGGCCGCCGCGTGGCTACGAAAATCGGGCGCGGTCAAGCCCGGCGACATCATTGCGGTCATTGCCGGCACTCCCATTTCCCGCCGCGGGACCACCAATCTGCTGAAGTTACACCGAATCGAAAAGTAAGTTTCTTGGCGCGGATCGCCCGCCGTCCTCCTTGAATCCCGCCCCGAGAGGTCATTCCCGCGAAAGCGAATCCAGTTCGTTACCGCCTCAAGTGGCTGAAGGGGTGGATTCGCTTCGCGGGAATGACTTCACCTCTGACCGCCCGTGCTTAGTGAATAATACCCGTAGCTCCCGAATTATTCCCGGGGAAAGGTGAATTTCAACCCGGCAATAAAATTCAGGTGCAGAGAGGGGAATCCAAATGATTCCTCGTACTTCTGATTGAGAAGATTGTTCAGCCGTCCGTAAATCTCCACCCCGCGCGGCAACCGAAACGAAAACCCGGCATCGGCGCGCGTGTAGCCCTTGTTGTAGAAAAAACACGGTAGTCCGAGGACGCACGCGAAGGTCCCGTCATTCGGTTCAAGGTCCAGCACCCGGCCGCGAATATAAGCGTCAGTGTTGAGCATCAGCCGGCCGCGCCGCCAGGTTACGTTATAGAAGGCGGAGTTCCTGGGGCGCCGCACCAGTTCCTGGCCCACATGGAACGGCGACAAGGCCACGCTGGTATTTTCAAGCGCCAGGATGGACGTGTCGAGCAGGGTGTATTCAGTCTGGATTTGCAATGAGCGTGTGGGTTGCACCCGCAAGGACAACTCCAGGCCCTGCGCGCGGGCGTTGCCCAGGTTCGCGGACGTAAATGTGCTCAGGTTGGTGAGCGAACCGCCCAGGACAACAATTTGATCCTCAAATCGGTTGTAAAAGTAAGTCGCGTCCAGAACCGCGCGGTTGGATAGGAATCTCTGCTCGACGCCCGAATCGAAGCTGACGCTCTTCTCCGGTTTCAACCGCGGATTGTTGGTGAACGCGAGCTCGAAGCCATTGGCGGCGCGGATGCCGGTGCCGAAGCTTGAGTGCAGGCGCGTGGCGCCCAAGCCATTACCCGCAGCTCCTTCGCGCACCAGGTAGGCCACCGAGGCTCGCGGATTAATTTTCACGATCGAGGTTGCGGGCAGGAACGGCCTCGAACCGAACGCGTCGGTGGGCAGCGAGTGAGTGCGAAGATCGTCGGCGCGCACTCCGGTGGTCACAAACAAGCGCCGGGTGGGACTCCATCGATTCTCCACAAAATAGGCCAGGCTGGTTCGCGGCAGGAGAAAGGGCGTGTTGTTCGCATCGGCGATAAAAGTATTTTTCGTTTGTTCGCGGTTATATTCAAACCCGGCCACCAGGAAATCCTTGCTGGAGAGGGTAAACTCGCTTCGCGTGTTCAGTACGCCGCGCAGATTGTTGGAATAGGAATCCCCGAACGGTGATTTGAAATAATAATCATTGGTGGCCGCGCTTACCGTTACCACCTGGCGGAAGCGCGAAGAGAATTGTTCGGCATAACTGCCTTCAACTCCGAACATGTTTTGTTTATCGCGCGAGACAGTGTCGATACCGGTAAAAAGTTGATCGGGGTCGGACCCATACGGCCCGGGCGCGCCGGCATCATTCGCATTGCCGAAGAAATGGAAATTAATCTGGCGGCGGGGACTGCGCGAGTATCCAAGGCTGATCAACGCGGATTGGTTTCGGTAACGGTCATTGGTCACCGCGCCGTCCGAATCGAGCCGCGAAAGGTCCATGGCCCAACCCACACCCCGGGTGAGGCCGCTCCCGTCCACCGCAAAGCGCCGGGTGGTAAAGCTGCCGCCTTCGGCGAGGGCGGTAAAGTGCGGCGGCCCTTCGCCCTGCCGGGTGACGATGTTGATGACGCTGGTTACGGCGTTCGAGCCGTAAAGAGCGCTTTCCGGCCCGCGCGTGATCTCCACATGATCCACGCCATCGGCGGGCAGGGGGGCAAAATCAAAGTCTCCGCCGAACTGATTAAGTTCGATCCCGTCGATCATCACCAGGTTGTAATTGGAATTGCCGCCGCGAACGAAAACGCCGGTGACGCCGCCGCGCCGGCCGGTCTGGTTTACTGCGACCCCGGGCACGCCATTGAGGACGTCGAGCACGGATTGCGCGGCGCGATCATCCATTTCCTGCCGGGTGACCACGCTCACCGAGGACCCGATCTCCGGAGCGAGCGCCCCTCCGAGAGAGGCGGAAACCACCACCTGCTGTTCCACCGCGCTGATTTCAAGATGCAAATCCGCGGTGCGATCCTCGTCCGGCCCGATTTGCAAGCCGGTGACGGTGGCCGTAAGGCCGGGCGCGCTCGAAACCAGTGTGTACTCGCCCGCCTTCAAATCGTCAAACCTATAATGTCCTTTTGAATCGGTTTCGCGCTCCCCAACGGCAACTCGTGACGCGAGCAAACTGACCCGTGCGCCTTCCACCGGCCGCCCGCTAGGATCAAGCACAGTTCCTTGTATGGTCGCCGCCCGCGCGCAACCCGCGCCAATTGCAAGCGAGAGCAGAATTGATATGGCAAAGACAAATTCGAAAACTACAGTTTTAACTTTTGACTTTTGACTTTTGACTTTCGACTTCTGACTTCTGACCTCTGACTCCATTTTCATTCTCCTTCCCGTTCATTCGACGGGTCACTGACGGAGGAAGGAGTTCCGGAAGAATCGGGGCGGGAAAATAAAAAGCCCCCCAATCCATCGAATCGGAATCGGGAGGCGTAGCCGCTTCCCCAGGACTCTTTCCGCCGAAGAGTTAGGTTGAGTAAGAGTTCCCGGGCAGGCTTCCTGGCTTTCGGGTCATCGCTTCATCCTCAGCCTTCCCAACCCCGCTAGGCGGGATCAGTGGCGGTCCGTCTGATGACGGACTGGGAGGAATTGGCTCGCCGATCACAGTGGCGGGACCGCGGCCGATTTACACGGCCTTTCCTATTATTCCCGACGTCGCATGGCGAAATCGGGATCACCGCAGGAACATGAATTTTCAAAGAACGATCGAACGTTGCAAACTTAGCACTCGAGAATTCGCGTGTCAAGCTGCCTGAGACATGGCCGGCAGGAGACCTATTAGAGGAGGAAATCGCTTCGACGTTTCATTCAGACAATGTGAAATTCAAGGTGGTTTTGAACGGGCCGCATCCGGAGCGTGGTTCGAATTTCATCCCTTTGACCATATCGAGAAGGATTTCAGCGGCATCCTTGGACGACGCGTTGACGACTTTGGCTTCAGCGACGTTGCCATCTTCGCCGATTTCCATTTCAATAGAGCCCTGAGCCCTGATTCTCTTGGCTCTTTCCTGCTCCTCCTTCGGAAGGGGTGGTCTGGAAATGACTTTTGGCGGTTTGGAGCAGGGAGACTCCTTCCGCTTCCCGGCGTAGGCCGACCCTCCGGCCAGCAGAGCCGCAACACTGAAAAGGCAGCAGCCCACAAATTTAATGTATTTTGTCTTCACGGAACCCCCGACATTTTCTATCTACTTTTTGCACTCAATCGGGTCAAGTCTATTAGGACACCGTTCTGCGGTGCTTGCATACGCGACTTTGGAGCGAGCTCTTAAAAAAATCGAAAATCGTAAATTCCTAATTGATCCACGGCCCCTGCGGGTCTTTCTTCTTGTCCTGCTTGGTCATGTAGACTTCGAATTTCCTGCGCAGCCGCGCGCGCCGCCAATCGTGATAACGGAGCTGCCACCGGTAAGGCATCCCGCCGCCGCGCAGATAGAGGTAGCCAAACAGCATGCCGCCCAGGTGGGCCACGTGGGCAACTCCCGTCCCCGGTCCATTCAATGAGCTGACAAATTCGATCGCGCCCATGATCACCACAAACCATTTCGCCTTGATGGGGATGATCATCCAAAGCAGTATTGGCCGGTCGGGAAAGAGGATTCCGTAGGCGAGTAGAATTCCGTAAACCGCCCCCGAGTTCCCGATGGTCGGAATTTGGGCATTGGGCTGAAGCATCACGTCAAAAAGTCCGGCGCCGATTCCGGTAAGGAAAAAGTAAAACAAGAATTGACGCGGACCCCACAGGCGTTCGAGGTCGGCTCCAAACATCCAAAGCGCAAAGAGGTTGAAGATGATGTGGAACCAGCCGCCGTGAAGAAAAAGGTAGGTAACGGGTTGCCAGAAGTAAGGCAGCCTCAAGCCTCCCGCCAGCGGAACAAAGTGGGTGACGGCATAGGGGATGAGGCTGAAGTAGAGATACGGATATTCCCAGTGAAACAATTGGGCGGGAAGAAAGGTCAGCAGGAAAACGGCGGAAGTGAAAATAATGAGGTACTTCACCACTCCGGAGAGCGGCGGGCCAAACGAAATCGAAGGCTGTCGATAATAGGACATCCTTCACAGCCTATCACAGGGTCGCGAGCGCGGCCAACGGGCTTGGCCGCCTGTAGTCTCCTGGTTCCCCTCGGAGCGTGGGCCGGGGCCCCACGCAATGCTCTGGGGCTCGCCCGCAATTTAATGATAAGGAAAGAGCGGGGGGGACGCCCGCGCTCCCGGCAATGCAAATCCTGACACCACCGAACCTTAAATCTAGTTGCATCAAGCCCTCCAGTTGTGCAAGATGGGGGGCAGCGGTTGGCAAGGACTCACGGGACTTTATCCAACAACGGTATGTCGAGCCCCGGTCAACGACGATCGGATCGAATCAGGATGTCCATCCCCGTATTGGTGGCGGGGCCGGACGCCTCCGCCGGGGAGTTCGCGGAAGAAACGCGCACCCTGGTGGTGAATCGCGGGGGCGCGCTGATCTTGCTCAAGCACTCACTCCGCCCCGACGACCAACTTAGGATTTTTAATTTGATCAGCGACGCGGCGGCGGATTTTCGCGTCGTCGGACCCACCAGCGCGGCCCATGACGGAAGCGCCGAGTGGGGCGTGGAGTACCTGAAAGACGGAATGAATATTTGGGGGATTGATTTCCCGCCCGGGTCGGAGGAAGACAAGGCCCATGCTTCCGCCTTGCTGGAGTGCCAAGGCTGCACGAAAAAATTCTTTTGGCCATTGACCCTGGTTGAGATTGAAGTTCTTGAGTCAACGGGTGTAATTCAAAACTTTTGCAGCCATTGTGATAATCAGACTTCTTGGATTCACGCTGACCCGGCGCATCGTCCGGCACAACTGCCGCTTTTAAGCAACGCCCAACCTCAAACTGACTCGGGGGACGAAAGACGGGAGAAAAAACGCCTCCTGATGAGGCTGCCCATTATGGTTCGGAATCAAAAAGGGGAAACGGAGTCGACGCAGACTGAGAATATGTCCCAGGCCGACCTCGCTGTGTCGCTGGAACTTAAACTGGCCGTGGGCGATTATGTAACGGTGGTTTGTCCACTCACCGACACGGGCCGGAATCTCGAGCGGAGCGCCAAAGTGCTGCGCAAAGACAGCTTCAGCGCCAAAGACCGGGTTCTTTATGGTTTGCGTTTCGCCTCGGCGCCCCAAGCAGGAAATTAGGGTCAGCGTTAACGGGCAAGCGAAAAACTAAGAAAAAGGTCCGGACGGTTAAGTGATAACTCCCGATTAAGCCTATTTCCACCTGCTTAATTCTTCATTCATAATTCAACATTTATAATTCTCTTCTATCCGCTCGCTGCCGCGCTCTTCGATTTGGCCACGACATAGAGCAGCGCCGCCAGCCCCACGAAAATGAGGAGCGCGGCGAGATCGCTTTGAGCGAAGCCCGGGAACCAACGCGTGCCGACCGCGAACAGATCTTCCTTCTTAAACCCAACCACTGTGGCGAGGGCCAGGCCGCCGAGCGAGCCTCCCGCGATTAATCCGGAACTGAATAGCGCGCCGCTGCCGGCTTCAGAATCCTCCGGCGCCCGCGCCGAACTCTGTGCCAGCCATTTGACCAAGCCACCGGCAAATATCGTGGCGGTCGTGGAAATAGGAAGATAGGAGCCCACCGCGAACGCAAGTGAGCGCACGCCGCAAAGTTCGAGAGCGATGACGATAAACGCCCCAAACAGCAGCAGCGTCCATGGCAACTTGCGCGTGAGGATACCGTTGATGACGACGCTCATCAACGTCGCCTGGGGCGCGGGATAATCTTTTGAGCCGATCCCCGGAATTTCCTGAAACTGAATTGCGCTCGTGGCGGCATCATAATAATAACGGCCGTCGGGAATGGCAGTCGAACCGATCACGCTCAGCACCTGGTAGTCGCGCCCGTTATAATTCGTCACGCCCATGTTCTTCACTTCAGGTGTCATTTGAACGTTGGCGATGGAAACCGGATTCACCCGCGTCGCGCTCTTATCCAGCAGCTTCAGCGTGACGCCGATCACGAGCACCGAAGTCAAAACCCCCACGGCCAAACCCAACTCCTGTTTACTGGGGGTGGCGCCGACCAGGAAGCCCGTTTTTAAATCCTGTGTGGTGGCGCCGCCGCTTGCGGCGCTGATGCAGACGACCGCTCCTATGCTCAAGGCCACGGCCGGGAAAATGCCTGCCGTCCAGCCAATGATTGAAAAGATGAGACAGACGGCGACCAGGGTCGCGATGGTCATGCCCGAAATCGGATTGGATGAATTCCCCAGCAGGCCGACGATGCGGGCCGATACGGTGGCAAAGAAAAAGCCGAAAACGACAATGAGAATTGATGAAATGAAGTTGCCATTCGCGCCGGGATTCACCACGAAGGCCAACAGCGCCCAGATTCCAATCACCATCACCAGCGTGCCGCCGGCGACAAAAGTCAACGGCAGGTCCCGTGCCGTCCTTTCCACCTGCTCGGTCGTGCCCGCAGCGCCCTGGCTCTTGGTGAGCTGTTTGAACGCGGCGCGAAACGCGCTCACGATGGTCGGCAGCGTGCGCCCAAGAGTAATCAACCCCGCCATGGTGACCGCGCCGGCTCCGATGTAGCGGATGTAACTTCTCCATACGTCCAGGGGCGCCATCTGCTCGATGCGCATCGTTCCCGGAAAGATGACGTCTTGTACGTGGGAGCCGAAAAATTTAAAGAGCGGGATCAGAACCAGCCAGGAGAGGACGCCGCCGGCAAACATGATGCCCGCCACTTTGGTTCCGATGATGTAACCGACACCGAGATATTCCGGAGTGATTTCACCTGCCAAGGTCGCGCCAGGGTACCAGCTCGGATGGAATTCCGGCTGTGCCTTCCAAAACGCCAGCCCGCCGCTTTCACCCATCATGAATTTGTAAAGCATACCGAGGCCGGCTCCGGCAAAAACTTTCCCCGCCTGGATGCCGCCGGTTTCGCCTGTGGTCAATACGTCGGCGCAGGCTTTGCCTTCCGGGTAGACAAGCGTTCCGTGTTCCTTCACCACCAGGGCCATGCGAATGGGAATGACGAAGAGAATTCCGAGTAATCCTCCAGCCAGTGCTAGTGGGAAAATGCGCGAGTAGTCGAGGGAATAGCCCAGAAAAATTAAGGCGGGCAACGTGAAGACGACGCCCGCGGCGATGGACTCGCCCGCTGAGCCCGTTGTTTGCACGATGTTGTTTTCCAGGATGGTTGACTTACCAAGCTTCTTAAAAATGCTGATGCTCAGGACTGAGATGGGAATCGACGCGCTTACTGTAAGCCCGGCGCGTAACGCCAGGTAAACTGAAACGGCGCCAAAAACAATCCCCAGCAGCGCGCCTACGATGACGGCCCGGAAGGTAAACTCAGGCATGATCGTATCGGCGGAGACGTAAGGCTTGAACGCGGGCTCAGGGACGGCCGGTTTTGGTTGGGTTGCCATATTCTCAGCCTCTTGGGGGAAACAATGAACGATGAACTATGAATGATGAATCCGAAAACCTAAAACTCAACTTGATATTCCGCCTTAATTCAGCGTTCATCATTCCGCTTTATTCTCCGAGCTTGGCCTTCACCTTCTCGCTTACGCGTTTGCCGTCGGCATTTTTCCCCGCCAGTTTGGCCATGGCGGCCTTCATCACTTTGCCCATCTCTTTGGCGCTGGTGATGCCGGTTTCGGCGAGCGCGGCGGCCACGGCAGCGTCAATATCCTCATCACTGGCCCCGGCGGGGAGATAACTCTCCACGATTTTGATTTCCGCTTCCTCTTTGGCGGCCATTTCCTCGCGCCCGCCCTTGCGAAACTGCTCCGCGGAATCGTGGCGCTGGTTGACGAGGATGCGAAACACGGCGACGGCCTGCGCATCGTCGAGCGGATTTCCTGTCTGCGTTTGCTTTAGTTTCAAAGCGGTCTTCATCATGCGCAGCACGGAGAGCCGCAGCTCTTCCTTCGCCTTCATGGCGGCAACCAGGTCTTTATCAATTTGATCTACGAGGGCCATCCACGCCTCTCTCCCGGCAACGCCCGGCGAATATATCATAATTAGTTGACAGTCGATATTTTTACAGGCGAAAGTTAAACCTCGAAGGGACACCGATCACCGAGGAGAGATCATGCAAAACAAGATTTGGACCGACATGTTTGTTCTGGCCCTGCCCGTGTTGGAAAAGGTCCTGCGCCCCGCGATCGTTTACGTTTTTCTGGTCGCGGGTCTGCGCCTGGGCGGCAAGCGCGAGTTGGCCCAGCTCAATCCATTCGATTTGGTCGTGCTCCTGACGCTTTCAAATTCGGTGCAGAACGCCATCATCGGTGACGATAATTCGGTGACGGGAGGGATCATCGGCGCCGCCACGCTTCTTGCCATCAACTATGTCGTGGTCCACTTTCTCCTCAGGCACCGTACCCTGGACCGACTGCTTGAGGGAGATCGCGACGTGTTAATCGACAAAGGAAAGGTCAATTTGGAGAGGCTGAGGAAGGAAGCTGTGACCATGCCGGAACTCGCCGCTGCCGCTCATCGCCAGGGATTTGGCTCGCTCCAGGAGGTGGACCGTGCCGTGCTCGAGCCCGGCGGAATTTTTTCTTTCGTGGGTAAGAAGCCGACGACTGAGGATACGCGCCACAACGAGCTTCTGGAGCGCCTGGACAGGATCACGCATGACCTGGCGCAACTACGGGCGGGCTGATGGAGGCGGACCGGTGAAGGGGAGGGCTCCGCATGATCTACCGCTGGTCTATTGGTACGTACTTCAAGTCGGTGGGCCCGGTGTACTCGGCGAGCGGGCGAATCAGTTTATTATTGGCGTACTGCTCCAGGATGTGCGCCGTCCATCCGGAAATCCGGCTGACGGCAAAAATAAGCGGATAGAGGTCGATGGGAATTCCCAAGACGTAATACGCCGAGGCGGAATAGAAATCCACGTTGGCGTTGATTTTTTTCTCGCGAATCATCAAGTCTTCGATCGCCTTTGACATCTCAAACCATTTGGCCTGATTGCCGCGCCGCCCCAGCTCTTCCGACATCCGACGCAACACGTTGGCGCGCGGATCCTCCGTGTGGTAAACGCGATGCCCGAATCCCATGATTTTCTTTTTCTGCGCCAGCCGATCGTGAATGTAAGCCTCGGCTTTGTCACCCGTCTGAATCTCCAGAAGCATCTTCATCACTTGTTCGTTGGCGCCGCCGTGCAGAGGGCCCTTGAGCGCGCCCAAAGCGGAAGTGACGGAAGAGTGCATGTCCGAGAGCGTGGAGGCCGTAACCCGCGCCGCAAAGGTTGATGCGTTGTAGCTGTGGTCGGCGTGCAGGATCAGCGCCACGTCAAACCAGCGGGCATCGTCCACGTGCGGCGCTTTGCCCTGAAGCATGTAAAGAAAATTTGCCGCGTGATCCAATTTCGGCACCGGGGCGATGGGATCTTTGCCTTCGCGCAACCGTCCGAAGGCGGCCACCAGCGTTCCCATTTGTCCGGTCAGGCGCAAGGCCTTGCGGCGATTCGCTTCTTCCGACATGTCCTCAGCTTCAGGATCGTAAAGCGACAGGGCGGAGACGGCCGTACGCAGCGTCTCCATGGGATGCTGGGGAGGAGGGAGGCGCTTCAGCAGGTCAATCATTTCAGGTGAAATTGACCGGTTGAGGGCCAGTTGTTGCTGGAGCTCATCGAGTTCGATGCGATTGGGAAGGCGGCCGTTCCAAAGTAGATATACCACTTCTTCAAACGACGAGTGAGCGGCCAGATCGTGGATGTCGTATCCCCGGTATATCAACTTCCCCCGCTGCCCATCAATCGAGCAAATCGAGGATGTCGCCACCACCACGTCCTGTAGGCCTGCCTTTAACTCTGCCATCCGCGTGTTCCCCCGCTCCCCGTGCGAGCCCAACCCGAATTTTTTGATGGGTCATCATACACGATGCCCACATGGCAAAACAAGAAGCCTTCGGAATCTGTTCGATGCGGAACGCGCGTCAACCGATGTGTTGACAGACTCGTTCTGCCGTGCAAAACTTAGCTTCCTGGGATATTCATCTGGATGTTGGAGGAGCCTTGTGCCGTACCGGCGAGGCAGTGTCCCAGCGTGTAGTTCTCACCTGTGCGCCCGTAGCTCAGCTGGATAGAGCACTTGCCTACGAAGCAAGGGGTCGGGAGTTCGAATCTCTCCGGGCGTACCACTTCTTTCAATCACTTGGCTTTCCTCGATATGCTCCGGCAGTGCGTTTGTGACATGGTTTGTGACATAACCACCCGGGATCTGGCCTGTTTTCGTGGTCATGAGGGCTTCCACGGCGGCGGGGCGGGCAGTGAGTCTCGGGTGGGAGTAGTGGCGGGTCATTGCAGGGTCAACATGACCGGCAACTTCACGAATGACGGCCTCGGGTATGCCTGCTTCAAGCATTTCGGTGATGGCTTGGTGGCGCAAATCGTAAAACCGGAGATTTGCTAAACGCGGCATTGCTTCGCGGCCTTTTTCTTTGCCCTCTTTCGCCGGCCCGCATTTCTCACCAGCAGTTTTGCAAATCGATTTTGTATCATTGGCATGGGGGCTGGAGTGCGTTTTGCCCGAGGCCGAGGTGCTGAGAGACGAAAATGCTGTTGGGGCGCTTTCGGCCTACTGATTCGCCAGCACTTCTGTCCGATGAGGCGCAAATTTGGGGCTGCGGAGGTAGGGCCGGACCATGATCACGAAATACCCTGGCCTTCGGACTTTCAACCGACGGGCAACGGCGTCGCGCGCAAGCGCACGTAGACCTGTGCGAACAGTTCGGAGTACGGATAACCTCCGGCCATGGATACCCAGACCTTGCGCACGGTGATGCGGACCAGCGCTCCGATCTTTAGCAGTTTGAGCCGAACGGTTCGGCACTCGGGCTATTCCAACAAGGATGAACCTCGCCGCCTGCTTGTCACCCCCATTTATATGAGGAAGCGCATGGCAGAGATGATCCAGAGGGAAATCGCTCATCAGGAACGCGGCGAAACGGGCCACTTGATTTTCAAGATGAACGCCCTGGAGGACCCGGAAATGATCCGGCTGCTCTACCGCGCCTCGCAAGCCGGAGTGAAGGTGGAACTGGTGGTCCGAGGGATCTGCTGCCTGCGGCCCGGCGTCAGCGATAACATACGCGTCACCAGCGTGGTGGGACGCTTTCTGGAGCACAGCCGCGTCTTCTATTTCCGCAATGGCGGGGCAGAGGAGATTTATCTGGGCAGTGTGGACTTGATGCGCCGCAACTTGAGCCACCGGATCGAAATCATATTTCCCGTCAAGAATCCCAAGCTCCTGCGCCGCCTGAAAGATACTCTGGGGGTTTACCTTTCCGATCAGGCCAAGGCGCAACACCTGCAAGCCGACGGGACCTATAACCACAGCGCAGAGCGTGGGCAACCCGGCGCAGTGAACTGCCAGGCGGCCTTGCTCGCACTCCAGCGCGAAGCCGCCTGCCCCGACAACTCTGCCAGCTTGCCCGGCCGCAAACGCCGCGCCGCCAACGGCCAGACCAACGGCTCGCCTCGCGCCAAGAAATAGCCCCGGCGTGCCGGCACTTTTAACATGCCTTCTATCGTCTGCTTGCCTTGTGCGCGGTCAGCCTTCAGAGACCAGGTAGGTAGTCGGGCCGGGAACCGAACCCGCTGCAAAAAAGAATACGCAAGTCGATGCAGCTTGCAAGGGCCACTGAATGGTTATTTCAATCGGTCAGCCGGCGGACCGAGACTTTGAGCTTTTGACTTTCGGCCCCGCAGATTCGGCACATTACCGAGGTTTTGCAATCGATCCTAAAAATTCTGAAGCAGCCATGCGTTCTCCGTGAACGTGGTTTTGGAGAAGGCCAGGTGGTGTCCGTCGGGAGAGGGCACGCCCCAAAACGTGCCTAGGTTCCCCGGCGACTGGATGACGGTGGCGTGGCCCTTGAGGTCGACGTAGAGGAAAGAAGATCCGCCCTCGCCAAGGTTGTTGCAGATGTACCATCCCTTTCCGTCCGCGGCCCAATTCAAGTTATACAGATTCGTCCAGCCCTCCACGAGCAGGTCGCGCACCGTGGCTTCTCCCGAAACCTGCCCCGCGTGGCCACGCCTCGGAAGAGAGATGATGTGGACGCGCGCTTCGCGGTTGTCGGAACGAACCATGGCAATGCTGGCGCCGTCGGGCGAGAGGCCCCAGTCGGTGGGGTGATAGTCTGTTCGGGCCAACTCGTGCAGATCACTTTGCGAGATTCCTCCCGTGGGGAGTTTCTGTGCGGGGTCGAAGGCATAAAAGACCAGTTGGTCTTTCTCCCGTTCTCCCAGCACGCACAGGTTGGCAGCCCGGGGCGTGCAGTAATAATTCTCCAGCCCCTGACCATCAATGACCACTTCCGAAGTGCCCCCGGCAGCCGGTATTCGCATCAGCCGGCTTGGGCCATTCGAAGGTTGGCTGGTGTCATTGGTGCGGTAGAGCAACCAAGCGCCATCAGGGCTGAAACGGCCGTAAGCTGCGTAGTCCCTGCCTGTCACCAGCGGCTCCGCCACTCGCTCACCGAGCCGTTGCTGGAAGATATTGAAAGCGCCATTGCGCTGTGATTCGAAGACGACGGCTTGGCTGTCTGGGGTCCAGTCGTGAGGCCAGTCATTAGGCCCCAGAGTCAGCCGGCGGACGTTGTTGAGACTTCTTCCGTCGTTGCCCAGGTCTGACACAAACACGACCGACCCGAGCCCCCCACCCACGCCGGTGAAGACCTTCAAAATTGCAGCACGCTTCCCGTCGGTCGATGCCGTCGGATGGGTATAGGCCCTCTGTTCGCCAATTCGCCGCGGGAGCCCCATGGGCTGGGAGGTCTGAGGGTCGAAGGGCGCTTCCCAAAGCGAGTCATCGTGGGCGACGTAGAGGAGACGTTCGCCGGGCAATACGACGAACTCGCGGCAAAGTTTGCTCACCGTGACCGATCGGCCTGTTTCCAGGTCCCACGATTCGAGGGTGGCATCGGGAGATGGGAGGGGGCCGCTCAGTTCGTGCGCAAGCAAGTAAAGAACTTTCCGCCGCCCTGCACACCAGGCAGGGTTATAGAAGTAAAGCCCATCCCTGGAAATCAGTTTTCTCGCGTTCTCTCCGCTCTTATCCATCGCCCAGATTGCGTCATGAGCACCGGTCGTAAAGAGCAGTTCGGATCCATCCGGAGAGATCGAGATGTTCTCCACATCGGTGCGCAGCAAGCGGGGCGAGCCGCCGAAAATCGATCCCGCCCAAAGTTGGCGCTGCGCGTTTTGAGTCGAGATCAACGTGAACAGGAAATTGGAGCTGTCGGGAAACCAGACAATTCGCCTGATCTGGGCGTCCGCGGGGGTGGGCAGAGCGTGAACTTCGCTCGAACTGATCACTTTCAAGTTGAGACCGCTCGAGTCGGCATAAGCCAGGAGATTGCCATTCGGCGAAATCGCTGCATCCACCACGGGCGCTTCGGAAGGGTTTTGCGTTAACTGAACTTCGGTCAACTCAGGCAAGAGCTGGCGCGAGCGCCAGACCATCCAGAGCGCAACGGCGGTGATCAAGCACGCTCCAGCCACCACGGCGAGCAGTTTCGTTTTATGGCGCTTCACCATGCCCACAATGATCTGCGAATCGGAGCTCTCGTTCTGTCGCACCGATTTGCCCGCTGGCGATTCGGCCCGAAATACACTCGGCGACTGACCGGACGGCCCACTGATTACAAAATTCCCCGGTTGTGACGCCGGAACTGGACTACGGCCCGAATCCGAGTCACGCTTCAGGCGCTTCAGGTCGGCGCGCAACTCGGCGGCGCTCTGATATCGCAGGTCGCGGTCTTTTTCCAATGCCTTGAAAATGATTTCCTCGATCTTGGGTGGTAGGTCAGGCTTTAAGCTGAGCGGTGGCTTCGGGGCTTCGTGCAGGATGGCGCCAAAAATGGCTCCGGAGGTTCTCCCCCGGAATGCTTGCGCGCCCGTCGCCATCTCGTACAGGACACTCCCCAGGCTGAACAGGTCCGTGCGAGTGTCGACTTCCTCGCCTCGGGCCTGCTCCGGCGACATGTAGGCCACAGTGCCCACGGCGCTGCCTGGGGTGGTGAGATGTGAACCAGGGATTAGGAATTCGGAATTAGGAATTAGGGGGGGATCGGACGTTTTCTCTTCGCTCCTGGACAATGACGGGTCGGCCACTAATTCCGAACTCCTAATTCCTAATTCCTGTATTTTCGCCAGGCCAAAATCCAAAACCTTGGGCACGCCGCGGCTGGTGACGAAAATGTTGGCCGGTTTGATGTCCCGGTGAATGATGCCCTTGCTGTGGGCCGCGTCCAGAGCGTCGGCAATTTGGATCGAGAGATCGAGGAGGTTTTCAATCGCCAGGGGCGCCCCTTGTGGACGACCATGGGCGGGGGCGAGGCCCGCCCCTACCAGTAGTTCTTTCAGGGTGCGGCCTTCCAGAAGCTCCATGGCGATGAGGGGGTAGCCCTCAAACTCGTCAATGTCGTGAACCGTACAGATGTTGGGATGGTTGAGTGCCGAGGCGGCGCGCGCTTCGCGCTGGAAGCGCTCGCGCGCTTGTGAATCATGCAGGGCCGCCGCACTCAGTGGGCTGTGGGCGGGATCTTGCGCGTTTCCTGACGAACCAATACTTGTGACGCTGGGCAGAAACTTCAGAGCCACTTCGCGGCCCAGGCGCGTGTCCTTCGCCTTGTAAACGACCCCCATGCCCCCGCCACCCAGCTTTTGGAGGACACGGTAATGCGAGATCGTACTGCCCACCAGGACGTCAGGTTGCACCGGCGCCTCAGGATGGCGGGCCTGATCCTGAGCCACCCCCTTGGCCGCCACGTCCAGCGCCGCCACTTCCAGGAAGTCATCGTCTTTCTCGTTCTGTGCCAGCAGCTTTTCCACGGCCCGCCGCAGGGCGTCATCCCCGCCGCAGGCTTGCTCCAGGAAAGCAGCTCTGCGGCCTGGTTCCTCGTCAAGCGCGGCCTGGTAGATCTCGGCGATTTTCTGCCAACGCTCAGGATCCATCCAACTTTTCTCCGCTCATCTCACAGCGCAGCCAACTCTTGGCCAGCTTCCAGTCGCGCAGCACCGTATCGCTGGAAACCTTCATCACCTCGGCCGTTTCCTCCAGGTCGAGGCCCCCGAAGAAGTGCAGTTCCACCACCCGGCTGCGGCGGGGATCCATGGCGGCCAGGGAATTTAAGGCCTGGTCCAAAGCGATCAGGTCCACATCCTGCGCCTCGGTGACGGCCAAGGGTTCGTCCAGCTGAAGCGGCCGGACTTCGCCGCCTCGCTTCTGCGCCTGGCGGGACCGCGCCCAATCCACCAGAATCTGCCGCATCGCCCGGGCGCACACTGCAAAGAAATGAATTCGATTTTGCCAACTGGCATTGGCAGAATCCACCAGACGCAGATAAACCTCATTCACCAGCGCGGTGCTCTGCAGGGTGTGGCCCGGCTGCTGGAGAGCCATGTACTGGTGGGCCATCCGGCGCAGCTCGTCGTACACGATGGGCATGAGCTTTTCCAGCGCGCGGTCGTCTCCTCCGTTCCAAGCCAGCAAAAGCTGGGATACATCGCTTCCGGACAGCCCTGCCATTAAATCCTCGTTGGTTTTGCGCTGGCGGGTATCTTACCACGTTCATTTCAGGGAAGTTTTTTGAATCTTTTGGGCTCCCATGGCCGGACTTTTGACGGTAGAGGCAGTCTGCGACCGTCTTAAAGAAAACGACGCGCATAGAGCGACGCTCCAACACTCCAGCCGCGCCCCTGCAAAATATTTTTTCAAACCTTGCGGTTTTTCGCCCGCCGTTTGCGTTTATTCCAACAAGGGCCGGTATAGGGCTGACCCTAATTCAAAACTGTAGTGAAGAGGTCATGCAGGAGCGCGGCAAATTCCGGCCCGCATTCGACCTTAAAGGGAGGGGTTATGTCACGATTTAAGCTGGGAATCGCAACTCTCGTCATGGTGCTGGTTCTGGCGTCTTCGGCTTTTAGTGCCACCACCATCTCCATCTCGCCCACCAGCGCGACCGCCGGGAGCGGGAGCATCACTTTGACGGTCAATGGAAGCTTTGGAAGCGGGTCGATGGTGCTGTGGAACGGCGTCGCTCAATCCACAGTCGGCGTCAGCAGTACGCAGCTGTCGGTTACGGTGCCGGCCACGTTGCTTGCCACCGCCGGCACAGTATCCATCGCAGTAAGGTATCCGAGTACCGTCACCAAAACCTCTACAACATATGTCACAACGAATTCGGTAACGTTTACCATACTTGCGCCTGCGACCACGTCTTCGACGACCACCACAACCAACACGACCGCCAGCCCGCTGGCGATTTCAACCACTTCAGTTCCCATCGGCACCACCGGGACAGCATACAGCGCCAACCTGACGGCAACAGGTGGAACTGCGCCTTACACGTGGTCCGTGAGCAGCGGGGCGCTGCCGGCCGGCCTGACCCTCTCTGCTGCCGGGGCGATTTCAGGAACCCCTACCACCAGCGGCTCTTATTCTTTTGTAGGCGCGGTGAAAGATTCGGCCTCAAACTCGGCCAGCTACACCTATTCGACCTCGATTGCGATGGGAGCCCCGCCCACCCCACCGCTGGCGATTTCGACCACTTCGGTTCCCGCCGGCACCACCGGGACAGCTTACAGCGCGACCCTGGCCGCGACGGGCGGGACCTCGCCTTACAGTTGGACCCTGAGCAGTGGGACGCTGCCTACCGGCCTTACGCTCTCGAGTACCGGAGCGATTTCCGGGACGCCGACGGCGAGCGGTTCTTATTCGTTCACAGCCCAAGTGAGTGACTCGGCGTCGCATTCGGCCACCTACAATTATTCGATTTCGTCGGCGGCTCCGCTGGGCATCACGACCACTTCAATTGGGCCCGGCTATCCCGGTCAGGCCTACAGCGCGACCCTGGCGGCGACGGGTGGGACTGCGCCTTACACCTGGTCCTTCATGGGCGTGTCGCTGCCTCCCGGCTTGACGCTCTCTGCTGCGGGGGTGATTTCCGGAACCCCGACCGCGAGCGGCTCCTTTCCGTTCCCAGTCCAAGTGACTGATTCGGCTTCGCGCACGGCCTCCTACACCTTTACAGCCACAGTACCAGGGACATTGGCCTTCGCATCCTACTCAAACGGTGTTATTCCAGGCTCAGAAATACAGGGAAGTGCATACAGCATCGATATCCTCGCTACGGGTGGGTTCACGCCACTCTCGTGCAGCGTGGCCTCGGGCAGCGCACTACCGACCGGCCTGAATGTGAGCGCCTCGAGTGCCAATACTTGTAGACTCTCGGCAGGCGTTGGAATGGTAACCGCTGCCCCCGGGAACTATACGTTCTCCCTTCAGGCCACAGATACCGCCGGGCATATCGCTACCAAGGCCTATACTCTGGCCGTCGTCGCTCCACCGTCCACCGGAGGGCTTACAATAAGCACGACTAGCCCTCCGTCGCCCCACCAAGGGACGCCTTACAGTTCGACGTTGACGGCGTCGGGCGCGACCCCTCCTTACACTTGGACTTACGAGGGCGTGTCGCTGCCCCCCGGGTTGACGCTCTCTGCTGCCGGAGTGATTTCCGGAACCCCGACCTCAAGCGGCACCTTTCCGTTCCCAGTCCAAGTGGGTGACTCGGCTTCGCACGTGGTCTCCTACACCTTTTCGGTCTCTGTCATACCGCCGTTGTATCTCGCTTCCTACAATAGCGGTGTTCTTCCAGGTGCAACATCGGGGGCGGCATATAGCACGGATTTCCTCGCTACGGGCGGTTTCCCGCCTGTCACGTGGAGCGTCCCCTCGGGCAGCACGCTTCCTGCCGGCCTGGCTCTTAGCCCCGCGAGCGCCAATGTGTGTTACATCACCGGAACCGTCACTGCTCCCGCTGGGACCTATACGTTCTCCCTTCAGGCCACAGATTCCAACGGCAATACCAGTACCCGTGTCTATAGCCTGACTGTCGCCGCACCTTAATGAGGGGTGACCACAAAACCGAAGCCGACCAGCAAGCGTAGCGCGGACCCGTCGGCCGACGGGTCCGTCGTCTTTCCTGATCAGCTTCCCACGAATCTCCAGAGGAGGATGCTCGATGAATAAATTGAGGCAGCTTTTTAAACTTAAACGCCGCGAGGCTCGCCGCTCAGGGCGTGTCCCACTGGAAATGCTTTTGAGGTTTCGTCAGCCAGAACAGACCGCCTGGTGCCTGGGAACCGCGTCGAATATCAGTTCCGGCGGCATCCTCTTTCGTGCAGAACAAACCATGAAAGTTCACACACCGATTCACATGAACTACTCGCTGCCCGCTTCCGTCGCTGGAAGAGCCGGGCTCGAAGTGGGTTGTAAAGGCGAAGTTGTCCGTGTTGAAACACCCGAATCCCAGGACGGCACTTTTCTTTTCGCGGTAAAAATTCTGGGCTACGACGCAGCCACGCGGTGAGGCCTTGCTCGGCGCTATTCTGGAACGGACCGGCGCCTGAAGCCGTGAAGAAATGCCATCGTAGGGGCGACCCTTGTGGCCGCCCTAGTGTAACCACAGCTTATCCATCTCGCTGCAGGAAAGACGGCCCGAGTCATCAGGAATATCCAAATTGGCCCCATCTCTTATGAGGCTCTAGTCGCGCCGCTCAAGAATCTGCCTTTGCTTAAGCGCTTATTGAGTTGTTGCTTCGCAGCCCTGCGCCATTCTGCCGGCGGCTCGCTGCGCGTCCCCTCTGCCGATTCCTAACTTCGTGGAGATTTCTTTCCAGCTTTGCCCCTGAGCGCGCAGAGCTGCCACGCTGATAGTGTCCACGGCGACCCGCGGTCGTCCGAGTTTCTTTCCTTTCAAGCGAGCGTGACGGGTTCCGGCGCGGACTCTTTCTCAAATCAAGCTGCGTTCGAGTTCCGCCACGGCACCGAGGACAGTGAAGACCATCTTGCCGGCAGGCGTGCTGGTGTCCATTTGTTCCGAGAGGGAGACGAATTCGATCCCAAGGGCCTTGAAAGTTTCGAGGGCGCGAAGCAAGTGAGAAACAGACCGGGCGAAGCGGTCAAATTTCCAAACAATGACCGTATCAAATCGCCTGCGATGTGCATCAGCCATGAGGCAGTTCAGTTCGACTCGATCTTCCTTGCTACCGGAAATTCCGACATCCACGTACTTCTTGGCGACCGACCAGCCCCGGCGCTCGCAGAACTCACGAAGTTCGCGCAATTGCATTTCTGGGGACTGGCCGTTGTTTGAAGTCGAGACCCGGGCGTAAATTGCAGCTCGCGAGATTTCTTTTCTGGTTTTGGAAGATGGTACAGCTTGCGGTACGATTCTGACAGCCATATTCAAGCCCCCCTGTGGCTTGGGTGTGGTTAGGCAGCCGTTGAAGTTCACGCTTCAACGGTTGCCGCTTTTCTTTTGAGCCTTCTTGCGACCTCTGCCTTTGCGATAGTGGGCAGTCTTGTATTTGCGAACCCTCTTCACATCAGCCGCAGTCCAGCGCCAAAGCGTTCGGCCATCTATCGGAATGGCGATGGAAGGCCTAACCTTCTTGTCCCTCAGCCAGCGGTGTAGCGTCACCCAATGAATCCCGGCGAGGGCTGCTGCCTGTTTGGTTGAGTAGGTCTGCATTGCGCTAATACTTTTAGCACATTTATAAGCCGCTCTCAAGCCTAAATTCTCGCCAGATGAATTATGCGATGCAAGGAGCACCAACTAAGAACGGAAGCCGCAAATGCCGAATAATGCGAGGAATTATGACTCCTCTTGCTTGTTATGATGCAGTTTGTCGAGCCATAGCTTTTGCAAAGTTGGCCGATTAAACCAAAATGATTCGCAACAAAGCCGAGGGGTTGTTTGCCCACGCAAGCGAGGCGAAAAACAAAAAACTCGAAATAGATGCTGCGGCTATCAGGATTTAAGCCGGAAGAAGGCTAGGTGAGCTTCTAAAGGAATCGCCGAAGGCAAAGGGGACTCGGGGTCAGTTAAAAGGGCAGGATCCTTCGGGCAGCCGTGTGCGACGACCGCCCGAAAAGATTCCGACCTTAGCCCAGGTTGGGATCTCCAAGGACCTTAGTTCTCGGGCGCAGAACCTTGCCGAACTCCCGAAGGAAGCATTTAAGGAAAAACTCTCTGCTTGGCGCGAACAGGCTGAAAAGGACAATTAGAAAGTAACCACAAATCTCCTGAAGATCGGAGAGATCGACCTGGACCCAGCCAGTAGTGAATTTGGGCACAAAACCGTCAAGGCCGCAAATTACTTCACTCCGAGGATGCGCTCAAGAAACCGTATCTGGGGCGCGTTTGGTTGAATTCTCCATACAGCCAACTGGACATTGGGTACTTCATGTCCCAATTTATTTCTGAACGCGGCGCCCGAGATTTCGGGACTGAAGAGTAGTTCCCTTGGACATTAGAACTCTTGCTGGAAGGGCCGCGCAGGACTCATACCCTCGTCAATAAGCCGCTGGACTTCAGTCCGTGGCATCCGAATTATGCGGCCCAACTTGACCGCGCTAATCTTTCGCTTGAGCCTCCAGGACCGGACGCACGCTACTGTGACGCCCAACAGGCCCGCAAAGTCCCTCACGGTTAACAATTCCTTGTTGCTGCGATCACAATATGAAGATTCGTCACTCCCCGGTGGCGCATATCGATTACTTCGAGCTCCGCGGCTCATTTCGCCCAATTCCCCTTCCAGGCGTTCTACCTCCGTAATCAAATTAGGGACATCCTCTTGTAATAGCTGCGTTAATTGGCGCCATTTGTCGGCCGCCAATATTAGGCGCGCCCTCGATCGAATCTCATTAGGTTTTGGATTCATTGATCTCTACATGGAAAAATTCCGTACTTCCTGATTCAGGCACAACCATTCGTACCACAGGGGACTTGCAGGAGCTACTGCACATGTGCAGTAACTTATGCGACCGGCCAGAAATCCTTTATGACCCATTGCATCAATCAGGTGGGAGTCCTCGGCGGTACGGCCACTTGCAAGAGGTCCATCCCCTCCAAGGTTGAAACTGGTGCTGACGAATCGCCGATTTTTGTGACATGCTTTGTGACGTAACCCCCCTTAACTCTCCACAGTGTGCGCCTATCTGCTGAATTCGGCAGAAGCTGCGCTAAATCATCTCAGGTACGCTTGGACCCGCATGAACACAGGAGCGAAACAGTATTCCTTCCCATTCCTGCAGTTTGCCGCATACAATGTTCTTTGAACTACGAAGCAAGGGGTCGGGAGTTCGAATCTCTCCGGGCGTACCAAGACCCTCATCTTTTCAGGAGTGTAGAAGTCTGAATAACCGGAAAGATAAATGCCCCTGTCCTTTTTGGAGTCAGCAAAAAGAAGCCGTTTCTTCAGAGTTTCGGCGCGTGTATGTTGCTGTATTCAAATCGGGAGGAGATGTGGACTTTTGTTCCGCCCATGTCGACATCGGTCTCCTGGCGTAAGAGGAGTCCTTTGCCCTTGGAAACCCAGCTCTGGACATCGGTCTTTCCCTTTGCGTCTTCTTCGTGCGTGCTGTAGAGCGCCGCGCTTTCGCCACTCACTGACTCATCGCGCACATAATGACACACACCGTTCTTGCCATTTTTCTCCTTTCCCTGGTCCTTCGCCTTCATCATCTTCAACATTTCCTCCGGCGAAACGGGGCTGAGGGACCACTTGCCGTTGACAAGAACGTATAGGGCGCCACCGGCAAAAATCCCTTCGGTGTTCACGGGTTTTCCGTTCACGGTTTCCGCCCCATACATGTGGTACGGGGTGGTGTAGAGTTTGTTGCCCGCGTCCAGTGCAGCCTGGCAGCCGGAATCAACTCCCGGATCCGCAGCTCCGGACATCCACGCAGGTAACAATGCGGGAGAGCGGCCTTTAGCTAAAGTTCCGGCGCCTGCCGCTAGGAATATTCCCAGCGCACCGGCAAGTACTCGCAAAATTGCAGCTTCTCTGTTTTTCTTGAAGAACATGATTGCTCCTTTTGTTGAGAGTTTCATCGATGGGTTCGGGCCGTCAATCTTGTTTCTGAATAATGATTTCGACGCGGCGATTCTTCTGCCGTCCTGCCGGATCATCCTTGCCATCCGGTTTCGAATTGAGCGCGACAAACCGGGTTGCCCCAAATCCCCGCGTGGTGAATCCCGCCCTATGCAAGTCTTCATTCTCGATCATCCATGTCTCCACCGATTCCGCGCGCGCGTTGGACAGGCGCAAGTTGTAATCCGCAGCGCCCTTGGAGTCCGTAAAACCCTCGATGCTCACGATTCCCCGGCTCTTGGAGCGGATGATCTCCGCAACCCGGTCGAGCGCCTCCTTGGCGTCCGGACGTATAGTTGCCTTGTCAAAGTCGAACAGAATGTCGGCGGCCAACGTCAGCCGCAATTGCTTGGGACTTTCTTGCACATTCGTCAATGCGCCGACCGGCGTATAGAGAGAAACTCCAGGCTGATAGAGAGAGCCTTGCGGGGTATAAAGCGAAACTCCTCCGCCGGAGGACTCCCCGCCCTTGCCATCATTAGTCGGCTTCGTTAACGGTCCGGAAGGATGATAGAGCTGCGTGTCTACGGGTTTGGTGTTGGCGCCCGTTGCTTTTCCTTCAAACGTCGCGGCCCCCGTAACTTCGATTTCGTAATAGCCCCCCAAGCGGAGCGTTGTTTCCGGAGAAATGACGCGAAGGACCAGCTTATGCCGTGACCCTAAATCGCCGGGCTGGGACAACTTTTCCATCTTCTCCACTGAAACGATGGCGCTGTGAATGATCAAGTTGTTGCTCTCACCATAAAGATCGAAACTAAGCGACTGCCGCATCGGATTCCCGAAGACGCCCATTTCCTTGAAGGAATAATGCAAATCCACGTGTCCCGGGCCTGCGTAGAAGTAGTAATAATTCGGGCCATTTTCCTTGTTGTCGACGTTGCCCTTGTTGACGCCGGGCCCCAATGGCGTGGGGTTTTTCGGATCGTGCGACTGGGCGCTGCAGATTGAATAACTCCCAAGCAAGAGAGCGATCGCGGCCAAGTTCTTACCGCGTTTTGAAATCATTGCCTGATTTTCTCCTCTTGCCGGTTGCGAGCCCGCTTTTCGATCGTCTCGCTCAAACGGGTTTTACTTGACCTGACATTTTGACCCCGGCCGCGCCAGCGGCGGTCGTACAAGTCGTGGCTTCATTTCATCCAAATAAAGCGTCGCTCCATGGGGTTCCAAATAAGTATTGCGACGATGGGAATGATCAGGGCCACGAGCGAAGTGACGATGCAGATCCAACGCAGGCGTCGGGAACCTTTCCTTACGAATAATGCAACCAGGAGAGTGAGGAGGCCGATGGGCACGTTCACCACCAACCCTCCCAACAAGCCCAGGCCGGACCAATCACCGCCAGGTCCGGAAAAGGTCGAAAACGAAGTAAAAACACCCCAGATCACCGCCAGGCTTCCTAATGCGAGCGCGGCGATTTGGGATCCGATTGCAATTTTCATATAAGAAATCTCAAACGCACGATCAGTGTCGGCCACAAATGCTTACGAATCCGCACAGGAGTATTTGCAGCTACTCCCGTATCAACTCCACCCTACGATTGCGGGCGCGGCCTTGTGCAGTGTCATTTGGCTCTTTGGGTTGGGTGGCTCCAAATCCCTTGGGATCCAGGAGCGCGGGGTCAATATGGTATTGCGTAACCAAGGCCTGCTTGACGGAGGCGGCGCGCCGGTTTGATAGGTCAAGATTGTAGGCGTCGCCGCCAATGTTGTCCGTATGGCCGTTGACCTGGAGTTTCCAGGTGGGATTGTCCTTGAGGGCGGAGGCAATCTCGGCCAGCACCGGGGCAGACTCCGGCCGTAGCTTATCGCTGGCAAAGTCAAAGTAAATTCCATAGACATCAACCCGCCCCTCTTTTTTCAGCGCCTGCTCGATTGACTGTCCGCCACCAGCGCCTCCACCTCCGGCGCCAGTGCCTCCGCTACCACCGCCTCCTCCATCCTCTTCCTTCCTGGGCTTAGGCTGGGGGAAATTGATTTGAGTGATTTGCCCTTCCGACGTCGCGAGGCGGAGCGGCATCTGGTCATCGTCAAATACATACTCAAATCCGGAAACTCCATCATGTGGGCAAGACATGTGGATCGCAGGCAAAGTCACGCGCAGGCCGTTGAGCAGCACTGGGAAAGCGGCGTCGGCAACCTCTATTCGCACAGCATGACAGGTGTATTTCTGCAATTTCGACCAGAAATCATTCTGGCCAAGAGACCCTTGAAGCCCCCCGGGACTGGCGCCCATTGGTATCCCATTGGTCATCGAGGCCAGCCCCATTACCAGACGAGCAGCGAGAGATTCATCGGGGAAAGTAAGGTCAATGCCGCTTCCCGACTTGAGCGCATGGAAGGCATCTTGGGAAAGAACACCCTGCGTGGTTCCAGGCATCGACTCGGGAAATTTATCTCCAAAAAATGTCATCACACCGGTTGCGTGCATCAAGTCCTGCTGAGAAGTATTGTGCAGCTCATGCACTGTCCTCACTGCGGGAAGGGAAGAGGGAGTTGGTGCCTGAGATTTGTCGGGCAACTCCGCCGAATAACGCATGGCCGTTCCCTTTTCAGAGACAGAGGTAATCGAATCGAGCACCTCATAGTCGCCATAGAATTGGTCAGAGATGCTTGATGTTATGGTCATGCCGCGCTGAAAAGTGAGCTGGCCGGAGTAATTCGATGGGTCGCCCGGCGAGCTTTGGGGAAAGTGCGGATCGGGCTTCGCGGCGGCAGCGGACTGGCCGGGGAGACCTTTTCCACCCAGACCAAGTTGTTGGAGCGCCTGGCCAAGGTCAGGTGGTGCGGAAGTGTCAGAGCCCTTCGCATCGGGGCTCGAACCCGCACCAGAGCTTGATGTGCCACCTCCGGGAGATGCCGGATGATCGGACGATTGCGGTGTACCGGTGGGAACGGGGAGGGAGCGAACTGTATTTTCAATCTCGGCGACTTTTGGTTTGACGTGATAGTAATAAAAGTAGACGCCCGCTCCGACAGTCAACAACCCGAGGATAAAAATAACCCCGAGCACGGCCACAACAATTTTCAGGAATGGGTGGCCCGACCGGGCCGCCGGCGTCGCCGCGGGCATGACGGGAGCCGGACGAGGCGCCGCCACGGCCGGAGGTTGCGCTACGCGCGCCATCGGAGCTTGCGCCGAAGGCGATTGGGCACCATGAGCCGTAGGCTCACTAGAATTAGCTCCGCAGGCGGGGCAGAATTTCATTCCTTCACTTAGAAGGCCGCCACATTTTGTGCAGAATTGAGCCATCGGACATTTCACCTCTTCAGATTTTCACCCCAAGGAAGCTGCAATTGAAACCCGCCCCCACGGAAACTGGTAGCGCCCAGCGGGCCGGTAGTGGTTGCGGTCCTACTCATCGTCATTTGAACCGCGAGGCGGTCCTCAGATCTTCTTGCAGAAATCAGATGCGGGATCCCACCGCGTGAATGTCTTGGTGAACAGGTCCTTGGTTGTGGACGCGCCTTTGGTGAGACCCATGAGATCGGCATCCCCGCCCCCCTGGGCGAGGAGTTTGATTTCCTGCTTGGAACAGGGGAAGGGCGTCTGATTCGCCGAGTGAGTTACTCCTTCGGTGGTGACAAACTGTACGAATACATCTGCATTGGAAGCGAGAATGGTGGAGGCGGTAACTTTGCCCAAGGGTGACTGGCTCATGGCCTGGGTCAAGCTCGAAGGAAGCAGGGCCGCCGCTGCCGACGCGATTTTATCGATGCCGCTGGCGAATTCCGACAAGTCTTTGGCATATTTTCCGAAAGCGGACATGCGCAATTCGATGCGCGGGGCGCAATAGGAAATCACCATCCCGTTGGGCGCAATGGGAGAGATGTTGGTGTCTTCGGTGACCCCAAATTGCAGTTGGATTGTGCTATCGCCGCCGACAGCCCCGCCGCGCTGAGACTGGAAATTTCCGCCACCCGTCCAGTTGACGGTGAATCCACCCTTGCTATATTCATTGCCGCCCGTGAGAGCGGGATGGATGAGCAAGGCCGAACTTACATCCAGGGTAAGCGGCATCCCTCCCAGGAGCGGACCGAGCGCGATATTAATCCCTCCAGGAAGCTTGATGCGATCTTCAACCGCCCACACGCCGGGCGAACCCTTGCCAATTTCCCAATCGAATTGAAGTTTTCCCGTCATCTTCTTTACACCCGCGAACATCTTGCTGCCCGAGCCATTGTGCACGCCGAGAGTGGAGACAAAGTCGAAGTTGGTAACAAAGCCGGTCATGGCCACCTTGGCCACAAAGCCTTCTTTGCTCTTGGTCATCACCAGGCTGAAATCAAGTTCGTTGGCCCCCGGAATGAACGTGTACTTCGTAACTGTCCATCCGGAAAAAACCGAGCCGACGATATTGCCCGCGGCCTTCTGTGCGGCGTCCTGTGTCCCCTGGCTCCTGGCGATGTCGGCGCCTGACTGGGCAAAGGCAGGCTCCTCAAAGATGTCCATCAAGCTTGGGGCATGAGGCAGAAATTCGGAAGTTTGCCCGGCGCCATGAAAGCTGAGGGGGGCATCAATCTGGATATCGCCGTCCTGGACCACGTCGGTGATGGTTGCCGCATCGGTGAAAAGAACCGTCTGGTCGCCGTCAGTCTGAACCGCGAGCACCTTGCGCACCAATTCGTTCTTGATGAAGAACAAATCGCCGCCCTTCAACGCGCGAATCTGCGCATCGGCATTTTTAAATACGAAGGCGTGCCCGTCGCTGCTGATGCCCTGTAATGACGAATCGACTTGCGCAGCTTCCAGGATTTTTACTTCGGGTTTATAAGTCACGTGGGCAAAGCTATTGCCGCCGCCCACTGACACGCCCTCGCCGGCATCGATCTGCGCAGACTTGCCAGGCGAACTCCCCGGACCGGAGCCAGACTGATTGCGCTGGCAGCTCGCAAGAGTAAATGCAAGCAGAACGCAAACCATTGCGGCGGCAGATTTGCCGTGAAGAACGATCACTGTTTTCCAAGTGAATTGATTCATAGGCCTTTCTCCTGGGTGGTGCCGTGTCGCCGTTTTGAGTTTTCCTTATCCTTCGTAATAAATCTCACCCTTCTAAACCTCCACCCACTTTTCGTGCTGTCTCATTCTCCAGTCGGTATTCGTGATGCAGACCGCTAAGAACCGGGCGCCTTGCCACTCGGTAGTTGCACAGATTGCGGTTCCTCGTCCTTGCAATTCACCCCTGACCCTCTTTCTCCACGGCCCATACGCTTTGCCTCACTTGCGGGCGGGCCCGGCACCAGGATCGAAATTGTTTCCCGTTGCACTGTGATCTCGACGCGCCGATGCACAACAGATTGCCCCACAGTTTCTTCGCCGACCTCTTCCGTTGCTGGTATAATTTGGGCACGCGATTTAATGAACAGGCCCTTCAACATCCCGATCACCTGCTCCACTACCGGCATGGGCGACAATAGAGCACACCGCGAGATTCGTTGTCTTGAATGTGCGCTTAATTCTTATGAATAAATATTAACGAGTGTTATGTCACTGTCCTTCGAGGGATTATATCGATTTGACGAGTTCGAGTTGAGGCCTTCAGCGCGTGCTTTTCTGCGGAGCGGCAAGCCCATTTTGGTCTCGCCCAAGGCTTTTGAGGTTCTCACTTATCTCGTCATCAATCCAGGCCGGGTGGTGACCAAGGATGAATTACTCAAGGCGGTTTGGCCGGATACCTTTGTGGAGGAAGGCAACCTGGCCCAGCACATCTCCTGGCTACGCAAGGCGATGGGGGACAGATCAAACTACATCGTGACAGTTCCGGGCCGCGGATATCAGTTGGCCGCGAGGGTGCAAGTAGAATCTCCCCAAGATTCATTACCGCAAAAGCAAGCCGGTAATATCCTCGTTCAGAGAATAAGCGAACGGACGCATGTGGTCATCGAGGAGTCATCATCAGCTCCCATTTCAGTTGCGTCCCCCAGTGACACGCGATCCTCGGTTTTCATTCCGGCCATTAACCCGCAACCTGGCCCTGTCCCGTCTTCGGCTCGAGATCTCCAAGTTGGCACTGGTACGGAGCCGTGGCGACGGGCCATATTTCTGGCGCCTGTAGTTCTTGCGGTGCTGGCGGGCTGGGTTTGGTTTTCTCCGTTACCGCAACCTACCGTTCTCAAGATCACGCAGATTACCCACTTCGGCCGGGTGTCTGCGACCTCTCGATTAGTGACGGACGGGACGCGGCTTTACTTTTCTGAAAACAGAGGGGGCCGTTACACGCTTGCCACGATCCCTGTCGACGGAGGCGAGCCCGTCCCAGTGCCTACGCCGTTTCCCAATACGGCTCTCTATGGCATTTCCCCCGACCATTCTGAGCTTTTGGTGGGCAGCTTTGCCGGCGGAGAAGGGGAGCAGAGCCTCTGGACGCTGCGCACGACAGGTGGGTCGCCGCGCCGCTTGGGGGGTGTAATCGGTCGCGACCCGGCTTGGTCCCCCGACGGGCAGAAAATTGTGTACTTCTCCGGTTCTGACCTTTACGAGGTTAAACCTGACGGCTCAGATTCCCGAAAGCTGGTAAGCGATGCCGGCACTGGATGGCTTCCGCGTTGGTCGCCTGACGGACAGACTGTACGCTTTACCGCATGGGGCTCCGCAATGCCAACCTTATCGCTTTGGGAAGTCTCCGCGGCGGGCAGCGATCTTCATCGTCTCCTTCCCGGCTGGGGAGAGGCTCCAACCCATTACGCCGACGGAGAATCAGGCGGCGATTGGACGCCGGACGGGAAATACTTCCTGTTTCGCTCCACCCGTGCCGGCGTGGCTAGTATCTGGTCAATTTCTGAAAAACATAATTTCTTTTTGCGGTCGCCGCAAGCTCCGGTTCGGCTCACCCCAACAGACACCAGCCTTTTAAGTTTATTAGCCACCAAAACCAGGATCTTCTACACGGGTGACAAAGAGGTTCGCGAATTGGCGCGCTTTGACGCGCGGTTAAAGCAGTTTATTCCCTACCTTCCCGGGGTCAGGGCGCTCGACGTCAGCTTTTCCAAAGATGGTCAAAGGGTAGCTTACATTGTCACCACAACCCAGGAGGCTATCCTCTGGCGGAGTAAGGCGGACGGCAGCGAGCGGCAGCAGCTCACTTTTCCTCCTATGGTTGCAGATGCTCCCCGCTGGTCTCCCGATGGAAAGCAGATTGCCTTTGTCGGAACTGTTCCGGGAAATCAGCGAAGGATCTTCCTGGTCTCATCCGAAGGCGGCTCGCCCGAACCTGTGACCGCCTTAGATAGCCTCTACCCCGACTGGTCTCCCCGCGGAGACTCTTTGTTTTTCAGCGCGCCGGTGCCGGCATCAGCGAGCATGGTTGAGGAAAAAAACTTCGGCACCTACCAGCTTGATCTAAACACCAGGCGGCTTTCCGTTTTCCCTGGGGCAGAGGCGCTTAAGGCCTCGGCGTGGTCGCCGGACGGACGTTACCTGGTTGCCCAAACCCGGGATGACAGGAGCCTCATGGTCTTTGACTCTCATTCGCGGCAATGGTCTGAGTTCGCCCGCGGCACAGTGCTCCGCGCTCCGGTTTTCTGGTCGCGGGACAGCAAGTACGCGTATTCACAGGACGTCTCGGAAGGCGTCAGCCAGCCCATCTTTCGAGTGCGGCTCAGCGACCTGAAGGTTGAACGAATTGCGACATTTGAACAGATTTTGCGGGAGGATGTCCGAAACTACGTTTTGACCGGCGTGGCGCCGGATGGCTCCCCTCTGGCGTCGCTGATTCTAAGCCACTCGGACGTTTATGCTCTCGACATCAACTTCCCATAATTGGATTGGGGCCGTCGCATTTACTTAGTGCTGTCATAGACTTCTTAACCTTTAATTGTAGTGCGCGCCCTGACCGCACCATAAAGATCACTTTGGAAAGCGGCCTCAGCTGGTCTCCCTCCACAGGAATTGACGCGGTCTAAAATGAAGAAATTTTTTAAAGCGCCTTGGCGCCTACCTTCAAATAGACGGCATAGCGCTCTCCTGACACCTTGTATAGCGGGATGAAGTTCATGGCCTCATCCTGTCCGGTGGTACGGAAATTGAGAGGTGTGCCGGCCACCGGTTCCGCCCAGCCGGTGGCAACTTTTGATGGGTTGATGACGGCTGACACCGGAATCTGCTCGCCGGCCGGAGCGGTGTCATACTTCGGATAGGTCAACGCATCGGTCAAGCCTTTGTCACCCAAACGCGCGGCCAGCACCAAAGGGCCATACATCATGGCCTGGAGGGTGGGATCGTCCGGCATGGGGTGAATGTGAAGGCTCATGGGCAGGCTCACTTCAACTTTGTCGCCATCCTTCCAGGTTCGATAGATAGAAAGATAGCTCGATGGACTGGAAAAAGCCGGCAGCGCAGCGCCATTCAGTTTAACCGCGCCGCCGCGCGTGGCCCAGTAAGGCACCCTGATGTTGAGTGTCATCTCCACGGGGCGGTCACTGTGTATGGTCAGACTCGTTCCTTCATGTTCGGGGAATTTGGTTTCCTGGCGCAGGTGGACGCCCTTTTCCGCCCAATTAAGCTCGGAGGGAATGAAGAGGTTTACGAAAATCCCGCCGTCATCGTGAAAATAAATAGAGTCCGCGAATTTGGCGAATTCCTCCACGCCCGTGCCCGTGCAGCACCAGAACGAATCCAGCGGCGAGTTATAGTATTTCCAGAAGCCCGAGCCGAGGGGCAAGTAGTAACTCTTGAGTCCTGTCGCGTCCTGTGTGCCCAGGCGATGGTTGTAAAGCGTTCGCTAGTAATAATCCATGGCGCGTGCGTCCGCGCTCCAGCCGAAGATGTGGCGAGTAAGTTTCAGCATATTGTAGGCGCAGCAACATTCCTCGGTGTGCTTTCCCAGTTGATCCGCCAGTTTGCCGGGATCCGTGTTCCATGATTCCCCGTTGCTCGTGCCGCCGGTACAGTAAGCGCGCTCACTGGTCACTTCATTCCAGAAATATGAAGCAATGTCACGGTAGCGTGTGTTGCCGGTGAGCTCGTAGAGCCGGGCCGCGCCGATGACCTGGGGAATGTGGGTATTCGCATGGATGCCCTTCAGCTCATCGCGATGAGCGGCGAGGGGATCAAAAAACATTTTCTTTTCGAACCGGCCGGCCAGATGCAGATACTGCCGCTTGCCCGTCACGGCAGCCAGGTTGCAAAGGCCCTCCATCATGCCGCCGTATTCGGTTTGCAGGATTCGCTGCAAGTGTTCGTCGCTGATACTCTCCAACCAATGGTCCACCCAGCCTGCCATTTTTTCCGCCATGTCCAGAGCCTGCTGATTGCCGCAGTAGACGTACATGTCGAGCAGTCCGGCGAAAATCTTGTGATAGGTGTAATAGGGCGCCCAAACCCGCCTCTGTTCGCGCAGACGGTCGAATTCCTCTTCGGGAAACGCGCTCAGGTACCCGCTTTTCAACGACTCCTGGCACTTCGCCAATTCGGCCACCAGGTTGTTGGCCTTGGATTTGATTTCCTCGTCGCCCGTAGCCGCATGTGCCAGCGCACAGCCGGAAAGAAAATGGCCGCCGGCAAAATGACCTCTCAGCTCGCAATCGGGCTTTTCCCAACCGCCCAGCGGCTCCGCTGATGAAGACAATCCTGCTGTGATGCGAAAGGAATGGAGAAGCCGCTCGGAGGGAAGCGAAACCAGCCACTTATTGTTTATCTCCATGGCGTCCTTAAAAGGACTATCCAGCAAGCGCACCTGTTTTAAGGAAAACGGCTCCACTTGCCAGGAGATTCGCTCCCGGCTTTCGGTTTTCCCCTTAACTGGAAACGCGTCAACGACAGGATCCTGGCCTGCTGCCCCGGGGGCGTGCATGAACAGCGCTCCCGTCACCGCACCGGCGCTGGTCACAAACTGCCTTCGAGTCACGCGACGCGATGAGCGCATGGATGATGCCTCCTCAAGAACGATTATTTGGACTGCTGGATGAAGTAGCCCCGCAGGTGCATGAACATTCTCTGCCCTCTGCCGACGAATCTATGTGGCGAAGAGGTTGCGCACCACAAACCAGATGTTAGCCGGACGTTCCGCCAGCCGCCTCATATACCATGGAAACCAATAGCTCCCGTAAGAAACCAGTACTATGGATTTCCACCCTTCGCGGGCCAGCCTGTTCTGTTCTTCCCGCTGAATCCCGTAAAGCATTTGGAATTCAAATCCGTCTTTGCCAAGCTTCAATGCCTCTGCGTACTCGACGATCCTCCGGATCAGTTTACAATCGTGAGTGGCAAACGCGGCGCGCATTCCGCGCGAACGCGCATCCTCCGAGAGCATCTGTTTCGCAATGGCGAAGTAGTTCTCGTCGACGTCTTTCTTGTGAGGGAAGGCGATCTTGGGGGGCTCTTTATACGCGCCTTTCACCAGGCGGATGGCAGGCCCGAGGGGTATCAGGCCGGCTACGTCATCCGCGGTCCGATAGAGGTAAGCCTGAAGGCAGACTCCGACATTCGGAAAGTCATGGCGGGCGCGGCGATACAATTCAAGCGTGGCGTCAACATAGTTGCTGGCTTCCATGTCGAGCCAGACAACGCTTTCCGAACCCGCGGCTTCAATGATCTTTTTGACGTTGGCATAGCAGAGATCAGGACCCAGGTCCAGGCCCAATTGTGTAAGCTTGACGGAAACTTCTGTTCCCAACCCCATTTCGCGGATGCGCCGCAATACGTCCACATAGTGGTCAGTAACGCGGCCAGCCTCTGCCGAATCGGAAATGTTTTCACCGAGAAGGGTAAAAACCGTCCCGATCGACTGGTCGCGAAGTGTAACTGCGGCTGCCAGGGCATCGGAAACGGATTCACCGGGCATGAATCGTGAAACGGCGCGGCGCACAAAGCCGTAGCGTGTTGCGCGCTCGCGCAATGATTTACTTTGTGAGCAGGCCAGGAAAAAACTGCGCATTAATCCCACTGGATTCCATGGCTCCTTTCAGAGGACGAAATAATCTGCCAAGGGCAGTGATCAAATGGCGCATGCCGATGCTTGAGTAGGCTAAAGCGCCATCGTATCCCAAGTTGTATACATCCACAAGTTAGAGGAATTTTCGGTCGTGGGGTCTTATAGCTTGAAACTCAAAATAGGAATTTTAGCCAACCCTGACCGAGAATAACACCCTTATGGCGACGATCCAGACGATTCCAATTCGACGACGAACCTTTGACTTCCACGGATGGCCGAAGTATCCTCCCCGTCCATCACCCAAGAGGCAGGGAAAGGCGAAAATGACCATCGCCGCTGGCGTCCTTCAGGAAGAGAGTGTCGTTCTGGCAGCCGACACCCTGCACATTACAGGCGGGATTCCAATCTACAAAACTAAACTCTTCGACCTGGATCATCGAGATTCGATAACCGTTAGTATTGCCGGCGCAGGGGACAGCGACTTCATCAAAACAATCGCCCAAAAGATTGATAGCTCCCTGCCGGGGGCTGCGTCATTGGACGACCTTGCCAGAGTTGTCGAGGACGAGAACCTTAAATTCCATAGGAAGCATGTGTTCAAGCATCCCGGTAAAGCGGAAGACAAACCTGAATACGACCTCTTAATTGCCGCTTGCGAACCCAAAGAAAAGAAGATGCGGCTTCTAAAAACCACCCGAGGAACTACGCTCCAAGTCCACTCCTACGAGTTTATTGGGATAGGGTCGCCAGTGGCGAATGCCTTTGCCACTGGTATTTTCTCACCGATGATCTCACATATCGAAGCTGAGTGCTTTGCCATGTACGGAATACATCAAGCCAAAAAGTTTGATCAAAACTGTGGAGGGGACACCGAAGTTATTGGGATTCAAATCGACGGCAGAAGGGTTCGATTCAGGCAACACTACATTAAGAAGGTAGAAGAATACTTTGATGCTTTCACGGCAGACTTTAAAGACTTCATGCTTCCAGCGGAGTTAGATGAATTCGAGTCAGAGCATGTCCTTGGTGACATGCTTAAGGAAACCGTAAGAAAATGGACCAGGATGCGGGCTGAACTCAGGAAGCTTCATGACGACCACTATCTTTATTAACCTTTCCCCATCGTGCCAAGACCGCGTTCCTTGCGATCTCTGTTCGCCTCTCGGGGCTAAGAAGTTTGGCGCGTGCCTTTCCGCCTTTGAGCCCGCCAAGGCGACCTAACGCTTGAGCGTGCGGATTCTTCCGCTTCTTCATAATTCACATGATACTTGACCGTACAAGAAAATGCAAGCAAAAAAGACTTGACTTATACTTGAGCGGTAATGTATGGTTGGCGGTATGAAGAAAGCGAGAGAACCACCAAAGAAAGGAGGCTTAAAGCAAGAACCCCGTCGCCAGCGCTAACTGACGGCGGGGCTAAATCCAAGCGCGGACGAAGCCCGCACCTAGACTCTCAAACCAAATTGTTGGGCTTCCCGCGACGAAAGTCAAGGAGAAGCCCATGCAAATTCATTGCCCGTTCTGTCAGTTAGAAAGCTATAAAACTCATCAAACAAACGGACACGCCTGCAACACGATTTACCGTTGCATGAATTGTGACCGCTTCTTTTCCGAACGCCGCTTCACCGGCTATTCCGGCCTGAAACTCGCGCCGGAGAAAATCGTCCAGATCGTCAACTGCCTTGTGGAAGGCGTCTCGATCCGCGCCACATCCCGGCTGGTAGGCGTGGAGAAGAAAACCGTTACCCGCATCATGCTCCACGCCGCCGAGCGATGCCAGCGCGTCATGGATGAACGAATCGTGAATCTGCACTCACGCTACTACCAGGCCGACGAGATATGGTGCTTTACCGGAAAGAAAGAACAGAACTGCACCTTTGAGGATAAGCACAACGGCCACCACCTTGGGGATACTTGGGTATTCCTCGTCACCGATGCGGACACTAAGCTGGTTCCCAACTTTGTAGTGAGTCCCGACCGTGGCCTGAGAGCGGCACAACAACTTATGACAGACCTAGCTTCACGTCTGGCAGTGCGACCGCACATCAGCACGGACGGCCTACGCAGCTATATTTGGGGAGTGGAGCGGGCATTCGGCTCCGAAGCCGATTACGGGATGTTGATTAAGAGTTATGCGGAGCATGAGGGGTACATGGAGCTTACGGGGGCACGACCAAGACCCGTTTCGGGCCGGCCCGAGCTAGAAAACATCAGTACGAGTTACGCAGAGCGTAATAACCTTAACTGTCGGACATTCATGCGGCGGTTGACTAGGCTCACTAACGCCTTTTCAAAGCGGATCGAGAATCTAACGGCGGCCCTGTGGATTTATTTCAGCCACTACAATTTCGTGCGCGTCCACGGCTCATTGCGTGTGACGCCCGCAATGGCCGCAGGAGTTACAGACCACGTTTGGGAGATTGAAGAACTCCTATCAGTGGGCCAAGCCGTATCCCTGGCCGCATGAAATTATCTTCCAACGGGCGAGGGTAAGCGATACAATCCCCGCCCGTCACATAAGGAGATATTCATGACTTTTCCAACTGGAAAGTGTCCAAACTGCCAGGACGTGATACCCCACGTCGAGGTTGAAGCCATCAGCATTGAGAAGATACTGAATGGCCGTTGGAATGGGATAAGCTATCTGTGCCCTTCTTGCCGTACGATTTTGGGCGTCCAGATCGACCCCGTGGCTTTGCAAGTCGATACGGTGAAGGAGATTCTCGAAGCCCTCGGGAAATCGTAAACAGAGTTGTTGCGTGTTTGTTCGTAGCATCGATGTTAAGCAAGCGACCTTTTTTTGTTGACATTTCTAAGTCCTCTCCCTTATCGTGGATTTTAGCCACGGCCCGAGGGAGAGACGCGCAGGGAAGGCGGGTCTCAAAATGCGGGTTAGGGCGCCGAGCGGTTACACCGAACCGTTCTTTATTCGTAGTTCGATAGAGTTAATCGCGTCCCGCAACCTCTGTAGGTTTTCCTCGTTTTGAGAATTATCAATCATGCGTTGCACGTAAAGGCGATTAAGACTGTCGAGTTCTTGTTTAAGCTGGAGCATCGCTGGTTCCCTTCTCCTCCGAGAAGATTAAATAGATGGGTCAAACGACACCAGGAAACATTTCAGATAGGTCCGCGAAGAATACCAACTCTCTCCATTGAATCCCGCAACTCTTTCTCTCGATCTGGATTCTGGGGGTCCTCGCGCCACTTGATTGCTGCTTCGAGCAATCTCGCCCACTCTGAATCAATCGTTGGTTGCGGCTTTGGGCTGCCTTGTACAGCCTCTACATCAGAAGGTCGGCAATAGACCGTCTGTTGGCTAATTGTGACGATGTATATTTCATCCTTCTCGTCGGGATCACGTAATCCACCAACCGTGCCGTAAATGGCAGGCTTGATTATCTGTACCTCTTGGCCCTTGTTAAGTGGCATAATTAGCCCGGCAAACCAACAATGTACTTCGACCCTTGGGGCCAAGTAATTACATTGGCGGTTTCGCAAAATGGACATACAACATTCAGCGGCACGTCCGGCTTCTCTGGCTCGTCTGAGCGCTCCTTAATTCCCGTCACCTTGAACGCCTTGTGGCACGCAATACAATTGTATATCCGCTCCATCGCTGCCATTATAACCCGAAGAGCAAGACGTTCAAGTGTAAACTGAAATACATACGGTGAAATTATGGATTTGCCAAAAAAGTTACGTCTCTTGGGACGCTTTAAGAGATTCTTTCCAATCTGGGCTATCACACTACAGGCAGCGGTTCTTAAGAGGGCCTTTGATTCTGATTTAGCTGCTGCAAAGGACTGGAATTCCCGACAGGCGATCCTTGCCTCTCGTGAATTTGAAATGAGCGAATACGACGGAGCTATTTATTCTCTAATCTCCAACAAGCTGGCAAAGCGGGCGCGCAAACTGCATCTCAGGGTAGAGGGCTTGGAGTGGCACGATGACCAATGGGGCAATAGATTCCTTGACGACCATTCTGAGTTCAAGCTCTATCATGCAATTCAAGATGAGCGCCGAAAGATTTGGGAGTTTCGTCTGAAAGTTATCGGGGTGCTAGGCGCTTTTTTAGCTTCCCTAATAGGCATCATCGGTGCCCTGATCGGACTAGTCTCAATTTGGAAGAAACATCCTTAAGACCGATGACGAACGAGGATTATCGTTTACTTTGGTGGCTCATACTCTCGGGGATTACTAGATTCGCTTTTAAGAGCACATTCATCGATCACGGTGGGTGGATTTCTACTGTCCTCGGCGGAGTGGTCTGGGTAATTGTAGTCGTCTATTTGGGAGAGGGGTTCAGAAAAGGCCCAAAGCCCTAGCATTCTAGATGCCATCTCATTCTAATCATGGCAAGAAGTAAAACCTTATTCAAGCTATAAGACCCCATTACCGAATTTTCGGTAGTTTCCGGATTTGGATGGCCGGGAGCGCGGGCGTCTCGCCCGCTCTTTTATGATCAAGCGATTGCGGGCGAGCCCCACAGCATTGCGTGGGGTCCCGGCCCGCGCTCCCAATCATGCAAATTCGGACTCTAACCAAAATTAAGAAGTGTATTCGGCAAGCACAATTTGAGCATACTATTTGGGGTTCAAGATTCCATTATGACGGAAATCTGGTTTAAACATGGACTTTGACTTTGGGATGGAGCACCCCTAGAACTTAAACCATCGCGAACAGCGCAAGATCTCCCTTGGCTCAAAGGCGGAGAACGGAAGGAGTCAGATCGATGACCTTGCACGAGCGACAACAAGAGTCTTTCTCGCGGCACCCCAGGCGGCGGGTGGTATTGGGTTTCATCTGTTTTCTTGGGATGCTCTCAAATCTCACTTCAATTGTTCCGGGGCAGAATCTGCCCACTCCACCGGGCGCCCGCGTGATGGACATCACCCCCAAGCCCGGCTGGTTCACAGAACCTTCCATCGCAATCAACCCCCACAATCCCCAACAGGTCGCCGTCGCATACCAGGATAATGCGCACATCGCATACTCTTTCGATGCAGGTCAGCATTGGGACATAGCCGCAGGAACCGAACCTTCGAACTATCGGGTTTCCGGCGACGTCTCCGTGACTTATGACAAGCAAGGGCACGCGATTCTCTGTTACATGGCGTTTGACAAATTGGGCACGTTCAATTATTGGGCTCACAACGCTTCGCGCAGTGGGTTATTCGTGCGCCGCTCCCAGGATGGTGGCAAGACGTGGGAATCGCAACACATCCCCATTATCGAGCACGAAACCAAGCCCGGCATGCCCTTCGAAGACAAACCTTATATTGTCGCGGATAATTCCCGCGGACCTCACGCGGGCAATTTATATGTGGGCTGGACTCGGTGGACGATCGAGGATTCACAAATCTTACTCTCCCGCTCAACCGATGATGGAAAGACCTGGTCAGCGCCCATTGAAATCGACGAGAAACGTGGCCTGCCTCGTGACGATAACGGCGCGGCGGAAGGCTTCTCCGGCGTTGTGGGGCCGGACGGCACTCTGTATGCCGTCTGGGCTTTAGGCGATCATATCGTCTTCACCTCTTCGCGCGACGGCGGCCTCAATTTCTCGACGCCTCAAAATATCATTCCGGTCGCGCCCATCATGTTCCACGTGGATGACGTGGCCCGAGCCAATGGATTTCCAGTGCTGGCGATGGATCCGCGCAAGGGCAAGCTCTATGTCACATGGAGCGACTACCGGAACGGGGAGGTTGATGTTTTCTGTTCGACCTCAATCGATCGCGGGCGCACCTGGACGCGAGAAGCGCGGGTGAATTCCGACGCGGTTCACAACGGGGCAGACCATTTCTTCCACTGGTTGGCCGTTGATCCAACCAGCGGCGACGCGGACGTAATCTTTTACGACCGCCGCGACGATCCGGGAAACCGGAAAGCGAAAGTGGTGTTGGCGCGTTCGACAGATGGAGGGAAAACTTTCACCAATTATGCCTGGACTCAAGAAGCTTTTGAACCGGGCGGCATTTTTATGGGCGACTATACGGGCATCGCAGCGCTGGGCGGGCGCGTATATGGAGTGTGGCCGGAGAAGCCCGCCACCCAGGAGCGATCGAGAGACACTATCATACGCGTGGGAGTGGCTGACTTTGGAGTTGGCAATTCAAAAGGGACCAATAAGGCGGGAAATTAATGAACCCAGTCAAGAATTGCGTCACAGCGCTTTTTGTTTCAATGTTTTTCTTTCCATCTCTGGTTTTCCCACAAGGCACCCAGTCGGATTACGAGCGCGCGGTAAAATTCGTGCCCCCGATTGTCCTCAGTTACGTTGCGTCCGCCATTCCAAATCATCCAGTTGTTACTGCTGAAGGCGCTTCAACAGCGCCGGTCGAGAATCGCGCCCCCCTCCGTCCCGATACTTTAATTCCCCTTCCACTCACCTCTATCAAGCCCAGGGGTTGGCTGCGCCGTCAGTTGCAAATCCAGGCAGACGGACTAACCGGGCATCTGGGAGATTTTTGGGAAGACGTCGGTCCGAAAAGCGGCTGGCTGGGCGGGACCGGAGAGAGCTGGGAGCGTGGCCCATATTATTCGGACGGGCTGGTTCCCCTGGCCTACCTCCTGGGCGATCCCAAGCTGATCGCCAAGGCCAAGCAATGGATGGAATGGACGTTGACCCATCAGCGGCCGGACGGCTCGATTGGGCCGGAGACGAATAAAGACTGGTGGCCCAATATGGTGATGCTGAAAGCCCTCACTCAGTATCAGGAAGCTACCGGCGACCCACGCGTAGTTCCACTCATGCAGCGCTATTTCCATTATCAGGCGGCGAATCTTGCCGAGCGCCCCCTATTCGAATGGGCCCGCTTCCGGTGGGCTGATGAGGTGGTGAGCGTGCTATGGCTTTACAACCACACCGGAGATGAAAGTCTGCTTGATTTGGCGAGAACACTCAAAGCGCAAGGATACGATTGGCGGGGCGAATTCGAAAACTTTCCCTATAAGGCAAAAATTACGAAAGATGATATACGCAAGAAACCGGATGGCAATAATGACGCATCTTTGAGCGCGCACGGCGTGAACAACGCGATGGCTATCAAGACCTCGGCGGTCTGGTCGCTGGTTTCGGGTGACGACTCGGACCGCAAGGCCGCCGCTCATCAGTTGAGCGAGTTGGACCAATATCACCTTTTGCCCAATGGCATGTTCAGTTGTGATGAACACCTCGCCGGGCGCGACCCTTCGCAAGGGACTGAGCTCTGCTCGGTGGTGGAGGAACAATTTTCGCTCGAACAGCTGATCAGCATCCTGGGCGATCCCGCTTACGCCGATCGTCTGGAAAGAATCGCCTTCAACGCCCTGCCCGGAACATTCTCGAAAGACATGTGGGCCCACCAGTATGACCAGCAGCCGAACCAGGTGATGTGCTCGCTGGAAAAACGCGACTGGACCAGCAACGGGCCGGAGGCGAATGTCTTCGGCGTGGAACCGAACTTCGGGTGCTGCACCGCCAACATGCACCAAGGTTGGCCGAAGTTCGTAGCGAGCATGTGGATGGCCACGCCGGACCATGGCCTGGTCGCCGTGACCTATGGACCGAGCCAAGTCACAAGCCAGGTGAGAAGCGGCGTACGCGTTACCATCGAAGAAGAGACTGCGTATCCCTTCAAAGGGGAAATACAACTGACCGTGAATCCAATTACCTCCGTTGACTTCCCGCTCTTGCTCAGGATTCCCGCCTGGGCAGACGGGGCAAAAATTACCGTGAATGGGAAATCCGCGGAGAGGGTGCGCCCGGGACAATTTCATCGCATTGAAAGAACCTGGAAGAAGGGAGATAAAGTTGTAGTGACGCTGCCCATGCGCGTGCGCGCCTCCACGGCGTTCAACAACTCGGTGGTGGTTGAGCGCGGCCCTTTGGTGTTCTCACTGATGATTGGAGAGAAGTGGCAGAAAATTGGAAAAGGGATGTCCAAGCCCTCGGCGTTGCCGGGCTCCGATTGGGCGATTGTGCCCACCACGCCCTGGAATTACGGCCTGATCATCGATCGCGATAAACCGGAAGCGGCTCTCCGTGTTATTGAGAAGCCGATGGGCGAATATCCCTTCAGCCCCGAAGGGACCCCCCTCATGGTGCGCGGCAAGGGCAGAAGAATTCCGGATTGGAAGCTGGTGCACGGCTCGGCAGGGCCATTGCCGGCGAGCCCGCTATCGAGTGGCGAACCGATTGAGGCGCTCAGCTTGATTCCGTATGGCGCCGCGAAGTTGCGCATCACTGCTTTTCCGCAGTTGAGCCAGTAATGGTTTGGCGGGCCGCTTGAACACTTCAAATTCAGAAGAAGGGTTTCACTCAATTGCGAGCTTCGATGCCGCCTGCTTCAAAACTTCCGGAAACAAACCCCTTCATCATAAGCTGCGGCTTCCGCTCACTGGGTGTAGGCTACGCCAAAGACGCTCAACTCACCGGATGGCGCAGGTTGCACACGGACAATCTGGGCGGAGAGAAAAATGTTGGCGCCGCCGCGGGTGTAAGGAATCGCGACTTCGATTTTCCACCCTTTGGAATACATGCGTGTGCTCTCAAAGCAGAGGCCGCCGCGCGAGGCATTGCGGCTCATCACGATATCATCGTGATACTCATTGCTGCGGATGCAGGTGGTCACCCGAACCTCGCGCCGGTGTTCGCGGCGCAGGTTTTCAGTTCTCTTGGCAGGCGGCGCAGGCGCGGGCGCCGGTGCGGCCGCCTCCGTGGAGCTTATCTCAACGGTTGATTTCTTCCAGACCGTGTAATCGGCACAGCGCTTGCAATAACGGGCCAAACTGTTGTTCGTTTCCAGCACCTCAAGCTGGGACTCATTGAGGTAGGTCAACTCGCGAATATGGCAGGCACTGCACTCCAGTACAACGCGGCCCACCGCGTCTTCGCCTTCCGCAATGGGAGGAAACTCAATGCCCCAGGGATTGGCCTCCGCTTCCAGAAATTCGATGCTATAGGTGTAGTCATTCTCCGTTTGTCCGATTTGACCCACCACCCGGGCTTCCGCTTCTTTGGAGGTCTCAATACAGCGGAGGTTGATCTCCTGATGCGGCGCTAGTTTTTGCGCCAGATTAATGTTCGCTCCCTGGCGCCCCACAAGAATCGTCTTGCCGTCAGCCATGAACGCCCTGCCCATCAAGTCTGTTCCTACCACTTCAATAGCCATCTCGACAGAAATGCGATCGGTCTTCATGGTTGAGCCTCAGATTAAATGGATGAATCCGGTTTTATCACTATTCCTAAAAACTTCCGGCCCATGATATCGCAACCGGGGCTTTATCACAATTTCCCACACCTAAGGCGGGGCTCGAAGAACTCGCAAATCCTTGGTTAATCAAATCGGCGCCGGTTTGCGGTCAACGGGGAGGGGTTTTTGTTCGTTCGGTTTTTTGAAAGGCTCTCATGAAGCGGCCAAAGACTTCATTGGCCTTTTCGGGATTTTGGGCTTCCGAATATATCTGCCCGAGTTCGCGATAGGGCTGCTCCATCAGCGGGTCGAGTTGCAGCGCTTTCTCCAGGTATTCGATCGCCCTCGATGGATCGCCGGCCTGTTTCCAGGCCAGCCCGGCATGGAGATAAAGGACGGCATTATTGGGTTCAATCTGAATCGCCCGCTCGAACGCGATGGCGGCGTCGGCGCCCTGGCCGGCCGTCAGGAAAGCATCGCCAACGCCCTTCAGCGTGGGCGGGTCATTGGGAAAATTTTCCCAACAGTCCCGCAGCAATTCAAAACCCTGGTTGACCAGGGGAAAGGATTCTTTGCGCCCGCCCACCTTAATCTCAGCGAGAGCCAGATTGCGCTGGGCCAGCGTTGCCTCGGGCTCGTGCCACGCCACCAGCGAGAATGTTTCCTCGGCCGCTTCGGCGCTCCGTGCGGGCGGAGGGCGGCGCGCAATCCGGTGATCAGTAAAAACTGTGTGTGCCCCGTCCGTCACCGGGCGTCGCGGCATGTGGCAGCCAATGCAATCCAGATTGGGCCTTGCGTGTGTCTTCAGCAGCCCCGAGCCGTGGCACGAAAGACATTTCTCGCGAAAATACGCCTGGGGGTTGGACGGTTGCGAGTGCGGGTCGTGACAAGTGCCGCACCACAGCTTGCCGCCGCTCTTGCGCGCACACGTGCTCAAGGCGAGCTGCTGCACCTGGCTTATAACCTTAAGAGCGGCGGGGCGCGCGGGATCACGCGAACTCTCGGAAACATAAACCGAGTAAACCTCTTCCAAATCCTTTCCGGGGCGGAAATCGCTGATTTGCTTTCCGGGATTGGGAATGCGCTCTTCGCCGCTCAAATGGCACTGCTCGCAAATGCTGTCACGAGCCCGGGGCGGAAGGGTAGCGGGATTAACTATCGAGCCGGGCACGGGATTGCGCAGGTGAGCATCCACCGGCCCGTGGCAGCGCTCGCAGGTAATGGCTTCAGCTTCAAAGGGCGGGGATTGGTAGCTGTTGAGGGACTGCGGAATGGCCCGCGCTTTGCCTGCGTGGCACACCAGACAATCCGGGGTGACGGGCCGAAAAAAATCGGGCGCCTTCGCGTTTTCGTATCCCGGCGACATGCCCCAGCCGCGACCCGCAAAATACCCGAGGGGCGACTGGAAAAGATGATCGCCAAGTTGGATGACGTAGGCGAATGCGTGCGTGCCCGAGCCGATCTGGTAGGCGACAGGATATGCCGACGTCACTCCGCCGCGCTCCATGCCCTGAATCATCTGGCCGTGGCTGGCTTGAATAGTGAATTGCGTCCTGGAGGGCTCATGGAAATAGTTTGCGGGCGGCTCGCGCCCGGGTCGGCCGAGCGAATGGGCCATTTGCGTGGAGGCATAACCGGCAACTTCCTTTGCATGACACTCGGCGCATGGATGCGCGCCCCAAGCGGGCCACGCTGCCACCGCCATCGCGGCCAGGGCGCATGGCAAGACAACACTTCGAGACTTGAACCGCGATCGCATGAGATGCTCCCCATCTTAATGCAGCGCATGGTGGGAATTCAATCGGCCCAGAGTTTGCGCCGCGCCCCAGGAATGATTTTTAAAGGCTGCGTCGTGTTGTGTATAATGCGGGCTTCAAGGCGATGGAGTTCGCCATAACCGTCCGTCAGCCGACGGACTGATAACTCCTGGCCGCTGGTGAGCGCCCAGGAGTTTTTTTGTTGGGTGGGCATGCGGAAGGAAGGGACAAATTGCAAATTACTTTGCTGATTATTTTTGGAATTGCCGGGACGCTGGCGCGCTATGGCCTCCAGGGGTTGGTGCAGGCGCGCACCGGCTCTGGATTTCCCAGCGGAACTCTGGTGGTGAACCTTTTGGGCTGCTTCCTCCTGGGGGGCGTGGGACAGTATGCCCTCAACCACATTTCCTTTCCCCCCGAGTGGCGCGTAGCCCTCACCATCGGCTTTTTCGGCGCCTTCACTACTTTCTCAACCTTTGGCTGGGAAACCGTACATTTGCTGCAAGACGGCGAGTGGATGAAAGCGGGAGCTTATGTGTCCGCCAGCGTGATTGGCGGGCTGGTATTGCTTCGTATCGGCATGGTCTTGGCGGACCGAGTGTAGGAGGAAATGATGGAGCACCAAAGATTCGAAGGTGAGCGCACCTTGATGCGGATTCATTTTGGCGAATCCGATAAGTGGGAAGGCAAGCCCCTGTACAAGGCCCTGGTGGACTTGTTTCGGCAGGAGCAGTTTTATGGCGTGACCGTCCTTCGCGGTGTCGGGGGTTACGGCTCTTCCAGCCTCGGGCAGCATCCGTTCCACACCACCGCCATCCTCCGCCTCTCGCAGGACTTGCCCATGGTGGTCGAAGTAGTTGAGTACTCCGAGCGCATCGAGAAAATTCTCCCCAAGTTGGACGAAATGCTGGGAGGGGGAATGATTACACTCGAAAAAGTGCGCGTCATTCTTCATCGGTCGGCAAAATAGGCCTCCCTCCGTAGCTACATCAAGCAAAGTTTAGTTCGGCGATTCCTAATTCGCGCAAAGCTCTCAACCCTTTTACCGACCGGTCAGTAAGTCCTCACTTCCCCTTGCCTGTTCAGATCATTGGAAATATAGAAGTTGTTGTTACCCAGGTGTCATTCCAGTAAAATACACCGACTCACTTGACCAATCATCTACCTCAAAGAGGCCAATCCCCACCAGATCATGATGCAAGGCGAGGATAGCGAGGAGGCACCGTGTTGCTCACCATTTCTTACTACGTGTTGACCATTCTGGTTGTCATTGCCCTGATCGTTTTGTGGAAATCCATTTACAGCATCGGACCGACACAGGTCGGGCTTGTCCGCAAGCGATTCGGGAAGCGATTGCCGGACGACAACCCTATTGCTTTTCACTATGAGGCAGGGTATCAGGCTGAATTGTTGATGCCCGGCCTTCGCTTCATGTTTCTCCCGTTCTATGCCGTGACCAAGCATCCGTGGGTGCAGGTGCCGGCCGGCCAAATTGGCTTGGTGATTGCCCAGATTGGCCAACCCCTGCCTATCGGCGCCAAGTCTGCCGTCTATGCTCCGGAATTTGGCAACTTGACCGATTTGCATCTGTTCGTGGAGGGCGTGAATGGACCTGGCGGAAAAAAGATCAAAGGCCAGAAGGGAGTTCAGCGTCCAGTTTTGCCACCGGGAACTCTCGCCCCCATTCATCCGGTTGGGTTTCTGGTGATTACCAAACCGCAGGTTTATGGCATCCCGGTTTCAGAAGAACTACGAGACCGGATTAAAGGAGGCAATCTCACTTTCGCCGCCTTCGGATTGATGGAGAAGCAGCTTGAAGTAACCCGCATCGAGCCGCGCGCGACGGATCTTGGTCACGTGGTCGACATGGTGGGCGTGGTCACCACGCTTGACGGCGACCCGCTACCCGCCGGGGACATTGCCAGCCGATTGGGCGGATTTAAGGACATTGAAGCGCTCGAGGCGAGGTCTCGGGAAGCAGGGAATGCCGCCGGACCGGTGGGGAATCCACAACTCATCGAGACCATCCTCGGAAGCAAGAACGATCAGCACAAATCTTACCAGGATTTCCAGTCGTTTCTGGATAAGGGCGGCAAGATTGGATTGCAACACGACCCGTTGCTCTATGGCGCTTACAACCTCAATCCATTTCTGGTGCGGGTTGAGCAAGTCCCCATGCTGGTAGTCGAGCAGGGCCAGGTGGCGGTAATTAAATCCTATGTGGGATTGCCCACCGAGGATACCTCCGGCCTTGAATTCAAATTTGGAAGCCTGGTCAAGCCGGGGCACCGCGGCATTTGGGAAGAACCGTTGCGCACGGGAAAATATCCCATCAACCCGCGCATCTATCAGGCGGAAATTGTGCCCACGGCAATCCTTAAACTCGATTGGGCCAAGGGTGTGACCGGCGCGCATGGTCTGGACGAAAGGTTGGAACCAATCACGGCAAAAAGCCGGGAAGGCTTTGTGTTCGAAATCGATCTGCAGGTTTTGATCCACGTTCCGGACACCAAAGCCCCCCGCGTAATTTCCATGGTGGGCAGCGTGCTAAACCTGGTGAACGAAGTTTTGCAGGCCGCTGTGGGCAATCTGTTCCGCGACAAATTGGGCGGGATGGAAGCGGTGAAATTTATCCAGAGCCGTCAACTTGTGCAGGAAGAAGCTTTGGAGCACATCTCAAAGCAACTATCGGAATATGAGGTTGAAACCAAGGGCGTCTATATTCAGGATGTCATCCTGCCCCAGGAACTGGTGGCCGTGCTGACCAAGCGCGAGATTGCCAACCAGGAAATCGAAACCTTCAAGATGCAGCAAAAGGCGCAGGAACAACGAGTATCGACCGAGGCGACGACGGGCAAGGCGGACATGCAACGCGACCTGGCCAAATCGTCGATTGGTATCGACATTAACAAAAACAATGCGGACGCCCGTGTGCAACAGGCGCGAGGTGAATCCGAATTCATCAAACAGACCGGGACGGCAGGGGCCGACGTGATCCGCGCCCAAGGGCTCGCCAAAGCGGAAGGCTTCAAAGCTCAGAACGACGCCATCGGGTCCGCCAGCACCGCGCTGGTCAATGTGGCTACTGTCCTTGCGGATAAGGGCGCGCAATTCATGCCGCAAATCCTGGTGATGGGTGGGGGCGGCGCCGTAGAAGGTTTGGCGGCTACTTTGACAAAGGTGTTCGCGAACCAGGCTGGAGGGATCTCAATACCAACCAATCCTGCGAAGTCTTAATTTCGCAAAGAGCATTGCGAGAAACGGATTCACGTAGGGCGGGGTCGCCTAGGCGGAATCCGCATTAGCGAGCTTGCCCTGGCCTTTTTTTGACTTTGTTGCAGAAGGCCGGGGCAAGCCCCGACCCTACAACCCTCTTTTTTCCAAATAGCATTATGGAACAACGCATCCCCCCTTCATCAAATCGTCTTGACAGATTCAGCGGCCATCATATAAATTCTCATTTCATAATTTAGCGTCGCAGAATTCCTCTACGGGCACATAGCAAAAACGAAGGGTAAAAAGAATGTCGAATCCAGAAGATCCGAACGCCCCGGCTCCTTCAAAACCGGCCGATCCGGCACAGGGGACTGGGGTGGCGAAGCCGGTGGAAAAATCCGCCGCGGCGCCCGCAACTCCCAAGCCGGCGGTTCAAGCTCCAGCGACGGCCAAAGCCGTCACTCCGCCGGCGGCCAAGCCAGCGGCAGCTCCCGCGAAGGAAGTCAAGGAGCCAGATCCCAACCAGTTGCGCCGTCGCCTGACCTGGACTTGCATTGTGGCATTCCTGGGCGCGAATTTCCTGATGTTCCTCCGCTTCTTTTTCCCGCGCGCCCTATTTGAGCCCAGCAACATTTGCAATCTTGGCTATCCGTCCGATTATGTCCTTGGCGTCAGCGACCGGTTCAAACAGGAGTGCCGCATTTACGTGGTGAGGGAACCTACCCAGATTTTTGCCATCTTCGCCAAGTGCACGCATCTCGGCTGCACGCCGGACTGGAAACCGGCCGAAAACAAGTTCAAGTGTCCGTGCCACGGCAGCGGCTACACGCCGGAAGGTATCAATTTTGAGGGTCCTGCACCGAGGCCCATGGACCGTGCGCACGTTGAATTGAACGCCCAGGGCCAAATCATCGCCGATAAAAGCATTCTCTTCATGTGGGATCGCAGCAAAGGCGGCCGTGACGAATTCAACGATCCAGGCGCGTTTATTCCGGTGTAAGAACAGTGACAAGTGACTAATGACGAGTGGCGAGCAGGAAGTAAGAAAACACCTAAACGAACCACTGATGGCTGAGCGAGGAAGAAAGGTAATGGGGCAAACTGTAGGGAGCAGAGCATCAATCTGCGAGCAGGCGAAGTCAACGGTCAGAGCTTGTCACGCATCACTCGTCACTCGTCACTGCACTCAGGAGATTCATGGCTGATCGTCCCAGTCCCGAGGTTCCCGAAAAGAAACCGTCGCCCGGATTTGTGGAGAAGCTTCTCCAGGATACGAAGGTCCTGAAGGAAAGGGCAATTGAAGAAGCCGAAGCTCTCAAGAAGCCGGAGAAGACGCAACTTTACAAATCGATCTTTCGGGTGAAGCATGACGAGAGCGAGCGCAGCCGGGCCCTGGGCGTGCTCTCCAACGTTTTCCTGCATCTTCATCCCGCCAAAGTAAATCGCGATGCGGTCCGTTACAACTACACCTGGGGCATGGGTGGCATCACCTTTTATCTGTTCATCGTCCTCACCATCACCGGCGTCCTGCTGATGTTCTATTACCACCCCACCAAGGGGCAGGCGTATAACGACATCATTTACCTGATGAGCGATGTCCCGTTCGGAAAACTTTTGCGCAATATGCACCGCTGGGCCGCCCACTTGATGGTGATCGCCGTGTGGTTGCACATGTTCCGCGTCTTCCTTACCGGCTCGTACAAGAAGCCGCGCGAATTCAATTGGTGCGTGGGCGTAGTCCTGCTGGTGCTGACTCTGCTGCTTTCCTTCACAGGATATCTTCTGCCCGACGATCAACTGGGCTTCTGGGCGGTCACGGTGGGAACGACCATGGCGCAGAATACTCCGGGCCTGGGTTATCAGGGACCGCTGGGCCGTCAGTTGGGGATGACTCCATATAATGACGTCCGCTTCGCCCTGCTGGGCGGCTCGATTGTGGACGCCAATGCGTTGTTGCGCGCGTACATCTGGCACTGCATTGCCATACCGCTGATCGCGGGAACCTTTATGGGCGTGCATTTCTGGCGGGTGCGAAAAGACGGCGGAATTTCCGGCCCCGCGCCCGTCATGCTGGAATCGGAAATCAAGCCGGAGAGGAAGATTTAGTAGGTAGCAAGTCGCATGTGGTGGGTGGGCCCACATTCTACATGCCACCTAACCATCTATTTTGAGGTCATAAATGGGTTTTGACTGGCATCAACTTTGGGAAGTCAGCTCGGCGCCTGACAATATTCCTATTGTCGCGCTCATCTTCCTTATCCCTTTTTTCTGTTGGATGGCTTTCAGTCAGGCTTTTGCCAACGACCGCCTGATTGCGCAACTCGAGAGCGATCCTCAACTGGCCAAGACTGCCCACCGGAAAAACTATCCGTGGAAGGCGGGTTGGGCCAAGGAACTCCAGACCTGGCCGTATCTGATGCGGATGGAATTTCTGGCCGCCATCATTGTCACCGTCATTTTATTTATTTGGTCCATCACCCTCAACGCGCCGCTGGAAGAACTGGCGAATCCCAACCTGACCATGAATCCCGCCAAGGCGCCCTGGTATTTCCTGGGGCTTCAGGAAATGCTGGTGTATTTCGATCCCTGGATTGCCGGCGTGGTAATGCCCACCTTGATCGTACTGGGACTGATGATTATCCCTTACGTGGACACCAATCCACTGGGCTCCGGCTACTACACCTGGAAGCAACGCAGGTTTTCCATTGCCACCTTCTGCTTCGGATTCCTATTTCTCTGGGTCTTGATGGTGCTGGTCGGGACGTTCATTCGGGGGCCCGGGTGGATGTGGTTCTGGCCGGGACAGACCTGGGACCCCAGCCGGGTAATATATGAAGTCAACCGGGATTTGCCCGACATTTTCGGCATTTCCAGCATGACGGGCAAGGCCATTTTCGGCGCTGTCGTGATGGCCCTTTATTTTGCCGGAGCGGGATACATATTTCACAAGGCCATCACGTGGACGGAATTCAACCGGAAGATCTACCAGCGCATGAGCCTGATTCAATACATCACACTCCAAATTTTCCTGATCACCATGCTGCTATTGCCCGTCAAGATGATTTTGCGGCTGGTGTTTCGCATCAAGTACGTCTGGGTCACGTGGTGGTTCAACGTTTAAGAATTAACGCATTGCAGTGATGTTGTAGCGCCGCCCTTCAGGGCGGCAGGGTTCAAGACAAATCACAAATGATTAAGATGCCGGGCTGAAGCCCGGCGCTACGAGGAGCAGCGCATTGCCTGACGCCCCCGAGAAGGACCCGATTGTTGGCCGGTCGCTGGCCGGCTATTTCGTGATCGCCGCCTTCCTCCTGATTTCGAGTTTGGGATGGTCGCTCTACGACGAGTTCTTCGGCCTGCGTCCCTGGAAGAATTACGAGCAGCGATTCGCCAAGCTATACGCCGCCCTTTTGACCAAAGAAATCCCAGACCAGGAAAAAGCCGAAAAAGATATTGAGAATTCCGCTGACTATCAGGCGCTTCAAAAAGAAGTCAAGGACGCCCAAGACGCGGCGGCGCCGCAATTGCAGCAGATTCATGAGCAGACCGCGGCCATCGACGCAAAAATTGCGTCGGTTCTGGGGACCTTGACCAACCAGCGGGCCCGGGTCGGCTCCATGATCTACGTGGCCGAGCATACCCCCGAGGGGCCGACAAGAAAGTCCTTGGAACACGACGTGGACGAATACAAGAAGGGGCCGTTCACCCTCGGCGGGTCCGCCTACGCCGGAAAGACGTTCACATTTGAGGAACTGGAAAACGAGTTTGCCAATCTCCAGACCGAGAAAGGGAATCTTCAGCAGCAAGAAGGCGACATCCTGAAGCCCCAGGGCGCGGCGTCGAAAAAACTTGCGGCTTACCTTCACGACCATTTGAATGGTCTCAGCGCCGAGCAGTTAAAAGGGCTCCTGAACAAGGCGAAGACGGCCAAGATCGATATCAACCAGATCAACATTCCCGATGCCGGAGTCGTCGACCGTTGCGAGTCGTGCCATGTGGGCATTCGTGAATCGGTCCTGTTGACGCGGCAGAACATGGGCGGCGAAAAAAATCCCATGTCGGCGGCGTTCACCAGCCATCCGGACATGGAGTTGCTGCGAATTCACGATCCGGATAAATTTGGCTGCACGCCGTGCCACAACGGCAACGGAATGCAAGTGGACAGTGTGGAGATGGGCCACGGAGAATACGAGCACTGGCTTTGGCCTCTCTATCATAAAGGCAACATGGAGGCGGGCTGCCAGCAGTGCCACGCGGCAGACATGGTGGTGGATCACGCTCAGGAATTGACTTCCGGCAAGCAACTTCTTCAGTGGAAAGGGTGCATCGGGTGCCATCGCTTCCAGGGATACGATTCGGAGCCTGAAGATCTAGTCGCCAATCAACAACAGATCATGCAAATGGAGACCCAACGCGCCGATGATCTGCGAAACGCGCAGCGCGACATTGACAGCGGCGACCACGCTCCCGACAACGATACGGCGCGCAAGTTCTATACTCACGCGGACACTTTGCGCGTTGGCTCCAGTCAAATCGCGATGCAGTTGGACCAGCTCGAGGTGAAATCCAAATATCTCATGATGGGTCGCAAGAAAGTCGGTCCTGACTTAAAGGAAGTTCGTGTCAAGATTCACCCGGAATGGATTCCGGTGTGGCTCAAAAATCCCCACGCCTTCCGCCCCACCACCAAGATGCCGCGATTCCGTCTTGACGACGGGGACATTCAGGAAATTTCGGCGTACCTCTGGCAGACGGCCATTAACACAACGCTTCCCCATCAGGCGCCGGGTGACCCGGTGAAAGGCAAGGAGAGTTTTGAGACGCGCGGCTGCATGGGCTGCCACTCGGTGGGCGAAGGCAATAATCAGGTGGGTGGCTGGTTTGCCGCCAACCTGACCAGGGTGGGGGAGAAAGACAACTACGATTTCCTGGTACGCTGGATCCACAACCCACGCGAGCGCACGCGTCCCTATTGTCCCTTTGAGAAGAGGGATATTACCGATGAAGATTACAAGAAGCACGGCTTGCCGCCCTACACCTTTGACTTGAACCACACCAAGTGCCCGAACGACGGCCACGAGATGGTGGTGGAACAGATGACGGTGATGCCCAACCTGCGGCTTTCATGGCCGGAGGCGCGGGATATTGCCAGCTACTTGGAGACGCTGAAGCGTCCGGACGCCCAATATGCCGCGGCGCCGTTCATGAACGATCCCAAGCTCAAGGAAGAGGGCAAAAAAACGATCCGGTTCTATGGTTGTGCGGGCTGCCACGAAATCGAAGGCATGGAGGACGAAGGGAGAATCGGCACCGAACTGACCGCCGAGGGCAGCAAGCCTCTCGAGCAGATCGACTTCGCCCTTTACATTCGCGAAGCCAAGAACGAAGACTGGTACAGCCACAAGGGCTTCTTCGAGCACAAGCTCTCCCAGCCGGAGATGTTTGACAAGGGCATGATCAAGACCGAGGCCGAACAGGCTCGCATGCCCGATTTCTTTGAGCCGGCGAGCGATAAAGTCACCAAAGGTTTGCCGGATCTGGCGCCCGAGGCCAAACAACAAATCAACGAACTCACCACTTTCCTGATGGGCAGCGTTACCTCGGAAATCCCCCAACGGTATTGGTATCTGCCCCCCGACCAGCGCCGCGATGTTCAGGACGGGTGGTGGCTGGTTAAGAAATACAATTGCGAAGGGTGCCACCAGTTCAAAGTGGGGCAGGATTCCGTGCTTATGGATATTCCGCGCTATCAAACGCCGGAATGGAAGGATCAGCTTCCGCCCAAGTTGCTCACCGAGGGTGCGCGCGTAAATCCGGAATGGCTGCTCAAATTCCTTTCCAATCCCGCCATGAGCGAGACGGACACGGACCGGGACGGTGTCCGTCCCTACCTGAAGACACGGATGCCGACGTTCTATTTCTCGCCCATCGAGGTGCGCAAACTGGTGAGGTTCTTCCAGGCCATGTCCAGCCAGCCCATGCCATACATTCCGCCCAAGCTCGAGCCCTTGACCACCAAGGAATTGGATATGGCGCGGGCGCTATTCACCAGCCGCGCGGCGCCCTGCCTGAAGTGCCATGCCACCGGCGATGCCAATCACGATAAATTTGCCACCGCGCCCAATTTCTTGCTGGCGCCCGAACGGCTAAAGCCGGATTGGACCAAACACTGGATATTAGACCCCGCGATGATCAGTCCGGGCACGGCCATGCCTTCCGGCCTGTTCAAGAGAATGGAAGACGGGCACAACGTTTTTGCCGGCCCCACCCCGCCCATTTTCACGGGATATGAGGGCGACCAGGCCGATCTTTTGGTCCGTTACATGTTTGAGATTACGCCTGAAGAACAACGCAAGCTCACCGGACTCAGCGCGAGCAGCATGAAACAAACGAAGACTGAAAAAGGGGATGGCCCCGATGCCCATGCCCGGCCCACGCTGATCGGAATGCTGGTAAAATCTCATTAATCGCGAAATAATGCTGTGGACAAATCTAATCTGATAGGAAGGTTTTGAAACATGAACAAGAAAATGATGGTATGGCTCTCGATTATCGCCACTTCAATTTTGATGTTTGGTTGCAGCAGCGAGAAGGCGCCGGAAAACACCGAGCAGCCCGCCGCTACAACCGCGGCGCCGGCAGGGACTCCGGTGGACCAAGCCACCGTGGGTTCGGTTACGGGTAAAATTACTTTCACCGGCGCCAAGCCGAAACTGGCAGTCATCAAGATGGATCAGGACCCGGTCTGCGTGGGCAAGCACAGCTCTCCCGTTCACGTGGAAGACGGCGAGGTGAATGACAATGGAACCTTGCCCAACGTTTTTGTTTACGTGAAAGAAGGCGCGGACAAATACGCCTGGCCCAAACCATCCGATGCCGTCACGCTGGACCAAAATGGCTGCATGTACAAGCCGCACGTGGTAGGAGTGCAAGTGGACCAGACCCTGCACGTGATCAGCAGTGACGCCACCACGCACAACATCCATCCTCAACCCAAAGACAATCGTGAATGGAACGAATCCCAGGCGCCGGGCGCCGCTCCACTGGACAAGACGTTTGCGCGGGCGGAAATCATGATTCCGGTAAAGTGCAACCAGCACCCCTGGATGAAGGCTTACATCGGCGTGACCAAGAATCCTTTGTTTGCGGTTTCGGGCAGCGATGGGACATTCACCATCAAGGGACTTCCTCCGGGCGACTACACCATCGAGGCGTGGTCGGCCACTTTTGGGACACAAGAACAAAAAGTAACCGTGGCTCCCAAGGAGTCGAAGTCGGTCGACTTCAGTTTCAAGGGATGAGGTAAGTAAAGTAGGTAGCAGACAGTAGACTGTAGCCAGGGAAAAACAAAAACGGGACTGATGAGATCCGCGCTGGGGAGCGCGTTTGTAATCAGGGCCTGAAGGGTGAATCTTTAGAACGATTCATCGTCCCTGTATACCCTCTACTGTTTGCTGTCTACCTCTAAAGAGGAGAACTTATGGCGCTGGCCTTCGCGCTGGTCGTGGCCCTGATCACAGTTGTTTCCGTGTACGTCTTTCTGGCGAAAATCTGGTGGTTTCCCGTCGCCATCTCCACCCACGGAGCGGCGGTGGATAACCAATTCGTCTTGACGCTCATCATTTGCGGAATCATTTTCGTTCTCGCTCAACTCGGCCTTGCCTGGTTTGTCTACAAGTACCGCGATAAGGGCGACGGCCGCAAGGTCACTTACTCGCACGGCAACAATTCGCTGGAAACCATGTGGACCACGGCCGCGGCGATTCTGTTTATCGGACTGAATCTGATGGGCTACCGCATCTGGGCGGCGATCCATTTCACCGGTCCCGCGCCTGGGGCATTGAAGGTTCAGGCGCAGGGGCAGCAATTTGCATGGTCTTTCCGCTATCCCGGGCCCGACGGACAATTTGGCCCCACCCACGTGAATCTGATCAACGACTCAACGGGAAACTTCTATGGCATAGACCGCGACCATGATGCCACGGCCAAGGACGATATTGTGACCGCCACGCTGGGTATTCCCGTGAACAGGGAAGTGGAAGTGATACTGCGTTCCAAGGACGTGGGGCACTCCTTCTTCGTTCGCGAACTGAGAGTGCATCAGGATCTGGTTCCAGGACTTGAGATTCCCATTCATTTCACCACCACCCCGGACGCGCTCAATCACAGCAGCGATCCGAAATTGCCCAATGGGACCTATGAAATTGTGTGCACTCAGCTTTGCGGGCTTGGACATTACAAAATGCGGGCATTCTTGAAAGTGATGACCGAAGAAGATTACGAGAAGTGGCTCCAGGATCAAGCGGCATCACAGTAAGAATCGACCATTTACGATTGTCGATTGACGATTTTAGGATCCAAAGTGGCTGCGCTGCCAATTCTTTAAATGAGTCTGTTTGAAAAGGCGAACGGGCGTTAAATCTTCAATCGTCAATCAGAAATCGGCAATTATCGCAAGGGAGACATACAGATGGCAGATGCGCACGCGGAGGCCGTTCACCATCACACGGCGCCCACCGGCTTCATAAGGAAATACATCTTCAGCCTTGACCACAAGGTGATCGGGAAACAGTATTACTTCCTGGCCCTGGCGTCGGTTCTTGTGGGCATCGTGCTTTCAGTTTTCATGCGCTTGCACATGGTGTGGCCCGCCGCACATATCCCGCTGCTTGACAAGCTTTCTCCCAGCGGCGCTCCCGGCGGCGTGATGACGCCTGAATATTACCTCTCCCTGATGACCCTTCACGGCACATTGATGGTTTTCTTCGTGCTCACCACCGCGCCCCAAAGCGGGTTTGGCAATTACATCCTGCCCATCCAGTTGGGCGCTGAAGACATGGCTTTCCCCACGCTGAACATGCTTTCCTTCTGGACCACTTTTGTGGGCTTCGTGGTTCTTCTTTCAACTTTCTTCATCCAGGACGGCCCGCCTCTTTCCGGCTGGACAGGGTATGCGCCCTTGAGCGCCATCGGATCGGCAGCGGGGCCGGGCGAAGGTCTGGGCCAAACTTTATGGATAGTTTCCATCGCAATTTTTTGCGTCGGTTCGTTGCTGGGCGCGCTGAATTTCATTGCCACTACACTCGATTTGCGCGCAAAAGGACTGACGCTCACGCGCCTGCCGCTTACCATTTGGGCGTGGTTGATCACCGCGATTCTGGCGCTGCTCTCATTTGCCGTTCTGCTGGCCGCTGGCGTTTTGCTGCTTCTCGACCGCGTAGGCGGCACCAGTTTCTTCATCCCTGCCGGCCTTGTGGTGAGCGATAGAATCATTCCACATAGCGGCGGGTCGCCGCTCCTTTGGCAGCACTTGTTCTGGTTCTTCGGTCACCCGGAAGTTTACATTGCTATCCTGCCGGGCATGGGCGTGACCTCACACATTATCTCCACGTTTTCACGCAAGCCGATCTTTGGCTACAAGGCCATGATTTACGCCATGTCCGCCATCGGATTCCTGGGCTTCATGGTTTGGGGCCACCACATGTTCTTGAGCGGCATGAGCCCCTATTCCGGCTTTGCATTTTCCGTGATGACCATGGCGATCGGCGTGCCGAGTGCCATCAAGACATTCAACTGGCTGGGGACGCTGTGGGGCGGCAGGCTGCGCATGACCACCGCTATGCTGTTCTCCATCGGATTCGTTTCTCTATTCGTCAGCGGCGGACTCAGCGGGCTGTTTCTCGCCCAGCCGCCTGTGGACATCAATCTTCACGCCACTTATTTTGTGGTTGGGCACTTCCACCTGGTGATGGGCGTGGCCGCCATTTTCGGAATGTTTGCCGGAACATTCTTCTGGTTTCCCAAAATGTTTGGCCGCATGTTGAACGAATCCCTGGGTAAGTTACATTTCTGGATTACTTTTGTCGGCGTCTACTGCATCTTCATGCCCATGCACTTCCTGGGCGTGGCGGGGAACATTCGGCGGTACTCCCAGTTTACGGAAGTCAATTTCCTGAATACACCCCATATTATTGACCTGCACATGTTCATGACTTATGCGGCGTTCATCACCGCGGGCGCCCAGATCATTTTCGTGGCCAACCTTTTTTGGAGCATGTTCAAAGGTGAGAAGGCGTCTGAGAATCCGTGGGAAGCAACGACGCTCGAGTGGACTATTCCCTCTCCGCCGCCCTTCGATAATTTTGCCGGAAAACATCCGGTGGTCTACCACGGCGCCTATGAATTTGGCGTCCCGGGCGCTGAGAAAGATTACATCATGCAGGATTCGCCGGAGAAAGTAGCGGCTGAATGAAGAAGGCAGAAGGCAGAAGGCAGTAAGATAAAGATGGTTAAGTGATTCTGGAATTTGGAATTTTGAATCCTGAGTTGCATCGGACTAAGTATGGCAACTGTTCTCACTCCGCCCAGACTTACAACTCCGCCGGGAAGCAATGCGACGGGAGGCGGCGGGAATGGTTTCGGCGGGCGCGGGTACGGAAGGGATGGCGGAAGAGAAAACCGGGAATGGAGCGTGCCGGCGCGTACCTATCGTACCGGCATGTGGATGGCGCTCGTCGCCATTGTAATGTTGTTCGCGGCTTTCACCAGCGCGATGGTTGTCCGCAAGGGCGCATCGTCCGACTGGACAGCGATTGCGCTACCGCGCATTCTTTATTTCAATACTCTCCTTCTGCTGGCCAGCAGTCTGGCATTCGAATTTTCTCGCAGAGCGCTCGACGCCGGCAGAGCCCGCGATTTCAAGCTTTGGCTCAATGTCACCACAATCCTCGGCATCGCTTTCATTGGCGGTCAACTGATCGCTTGGCGCGAACTGGCGTCGCATGGCGTGTATCTCTCCACCAATCCCAGCAGTTCGTTCTTTTACCTGCTGACGGCGGCGCACGGACTGCACTTGCTGGGTGGTGTGGGCGCGCTTTTCTACCTTGTCTGGAAGGCTCCGAAGTTGGCAGTTGGCCTGAAAAAGCGCGTGGCGGTGGATGTGACCGCCATCTATTGGCATTTTATGGACGGGCTGTGGATTTATCTCCTACTTCTGCTTACGGTGAGGTTATAGGATGTCGAGCCATGCTCAGGATTTAACCGCCACTCCCGGGGGGCGTGAAACGATTTGGTCCGGGGGCGGATCTCCGTACGCCATCGGTTCGAACAAGCTGGGAATGTGGCTGTTCATCGTTTCCGACGCCATCACCTTCTCCGCACTGCTGGTTGCATATAGTTATACACGCACCTCGACCGAAACGTGGCCGAGACCCTTTGAATCAGCCAGCGTCATCAACGCCACCGTGATGACCCTGGTCCTGCTCAGCAGTTCGGTCACCATGGTGCTGGGCGTGCGCGCCGCCAAGATGGGCATTCCCAAACGCGCGGCAGGTTGGCTCTTTGCGACGCTGATGGGGGGAGTCTTGTTTGACATCCTCCACCTTCGGGAATGGTTTGGATTGTTTCACCAGGGCGTGACTCCCTGGGGAAATCCATGGGGCACGCCGTTGTTTGGCGCAACATTTTTCGGATTGACCGGCCTGCACATGACCCACGTCACCATCGGGGTTTTCTATCTTGCCGTGGTGGCCTTGGGTACGGCGCGGGGAAAATATAACGATGAAGTGGTGGAAGTCGCCGGACTGTATTGGCATTTTGTCGATTTGGTTTGGATGTTCATCTTCCCGCTGGTCTATCTGCTGTCGGCAAAAATTTGATGGGCTGAAGGCGGTCTCCCTTTCCAGGGACAGGCGCCGGCCGCAGCTAAAATTGGAGGTTTGAGATCGAATGAGCGCAACCAGTGAACATGCCCACGATGAAATCAGCAAGAAGGTGACTTTCACCGTTTGGTTTTCGCTGCTGGGGATGACCGCAATCGAAGTCATCCTGGCCTATGAGCAATTGGAACTGAAGCTGATGCTCGCCCTGTTGATGGGCCTCTCGCTTATTAAAGCGTCGCTCATCATCGCTTATTTCATGCACCTCCGGTATGAGCGCCGCAGTCTGATCCTGACCCTGATGCCGGCGTTGCTGTTTGTGGTGGGAATGTTGTTTGTGGTGTTTCCAGACAGTCTTCGCATTCTGGCGATGAAGGTGCACTGAAAGAAAGTATGAATGATGAATTATGAATGATGAACTGAGAAAAAGCGGCGACTTGGTGCGGAGAAGGTGGAAGACATGACGTGGAAAGTAGGGGACGGCAGATCGTGAAAAGTGGATTTCAAATTTCAAATCTGAAATTTCAAATTTCAGATTTACAGCATCCAATTCGGGCAAAGTTGCTGCGAATTTCGGCGGGTCTTGCCGCGCTTGCGAGTTCCAGCGTGGCATTGGCTCAGACCTGCCCCGCATGTTACCAGAACGCCGCTACGCAAGCTCCGGGAATGTTGCAGGCACTGAGGACGGGTGTGCTGGTGATGATGTTCCCTTCGCTCCTGATGTTCATTTTGATTTTTGGTGTGCTATTCCGCCGGCGGAATAGCTTTAACGCGGGCGTTGACGATGGGACAGAGTTTCACCCAGACCCGGCAAATCACGATGCGCCGAACGCCGCGGTTGCGCCTTGGAATGCATAGCTTCGAAAATGGCACAGACCTTACAGCAAAGATGGCTGCACCGCTACGCGACGTTTGTTGCCGCCGCCACTTTCATTTTGATTATCGCCGGGGCGCTGGTGACGTCCAATGATGCAGGCCTTTCCGTTCCGGACTGGCCGACTTCGTTTGGGACCTTTCGCATGCCGCGCATGGTGGGGGGCGTCAAGTTCGAGCACGGACATCGCATGGTGGCGGGGACGGTGGTGATTTTCACCCTGATTCTCGCGGCCTGTCTCTGGCGGTATGAGCCGCGACGATGGGTGCGCCGCTTGGGCGCGATTGCTGTCCTCACCATCTTTGCGCAAGCCATTTTGGGCGGCATCACGGTCCTTTTCTTTTTGCCCGTGGATGTTTCCGTGGCTCACGCCTGTTTGGCCCAGGCTTTTTTCTGCATCATGGTAAGCCTCGCATTATTTACCCAACCGGGCTGGGGTTGGGACGAGCCCAAGGCAAGAGAAACCTCAACGGTTTCTCTTCGACGGCTGGCCACGGCTACGACGGTTTTGATTTTTCTTCAGCTCATGATGGGCGCGGCTTTCCGTCATCATGGGTTTGGAATCATCCCTCACGTGGTGGGAGCGGGCCTGGTAACTATCGCAGTGGTTTGGATGCTGGTGCGGGTGCTCATCGAATTTAGAACCGAACGCCATCTCACGCGGCCCATTGGGCTGCTCACCGGGTTGCTGGTGGCGCAGGTGGCCCTCGGCGTTGGCTCCTATTGGGAAGTTTGGACAAATCAAAACGCACCCCAGCCCTTGCCGCCCGTGGTTCTGGTCACCACCACCCACGTTGCGGTGGGCGCGTTGGTTCTGGCGGCCAGTTTGGCGCTTACCTATCAGACTTACCGGTTTGTCGCGGCGCCCGATGCGGCCCCGGAGCTCTCTTCGATGCGGGAAAACGTTGCGGTTTGAAGGAAAATTAATGGGCAGCGTTGTAGACAACTCGGTGATCGCGGCAGTCAATCCGCTGCCCCGCGCGGTCGGGGCCGGGTGGCGCGGCAAACTCGGGGACTATTGGACGCTCACCAAGCCCGAGGTGAATTCGCTGGTTGTAGCCAGCTCGCTTGCGGGTTTCTACCTTGGTTGGCGCGGCCCGGTGAATTATTTGCTCCTGTTCCACACCCTTGCCGGCACTCTACTGGTGGCAAGTGGCACGGCGACCCTGAACCAATGGTTTGAACGCCAGTCTGACGCCCGCATGCGGCGAACCGCCAATCGACCCTTGCCCGCGGGAAGACTTTCGCCTTCGGAAGCCCTGTGGTTTGGAATTATCCTTTCAGTGGGCGGCTGTTTATACCTCTGGTGGGCAGCCAACTTTCTAGCCAGTGCCCTGGCGTTCCTTACTCTTGCGAGCTACCTTCTTCTTTATACTCCACTCAAACGGAAAACTACCTACTGCACGCTGGTGGGCGCTTTTCCGGGGGCCATGCCGCCATTGATTGGGTGGGCGGCGGCGCGCGGTACCCTGAATCTTGAAGCTTGGACGCTATACGCCATCCTTTTTATATGGCAGTTCCCGCATTTTCTTTCCATCGCCTGGATGTACCGCGAGGATTACGAACGGGCGGGACTTTTCATGCTTCCGGCCGATGACCCACAAGGGCGAAAGGCCGCGCGGCAGATTCTCGTGACCTCGCTCGCTCTCTTGCCGATCAGCTTGCTCCCCACCTGGCTGGGCCAGATGGGCTGGGTTTATTTCATGGGTGCGCTCCCCTTGGGGCTGGGCCTCCTTTATTGCGGCGTTCTGACGGCCAAGGTACGGTCCAAGTTGCTGGCACGGCGCCTCCTCCTGGCATCCGTATTTTATTTGCCGTTGATTTTTGGTCTCATGATCGTGGACAAGGTTTTGTTTTGATCTCAACCAGACTTCAACGGCAGACTGTGAACTCCTGTTTGACCAATGCCGGATTTTCAGGATCCTCAGGGCATTACGCGGGGCAAGGAACAAACCTCCATGCTTGAGACGCTCATCTTATTCGGCTTCTGCCTTCTTGCCGGGCTGATCTCGCTCGGTGTCTTCGCCTATCTCGTCATGACCGGTCAAATTTTGACTTTGGATGGCATCGCCCTGACAATTATTAGCCTGACCATTGGCGGCGTGTTTATGTTAAACGTTGTATGGTCCGTTTTCACGGGAGAGCTAAAGCGGGCGATGGAACACGCGAAGAAGAAACCGGACTCCGCCGAGCCGCCCAGTGTGCCTTCCGGCCAAGCCTCGAGTTAACCACGTCCGACCGCAAGGAATCTGTCGACAAAAGTGGGTGGATTGTGTCCCAAGAATGGTGGGAGAGTTTTTTCGACGGAATTGCCCTGGACATGTGGCGCCAGGTTTTTTCCGAAGAACAAACCCAGGCCGAGGCGGACTTTCTTCAGAAGGTACTCGCCCTCGCCCCCTCCGCAAAGGTATTGGATGTTCCCTGCGGTGAAGGGCGGCTCTCGCTCGCCATGGCGTCGCGCGGCTTCCAGGTGACCGGACTCGATTTTGCCCCGGCATTTCTGGAAGAGGGCCGGCGCAAGGCTTCTGCGAAGGGCATGAATATTGGTTGGAAACAAGGTGATATGCGCCGCATGGATTGGGCGGAGCATTTTGACGCGGCCTTCTGTATGGGAGGCAGCTTCGGATACTTCGATGACGCGGGGCATGCCGGTTTTCTGAAATCCGTTTTTCGCGCCCTCAATACGGGAGGCCGGTTCGTCCTCGATGCCAGCCGGGTGGCAGAAGTGGTGCTGCCCATTGTCCGAGAACGCGAGTGGGTGCGTGTGGGCGACATCCTCTTTCTTGAAGAGAACCGGTGGGACCACGTTCACGGACGCATGGAAACCGAATACACTTTTGTGCGAAACGGGAAAGAGGAGAAGAAAACTTCATCCGATCGCGTTTACACCTATCGAGAGATCTGTCACCTGCTCGAGGAGGCCGGATTCTCACGCACCCAAGCATTTAGCTCGTTTGACCTGGAGCCGTTCAAGCTCGGATCAGGCAGGCTTTTCCTGATTGCCCATAAAGCTTAAGGCGGCTATTCGCCTTTGTTTTTAACTTTCAACAGTCAGCTATCAACTGTAAACTCAACCCGTGATCCTTCCCCTCTCTGATTTTCCGGCGCTCGACGCCTCGCTGAACGCCGCCAGTGCCGTCCTGCTGACCCTCGGTTACTACTTCATACGCAATAAACGCATCCTGGCTCATAAAATCTGCATGCTATCGGCGTTTGGGACGTCCTCGCTATTTCTTGTCTGCTACCTCTGGTACCACGCGCATCATGGTGTCACACGTTTCATGGGGCAGGGCCTGATTCGCCCCTTTTATTTCACTTTACTAGGTTCACACACAATTTTGGCGGCGTTGATTGTTCCCCTGATCCTAACCACGCTTTATCGCGCCTGGAAAAAACGATTCGACCTGCACAAGCGCATCGCGCGATGGACACTCCCGGCTTGGCTCTATGTATCCATTACCGGAGTGATGGTTTACTGGCTCCTTTATCGGGTTTATCCTTAAGCTCCGGAGGCCTGCGAAATGAGACGACTGCGATTGCGCCTTGACTTCAGCGTCCCGAAATGGTATTTCTCACGGCGGCGAATCATTGACCCCAAAACAGGAGGCCATGAGTGGCGCGTAAGGTTTTAATCGCGGACGACAGCCCAACCGTTCAAAAGAAAGCCAGCGGAGTATTGACGGGCGAGGGCTTGGAAGTTGTCACCGTGTCGAACGGCGTAGCCGCAATTAAGAAGCTGCCCACCGTTCTTCCCATGGTGATTCTGGCTGACATTGCCATGCCGGGCAAGGACGGCTATGAGGTCTGCGAATTCGTCAAAGGCTCAAAGGAATATGCCAATGTGCCCGTAATCCTCGTTTTCAGTGATGACGACGTTTTGGACGAGCAAAGGGGATCGCGCGTCCGCGCCGACGCCCGGATCAAGAAACCTTTTGACCGTGATGAGTTGATTTCCACGGTAAACAAATACCTCGCCATCGCCGAGGCTGCCGCAGCCAAACCCGAGCCCGTTCCCGTAGTGAAACCCGCAGCTCCACCCACTTTTGTAAATGAGCCTGTGGATGAAGAGCCCGAGATTGCCCCCAAAGAAGCCACCCCGGACTTCTCGCAATTCGGCGGCGGAATGGCATTTGCCGAGGCGCTGGAAGAGATTCAGGCTGAACCTGCACCTGCTGAGCCCGCGCCATCGGCTGAATTCGAAATTCAGCCTGAGCCTTCCCATGTGATAGAGGCAGCTCCTCAGATCACCGAAGAGCCCATCATTGAGGTGGAAGACCCCCACGCTTCAGCAGCTCCGGCGGAATTTATCGCCGAGATGCCCGTAATCCAGGCTACGGAAACTCCAGCGCCCGCCGAACCGGTGCTGATTGAAGAGCAAGCCGCCCCTGAGCACCATGAGGAACACGAACATCCGCACGAGCATGTTACCGAGCGCACCATTATGTTTCGCGCGCCGGCGGACATCGCGCAACCGGTTTTGAGCGACGAACTCGCGCCTGCTCCGGAGCATGCGCCCCCGCCCATCCTTGAGGAGCAATCCGCGGAAGCGATGTCCATTCAAGCTCCTCCGGAAGCGGCTCCTGCGGCCGGGCCGAGTGAAGTGGAAGAATCCGCTCCGGTTTCACCAACGACACTCGAAAGTTTTTCGTTAAGCGAAGCCGCTGCCGGGAGCGTCCGGCTCGCTCCCCATGCGGTTGAGCCAGAACCCGCCGCCGCTGAGGAGGCGCCCCCTGCTGTGTCGCAGGATGCCGGGCTTATCCCGGAAGAGACGCCAGCAGCTGTAGCAGCTCCCGCTCCTGAGGCAGGATTGCCCCAAACCCTCGATCCGTCACAAGTTTATTCCATCGTTTACCTGGTTGTTGCCAAGATGTCTCCGCGACTCTCTCCTAAAGCCATTGAGGAAATCGCCAAACCCATCTCCAGCGAAATCACCGCTGAGCTAAGCGCTCCTTCCCTCCACAAGAACTAATCGTGGCGCGCCACACGACGCCCGAAATTTGACTGAATTCGGGCCAAAGGCTATAGTTATTTGAATTCATTAGCGATACTGGCCCTGCCGTTAGAGCGGATGAACCACGTTTGCCGCTCCGGGCAGGGTTTACCGTTGAGGAAAGCAAACATTGGAACCTGAAATCCCCAAATTATATTCGCCGGAAACGATTGAGCCGCAATGGGCGCGCCAATGGGTTGAGCAGAAGCTCTATCGTCCTTCCGATGATCCCACGCGGCCACGATTTGCCCTCACCATTCCCCCTCCCAACATTACCGGCTCGCTCCACATGGGGCACATGCTGGAGCACGGTGAGATTGATATCTTGATGCGCTGGCACCGCATGAAGGGCGAAAACGTGCTTTGGCTTCCGGGCACCGACCACGCCTCCATCGCCACCCAGATGATCGTGGAGCGCGAACTCGGCCGCGAGGCGTTACCTGACCTTGAGCCTGGGCCCGCCACCCAAAGGACCTGGCAGCACGAAGGGCAGCGCCGGCGACGGGAAATGGGGCCGGAGAAATTTATCGAGCGCTGCTGGAAATGGAAAGAAGCGAACGGCGGAACCATTCGCGAACAGATGAAGCGCATGGGCGCGTCCTGCGATTGGACTCGCGATCGCTTTACCATGGACCCCGCCTACACCTGCGCCGTGGTGGAAGTATTCGTGCGCCTGTTTGAAGAGGGACTGATTTACCGCGGTAAATACATTGTCAATTGGTGTCCTCGCTGCGGCACCGCCGTCTCTGACCTGGAAGTGGTGCACGAAGAGCGGCAGGGGAAGCTTTGGTTTATCCGTTATCCGCTGGAAAAGCGTCCGGGGCACATCACGGTCGCCACCACCCGCCCTGAAACCATGCTGGGCGATACGGCGGTGGCCGTCAACCCTTCCGACCCGCGCTACCGCGAGTTGGTGGATTCCCGCGTCGAGTTGCCTCTGCTCAAGCGATTCATTCCCGTGGTGGCGGACGACTTCGTGGATCCGAAATTCGGGACCGGCGCAGTGAAAGTGACGCCCGCCCACGACCCCAATGATTATGAAATTGCCGAGCGCCACAAATTGCCCCGCATCGAGGTGATTGACGAGGACGGGCGCATGACCGAGGAGGCCGGCCCTTACCGCGGCCTCGACCGGTTTGAAGCGCGCCAGGCCGTGGTGCGTGATCTCACCGCGCAGGGGCTGCTGGAAAAAATCGAGGACTACCCGTTGAGCGTTGGGATTTGTCAGCGCTGCCATTCCATTGTTGAGCCGCGTCTTTCCACCCAGTGGTTCATGAAAATGCAGCCCCTGGCGGAGCCTGCTGTGCGGGTGGTGGAAGAGGGAAAAATTCAAGTTGTCCCCGACCAGTACAGGAAAATCTATCTCGACTGGATGGACAAAATTCACGACTGGTGCATCTCGCGCCAGCTCTGGTGGGGCCATCGCATCCCCGCGTGGTATTGCTTGTCCTGCAACTCCGTGATTGTGGCCTGCGAGACTCCCCATGTTTGCCCGAAGTGCGGGTCAGGATCGCTTCGCCCCGAAACCGATGTACTCGACACATGGTTCAGCTCCGCCTTGTGGCCGTTTGCCACTCTCGGTTGGCCGGACAAAACGCAGGACCTGGCTTATTTTTATCCGCAGAACCTGATGATCATGGGGTTCGACATCCTGTTTTTCTGGGGTGCGCGGATGATCATGATGGGCTTGAAATTCATGGGCGAAGTTCCCTTTCGCGAGCTCTACATCCATGCCCTGGTGCGGGACGCAGAGCGCCAGAAGATGTCCAAGACCAAGGGCAACGTGATCGATCCGCTTGAAGTGACGGAGAAATACGGAACCGACGCCGTGCGTTTTGCCCTGGCCATCAGCGCCGCGCCCGGCACCGATATTGTGGTGAGTCCGGAGAAGTTTGATTCCTACCGCGCCTTTGCCAATAAAATCTGGAATGCCGCCCGGTTTGTGCTGATGAATTTCCGCAAACTTCCGGAAAACGTTCAGCATCAGATTGCCGATGCCTTAAAGCCGATGCCGGGGATGGGATTTGAGCCCGCCGCTTCGCCGGAACATCTTTCGCTGGCGGACCACTGGATTTTCTCGCGTTTGTGGACGACTACTCATGAGATCAACGAGGCCCTAGGCCAATACCGCTTTCATGAAGCGGCGGACAAGATCTACCATTTTTTCTGGCACGAGTTTTGCGATTGGTATCTGGAGTGGGTAAAGCCCGAGATCACGAAATCCAGCGACGAGCCCGCTACCCTGGCAACGTGGATTAACCTGACGCGGGTGTTTGAAAGCGCCCTCCACCTGCTCCACCCCTTCATGCCCTTCATCACCGAAGAGCTTTGGCACGAGCTGGGCCGCCGTCCTCGCGAGGAATCCATTTCCCTGGCGCCCTTTAATCTGGTGACCGAGCGAGTGGCCGATCCCATTGCCGAAAAGCAGTTTGAAACCGTGCAGGAGTTAATTGTCGCGGCGCGCAATGCCAAAGCCGATTTGAATCTGCAAAAACAGAAACCCAGCGCCCAGGTGGCCTGTGATGACATGCGCGTGCTGGAACTGTTTCGCGCTCACCAGGATTCCATTCATCGGCTGGCGGGATTGCAGGCGATGAATTTTACCCGCGGACGGATGACAGGAGAGCCTGCCGGCGTCCATCACACGGCCACATTTGATCTTCGGATTTTGCACCAAGAGACGGTGGACCCCGCCGCCGAACGCCTGCGGCTGGAGCGCGAAAAAGAAAAGCTGGAGCTGGCGCTCAGCCAGGCGAAAAAGCAGTTGGATAATCAGGGCTTTGTCAGCCGGGCGCCGCGCGACGTGGTACGCGGGGTCGAGCGCCGACATGCCGAACTGACTGAACATCTAGGCAAAGTTATAGAAGCCCTGGAAAGATTGGGAGACAAATAGAAACGGGAAGCTGGAAATTAGAAACTGGAAATTGGAAAATGGATGTAATCCCCCAATTGTTGGTACCAGTTTCAATTTTCTAATTTCCAGTTTCCCTCTTGCAATTTCCCCCGCAGATTTATCGATGAAATCCTATGGGCACGGCTGCCACAGATCGCCGCATGGACAAACTGATTTCAGTGTTGGTGAAGAATGCGACCGTTGTGTTGCCCGGACCCAAAATCGCCTCCCAGATCGGCGTGACCCGTTCCACCGTGTGGAATTACGTGGGAAAACTCCGCGCTTTGGGCGTTGAAATTCAGGGGCACACGTCAAGTGGCTACCAGCTTCGCACCCTGCCGGACATCCTGGCGCCCAGCCTCATCCAACCGGAGCTCGGCGAAAACGAGATCGGCCACAAGATCATCCATTATTTCCGGATCGACTCGACCAATAACACCGCCCTGGCGCTGGCCGTGGAGGGAGCTGCAGAGGGAACCGTGGTGGTGGCGGAAGAACAAACGGCGGGCCGAGGCCGCTTCGGACGAAAGTGGTTTTCTGAAAAATCCAGCGGCATCTACGCCTCGGTCATCCTGCGTCCGAAACTTTCCCCCGCCGATGCTCCGGCGCTCACTTTGATGGCGGGCTTGGCGGCCCATCGCGCGCTATCCGCCGCCACCGGACTTGAAGTTGACATTCGCTGGCCCAACGACTTGCTGGTGAACCGTAAAAAGGTTTGCGGGATTTTGACGGAAATGAACGCCGAGTTGGGCCGCCTGCACCATGTGGTGTTGGGAATTGGCGTGAATGTGAACAATAAATCCATGCCCTCGGAACTCACGGCGACGGCTACGTCTTTACGCATCGAAGGCGGAAGAAGTTACTCCCGAGCGCAAATTCTGGTTGGACTCTTAAAAGAATTGGAGAGAAGTTACGAATTGCTGAAGAACGAAGGTAACGCGCCGATTCTTCGCGCCTGGGCCAAAGCCTCGACCTACGCCGATGGGAAAACGATCCGAGTGCGGACAAGCGGCGAGGATTTTCAGGCCGTCACGGCGGGTTTGGACCCGAGCGGGATGCTGCGCATCCGCCGCGAGGATGGAAAAGAGGAATCGTTGGTTTCAGGAGAAATTTTGGAAGTAAAATGAGGGGGGAAGATGGCAGGTGGCATGTGGAATGTGGGCCGGGTTTCAAGATTCGTACTTGAAATCCAAATGGCTCGAAGTTTTGGATGATAAGGTTTCTAGTTTTGGCCCACATGCAACCTTCTACCTGCCGCTTACCTTTTGACTAAAATGCCAAAATCCAACTCCAATCTCCTGGTAATCGACGTAGGAAACACCAATACTGTTCTCGGCGTGTTTGAGGAAAAGGAACTGCTCGCCCAGTGGCGATTGACCACCAACCGCGCCCAAACCGCCGATGAATACGGAATCCTGATTCGCAACCTGTTCTCTCTGGAAGGAATTCAAGCGGATCAAATATCCGCGATTATGGTGGCGAGCGTTGTCCCGCCCCTCAATACTCTCCTGGAGGAGATGGCGGTGAAATATTTTCGCCTCAAGGCCTTTTTCCTTGAGCCGGGGATCCGCACGGGGATGGCGATCCACTATGACAACCCTCTGGAAGTGGGCGCGGACCGCATTGCCAATAGCGTGGCCGCCTTTGAGAAATACGGAGGTCCGTGCGTCATTGTAGATTTTGGCACGGCCATCACTTTCGACGTGGTGTCGGAAAAAGGTGAATACCTGGGCGGAGTCATCGCGCCCGGCATCGGGATCTCGGCGGAAGCGCTTTTCCAGAGGGCGGCCCGCCTGCCTCGCGTCGAAATTCGCGAACCTCAGCACGTGATCGGAACCAACACCGTCAGCAGCATGCAGTCCGGTCTGTTCTATGGCGCCGTGGGCCTGGTGGACGGCGTCCTGGACCGCCTCTGCCGTGATTTGGGAAATGCAACCAAAGTGGTTGCCACAGGGGGACAAGCCCCGCTAGTGGCGGGCGCGTCCAAATACAAGCCCCCGGTTGAAGCTTCTTTGACCCTGGAAGGCTTGCGGATTATTTACGAGAGAAATATGGAAGAGAGAAGGCAGAAGTCAGTCCGTCAGCCAACGGACAGGAGTCAGAAGTGAAAAGGTAAGAAAGGTCTTCAGGTTGTCAGTATTTCAGTTGCTCAGTTAAGAAATTCTAAGTCGCGCGAGTGGCGGAACTATCCGTAGCCCGATCACCTGACCCACTGAAATACTGAGAAACTGAAATACCGAAACACATTATTCTCACCCCTTGAAAGCCCTTTGGAAAACTACTTCAACTACTTCACGGAAATCGAGGAGTGTTTTCGCCGGTGTCGCGGCACGCCCACACTTCTCTCCACTCTGGACTGGGCGCTCATCGAATCGTGGAAGGAAGCCGGTATCCCTCTGGAAGCCGCACTGACAGGCATCGAGCGCGCGTTTCAGAAATTTGCCAAGCGTCCCCAACGGTTCCGAAGAATTAACGGTCTGACTTACTGTGTCCAGGCTGTGCTTCAGGCGGCTGAAGAGGTAAACGCTGCTCAGGTGGAAAGCGGCGCGCGCTCTTCCCATCATGTTTCCGAGAAGGCTCCTTTCGCGCCAGAGGAAATTAACGCCTATCTCAATCAAAGCGCGGTGGCGATCGGGAAGGCGTCGTCCGACTGTCTTACGAGAAAAGAGCAAGTGCTGGCGGGAGACCTTGCGGAAGTCGCAAAGGCGATTCATGAAATCGCGGGGCGAAATGAAATGGGTGCGGATTTGGAAGATCTGGAACAACGTCTCTCCGCCCTTGAAGAAAAACTGACGGCTGCTTTGACTCGTGCCGCCTCAACAGATCTCCTGACCGAGGTGAGGAAGGAAGTGGACCGGGGCCTCGCGAGTTATCGCCAGAAAATGACCGCGCCACAAATTGAATCCCTGGAGCGCCAATTTCTCAAGAAGCGGTTATATGAACACTATGGCGTGCCGCGACTCAGCTTATTCTATTTGTGAGGCCTAAGATTCTGATTTGAAAAGCGAATGAGCCAGCCATTTGAATTCTCGGCGGAAAAACTTGTTTTCGGAGGTGACGCGCTCGGGCATCACCTCGGCCGGGTGATTTTTGTACCGCGTGCCCTGCCGGGCGAGAGACTTGAGGTTGAGGAAGTTCGTGCCGCCAAGGGGGTGGTGCACGCCCTTCCTCTTCGGATTCTCGCCGCAGCGCCCGAGCGTATTGACGCCCCTTGCCCATACTTCGGACGCTGTGGAGGATGCCAGTACCAACATTTTCCTTCCGACATGCAGACGGCGACGAAGGTCGAAATCCTGCGCGAAACATTACGGCGGATCGGGAAGATTTTTTGGAGCGCAGAAATTCCCTCCCATGCCGCAAGCCCGTGGAACTACCGCAACCAGGCCCAATTCAAAGTAGCCTTCACGGACGGCGGGCGCGTCGAGTTGGGATTTTTTGAAGCCGAGTCCCACAAGCTTGTCCCCATTGATAACTGCCTCATTCTTTCGCCCTGTCTCAATGCGATGGTTGCCGAACTTCGACCGCCGGAGTGGTCCAGCCGGCTGACGGCGTGCCGCGAAATTGACTTGCTCGCCGACGATAGTGACCAGCGGGCAGTAGTTACCTTCCGCGGAAGTTTCAGCGCACAAGAGAGCGAAGCTTTGGCGAAAGATTGCCTGGAGCGCTGCAAGACTTTGGCCAGCGTGGTCATCGAAGGCGGCAGCGGCCCGCGAACCTTTGGTGAACCGGCCATGCATTATTGTGTGGGCGATTTTGAATATCGAGTGAGCCCTGGATCGTTTTTTCAGGCATCGCGCTTTCTGCTGCCGGAATTTGTGAAATCCGTCACGGCGGCGGAGCGGGGCGGGCTCGCCCTCGATCTTTTCGCGGGTGTGGGTCTGTTGTCACTCCCGTTGGCGCGGCATTTCGAGCAGGTGGTCGCTGTGGAAGGTAATCAAGCCGCGGCGGCCGACCTGGCGGCGAACGCGAAGGCGCATTTGCTTCAAAATGTCCGCGCAGTGGCGGATACGGTTTTTGATTTCTTGCGCCGGTACGCACGCTCGGCACCCGACCTGGTCGTTCTTGATCCGCCGCGCGCTGGCGTCGGCTCAAGCACCCTGAAGCTCATCAGCGCAATACGTCCTCAGCGAATTACCTATGTCAGTTGCCATCCGCCGACTCTCGCCCGTGACCTTGGGTTCCTCATAGCCCACGGCTACGCATTGGACTCGGTCGAGATGTTCGATTTTTTCCCGCAGACTTACCACATTGAATGCGTGGCCAGGCTTTCGGCGCAGAAGCCCTAGCATTCCGGGTCAAGTTCCGATGCTTCCTACGGTCCGCCTCCGTCCTTGGCGCGACGCACAAACATGACGCCACATTTCTCCATTTATCATCTGAATAATGTAGCCACGTTGCTTAACTGAACAAAACTGGCGAGTAATTCCGCTTCCCACCGGCGGGTGGAATAAGAATTGAATGACCCACTCCATGCGAAGTCCCTTGCTGGTCTTGGCAGGTTGTTTCGCACTGGGAATCCTTTCAGTCCACCCGCAGGGTAATTCTTCCACTGAAATAATTTATATCGTCTCTCGCCTCCTTGCCACCGCCGGGATTTGTTTGATTCTCGGCCTCGCGTGTTTGCACGTAGAAAAGCATGTCCCCGCGTTTTTGTTCGCGTTATTCGGATTTGCAGTCGCGGGCGCCATCGCTTCGTTGATGTTTGAAGCGCGCTTTCCGCCGAACCATGTTCGCTATCTCCAATCATCGGGGATCAATCTGGCCAACCCGGTGCGAATGGAAGGTGTTCTGGTCTCAAGACCATTTCGTACCCGGTACGGATTGCAATTCGATTTGGGCGCGAGGTTTATTGAGGTAATAAGCGCCGCGAACCATAATGTACGCCGCCCCTGGACGGGTACCATTCGCGTGCGCTTGGAGGCCACGGGAGGGTCGGGGGCTTGGCCTGCCCTCAACGCCCTTCATCTTCAGAGCGGTGACACAATCCGGGCCTTGATTCGAGTGCAGAAGCCCCGAGTTTATCAGAATCCCGGCAGCTTTGATTATTGCCACTGGATGCAATCCATGGAAGACGTCTACTGGCTGGGGAGCATCAAGTGTTCTCCTGGCGTGGAAAAAATAAAAGACACCAAGCGTCCGGGGATCTCCAGGCTTTTGGAGGAGGCCCACGCGCGCTTGACCGGATCCATTGATGCGCTTTATCCGCCGTGGTCGGTGGGGATGCGGGATGGCGCGGTTTTGAAAGCCGTGCTGCTGGGCGAACGCGCGTCGCTCGATTCCGATACGATCGAAAACTTCCGCAAGACGGGGCTTTATCATTTGCTCGTCATTGCCGGTCTACACATTGGTTTGCTGGCTCTGATCGCATCGTTCCTCCTCCGCCGGACTCGTCTTGGACAAACTTGGAGAACCCTGCTGCTCATGGCATTCCTGCTCCTATATGCATTGCTGGTGGAACAGCGGGCGCCCACGCTGCGAGCCCTGCTAATGATTTTTGTTTATCTCGTCGCCCGCCTCGTCTACCGCGAACACAGCGCTCTGAACTCTATCGGGTTCGCGGCACTGGTGCTGATGCTCTACCGCCCGGAATGGCTTTTCGAAACCGGGTTTGAGTTGTCTTTCGCCGCGGCGTTGCTGATTGCCGGCCTGGCCGTTCCCGTCCTCATGTTGACCACGGAGCCCTACCGGCGCGCGCTTGGGCGGATTGACCAAGATGGGCTGGACATTATATTTACGCCAAGCCAGGCACAATTTCGACTCGATTTACGGAGTTTGATCTCGGGCCTGCAAGAACGAATTGGTTTTGCCAAACGCCACCCGGCCATTGCTTCGTTGGCGGTAACTGGTCCCATCCGATTGGCGGTGTGGGCGGCAAGCATGTTGTTATTTTCCGCCATTCTTCAGATAGGTTTGTTGCTCCCCATGGCGATCACATTCCATCGCGTCGCAATTTCTGGAATTGGATTGAACGCGATGGCGATTCCCGCCATGGTGGTTCTCCTGGCGGTTGCCATACCCACGGTTCTGCTGGGTACTATTTCGCCATTTCTTGCTGCCTGGCCGGCCAAATTGGTGCATTTTATCTTGAGCGGAATTTTTGCCTTAACTGACTTGCCCTCACTGCCGGCCTGGTTATCGTTCCGGGTCCCGGAGCCTCCCACCTGGGTGGCGTGGGGCTTTGTGATATCCATCATTTTTGCGGCATTGACCGTGGGGCGCAAGCCGCGTTTGTTCTGGACATCACTCGGGGGAGAACTGAGTCTTGCCATGTTAATTACCCTTCATCCCTTTGCGCCTCGAATTCCAAGCGGAGTCCTTGAAGTAACCACGCTCGACTGTGGTGGGGGCGACGCGATTTTTGTGGTGCTTCCCGATCGAACCACGCTATTGCTGGATGCCGGAGGCAGCCGTGCCGTGGGCCCCTATGCTGCGCCCTTTCATGGGCGGCGTTGGGATCCGGGAGAAGAAATTGTTTCACCGTACTTATGGTCGCGAGGTATCGACCGAATTGACGTTCTAGCCCTGACCGACTCTCGTGAGGAACGCCTCGATGGGTTGGACTCGGTGGTCCGCAATTTCGATGTGGGAGAGTTTTGGCACGGAAATAATCCCCTCACCGCCTCCTACCGGGATTTGCTGGAGGAGGTTCGGCAGCACGGGATCAGGACACGGCAGGTTGCAGCCGGGGACCGCTTCGAACGGGGAGTATCATCCATCTCCATCCTTTGGCCGCCCCAAAATCTCGTTCCGGAATCTTCGACTCGTTCCAAGTCCCACGACAACTCGATGGTCCTTCGCGTTTCGAGTGGAGAGGCCAGTGTCCTTTTATCCGGGGGCATCAGTGAAAAAATGGAACAGGCCTTGTTGCTTTCGGGTGCGCCGCTCGCCAGCCACACAATAGGACTTGGAATTTATCAACTTCGAACATCTCCCGCCTCCCGGTTTCTGGATCGTGTTTCGCCGCGGGTTGCCCTGGTGAGTGATGAAATGGGGGATGGATTGAAGCCGGAGGCCTTGGATGAGCTCGCGCGGCTCAGAACGGGCGGCGCGCAAGTCTTTGGGACGGACATTCACGGCGCGGTGACCGTTGAGATGCAGGGAGACTCGATTTCCGTTCACCCCTACCGGACTTCACTGGCGGATTGAACGTGGGATTCGACTAGCGGAGGTACGGTTGCCGCATCCGTGGGCGCCGGCTCTTTCAACGTCTTGTACAAGTTGTGTGAAACATGCGCGCCAAACAGCGTGACCACCGAGGAAACGTAAAGCCATGTCATGAGGGCTACCACCACACCCACCGACCCATAGATGTGGCTGTAATTGAAGCGGGGAAGGAATAAGGTGAACAAGGTGCGCGCGCCTTCCCAAAAAAGCGCGGTTAGAAAGGCCCCGGGAAGAACCTTGCCGATGGGCAGATAACGGTTGGGAAGCCGTTTGAAAAGGATAATGAATACACCCAGAGTCATTCCGAAAGCGAGCACGGCAAATCCGCCTCGGAAAAGGAATTCAACCACTACCGGAATCGCTTGAATTTGCACCCAGTGAGAGGAACTGTCCTGGAGATAGACGCTGAAACTTAACACGCCGGCATAAACAAGGATGAACGCACCGAAGAGAAAGGCCATTTCAAAGGCCACCAGATAACTCTTCCACCATCTGCGACTTTTCTCCACCTCCCAGGCCCGGTCGAGCGCTCTCTCCAAGGGTAGAAACACACCGGAAGAGCTCCAAAACAAGAGCGCGATGGAGATTAGAGTAATCCGCCCAAAGCCTTTCGAAATTTGAATAAGTTCCTTCATGATGAAGTCCGGCCGCATGGGCAGAAGACTTTCAAGAACCATGGTGAGCTGTCCGTTCAGTTCAAAACGGCGGATATAGATTCCGCTAAGACTCACCAGGAGAAGCAGCATCGGGAAAATTGAGAGCAAGGCGAAGTAGGCGATCGATGCCGATATAGTCAGGGCATCCTCTTTCAGAAAGGTCAAAAGCGAGTCATCGAGAACCTGGCGGACATGCCGCCATTGATGGCTGGCGTACCCTATTTTCCCGACAAGCGTTGAGGGTTGCATGGCCTTGGCGCGGTTGTCGGGGGGTAACCCGGGAGAATTGAAGGGGGGCGCCCCTATTCCGCAGATCCTCAGATTATAATAATTGCCGGTACGGTGGGTGGAAAAGTTGATAGCCTTGTGCCCGACCCGCTCAATAATTCTTCCATTCTAATTTGTTGCCGCACGGTTTCCCGGAACGGTGGTAACCGATCGCAGATTCCCTGTAAACGTGCCCACCGATATGATCATCTTAAGCCGCAAAGGCAAGCGCTGGTCGTCGTCGCTTATCCAAACCAGAAGCCGCCCTTTCTTGTTGTAGAGCGTTCCAAAGATTTTCGGTTCCAGCCGAAAAGCCATCCGGTTCCCGAGGGGAGTCTGGATGGACTCCAGCGCTTGAACTTCGACGGTCACATCGTGGGACTCGGCTCCATCATTCAGGGACATGTGAACGTCCTGCCCCACGCGAAGGTCATGACGGCGGAGAAAATAGAAGGCAGTGACGATATCCTCGGCGCAGGCCGGAATCCTGGTTTCCGCGTGTTTGGGCGGGGCATTCGGTGAATTCAAATCTCGTTCTTCCCGCGAGGCAATGCCACGTTCAGCATTGAAGACGATATCGACCTCGCGGTGACGGCTGTTCTCATTAATCTTCTTGCTGATCCGGCCGGAACAAAGCGTCCGTGGTTCGAAGAATGAATCGAAACTATCTTGAACCTTGAACAAGAGGGAGGCGAAGCCTTGCGAACGGGCGGTGGTATTGATTTCCGAGGGCATGGCGCCCTGTCCGGGGTCGACCAACCTTGCCACTACGCTTCCGGCTGTAAAGATTGACCACTCCACGTCGTAGGTTAGAGTTTCCCCGGGAGGGAAGGGAGGTAGGGAGGGCGCCTGTGCCCGGCCATGGTTGGAATTAGCCAGAATGAGCAAGGCGATGCCGACGCCAACAATCCGGGAAAATCGTAAATTCATAGCTTTCGGTTAGACGGCGCGCGAAGCAGAAAGGCAGCTTCATCAATAATTTACCGCATTCGAAGTTTTATCACCAGAAAAACCAATCCACAGAGATAACCTAGCGCTGCCTCATATTCGTGGTTCCTCCAGTACCGTTCCCATCGGAACCCATCCTGGAGGGCAGAGTCCTTGGGCGCGTTTGATGAAATTATGAAAGTTGGGAGAAACAGCGCCACGCTATTCGCGTAGCGGTCGTAAGCCTCGCCAAATTGGCGCCGCAAAGAAAACTCCTCGCGCCGCATTACCGGCCCATAAATCAGGATGAAGAAGCAGACAAAGATCAGTCCTAAGACCCAAGAGCGGCCCGCAACCGCGAAGCCCAGGCCTATAAAAAAACTCCCGAGGTAGAGAGGGTTGCGCGTATAGCGATAAGGCCCACTGGTCGCCAACTCCCGGCTTTTTTCCAAATAGCCCGCGGCATAAGCCCGCAGCGAGAGTCCCAGAAAAGCGATGATTGCGCCAGCGGGTAAGAAACTTGACGTCGGGTGGGACAGAAATACAAAAGCAATACCTAGCACAAATCCCAGAGGCACTCGCCAACGTGCGGCCCAGGCTGCATAAGCGTCAGGCATGCGCCCTCGCCAAACGTTCTCGAACGGCCATGAACACAGCCTCTGTGGAAACACCCTCGATGTAATGGGGCGTCTTGATTTCGCGCGAAAATGACAGCGGGTGACCATTGGAGAGCATAATGTCCGCTGGACTAAATGGTCCATTGCGCTCAGGGGTATTCAAAGGGTCCGTGGATCCAAATATGGCAACGATAGGGGCGCGTACGGCGGCGGCCAGGTGCATTGGGCCGGTGTCTCCGCTCAAGAAGAGCCGCGCACGCCTGACCAGAGCGATAAGTTGGACGAGGGTAGAAGGTATGTAGTGCGCCCTTGTTGAATTTGCAAGATTCAGAATTTCCCGGACCAGTGCTTCTTCTTCCGGCGATCCGGTCAGGATAATTTTTCCACTACATTCGGCGTCGAGACGGCGAATGATTTCCGCATACCTTCGGGGCGCCCAGCGCTTGGCCTGCCATCCTCCACCCGGATTTATGACCAGGAAATCTTTGGCATCGATTTCCGAAAGCTGTTTCTCAATATACGAATCATCGGATTGATTCCCGGGCAAAGGGAATTCCCACTCAGCCGGTCCAGGATTGCGGGCGCCAAGGTGCTCGGCCAGGGCAAAGTTCATCTCGATAATGTGCCGGCGGTCACGCGGCGCCACGCTCTCGTCATAAAACATTCCCGCCGCTGGCTCCCGCAGCCAATTCTCCGCAAATCCGAGCCTGCGCTGCGAACGGCTGACCTTGGAAATGATGGCGGATTTGATCAGTCCCTGGAAATCCAGCACCGCGTCGTATGTTGTTTCGCGGAGCAGGGCTATACCCCTTGCCACCTTTTCGATTACTGCGGATGAAGAAAGGTTGCTGCGCCACCCCAGCGTGTCCAGCTTCACCACTCGTTTCACCCAAGGGTTTCCTTCCAGCAGGACGGCGTATCGAGCCTCAACCACCCAATCGACATCAGCGTCCGGGAATGTCCGGGCCAGCGCGGAAACGGCTGGCAGGGCGTGCACGATGTCACCGATGGAGCTTAGGCGGATAATTAGGAAACGCATGGGCAGTAAGCGCTTGGGTGATATTGCAACTTGGAGAAAAGGCGAATGAAAGACCTGGAAAAAATGAGCCTCAAGGCTTGTTCTTGATGGTTCAATGCCGAATTCACGCTTTTCGAATCTCGAAGGTCATAATTCGGACGTAGAATGATGCGCTCCCCCCACCGCTCAATGCTTTTGGTATCTCCGCACAATTTCAGACAATACCTCGCGTGTGGAATGATCCTTGGGGTCGCCGACGATGCGCACAGCCCCTCCCAAACTTTCCATCACCTCTTGTTCGGGCACCGTTTTCTCAGTGTAGTCGGTTCCCTTGCAATGCACATGGGGGTGCAGGTCCCGCAAGACTTCTGCCGCGGTTGGATCGTCGAAAACTACTACATAATCCACGGATTCGAGGGCCGCAACCAGTTCGGCGCGCGCACCGGCATCCAGCAAGGGCCGGCCGGGCCCTTTGAGCTCGCACACAGTCCGGTCGCTATTGACGCCCACCACCAGCACGTCGCCCTGGTCCTTTGCGCCTTGAAGATAACGAACATGGCCCACGTGCAGGATGTCAAAACAACCGTTGGCAAACACAATTCGGCGCCCCGCGCCCCTTAATCGCTCGCCCAACGCGGAAACTTGCGTCCGCGGGATAATCTTTTCCCTCACGCGTTGCGGATCGCCTCCTCGAGTTCGTGGCGGTTCACCGTAGCCGTGCCCCGCTTCATCACCACCAGCCCTCCGGCGCAGTTTGCGAGCTGCGCTGCCTGGAGGAATGTGGCCCCCGCAGCCAGTGCCAGCGTGAATGCGGCCATCACCGTGTCACCCGCGCCCGTGACGTCGGTCACCTGGTCGGAGCCGAAAATTGGAATGTGCTCAGGTTTTCGGCGTGCTTCAAAAAGGACCATTCCGTCCCGGCCCCGGGTTACCAGCAGCGCGCGCAGCCATTGGCGGTGCAGCGTTTTCTGGCCTAGTTGATGGAGAAGTTCCAGGTTATTCCCAATCTTCTTCCCGTAGGCAGCTTCCAGTTCCGGCTCATTGGGGGTCGCGGCCGTCAGATGGGAATATTTCAGCAGGTCGTAACGCGAATCAACGGTCATGGGTAATCGATGGTTTCCAGCGCGCCGCCTCAGATATTCCACTTCCGGGGCGTCCGTAGAGCCGAACCCATAATCGGAAACCAGCATGGCCGAGGCTTTTTTGAGAAGCGGTATGATGCTCGCGCTCAATTTTCGCCGGGATTTCCGGTCCACATCCTGGGCTGGTTCCCGGTCAATCCGAACGATTTGCTGGCGCTGCCAGTGGCTGAGTCCGCCCAGGATTCGCGTTTTAACTGGCGTCGAAAATCCGCGCACCGTGATGACGTGTCGGGTGGAAACATCCTTCGCCCGGAAATAAGCGATGAGCGCCGTGCCCGCTTCGTCGTCGCCGACTCCCCCCACCAGCGTCAGTTGCGCCCCCAAATCCACCAGGTTATTGGCGGCGTTCGCGCCTCCCCCCGGCACTACTTCCCGCTGGCGTTCTTTCAGGATTAGCACCGGCGCCTCGCGCGAGACGCGGGTAATTTCGCCGTACACAAATTCGTCCGCCACCAAATCTCCCAGAAGCACAATGTGCTGCTCGGTGAACTTCCCGATCACTGAAAGTAACGAAGCACGCTCCGCGTTGTTGATCTTCATCTCGTTCGTGGCATCCTATCGCGCCGGCCGGGCCTTATCGCACGACGCGCCAGCTCCCCAAGAATCTTCTCCACGGCTTCCAGTAGATTTTCCGCAATCAGGTCGGGCTGGCGAGGCCATCGGGCGCGTAGGTTTTCATAATTACCCCGCCCGTAGCCCGTCATCACCAACACGGTCCGCGCTCCGGCTTTGAATCCCATTTCCATGTCGCGCGTGCTGTCGCCCACCACATAGGAGGATTTCACATCGATGTTGAAGCGCTTGGACGCCTCATCCAACATGCCCGCAAGAGGTTTGCGGCACCGGCATTTCTTTCGATAGGTCTCCAGGGCGGAATCCGGATGGTGCGGGCAGTAGTAAAATGCATCCAACCTCGCCTCACTAGCGGCGAGTTCCAGGGCAATCTTCTGGTGAACCCGTTGCACAAGCTCTTCAGAGAAATAACCCCGGCCAACTCCCGACTGATTGGTGGTGACGATCACGGGGATGCGGGCGCGGTTCAGTTTACGAATGGCTTCCGCCGCCCAGGGGTAGAGGCGCGCGCGGTCGATATGATTGACGTAGCCCACCTCTTCGTTTAAGGTCCCGTCCCGGTCAAGAAATACAGCAGTCAGAGGGCGTGGGGAGCGGGCCCGTTTCTCCTCCGGCCGGCGCGCATTCGTCCCGGAAATCTTTCTCCCAGTCTTCTTCTTAACGGTTGCGATCATAGCGGATATTCAGCTCCTTAACGAGCTCGAGTGCGGCCCGATGGACGTTTTCCACGGTCACGCCCATCATGCACCGAAAATCGATTGGGCATTCGCGCAGCCCACATGGGCTGCAAGGGACCGCGTGCTTCACAATGCGCGCGCTCGTGCTCAATGGACCGGTGGAGCGCTCATTGGTGGAACCGAAAATGGCCACCTGGGGCAAACCGAGTGCGGCAGCCAAATGCATGGGGCCGGAATCGTTGTTCACCACCAGCCGGCATTGGGCCAGCAAGGCCATGAATTGCCGTAGCGTGGTTTCGCCCGCCACTAAGGTGGGCGTGTGCTTCATGGCATGAGCGATTGTTTCCGCCAGCGGCCTCTCTCCAGGCGACCCGAAGATTAACACATCGGCATGAAGCGCTCCAATCAATCGGTCGGCGAGTTCGGCGAACCTCTCCGGCTGCCAACGCTTGGCCGGGCCGAAATGGGCGCCGGGATTCAGACCCACCAGAAAGCGCGGTCCGTCCAGGCCCAGAGACCGGAGTTGCTTTATCGCCCAGGTTTTTTCGGTTTCCAGGAGGGTCAACAAGGGTTCATTGGTGGGCCGGGGCAGTTCCGGCTTTTCGATCACTCCGGCGCGAAACAAAAGGTGCAAATAGTAATAGGCTTGATGTCCGTAAGCCGCGCGGGGCGGCACATCGATGGCGTCGGTCAGCAACATGGCGCGGGCATCGCGGGCATACCCCAGTCGCACGGGGATCTTCGCGCGCCAAGCCATCCAAGCGGCTTGAAAGGCATTTTGAAAAAGAATGGCGGCATCAAATTGTTCGGCGCGAAGGGATTCGATCAGTTTGCGCATCCCGCCCATTCCCCGGTGCTCGCCGTCGGCGTCATAAACAATTTGCCGGTTGACGGCGGGATGGTGAAGATACAACTCACTCACCCAGGGTTTGGCGACCAGGACTATTTCTGATTCCGGAAAGCGGATGCGAAGCGCCTCCAGCGCGGGAAGGGAAATCACGCCGTCACCCACCCAGTTCGTGGCGCGGACCATAATCTTTCGCGGGTCATGCAGACCGCCGTTGCTTGCCCTCAAGCGTTAATCCTCACGGTTTGCAGGCGTTCGAGCAATGCCTCTTCAAAAACAGCTTCTTCGCAGACCTCAGTTTGAACCACGCACGCCAGGATGCGAAAGTCGGTTTTGCCAAGTGAAGGAAGGTTGAACGCATCTTTCTCCGTGGTGATCAGTGTTCCAGCTCCTGACTTGCGCGCCAATGTGATGAGATGGATGATTTCCTGTGCTCGATAAACATGATGATCGGGGAACACGGTTCGGGATGCCACACCAAATCCCCATTTTTCAAGACCATCGAAGAAGGCCGAAGGATTCCCAATCCCACAAAAAGCATGGATGGGTTCATTTCGATTGGCGCCGAAGTTTTCCACCGCCCCACTTGAAAGATTCATCAGGCCCTTGAGCTCTGACTTGCATCGAAAGATTTTCGCCTTCGGGTTGACTTGCCGGACGCGTTCTTCCGTCGGCTTGGGGTCAGCCAACTCCGTGCGGGTTAGCATCACCAGGTGTGCGCGTTGGAGCGCCTTCAAAGGCTCGCGCAGTTTGCCCGAAGGCAAGAGTTCCCGATCCGAATGTGCCTGTGTGGAATCCAGGAGAACGATGTCCACATCCCGTGCCAGCTCGAAGTGTTGAAAGCCATCGTCGAGGATGTGGATGTCCACCTTAAATCTTTCCTCGGCCAAAAGCCCGGCGCGGTAGCGATCCGCGCAGACCACGATGGGAACTTCCGGAAGTTTCCGAGCCAACAAGGCCGGTTCATCGCCGACTTCGCGCGGGTCGGGTTCGCGATTGGCTCCCGGCTCGACCTCAATCAATTCTTGCCCTTTGCGGCGGCCGTAGCCTCGGGTGAGAATGCCCGGCTTCCATCCGCGCTTCATCAGGAGTTCTGCTAAGAACGCGACGAACGGCGTCTTGCCCGTTCCTCCTACACTCAGATTGCCCACGCTGACCACGGGACGTTTCAATCGCCGGGTTGCCAGCCAACCGCGGCGGTAGGCCGCAATTCGAAGCGCCGTTCCCATCCTGTATCCGGCCGCAAGGGGCATGAGAATCCGATTCACTGCACCTCTCTTCTCATATTGGGGAATGGGTTGGCACTGACATGCCCAGCATGATTCTTAGCCGTTCGAGCGTACGCTCAGTCGCGCCCGACCCTTGCTCCATTAGTTGTCTGGCCCGGTTGCCCATCTCTTTCCGTTTGCGTTTGTCTTGCAAAAGTTCATGGACGCGGTGGGCCAGGTCAGCAGGGTTTTGCACGGTGCTGGCCGCTCCCTGTTCCAAAAACAATTGCGCGATATCTCGAAAATTTTCCATGTGAGGGCCAAACAAAATGGGCTTGCCCCAATAGGCCGGCTCCAGCAGATTGTGGCCTCCGGCCGGAACCAGGCTGCCGCCCACAAAAACCAAGTCCGCCACATCGAGAATCCCCGCCAGCTCGCCTACCGTGTCCAGCAGCAAGATCTCCGGAGCCGTGAGTTGGTGCGTGAAATTCTGTTCCTCGGGTTCCAAGGCGGTCCGCCGGACAAAGCTTCGCCCGGATTGTGCGAGAAGTTTCGCCACTTCTTCAAAGCGGTTCGGATGCCGCGGAACCAGAATGAATAACGAAGCCGGATTTTGCTTGCGGATTTCGTCCCACGCCTGGAGCAGCATGGTTTCCTCACCGGGCATGGTGCTGGCGGCTATCCAAACCGGAGCGCGCCGCGCGGCCTCCAGGCCCGCGCGCAATCGGTTCGACAGCCGCCCGGCTTGGGGCGGCTTGCCATCAAATTTCAAATTGCCGGTCACCACGACACGATCAAGGCTGGCACCCAGGGCGATGAATCGCCCGGCATCCTCATTGGTTTGAGCCCCGATCCAATCAATGCAATTAAGAATCCGGCGCATGAATGGCCTGGCCAGCCGGTAGCCCCGAAATGACCGGGTCGAGAGGCGGGCATTCACCAGCACCACTCGGGTCCCATTTTCGCGTGCCGCACGCAAAAGGTTGGGCCACAACTCAGTCTCGACAATAATCAACAGGGCGGGCTGCACCTGCGCGAAGGTGCGGCGAACCGAAAATCGAAAGTCCAAAGGCAGATAAAAATGGCCGGCCACGCCGGGCATGCGGGCCTCGCCGACTTCCCGGCCCGTCCGGGTGACGCAACTCAAGAAAATACGCCGTTCCGCGTATTCCGCTTGCAGGGCCTTCACCAGTCCCTCCACCGCCAATGTCTCGCCCATGGAGACGGCGTGGATCCACACACTGCCAGGGCCGTGGAGCCGGACGTCCTCGAATTGCGCGGGCAGAAAACCCAGGCGTTCCCGCCAATCGGCTGCGGAAAGAATTCTGCCCCTCATCCGCCAAAGGTAGTAGGGAGCGGTCAGAATTATTCCGAGAGCATAGAGAAGGCTGTACACCAGAAACATAAGGGGACGGATGGAATGCTGATTTACAAATCGTCAACAGCGACAATTTTAATTATAAGGCGAAACGGCGGGCGCGGCAACGCGCGCGACTCGCCGCGATAACATTTGACCTGGGGAGGTGACTCGTGATATCGCCATGTACAACCAACGGGGGAGCGTCCAAGATTCCGGATTTTTCTCACTTAAGTTGCGGCGAGGGAGGATCAGGCATATGCGATTCAGACGGTTTGTGCGGCTTGGAACTTTGGTCATTCTGGCGGTGGTCACAGCCGCAGCGCAGACGGCCAGGGAAACTCCCGACCAATTTGCGCAGCGCACCCAGTGGTGGCGCGAGGCAAGGTTTGGCATGTTCATTCACTGGGGCCTCTATGCCGTGCCCGCTGACTCCACGGACCTGACGGGAAAGAAAGGCATCGCCGAGTGGTATTTTTACAACAAACAAAAGCAGGTCAAGGACTACGAGAAATTTGCCGCCCAATTTAACCCCGTAAAATTTGACGCCAAGGTGTGGGTGGAGACCGCCAAGAACGCGGGCATGAAGTACATCGTGATCACCAGCAAACATCACGATGGCTTCGACATGTTTGACACCAAGCTGAGCAATTATTGCATCACCAAGGCGACGCCCTTCAAGCGCGACCCCATGAAAGAACTCGCGGCGGAATGCCAGCGCCAGGGCATCAAGCTATGTTTTTACCACTCCATTATGGACTGGCATAATCCGGATTACCTGCCCCGCCGTCCTTGGGAAAAGGAGACTCGTCCTCCCGACGGCGCCAACCTCGATCGGTACATTGAATACATGAAGGGCCAATTGCGCGAGCTTCTGACAAATTACGGGCCCATCGGCATCATCTGGTTTGACGGCGGTTGGGAGCATAACGCCTTGGAATTGCACTCCCAGGAAGTAAATTCCATGATTCGATCCCTCCAGCCCGGCATCATCATTAATGACCGGAACAATCTGCCGGAAGACTACGCGACTCCGGAGCAGAACATCCCCCCCAATGCGCTTCCTGGCGGGCGTCAGTGGGAAACCTGCATGACCATGAATGATACGTGGGGTTACGCAAAAAACGACACCAACTGGAAATCATCGGAGGACTTGATTCGTAAGTTGATCGACATTTCAAGCAAAGGCGGAAATTTCCTGTTGAATGTCGGGCCAACCGCCGAGGGCGTTTTCCCCGACGCCATCAACGAGCGCTTGGCGCAAATTGGCGCGTGGATGAAAGTGAATAGCGAAAGTATTTACGGCACTAGCAAAAGTCCGTTTCGCAAACTCCCATTTGACGGACGAGTGACGGCCAAAGGCAACACACTTTATTTGCATGTTTTCGAGTGGCCCAAGGACGGATTGACATTAAACGATCTGGAAACGCCCGTCGAAAATGCCCGAGCCATCGACGGCAGCGAAAAGCTCGCCATCAAGACCAGCCCATCCAACGGATCAACTGTATTGCACATCAGTCGTCCCAAAAAGATTGACGCCGTGGCCACCGTCGTTGAGTTGCACCTTGCCGGCCCCCCAAAGGTTTCAGAGTCCAATCTTGCTGTGAATGCGGTGGATGGCGGGATTTATGAGCTAAAGGCGGGGGACGCGGAAATACACGGCGGGCACGCGCAATACGATTGGGAGGGAGTCCACCAGGAGGATTACATTGGCTCGTGGACCGAAGCGGGGGACTACGTTACCTGGAGGGTCGCTGTCGCCACGGGCGGCCGATTTCGAGTGGAAGTAGCCTACGCATCGCCGCCGCCCAACGAAGGAGCCAAGTTCACAGTTGGTTTTGAGGGCGGATCAAACGCATCCGGAATTGTACGAGGAACGAAAACAAACCGCGACTTCCGCACAGAAACTCTGGGTGAGATTGAAATACCCGCCGGAATGCAGACTCTGGCAGTACGAATTACCAGCTTGCCTGGCAGCGCGGCCATGAACCTGCACCAAGTCCGCTTGGTTCCGGTTCATTAGAATTTGCGTTAAGGGGAAGAATAAATCAGCCCAGGATCGGGACGACCGCCGATCTAACGGCCCGAGCGTCCTCGCCGATCAAGCTTCGAATGGTTCGCGCCACATCTTCCGTCTTGACCCACTTGGAGAAATCGGACTTGGGCATGGATTTTCTGTTGGCTTCGGTGTCCATCGTCCCCGGCATGATGCAGTGAACGTGGATGTCAAAGCCTTCCAGTTCGTCGGCCAGAATTTCGCTGAGTTGCCGGACGGCGCCCTTGGAAATTGCGTAGGCTGCAATGCCGGCGCCACCGCCGCGCAAAATCGAACCGCTCGATGTGGTTACGATGCGCCCAAAGTTCTGACGAACCATGACAGGAACCACGGCCCGAAGGGGAACGGTCAGCGATTTTAGGTTCAAGTCGAGCATTCGTTCCCACGTTTGATCATCCGTCTCGTAGCTTTTTCCCGCCGCAAAGCCTCCGGCCAGGGCGATAAAAAAATCAATTCGATCCCATCGCGAGCAAACCTCCTGCACCACGCGGTTGACTTCATCGCTCCGGGTGAGGTCGGTCTGCTGGCCAAAAAGATTTTGATGATATTCCGCCGCCTTCTGTTGAACACTTTCCCATTCCGTCGCCGATCGATAGGGGACCGCCACACGCGCCCCGCTTTTCAAAAGTTCCAGCGTTACGGCGCTGCCCAGCGCGCCCGTTCCTCCCGTGACCAGTGCTACCCGATTCCCAAACTCCATCTTCGCACCTCCTTCTAAATCCGCGGTGTTTCGATGCCCAGATATTCCTGAATTGACATTCCAATTTTATGGCGGAAGCGATCCGCAAGTGACGGGATGCTCCCGCTCGGTTCGTCGCTCGCGATGCGCTCCACCCGGTGCATGGGATAGAAGACATGCGCCATGCCCACCGTGGATTCCTCCTGCGCCAGAATTTGCCGCAGGAAGTCGTCGAAGGAGCCGATATCCATTCCCCTGACGGTCACGCCTGCCGCGTTCAACGAGATCAACTGCCCCCAGATCTTTTCTTTCGGTGAGGCCAGGCTGACGATCACGATGGAATTAATTTCCATAAATAATCCAGCGGCCCCTTTCTCGGTTGCGATCCTTAACCGATGGCGCTGTCAGCCGCCGGGCGCCCGTCAATGCCCAAAGCGCAACTCTCCGGCTTCAATCCGAATTCCGAGTTGGTTCTCCTTCGGCGGAAGGGGACAGGTTGCATAGGGCGTAAAAGCGCACGGCGGATTGTACGCTTTGTTGAAATCGAGAGTGACCTCTCCATTCTCGGGCATGGGCGTATTCAAAAACCTTCCCGAAGGGTAAGTTTCCTTCCCGGAAGTCAAATCCTTGAAAATGAAAAACAGCGTATCGCCTTCTGTCACCGGGTCCAGCTTGACCGCGTGGCCATTGAGAGTGAACTCGACGTAGCCCGGGCTTGCTTCCTCTCCCGTTTCCCCCAGAATATTGGGGACGGGAATCATCTTGGGCGGATTGTAAGGAACAAACTTTGCTCTCACCCGGTATCGCTCGTCAGGCGGGAAGAACCTCAGGCCCGTAAAAGCCTTTCGCATTTCGCTGTTCTTGTCCTTCAACCTGATGCCAAATCGTTTGCCGCGCATGATCACGAACATCGTAAGATCGCCCACCTGTATCGTATCCGGTGCGCCCGCCGTGTCCGGTTTGAGCGTGGCCGAGGTCGCGGGATTCCCGTTCACCAGCACATGGACGCCAGGCGCCGCGTGGAACTGGGTCTGTTCATTATGAAAATCGAAAATGCCCGCGGACGCCGGCGCCGAACCCTTGGGGAGAACGATTGAATTGAATGGGCCGTCTCCCACAGTGTTTTCGCCTTCCTTCAGCCAAAAAAGTCCGGCGACGGTCAGCCATCCGCCATCGCTCTTCAATCGCGCCTCGCGTTCGTGCCGCCACTGTTCAATCTCCGCTTTGTAAGATGGTGTGCTCATCTGGAACCCGATAAAAGAAAATCCGAGAAGAAATAGCTTTGAGAAAGGCGCCAAGTTATTCTATTCCTTTGGAGTTTTCCAATCCGAGAGGCGGGCCGTTATACCGCCATCGTTTTTAAGCTTGGACTTATTTTCAGCGAGGCGCCGGTAGCTTTCTGCACCGCTTCAGCGGATGTGTCCGGCGCGATTTCCCGCAACTCAAGACCGTCTTTGGTCACGTCAATCACGGCCATTTCGGTGACGATCATATCCACCACGCCGGCTCCCGTAAGGGGCAGAGTGCAGCGCTTCAGTATTTTCGGTTTCCCATCGCGCGTGGTATGTTCCATGGCCACGATCACTCGATTGGCTCCCGCCACCAGATCCATGCTGCCGCCCATGCCTTTCACCACTTTTCCTGGAATCATCCAGCTCGCCAGGTTGCCCATCTCATCCACTTCCATGGCGCCCAGAACGGTCAAGTCCACGTGGCCGCCGCGAATCATGGCAAAGGAGTCGGCGCTGGAGAAATAGGACGTTCCAGGCAGCTCGGTCACCGTTTCTTTTCCCGCATTGATAAGGTCAGCGTCTTCCTCGCCCTCCAGTGGATACGGCCCGACGCCGAGCATCCCGTTTTCCGATTGCAATACTACTTCCATGTCCGGAGGGATAAAATTCGCAACCAGTGTCGGGATACCGATGCCCAGGTTGACGTAATATCCGTCCTTCAACTCTCGAGCAATGCGTTGCGCGATTTGATTGCGTTTGTCCATCTTAGTGCGGCAGACAGTAGATTGTAGAGGGTAGACAGGGAACCCAATTGCGCGCAGCTCTTACCTGTCTACCGTCTACAGTCTACCGTCTACTTTTTTCTCACTGTCCTCTTCTCAATCCTCTTCTCATATCCCGTCCCCTGGAAAATTCGCTTCACATAGATTCCGGGGGTGACGACGTTATTGGGATCGAGACTTCCGAGTTCGACCAACTCCTCAACCTCGGCAATGGTAACTTTGGCGGCGGTGGCCATCACGGGGTTAAAGTTTCGCGCCGTCTTGCGGTATATCAGGTTCCCCCACCGATCGCCTTTCCACGCTTTGATAAATGCGAAATCGGCCTTCAGCCCGCGTTCCAGAAGATAGGTTCGGCCTTCGAACTCGCGCACTTCTTTCCCGTCAGCGACCACGGTGCCCACGCCCGTAGGTGTATAGAAGCCAGCGATGCCCGCGCCACCCGCGCGGATGCGCTCGGAGAACGTCCCTTGCGGGACGAGTTCCAATTCGATTTCTCTTTTCAGCGCCAGTTCTTCCAGTGTCTTGTTCTCTCCCACATAGGTCCCGATCACTTTCTTGATCTGCCGCGTTTCGAGCAAAAGGCCCAGTCCGAATCCCACCACGCCTGCATTGTTGCTCATCACGGTGAGATTCCTGGTGCCTTTACGCCGCATCGCGTCCACCAGGTTCTCCGGAATGCCGCAAAGGCCGAAGCCACCCACCAGGATGGTCGCACCTTCCTGAACGTCAGCGACCGCAGCATCCGCGTTGGGAAAGACTTTATTCAAGAAACGTCCCCGGTGATTCGCCCGTCATGTCCTTTTGCGCTCACGACCCAAACATCGGCCCGGTTAATTGGACGTAGGCGATTGAAGCACAATTTTGGTGATCGAATGTGCCAGCTCCGCCAATCGCGCACCCTCAAGGTTACACATGATCGCAACTGCAAAGCCTTTGTCCGGCTCCATAAAAAGTTCAGTGCTGGTGCCCGATTGACCGCCCGAGTGCGCCACACCTTTCACGCTATCCTGGTCAACGGTGCCCCACCCCATGCCGTAACCGGTGGGCTTTCCGTCGCGCGTTTTCTGTGGGGTGTACATCAAGGTGGCGCTCTCTGGTTTGACCAGCTTGCCACTTTGCATGGCGATGGCAAATTTCGCCAGGTCGATCACCGTGGAAGAAAGCCCTCCCGACGCAATTTTATAACTGCTGTCCATCAATTCGGAATTGGCAATCGTCCCATCCGGCAATTTCTGGTAGCCGCGGGTCCTATTCATGATGAGTTTGAATACGTCGTCCACCTGGATGGTGCGCATCCCGGCCGGTTCAAAGATCTTCTCCTGGAGATAATCCGCCAGCGGTCTTCCCGATGCGCCTTCCACGACGCATCCCAGAAGATTGTATCCGAAGCTCGAATAAATAAATTCTGTTCCCGGCTCCGCCTGAAGCGGATCGTTCTTGAAGACATCCAATCCCTCGACCACGGATTTGTAGTGTCTGGTATTTTCAGCGAACGTGTCCAAATAATGATGAATCCCGCCCAGGTGCCCCAGCAACTCCCGCGAAGTAATCGGCCATTGTTTTTCCGGAAAGGCCGGACAATATTTTTGCACCGGCGAATCAAGGTCAAGCTGCCCACGCTCCCACAATTGGATGACCGCGGCAGCGGTGATGGGCTTGGAGATCGAGCCCAGGCGATACACCGTTGCCGCCCTGGCCGGAACGAAGTTTTCGAGATCCGCCATCCCAAAGCCGTTGGACCAACGTAGGACGCCGCCCGTGACGACGGCCACCGAAAGGCCGGGGATGTTCTGCCGGGACATCTCGGAGGAAATGTCCTTTTCGATTTTCTGTAGAGTCTCGGGTGAAAGACCGGATTGTGCCGGAGCCGCCGCGGGCGCCAGACACAGCAACGCCAGGATTAGGCCAATCCGGATCGAAAGCCATCGGGGGGTAAGGGGCATCCTAGCTCAACTGGTAAAACTTGCGCATGTTCCCCATTTGCGGGTACAGGGCATGGCGCTTGATTTCCAAAATCTGTTTGATGTGCCCGAGATCATGGAAGGCCCACTCGTTGAGGAAATCGCCGACGCTGACTTCGCCTACGCGTTCGTGCGTGCCCATGCGCTTTAAATGGGAGGGACGCAAGGTGTGAAGCCAGCGTAGATTTTTCGCTCTTTGACGGGTGAAGGACGCCAGAGATTTTTTCGGGTCTCTGCGATCGTAGTGTAGTTCGACGGCGCGCGCCACCTGGTCAAAAGATTTTAGAAAGGGATTGTCTTGCGTGACCATGGCCTCAACCCGGCCGCGCATGGCAAACGATTCCAGGTCATCGAGGTGGGCAAGAACAACCTGAACTGACCATTTTCCCGGGGCGGGGGACGCTTTCATTTCGCGGGGCGACATGGTCTCGATTTCTCTCCGAAGTTTATTCGGAGTTGAGGCCAAAACTTCGAACACCCGCTTGAGCAACGGCAATCCTGAGGGCGCCATAAGCTAAAGGGTTAGGCCCCTTTCTTGGCCCTCACCATGGCAGTCAATGTCGCATAACGCTCGGCGAGCTTCGGCCGGTCCGCGTCGTCCCACTTTTCGTTAGCTATCTGTTTACTGATCTTGTCGTTGCGGTCCTGCACCGGCGGGTGGGTTGTGGTCATATAGGATTGCGCCCCACCTGGTGCTGTGGCTTTGGCGAATGAATCCAGGAATTGCTCCAACCCATCGGCTGGATATCCTGCGGCATGGGCGTAACGCACCCCGCGCTCGTCCGCATCGAATTCGTCCTTTGCCGGCAAGCCTTTGCCAAAAATCGTCATTAGAACATTTCTGGTGATGTTCTCCAGGGCTTTCTGGTAGAGAGCACTACCGGGTTGATTTTTTGTAAGGTCGCCAACACTTGAGCCCACCTCGCTCGCCACCGCGCCCTTCTTATTTGCGCTTTCAATTTCATGGACAACGTGTTTGCCCGCAATGTGCCCTACCTCGTGGCCGAGAACGCCGGCCAACTCCGACTCATTCTTGCAGAGTTTCAAAGCCCCGAGAGTGATAAATACATACCCTCCCGGCGCGGAGAAGGCATTGACGTCGGTTGAATTGAGAACGGCGAAGTGATACTGGATGTCCTGACGTTCGGACTGCGCCGCCACCGTCGCCCCGACTTCATTAACGTATTTCTTCAACGGATCGTTCGGGTAAATTTGGAAGGCGGCAATCATTTTAGCCGCGACTTCGCGTCCAATATCGGTTTCCTGTTCAACCGTCAGGGGCTTGCTGGCTTCCACCCCCTTCTGGACCTTATCCGCGTACTTCTTCAATCCACCGAACTGGCCCATGGCTTGGGGGCACATGGCGGCGCAAGCCAGAAGACCTCCAATTAAGGGAGCCATTTCCGTCTTGCGGAGTCTGATCTTCGGGATCATATTCCCCTCCTCGCTACTTGGGCTGAAGATGCCCGTCATCTTGAAATTTCTTCAAAACATTTTGAGGCACAGAATACTTCTCCATGTCAGTTACCTGTTGCTTGTCAGCAGCGGTAGGCGTCTTGTCGGCAATCTGCTTCCCGTCAAGGGCGCCCTTGGCTCCCCCTGATGCAGTCGAGGCAGTTTCGTTGTCACTCTTGCCGCTGGTAACCTTTTTCAGCCCGCCAAACATCCCACCCTTTTTTTTCGGCTGCTGGTCGGTTTGGTCATCCTTCTGTTGGTCCTGTTGCTTTTGCTGGTCCTGAGTCTGCTGATCCTGCTGGGCTGCGCCCAGTCGAGGCAGAGCTGGGCCAAACATCACAGCCATGCCCGTCAAAATCACCAGCGGGAAAATTGTCCGCCAGATTTTGGATTTCATCATCATGACGCAGCCTCCTTCACTTGGGGCGTTTCGGTCATCCCCAGCAACTCGTACACAACAATTTTTTGTGCCTTACCTTTTACTGATATTTCGCCCAGCGGCCGGACTTGGGCCAAATCCCGAATTATTTGATAGGTCGAATCGCTGATGACGATGGAAGCGTGCAATTCCTTGGTGGCGCTTTCCAGCCGCGATCCAAGGTTGACACTATCCCCAATTACAGTAAAATCCATCCGCTGTTCTGAGCCGATATTCCCAAATAACATTTCGCCCGTATTGACTCCAACCCCGATTTGGAGTGTCGGTCTGCCCTCACTCTGCCACTTTTTATTCAAATTTTCCAGTCCTTTTATCATAGCCAGGGCGGAGCGGGCTGCCAGTTCAGCGTGGTTGGGTTGAGGTAAGGGCGCCCCCCAAAATGCCATCACGCAGTCACCCACAAACTTATCCAGCGTTCCCTGGTGGTCGAAGATTACCGACACCATCATGTTCAAATGTTCGTTGAGTGTTTTGATGACGGTTTCGGCCGGAAGCTTTTCGGAAATGGAGGTAAACCCTCGAATGTCGCTGAAAAGGACCGTGAGATTCCGCTTCTCTGCGCGCAAGCTCTCCCAATCCATGTCGGCCATGATGGTTTCCACAAGCTGCGGCGAGATGTATTTGATGAGAGTCTTACGATACTTGGCCTTCTCCCGTCCTTCGGTGGCGTATTGCACGAGCGTGGAATCAATAAACGCAATGCTACCCGCCAGCAGCGGAGCCGCGAAGGGCGCCCAAATATCATGGCTGCGAAAGAGCCAGCAAACTCCTCCGACGTAGGCCAATCCTATACATAGAGCAAGAAGTGAATAATTGAGCGCTGATTTGAACCAATAAACCAAGCCGGACATCATCAGGGCCATTCCTAGAATGGTAGTCGCCCCAATCATCGGGCCAGTCCGGCGCATGAATTCGCCGCTCAAAAGGTTGTCAATCACAGTGGCGTGAATTTCCACGCCTGGATAATGCGGGGAAAAAGCATTGGCATGCAGGTCGGCGAGCGCCGTCGCAGTGGGTCCAATCAAGACAATTTTGTTGCGAAACGTCTCAGAGGGTATATCGGGTTTATCGCCAGAGTCGAGTTCCAGGGCGGCGTTGACGACCTTCCAGGCGGAAAAATACGGATAAACAATCCGTTCATCTCCGTGCCACCGGATGAGCATTCCCCCGTTGGGGTCAAGCGGCACCTGGCGGGAAAACACATTCAGCGTCGGGCCGGCATCGATTGAGGGTTGAGGTGGCTCGCCAATATATCGTGCGGCGATGGCAAAGGCAAACGCTGGAATAAGCTGATCGTGGAAGCGGTGAAGCGGCGCGATTGAGCGGGTGGGCCCGTCAGGGTCAGCTTGAATGGCGATAGACCCCGCTCCTCCCGAGGCCGAAAGAAAGGTGTCCTCGGACAAGGCGACGCCTGAATAGGTGTGAAAGGGAACTTCTATATCCTGCTTGACTGGCCAGGCGAACTGGTCGAGACGTTTTTCGAAGGCCCGCTCCTCTTTCGGGTCCGTAAAAACGAACTTTCCCTCGTTCATCCCGAGGGCCAACACCACGTCCCGCTTTTCCCGCAACACTTGCGCAAAAAGTTCATCATCCCCCTGGTGAGGGTCTTTACCTTCAAATGTCATATCCAACCCGATGACTTTGGCGCCGCATTGATGCAGATAATGAACAATAAGAGCCCAGAAATTTCTGCGCCAAGGCCAACGGCCAAAGTTTTCGACCATTTCCGGAGCTGTAAAGCTGGTGTCATCGAGTGCAATAATGACGATATCCTTCCTGCCCCGGTTCGCCTGGGTGAAGTTTCGAAACCGCCAATCGAGCGATTTGCCCTCGAGTGTATCAAGCCAGCCCATTCGGCTTGCCCCCAGTACCAGCAGGCCGCTTGCCAGCCCGAGCGCGATAGCTTGAAACACTTTAGATTTCACCCACGAGGGGACTTGTTTCATTTTTGTTTGACGTCCTGGTTGAAACTAAATGTGCGGGAATAATGTCACTAATCCCAAGAACAAGCCTCACCGGCTGAGCGGAGAATCGGGACTGATTACGTTCGGCAAAATCCCGTTTCGTTACTGCAGCTCACGCAACTTGTCGCGCATTTTCAACGCTTGTTTGAACTCGCGTTCCAATTCGCGATCGGTCAAGTGAAGCTTCATATGCTCCAGCTTCTCGACCAGGGACTCCAAGGCTGATTGTATATTTTCAATGTTGGTGAGGCAAATGTCGCGCCAGAGTCCATACGGACTGTCGGCCAGGCGGGTGACGTCGCGAAAGCCGGAGGCCGCCAGTTCCGCGGGCAGGGAATCCGCCGAGCTCTGCTCGGCGATAAGGCTGGCCAAGCCGGTGGAAAGCAGTTGGGGCACGTGACTTAGAAATGCCATGGCGCGGTCATGAGTTTGCGGGTCGGTGACAAAGGGCCGCGCGCCCACGGACTCCACCAGGGACGAAAATGCTTTCACCCGTTCATCTTCGAGATCGCCTGCCGCCAGCGGCGTGAGGACGTAACGCGCTTTCTGAAGCAAGGCGGCGTCGGCGTGTTCAAAACCGGAACGTTCCTTCCCGGCCAATGGGTGCCCACCCAGGAAAAGCGGCTCCCTTCCGAAAACTTCCTCCGCCCGCCGGTAGATCAAGCGCTTGGTACTCCCCACGTCAGTGACCAGGGCTCCGGGCATCGCGCTTGGTTTCATTTGAGCGATGAGGTCGATGATGGCGCCCACCGGCGCGGCGAGGATGACGAGGTCGGCGCCCCGAACCGCGGAAGCCACGTCTATCGCAATCTCGTCCAACGCGCAAGCCGCCAGGGCACGGTTCAAGACCTCGGGTTTGTCAAATCCAACCCGAACGCCTCGATAGCCATGTTCGCGAAGCGCAAGTCCCCAGGAGCCTCCGATAAGGCCGACACCAATAATCGAGATGCGATGGAAGTGATCAGTCACTGGGTCCACAGATTACGCAGACTGGAAACCATTGAAAATGGAAAATGGAAATTAGAAACCGGTCTTATCCGCGACAGTTGCGGAACATTTTCTGATGCAATCGCATTTGTGATGGTTACGCCCCCCCTCACCCCCGGCCCCTCTCCCGCAAGGGGCGAGGGGAGAAACAAATTTACGAATTACAGCCCTCGCTCGCCTAGGCGAGCGAGGGTGTCCGTCAGCCTACGGACGGGTGAGGGAGTGCTGATGGATGCGTCTAAGACGTAACATAAGTTTTTGTGTTTGTACTAGTTTCCATTTTCCAGTTTCTGCTTTGTTCAATTTGCGGATTCTTTAGATCGTTCTTTCCACGGCGGGAACGATCATCCGCAATTCTTTCATTAATTTCTCAAATTGACTGGGATAGAGCGATTGCGCGCCGTCGCTCAATGCGTGCTCAGGGTCGTGGTGGACTTCAAGCAACAGCCCATCCGCTCCCGCGGCCACAGCAGCCCGGGCCATGGGAGGCACCTTGTCGCGCCGACCCGTCCCGTGCGACGGGTCGGCGACAATGGGGAGGTGCGAAAGTTTCTGAATCACCGGGATGGCGGAAACATCCAGCGTATTGCGCGTATAACTCTCAAAGGTGCGGATACCGCGCTCACAGAGGACTACATTGTAATTGCCGCCGGACATGATGTATTCCGCCGAAAGCAGGAGTTCCTCGATGGTGGCGGAAATCCCGCGCTTCAGCAGCACGGGTTTCGAAATCTTGCCCAGTTCTTTCAGCAAATTATAGTTCTGCATGTTGCGCGCGCCCACCTGGACCACGTCCACGTATTCGAGCACCAAGGGAATCTGCGTCTGGTCCATCACCTCGGAAATCACCAGCATTTTGTATTTGTCGGCGGCGCGCCGCATCAATTCCAATCCCTGCTGTCCCAGTCCCTGAAAGCTATAGGGAGAAGAGCGCGGCTTAAACGCTCCGCCCCGCAGCACGCGGACGCCGAATTTCGAGAGCAGGCTGGCGATGGTATCAATTTGCTCCGCGCTTTCGATGCTGCACGGCCCGGCCATCACCACCACTTGTTTGCCGCCCACGGCGACGCCCGGGCCTAATTGGACAACGGAACCCTCGGGCCGAAAGGCGCGGCTGGCCAGCTTATAAGGGGCGGAGATGCGCAGAACTTCTTCCACGCCCTCTACCAATTCGATATCGCGGATGTCGAAGTCCCGCCGCGCTCCCACCGCACCCAGAACCGTATGCTGGGCCCCGGTCGAGCGGTGGATGTCAAAACCCATTTCCATCAATTTGCTGATGGCGTGCTGGATCTGTTCTTCGGTTGCGCCTTCTTGCATTACAACAACCATGCTATGTCACTCCCTATTTTTGCGGATTCTGGTCCTTCATGGAGTGCCGTTCGAGCGCTCTTGCTTCGTCAATAATGCGCTCAAACAGCCGGCGGATGGCGGCGTCATCCAGAGGGCCTTGATTCGACTTCACAATGTTTCGCAGAATCTCCGCCTCGCGTTCCGGCTGCCAGGCCTCCATGTTCAACTTTTTCTTGATGTGACCGACTTCCACCGCGCATTGCGAACGGTCGTTGAGCAGCTTCACCAGTTGCTGGTCAATTTCGTCAATGCGCTTTCGCCAGCCGTCGAGATCGCTCATTTCTCATCCCCTAACCGCAGATTACACAGATTTCACAGATCAGAAAACAATGGAAAATGGAAATTGGAAACTAGAAATTGGCGACGACCACGACTCACGCTAGCCAGTTTCAAATTTCCAGTTTCCAGTTTCCGGTCTGGGCAATCTGTAGATCAGCCTTCTTTTAACCAGCGCACAAACTGCTCAATCGCGTCCGCTCCGCCGGTCGAATATCGTTCTTCGATTGCGTGCACCAAAGCGCTTCCCACCACGGCCGCGTCCGCCACCGCCTGAACTTCCCGGACCTGGGCGGGGTTCGAAACGCCGAAGCCAACTGCCAGGGGCAACTGGGTGAACTTGCGCGCGCTCTCCACCAGCGGCTGCAAGCTGCTCGAAATGTCGCTGCGTTCTCCCGTGGTGCCGGTGCGGGAAATCAAATAAAGGAACCCGGTGGAAGTCCGCGCTACCATCTCCAGTCGATGGTCGGGCGAGGTTGGCGAAGCCAGAAACACGGTGTCAAGATTTTGTGCACGCATGGCACGGACGTATGGTCCCGATTCCTCGGGAGTCATATCCACGACCAGCGCGCCATCAACGCCCGCTCGGGCCGCGTCCCGGGCAAACTCGTCCAATCCGTAACGAAGGATCGGGTTGTAATAACTGAACAAAATCATAGGCGCGCGCACCGCTTCGCGCCAGCGGGGTAGGACCTCCAAGATTTTTCTGAGAGTGGTGCCCGCTTTAAGCGCGCGTTCGGAGGCGCGTTGGATCACCGGTCCATCGGCCAGCGGATCGGAAAACGGAATTCCCAACTCGATCAGGTCGGCGCCGCCACGATCGAGCGCCCGCAATATCTTTCCCGTGTCCTCAAGCGATGGGTCGCCGGCGGTCAGATACAACACCAATCCCTTCGAGTTTCGCGCGCGCAGGTCGCGAAACAAAGACTCAATTCGGGATGTGGAAACGGTCGGCATGTTCAAAAGAGCAAGGTAAAAGGGTAAACAAAAACCTACCCGCTGCAAACCAAATCGCAGCCTTACCTTTTACCCTTTACCCTTTTACCTTTTCACCCTATTTTATTATTCCCGCGTTCTGAAAGATTCCCAAGTCCTTGTCGCCACGGCCCGAAAGGTTGACCACCACCAACTCATCGCGCTTCATTTTCGGCGCCCGCTTGATGATTTCCGCAACGGCATGTGCGGATTCGAGGGCGGGGATTATCCCTTCCTGGCGCGCCAGCGTGCGGGTTGCGTCCAGAGCCTCATCATCGCTCACGTGAGTGTATTCCACCCGCCCCTGACGGTAGAGTGCCGCGTGCTCCGGGCCGATTGCCGGATAGTCGAGACCGGCGGAAACCGAGTGGGTGGTGGAGATTAATCCATCGTCGGTTTGCAGGACGTAGGTGTAAGTCCCGTGCAAGACACCCGGGGCGCCACCGGCAAAGCGCGCTGCGTGTTCGCCCAAGCGCAGGGCGCGGCCCCCGGCTTCCACCCCTACCATTTTTACCTGGGTGTCCGGAATAAAATCGTAAAAAAGGCCGATGGAATTACTGCCTCCGCCCACGCAAGCGATCAAATAATCGGGCAACCGGCCTGCGGATTCCAAAATTTGCGCGCGCGCTTCCTGGCCGATCACGCGATGGAATTCGCGCACCATCATAGGATAAGGGTGCGGCCCGAGCACCGAACCGAGCAGGTAATGGGTATTGCTGACATTCGTCACCCAGTCGCGCATGGCCTCGTTGATGGCGTCCTTGAGGGTTCGCGATCCCGAAGCAACGCCCACCACTTCCGTGCCCAGCAGGCGCATGCGGAAAACGTTGGGCGACTGGCGGGCCATATCCTCTTCGCCCATGTAGACGCGGCACTCGAGTCCCATAAGCGCGGCCACTGTCGCGGTGGCCACGCCGTGCTGGCCCGCTCCGGTCTCGGCGACCAACCGCGTTTTGCCCATGCGCTTGGCCAGCAGACCCTGGCCAATACAATTGTTGATTTTGTGCGCGCCGGTGTGGAGCAAGTCTTCCCGCTTCAGATAGATTTGCGCTCCACCCAGGTGCTCGGTGAGCCGACGGGCGTGAAACAGCGGCGTGGGACGCCCGGCAAAATTCTTCAGAAGATTTCGAAGCTCGCGCAGAAAAGTCTCGTCCACGCGCGCCGCCTCATAAGCGCGCTCCAGTTCTTCCACCGGATGCATCAGGGTTTCGGGCACAAATCTTCCGCCAAATTCGCCAAAGCGTCCCTGGGCATCGGGCCATTGAGTGATTGGGTGATTGAGTGATTGAGTCATTTTTTCAAGTTGATGCGTTGGGGCCCGGTTATTCTTGCCGCCCGTTGCCTCGAATGCGTCTATCGACGATGTCGATCAAGGCGTTCAATTTATCATCTGTTTCCGACTGGCGTTCGATGAGTTTCCGAATGTTGTCGGAAGCCTGGGCCAGATTCTTCTCGGTTCTGCGCACGTCGCCTCGGAGGGATACACCGAGCTGAGCCAGACGGGTCACAATATGATTGTTCTGTTCCACGACGTGCTCAATACGCTCCAATCGCTTATCTGCCCGATCGAACTTAGCGCTGAAGCGGGCGTCCAATCGGGTTTGATTTTTGATTAAAAACTCGATCGTTCGCTCAACGTCCATGATTGATCTCCTAATCTATATGTTGGACAGATAAGTCTAATGCCCATTGTCCGCCTTTGCCACCTCCGCAAAGAAGGCTCGCAGCTTCGCAGGGTCTTTAATTCCCGGTGCGGACTCCACGCCGCTGGCCACATCCACCGCATACGGCAGCACTTCGCGAATCGCCTGGCCAACGTTTTCCGCCGTCAAGCCACCGGCAATGATGATGGTTCCAAATTTTCTTGCCTCGCGCGCTAAATACCAATCAAAAGTCTTTCCCGTTCCACCGTGCAAGCCGGGGTCATATGCGTCCAGCAGGAACGCGTTGGCTTTAAAGTGTTGAAGGATCTCAGGCTTGAATCCCTTCCAGACTGCGATGGCCTGAAACACGGTGAAGCCGTCCAGCGCCTTCGCGCCTTTACCCGGCAATGGAGAGGCGGTCCCGTGAAGCTGGACGGTGGTCACGCCGGCCTCCAGGGCAATTGCAGCGACGTGAGCGCCGTCAGTTTCATTTGCGAACACTCCCACGGCCGTCACCAACGGGGGCAGCTTGCTAATGATGACCCGGGCGGCCGAAGGCGCAATGTGGCGCGGCGACGCCGGATAAAAATTAAATCCGAGGGCCGCGGCCCCCAACTCAACGGCAAGGGTGGCGTCTTCGACGCAGGTGATGCCGCAAATCTTAACTCGGGTCGGCATGGTTACCTGCGCGCCGCGCCGTGCGCCGCGACCCCTTCGATCAGGCGCGCCAATTCACGGCCCGGATCTTCCGCGAGCATCAGGCTTTCGCCAATCAGCACGGCATTGAAACCGGCCGCGGTCATCCGGCGCAAATCGTCGGATGTCTTGATTCCGCTCTCACTCACGGCGAGGCACGCTGCCGGGATTTTTTCGCGCAAGCGGAAGGAAATCTCCAGATCCACTTCCATCGTTTTCAAGTTCCGGTTGTTAATACCGATGATTTGAGCGCCGGCTTCGGCGGCTTTCTCAATTTCCTTCTCTGTGTGCGCCTCAACCAGGGGAGTAAGTTTCAACCGCCCGCAAAGGTCAATTAAGGCGCGCAAATCGCCCTCGGCCAGGGCCGCTACGATTAATAGGAGGGCGTCGGCGCCCGCCGCGGCTGATTCGTAAACCTGATACGGGTCAAGGATGAAATCTTTTCTCAGCACCGGTAATCCTGTGGCATCGCGGGCATCAATCAAATTCGTCAGCGAGCCACGGAAATATTCCTCTTCGGTCAAAACCGAAAGAGCTGCCGCCCCGCCGGCTTCGTAGGCTTGGGCAATTTCGCGGCATCGGAATTCCTTGCGAATCACGCCTCGTGATGGCGAAGCTTGTTTCAATTCGGCGATGACTTGCAGTCCTCCACCCGATAGTGAAGCGGCAAAATCGCGCCATTCGTGCCGCGCCTCGGAGGCAAGTTGGATGGACTCGATCGGCCGCTGAACCTGCGCTGCGGCCAGGGCGGACCTGCGCCGGGTGACAATCTCGCCTAGTTTTGTTCCCTCCAGGTCCATCATAATCAGGCCCGCAATCCCTCGGTAAAGGCTGGAAATCGGTAAGCTCTCACTGTAATCTTCCCATGAAACCAAAGTCAAGTTTGAGTAGTGTCCTGATTTTCCTGAGAGCGCGGGCGTCTCGCCCGCAATCAATTGATGATGAAAGAGCGGGCGAGACGCCCGCGCTCCCAGCGATGCAATCCGGACGCTGCCAGGCAGTAATCATTGTTGCATCTCGGCTCGCAAGCGTGGACAATAGACCCACCCAAGGACTTCCTATGCTTGCCTTTCTATGTGGAGGAATGGAATTCTCGCCCGATGGCGGCCGTCAATGGCGGGAACGAATCCGCCTCTGGCTACAGGAAAATCTTAACCATCGCGTTTACGATCCCACCGTGGAAACCCGCCGTGTTTTGAATGAAGAGGAAGCTCAAAATTATCGCGAGTGGAAGCTCACCGACCTGGACCGGTTCAGAAGGGTCATGCGGATTGTGATCAATCACGATGTGGACGTGATGACGAACAAGGCGGATTATGTGGTCTGCCTCTGGGATGATGCGGCCAAAGACGGCGGAGGCACTCACGCCGAGCTGACCGCGGCTTACCGCAAAGGGATTCCCGTTTACATGGTGGCGGAAATGCCGGTGGAAGACATCAGCGGATGGGTGGTGGCGTGTTCCACAAAAATCTTTCCCGATTTTAACGAACTAAAATCCTTTCTGGGGGCGATGTATGGGAAGGAGGCGCAGCAGCGCGCACTGTGGGGGACGCGTTGATTCTCTGAGCGCCTTCGCATTTTTGCACGAGGCGCGCGCCAAATCTTAACCAGCCATCGTCCAATCATTTTAAGGGGGTTCAAATGAAGGCAGCGGGAGGAATCATCGGGCTTGTGCTTGCCCTCGCCATCGGATTATTCATTTACAAAGCGGAATTCACTCAGGGACCTACCGGCGGGGCGCCACCTGCCCAGACCATCGACGTGGCTGGAGTAAGAAGTGAATTGCTCGCCTTGGCGCAAGCGGAGCGGGTCTACATGGCCGGCAACGGATCCTATGCGGACTTGGATCAATTGCAAAAGGATGGGTCCACCACGGTTGCCGACGGCGCCCGCCGCGGATACAGCTTCAGCGTCACGGTGGATGACGGCCAACATTTTAAAATAACCGCCGCACCCTCGGATCCGGCAAAGCAAGGCTGGCCGACTTTGGCCATCGACGACACCATGCAGATTTCCCAACCCTAGAAGAAAGAAATTGGAAATTGGAAAATTGAAAATAGAAACTGGAAAGATGAGAATCGGACTCACCCACTTGAAGGTGGATTTTCATCTCTTAATTTCCATTTTCCATTTTCCAATTTCCGCTTTCCAACCACGGCAGGCATCGCACAGGAGAGCCTATGAGAGTTGAGTCAAGAGCGCCGGCGAGGGTGGATCTCGCCGGGGGGACGGTGGATATCTGGCCGCTCTACCTGTTCCACGCGGGCGCACAAACGGTCAACATTGCTATTCGCAATTACGCGTCCTCAATTGTTGAAACGCGCGCCGACCGCCGCATCAAGCTCATTTCGCGCGATCAGCAGATTCAGGAGTCGTTCGAATCCCTCTCCGATCTCGCACGCGGCCATTCCGACCTCCCGCTGCTTCGTGAACTTGTTCTTTTTTTCGAGCCCCGGCGGGGCATCACTGTGGAGACGCGCTCCGAGGTGCCGGCGGGCGCCGGGCTGGGAGGGTCATCGGCGCTTAACATCGCGCTTTGCGGCGCCCTGGCGCGGGTCACGGGCAAGATTTACCCGCGCTCCCAGTTGCTTGAAATTGCCAAAAATGTGGAAGCGATTGTCATCAAGGTTCCCACCGGTTGGCAGGATTACTTTCCCGCCTTGTATGGCGGCGCCAGCGCCGTGCATCTGGGCTGCGATGGCGTGAAACGCGAGAGACTTCGCATTCCTTTTTCAGAATTGGAGGAACATTTCGTCCTTTGTTACACGGGGATGCCGCGCGATTCAGCCATCAACAATTGGGAAGTTATGAAAGCGCACATCGATGGCGACCAGGGTGTCCGCGGAAATTTCAAGCAGATCACCGCCATCGCCATTCGAATGCGGGAAGCGCTGCTGGCCCGGGATTGGAATGACGTGGCCAAACTCCTGGCGCTCGAGTGGAAAAACCGCAAGCGCAATTTCAAGGGAATTTCCACGCCCAAGATTGACCGCATGATCGAACAGACCAAGAAGCACGGCACGCTTGCCGCCAAAGTCTGCGGCGCGGGGGGCGGCGGCTGCGTGGTGTTTTTGGTCGAGAGCGGAACCAAGCCCGCCGTGGAATCTGAACTCGTCCGGATGGGCGGCCAAATTATTAATTTCGAAGTTTCTGCGAGCGGGTTGGAGATCCACTCGGGCGACACCAAACCCTTTTGGGGTGATGGGAGGCTCGCTCGGCCGTGAGAGTGGAGCACTTACTCATGAGTTCCGGCCATCTCCGCCCGATCTGGCGGTTTTTCATTTCGGCGGCCATGATTGTCTTCGTCCACCTGGCTGTGGGCATAATATTGGGGCTATCATCCGGCGTTTTCGGCTGGGAGCCTCAACCCATTATGTTGTGGGGAAGCAGTCTGATCCTTCTGGCGTTGCTGGCCATATTCAAATTATTAACCGCCGCATTTGAAAACAAGCCGCTGGCCTCCATAGGTCTTGCCTTTCATTGCCGTTGGAAAACCGAGCTTGGAATCGGATTGTTTCTCGGCGCCGCCTCCATTCTCGCAGTTGCGGCGCTGGACGCGGCATTGGGGCTTACCCGTTTTTCCGCGAATCCGATTTCCGGGCGACACCTGCTGGCCGGCGCCGCTTATTCTTGCGTGCTTTTTTCCATTGCGGCTGCCGGCGAGGAAATCACTTTCCGGGGTTATCCCTTTCAGCGCCTGATCGAGTCTGTGGGGCCGGCATGGGCCGTGGCGATATTGAGTGTCGCGTTTGGCCTCATGCATTTGGGAAACCCGTCGCACACGTGGCTTTCAACCCTCAACACCGCGCTCATCGGAATCCCTCTGGCTCTGGCCTACCTTCGCACCCGGGCCCTCTGGCTGCCTCTTGGAATTCACTTCGCTTGGAATTTCGTTCTGGGTTTCGGACTCGGGCTTCCCGTCAGTGGCATTCAGTTTTCAAACACGCTTTTGAGGGCGGACGTGCATGGAATCGTCCCGATGACGGGCGGGAATTACGGTCCGGAGGGAAGTTGGCTGACCACCGGAGTGGTTGTGTTGATCACACTATACGTTCTTTTTTCAAAAGGAATTTACATTACGCCGGAGATGCGGGCGTTGGCCTTCGAGGCGCCGAGCCAGAAGAGGGAGAATCACGGCCAAAATTTTCCTGGGAGCGCGGGCGTCTCGCCCGCAATCAATTCACAATGAAAGTGCGGGTGAGACGCCAGCGCTCCCAGCGATGCAAATCCGGGCACCAACGATAAATCAAAAGTAATGCTTCCGGGCGTAAAATAGGAATCTGTGAGAGCTTTACATTTCAAGCTGCCGAAGGATGGGGAAGCGGGACGCCTCCGTGCGTCATGGGTAGGGGTGGCGCTCGCCGTCAGCTTGTTGCCCCAGTTTATTCTTGCCAAGAAACAATCCAAAGAAGAGAGCCGCATCGAGATCATCCGCAAACTGGGCAGCGAAATCGCCGTGGCCAAAGTCCCATTGCCGCGCGGCAAGAGGGGAATATTTCTCAATGACAAAGGCCAGGTTAATCAGTCGGATGCTGACGCCGAACTAAGGCAGAACGGGCCGGCTATACGCCCCGGCATGCCCGTTGAAATCACCAAAATCATTTTCAAGTCCGAGAAGATCGTTTTCGAAATCAACGGTGGAGGAAAAAGCGGGAAGAAATGGTACCAGCATATCGAAGTCGGAGTGGGGAGCACGACCCACCCGATTTCTCAACAACCTCCAGTGCTGACTTACGGTTCGTGGATCACTCTTTCACTCCGCGAGAAAATAGCGGATGTCACGTCCGACCAAGTCAAGAAATTGCTTGATCCGGTTCTCGATTTTGAGCGCCATTCGCCCACCGCCCTCTATTCGCCCACCGTCCCGCCCAAAATAAAGGACGCCATCAAAAACCATCAAGTGGTGGTGGGCATGGATCATGACGCCGTGCTCTCAGCCAAGGGCCCTCCGGACCGTAAAGTCCGCGAAGTGCGCGAAGGCGTCGAACAGGAAGATTGGATCTACGGGCTCCCGCCTCACGTGCTTTTTGTCACCTTCGATGGCGATACTGTCATCTCTGTGCGCCAATTTTGATTTCCATTTAAATAAACCGATTGCAGCGCTCCGGAATGTGGGAACGATCACTCCCGTCGATCCCTGAAGTGGCGCGCGACCTGTCCCCATCTCAGGGGGTCAACATACTTGGTCCAGGTTTCTTTTAGGTTTCTTTTAGGTTTGACATCATTCTTCGCGGCACATAACATAATGGGTTCACAAATCTATAGAGACATATACAGGAGGAAGTTGCCATGGCGGTTAAGGTGGGCATTAATGGTTTTGGGCGCATCGGACGAAATATTTACCGGGCTTCCATGCAGGACCCGGGGATCGAAATTGTGGCCGTGAATGACATTACCGACCCCAAAACTCTAGCCCATTTGTTGAAGTACGATTCCGTGCTGGGCAATCTGAGCGCCACGGTGAGCTACGGGGAAGACAGCATCACCGTGAACGGGCGCGCCGTGAAGGTTTTCAAATCGAAAGACCCGGCCGCCATTGACTGGTCTTCGCTGGGAGCGCCCATCGTGGTGGAATCGACGGGATTGTTCACTGACGCCGGGGACGCCAAGAAGCACATGAAGGGCACGGTAAAAAAAGTGATCATCTCCGCTCCGGCCAAAAATGAGGACATCACTGTCGTGCTGGGCGTGAACGAAAAGAATTACGATCCGGCAAAACATCACATCATTTCCAACGCCTCATGCACCACCAATTGCCTGGCGCCGGTGGCGAAAGTGGTTCACGAGAATTTCAAAATAAAGAACGGATCGATGACCACCATCCACTCCTACACCAACGACCAGCGCATTCTGGATTTCCCCCACAAAGACTTGCGCCGGGCGCGTGCCGCCGCTCTCTCCATAATCCCAAGCACCACTGGCGCCGCTATAGCGCTGGGGTTGGTCCTGCCGGAACTTAAGGGAAAGCTGGACGGCTATTCCATGCGGGTGCCCACGCCCAATGTGTCTCTGGTGGATCTGGTGGCGTTTGTCGAGAAGGCGACGACCACCGAAGAAGTCCACAGCGCCTTCAAGGAAGCTGCTTCAGGTCCGCTGAAGGGCATTCTGGCTTACACTGAAGAGGAGCTGGTTTCCGTGGATTTTCGAGGCAACCCAAACTCCTCCATCGTCGATGCCGGGTACACCAAGGTTATCGACGGCACTTGCATCAAGGTTACGGCGTGGTACGACAATGAGTGGGGCTATTCCTGCCGTGTCGTTGACCTCGTCAAATTTTTGGCCAAGAGTCTTTCATAGGTGTGTTGGTGGTCCGCCGTCCGTTGTGAGGTTCGCAAGTCCGTCGCTCCTTCAATTCGGGCAGTAAGTCAGGAAAAAGAGATACTGCCACCTGACGAACCTGGCATTTGGTCATCGGCGGACAACTAACGTTTTCAAATGCCCAAACTCTCCATTCGCGATCTCGAGTTGAAAGGGAAGCGCGTATTCGTGCGCGTGGACTTCAACGTGCCGATGAACGATGCGGGAGAGATCACCGACGATACCCGCATCAGAGCCAGCTTGCCGACGATTCAGTGGGCTGTCTCACGCGGAGCGCGCTTAATCCTGGCTTCTCATTTCGGGAGGCCAAAGGGCAAACCCAATCCCAAAATGAGCCTGCGGCCTGCCGCCGCCCGTCTCTCTCAACTGCTTTCGAAGCGCGTAGACTTCGCGCCCGATTGCATCGGTCCGGAAGTTGTGAAGCTGGTGGATGCGTTGCGCGATGGCGACGTTCTCCTGCTTGAGAACTTGCGATTTCATGTCGAAGAGGAAAAAAACGATCCTGATTTCTCCCGCAGCCTGGCGGCTTTGGCCGAGGCTTACGTGAATGACGCTTTCGGATCAGCCCATCGCGCCCACGCATCGACCGCCGGCATCACCCAATTTTTGAAGCCGGCCGCGGCCGGGTTGTTGATGGAGCGCGAGCTCGAATATCTGGGCAAGGCGGTGGGGAACCCGGAGCGCCCCTATACTGCGATTGTGGGCGGCGCCAAGGTCTCAGGCAAAATTGATTTGCTCGAGGCTCTCATGCGGTACGCGGATAGCGTTCTCATCGGCGGAGCGATGGCGTACACGTTCATGAAAGCTCAAGGCGTGCAAGTCGGGCGATCCATGGTGGAAGATGACAAAGTGGATATGGCCCAGGAGCTGTTACTTTTTTCGGAGCGGCGCAGCATCAAATTGCTATTGCCCAAGGACCATGTGGTGGCGGACAAGGTGGATGCAGCGGCCACCCCTGAAGTAGTGAATGGGCGCGCCATACCCGCCGATAAAATTGGCGTGGACATTGGCCCGGCCACGATTGCCGATTACTCCAAAGACATCGCGTCAGCAAGGACGATTGTTTGGAACGGCCCCATGGGAGTTTTTGAAATTGATCAGTTCGCCGCGGGCACGCTGGCCATCGCGCGAGCGGTGGCCGCTTCCTCCGCCACCAGCATCGTCGGCGGAGGCGATTCCGTGGCGGCGGTGGCCAAGGCGGGCGTCGAATCCAAGATCAGCCACATCTCAACCGGAGGCGGAGCGACTTTGGAATTCCTTTCGGGAATGAAGCTCCCGGGAGTGGAAGCATTGACGGAGAAGCAGTAGGCAGAAGGCGGAAGGCAAAAGGCAGCGGGCAGGAGGCAGTAAGCAGTAAGCTGAAGGCAACTGGTGGTGTGCAGCCCCGCCAATGTAACCTTTCGAACTTTGTTGCTTAGCCTTTGAGTTGCTTACTGCCTACTGCCTTCTGCTGATTGCCGACTGCTTACTTTGCGCAAAGGATGGTTATGGTTCGAAGACCAGTGATAGCTGGCAACTGGAAAATGTACAAGACCATCGGCGAAGCGGTGGAGTTTGTGAAAGAGCTCCGCACTCGATTTGCCCAGGTTGAACATTGTGACGTGGTGGTGGCGCCGCCTTTCACCGCGCTGCGGTCTGTGGCGGACGCTTTGAAGGGCAGCAACATTGCCGTGGCGGCGCAGGATTGCCATTGGAACAAAGAGGGCGCGCATACCGGTGACATATCCACCCCCATGCTTTGGGATGTAGGCTGCACTCACGTGATCATTGGCCATTCCGAACGGCGGCGCGACCATGGCGAAAAAGATGAGGAAGTGAACAAAAAAATAAAAGCCGCCCTGGCGTCACAACTGTTCGCCATTGTGTGCGTGGGCGAAACTCTGGAAGAGCGTGAAGCAGGCGAAACCCATCGGGTTCTCGATCGGCAGTTTACCGGTGGCCTCCGAGGATTGACCCCCCGCGAGATTTCCCGTATCATATTAGCCTACGAACCAGTTTGGGCGATTGGCACGGGGCGCACCGCCACTCCGGAAATGGCTGCCGAAAGTCACCGGCTTTTGAGGGAACTGGCCGCCAAGCAATTTGGGGACGAACCCGCAAACAGTCTGAGAATTTTGTATGGAGGAAGCGTAAAGCCGGATAATATCGGCGGATTAATGGCGCAGGCGGAAATAGACGGGGCGTTGGTAGGTGGGGCGAGTTTGCAGGCCGATTCTTTTGCCGCCATCGTCAACTACCGGCGCGCTTAGAACACTTGAGCGAATATAAAGGGGCATCATGCTAGCAGCGGTCGTCGTTCTTCATATTCTTGTTTGTATTTTGCTGATCCTGGCGGTAATGATTCAGGGCGGCGAAAACGTGGACATCACCGCGGCGTTTGGCGGAACCAGCCAGGCTGCATTTGGCCCGCGGGGAGCAGTTTCCACACTGGCGAAAATCACCTGGGTATTGGCCTTTATTTTTGCCGTTACATCGATAACGCTTTCCGTGTGGGCCACCAAGCGTACGGGCGGATCGATTTTGCAAACATCCCCCAAGACGGCCCCGGCCAAGACGGCGCCGGCAACCCCGGCTCCTGCGGTTCCGGCTCCGTTTACGCCTGCTCCGGAAAAGAAGTAAGCTCGTGACTACGCCCCCCTTATTGAGGGGAAATCAAATAGTTTTCCCAGCCTCTAATTGCGGAAGTGGCGGAATTGGCAGACGCACCAGCTTGAGGGGCTGACGGTCGCAAGACCGTGGGGGTTCGAGTCCCCCCTTCCGCACCAAAGATTTTTAGCCCCATGGAATCATTAGGTTCCCTGGGGCTTTTTCTTTTAGCGCGGCTCGAGCGCGGTAGAGCCTGGTGTTGCACCAGAAGTTGAGGAGTACGAGCCCTTCGGGTCCAAGGCCTTTTCGAGGACGCTTTACCTCATATTCTCGAGAGTATGGGTGCGGACGAATTGACCGGCGCGCCGCCCGCGCCTGAATATTCTGACAATCGCGCTCGCCACATCGGAATATGTTGTAAGCTATTTGCCACATGCACCGAGCCAATCCTGTAGCCTTCCTGGTTTTGGCGATTCTCGCCGCATGCCCACTGCTGCACCCACAGACGTCGAGCGCGCTGTTGCAGGGAATAGTGCGCGATGCGTCGGGCAAGCCAATCGCCGGCGCGCAAGTACAAATAGGGTGGATTGCGCCAGCACGTACTGATTCGGCGTCCCTCCATTTTCAAGCAGTCACTGATTCACACGGCACATTTCAATTCCGTGATTTGCCGGCGGGGGATTATGCATTGGCGGTCTCCTGGCATGATCGAATGCTCAAGCATAGCCAACTCTTGCACCTTCATAATGGCGATCGACTGGCGGTCTTGGTCAGCGTCTCAGCCGACCAACTCCACATCGAATTCCACTTGGGCGAACACGACACGGGTCCGGTGGAACCTCAGGAAGCCACGGGCGGCGAGAAACTCAGCAGCAAACAGGTGTCAGACTTGCCCCTCAACAAGCGTGACTTCACGAAGCTTCTAGCCCTGGCCGGCGGCACCACTACCGATACCAATGGCGCCAACAACTTCACCTTGCAATTCGCAATCAACGGGCAGCGCGGCACTACGGCGGTATTTGCCATGGACGGCGTTTACACCACGGACCCGGAGTTGGGTGGCGCAACCTTTTCAAACTTCAACGTGGACGCGATTGCGGAGATCCAGTCCCAGTCAGGCGTGATGCCCCCGGAGATTGGCGCCGGCGCAGCGGGATACACCAACGTAGTCACCAAGTCGGGCACCAACCAGATTCACGGTGACGCGTTTGAGTTTCTGCGCAACGCCGCCCTTGATGCGCGCAATTTTTTTGATCGCCGCAGCTTTGTGAGTCCCGGCCGCATCCCGCCTTTCCAGCGCAACGAATTCGGGTTTACTTTGGGTGGGCCTGTAAAGTTGCCGGGCATATTCGGCGGCCGCGACCGCACATACTTTTTCGGGCAGTACCAGGGATTCCGGCAGGTGTTGGGCACTACTCAGGTGTTGGCCGTGCCGACGGCTGGGGAGCGGCAAGGAATTGACACCCTGACCTATCCTGGCGACACCCTGGTGGTGCCGGTTAATCCGGCGATCGCGCCGGTGCTCGCGGAGTATCCCCTGCCCAACGACCTCTCAGGTCCGTTCGGGGAGCGCACCTACGCCACGTCGTCCAAGGTGGTGACCAGAAGCGACCAGTTCTCCATCCGCATCGACCGCAAGCTTTCGGACAAGGATCAGTTTTTCGCCCGCTTCAATCTGGATAATACTGATGGTCCCCTGACCAATCCGAATCAGGCGGCGATCAACCCCAGCTTCGCCACCACTTTTGTGGACAACCAGCGCAATGTGGGGCTTCACTATGCTCGCACCGTCTCGTCCAACCTGGTGCTCGAGACCACTGCGGGCTACCTGCACAGCACGCCCTCCTTCGTGCCGCACAATGACGTCCAGCCGGCTCTAAATTTTGGAGACGGCCTGTTCGAGCCTTTCAACGCCGCGGGCGGCACCAGGACCGAGTCGTTCGGCAACCTTTTCCAGATCCAACAGACCGTCCAATACAATCATGGCAAGCACAACTTCCGGGCGGGATTTGAAACCCGTTACAACCGCGATTCCGTGATTTTCGGGATTACACCTAACGGCAGTTACACGTTCGGCGGCGGCACCACCTACTCGCCCGTAAACATCGTTTCGGCCAGCGGCACGCATGACATTCACACGGGCGATCCCCTGCCCGATTCACTGACCGGGCTCCTGACCGCCACTCCTTTCTCTTACACCAGTTGGGTAGCTTCGCCCGGCTTCCCAGAGGGCGATCACATTGACGAGGAGCGGACAGAGCGCGAGGCCTATAACTTTTACTTTCAGGATACCTGGAAGGCGACGCCACGCTTTACCATGACCTACGGCCTGCGTTACGAGGTGGACACGCGCATTCACGAACGGGACAACCTGACCTCGGGCCCCAGGCTTCTGGGGCCGGGCGGACAGCCGGCGCGGTATTGGGACCCCGGGGCGTACCAGACATATGTTTTCAACCCTCAGCCGCCCTACAATAGGGACCTGCTCGGATGGGGGCCGCGGATTTCATTCGCCTGGGAGGCGACCGATCATACCAGCATCCATGGGGGCGGCTCCGTCGCGACCTTGTTAATGAACCTCTTTCAGGACAACGTCCTTACCGGGAGCATCCCCATGGCCTTCAGCCCCTACATCACGGCTTTGCCTGGCGCTGCTGTTCCATTCGATAATGCCGCGACAGCCTTCAACGTGCCGCCGGTTTACACGCCGCAAGGGCAGTTGGTATTCACCACTCCTGACTCAAAAAAAGTGCCGGCCAATACGGTGATTGACCTCCAGCGCTTCGAAGAAGATCTTGCGGCTTTGAGCCCGGGCCACCAGCTCAATCCCCTCACCATCTTTGGAATTGCGCGCAATTTTCGGAATGGTTACGTGGCGACTTATAATGCGGGCTTCGAGCACAGTTTCGGCGACTTGAAAGTAGGTGCGGACTACGTTGCCACCGTGGGAGTCCATCTGCCCAGCATGATATTCCCCAATAGCTATGGGGGAGCCGACCCGGCCTTCGCTCCCTTCACCCGGTTCGACACCGCCGGCAAGGTGGTGGGTGGATTCGCAGAAGAAATGATGTTAAGCAGCGGATCCCATTCGACGTTCCACTCCTTGCAGGCGTCGGCGTCGAAAACCTCGGGGCGGTACGGACTTGGCTTCTCAGCGAACTACACTTTCTCGAAATCCCTGGACGATACAAGCAGCGTCTTCGGACCGAGTGTGGGGGGCGCGGGCAATGTTCAGCTTGCCTTCCCTCAGAATCCGTGGGATCCGGGGGCCGACAAGGGACCGTCGACGTTTGACGTTACACATATCCTGGTGTTCAGCGTGGTCCAGCTACTGCCCTTCGATCGGGTCGGCTTTCTGAGGCCACTGGGCAGCCATCTCACGTCGGGGTGGCAGTTCCTGAATATTAGCACTCTGACTTCGGGGTCGCCATTCACCGTGTACTCGGGAATCCAGCAGAGCGGCTTCGGCTCCAGTGGCGCGGATCGTCCCGATCAGGTTGGGACCCCTGTTTTTTCGACGAGTCGCACAGTGCGCGAGGATTATTTTGGCCGGGGCGCTGATAACGCTTCTTTCTTTGATATTCCCATTGGGGTGCCCGGCGGGACGGGTCCGAACCAGGGACGTCTGGGAACGCTCGGACGAGACACGTTCCGTGGTCCGGCCTACAAGGACTTCGACGTGGCACTGATCAAAGACACCAGTTTCGGCCGTAGAGGTTCGGGCGAGGCCGCCACCCTCCAATTCCGGGCCGAGTTCTTCAACGTGTTCAACCTGACGAATTTTGGCCTCCCCGCAAACGTGGTGCGGGGGACCGGCTTCGGCGAAATCAGCAGAACAGCCGGCACCTCGCGCCAGTTGCAGTTCTCACTGAAGCTGCTCTACTAGAGCGACGGAAATTGGAAAATGGAAACTTGAAACTGGAGTCCACCGGCGATAGCCTAACCAACCAAATCCGTAGCGCGGCAAAGTGGGGGTATTAAAGGGTTCTAAAGGGTTCGGATAGCCTGAAGGAGCGAGGAAAGGTTGGAGTAGGTTGGTCGTAACTTCCGGGCAGCGAGTCATGACGTATGATAACTCCTGTACTCGCTCCTAATTCGTCGTGTAAGTTGGACCTAACTGGTTGAACCGGCCAATTTAGTTTCCGCCAGCAATTGCCGGTTGAGGGCAAGAGCCAACCCGACAAAAAACCAGAATTGGAGAGCAACAACAGAATCTCCGAAATTGTACTGTACGGCGGAACTAGCCAGGAATGCGATTGCCCCGCCCAGTAATCCTAAAGCCATTGCGTACAAAACCCAGTTTTCCTGTTCGAGTGCCTTTCTAACCAGCCGAACCAGCAGGACCAAATAACATCCCATCATTGCAAACCAGGCAAAAAGCACTGGGAACCCTTGCATCACTGCAAGCTGGATGGGAGTGGAATGAAAGTGCGACCAAAGGTTGTACTTCGATTCAGCCTCAAGGACGAAGCTTGATGGTGAGTCGCGAATCGTATTCATCCCCACACCAAACCAGGGATGGGTTTCAGCTAACTTCAGCCCTTCCTTCCACATTTCCATTCGATATTGCGTTCCAGGATCGTTCAGGTCAACAAGGCCAACGCCTCGCCAGCGATGGATTGCAGTGTTGGTGCCCATGGCGGCCAGGATCAGGAGCAGAGGCAAGATCACTCTTACCCTATGGCGCCGATCATGCAGCCAAACCACTGCGAGACATCCGAATGCAAAAGAGAGCCAGGCGGAGCGAGTCAGCGTAGCACCAAGCGCCAGGGCAAGAATGATCCAGAGACCCATTAGAGCCAGACTTGTTGCCGGCGACAATCGCCTGTGAAGGCCAAGCCAGAGTCCAAAAACCAGACAACCCAGTGACTCCAAAATCATGGCATAGGTGACCGGGTGGCTATAGAAACTTCTGGCGCGGGCAAGCTTCTCCGTTTGTAAGTTCACACCCCAATCAGCCGCGTTGGTTGAGTGGGGCAGAGCTCCCGGTGGGATTTCGACGGCCACGGCATCCTTGAGTACGTCAAAGCCCCCATCGTGAACGATCAGCAATCGCTCGGGTTTATCCCCGGTTTTTGAGCCAAGATAACTCAAGAATTTGTCGGGGCGGCGAATTGCCTGATTGTCCACGCGCAGGATCACGTCATCATTACGAATTCCTGCCCGGAACAAAACAGAGTCCTGTCTTAAGTCGCGGACGTGAAGCCCGACCCCTGCCACGAATTGCCATCCCGCGTAGGCCACGCTCACTAACGTCCCCAGAAACAAAACCGCGAGAAGCTGCTTGGCCCGTCTCACGCTGGGGATGTTATGGGCTACTACGATGGCCAGAAAAACCATATCCACTTTTCGCATTCCTTCCCAGCTCGAGGCGGGCAGCGGAGAGACCAACGCCGAGAGAGCGCAAAGAACCCAGTAGATTAGAATGGGGAAATCCAAGGGAGATCTGTAGAGGTGGAGTTTAGGAGCCAGCATCAATCGGATGAGCCAAGCAAGGGCCAAAAACGAATAGGCAATAAATGCACCCGCGATGGAAATCGGTTGGAGCAGAACGAAAAGGAAAAGAAAGACAGTTGCAATCTGCTCGATTTTTTGCGCAATTCGATTCACCCAGACATTCTCCCACAAAGCTGGTGCGTCCACCTCTCATTCACGATTTGCCGGGAAATCCGCAGCAAGATCGTGGCGATCAAAGGCTGCGGCACAATGGTTTGCTTAGGGCTGCTTTCCCATTTACAGGATCAGACCGTGAATCCAGGCCGGTAAGTAGATCGAACTGCAATGCCGGGGCGCCAGCGGAGATCAAATCATGTTATGGCTGGAGCAGATAAGCGGAATCCCGATTACATTCGACACCGTGGAAACTCGCCGGCTGATTGATGTCCTAAGGTTGGTCCTCTGATTTTTGGATTTTCCCTGCTTGTGGCGCGCACAGTGGTTGGGACGGGCGACTTCGGGTGTTGCCACCCCTCCCCATGCCACCGCCGACCTCCCGCCAGCGCGTCGAAGGGCCTGTTGTCTTCTTGAGAACCATCGTATATTATTTTGTGTCAGATTGAGGGGCAACTGGAAACTGAAAAACAAGGGTAATGGTAAACGATTCCGGATTCCAGGTTCTGCCTGTTTGTCGTCAGGCGGATTCTTCCTCCTACCTGACTCTTTTTGATTAGAACTCACGCATCATAGGCCTAAGCCGAAGGCTGCCTGTTGGCAGTTACCTGGGGTCAAGCGGGGAGCTTCTTTTTACGAGGGACATGCCCGCGCTTATTTGGGGAACCGTTAAAGATGACGCCAAAGTTGGTCTCTGTTCTCATGGTTACCCATAACGACTCTGGCGTTCTTCCGAAGTGCCTGGAATCCCTTGAGCGCCAAGACTACCCGAACAGAGAATGTATTATTGTCGACAATGCCTCGAGTGACGACACCAAGAGCATCCTTTCAAGTCTTAAAGCGCCTTATCGTACAATCTTCAACGAAACCAATTATGGCTTCGCTGCCTCCCAAAACCAGGCCCTTTGCCACTCCCAAGGCGAATGGATACTTCTTCTCAACCCCGATGTCATTTTGAGCAGCGACTTCATCAGGAAGCTTGTAGCCGCCGCGGAATCTGATCCTTCCATCGGCATGGCCAGCGGCAAACTCCTGCGTTGGAGTCCGGCGGAGAATCCGCCCCTAACCCGTGTGATCGACTCCACAGGTATCTATTTCCAAAGGAATCTTCGCCACCTCGACCGGGGATCAGAAGAGGTAGACCGCGGGCAGTACGATCAGGCCGAATTTGTATTTGGCGTGACGGGGGCGGCCGCCCTGCACCGCCGAAAAATGGTTGAGGACGTCTCCGTGATGGGCGAATTCCTCGACGCTGATTTCTTTCTTTGCCGGGACGACGCGGATTTAGCCTGGAGAGCGCATTTGATGGGTTGGCGATGCATTTACACTCCGCTCGCCGTGGGATGGCACGTCCGCCGAGTCACTCCCGCGCGCTTTCGCGAACTTCCGTTGGTGGTCAACTGGCATTCGGTTAAAAACCGCTTCATCATGCGGGTAAAAAATATTTCACCGTATCTCTATCTGCGTCTCTTCCTTCCTGTCACTTGGCGGGATTGTCTAATTCTCGGTTATTCGGTATTGGTCGATCGCAGGCTGTTTTCCGCTTTTACCCATTTATGGAGGAATCGGAAAGCGATTGGTGCGAAACGTAAGTGGATTCAGGACCGGCGCCGCGTCTCTGACCGTGAGCTGGCGAAATGGTTTTCGGACCTTCCTGCAAGTTTTCCTTTGTCGACGGCTGAGGAAACCCGGAGTTCCAAGATCTGATCTTTCGCGGTTGCGAGACCCATGCCAACATTAGCGGGGTCGATTTCGGAAATGGGCTGTACCACAGCTTTCAATGGCGAGGATGGGGCAGCAGCGGGGACCTTTCCGGTCAGTACTTCCGAAAAGAGAGATTCATAATTATCAGTTACTTCGTCCCACCCGAAGAGATTAGCCGCCCGGGTTTCCGCCCGCCGCGCGAGGTCCACGCGCAGGTCGGGATCCTCCAGCAGCCGCGCCATATGTCCGGCCAAGTTCGGAGCCTCCGGCCGAAAATAGATACAGCAATCACCTGCCGTCTCTCGATTCTCAGGTGTGTCGAGACAGAGGATGGCGTTCCGAGTCGCCATGGCCTCAATGAGGGCCGGATGATAGCCGCCCACTTCGCAGGCGGAAATATAAATCCCGGCATTTCGGATCAGCCGCCAATAACCCGGGCCATAAATCGGGCCGGTGAAAATGACTCGAGAGTCTCCGAGGGCTTTGAGGTGTTTAACAAAGCCCGGGTCATAGCAATTTCCACCTACCATGAGTAACGGCCAGTCAGTTTGGGTTTCTCGATAGGCGCGAATTACCAGTTCAGGATTGTTTTCCGGTTCCAGGCGGCTCACATAAAGAACATAGCCTCCCTCGGGAAAATCGAATCCTTTCAATGATTCAGTGCCTTCAGGAACCTGGGCGCCATAGGCAATCATGGTGGAGTGCTTCCGGTAGCGCCTCCAATAGTAGTCCTGGATCGGCGGGGCATCGGTGACAACCCGGGTGGGAGTAATTAAAGACATGAGTTCGCAAAGATAGAGATAGATTCGGGCGACGAGGTTCCACTTCCTGCGTTTTCTGTCCAGTCCATCCACATTGAGGACAGTCGGGATTCCAAACACTCGGGGAATCCAGGCCATAGTGCTGTTGGATACGTTACAAATCAGGGCTAAATCAACGCCCGTGAAGAGTACGTGGATGACTGAAATAAAGGTGTGAAAGGCCGTGTCAAAATATTTGTTGGAAATGGTCGGCAAAATCACCCGCCGAATGCGGGGATCCACCACATCCTCGGCGCTCGTGAAAGGCCGGCGGCAGTAAACTGTTACTTCATGCCCGTTGGCCGCGAGCCGTTTCGACAACTCTTCCGCGAGAGTTTCAAATCCGCCGTACCGGCCCGGTATTCCTCGGGTCCCCAATATTGCTATTTTCATATCGTCGAGTACTGACCATAACCACAAGAACCGTAATCAAATCTTCTCACTATTGCAAGCAAAAGATTCTCATCGAAATGTAATTTCAGCGGCAAACGCGGGTTCAATTCCAGCAAGATTTTAAGTATAAAGTTTATACCCGTTGAACGAGTTATTCAAACCCGTTGTGTTGAAAAAATTTCAGGCCGGCGCCTTTCCGCCCAAATCCAGATGCAACTATGACATTAGCGGATTCACCGCACATAAAACAAGTCTGCTCTGGAAAAGCTCCGAAGGAGGGCGCCATTTAATTGGGAAGTTCCCGTCCCGGGACGGCCGTTGAGCTTTTCCGGCGATCCGGGGAAAGGTGGCGTTGGACCCCGCTGCCTGCGCGGTGACAGGCCCGTTGCGGAAGGAGCAAGGCGGCAGAAATCGCCATTCCGGGAAAACGAAGCTTCACGGGCTGTGTCCAAAACGAATTGCAACCAGCTCTTGGAAAATTGCAGTAGTATGTTGTATTTGGGTTTCAAATAGAGGAGCGACTCGCGCTTGCTGATACAGCCTGCGTCGCATTAGTAAATCACTGCGAATCACACCGCGCTTCTGTGCGTGTTGCCAAGGCAATGGCCGAATGCCCACCGAAAGAGACAACCAGATCCCCGACGCTAAAAACAAGTCCGACAATCTTCAAGGTGCGGCCCAGGAAAAGGACGCCCAAATCGTGAATTCAAAAACCGGCCCGACCGGACTGCCGAAGGCGGTCGAGGAAATGGAGGACCAGGTTCAGAAAACAACGGCGAAATCCGAGATGGTACGAAAAGGACTGGTGGAAGCACAAGCATTCACGCCCGACCTCCACGAGAAGGTGCAGTCTCTTACGGCTGAATTGACTGAGGAACATGATCGGGGAAAAAGGGTTCGCGAGCAGGCCAGCTTGCTTTCCAAAGAACTGGTAGAGACTGAAGCGGTACTACGACAGAAAGCTTTACGGCTGGGACGAATTGAATCGAGTACGGGCTGGCGCCTCGTGCAGGTCTACCATGCGCTCACTGGCCGACTCTTTCCCTTTGGGAGTTGGCGGCGTGAAGTCTACCGTCGATCGCTTGGTCGCTTGATTAAGACGGTTTTGGGAAGAGGTGAGGCATCCACACTTCCCGAGGTCTCCCTCGATTCACAGGCAGCATCCTTTTCGTTTGGACAAGCCGCTTCTGCCGCTGTCGATGAGCATCCAGGTCCGGACTCGAGGCCGGAAATTGTTATCCATTGCTATTCGCCCCATGCCGGCGAAGCATGCGGAAGGCGTCACTTGATACGCGGCTGGGCTTCAGCCTCGAGCGGGATAATCCGAGTTGAAATCCTGAAGGATGGAGAAACGTTGGGCGACGCACTTTTTTCGACGCCGGAACCCGAAGTCGAGGGAGCCCCACCCACCTTCGGTGGTGATTGCCATTCGGGTTTTTTCTATATTTGGGACGCAACAAAATTATCAGAGGGCTCACATACCATCACCATCCGGGCAGAATCCAAGTCGGGCGCCAGGCACGACCTTCTGATTCCTGTCACGCTGCGACATTCGACGGAGAGCAACGAATATCAGCAGTGGATTGCGGCAAACAAACCTCTGCCGCGTCGATTGGCCGCCATGACAGCAGAGGCGAAAACATTTCGTTACTCTCCCCTGATCAGCATTGTCACGGCGGTTTTTGACACCACCGAAAAGAGATGCAGAGAATTGCTGGCGTCGGTGCGGGCCCAGATCTATCCGAATTGGGAGTTATGCGTGGCTGTTCCCACGCGTGGCAATTCTGAAGTAATTGCACTGATTGAAACTCTCTCCGGCGAGGATTCTCGGATCAAATTCATAAAATTGGCCGAGAACTTTGGGGCATCGGAAGGCGCCAATGCTGCGATTTCACTTGCTATGGGGGAGTTTATCACTTTCATCGACAGCGACGACTTGCTTTCGCCTGATATCCTTTACTGGAACATAAGACTGTTGCAGGACCACTCCGACGCCGACCTGATTTACTACGATGAGGACAAGCTTGATCTTACCGGCAATCGATGTGAACCCTTTTTCAAGCCGGACTGGTCGCCCGACTTGTTGCTCTCTGTCAATTACATCGGCGATTCATTTGTCGTGCGGCGTCAAGTCCTTAAAGATATCGGCGGGCTTCGCAGTGAATATAACGGCTCCCAGAATTACGATTTCATCTTGCGGCTGGTTGAGCGCACGGAGAGGATATTACATATTCCACGCATTCTCCTTCATAAGCGGGGCAGGCCGGACTTCAGATTTTCTTCCGACGAAGTCAGCCCTCAGGCCTATGTCACGGCAGAGCGCTCCATCGGCGACTATCTGAAACGTAACCGGGTGCCGGCCCGGGTCGAACCAGGTTGTACCTTGGGACGATGGCAGGTGCGCTACGAGATACGAGAAAATCCCAGAGTTGCCGTGATCTTACCCACTGGAGGCCGAATGGACCTCCTTGAGCCATGCCTCGAAAGCTTGTTCAGCCAGACCGATTATCCCCATCACGAGATTATTCTAGTTGATAACTCCAAAGGTCCACAGGTCGAGCAATATGTGAAAAGTCTCGCGACCCGCAGGAGCGTATTGACGCATTTGGATTATCGAAATAAGAAATTCAACTTTTCAGCGTTGAACAATTATGCCGTGGGGAAAACCGATGCGCCGTTGCTCCTCCTTCTCAACGATGATATCACCGTGGTTACCACAAACTGGATGAGCGCTTTGGTGGAACATGGACAGCGCACCGGCGTAGGCGCCGTGGGCGCCAAGTTGATTTACCCCTCGGGAAATATCCAGCATGCGGGAGTGGTCATGGGGATCTATGAATGTACCAGCCATGCATTCAAACACCTCCCCGCTGATACTCTTCACTATTTCGCCTTTCCCCAAATAATCCGCAACTGTAGCGCAGTGACGGCAGCCTGCATGCTCACCAAACGAGCGGCTTATTTGGAAGTGGGAGGACTTGACGAAAAGAATTTAGCCGTCGCCTTTCAGGACGTCGATTACTGCCTGAAGTTGTGCAAAGCGGGATACCATATTGTCTATACACCCCTGGCCGTCCTCACGCACCATGAGTCAGTCACCAAGGAAGAGAAGATTCCTAATATGCGGGAAGTGCGCTTCGTACAGAAGAAGTGGCGGGATGTTATTGAGCACGATCCGTTCTACAATCCCAACCTGACGCGAATAGCTGAGGACTATAGTCTTCGTTTGAAATGAAAACCTTGGGCGCCATGAGGGTCAGCGCGCCTCCCCCACGGCTGTTGTCTGATGGGCACGGCGCGCCAGGAGATATCGGGCCAGCGCGTCCTCCCACCGGGGAATTTCAATGCCCAAGGTGTTCAGGCGCTTTTTGAGCAGGACGGAATACGCTGGCCGCTTGACCAGACTGGGGAACTGATCTGTGGAGACGGGAGCTACGTCGACCTCCAACTTTTCGAGATCGAAGATCGCTTTGGCGAAATCATACCATGAGCATTCTCCCTCGCTCGAAATGTGAATGAGTCCAAACTGCCCGGTTCGGATCAATTTCACCACCGCATGCGCGAGATCGACGGTGAAAGTGGGAGTCAGGACTTGGTCATTCACGACGCGGAGTGGGGAGCCCGCCGCCGCTCTTTTGAGCATCGTCTCGACGAAGTTGCCGCCTTTGCCGCTGCTTCCAGCCACCCCGTAAAGACCGCAGGTGCGAATGACAAAGTATCGATCAAATACTGCGGACACAAGATGCTCTCCCGCCAATTTAGAGGCGCCATAGACGCTCAACGGATGGGGCAGATCAACTTCAGAAAAAGGTTTTTGTTGTTTGCCATCAAAGACGTAATCCGTGCTGAAGTTAACCAGAATGCAACCGGCCCGATCGCACGCCTGGGCCAAGTTCCGGGCTCCCAGGGCGTTGACTTCAAATGCCAGGGCGGCTTGCGTCTCGCACTCCTCAACCCGGTGATAGGCGGCAGTACTGATCACCACATCCGGCCGTGCCTCGGTTATGGCGGCAAACACCGCCTCGGCGTGGCGGACATCGAGGTCCTTGTGAGTTACCGGAACAACAGATGTCCCCTCTGAAACTAATACCTGCCGTAAATCAGTGCCCAGTTGGCCGTTCGCCCCAATGAGGAAAACTTTCAATTTGAGTCTCCTGGCCGCGATCAAACTGGAAATGCAGGCCGCGGCCGTAACAATTTCGTGTAATCGATTCTTCGCACGATTTGGATTAATATAATAAAAAATAAACGCTCTGCATAGCAATCAAAGATTTGAGCCTTGAGACGCGCGAGCCGAAACTCATTTTAAATGAGCGTACGCTTCTTCGGCGCGATCGGAAGTATTGGGCCCGGATGACCCATCTCTGACTTGATTTTGGCTTCGTCGAGAGCGGGCGGGCGCCAGGATGGCGCTCTTCGCACATCAGCCTCTGATTGGGTTTCGGCCAATCCCTTGCCGGCTGTCATAAGCTTTTTGCAGTCCGTTCCTTGTGGTACACTGCCCGGCGAGCGAATGGACGAGTTTTCCACCTATGAGTCAAAGTGAGGACACCAAGCAAAAGCTCCGCGAGATTTGCCGCATCGCTGCGCGTGTGTTCTACGAAAAAGGGTACGACGGGGCGTCGATGCAGGAAATCGCCACTGCCGTTGGGCTCACCAAAGCAGGGCTATATCACCACATCGGAAGCAAGGACCATCTGTTGTATGAAATCATGAATTATGGAATGGACATTCTTCAGGAAACGGTTCTGGAGAAAGTAAAAAGTATCGCCGACCCTCGTGAAAAGTTGCGTCAAACAATCATCGGCCACATTGATTTAATTGTGCGTGCCCGCGACCAGGAGATCACGGTCATCCTTCACGAGAATAGATCCCTTAAAGGCGCCCTCCACAAAAAAATCAACGCGAGAAAAAGGGAATATATTCACTATCTTGAGGACCTCATTTCCAAAGTCCAGGCGCAGCACGGTGGCAAGTCGCTGCTTGAGCCGCGCACGGCCGCATTCGCTTTGCTCGGAATCATCAACTGGCTCTACCAGTGGTACCAGCCTGAAGGTCCTGTCAAAGAGGCCGAGCTCGCACAGGCTTACGCCGACTTCTTCTTTCGGGGGCTTTTGGGCTCGGCCTAGCCGGCGTCCTTAAAGCAGCTAGCTTTGTGCCTGCCAACCGCTCCAGCGCATCAGACGGCGCTATAAAATAATGGTTCGCAGTTCCGGAATTTTAAGCCAGGCCCTTTGTCGCACTCGCAATTCGGGAATTGAGGAAACATATCCCATGGCCAAGTCCGCAGTGGCATTCCAGGGCGAACGAGGTTCGTTCAGCGAAGAAGCGGCTTATAAACTACTGGGCCGCCAAATTCGCGTTCTTCCCCGGGAAACATTTTCCGCGACATTTCAGAGTGTGGCCCGGGGCGCAGCGCGGCTTTGTCTGGTTCCGATCGAGAACACGTTGGCTGGGTCGGTATATGAGAATTACGACCTGCTGCTCGAGAATCGGCTGCACATCATCGCCGAAGTCAGCCTTCGCATTGTGCACAACCTGATCGTTTTTCCGGGTACCACTTCCGCCGGTGTGCGCCAGGTTTTTTCACACCCTGTTGCTCTCGCACAATGCAGCCGGTTCTTTGCCCGCCATCCGCGGGTGGAGAAGGTCCCTTTTTATGACACAGCGGGAAGTGTGAAGATGCTGGCCGAGAAGCGAATCCCGGGGGCCGCAGCCATCGCCAGCCGGACGGCCGCCTCGGTTTATAAGGCGCGAATTCTCAAGTCGCATCTTGAAGACCACCGCGAGAATTTCACCCGGTTTCTTTTATTATCCAAAACCAGCTCCGTGCCCGTTGGCGCTAATAAGGTATCGATTGTCTTTTCCACTCGTAACGTTCCCGGGGCCCTATACAAGTGTCTCAGCGTTTTTGCCCTGCGCGATATCGATTTAACCAAGATGGAATCCCGGCCACTGCGAGGCCGGCCCTGGGAATATTTTTTCTATTTGGATTTCCATGGCAATGTTAAAGATGAGCGTTGCCGCAAAGCGCTCGCTCACCTTCAGGAAGTTACGAAGTTTATGCGCGTGCTGGGCTGCTACAAAAGGGCGGCAACGTAAGCGGTGATCGGTCTGGTGTCTTCGGTTTGCATCTCTGGGAGCGCGGGCGTCCCGCCCGCTCTTTCCTTAGCATCAGGTTGCGGGCGAGACGCCGGCGCTCCCGGGGAAATTCTGTTCGGATGACTCGATTGCCTTAAGGATGATGATCGAAGGAGGGGCCAAGATTTGCAAATCGGCGTCAAGAAATTTCCCGCTCTAGACTTTTCTATTCCACGAATTTGATGATGCCAAAGTACACCGGTTGATGAAAGGAATTTCCCTCCGGAATTGAACTCCAGGCCATGAAGCGGCGCTTGGAATCGCCGCCTGCGCCGTCCGCCCGGAAGAAATTGAGACGCCATTGTGTGTCGGCCTGCATAGCCGCAACGCCCATCGAGCTGACCGGGATGCGCATCTCGCAATTCCAAATATGGTTCTTTGAGTCAATTTGCGCGGCATGATCGAAATGCGAATCCCATCCCGCATCGTTAAACGGTGTTTTAGTTTTGTCGATTTCCAGGTCAATCCACTGATTGTTGGGTGCAACCTCGAACTCATAGTAATGATTTACGCGCTCGGGCTGCGGGTTGATGAAAACTTCCACTACGTCGCGCTCCCAAAGTTCCCATCGTTCCTTGACTGCCTCCTCACCCTCATAAATGTTGAGAGCGGTATATTTGCATTGGAAGGCGAAGTAGACAAACTTTTCCGTCCAGAGAGCAGCCACCCGCGTGTCGGCCTCCGGGTAATGAAGCCGCCCCGACATGTCGTGGTCCAATTGAACCCATTTCGCTCTTGCCCAGACCTTCTTGTTCAAATCGCCGTCCGGCACAAAGTCGCTCCGGGAAAATTCTGAAACAATTTCGACACTGCTCAAATATGGGCTTTGGGCGTTCATAATCTGTCCATGAATCGCGGAAACTGACAGGGCGCACGCGAAGATAAAACACAAACGGCTCTTTCTGGATTTCACAAGGCGCTCCCTCCCGTTACGATTGAGGTGAAATGCTGGCCCAAATGGCGGGCTATGTCAAGCGACGGAATGCCGGCAAGGACCAAGCTTGCCCGGCGGGGCCGGGGAGGATAAACTAAATCCGGCCGTTCAATGCATAGATCGGCTGCATCAATCGAACCAAAGCGGACAAGCTGGGGAGATTCGTAAACAAAGAATTAACCCGGGCCAACTTATGACTTCTCATTCGAGATATTCAAGATCCCGCCGGGGCGCGGCCCCGTGGCGATGGACGCTGTTTTTCTCCATCGCCCCCCTAGCTTTTTGCGCGATGAGTGTGTTGATGCCGGCGATGCTGAAATCGGACATCGACGAGATCAACACTGAATTCCATTTCCTGGGCCCCGACGATACTTTGCTGGTTCATGAGGAAGAAGGAAAGCTGAAAGGTCAGATTGATGTGTACCAGAATGATGATGAGTCCGACACCGTTCTCAGTTACAGTCTCACCATCGGCACGCGCAAAGACGACCATGTGGAGTTCAAGACGGCGGAGATTCACCGGAAATACTACCGATTCAGCGGCGCCATTGAGCGCGGCGCCGGTCACGAGGAGAAAGACGCGGACTATCTTCGCCTGGTCGGGGAGCTCCAAGTCATTACCGTGAAGGGAGACTCGTGCGAAGAGAGTGTGGAGCGGAAGCAAGTGGTTCTTAAGTCGCTTTCCGCCGACGAGATTTCAGACGAATGATTTCTGATCCATGGGATCAACGCCTCGCGTAAGTTCGCCCCCTCGATTTCTCCCAATTCCAAGCCCCGGCTTCCTATCACCAATCTTCTTTCGCAGTCTTTTCATACGGTGGGAAAATTTGCCATGCTGGCCGCCTCCGGGCCCGGAGTTCAATCGCCCCAAGGCGAGCAGGGTGAAATCCAACGCGGTTTCAGCGTCGCGCAAACGATGCTCATAATGGATGGCAAGTTCCTCCAAGGCTCGAAGAGCGAAAGGTTCCTCCCGCAGCGTGATCTCGGTCCAGATTTCAACCGACCGTTCGTACTCACTCCGGCGTTTATGTTGAGAGGCAAGTTGCCACAACGCTTGCGTCTCAATGGGCTGAGGAAGGCCGGCATCGAGGGCCCGCCGGCAGGTGGATAATGAAAGTTCCTGAGCGCCGGAGCGTTCGAAGATCCGGCTGAGACTGAATAGGTCGATACTGGAAGTCACGCTGGCGCTTTGCCTGCTTCGTGACTCCTCAGGGGCCGAAACCTGGGCGGCAATCACTTCCGCCATTTCCACCGTCAGGCCGGCAAGCGAAATGATGTCCAGCGCATTGTGATAGAAGACCGGTTGAAGTCCCCGAGCGTTGCCGGTGCGCAAGTAGTCGAAATAAATCCCCGGAATTTCCGAGCCGTCCACGTCACCTTCGCGGTGGACGCCCAGCACCTCACTCTCCAGGTGGCCGAGCTTGCAACTAGCGAGGCGGAGTTTCCACAGGCGCCGCGCGGGATGGAGCAGATCCAAATGGAGCAGGCGGGCAAAGGGGGATTTCATGCGGGCCAACGCATAACGAGTTTCGAGCAGGGGTAGGTCAAACGTTTTGCCGTTGAAGGTGACGATGCCGTCAAAGGGCTTGAGGGTTTCGGCGAGGGCGGCAAGTATGGCGGCCTCCTCGGGATAATCCCGAAGGAAGAATTGGCGTACTACGAATTGAGTGCCTTCGACCGCACCCAAGCCGATCAAAAAAGCGCATGTCCCCGTTCCACCCGCAAGGCCGGTGGTTTCGGTGTCGAGAAAAATCAGGCGCGAAATTTCGGGCAGAGTGGCGCCGGCCAGGAACATGTTGAGGGTCTGTAAATCCGTGGTCGTGAGGTCGCCAATACGAAGCTTGCCGTAGGGCCGGCCAAATGGGAGCGCCTGGCGCGCAAGAAAATACTCGCCGCGCGTGTTTTGTTCAATGCCGCCGTCCACATAGACCTCAATTCCTTTCGGCATGCGTTGGGCTGGGAGGGGCGCGCCCAATTGGACGATCCCCGAGCCCTTCACTTTGGCGCCCACACGTTGCAGCAATTCAAGCTGGCGCTCGAGTTCGGTTTCGCCGTCGTTTTTTTGTGTCCCTTTTTTAAGCTGGGCGAGTTTTTGTTCCAGATTCATTGGATCAGTCTGCCTGCCCCTGGCCGAAGATGCAGGCATGTCTATTTCGAAACGGATAAGCGGCAAAAAAGATTTCGCGCCGGGAAAATCCAGGCCAGATGTTTTTCATAGAAATCGATTGAAATGGCCGCGAACGCCCGTCCCAGATTATCAAGCAGAAAGTTTCCGCCGAAGGTTAATCGGCGCTCGATGATCCGAAATCCGCCGGCGTGATAAGTGAAGTCCTGAAAGCTGTCTTGCTCGAAATAATCGAAACTGTGAAATCCAAGGTGGAAAATGTGAGTCGGGTCGGTATAAGAATCGGGCGATGTGTAGTGGGGCGTCACAATCACCACCTCGGCGCCGGGTTTTGCAATTCGGTGCACCTCCGCCATGGCACGAAGGATGTCGTGCTGGTGTTCGAGAAAGTGGGAGAGAAAAATTTTGTCCGCACAGCCATCCCGAACCGGCCAGGGGAAGCGGGCCAGCTCGCACAAAATGTCCGCCGAAGATCCCGGCTGGCGATCCAAGCCAATGGCATGCGGGTCTTGTTTTTTCTTTCCGCAACCAACATCGAGAATCAGCATAATTCGGCTGGCGCAATGGGCAGTCGCGGACGGTGTTGACCGGCGTCTCCGAATTGCTTTTTATCTGGGACTGGAGCCGCCTCCACCTGCTGCTTGGGCAGCGCCCGCCGCCTCTACCTTTCCGCCTTTAATCTCGATGGTATCGCCGGCGAAGAGAGTGTTGGCGCCTTTTTCCAGCGCCATCTTGTTGAAAGTGGTCACGTCCGTCTTGAGGAAATCGTTGAACGCCTGCAAGTGGGTATCGAGTTCCTTCCTCAGCGTGGCCATTTCCTCCAAAGTAAGGTCGCTCGGCGGCTGGTCGTAGTTCATAAAAGCCCCGCGCGATATCCCTTCCAGGCGGTCATGGAAGCGGGCTAGATAGTGAATGTCATCCTCGCCTGCGGGCTGAATTTCGGTGTTGTAAACGTCCTCTTCAAGTTTCCTCAGCTTCTTGTCGAGCGAGCGGGCCTGCTCAAGCACGGGCCGATAGGCAGCCGGAGTGATTTCTTCACTCCCCTCGCCGCTTGATTGCAGAACTTTTTCCAGAGCGCCTACTTGTGCATGCAAACTTTCCATTCGATTCAGCGCCCGGTTCAGCGCGGATACTTCATCGCGAACTTCAAGGCCAGCTTTGGTCTGAGCCTCGAAAACAGATTTATCCACATGAAAGCGTGGATCGGCTTCCACTTGGACGGTTTGCGTCTGGCTTTGACCTTTGACAGTGACCGTCACCTTGTAAGTTCCGGGCGTGACTGGCGGCCCGGCGTTGCGGTTGAAGAATGGATTTTCCTCTTCTTGCGGATTCGGCGGAAGGAAAGCAAGCTTGGTGGGACCTTCGTAATCCAATCTCCAGGAAAAGCGGTTGAAGCCCTGCTTGGCGGGGGCGTGCAAAGTATTCACTAATTTACCGTCCGCATCCGTGATGGTAATTTTGACGGGTCCCTGCCCCGGCAGCATTCCCGGACGCCGCCCTCTTGCCTCCGCCCCGGCTTCCGCCGGTTTGTCCTTGATTTCCGACTTCAAGTAGTAATCAATGCTCGCGCCTTCAGGCGGATTAGGTGCGACATACCCACCCGAGGCGAACCCATGTTTATTCCAGGTGTGCCAACGGCGCGCCGTCTGGATGGGGAACAGGTGAAAATCTTCCGATGCAACTTGGGGGGTCAATTCTTCGAGCGGGGTAATGTTGTCCAGCACAAACAGGCCCCGGCCATGTGTGGCCACCACCAGGTCGTGTGTGCTCTTAATGAATTTCAAATCGTAAATAGGGACGGTGGGGAAATCGCTTTTCAATGATTTCCATTCCTCGCCGTCGTTGGAAGAATAGAAGAGCCCGGTGTCCGTGCCTACCACCAAAAATCCGCGGTGGTTCGGATCCTCGCGAACCACGCGGGCCGGCTGGTCGTCGGGCAGGCCTTTTGAAATAGCCGTCCAGGATTGCCCAAAGTCGTGCGTCTTGAAAACGTAGGCGTGGTTGTTGTCGGTCTCGTGGAAGTCCACGGCCACGTAACACGTGCCGGCGGAAAACGGTCCGGCATCAATTTGCTGGATTCGTCCCCATTCCGGAAGCTTGGGAATGTTGGCCGTAACATTGGTCCAGTGCTGGCCTCCGTCGCGGGTGACCTGAACCAAACCGTCGTCCGTACCCACCCAGATCACTTTGGGGTCGTCCGGAGAAATGGACATTGAAAGTATGGTGTCGTACGTTTCGGCCCCACTGATGTCGTATTCGATGGGGCCGCCCGGGATGGCCTGTTTGCTCTTGTCGTTGCGCGTCAGGTCGGGACTAATCGCATTCCAATGGGTCCCACCGTCCGTGGACCTAAAAAGAACATTGCCGCCCAGGTAGACCTCGTTGGGGTCGGTGCGGGAAACATCAATGGGCGATGTCCAGTTGAAGCGATATTTCAGATCGGAGAGGGGGAATTCTTCCACTCCGTTAAGATAGGGCCGGATGCGGTGGGTCAATCCCGTCTGGCTGTCGAGTTGAGCGATGCTTCCGTTTTGCGAATCCACATAAACAAGATTTGAGGAACCCAGGGCAGGCACGGCGTACTCGCCGTCACCGCCGGCAACGGTCATCCAATCAAAACCGCTAATCCCTCCACGCCCCAAGCTGTTGGAGGGGCCGCACCAGGCATTGTTGTCTTGCAAACCGCCGCAGAGGTTATAGGGCGTGTGATCGTCAGCGGCTACAGCGTAAAACTGCTCGATGGGCAGATTGTCCAGATAGCGCCAGTGTTGCCCGGCATCGGAAGATATATAAACTCCGCCATCGTTACCTTCAATCAAGCGATTGGGGTTTTGGGGATCGATCCACAGAGCGTGGTGGTCGGGGTGAACGGCGCGGCTGATGGGTCGCGCCGTCTTGCCGCCATCGGTGGATTCGGCGATCAAATAGGAGAGGAAGTAAATTTTATCTTCGTTATTCGGGGCCACAAAAAGATGGGAGAAATAGAAGCCCCGGACGGTAAGCATATGATTGTCACTTACCTGCTTCCAGTGGTCACCGAGGTCAATTGAATCCCAAAGCCGGCCCTTCTTGGCTTCAATCAGGGCGTAAATGTGATTGGGGTTGCTCGGCGCAGCAGCCAGGCCAATGCGGCCCAACACGCCTTCGGGCATTCCTTCTGTTAACTTTTTCCAAGTGCTGCCTCCGTCGGTGGAACGGTAGATGCCGCTGGAAGGCCCGCCGCTCTCCAGCGTCCAGGGGAAGCGCTGCACCTGCCACATGCCCGCAAAGAGGACCATCGGATTTTCCGGGTCCATAATCATGTCGCCCACGCCCGTCTTGTCATCGACGAATAGAACTTTCTGCCATGTTTTGCCGCCGTCCGTGGTGCGATAAACGCCGCGGTCGGGATTGGGCGCCCAGGCGTGACCCAGAGCGCCTACAAAGACGATTTCCGGATTTGTGGGATTGACAATGACCGTCGAGATTTGGCCTACGTCGCCCAAACCCATGAACTTCCAACTGGCGCCCGCGTCCGGTGAGAAATAAACTCCGTGGCCGGTCACCACGTCATTGCGGATATTCGCCTCGCCCGTGCCGACCCAGATCAAGTTGGGGTTGGAGGGCGCAAGGGCGATGGCGCCGATGGATGCCACGGGTTCTTTCTCAAAGATCGGCTTCCAGGAAAGTCCGCCGTCCACGGTCTTAAAAACTCCGCCCGCCGCGGCACCGGCATAATAGAGATTGGGCTGGCCCGGCACTCCGACGACCGAGGTTACTCGTCCGCCGCCTACGGCAGGGCCAAGGTTGCGAAACTTGATGTTTTCCAGAATATCGTGCGGCTTTTCTTCGGTGATGGTTGCAGCGTCAGACGCTCTCGCCGTCACGACGTTGCAGAAACCCAGGATCAAAAGGATTGCGGTCCAAGCGACGAGCTTATACCTAGCTTTAAACATTTTATTTCCCTCCGTAAATCAAATCATGAAATCCAGTGTTGATGTGATTCAATTCAGCCTTTGAGTGATTGCGAGACTGAGCCATGGCCCGAATTGAGTCATGAGGCCATCGAAGGTCAACCACTGCCTCAGTTCGTCCCATCACTCCATTCGCCCAGGCCAAATTCAACCGGCTGCTGGCTATGAGCTGCGGATTTTACAATAGTTTTTTCAAAATCGACAACGCCACTTCTTTTCCGCGTTCCCCCACCTCTCCCGGAGGGCCGACACACGACGGGCATCCCGTAAGGCAAGGACAATTCTCAATCAATTTCCTGGTATTCGCAAGCAAGCTGGAGCTCATCCTGAAAAGGGGTTCGCTGAAACCTACGCCGCCGGGATATTTGTCATATAAATAGACGTTGGGCTCAAAGATTGGGTTTCGGGGATTTGTGATTTTCGATTTACGATTTGCGATTGAGGATCCCAAGTCATTTTCAGCTGTCCTGCCTTCCTCATTCTGACTCTCCGATAACTGGAGTCCGATGGACTCCATCGGAGTCCTGAAATCGGACCTGACTCCTGACACCTCACTTCCTTCTTCATTTTCTCCCACCGCCACACCCAAATCGCGAGCGTCGCACATCAACAGAAGCGTGGCAATGGCCTGCATCGCGTTGGCGAGCCCATTCACGCCATCCTGCCGTTCCATGCTGGTGTAAGGGAGCCCTTCCAGCATGGAATGGGAAATCGTAAGCCAGAACGCTGTGGTATGCATTTCCTGCTCAGGCAGGGACAATTGACCCGAGCCGACATTCTCCATAGTCCCAAATTTCACCTTCTTCCAGCCTACGACTTGTGTGTTCACCTGCACTTCGCCGTGGTTCTTGGCATTTTCGATTCTTGATTTTTGCTTTCGGATCAATTCATCGAGCTGTCCGTGGTCCGTGGCCAGTTGTCCATCGCCACTTTTGGCCTTCTCTTCTCCTTTAATCTGACTCCTGACTCCCGACTCCTGACTCCCGCCTTCCGCCCCCTCACTCTTGAGTGCCGCCGACTCAAAAATCTCAAGCACCTTGATCTTGGTGTAGGAAATCGCCTGGGTGAAATACTCCGACTCCACGCGATGAACGTAGGCCTTGCGGTCGTCATAATCGAGGCGTTCGACGTGATACTGCTGGCCGTCCTGGATGTAAATCGCTTTTTCGTGGACGGTGGTGAGCGCGCTCGAGAAATCGACTTCCCCAATCACACGCGGTTCGCCGGTGTTATCCACAATGACGAAATTATCCGAGGAGATGGAGCGCAGGCTGATGGCATCGGCGGGATAACTTTCGGAGATCCAATGCCAGCCGTCGCTCGACCGGTGGAGGAAGTGCAACTCCTCCAGGTGTTGGCAAAGGCGTTTCATATCCAGCCCGCCGAAACTCTCATCGTCGCGAAGAGGCAATTCAAACGCAGCGCATTTCAAATGGTTCAGCAGGATGTGGAGATTGTCCGGGTTGACGTACCCGTGTTCGGGCGAATGGCCGAAAAAGAAGTCCGGATTTTGCACCATAAACTGGTCGAGCGGCGCGCTGGAGGCAACCAGAACCGCGGCGGACCCGCCCTGGCGCCGGCCAGCCCGTCCCGCCCGCTGCCACGAGGAGGCGATGGTTCCCGGATATCCCGCCAGCACGGCGACGTCCAGCGAGCCGATATCTATGCCCAGTTCGAGCGCGTTGGTCGCCACCACGCCCAGAAGGCGGCCATCGCGCAAATCACGTTCAATCTGGCGCCGCTCGAGCGGAAGGTAGCCGCCTCGATAGCCGCGAATCACCTCGGGACCGGCCGGGCCGCCGGCAAAATCTTCCTTGAGATAAGTCACCAGAATTTCGGTGGCCAGCCGGCTGTTGGCAAAAACGATGGTTTCCAAATTGCGCTCGAGAAATGCCCGGGCTACGCGGCGGGTCTCATTCAAATAAGAACGGCGGATGCCGAGCTGGGGATTAACCACGGGCGGGTTGTAAAGGACGAAGTATTTTTCGCCCGAAGGCGCGCCATTCTCGTCGACCAAGGCGACATCTTCCTCGATGATTCGATGAGCGAGTTCGGCAGGATTGGCGATGGTGGCTGAGGCGCAAATAAATTGCGGGCGGCTTCCATAAAAAGCCGCAACCCGTTTAAGCCGGCGTAAGACGTTGGCGAGGTGGCTGCCGAAAACCCCGCGGTAATAGTGCAGCTCGTCAATGACCACGTAGCGCAAATTCTGAAACATGCGCTCCCACTTGGTGTGATGAGGCAAAATGCCGGCGTGAAGCATGTCAGGGTTGGTGATCACCAGGTTGGCGCGCGCGCGGATGGCCTGGCGCGCGTCCTGGGGCGTGTCGCCATCGTAGGTGAACGTGCGCACCTCGTCGCCCAGTTTCTCCGTCCAGCGGTTTAACTCCACCAACTGGTCCTGGGCCAGCGCTTTGGTGGGAAACAAATAAAGTGCGTGCGCCTCGGGATTCTCAACCAGCGCGCTTAAGATCGGAAGGTTGTAGCAGAGAGTTTTTCCCGAAGCGGTGGGCGTGACCACCACCAGGTTTTTGCCTTCATTGGCGATTTCCATGGCGCGCGCCTGGTGCGTATAAAGGTTCTCAATTCCGCGAGCTTTCAAAATCTCCTGAAGCCGCGAAGGAATTGATTTTGGGAAGGGAGCGAATTGCGCCGGGCGGGCGGGAAAATGTTTGGCTGCCGTGACGCCTCCGTGGGTGGGGAGGGTTGAACCGTGCTTAATTCCCGCAAAAGTCTTATCCCGAATCTCATCAAGCGCGCCTTGCACGGTGGAGATCGTTCCTGCCAGCAGTAAGTTGGTATCTGATTGCACGCTAGGACCCCCTGGAAATTCGAGCCGGCCTTCATTCGCCTTTTCTTCGCTCACTCTACCACACCCGGCAGGATGTCCGAAAGGGGTTTTTGACTTCGGGTAGTTGGTCAGCTCGACGCAGAGGCGGCTTTTACCCCGCCACATGGCGAACCCCCAAGCACGACTTGGGGTCCCCGCAACTCGCCTCTACAAAACCAAATTGACCATTTACCAACGGGACGGGATTATGGCCTGGGCATGGATCGATACTTCGGTTCCGGATGAACCCTGGACTCGCCCGCAAAGGTTCGGATTTTTTCTACGATGCCGTCCACATCCAGACCGTATTTGGCATGCAGCAAGTTGGGCGCGCCGTGGGGAATGATGCGGTCCGGGACGGCAATGCGAAGGATGCTGGCGGGTATTTGGCGGTCTTGCAAAAGCGCCGCCACGCTGGCGCCAAAACCACCCGCTTCAGTGCCTTCTTCGGCGGTCACCAGAAACTGTTTTTCCGCCGCCAGGACGGAGAAAAGTTCTTCGTCCAGAGGCTTCATGAATCGGGCGTTGATCACCGTGGCCCGGATTCCAAATGCCTCCAGTTTGGCCGCCGCTTCCAGGCAGGGATAAACCATGCTGCCGAGGGCGAGGATGGCGATATCGCCGCCTTCGTGAATGATTTCGCCCTTGCCGATTTCCAATTTCTTGAATTGAGGATCGAGCGCGATGCCGATTCCATTGCCACGCGGATAACGCAAAGCGGCCGGTCCATCCGACATGACGGCGGTATAGAGCATCTGGCGAAGCTCGTTTTCGTCCTTGGGCGCCATCACCACCAGGCCGGGCGCCGCATTAAGGTAAGCGAGGTCATACAGGCCGTGGTGGGTGGGACCGTCCGCGCCCACGATGCCTCCGCGATCAAGCGCGAACGAAACCGGCAGGTGCATCAGGCAGACGTCGTGGATTACCTGGTCGTAAGCGCGTTGCAGGAAGGTGGAATAAATCGCTGCCACGGGCCGCATGCCTTCGCAAGCCAGTCCGCAGGCAAAAGTCACAGCATGCTGCTCGGCGATGCCCACGTCAAAAAAGCGGTCAGGGAAGCGCTTGGAGAATTCGTCCAGCCCCGTGCCTTCACACATGGCGGCCGTGATGCCCACCACGCGGGAGTCCTGCTCGGCGAGATCGCACATGGCCTTGCCAAAGACGGCGGTGTAGCTGGGCGCCTTGGCCGGAGCCTTATGGAACGCGCCAGTGGAGACGTCAAACTGGGTGACGCCGTGGAATTTTACCGGGAGCTGTTCCGCGTGGGGATAGCCCTTGCCTTTTTGGGTCACGATGTGGAGGAGCGTTGGTTTGGGATTGTCTTTCACTTTTTCTATTACAGTCATCAGCTCTTCCAGGTTGTGTCCATTGATCGGACCGACGTAATCAAATCCCAACTCCTCGAACACGAGTCCGGGGATGAGCACAGTCTTGGCGGACTCCACCAGGTCCTTGGAAAGTTTCAACAAACGAGGCCCGAGCCTTGGAACGGCCAGAATCATTTTTTCCACATCTTGAGTGAGGCGGTGGTAAGCCTGGCCATGCACGACGCGATTGAGATAGCCTTCGATGGCGCCCACGTTGGGCGAAATGGACATCTCATTGTCATTCAAGATCACCAACACTTTTTTCTGGAGCGTCCCCAGGTTGTTGATGCCTTCAAGTTCCAATCCCGAGGTGAGGCCCGCGTCTCCCACTACCGCGACCACGTAAAAATCCTCTTTCTTGAGGTCGCGCGCCACGGCCATGCCCAGCGCTCCCGAAATCGCCGTGCCGGCATGAGCCACGTTAAAAGTATCGTAGGGGCTCTCGTCGCGCACAGGGAAGCCGGAGATGCCGCCGTATTGGCGAATTGTGGGCAGACGATCGCGCCGTCCGGTAAGAACCTTGTGACCATAAGCCTGGTGGCCAACATCCCAAACCAGCTTGTCCTTGGGCGTGTCGAACAGATAGTGAAGAGCCAGGGTCAATTCCACGGCGCCAAGGCTGGAAGCGAGATGGCCGCCCACCTGGGAAACGACCGTGATGAGGTAATCCCGCAATTCCAGCGCGACCTTGGGCAAGTCCTCGCGCGGGACCTTTTTGAGGTCGTCGGGCGAATCGATTTTCATCAAGTATTGATAATCCATCAAGAGTTCCTCGCAATCAGAAATTCGGCAATTTCGCGGAGTCTTTGCGTTTGGGCACCAAAGGATTCCAAAGCATCGATGCCCTCGCGGACCAACTGCTTGGCGACTCGCGCCGATTCTTCCATACCATGCAAAGCAGGATAGGTGAGTTTGTTCTCCCGCCCATCCTTGCCCGGAGTTTTTCCCAGCGATTCGCTGGAGCCCTGCACGTCCAGCAAATCGTCGGCAATCTGAAAAGCCAGCCCGACTTTTTCGGCATAGACAGTCACGCGAGCCAGGTCTGCTTCGGGTGCATTCGCCTGAATGGCGCCGGAGCGGACCGCGGCGCGAATGAGCGCTCCCGTCTTGGAGGAATGGATGTAATCGAGCGTCGCGCTGCCGGCCTTTTCCCCCGTTGCCTCGATGTCCACCACCTGACCGCCCACCATTCCATCCCTGGTTCCTATGGCGCGCGAGACTTCGTAGATCACGCGCAACTTGCGAGCATCCTCATGCGCCCCCACGCCGTTTGGTCCGGGCATGGAGAGCACTTCAAAGGCGAGCGTCAAGAGCGCGTCCCCAGCCAGGATGGCCGTCGCCTCGCCAAAGGCGCGATGGCATGTGGGCTTGCCGCGCCGGAGGTCGTCATTGTCAATCGCGGGAAGGTCATCGTGGACCAGGGAATAGGTGTGAATTAATTCGAGCGCGCTGCCGAGGCGAAGCAAGCTTTCTTCATTGCCGCCAAACAGACGCCCCGATTCCACGCAAAGAATGGGCCGCAGACGCTTGCCGCCGGCAAATACCGAGTGGCGCATGGCCTGATGAATGGAAGGCGGATAAACCTCCGCCCCAGGCACGAGGCGATTCAGTTCCGCGTCCACCCGCAGGCGCTGCTCACTCAGGTAATGCTGGATGGATTCTGAAGTCGCAACGGTCAAGAGGTTTCCTTCTCCTCAGGTTCAAATGGTTCGGCTGTCATTTTGCCGCCCGCGCGTTTCATCAGGATTTCCACTCGTCCTTCGGCTTCTTCCAATTGCTTTTGGCAAACCTCAGAGAGTTTCATCCCTTCCTCGTAAAGCTGGAGGGCCTTTTCGAGCGGAAGATCGGCGTCTTCCAATTGCTGGACTACGGCGTCCAACCGCTCGAGGTTTTTCTCGAATGATTCGGTTTTTCCAACTTTAGCTGGTTGATTCATATCTACAAAAGTTAAAGGTTAAAAGTTAAAGGTCAAAAGACGAATTCTATAAGGTTGTGAGTGCTCATATGATGGACCAGGAACTTAGGAGAGTCTGTCTCCCCAAGGTCATTCCCGCGAAGGCGGGAATCCAAGCGCAACCGCATACTGAGTTTGAATGGTATCCAACCGACGATGACCTATTTTAACCAGAATACTTTCCTCTTCAACTCTTAACTTTCAACCTTTACCCTTTACCTTTTACCTTTTAAGCTCATCCTTTCGCTTTCAAACTTTCTTTCAGCACCTGTGCCACTTCCACCGCCATGGCGTAGCGGCCGAAGGGCGCGGCGACTTGAACGCCCTGCACCATGTCGCGGATCTCCAGCAAGGCTTCCTGGCTGATTTTCACGCCTTCCGCGCGCGCTTTGTCTCCCGTATCGGCTTTGCGCATGCGCTCCATGATGGCTGAAGGGATTGTAATCCCTGGAACTTCATTATTCAAAAATTCCGCATTGCGAAAGCTGGTGAGCGGCCAAATACCGGCGAGCACGGGAAAGCGTCCTCCGGTTATGGGCTGGATGCGTTTCAGGAACGCCTCCAGTTTCGCCACGTCAAACACAGGGAGAGCCAGGGCAAAATTCGCGCCCGCCTGCACTTTGTACTCGAAGCGGCGGAGCTCTCTTTCCATATTTTCCGATTGCGGGTTGGCGCCTACACCGATCAGGAAGCTGGTCTGCGTCCCCAGGGGATTTCCGCCTGCGTCCAGGCCGCAGTTCAAATTATTCAGGACGTTTACCAGTCCGATGGAGTCGACATCAAACGTTTGTGATTCGGGGTTAGTGCTGAACTGTGTGGTGTCGCGGGTCAACGCCAGCACGTTTCTTAGCCCCAGGGCATGAGCGCCCAATAGATCGGATTGGATTCCGAGCACGTTGCGGTCGCGCGAAGAGAAATGCAGCAGTACGTCCACGCCCACGCGGTCTTGTAAAATGGCCGCCAGGGTTAGTGCGCTCATGCGCGCAGTGGCGCCGGCGCCGTCGGGAACGTTGACGGCATCCACCCCCTGCTCCCGCACATAGCGCGCCCCTTCAATTTCACGTGCCGGATCGCATCCCTTGGGCGGGACAACTTCCACCAGAACGGCAAAATCTCCATGAGCCAGTCTCTCACCCAGGGGCGAACGCGCTTCCATCGGCACTGGCTTTAAGGCCTGGGCCGTCGCGGCCTGAACCGCCACCACCGTACGGGCGGGATTGGGGCTCAACGACTTGACAGCAGCTTTGATGGCTTTGATGTGTTCGGGAGTCGTTCCGCAGCAGCCGCCCACCAGTCTCGCTCCCGCCTGGATAAACCGGCGCGCGAAATTCGCCATATATTCCGGCGAGCAGAGATAAAAATTCCTACCCTCGACCGTCCGCGGCAGTCCGGCGTTGGGCTGGGCGGAAAGTTTCCGCGTGGTCAGCGGGGCCATCCGTTCCATCGTCTCGAGCACGGTGGCGGGTCCCACACTGCAGTTGATGCCGATCAGGTCGGCGCCCCATTCGTCGAGCTTCCGTGTGAAGTCTTCCGGCAAAGTGCCGGCGGGCGTCGAACCGTCATCCTGAATCGTCATCTGCACAACCACGGGGAGAGATGGCGCCGCAGAGCGCGCGGCCAGCAGGGCCTGGTGAGCTTCCTGCAAGTCGCTCATGGTTTCTACAATGATCAGGTCAACACCGCCTTCCACCAAGGCAGCAATCTGCTCGTGGAAAGCTTCTCGCGCTTCATCGAGCGAAGTGGGACCCAGTGGCTCGATGCGGACGCCGAGCGGGCCGACGGCTCCGGCCACATAAAGGTCTTCCCCTGCGACCTCGCGGGCCAGACGGGCGCCGGCCAGGTTAATCTCCCGCACCTTTTCTGCCAGCCCGGGTTTTTCAAGGCGGAAGCGGTTGGCGCCAAACGTATTGGTCTCCAGCATCTCGGCCCCGGCCTTCACATAGCCAAGGTGAACATCCTTCACCAGTTGCGGCGAAGTCAAATTCAGCTCGTCGTAGCAACGGCTCAAGGGAATGCCCTTGGAATACAACATGGTGCCCATGGCGCCGTCGCACACCACAATCCGCTTTTCCAGCCGCTGAAGTATGGGTTCCCGCATTATCGCAGTATTTTATCATGCATCCGCCGAAGCACAAACCCCTGCCTGGCTGAACCGACGTGGCTGAGCGCGCTGACAAAGTCTGCCTTCTCCCGAGGGGTGAAGGTGGCTCGCCGCGGCGAGACGGATGAGGGGTTCCTACTCGCCTGATTTACGCGCCTTCGAGTCTCCAACACGCGCCGCGTTTGACGAGCTGAAAAGTCAAATCGAGGCACTACCCTGCCAGAGCGCTCTTCGTGCATAATGTCTCCGACTGTGGCCGACACCATTTTCCAAACCCTCTCTAACTTTTTTGCCCAATACGGGTATTGGGTGATTTTTTTTGGCGTCATGCTGGAAAACGGCGGAGTGCCGGTGCCGGGCGAAACAGTTCTGCTCTTCGCCGGGTTTCTCGCCCACGAAGGGAAAATGAATCTCGATCGCGCCATCGTTACCGGAATCGCCGGCGCCACGCTTGGCGATACCCTGGGTTATTGCCTGGGGCATTATGGCGGCAAGGCCTTTGTGGAGTGGCTTCGCCGCCGGCTCGGCTTCTTCGCCCGGCACTTCCAAAAAGCCCAAACCTATTACCTAAAGCACGGCCAGTGGGCGGTTTTTGTGGCGCGATTCATTACCGGACTGCGCATGTTCTCCGGACTTTTTGCCGGCTCCTTCAATATGTCGTACCTTCGTTTTCTCGCCTTTGACTTCAGCGGCGCGGTGATTTGGGCCACGGTTATCTGTTGTGTTGGGTTTTTCTTTGGTAGCAATTGGCACAGGCTGGTCCAACTGGTGAAGGATTTTGACTCGATTGTGCTGGCTGCCGCTGGCCTCGCCCTGGTCGCTGGCGTTATCGCCTATTACCTGCGCAAGAGAAAAGCGGGTGCGAAGGCCTGAGAACCAATTTGATTGCCGCCGCCCCCTTTCGTAAATCCCCACCCGGCCATACTGCTGATTACCAGATTATGCGCTGGCCGGGTAGCTTATTGGCAGGCTGGCGCAGACCTTCAGGTCTGCGTCTTGAGATCATTCTATTGTTGAACAAGATGTGTTGCCCCGGTATTATCGGCCCCTCTTTGCCGTTTTATCCTCCTAAGGCACTGCATTGCAATTTCGCTGAAAATGGCGGGGTAAACCCGCCGCTACGGAGCTGCATTCTGTTTTGCCATCTCGGTTCGGAACGCGTGCTCGCGTTCGGCGACATAACTCTTGTAGCCCTCGGGATCGATAAAAGGATTCGGGCCGGCAGCTTTCATCTTTGCGTATTTGGTTTCCATATCGTAATAACTACCATGGGCGCCGAGAAAAACGTCGCAGGGCAAAGATCGAAGCACGCGGAACATGTGTTCGTAGTCGCTGGCGATCTCGGGATATTTTGAATTGTGAACCAGTTGGTAGCCCGGGTTCACGTTCGGGCTGCCGACGATCACCACGTTGTAGGTGCGACTTCCTTCGCGCGCCGTCATGGTCCAGGTAGTGCAGCCCCGTGTGTGTCCGGGAGTAAGATGCGCCACCAACTTCGTATCGCCGAGTTTCACCACATCGCCATCGTGCAACACCCGGTCGACTTTCGCCGGCGGATAAAGATTGCTCGAATTGCTCCCATACTGGAAATCGGTGCGGCCGCCCGATTCCACCACGGGCACGTCGGCGTCCATCACCACGTACTTCGCGCCGGTTAATTCTTTTATCTTGGCGCTTCCCGCACAGTGATCCCAGTGCGCGTGGCTGATCAGCAGAATCTTAATATCGCTGAAGCGCAAACCCAACTTCTCCACGCTGGCACGAATCAGCGGCGGCGAGCTTTCCAGACTGCTGTTGATGAGAATGTCGCCCTCAGACGTGGTGACGAGATACGACGCTAATCCGCGGCTTCCCACGTAGTAGATGTTGCCTATTACCCGGTAGGCAGGAAACGGCTCCGTCCAGTCGGGACTGCCTTGCGCCCGCAAGGCATGGGTGAATGCTGGCATGAAAATCCATAAGCACAGCGGCAAGGTCAACCGCATGATGGTCGAGAATTTTTGTTCCGATGCCATAGCGTCCACTCCCAGGATTTTCAAAGTGTAATGATCTTCTCGGGTTCGAACTCGGATTGGTTCAGTCCCCAACATGCAGCCAAGCGTCAGCAATGACTTTTTGTTCGGCGCTCGCTCCCGGCAAGTCCTCAATCGAATATTGATCTTTGACCGGAGCAGCAAGTTTCACCGTGATTCTTTCCTGCCGGTTGTATCGTTCGATGGTAAAGGGCACTTCGGCGCCGGGAGGATAAATCTTCAGCCTATCCTTCAAAGTTTCACTGGCCAGCGAAAGCTCATCCACGTTAAGAATAAGATCGCCGGTGCTTAGCCCAGCCCGGTCGGCCTCGCTTCCCGGGCGCACGGAGGTGATTCGCAACCCACGGTCTTCCTGATCGGCAGAAATGCCAATCCAAGGAGCGGCGTCGGGAGCGAGGTTCATGTTCAGTTCAAGCCCGGCAAGCGCGAGGGTCTGCGCGTAGGGAAGGGGCTCCGTCCCCGCTACGTATTTCTCGAAGAACCCGGTGAAGTCGCTGCCCGTGAGGGCGTTTGCCGCTTCCAGCAACTCCGACTCTTCGTAACCGCGACCGGGCCCGTATTTCGTGGCCGCGGGGGCCAGGTAGAATTTCTGGTACAGAGCGCGCATCAGGTCATCCAGCGATTTCTGTCCGTGAGTCCGCGAGCGAATTTTAAGATCCAACAACATTCCGAGCAGCGCGCCTTTGTTGTAGTAAGAGATGGTGGAATTGGAAAAATTGGTTTCCTGCATTTGCGGCGCACGGTCGTAAAACCAGGCGTGAAAGCTGGAACTCTCCGCCGACATCAGCGGGCGCCCGGGTTCCAACTCCAATTCGCGGATTTCATCCGCCAGGTGCTTGAGAAAAACTTCGCGGCTCCATAGGCCGGAGCGCAGAAGATGGACGTAGGCGTAATAGCTGGTGACGCCCTCAGCAAACCACAGGGAGGGGGTGTAATTCTCGCGCGTGTAGTCGAAGGGGCCGAGCGCGGCCGGGCGCAGGCGTTTCACGTTCCAAAGGTGAAAAAATTCGTGCGCCGCGGTCTCAACCGCGTCTTGTGCGGTTTCCTCATCAAGAGATCCGCGCGTGATGATCTGGGTTGAATTCAAATGCTCCATGCCGTCGCCGGCGGAAATGTCGGGCGCAAAGTGGAAAATGAAAGTGTAAGTATCGAAGTCGGGAGCGGGCATCATCGCCATTTCGGAGTGCACGAGCTTTTTCAGTTGATCCGTCATTCCTGCCATTTGCACGGCTTTAGAGCCGCTCGCGGCATCCGGTGCTTCGCTTGGTTCCGCTGTGTAATTGTGGATGAGGACCCGAAAAGTTTTATCGTGATCACGAAATTCAGTGAGGGAACACTCGCCGCATGCTTCCAGAGGGGAGTCGATCAAGCGATCGTAGCTGGCGGCTGAAAATGCCTTTATCTCGGGAAAAGATGATAACCCGCTGATGATTTTCCAAGCTCGCGCCTCCTCCGGAAGGTCTTCCAGTGTCAAAGTGAGGGGATCCTCCTTGTGCCCTTCCACGTACATGTAGACGGATGCGCCGTTCAAGTTCAAATGGGCTGAATCGAATTGAGAGAACGAGCCATTCAGGTCATTGGCGTAAACCTGGTAGCGCACCCGGACGGTTCCCCCGGAGTTGCGAGCATCCACGCGCCAGGTTTGCTTGTCGGGCTGGGTCCAATGGAGAGCGCGACCTTGCGAACCCACCGCTTCAAACTCCTGAACGTTCTTGGCAAAATCATAAATAGCGTATCGTCCTGGCGACCACGCGGGCAAAACAAAATCAAGGGCAGGTGAATTCAGTTTGGCTACATCGATCTGGACTTCCACCAGGTGGGTTGTGGGTCGCGCCAAATGCAGGTGGTAATTCAGTTCGAGCGCCCCTCGCGTTTGGCCGGTCGCAGGCAGTGCGATCAAAGAGTGCGTGAGTAAAATGATTAGCGTCCAAAATGGAATGGCTGTGCAGCGATGCGGAAATCTGCGACCCAATTTTTCCTCCATGCCTTCCGTGGCGATCCATTGCGGTAGATTTATTCTTAGATCGGCCGTGTCCTTGGCCAGCCTTTCTTTTCCAATTGATTGCCAGATTGGTTTTCCGATTTTAAGGCCGCGGGGATTCCCACTGAAAATGTCAACGTCCTGCGGGTTGGAGGACCAGCAAATGCGTGGTCCCGCTTTCCACACCACCATCGCTGAACAGCATGGGAAAGCTTCGGCCGTTATACCAGGCATCAAACTGGTCCTTATAGTAAGGGCTCATCACCTGTCCGGACTCACCCAGGGTAATATTCTGGACCGACTTGTCGAAATCGGAAAAGTCGATCACCACGCGCATGGAGGGTCCCACTGTCGGTGTGGTCTGCTTCACTGTAGTCTGCGTCCCCGCCTGCGGCACCGGTCCCACATTCAGGTAGCGCCCCACCAGTGGCAAGCTGCTGCTTAGCGGATGGTTGAACGTAAGTGGAATCGTCTGGCCCCACCGCCATGCATTTCGATCGTTTGAACCAACCAGGGAGGGAATTCCGCGCACTCCTCCTTCCAGGCTCGCCATCATAGTGACGTTAAAATCCGCGTCGCCCGGCGGCAGCCAGCGAGTCCAATTGTTGCTCAAAACATTCAGAAGAAATATCGAACTCATGGACCAGCTATAGCCGGAAAAATCGTCGCCTAATTTCGGTTTGAGAATTCTTTCCAATAGCGCTTTGCGCGTGACCTCGCAAACCAGGGTTGCCTCCGAATCGGCGCGCGCCTCACCATCCCAACTCTCGAGTTGCGCCAAGGCGTACTGAACGTCAGGATTCGAAGGCGGGTGGGCCTGAGCGGCACTCAGAAGTTGTTTTGCCAGCCATTCGTCCTGGAGCGCATGGATATCGGTTTGCACGCGGAGCATGTCCGCGACTGTGAGCTGATTTTTTGCTCGGAGGAGTTGAAAGATGCGCTCGGTTCTATACCCCGGATCCCATTTGTGCGTGATGAAATACGGATAGTCGTCGGGGACCACACGCCCATTGGCGGTGGCAATCATCCCGCTCGCCGGATTGTAGGAGTGAGGCAGGCCCTCAAACGGAATATATCCCTTCCAATCGCTTTCGTCCGTAGAGCCGATGCTGGGCACGGAACCGTCGCCCTGTCCGCGCACGGGCACCCAGGCTGGAGCGTAGTATCCGATGTTGCCATCCACATCCGCAAAAACAAAATTCTGCATGGGACCGGTGAAGTCGCGCAGCGCCTCAACGAACTGAGACCAGTTTTGGGCTGCGTCGATTTTCAGAAACGGGAAACGAAGGGCGTGCGGCTCGAGCGCGGTCCATCGCAGTGCTAAATCACGGTTCCCTTCATGGGAGACCACCGGACCGTGCCTGGTGGTTTTTACCGTCAACACGTAATCATCGCCCTTACGAACTTTGATGGTTTCCTGTCTGACCTCCGCCCTCACCCACTCGCCTTCGTGGAGGTACGTGTTGGGGTCGCGCAAATTAAAGCTTTCCTGGTAAAGGTCCTGGACGTCGGGGCCGGTATTGGTCATCCCCCAGGCGATTCGCTGGTTGTGTCCGATGACCACCAGGGGCAGCCCGGCGAAGGTTACTCCGGAAACGTCGAAGCCGGGCGCCTTCAAATGAATCATGTACCAGACGCTCGGAACGGTGTGACCCAGATGGGGGTCGTTGGCCAGCAGGGGCTTGCCGGATTGGGTGTGCGCCCCATTGAGAACCCAATTGTTACTTCCCAGACTCACTGAAGTTTCGCGGCGGGCCGGAAGCAATGAAGCCAGCATGGGATCGAGAGCTTCGAGCGTGGAAGGCGATTCGTTGAGACTTTGTTGGCGTTGCTTCGCTGAGGACGGAGGCGGAGCCGATTCGGCCACCGGGTGATCCATCGGTGAGCGATCCGGAAACAGGTCCGCGTAGATCTCGGGTGATACCCTGGAGCGAATGCGCTCCCGCATCAACTCATCGGGCCACGTGAGGTTTAGGGACTTGGCCATGTTCAGGGCGACGCCGAAAGAGTCGACCGCTTCCCACGGGCGGGGCTGATAGCGGAGAAGGGAAAACTCAATCGGAAGAGAATCCTTGTGAGACTGGATGAAGGCGTTGACGCCTCGGGTGTAGGCGGCAATCAGATTCTGCGTATCGTGGTCCATTTCGGCCGCGGCGCGCTGAGCAACCTGGCGAAAGCCGAGAGTACGATTTTCAACGTCCCTTGGCACCAGACGCTCGCCGAAAATTTCAGCCAGCTCTCCAAACGCCAGGCGGCGGCTGAGATCCATCTGCCATAGCCGGTCCTGCGCGGTGACGTAGCCCTGGGCAAAAAGCAAATCATCCAGCGATTGAGCGCGCAGGTGGGGCACTCCGCGCGCATCTCTTCTTACTTCCACCCTCTGCGCCAGTCCCGGCGCCTCGATTGTCCCATCCAGTTGCGGCAGGCTCCGCCGGATCCTGCGGTAAGTGAATCCAACCGCAGCCACGAGAATTACCAGACCCAGGAAGACAAGATAAATCAGCAGGCGGAAAAAAATATGCAGCTTGCGATGGGGAGCTTTAAGGCTGGTCGGGGCTGATGTTCCCATAGGGGAAAGAAGTGCCGGCGCGCAAAAAGTGAAAGCTTTTGATGATCTGACCGGTGGATAGTACTCGAAATTGTGAGGCTCGGCAACCAACCGAAGTTGTTTAAGGCATGTTTACACCTGTGGCAACGCACGCTATAATTCAGTTACCATCGAGATGGTAAAATGCCCATTTCAAAAATCGAGCGGACGCTCGGATGGCGGCCGGTCGTCTACGGTGGAGGGGCGGCAGCGGTCGTGCTTTCAGCCCTTTTGACCTGGGCCAATCTTTCGGCGCCTCTCAATTCACGCCAGCCCGTCCCTTCTCCTGACGGCAAGTATTTTGCCTACTTTGATCCAATTGAAGTTCTGCCGCCCGTTCCCGGAGGTCCAATTGAATTGATCATCTCGAAAATAAGCGGGCAGGAGGTGGCTCGTTTTTCCCTCTCCGCGGAAACCATTTCCTGGTCCAACGCCGGGGACCTGGCTGTGGTCAATTCGAATCGAAGCCGTGCCGTGCTCATCGCCAACAGCGACGGACGCTTTCTTCGTGTCGAGGACTTTATATTTTCCCACGCGACCCCCCGGTGGTCTACCGACGGGACGAAGATCGCGTTTGTACAAGGGGAATCGGACAGCGTGGGAATCTCAATCTACGATTTCCTGCAAACGCGCGCGGCAATCCTGCCTTTTCCATCGCGAACCCGCCTTGAAGCGCCCTTGCCGTTGTTCTGGTCGCCCGGCAGCAGATTATTGTATTTCTTGAACGGCGCTGGACCTCGCGTCGTCCTGGAACGAGTGGACATCCAGAGCGGGGAACTTCAGCCGCTAGCCACTGGAGACCAGAGCTGGCGTCTTTCTCCCATGGATCAGCCGCAATTATCCCCTGACGGGACGAGAATCTTCTTGCCTCTCCCTCTTAACTCTGTAATCGACGCCCAAACCGGCAAGACTGTCTGGACATGCCCCGCCGCCGGCAAGGTTGAATGGGGGTTGTGGTCGGCGGACAGCCATCAGATCTACTACTCACGTGGTGATGGTTCGGGCGTGACTGTCGCTCATGACCTGACTAATTCCACCGACCATCTCGTTCTCGATCACGCCGAACCCGGAGGTTTTTTCTCGGCTGACAGTGAAAGCTATTTTTATCGCGATCCGCAATCTCGGCTGACCTTCGATGCCCGGCAATCACTGCGCAACTGGCTGAAAACTGAATGGGGGTGGCAGCAGGAGGGCGTCGCTTCGCGATCACGGACGGCTTTGGGCCGCGTGCGCCTCGAGCCGCGCGAGCAAACTCGGGACGGTCTGATCATAATGTCGCGGGATCAATACATGAGGGTCCGCTATGGTCTCTACGACCCGCAATCCCGGACATTTGCGGCATTTGTTTTTCCCACTGACGGCGAGGATTTGTTCCGATCGGCGCGGTCGCAAACCCTCACCCTCGTCAGCATCCTGCTCTATGTGGCATTGGCGTCTTATATTCTGATGAGGGCGCCACACAATTCTCCTGCGCGCGCGCTTTACATGCTCTCTTTGATTCTGATGGTTCTGTTTGCCAGTCTGAGCGATTTAGATGGCGTCACCGACTTCTGGCACGAGGTCCCGTGGACTTTGGGCGGAGCCATCTTGACGGCAAAACTGATGACCATCACCGGCTCTGGTTTAGCGTTTCTCCAAGGCCGGCTTATTTGTCGCACTATCGCCCTGGCTCTTCTGCCGCCTGCCATTCTTCACTTTGAGTTTGTTTTCCCCGAAGAAAATCAGTTTTTGGCGCGCCGGAAAAAACTCAAGCTGCTCCTGTATGCCGCAGCATTTCTGCCTCTTGCAGGCGCCAGCTGGGCGTTCAATCGTACCGGAGAGACAGCGGACACTTTTCTGATTCTAATGTTGCTTTATTACATTGCGGGCATTGTGATTGCTCTTTCCACGCTCTTTGCTTTATTTCACCACCATCGCCACCCACCCGAACGGCACGCCCGGATCCGGATTCGCCGGTTGATGCTTGTTCTCGCAGTTCCCATGGCGGCGCTCGCCGGGCGCGAGTTGTTGCACATTTTCCTGACCTGGTTAGAATAAGGGCACATCTATGATCGACTCTGATCGTCTAACTACAATTCTGGCTGACCTGGTAAAGATTGAATCCATCAATCCGGAGTTGGTTCCCGGCGGAAGCGGCGAAGAAAAGATTGCCGCCTACGTGGCGGATTTTCTCCGCGCGGCAGGATTGAAAACCCGGATTCAAAGGTTGGGGCCCGGACGCGCCAACGTCGTGGGGGTCTTGCGCGGCCGCGGCGGCGGGCGAAGTTTGATGCTCAATGGCCATTTGGACACCGTGGGCGTGGCTGGCATGGGCGCCCCTTTCTCGGCTGAGATCAAGAACAACAGGCTGTACGGCCGCGGCGCCCAGGACATGAAAGGGGGAATTACCGCCGCGCTCCTGGCCGTTGCGACGCTTGCAGAAGGCCCACGTCTGCGCGGCGACTTGATTATTGCGGCGGTGGCCGACGAGGAATTCAAGAGTTCGGGCACGCGCGCATTGCTCGAAGAAATCACGACGGACGCCGCCATTGTGATGGAACCCACCGGACTCGAAGTGGCGACCGCGCACAAAGGATTTGCCTGGGCGGAGATCGAAACCTTGGGCAAGGCCGCGCACGGCAGCCGCCCTCAGGATGGGTTGGATGCCATTGCCATGATGGGCCGCGTCCTGGGCGGGATTGAAAGTCTTCAGGAAAAACTGGACGGCGCGGGCGGGCATCCTTTGCTCGGGCACGCATCCGTCCATGCCTCACTCATCTCGGGAGGGCAGGAACTGTCCAGCTATCCCTCTCGTTGTAAATTGAGCGTGGAGCGCCGGCTCCTCCCCGGAGAAGACGCTTCGACTTTCAAGAATGAGCTCGATGAAATTATCTCGAACCTTTCCGATCGGCCGCAGAAATTTCGAGCGCGTGTCGCCATGGGTTACTCAGCGCTGGCCCTCGAGACGGCGGTCGAATCACCCATCGCGCAATCTCTAATCGAGTCCGCCAGTAAAGTCATCGGACCTTCGGCAAAGTTCGGGGCACAGAGCTTTTGGACCGACGCCGCATTACTCAACGAGGCGGGAACTGCGAGCGTCCTTTTCGGCCCCGGGGGCGCAGGCATGCACTCGACGGTGGAGTACGCCAACTTGCCAGAGGTCGCGCAGTGCGCGGAAGTATTGATTGAATGTGCCAAAGACTTTTGCGGCGATTAACCAAGACTCCTCAGCCCAGCTCACTCCCCGCTTTGGGTAGAAAGGTTACAAAACCGACTGTGTAAATACAAATGCCATTTATAGGCATCATAGGTTAGCTGCTTGTTTTCATTCAGTTACAGCCAGTCGCCGGGTTTGGTCACTAATGTGCCCGATGTAGTATTGGTTTGGAGTCCGGGGTGGGTCCGCGCCTGCTTTTTCGCGCGGCCTGTTAGTCGAAAAAATGACTCGCTCACAGGAAAACACGGGTAATCTGTTCTCCGCAGTTTCGGGCGAAGGCTCAAAAAGCCCTTGCGGGCTGCATGAATTGCGTAGTAACATCCGCCCAAGGTACGACCTCATCCGGTACCTGGGAGGCGCAAACTTGGATAAATCAAGCCAGACAGAGTGGATTATTCGTGGACCACGTTCGACCCCTGGCCGAGACGGAAGCGCAGGTTTCTCCTTGATGGAGATCCTGGTGGTGCTGCTGATCATGGGCATTATCACCGCTATCGCACTGCCCCAGGGAATTGAAGCCATCAAAGGCTATAAACTCCACTCCGATGCGACAGCTCTTTCCAGCTACCTGAACATTGTCCGAATGAAGTCAGCATCGCAGTACGCGCCCTATCGATTGGTGGTGGATACCACTACTGTCCCCACTTCTTATGTTATGGAGAGGCTGTGTGGCAATACGCCCAATACGGGCCCTGGGGACGCCAGCGTTTCACCGCCTCCCCTGCCTGCGTTTGACGCAAACTGCACTGGAGGCAATAGTGGTTACCAGCCATACACCGTGACGGCAGCAATGCCCCAATTGGAGGGCGGGACCCAGTATTTGGCGCAAGGAAACACCTTATTCACATGCCCGCCCGCAACCATCACGGCCGGTGTTTATCCCGGGACAATCTCCGCGAATCTTGCGGCCTGTCCCGCCCAGACCAATCCCTTTTACATCTACTTCAACACCCGGGGTTCGCCGGTGGATAATACGGGAAATCCACTCTCAAACGGCGGCGCCGTCCTTTATATCCAGGGACAGAACAAACTCATTGATGCCGTCGTGGTGTCTGTCGGCGGCCGCGTATCGACTTATATGTGGGGCGGGACTGCCTGGGGCCTCCGATAGTTTCAAGGCAAGTTGGTGAAAGGCCGGTAGCGCCGACCTTCAGGTCGGCACATTGACTAATCTGACAGATGCCGACCTGAAGGTCGGCGCTACTGAAAGGTCCGAAATCGGGCGCAGGTTCATGAATGAAGGGGGCGGGCTGTGAGACATTTAGAGAAGGAACGGGGCACTACGCTGATCGAGGCAATGATCGCCGTCTTAGTGGCGCTTATCGGAGTTTTTGGCCTCGGATCGTTGATCTTTCAAGCGACCGTAACCAACAAGAACCAGGGAACGGAAGTGACGCGTGCCACCATCTTCGCGCAGGACAAAATGGAATACTTGCTCTCCGAGGGCGCGGCGAGCGGGGGCGCGAACTTCACCGCTTGCACGCAGAGTATTGCTACCAACGCACTCCCCTGCAACTCGTCGGGGATCAACGTCACCGCCGGGTCCGCATGGAACACCGGGTTGCTGGCGGGGGGAGTGCCTGTGGATGTGAACATGGTTGCCAGTTGTCCGACTACCGGATTGAGCGTGGGGTACGTGGACTTCCTGGACATTAACGGCAACCAAATATCGGGGGCTGACTGTCCGACGGTCAATGGCTCAGCTCCTGCCTACTCCCGGATGTGGCAGATTACCGATGTTGCCGCGACGGGAGGGCCGGCCCTAAAACAAGTCTCCGTCGGGGTATGGTCCGTGGCCGCCGTGAACTCTTCCGGGGCACCCAAGCCTGTGGTGGTTTTAACCAGCTACATGTCGAATCCCAATTAGCATGGGCGCCTCCGTCAACTGACGGAGGGTGCCCTCTAGGGCTAAGACTTCGCGGCAACAAGGATAGAGGGCAGGCACTAGACCTGCCCCTACAAGAGCGGGTATCGCAATAAAAGGGTGGGAGGGAGAGACCGCTATGCAACTGCCTTTGGAAAAATCGTTACCGAATTGCCGGGAGTCGCGGATAGCCCGACGACAATCTAACCAAGGCGGATTCTCGCTGCTCGAAATGATGGTGAGCGTCCTCATCATTCTCCTGTTGATGTCGGCGATATTTCCATTCATCTTGCAATCCCAAAAGCGGTTTCAGGGGAACGAAGTAGTTTCGGAATCCAACCAGAGCGCCCGCGCCGCGCTGGAAGTGATGTCCCAGGAGATTGGCCAGGCTGGGTTTAATCCGAACTTCTATCCCAACAAGACTGCTCCCGTTGCTACCAGCGTTCCACCCAGCGCCTTGCCGCAATGTATCACTCTAAACAACATTACTGGTATTTCCCCTGGGGACTACGTATCCGTAGATACGGGCCCAAACAATGAGATTGTACAAGTGACATCGACCTCCAACCAGGCTAATGGAGGGGATGTTCTCGCAGGTTTTGGAGAATGTCCAGGCCTCAATCAGATCCAAGGCATCTTCACGGCGTGCCACAATCGCAACACGACGCCAGAATGTAACCCCTCGGACCCTGTGGGCCCTTTTCCCGTGGCAAGTTTCAAAATGCCTTTCGGCGGCGGCCTCCTTATACACATTGTGGGGGGAGTGAACGACAATACGGAATCAGCGGACATGAGGCTCGAGCTTTACGGGGATATCAACCAGACCGGAACAATCAATTATGTGGTTTATAGCATTTCACAAATGGTGCCCAATCAAACGGTTTGCATTCCCTACGTGCCGCCCGGAGTTGCTTGCGCGGCTGCGAACACATACAGCCTTTACAATTTGTACCGTTCAATTACCCCGGTAAATTTTTACGCGCTTGAGACGCCTCCTCTCACCGGTGCGCAGGTCAACACCCCAGCCTCTCCTATGGTGGAGAAGGTGCTCATCCATTGTACAAGTGCCGAGCCTTGCGTTTCGGGCTACGGACCTACGGGCAAACCTATATTCGGCTATCCCGTTGCAGACGAGGTTCTAGTGGGGGTGGTTCCCAACCAGGTCACAGAAGTTGGAACAATTGTGGTTACACTTTGTGTGGCCGTGAACCCGAAGAGCTTGGAGACCACTGTGGTGTCCTGGTACACGATGGCCACTCAGATTCGCCCCTTGAACCTGACCGCCTCGGACAATGTCAATAACAGTGGGGGAGGCAAATATTTGTCTTTGATTCCGGCCAGCCTGCCCATGACCAACCCGGCGAACTATTTCCCATAAGGAGTTGCCCACGATGGAAAAGAATCCTTATACCCAATTTATAAAACCGAAGGACGATCCAGCACTTCGGCTGCGCTCACAACAGGGCGTGGCCCTCATCCTGGTCATGCTGGCGATGCTGGTGCTCTCCGTGCTCGCGGCCTCCATTGTTTTCACCGCCCGCTCCGAGACTTTTGCCAGCTACAACTACAAGCTGGATACGCAGGCGGACTATCTCGCCAAAGCCGGGATACAGAGAGCCATCAACTGGTTGCGCAGCAATCACTACAGCGCCATTACCGAGGCGCAAGCGTCTACGTACTACGCCGTCACTTCGACCGGTAGCCCGTATAATCTTTACACTTCCAACACTTCCCAGGTGACGTGCATCTCCGGCTGCGCAACCCTTAATAGCGCAGTTCAACTGATCGGGTACAATAACGGAACGGGGTCCACCAACTATCCCAACATCAATGACACTGAAGCCGTCCCCCGCCTGGTGACCGCGGCGTTCGCTTCCGACTTGAATGATGCAACCTATACTAACAACCGGATCACCGCGGACGCCGCGACCGGCGCCGATTCCGGTTATTTTAAAATCAACATGTATCTGTTGAACTACCAGACGGTTAACACTGGCATCAATCCGCCCTATATCCCGACCCCTGATGAAACCTGGCTGATTACCTCCCGGGCGATCTGGACGGGAAATTCCGCTGCAAACGCAACTGTGGCAGTAGCGGAGGAGCAAGCCATCGTCCAGCCAATTTACACCCCCACCTGGGGCAACGCGCTATATGGTTTTTGTTCTGTCACTATGAACGGAAGCGCCGGCACCTGCACGGATGCTTTTAATTCGGCCTATGGGCCGTATGGTGGCGGTAACGCCAGTGTGCTTTCCGGTGGCTGCGACTCGACCACGGCAATCAACGTTATCTCCTCTGGGGCCGGCGTTGGCGCGAACGGCGGCGTTACCCTCAAAGGCGGCGTCTCTGTGGGAGGCAATGTGACGATTGGCTCCAATCCTACCCTCCCATGCGGGACCGCCGGATTTTCGGGACCCGTTGCCGATGTTTCGGGGGAAGTCGTCAATGGACCCTATAAGCCCCCTCCACCCATTCCCACCTTCCGCGCCGGTTTCCCTGGAGCGGCCCCGGCTTATGCTATGGGCGTCGGTACCACTCAGACTTTGCCGCCCGCCGTGGTGCCCGCTTGGAACAATGTACCTTGGCCCAATGGCGTTGATTCCCCGCCTTTGGCCTGGTCTGCGCCCTGCATGGACGCTACTTGCAATGGATCGGTATCGCATCCGTATGAGGTCGGCGCTATCTCCATGACGGGCGGCGGAAAGGGAGGCGGCGCGCCAGTGCTCAGTCTGATTGGCGGGCCGGACGCCTATCACCCCGTCTACTACGATATCGCTAGTCTCAGTCAAAACTCGGGTACCATCCAGGTGTCTGGCTACGTTATCATTAACGTCCAAGGAAATGTTTCCATTGGCGGAACCGGTATCGGGAATGGCGCTACCACCAGCATTCCTCCCGAGGCCGTTCAAATAAATGTGGCGGGAACCAGCGTTTCTCTCAGCGGCAATGGGGCTGTCTCCGCCGTCATCAATGCCCCTCTCGCCAGCGTAACTCTGGGTGGAGGCGGCAGCGCAGGATACATGGTCGGGTCCATTCAAGCCCTAAACGTTACCGCCGCCGGAGGCTACCCAGTACACTACGACGATGAGTTGGGCCGTGTGGGTGGCTCATTGGGCGTTAATGTGAGCACAGCCTATAGCCGCAAGAAAATGTAATTGGTCCAAGGTCTAACGTGAGCCCAGCCCCAATCTGCCGTGGGGGGGCTTGCCCTACCCGTTACATCTGATTCGAGATCGAAAGAAGAGGGGACGCCAAGCCGTCCCCCTACGCTGAGAGCAGTGACACGGTACGAAATCCGGCACGAATAGGTGTAGTTCGAGAAGTGCAGCCTTCCATTGCCCATTCCCTCCCAATGAGACATCTCATTCGGTCCTTTCGTCTTGATTCACACCTCCAGTGCTTAATGGTTTTCTCCGGTTTTTCGGCTCTGGCTTTGGAGATTACCTACACCCGACTGCTTCGCTATTGGGTGGGCAACACGGCTTTCGCCACTGCCGTCGTTCTTTCCAGTTACATGCTGGGGCTGGCTGTGGGAAGTTTGATGGCTAGTAGAATTCTGTCCCGCCTGAGAAACCTTCTTGCAATATACGGCTACCTGGAATTCTCCATTGGTCTTTTCTCTTTATTATTTCCATGGGTCCTTAGGTTTGTCGAAACCACCTTCATCCGCTTGACGATTCGGTTTGGAATCGGCTCAGCGGAATCGCTGGCGGGCCAGTTCGTGGCTTCGGTGGCGTTGCTCTTAGTACCGACGCTCCTGATGGGAATGAGCTTTCCAATCGCGGTGCGTGCCGCGTCGATGGGCACGGAAGACAAGCCGGGCATCGCGGAAAGGCTTTATACCGCAAACCTTCTGGGAGCCGCCCTGGGCGCGCTCTTTAGTGACTTTGTGCTGATTCCATATTGGGGATTAGGGACGTCGCTGATTCTGGCAGCGGCCATCAATACGCTGGTGGCGCTGTGGGTTTTCGCCCTTCATCGCGGCTACCTGCCGACGGCTACCCCGTTGAGGGACGCGGAAATCCAGACTGTGGCACACATGCCAACAGGCGGAGGCCTATGGGTGATGTTTGTGGCGCTGGCGGGGGGATTCCTAGTCCTTTTCCAAGAAGTCATTTGGAACCACATGGTCGGGGAATTCCTGGACAACAGCTCCTATGGTTTTGCCGTCATGCTCTTCGCCGTCATCGCGGGGCTGGGCGCCGGAGCAGCTTTATCGGTCCGATATTTCGCGCATCGATCCGCTGCCAGCCTGCTTCCTTTGTTTTGCCTGGGTGCCGGAATTTTGAGCATGCTCCTCATACCGTTCTGGGACAGCGCTCGTGTTCTTGTGCTCGAGGGGACCGCGTGGTCCGTGGTTGTCGCTGTCGCACTCTTGCTTTTCCTTGGATTAATTCTTGCCCCGGAGGGGAAGGGGTCGGCTATCGCGGCAGGATTGGTTCTTGCACCCGTCGCAGTTGTTCTACTCCACTACTGGCTGGACCCCTCGGGCTCCGTATTTTGGATTTATCATTCAGTAGATTTTTGCGTTTCGATCCTATTTATGCTGGGCCCCGCCGTTCTGATGGGTTTTATTTTTCCTTTGGTTTTGCAGTGGTGGCTGGAGCTCGAAGGCCCATCGAATCATTCGGTGGCGCTCGTCTACGGCGCCAACACTCTGGGCAGCCTGCTGGGTGTTGTTGCCGCGACATTCCTGATTCTCCCATGGACAGGAGTGGAGCAAGGCGGCCGCCTGGCAGGCCTGGCCTTTTTCATCCTCGGCGTTGGGCTCGTGGCCCGGCAGTCCAGGTATCGATGGGCAGTGCCATTGACCATCGTCCCCGCACTGGCCTGGTGCGTTTGGTTCCCTACATGGGATTTTACCAAGACTCAAAGGGCCTTGGGCCAACACGGGAGGATGGTATTTGCCCAGGAAGATCTGAATGGCGGCCTCACCACTGTGGTGCAAGATGTGGGGGTAAAACACCTCTACGCCAATGGACTCTACGAAGCTGGGAACGATTTCGAAGTCCACGATCAGTCCCGTGTTGCTCTTGTTCCCCTGATCTACTCGAGGGATCAGGGCTCAGCCATGGTCATAGGGCTTGGATCGGGGCAGACAGTCGGGATTGTGGGTTTATTCCCTTTCAAGGAAGTTACACTGGTTGATCTTTCGCCCGGGGTTGTGGAGGCTTCACGGCAGTTTTTTGGAGAGCTAAATTTTGGCGTGCTGAACAATACGAGGACCAAGGTTCGCATTGCCGATGGCCGCCACTACCTGCTGACGCACCCGGAAAAACTGGACTTGCTGACTATCGAAGTTTCACGATTGTGGGTGGCCGGAGAGGGTGACCTCTACACCAAGGAGTTTTACGAAATCTGTTCCTCGCGGCTGACCGACCAAGGCGTGCTCCAACAGTGGGTTCCGCTCTTCAACCTTTCACGGGCTGATACCATTATGATTTTCAGAACCATCCGCTCCGTGTTTCCTTACGTTGCTTTCTATATGGGAGGGGAAAGCGGGATGGTTGTTGCTTCGCGTCAACCGCTTCAAGTGGATTACGCAAAGCTGAAGGGAATGGATTCCCAGCCTCTAATCCATTCAGTCCTCCAGAGATTGGATATGCCCAGCACCCTGAGCTTGCTGGGAGATTGTGTGATGGACGGTTCGGGCATGGATGCGTTGTTGGCGCGAGAGCCGAACGCCGGGATTTCCACTGATTTGTGGCCTCACCTCGAATACTCCAATGCAAGATTGTATCTTGGTCTCCAAACACCCAAGCCTCTGAGACATTTTCTCTTCAACGCGCAAGAGTTCCACTTGATTCCTCTGCAAGGGGCGGATGAAACTGCGACCGATGCAGTAAGGAAACTGGCTCTGGAGGAACACAAACGGCTGGAAGATATCCTGAATGCCCTGTGATCTTTCTCGATTTCGATACGGCGGCGGACAAGAAAACGCGCCGAGGCGGGGCGATCTTCCAATTGGCTGTGGTAATTTTACGGGAAGAATTGCGGTTAAAAAGTTTGCGTTTTGCACCGACGGCAATTCAGGTTCTATGGTGAAAACAATATTGTCTCCTGTCATTAAGGCGCAGTGGAAAAAACGCCACAAATCCTATAGGATGGTGCCGCATGGAAACTGAAACCACACGCCGCAGTGAGCGTATCTATGTCGAGATACCAGTCCGCGTATCGGGAGCGGACACTTGGGGAGTGACTTTTGTAGATGAGACAAAAACGAAGTCGATCAACCGTCACGGGGCAAAGGTCATTTTGAACCGTGCTCTGGGCCCCCAGCAAGAAGTCAAGATCTGCTATCTGGCCACGGGGGCGGAGACGGGCGCCCGTGTAGTGGGGAGATTCGGAGAAGATGAACGCGGCTTCTACTATGGGGTTGAGTTTCTTGACGCCAAATCCAGCATTTGGGGGGTTGATTTTCCCCTGGCTGAGTCAGAAAACGCCGCCGCCCGGGTCTTGCTTGCGTGTGGACATTGTCAATTTCGAGAGATCGTTTACTTGAGCGAGATGGAGGTGCAGGTTTTCGAGGCCAATCATGGCTTAACCCGAACATGCAAAAGCTGCAAAACACCGAGTGTCTGGAAAGAATCCAATCTCGCCGAGCCCAGTGAACCCGTCCAGCCTGAAGCGCCCAGTACAGAAAGTGAAGTGGTTGTAGAACGCCCACGAACTCTGAATGAGCGCAAGCATGCTCGAGTCAAGGTTAAGATGACCCTGTGCATCCGGCACCCTCAGTTTGGTGAAGAGATTTTGGTCCCGGAAAACATTTCGCGCGGGGGCCTGTGTTTCATCAGCCGCAAGCTATACGGCATGGGAACGAATATAGAGGCCGCGCTTCCATATTCGCGGGACGGGAGCAGCATCTTCTCTCAGGCGCGGATCGTTCAGGTGAAAGAAGTGCCCAGCTCGGGCGGCTACAGGTATGGCGTGCAGTATATCGCCAACCGGCAGCACCCCCAAGAAGATCTAACGATTCCTATTATTTCGCCTGACCGCTAAATTCCCAAACCTAATCAAGATAATCGGGCGGCGGCTTTCAATAGAAGGCGTAACCCACTTTCAGGCTCAGGCTGGGGGAAGGGCAAGCGTAAACTTCGCGTCAGGCACGAATCATGAGATATAGAGAAATCCGTAATGTCTCCGCTCATTGAAGGCGAAGGCGGCGCGACGGCGGACTTCGGCCTTTTGGGTGGGCTCATTGGGCTGTCCGTTGTAAGGACAGATGACGGTTATATGTTCGCCGACCTGCAAATCCATCGCCAAAGCTACCGCCACGCCTCCCTTGGAGAGGTCTTCCGTGGTGGTGACTTCTTCTGCTCCCTTTGAATTCCTGACCAGGATCTTCAGTTTCATTCCAAGGCGTTTTGCCTTGCGTTTCTCAATGCCCTTTTTCTCCACCGGTTTTTGGGGCACGGGAGGCGCAACCAGATCCGCTGGAGGCGGGATGTAGGGGCGAAGGCTGGGGTCCGCATAGTTCCAGTAAGTCAGCTTGGTGCACTTTTCACAGCTCAAAGCCAGAAGTCCAGTTGAGTTGAGCGCCTCGGCTTCCATCGGCGACAAGACATGCATGTCCTGGTGGTGGCAAACCCTGCATTCCAGAAGCGTTCCCGGGTCGTCCACGCGAGTCTTAACTGCCGGAATTTCGATGCCCCAAATGTTTCGGCCGCTCTCGACGTATTCCACGCCCCACTCGGAGGCTTCCCGACCCTGCAAACCTGATGGCCCAACCACATGAAAATCAGCTTCTTTGTAGCTTTCCAGGTTGATGATCCGCACGGTTGACTTGGGAACAACTTTTTGCTTCAGTTTGATTCGCGCGCCCTCGCGGCTGAGCGTGACGGTCGTCGTGTCCTCGGAGAATTCGTTTTTCTCCAAGGCAAACCCGATGACGCGGATAGGAATCTCCTTGGCCACGCGTTCCGACCGTCTTTGTTCGATGGGTGGGGCCATAATGAGAGAGGAGAATCTCCTGACAAAAGAGAGTCACGGTCCGGCGTTCTACCCGATCCTGAAAAAAGCAGCCTCAACCGAACCGATCACTGACAGCCTCGAGGCTTGCCCCACCTGGTGGGCGACCCGCGCGCCGGATTATAGCACGGGCTTTCAGAATTCTTTTACCACTAAAAGCCCTCAAAAAAAAGGGGTTTCTCAAACCAATGCGGCGCCGGGCCGAAACGGCGGTAAGCGCAAGTGCGCGGCCAGCTCCGGTCATTTAAAATTAGGGAAGCCCGCTTATCGTGCATGAATCAGCGAACCAAAAGGGCTCGATTTGCGTCTAACTATATGTACGACCCAATGAGCTTAAGAACTCTTCTCGCAATAGGGCGGGATGGTTGCGAAATGACTGAGGAGGAAGAGAGATCATGCAGCATTCTACCAAACAATTTCTTAGGGACAATTTTCTCGGGCTAAGCATGACGCTGGTGGGCGTCCTGTGCCTGGCCCTGTCTACTGTTCTTTACATGGACCACCGCGGTTTTCCCGGGCAGGCTATGGCCGGAAACCCGAGCTTTGCCATTCCCAGCGGGGCGGGCTTGGATGGCCCCGACATCAATACACTGGAAAGCCAGAACCATGCTTACGAGCGCATTGCCGAGACCGTGACTCCGGCGATCGTCAGCATACAATCAACGCAAGTGGTCAAGGTCCAGCAGTCTCCCATGTTTAATGACCCACTATTCAGGCAATTCTTCGGTAACGCGTTTCCGAATGTTCCCCGCGAGCAAAAGGAACACGCCCTGGGGAGCGGCGTGATTGTTACACCGGACGGATATATTGTGACCAACAATCACGTGATCAAAAACGCCAGCGACATAGAGGTCAAGCTTGCTGACACACGAACCTTTAAAGGCAAGGTGGTGGGCTCGGACCCGCTAACTGACGTGGCAGTGGTCAAGATCGATGCACACAATTTAAAGACCGCCTCAGTGGGGGATTCCTCCACGCTTCATGTGGGCGACATCGTGATGGCCTTTGGCGATCCTTTCGGGTTTGATTTTACCGTCACGCGGGGAGCCGTGAGCGCCCTCGGCCGGCAGGCTCCGGAGGCAAATATGGTGGCCAACTACATCCAGACCGATGCCGCCATTAATCCCGGAAACTCCGGCGGCCCTTTGGTGAATGTTCATGGCCAGGTGGTAGGCATCAATACCTGGATCGTTCCCGGCTCCGGCCCGGGAGGCGAGGGTGCTTCCATCGGTATAGGGTTTGCCGTTCCCTCCAACACAGTTCGCCAAGTGATGGAGGGCCTGGTGAAGAACGGCAAAGTGACCCGAGGCTGGCTGGGAGTGGGCGTAAATGTTCTCACGCCCGACCTGGCAAGACAATTCAACATTCCTGACACCTCCGGGGCGTTGGTGGAACAAGTCACTCCGGACAGCCCGGCTGATAAGGCTGGCGTTAAACAGGGCGATGTGATTCGCAAGATGGACGGCCAAGCGATCGCGGATTCCACCCAGTTGACAGGGCTGGTTACCAACTTGGCGCCGGGCCAGGTGGTTACACTGGAGGTTGTGCGCGACGGCAAACCGATGACCATAAGGATAACTCTTGCTGAGCGCCCCAACGACCTGAGCGCCAGCAATAGTCCGGGAGGACTTAGTCAAGGTGCGTTGCGCGGCATCGCCGTGCAAGCCCTCACCCCCTCCCTTCGTCAGGAGTTGGGCTTGTCGGCGCGGGTGACGGGGGTGGTGATCAGCCAGATCGATCCCAACAGTCCTGCCGCGCAAGCAGGCGTGCAGGAAGGAGACGTGATTGAGAGCATCAATCGCCAAGCCGTAAACTCCGTGCCCGAATTCGATCGTTTGGCACGATCGGCCAAGGGTCAAGTGCTGGTTTACATCAACCGTCAAGGAAGCGGTGGCTTCCTAACCATCTCGCCCAGTGGTGGTGATGGCGACGAGGGCCAGTAAATTCTCATTAGATCCGGCCCGGCCCCGTGCAATTCGATGCGGGGCCGTGAGCCGGCTCTTTTCCAGTCAGGGAAAGCTGCGTGTTTGACTCCTTCCTTGCGCTATTCTTCTACATCCACAGGCAGTCTCCTAATTTCGCCGGGAGCGCGGGCGTCTTGCCCGCTCTTTCATGATCATTAGATTGCGGGCGAGATACCCGCGCTCCCAGCGATGCAGATCCTGACAGTACCCATCCACAAAGCCGTTTATTTGATACGCCCTTTCATCTAGACTGAGTTCGTGCGCCCGTAAGTGCCGGCCGAATCTCAAAATTCATTTTAAGCCGCCTCTTGGTGATTGGTGCGGCGCTCCTGGTGGTGCTGGCCGTGCTTCGAGCTTTTGAAAACCGCCTCATTTTTTTCCCGCCACGTTATCCCGAGGGGTTTCCTGCGCAGGGAAAATTTCCCGACGACCTCGAAGAAGTTTGGATCTCAACTGAAGATGGTGTCCGCCTAAATGCCTGGTTCAGGGCGAACCCGGCCAGCTCAAAAGTGCTGCTGTGGTTGCACGGCAACGCCACCAATATCGGGCGGCAAATGGGAGAGATGGAAGCCTACTCGCGCCTGGGGATCAACATCCTCGCCCTCGATTATCGCGGTTACGGCAAGAGTGAAGGCTCCCCCAACGAAATCGGCGTCTACCGTGATGCAGAGGCTGCCTATCGTTACCTCACAGACCAACGACGATTCCTGTCTCAGAACATTATTGTCTACGGTCACTCCCTGGGCGGCGCCGTGGCCGTGGACCTGGCCTCGCGCCACCCTTGTGGCGGTTTGATTGTGGAGAGTTCCTTTACTAACACCGGAGAAATGGCCCGCCTGATGTTTCACCTTCCTCTCATCGAATACCTGCCGCGAAGCAAATTCGATTCCCTGGCCAAGATTGCGCGCGTCCACGCTCCCATTCTTGTAATTCATGGAACACGCGACCCCACTGTTCCCTTCGCCATGGGCAAGAAGCTGTTTGAGGCCGCGCCTGAACCCAAATGGTTCTTGGCGGTTGAAGATGGCGAACACAACTCAATCTTCACCGCGGGCGGAGAGCATTACTGGAAGACTTTGGAAGGATTTGTGGATGGAAAGCACGGGAAGGAATGAAGGATGAATAATGAAACACGTTGAACTTTTTCGTTACAGCAAGCGCGGGGAAGGCAAGGGACTGAGCTAAGAGGGAAGGCAGTTGGCCCTCCGCGCCCGCGCCGTGCTGGCCCCGCATTATGACCTTTGTGTTTCCAGTCCCAACACACGCGCCCGTGAAACTTTGGAAGCTTTTGGGTTCAATCGTTATGAAGTGGACGAAGCGTTTACCGCCGTCAATCCCTGGGAACCGTTCGATGGGGTGGTTCAGGAGCTGGCGAAGGAACGCGGGATCAGTCCACTCGCAGCCTGCTGGGACATTCCCGAAGCGCTCAACTACCTGCGCCTTCAGGGCGAAACCATGCTGGTTGCCATCCAGCGAATCGCACGGAAATTGCCGGATGAAGGCCGGGCGCTGGTTGTATCACACGGCGGCATTCTCGAGGCGGCGGCGCTCCATGCCTGCGCGCACTATGCGCTGGAAGAAATCGGCGGTGAAATTGGTTTCTGCGAGGGCGTGGTATTCAAAATTGACGGCGAAAAATTGGCCGGCATAGAATTGAAACGGAGGGAATCTTTATTAACCGATCCAAAAGGCTGAGACCGCCACTCCAATTCCTGCGATTCCAAGCACCAACCCCAATCCCCAAAAGACGCGGCGCTTGGTGAGCAGTGTGATGGAGCAGATCACCAGTGAGCTTTCCAGGAACACCTCTCCCACATCGAACCGGTCGGTTTTTCTTTGCTCCACGCCCATCTCCTTCTCCATTTTCTTGGCCTCGGCTTCAATCTCCTTTTGCTCGTCGTCATAGCGGGCGATCTCATGGCTGTATTTCTGCTTGATCTTCTCCGCCAGTTCTATGTTCTTGGGATCGGACACCGACAGAAGATCGAGAAATAATTCGTAGGTGTGTCGCCGTATATTCTTGGCCTGGTAGTACGCCCACTGGTCGGTGGATTTGTTTTGCAGCAACAATTGTTCAGTGTTGGAGCGGTGCCCCATCAGTGAAACCAGCGCCACCAGTACGGCGAGAATGGCCATCGTCAACGTGACCGGCACCATGCCCGGATCGGCGTGGGCCTCGTGCGCATGCTCGTGCATTTCATGAAGCTCGGCGCCCATGTCTCCTCCCATTCAACAAACCCTCTATTCGATTCTCGCCTGCGGAAACTGAAAGGATAGCAAAACGAGGACGGATGGAAAAGCGGAATGCACAGAATCCAATGAGACAGGCAGGCGACCGGCGACCGGTTGTGCCGGCCAACCGCCATGCGCAGCGATTCTTAGCGTCAATTATCTCCGGAACTTATATCTTCAGCCGGCGTATTAGATTACGAGGGTTGAATAACGGACTCTCATGCAGACGATAGGGCATCTAAGCTTGGAGGCAAGATTATGGGGACACTCAGGAATCAGCTCAAGCAAGTTCTGCGCCGGCTGCGTCGCGCTCCCATGTTCACGGTGATCACTCTGGTCACGCTGGCCGTGGGCGTGGGTGCGAGCACGGCCGTTTTCAGCGTCCTGGAGGGTGTCCTCCTAAAACCTCTGCCCTATTCCCACCCGGAGAATTTGGTGGGAGTCTGGCACGCTGCCCCTGGGATCAATATTCCTGAGTTGACCCTGGGACCCTCCAACTACTTCATTTATCGGGAACAAAACCACGCTTTTGAGGACATTGGAATCTACACCGGCGACTCGGTAACTATAACCGGCGTGGGCGAACCCGAACACCTGCGTTCATTGCTTGTGACAGACGGAACCTTTCCCATTCTGGGCGTTGCGCCCATGCTGGGCCGCGGGTTCACGCGCCAGGACGATTCCGCCAGCGGCGCGGACACTGTGATGCTCACCCATGGATACTGGAGCCGGAAGTTCGGCGGGGACCCATCCATAGTCGGGCGAAGCATCACCGTCAACGGAAAGCCGCACGAAATTATTGGAGTCATGCCTCGGAACTTCATCTTCCTAAACGGCTGGGATTTTTCGCTGATCCGGCCCTTTAAGTTCGATCGAGCAAAAGTTGTCCTGGGTAATTTCAGCTATCAGGCGGTTGCCAGACTTAAGCCGGGCGTTACACTTGCCCAGGCCAATGCTGACGTGGACCGCATGCTTCCCATCGTTACCCGGAGCTTCCCCGCGCCTCAGGGATTCAGTCCCAAAATATTCGAACAGGCGCACATCATGGCCAACGTCCGACCGCTGAAAGACGACGTGGTGGGCGACGTCGGCAGCGTCCTGTGGGTTCTTATGGGCAGCATCGGCATGGTGCTGCTGATCGCCTGCGCGAACGTGGCCAACTTGTTTCTGGTGCGAGTGGAGGGGCGGCAGCAGGAATTGGCGATTCGCTCCGCATTGGGAGCGAGCCGCGGCCGTATTGCCGGCGACTTGCTTTTCGAAAGCCTGGTCCTCGGGTTGATCGGCAGCGTGCTTGGGCTTGGAATTGCGTATGGCGCTTTGCGCGTGCTGGTGGCCATGGCGCCGGCCGGGCTGCCGCGCCTTAGTGAAATTGGAATCGACGCGCCCGTCTTGCTCTTCACCCTGGTCATCTCGCTGCTTTCCAGCGTGCTGTTTAGTTCAGTTCCGGTATTCAAATATGCGGGCGTGCGTTTGGGAACCAGCCTGCGCGAGGGTGGACGGGCGATTAGCCAGAGCCGCGAGCGGCACCGCGCACGCAGCGTTCTCGTGATCGTTCAAGTTGCCCTTGCCCTGGTCCTGCTGGTCTGCTCGGGGCTGATGATTCGTAGCTTCCGGGCCTTGACGCACGTTGATCCTGGTTTTGATGCTCCAGCCGATGTCCAGACTCTTCGCCTATCCATCCCGGAGGCGGAGGTCAAGGACTCCGAGCAAGTGGTCCACATGCAAGAGGCGATTCTGCGAAAGCTCGAAGCGATTCCGGGCGTCACCTCAGTCGGTCTCTCCACTGCGATTCCCATGGACGGAAACACAAGCTCTGATCTCCTCTTCACGGCGGACCGGACGTATGCCGAGGGGGAGCTTCCTCCCATCCGCCGGTTCAAATTCGTATCACCCGGGTTCTACAAAACCCTGGGCACCCCGCTGATCGCCGGGCGGGACATCACCTGGACTGACGTTTATGAAAAAAGGCCGGTAGCCATGGTTTCCGAAAGCACGGCGCGGGACTATTGGCACGACCCGGCTAACGCACTAGGCAAGCGAATCCGCGAAGGAATGAAGGACGATTGGAGGGAAATCGTCGGCGTAACCAGGGACGTTCATGAGGACGGGGTGAACAAGAGCTCGCCCACCTCGGTGAGCTGGCCCATCATGATGAGTCACTTCTATGGTGAGGACCCGTTGGTGCAACGCTCGCTGGCTTTCGCCGTGCGGAGCACGCGCGCGGGTTCGGAGAGCTTCATGCAGGAGGTCCGGAAGGCCGTTTGGTCCGTGGACCCCAATCTTCCGCTGGCGGACGTTCACACGCTGGATTTCTTCTATGGGAGGTCCATGGCACGAACATCATTTACGCTGGTGATGCTTGCCGTCGCCGGAGGCATGGCGCTGCTGCTTGGGGTCGTGGGACTCTACGGCGTCATCGCTTATTCGGTGTCGCAGCGGACGAGGGAAATAGGCATTCGCATGGCGCTAGGCGCGCAGCAGCAGGAACTGACGGCCATGTTCGTCCGTCACGGATTATTGCTGGCTGCTGTCGGCATCGTCTGCGGGCTGGCCACGGCTGCGGCTATCATGCGATTGATGGCGTCGCTGTTGTTTAACGTGAGCCCTCTCGATCCGGTCACTTATGGCGCAGTGTCATTGGGTCTGGTCGGCGCGGCCATGCTCGCGAGCTACGTGCCTTCGCGCCGCGCGGCGACGGTGAACCCCGTCGAGGCTCTACGCGCAGAGTGACGCAAGCAGTTCTGCCAGCAATCTGCCGCGGATCATCAAAGAGTCCCTGGCGTGCCCCGCCATCCCATCGCGGCCATCAAAGCGTGGCAGATGGTGCATTGACTGGTAGTCAGGGTAATCTTACCGGCTTGTCCTATTCCGCCTTGGAAACTTTCCAAACCACTTTTCCACCGTCGTCGGACACCAACAGAGATCCGTCTTTGGTCACCACCACGCCCACCGGACGGCCCTCCACGTACTGTGAATTTGGGTCGGGGGCAAAGCCGGTGAGGAAAGGAGTGGGTGGACCTGACGGCTCGCCACCCTTGAACGGCACGAACGCCACAGCGTATCCATTCAAGATGCTCCGGTTCCAGGAACCGTGCTCGGCGATAAAAGCTCCGTGCCAGTATTCAGCCGGGAATTGCTTGGCGGTATAAAATGCGCTTTCCAGAGGGGCAACGTGCGGGCCTAGCAGCACGTCTGGAATAATGACCTTCGCTACCAGGTCAGGCCGCTGCTCTTTTACCCGGTCATCCAGATTTTTTCCAATGTAACTATACGGCCATCCGTAAAATCCGCCTGGCTTGACTGACGTGAAGTAATCGGGCGGCAGGTTATCACCCAGCATATCGCGCTCGTTGATGTCCGCCCACAGTTGGCCGGTTTCCGGATTAACCGCCAGCCCCACGGCGTTGCGCAGGCCGCTGGCAAAAATGGACCAGTCACTGCCATCCGGGTTGGCGACCAGGATGGCGGCACGCCGTGAATCGGTGTTGGGGGAGGCGTTGCTGTCCGAGCCGATGGAAACGTAAATCTTTTTCCCGTCGGCGCTGAAAACCACAGTTCGCGTGGAGTGCATTCCACCGCTCGGCAGGTCCAAAATATGCTCACGCTCGCCGAGCCGTTTCGACGTCTTGGGGTCGAACCGGAAGCGCACTACCTCATTGGTATCGCCAATGTAAACGTAGCCTTCATGGAAAGCGATGCCGAAAGGTTCTTTGAGGCCGTCGGCGAAAACGGTTCGTCCGTCCGAAGCGCCACTGCGCCCGGGATCATGCAGAACGAAAATTTTGCCGAGCGTGGTGTCCGCCAGAAAAATTTCCCCATCGGGCGCCAGCGCCATGTAGCGAGGCTCCTTAAAGTCACCGCTCGCAAAAACGGACACGGTGAAACCGCCGGGCGCCTTGGGTACAAACCCCGGCGTGGTCCTGACGGTTGAGGGATTGGCGACCACAGGCTTGATGTACGGCGCCGGCAACACCGGAGGCTGGCCATGGGTTACCTGTGCGCGGCCGGATTGGGCCATCGCGGCGAATGCTAAAAAGCAAACCAAAACTCTGACGGCTCTCATGGATTTCTCCTTGGCATTCCATTGTGCAAGCGAAAAACTGTTCGCGCGTGTGCGCAGCATTTGACAAAGGAAGAATGATATTACAACACCATTCGCTGTGAAAGTGAGGGATTGATCAGGCTGATCGCGTCCGGTATTTGAAGAACACTACTGTCAATCGTCGGCTTCGGGCTGCTTGTTGGAGCCGCCGGCGGATCCACCGGGGGCAGGGGCGGCGGCGCCATGACACTTCTTATATTTTTTGCCGCTGCCGCACGGGCAAGGATCGTTGCGGCCAATTTTCTCGCGGCGAATGACCTGCTGAGGCTTTTCTAATGGAGCGGCGCCGGCGCCCACCATGCGCATTTCCTGCTGCTCGCGTTTCTTGCGCCGCTGGTAGGCGCGGATCATCTCCTCTTCTTCCTCAGGGGTCCTCAGCAGGAAGAGGACGCGGAGTGTTTCATCCTCAATGCGGTTCATTAACTCTACGAACATGTCGTAGGACTCACGTTTGTACTCCACCAATGGATCGCGCTGGCCGTAGCCGCGCAGGCCGATGCCCTCCTTCAAATGGTCCATAGTCAGCAGGTGGTCTTTCCACTGTGCGTCCACCACCTGGAGCATGATCATGCGCTCGTGGGCGCGCATGCGTTCCGCGCCCCAAACCGCCTCGCGCTCGTCATATCGCTGGCGAACGGTTTTCTTCAATTGATCGGTGAGCTCGTCCAGCCTTTTGGGATCGAATTTCAGGTCGAGCTTTTTCAGGTCAATCCCGAAGCGCCTCCAAAACTCCGTATGCAGGCCTTCCAGGTTCCATTCATCGGCGTTCTGATCTTTGGGGCAGTAGGTGTCAATCAGCCATAGGACGGCCCCGTCCGCCGCATCCATCACCGTGTCTTTCTGATCACCACCCTCCAGCAGCTCGCGGCGGCGGCCATAAATCGTCTCGCGCTGCTTGTTCATCACGTCGTCGTACTCAAGCAAATGTTTGCGGGACTCGAAGTTCTGCGCTTCCACGGCTTTCTGCGCCGCCTGGATGCGCTTGGATATCAGGCGCGACTCAATGGGGACGCCTTCCTCCATGCCCAGGCGGTGCATGATTTTGGAGATTCGTTCGCCGGCGAAAATGCGCAGCAGATCGTCTTCCAGCGAAAGATAAAAGCGCGACGAGCCCGGATCGCCCTGGCGGCCGGCGCGCCCGCGCAATTGGTTATCAATGCGGCGGGCCTCGTGCCGTTCCGTTCCCAGAATGTGCAATCCACCCAGGTTGACCACCTGCTCGTGTTCCACGTCGGTAATTTTCCGGTAGCGGCTGACGAATTCTCCCCAGTTCTTGAGCCACGCGGCGTAAGCGTCGGCGTAAGCGTTCAGCACTTCTTCCGTGGAACCGGCGGGAGGATTGTCCGGCGGCTCCGGGTCAATGCCCTGCTCGCGATATTTTTCCGGAGACTTGCGGAATTCCTCGCGCGCCATAAATTCGGGATTGCCGCCCAGCAGGATGTCGGTTCCGCGGCCCGCCATGTTGGTGGAAACCGTTACCGCGCCCACGCGTCCGGCCTGGGCCACAATCAAGGCTTCGCGCTCGTGCTGCTTGGCGTTCAGGATGTCGTGCTCGAGCTCGCCCTCGTCGAGTACTTGAACCAGGCGGCTCGGGCGGCACTGAATCTCAATCAGGTAGTCGAGCAGCGGAACAAACTTGGCATCCGCCGTGTTTACCAGATCCAAAATACGCGGCGCCATGGCCACATCCAGCGAGGGAAGCTCGCGCATGGCGTAGCCCTGCTCGGCGCGCTTCATAATCGCTTCCAGAAATGCGGTATGGTTCCCATTGACGCTGGTGGCCAGAGTCTTGAAGCGCCCTTCCTTCAGGATCTTTTGCACGGCGGAAACGTTTACACCGGTGCGAATCAGCCACTCGCACGCCGCTTCGTGACGCTCCGCAAATAAGGCGGCCCACTTTTCAAACTTTGGACCATCAAGGCCCGCGCTCTTCACCAACGTCTGGAGGCGCGCCGGCAGATATCCGGACTTGCGCAATTGGGCGCTGAGGCGCTCGGATTTTTCAATCGCAATTGTACCCACCAGCACGGGCTGGCCGCGAAGGTGATATTCCTTGATTTCCTCCAGCGAGGCGATGAATTTTTCCCGTTCCGTCCGGTAGACCACGTCCGGATGCTCGTGGCGGATCAGCGATTTGTTGGTGGGGACGATCACTACTTCCAGGTTGTAAATCTTTTCAAACTCCGCCGCTTCCGTTTCCGCCGTGCCCGTCATGCCGGCGAGTTTCTTGTACATGCGGAAATAATTCTGGAAAGTGATGGTGGCCAGCGTCTGATTCTCTTTCTCGATCTTGACGTTTTCCTTGGCCTCAATCGCCTGGTGCAAGCCGTCACTCCAGCGGCGGCCGGGCATCTGGCGCCCGGTAAACTCGTCGATGATCACGACCTCGCCCTCGGGATTCACGATGTAGTCGCGGTCCAGCAGGTAGAGCGTGTGGGCGCGCAAGGCCTGATAGACGTGGTGGATGTAATCCACGTTGGCGGGGTCGTACATGTTTTCGAGGCCCAGCAGTTTTTCCGCTTTCGCCACGCCCGCTTCGGTGATGGTGGCCTGGCGTAGTTTCTCATCCACCTCGTAATCCACGCCCGCTTTGAAGCTGGGGATGATCTTGTCGATTTTGTAGTATTTTTCCGTCGATTCTTCCGACGAACCGGAAATGATCAAAGGCGTTCGCGCCTCGTCAATCAGGATGGAGTCCACCTCGTCCACAATGGCAAAGTTGTGCACGCGCTGGACGCAGTCCTTGAGGTCGAACTTCATGTTGTCGCGCAGGTAATCGAACCCGTATTCGTTGTTGGTGCCGTAGGTCACGTCGCAACCATAAGCAAGCTGGCGCTCGTCATCGTCGAGATCGTGCACGATTACGCCCACGCTCAGCCCCAGCAGCCGGTAGAGCGGGCCCATCCACGCGGCGTCGCGCTTGGCCAGGTAGTCGTTTACCGTCACCACATGAACGCCCTTGCCTTCGAGCGCATTCAAATAAACTGGCAGGGTGGCCACCAGCGTCTTGCCTTCGCCCGTTTTCATTTCCGCGATCTTGCCTTCGTGCAGCACCATGCCGCCGATCAATTGAACGTCAAAGTGCCGCATATTCAGAGCCCGCTGCCCGCCCTCGCGGCAAAGCGCGAACGCTTCCACCAGAATGTCGTCGGTCGAGGCGCCGCTCGCCAGGCGTTCCTTGAATTTTTTGGACCAGGCGGGAAAATCGGAGTCGGCGAGCTTCTTCATCTCGGGTTCGAGCGCGTTAATAGCGTCCACACGCGCCGCCATGCGCTTCAACTCGCGCTCGTTCTTCGTCCCGATGACCTTGCCTAATGCGAATTGGAAATAATTACCCATGCATTGCCATTCAGTAGGCGCACACTTCTCTACCTACCAATTGTAACCGCCATCGCTGTCTTGGGCAAGACTGGCCGCTGGCCGCTGGGAACCGCTATTTCAGTTGTCCCGGCTACGGAGGCGGGAATTATCGCGAAAGATGATTTAGCGATTTCGCTTGAGTGGCCGACGGTTGCTACCCTTTGACTGAATCCGCGTGCCCGTCGAACGCGCAACTCTTATTCGGAGGCGCCCCGTCGATCGGCGGCTTTCGCGCACCAGATCCACGATTTCCTCACGCGGAAGGCCGGCGTCGACATCGGGGATGTCCAGTAGCGAACCAGCATCTTTATGTTGGGTGTGATTCCGTAGCATGGCAAGGTGTACCTTCCTGGATAACGGCTTCAAACCCTGCCGAACGACCGCCCGGGCAAACATCCCCGCCGTAAATTCCGGCATATCCGAAAAATCAATTTGGTCATCCTTTAGCGCGCGAACTCGCTTCCAATCAGTCCGCGATTTCCTTAAAGCACTTAATTTCCTCATTGCTTCTGAATTTTACTCTATGGATTCTTTGGATTCCATAGATACCGTACGACTGTCATTCCCGCGAAGGCGGGAATCCAGTCTTTCGTGGCACTTTCAATCGATTTCGGGCTGGATTCCCACCTTCGCGGGAATGACCCTACCTGAAAGCGCCTTGATTTCGCTCGTCACACACTTGCCGGTTAGTCTCGAACTCACTTTTGAAAATACTTCCGCATCTGGGCTTCAATATCGGCGCACGCTTGCGGAAGCTGTTCGGGATGCCGGACAAGATTGAGGCTGAACAGGCGAAAGTCCTGGGGGAATCCAAGAAACTGCTTCTGCTCGGAGGCCGCCGGAGGACCGCCAGCAGCGCCCGGAGGCGGAATTATTGGAGGCAGGTGTACCGCCCACATGCTGCCGCCCGCCAGCATTTCGTGCGGATACTGCATCAGCCAGATGCAGTTGTGCGCGTCCATAATTATATTGGACGAGACTACAACCCATTGATTGGCGTCGTCGGGAGTGGGTTGCTGGCAATTCCAAAATCGCGCCTGCGGCACGATGACGTTGGGGTCGTTGGCGCCGTAAGGATCGAGCTCAAGGATCTTCAACCCGCGCTGGTCGGCAAATCTCCTGACCTCGGGGAGCGCCTGGTTCCAGTCCACATTGGAATCGCTCGCCCACCAATAAACCGGATGGCTCCGAGTGAGTGCATTGAAGAATGAAAAATAATTCGGATAGGCGCGCACCATCGCGATCATGGAACTGACCGTCAGAAGGGCAGCAAGCGCGCTGGCGAAGCGACCCCAAAAAAGAGAATCGCGATGGAGGCTCTGTATCATCTGTGGCAGCGGCGCCAGCATGAGGATTAACAGGACTAGCGGCACACTGAAGTGCCGAATGCTGATGCTCATGCGCGCGGCCATGCAGGCGGCGGTGAACACGGCAAGCGAAACCCAAATCACCCGCCAATGTAATGTCACGCCCTGGAAAATGGCAGAAACACTTCGCCCATGCCTTCTCTTGGCCACCGCTATGAACAGCGCGAGCGCTAACAATCCAAGAAAGCCAATTGTCGATTTCAGCACCAATATGACGGGGAAATAAAACCAGACGCCGTGAGAATAGCCGTGGCCGAGGATGAAAGTCGGGCGGCTGGAGGTGAGCATAAACATGAGCAGCCCGCGAAGGTAGAGCCACGGCGGCATCAGTAATCTGCGCAGGGGCACCCAGGCGGAGCTGTGTCCGATTAGATAGAGCGCGTCGGTTGATTGCCCCCAGGAAAAGACAAAGTAAAAGCAATAGACCACAATGGCCGCCAACAGGATGCCTTTAAGCGTCCACCGCCAGCGCTCGCGCCGCCAGGCTCGGAGTTCCGGCTTGCCGTGAGGCACATGGGGCAGCGCGATGAAGCGCGCACTCAACGAAAGTGCGCCGAAGGCAAAAAACAACAACCCGGAAGAGAATTTCGAAAGCAGAGCGCCAGCCAGGCACAGGCCGAAGAGAGCGGAGTTCCTCCGTGTCGGCTCTTGCCAAAGATGAGCGAATCGCCACAGGGTGAGAAGGCAGAACAAAGTCACGATCAGGTCAGTATGGACGAGCGGGCCGAAAACGATGAACGTGGGCGTGCTGACATATACCGAGAGACAAAGCAATCCGCCCCAGTCGCCACCGAGGCTGCGCGCGTATGCAAAAACCACCCATCCGAGAAGCAGCGTGAGCAGCAGCATGGGCAGTCGGGCCCACGCGAGCGTCCGCACGGGATTGTTCCAACGCGTCAGCAGCCATTCTCCAAACACCCACTGACCCAGCCATGCGTGCGGCATAAATTTTGTGCTGTTGGTCCATGAAATGTGGGAGTAGTCGGCGTAAGTTCCGCGCAGTACCAATGGGATGGCCGCGATCACTTTAGCCAGCGGCGGATGTTCTTCATTGAAGCGCATATCGAGTTTCTGCCAATAGCTCACCCCCGCGCCCACGTGGGCGAATTCATCAAAAGTGGCCGACTCGCGCAGAGCCGCGCCACCTGCCAGAATACCCATCATCGCCAGGTGTACGCAGGCCAACGCCGGAGCGTACTTGAGGCGGGGCGGATTGCCCGTGGGGTTTTGAGGGGCGGAAATTGGATGGGAAGATGCCACGTCTGTCCTCGAAATCAAGTGCGGGAATCGCCTAGCCGTGAATCAAAGACCGGCCCGAATTTGTTTCCCGGAATACTCCACCACTTTATCAGCCTGCGCCGCCGGATCGATTCCGGTTCCGTGATTCGGACCCACCATCACAATGCGAAACGTGCGTTTTTCGAGCATACCGGGAAAACTTCCCCGGCGCTCACCGATGGTCAATCTGTTTTGCGCGTCGTCCCAGTGAAGGGGAATCGTGGCATGCACGCCTTTTTCGTAATTGTAATTGTCGTTTTCGTCTTCGTAGATCGTGAAATCGCCGTCGGCGCCGCGATAGACACGCAATTCGATGGGGTCGGCGGGCGCCTGGGTTGAATACTGAAGATCCGGACCCATGGGAATGATGGAGCCGGCGCGAACGAAGAGCGGAATCCGTTCGAGCGGCGCGGGCGAGTCCACCGACTTGCCGCCCTCAGCCTCCGTGCCCTTCCAGAAGTCATACCATTTCGCCTTGGGCAGATAAAGATGGCGAACGGTTGCTGCAGGTTCGGTTACCGGATTCACCAGGAGCGCGGGCCCGAACATGAATTGGTCGCCGATGTTTTGGGCTCTCATATCCAAACGGAAGTCCATGGGCAGCGGTCGCATGAGGGTGTAACTCTCGCTGGTGGTTTTCCACGCCAGTGAATAGATGTAGGGCAGCAGCCGGTATCGCAAGCGGTCAAAGCTGGTCAGGATTTTTTGCGCTTCGGGGCCATAAGACCACAATTCGTTCTCATTTGTCGTCCGCGTTCCGTGCACTCGGAAGATGGGGCAGAACGCGCCAAACTGAAACCAGCGCACGAAAAGTTCGCGATAGGCCGGATCATTTGGATTGCCGATGAAGAATCCGCCAATGTCGGTGGTCCAGTAGGGAATCCCGGAGAGGGCGAAATTCAGTCCCGCCGGAATCTGGCGCTTGAATGATTCAAAGTCGGAAAGAACGTCCCCTGACCAGGCGGTGACCGCGTTTCGTTGGTTGCCGGCAAACGCGGAGCGCGAAAGAATGAAGACGCGCTTCCGATCCGTTTCATTGCGCTGGCCATGATAAACGGTTGCGGTATCCAGAAGCGGGAAGATATTGGCGTACCGATCGCCGCTGCCGATGGCGAGTTTGTGCCCCAGCAGAATATTCTCCTCCTGGCCTTCAGTTTCGGGCTCGTCGGTATCCATCCACCAAGCGTCGGCGCCGATCTTGAAAAGTGATTGGTCCACCAGATTCCAGTAGTAGGCAGCGGCCTGGGGATTGGTGGCGTCATAAAGCGCATTGCCGAGCGGATGAAATGAGACCGCCTTGGTGCGGTCGATAAAATATCCGCGCTTGTCCATGTCTGCATAGGTTGTAGAGCCGGGATAGAAATAGGGCCAGATGGAAATCATCAGGTGAAAGTTGTTGCGATGCAGGTCATCGATCATGCCCTTGGGGTCGGGATAATTCTTGTTGAATTTAAATTCGCCCGTGGTGGTCCACCAGAACCAGTCCTGAACGATGTTGTCCACCGGAATTTTGAGCTCGCGATATTTGTGGGCGACGCCCAGAATCTCGTCTTGCGTCTTGTAACGATTTTTGCACTGCCAGAATCCATAGGCCCACTTCCCGAACATCGGCGCGGCGCCGGTCAGCTCACGATACCCGGCGATGATCTTGTCGAATTCGGGGCCGTAGAGAAAGTAGTAGTCAATTTCATCCGCTACTTCCGAGCTGACATACAGCGAATGAACGAACCGATTGTTGAATATGCTTCTGGAAGTATTGTTCCAAAAGATTCCGTAGCCTTTGCTTGATAACCAGAGAGGGACGGCGATTTCGGTGTTTTCCTGGGATAGATCCACCGACTCGCCACGGTAATTCCAAACTCCCGCTTGATGCTGGCCGAGCCCGTAGAAGGCTTCCTCCGAGCCGTAAATACTGAAGAAGGATTCGGCGCGATTGGTATCTTCCCCGTTTACTTTCGACGGAGCCAGCGTCCGCGTTGCCTCCTGAACCAGCTTCACGCCATCGGCGTCGCTATATTCAACGGCGCCATTATTGCGGGCAACGGTCACTTTCATCCGCGCCGTCGAGAGCGTCACGTCTTTGTCCGTTGATTGCATCGTCCAAGGAATTTCGGGCCATTTGGTTTTGGTCACCACGTAATCCGGGGCCGCCGGGAACGATGACGTGGGTGAATATCTGACCCGAATAATGGAATCCGCACAAACTTGAATCCAAAGCACACCGGATTTCATGGTGAACAAAACGCTGTCCGATCGTTTCTCAACTTCGGTTACCGGATCGGGTGGAATCCACTGAGCGCCGACGTACGAGGCCGATGTGAATATCAGAAACAAAACTACACCAGGAAGCGCGCATCGCTTGATGAGCATGAGTCACGTCCACTTCACGGAATTCGGAGGCTGCACCTTCGGCGCTCCGGCAGTGGCCAAGGATACTTGATTTTGGTCATTCGTGGCACTTTCCCGGGCGTTTCCCCGCGAGTGGAAGTAATAAACTCAGCGGCGTTCATGTAAAAGAGGCTGTAATTTTTCTCAACGTACTTTATAGTGGGCACTTGCCTTTCAATTTACTTCCACCGTTGCGGGGGGTTTCGTATGTATGACGTCGTGACATTTGGTGAGGCCATGATTCGGCTGGCGCCGCCTCATTTCCAGCGCTTGGAGCAGACTGCTACGCTCGATCTTCAGGTGGGTGGCGGCGAACTGAATGTGGCGGTGGGCGCCAGCCACTTGGGACTGAAAAGCACATGGATATCGCGCCTGCCAAAAAATGCGCTGGGCCGATTGACGGCAAATCGAGTGGGCCAGGCGGGCGTGGACACTTCCCATCTAATTTGGGCGGACAGCGGGCGCATGGGATTGTATTTCGTCGAATTCGGCGCGGCGCCGCGGCCAAGTTCCGTGCTTTACGACCGCGCCCAATCCGCCATCAGCGCCATCAAGCCGGGGGAAGTGGATTGGAAGTCCGTATTAACCGGGGCGAAATGGTTTCATACCAGCGGCATCACGCCCGCGCTTTCAGATTCCGCCGCCGCCGTCACGCGCGATGCCATGAGGGCGGCCAAAGAAGCGAACGTGACCGTGAGCTACGACTTGAATTACCGCGGCAAATTGTGGACGCCGGAAAAAGCCCAGGCCGTTCAGGAGCCGCTGATGGAGTTCGTGGACGTCCTCATCACCACCGAAGAAGATACCGGCGTGGTGTTCAAAATCAAAGCGGAAGGGAAGACCGACGCCCAGGGTTTTCAGGAAGTTTCCGCCGCCAGTTACAAGGAAGTGGCGCGCCGGCTTCAGGAGAAATTCCATTTCAAAGCCGTGGCCATTACCCTGCGCGAGAATCCCCTGGTGTGGCGGAACACCTGGACGGCTATCGCATACGCCGACGGCAAGTATTACGATGACGTGAAATACGAACTCGAAATCGTGGATCGCATCGGCGGCGGCGATTCGTTCAGCGCCGGATTTATTTATGGCTATTTGACGAAGAAGACTTACGATGCCGCCGTCCGTTACGGAAACGCTTTCAGCGCCTTGAAACATTCCATGCCCGGCGATTTTAACTGGGCCACGCGCGAGGAAGTGGAGAGCTTGTTGAAAGGTGCAAGCTTGAGGGTGGCGAGGTAGGGCGGAAACGATGAACGATGAACTATGAATGATGAACTTTAATAAATGGGTTCCCTGTTTTCGTTCATCATTCTTTATTCTGCATTCATCATTTCTTCCCGCTCCCCGCCACTTGCCAAAGAGGTTTAGAAAATGTCGTGGTCCAAAGAAAGAGCCCTCGCCAAGGTTCGCGAAGTTGGGCTGATTCCCATTGTTCGCACACCGTCGTCGGAGGATGCGGTTCGGGCGGCGGAGGCGATCCTGGCCGCCGGCATCGGCATCGCCGAAATCACCATGACCGTTCCTGACGCTCTGCGCGTGCTCGAACGCGTGGCGAAGGATTTCGGCGACAAAGTCCTGCTCGGCGCGGGGACAGTGCTGGACGGGAAAAGTTGCGAGGCGGCCATTGCGGCGGGCGCGGAATTTATAGTCACGCCCTCGCTTGAATTTGATGTGATCGAGACCGCCAAGCGTTTCAACAAGCCTTGCTTCCCCGGGGCGCTCACGCCTACTGAAGTGTTGGCGGCCTGGCGGGCGGGCGCCGACATGGTCAAGATTTTCCCCTGCGGGCCTGCGGGCGGTCCCCAATACATTAGGGCTCTCAAAGGTCCGTTCCCTCACATTGAATACATTCCCACCGGAGGCGTAACGCTCGAAACGACTCCCCAATACATCCGGGCCGGCGCCGCCGCGGTGGCAGTGGGTGGCGAGTTATGTGATTTGAAGGCGCTGCGAGCGGGGGATGTGGCGGCCATCGTTTCCAACGCGCAAAAGTTTCTGGAAGCGGTCAGGGCGGGTAGAGCAGGAAATTGATTCATTGATCGATTGAGTCATTGAGAGAATTTGTGATTTGGCGATTGAATGATTGAGTGATTCTTCGATGGACCTGCAATCGCGAGGATCTTCGGACCTCATGAGAATCTTTCTTTTGCATTCACCCAATCACTCAATCGCCCAATTCAACACGATGAGCTCAACTCTTCAGCAGATTCTGTTGGTAGTGGGCATACTGGGAGTGAGCGCGGTAATCACCAATCTTTTCGCCCGCGCCATGTACATCACCTGCTCGAAATGTGGCACGCTCAACGCACGCCGCCGGACGGCGTGCAGAAATTGCGGCAAAAGCCTGCGCGAAAACAATTCACCGGCTTGATTGAGGCGCTAGACCGCGGATAGCCCGCCTGCGTTTGCCATCTCTTCCCACTTGGGGACGTTCACGCCCTTCACAATCAGCCACAGACACAATGACATTTCCGCGATAAAAGCAGGGACCATAATGGCGGGGAATAACTTATTCTCGAACGTGGGCGCAAGAATCAGCGCAAAACTATTGGTCAGATAGCAAATGCCCGCAATCTGCATCAGCACGCCTATTGTCCTGGGGAGAAAGCCCGATCTATAAATCAAATACCCAATCACAAGGCACTCAAAGCCAAAGAAAATAAGGCCAACGCCAAATCCGTAATCGTGCAATTTAATAGAAAGGTACGCTAGAGCATATAGCTGATGAGGTTCAAAGGCTTTCAGGTAGTCTGCGTTCCCCAACAGGAACAATGCCGCCAAAAGATTCAACTTGTTGGCGACCAAAGCAGAGGTCTGCACCAAATTGAATAGGACCGCCAGCAAAGCAATATTTTTGTTCACCGGCCGGAGCAGCACGTAAAAAACGAGCATGAGAGGGACGTCGCAAACGTGCATGATCAGGTCGCCGGCGATACCCATGCGCCAGAGCACCGGAGAGGCCATAATGTTTTGGGCTGTGGCAGTGGGATCTCCTCCCACAACGAGTTTGCCTCTGACGAAAATCTCACCTAACATTCCGGCGAGTATGAGAATCAGATAGATCACGCCACCGATTCGCGCATAAATTTGTGGCGAGGTTTTAAGGGTACGATCAGCCATTTTTCGCTCCCTTGTGAATTTGATGCCAGCCTCGGGTGGTCACGAATTTATAGAGCATGGAGAAGTTGCAAGGAGTCGTCGCCACAATGGTTTCGTGCCGGAGTTTGCCGGTCAGCGCGGGTTTACGAAACGCCCGGTTCAGGTCGTAGACCACCCAACCCACGGCGATGCCGATCCGCGCGATCACAGCGAGCTGAATCTTCAGCAATTTAGCCGTACCGGGAAAAGAAGTATGTTCATTATTGCACATGCGCCATAATTTTCTTGAAAATGCGTGAATAGGAGCCAGCGCGCGCTATTTTCGCTCCAGATCCCCCTCCGTCTTCGTGGGTCTCACCGCTTCATCAATTCGTGGATATTTCTCGAGCCCTTGACGCGGCGTCGAAGCGCGATAGTATTGTAACCCTCGCCCCCTCGGGGGGGAGGGTGGGCCCGCGATGCGGGACCGGGTGAGGGGGGTGCCAAGCGCCGAACAACAAACTGCCAACCCAGCTAGTCCCCGCCAGTCATCGCGACCGAAGCCGAACGCAGACTGACCGTGGTCGAGCCTTGCGTCAAACGGCGACCGAAGCGGAAAAGAACGCGCGGTATCTTTTACGAAAGTTACGTCTTCAAGGCTTTAAGTTCAGGCGCCGGCACCCCATTGGAAATCATATTGTCGATTTCTGCTTCTCTGAGCGACGCTTGGTGATCGATCTCGATGGGAGCATTCACTCGCAACCGATTCAGGCGCTAAAGGACCGTACCCGTGATCGGTATTTGCGCCGGGAGGGTTACACTGTGGCGCGGTTTCCGAATGGAATAGTGTTGCAAGCACCTGAGCTTTTCATCGGAAAGGCTTTGAGTCTGGTATCCTCTCTACCCAAATTGTTTACTGGCGACAGAAAACCCCCCTCACCCGTGTCGCCGGGGCGACCCACCCTCTCCCCCAAGGAGGCGAGGGCTACAGCTATTGGACAAACAACCCTTCCTCTTAATTAAAGGGCCGAAGGTTTGATTTGAATTTATGCTCAAGAAACCCGCAAACCCCGTTCCCAAGATTGATCCCGAGTTCTGCTGCTTTCCGTTACGCGCAGGCAAATCAAAAATCCACCAGTGGGGCGTCTACGCCGACGCCGACATCCCCGCCAACCGGAAGGTGATTGAATATACCGGCGAAAAGATTGGCCCACGCGAGGCCGCGCGCCGCCACAAGACTTTGTACCTGTTCATTCTGGACGACTACTGGAATATTGATGGGTCCGTGGGCGGCTCCGGCGCGGAACTGATCAACCACTCCTGCCAACCGAACCTGGTCACCCGAATCATCAGGGGACACATCCTCTACATGAGCTTGCGACCCATCCACAAAGGTGAGGAACTTACCGTGGACTACAACTATGACGAGACCGATGAGACTGTGCGTTGTGGTTGCGGCGCTCCAAAGTGCCGGGGCACCATTAATATCTGATCGGAATGACATGGGCGGAATACGCCTCTTAACAAACTGCGGATTTCGCATTCTGAATTCCCCTGATAACCGTTTACGCCTTTACACCGTCAAATCCAATGGGTAAAGTCGTGACATCTATTGCGTAGCTTTGATTGCGAATTGGGCGGAGGTAATCCCATGCGCGCGCTGGTGACTGGAGCGACCGGATTTATAGGTCAGAGGCTGTTACGCGACCTCGAGCGGCCAGTCGTATTGACCCGCAAACCGGACGCCGCCAAAAAAGCTCTCGGCGACGTCGAGGCCATCTGTTGGGAGCCCGAATCGGGCCCGCCGGCGCGACAGGCGTTTGAAGGCGTGGACACGGTATTTCACTTGGCGGGCGAGCCCGTGGCCGAGGGGCGATGGACGAAAGAAAAAAAAGACCGCATTCGCGACAGCCGCGTTCTTGGCACTCACAATCTGGTGACGGCGCTCGAATCGCTCAAAAACCGTCCTCGTGTTCTCATCGCAGCGTCCGCAGTCGGTTACTACGGATCGCGGGGAGACGAGATTCTGGATGAGACTTCCAAGCCCGGGGAAGATTATCTGGCGGAAGTATGCCAGGCCTGGGAAGAGGAGTCGCTCAGTGCCGGCCCGCTCGGTATTCGCGTAATTACGGCGCGCATCGGAATTGTGCTGGGTAAAACCGGCGGGGCGCTCAAAAAAATGCTGGCGCCGTTCAGGCTCGGTTTGGGAGGCCGGCTTGGTACGGGCCGCCATTGGATGTCCTGGGTTCACGTGGACGATGTCGTCGGGCTTCTTCTGCATGCGTCTGCGAGCGATGAAATCTCCGGCGCCATGAATGGTGTTTCGCCCGCGCCGGTTACGAATAATGAATTCACCCGCACATTCGCCACCGTACTTCATCGCCCTGCCATATTTCCCGCCCCTGAATTCGCCTTGCGATTGGCTCTCGGCGAGGTCACGGCCGTATTGCTCTCATCCCAACGAGTGATGCCCCGGGTGGCGGAGAAAACAGGCTATCAGTTCCGTTATCCGTCGCTCGAGGGGGCAATACGCGCCGCGCTCAGCGATGTCCCGCAAAAATAGGCTTTTTAATTCCTGTCTGCTGTTTAAACTCTGCTGTCTACTCTTACAAAGTCGGAAATGTCTCGGTTTTCCTTTTCGGATGATCAAACCTTTTGTCAGGCGAGGAATTGGGAAATTTGACGGAGTTACCCCTCATCTGGCCTCCTCCGTCGGCCACCTTCTCCCCTGGGAGAAGGCTAGGCTCGTAATTGGCTTCCCTCTCCGGGGGAGAGGGAGGGGGCCCCACTCTCTGCCCGGGGGACCGCGGCCTGCGCATTCATCAGCCGGCGCGGGACGGGTGAGGGGGCACGCCGTCGAAGCCACTCCCGTATTAGTTATAACCTGAGACACCACCACCAAGTCTCAAGGTTTGACACCTTCAAAGCCCTGCCAGTATAGTGTCTTTCTCATCATGTCAACGCGCACTCTGACCGCCGCCGACCAAATCACCATTCTGCGCCTCGTCTTCATCCCGCTTTTTGCGATCCTCGAAGTCGAAAGGAAATTCGGCTGGGCGCTGGCTGTGCTGGCCATCGCCATGGTCTCGGACTCGCTGGATGGCGTACTGGCCCGCCTTCTTCACCAGGAATCGCCGGTGGGCGTCGCGCTCGATCCCATTGCGGACAAGCTTTTGATGGCGACCGCATTTTTGTTACTGGCGTTTCGAGGGGCCCTCCCCTGGTGGATTACCATCGTGGTTTTGAGCCGCGATGTCGCTTTGATCATCACCGCGCTGCTGATTACCTTGGTTGCAGGTTACCGGCCGTTTCGCCCGTCGTTGCTGGGGAAGGTCTCAACATTTTTTCAGATGCTGACGATTTTTGTAGCGGTCTATTCCCAGGCGCGCGCCTCTTCCCCCGCCGAATTTGCCGTTCACCTCTCAGTGTATTTCACCCTCGGATTTACCCTGGCGTCGGCATTTCATTACCTGGTGACGGTCCAAAAACGCATTGCCGCGCATCCGGCGGATGGAGCTGCCATCACTACTTCGGAAGAGCCGAAGGTGGAGTAGTTACTGCAGGTGAGGCAGCAGGTAGCGCCGACCGCCGTAATTGCGGTCTGCGGTTTGTGTCTTGCACGATACCGCGTAATCCTAATATGGGCATTATCTCGAATTGAATCATTCTGCGGGAGCGGCGGAGTGAAGAACACTCGATCGGTAAGAAATGGGCGAAAGCGGGTAGCGAAGAGTCTGTGTCTTTCAGACTCTGCGGCATTTCAATGTCATTGGCCATGCAACTGTCCTGACTTCCCGCGGCTTCGGCGATTGACGGGACGGATTCTGTCTATTGACTACAAGCTCAGACCCGTGGACGGCCGGATCGGAATCTGACCTGGAAGTGCCGCAGAGTCTCTGGGGCAGAGACTCTGCGCTACCCGCTTGTGTTAGTCCAGAAAACCGAAACCCAAACTAAGTCTCGCAATTTCGACTGTTTCAATTCCGGGGGGAACAAGAAACCGGGCACCCGATGCAACTGGGCGCATCTATTTTGGCAAGGAGCTCAGGATTTCGAGCCCGGCAGCGCCCGCGAAGCTGAGCTCTGGATTGTGCACCCACGCCACGCGAGTTGGGATGGCGCTCGGTGAACCGCTCTGCGACATCACTATAACTGTTTCTCCGCGGGACAAAGGATCAGCAGTACGAATCTTTAATCCGGTGGATGAGCGGTCCAGAGTTGTCGTCTCGTGCTCCACTCTGTAGTCTTCTGACGCGATTGCGTAGTGAATTGGGATGGCTTCGTGTACTCGAGGTGAACGGCGTTGGTCAGCAAAATGTGTGGTTCCCATTGCTAGCCTGCCTCCGCTAGGTTTGGTTACCCGAACAAGATCATATTAAACCACCCATGGAGACAAATCAACCAGCCTTTGGGAAGTGGTGTCATGTGGAATTGGATTCCTTTCTGCGCCGCTTGGCAAGCGGGTTTTGATCTTCCAGTTTCGAATTTCTAATTCCCGGATTCCTCTCAAGCCGGCTTCGCCCGATCCCAATCTTGAAGGTTATGTAGGGGGACGGCTTGCCGTCCCCTTTCGCGAAGCATGAAACGTGGAGATCATCGCCGACGCCTTTAACCTCTTCAACCGGTTTAACATGGGCGACGTAACCCCGGCTTGCGACTCCATCCTTAGCTGTCATTCCCGTGAATATCGATGGACTCCGCTTCAGCGAGCGGGAACCCATTCCGTATCCTCGCGCGCGCGTCTCGACCTCCGAAGCGGGTAGCGAAGAGTCTGTGTCTTTCAGACTCTGCGGCTTTTCAATATCATTGGCCATGCAACTGTCCTGACTTCCCGCGGCTTCGGCGATTGACGGGACAGATTCTGTCTATTGATTACAAGCTCAGACCCGTGGACGGCCGGATCGGAATCTGACCTGGAAGTGCCGCAGAGTCTAAGGGGCAGAGACTCTGCGCTACCTGCTCGCCCGGGCGCGGCGGGCCAAGAACGGCCGCGGCGAGCGGACTGATTGGATAACGGCGTCGGCTCCAATTCGACGGTAGACTTGGAAGGTCTGAACGACCAAGGCTAACCGCGAAAGGAGCCGAGCTGGTAGCCACGCTCAACGATTTACTGAGCGTGGGCTTTTCACCGGCGGCACGGCCCACGGTCAACTCAAGGACAAGTTGACCGTGGCTACCACTGACAGTCGAATGGGTCATTCGGCCTCGGGATTTGTAATGGCCGCTTATAAAAAAACCTGTAGCGCAGGACCCGCTCTCCGGTCCTGCGGCATTTCCACGTCGTTAACTTAAAATAATCTCCAATCCATATCCATAAAACAACTTGAAAAGCCGCAACGCTGGAAGGCGAGCATTGCGCTACGTCTCGGATTTGATCAACCGGTACCGCCGAATTTCGTCCCAAGAATCTCCGTGGCCTTTCGGTTGATAGAAGCCATCTGGTAGCCACGCTCAACGTTCTTCTGAGCGTGGGATTTTCTCCGATGGCCCACGGTCAACTCAGGGGCGACCTGACCGTGTTCGCGGGAATGACTCGCCACCGGTGGGCCACGAGAGGCATCCGATTCGAAGTGACACCTCAAGCAAACTTCTGCAGGTAGCGCCTATAATTGACGCGGCATGGTGGCCGGTGTAGACTTCGGTTTCAACGTGGTTATGTATATCCCGGTTTTAGAGGACCGCTCAGGTCCCTGTTGCCTCGCTGATTGCGAATTCCGAGGCGTCTTAAAACATTTGATGAATTTCAGGAGCCTGACATGGCAACGCAGACATTCGATTTCTACAAGGCAAACCACGACCGGTTTCTCGATGGGCTGACGTCTTTCTTGAAAATTCCAAGCATATCCACGCTCCCCGAACATAAGGCGGACGTCCGTCGCGCCGCCGAATTCGTGGCCAACGAATTTCGCGAAATGGGACTGCGCGGAGTGGAAATTATTGACGGCACTCCGGATCAGAATCCACTGGTTTACGCTGAATGGCTCGAGGCGCCTGGGAAGCCGACGCTTTTAATTTACGGGCATTATGACGTGCAGCCCGCCGATCCGCTGGACGAGTGGTTGTCGCCGCCCTTTGAACCCGCCATCCGCAATCAGAACATTTATGCGCGCGGGGCAGTGGACGACAAGGGACAAACCTATCTGCTGATGAAAGCGGTGGAGGGCTTTCTCAAGGCGGAAGGCAAACTGCCCATCAACGTGAAGTTTCTGATTGAAGGTGAGGAGGAAATGGGCGGCGAGCATATTGAAGCCTATGTCCCCAAGCATGCGGATAAGTTGAAGGCGGATGGGGCCTTGATTTGCGACACGGAAATGTTTGCGCCCGAGCTGCCCACGCTCACCACCGGATTGCGCGGCCTGGTTTATACCGAGGTGGAAGTGCGCGGCGCCTCTCACGACCTGCACTCCGGAGTTTATGGCGGCGCCGCGCCCAATCCGTTTCAGGCGGCGGCTGAAATTATTGCCGGCCTCAAAGGTCCGGACGGGAAAATTCGTATTCCCGGTTTTTACAAACGGGTGAAGAAGCCGAGCAAAAAAGAATTGGATGCCTGGAAGCGACTCCCCTTTAATGAAAAGGCATACTTGAAGAATGAAGTGGGATCTTCCGCGCTGGTGGGTGAAAAAGGTTTCAATGTTCTCGAGCGAACATGGGCCCGTCCCACACTGGAAGTTCATGGGATTCGCGGCGGGTTTACGGGTGAGGGCGCAAAGACGGTGATCCCCGCCGTGGCCACGGTAAAAATCAGTATGCGCCTGGTTCCGGAAATGAATCCCAAAGAAGTGATCCGTCAGTTTACCGCTTACGTTAAAAAGCTCACGCCGCACGGCATCAAGACTACCGTACGGTTGTTGAGTTCCGCTCCCGCGTCGGTTGTTTCCACTGAGAACCGATTTATCTCTGACGCCGCCGCTGCCATGGAACAGGTCTTCAAGAAGAAGACTGTTTATATGCGCTCCGGCGGGTCCATTCCCATTGCCGGATTGTTTGACATTCATCTGAAGGCCGCGGTGGTGATGATGGGCTTCGGCCTGCCCGACGACAATCTCCACGCCCCCAATGAGAAGTTCCACCTTCCCAATTTCTTCCGGGGGATTGAAGCCGTAGGGCGGTATTTGGAATTGTTGGGGCAGTGATTGTTTTCGTGGCGTGAAAAGGGTTGGCGCCCTGATTTGAATCAGGAAATTTCTGCACTCCCCACTTCCGACGAGCGCACTTTCGCCATGCTGGCGCATTTCCTCCAGCTATTTGGCGGGTTCATCGGCCCCTTGGTGATCCTCATCGTAAAGCGCAACTCACGCTTTGTGTCTTTTCACGCCATTCAAGCTTTGCTTTGGCAAGGCACCTATTTTGTGCTCGCGATAATCGGTGTGGTGATATGGTTCATACTCTTCTTCGGCTCAATCGCAATGCACGTTCACGCCGGTCCTTCCAGTGGGCCGCCTTTCGAGATGTTCATTCTCTTCCCTCTGCTATGGCTTTTCTTCTTGGGGGGATGGCTCGTCACACTCATCCTGGCTATTGCTTATGGCATTAAGGCCAACCAGGGGGAATGGGCGAGGTATCCGATCCTTGGAAGATGGGCGCATAGATTGATTCGTGCCTGATTGAGAGATTCTTCAACTCTACGTAAGCTTTACTAGAGAACTCAAGTCATTGCCAAGACCTTAATACGGTTTTCATTCCATCTTTCTTTCGCCATCCACATTTAACCGATAACGTGCTACAGTCGCGCCGATTTGATTTCCGCCCGGAGGTGGACAGTGGCTAAAACCAACGCCCCCAAATTTAAACCTTTTGTCCCGCATGATTCCAATGAGCCCGAATTTACCGTCAAGGCCGCGCTGGCCGGAATCATCATGGCGGCGATATTTGGCGCCGCCAACGCGTACTTGGGAATGAAGGCGGGGCAGACCGTGGCGGCCACCATTCCCGCGGCGGTGATTGCGATCGCGCTTTTTCGCCTGCCCTTTTTCCGCGGCGGCGTTCTGGAGCAGAACCTGACGCGCACGGCGGCCTCGGTTGGCGAAGCGCTGGTGGCGGGCGCCATTTTCACCATCCCGGCTTTTATGATGGTCAACGTTGGAGGACAACGTTTGTGGACCGACCTCGCCAGCCATTACTGGGTGGGCACATTCATCCTGCTTGCCGGCGGATTGCTCGGCGTCTTCTTCATTATCATCCTGCGTCGGCCGTTGTGCGTTGAGTCTCCCGACCTGCCTTTTCCTGAAAGCACGGCGAGCGCAGAAGTGGTGAAGGCGGGACAGGGAGGGACCACCGACGCTCCAAAATACGTATTCGGCGCGCTCGGCCTCGGCGCACTGCTGCAATTCCTTAAAGACGCCAAAGGCTTTCAGATTTTTCAGGAAGAGGTCACGCTTCCGTTTATTCATTTTCCCAAGTCGGTCATCAATTTTACTTCGGAAAACAAATCGATTGGCAACGTGGCCTACACCGGAGGAATTGGGTACACCACGCCGGCCGCTTCGCCTGCACTTATTGGAATCGGCTACATTATCGGGCCGCGTCTGGCGGCCATCAACTTTTCCGGCGGCGTGTTTGCCTGGCTCTTGTTGATCCCCTTGGTGCTTTTTGTGGACCCCGACTTGCCGCAGCGGCTCGGCACCCCGGCTGGTGGCGCCGCATCGTGGGACGTGGTTTCCAACGCCGTTTGGTTCAGCATCGTGCGGCCGATTGCAGTGGGGGCAATGCTGGTGGGCACCGTGTATACGCTTTACTCAATGCGCGATTCCATTTGGCGCTCCATCACCGGAGCCTTTGCCGCTTCCGCTAAAGGTGCTGGCGAGGCTTTGCAAACACGGCTGGACATCGACATCCCCATCAAGTGGATCATCCTCTCAACCATCGGGCTCATCATTCCCATCACGGTCATCTATTACCATTTCGCTCAAAGCTGGGGCGCGGCGATCCTGGCTGGTGTGGTGATGACGCTGACCGGATTTTTCCTCTCCGCGGTTGGCGGGTATTTGGTGGGGCTGGTAGGTTCATCCAATCAGCCGGTCTCCGGGCTCACACTCTGCGCCCTGGTGATTGCCGCGCTGGTGATGGTGTCTATCGGCATGAAGGGTTTGGGCGGAGTTGCAGCCGTTCTAGGCGTGGCCTCCGTGGTGTGCTGCGCCTGTTGCGTATCAGGTAGCCTCATCCAGGATTTGAAGGCGGGTTACATTCTGGGCGGCACGCCCTGGAAAATGGAAGTGGTGGAGGTGCTGAGCGTGATCGCGGTTTCGTTCTTCCTGCTATGGCCCATCATCGCGTTGCACCAAGCCAATCTAGCCACCGGAGGCATTGGCGGACGGGCATTGCCCGCTCCCCAGGCCGGACTAATGGCCGAGTTGGCGCAGGGGATCGTGGGCGGCCAAATGCCGTGGGGCCTGATCCTCATGGGTTGCCTTATGGGCGTAGCTCTCATCATGATCGAAGCGCCGTCGCCCATGCTGATCGCGGTAGGGATGTACCTGCCGCTCGAGACCACCTCCGCCATCTTTGTGGGCGGGGTCATGAAGTGGCTGGCCGATTGGGCGGTGGCGCATCGCAAGCCTTCACAGGAAGAGAGGGCGAAGTTCGAGGAGCGCGGGACTCTGCTGGCCTCTGGCCTGATCGCCGGTGAAGCCATCATGGGAATCCTGCTGGCGGCTCTCTTTGTCAGCAACCTTCCTTCACTCACCCGGATTCTGACCGGCCAGGACGACCTGCCATTTCTTGCCAACTGGGGCGGGTGGCTTTCCCTGATCGCCTTCGTTATCATCGGCTACTGCCTGATTCAGATTCCCTTGCACAAGGCTCCAGCAATATCCATGGGGCGGGAAGGGGCTGAAAACGATGGTCAATAGTTTTTCGCTGGAACGCATAACCAATAAACCGCTTATTTTAAGTATGTTAAAGGCAAGTGTTTCTCGCGTCACGCATGTTGCTCGTGTTGCTGTAATGGACTATAGGCCCAATGTATGATTATTAGTCCAGTTGGACTATTTATGTCTAATCGACTGGTCAATAATTAATAAACCGTCTGGACGACTTATTAATTATTCGTGCACAAGCGGACAAAGGATGCTTCGGTGGGATGGTTATTTGAAGATCCAACGGTCGACGAGCCCAGGCGAGTAATGAAGCAAGATTCGATCGCGCCTGGGCGCCTGCAATGGAGGATTCGCCTCCCCAAGCGGCCAATTAATTGAGATTCGACAGACCCCGAAAGGTAGGGGCGGTTCGTGAACAGCCCATCCCCACCCCACCGGACCCTGAGGAATCGTGGGACGGTTGATGAATCCCGCGGTAACATGAAACGGCCAAAACAGGGCGGTTCGCAAACCGCCCCTACGAGAAGGGCTTGCCCGGCGAGCCAAGAACGGCCGTGGCCAGAGTGTGGCGACCTGCTCAGCAGGACTTGTGCCAGCCTGCTTCTTATTGTAGCGCCGGGCGGGGCCCCAAGCATGGGCGCCCCACCGGCGTTCCCGAAGGTCGATCGTGGGTGAGGAAACCCGCGCTACAATTCAGTGCAACGTAGCCCTGGACCCCGAAAGCAGAAAGGTGAGCGACGATGAGAATGGACTTGTTGCGGTTCAACGGCGCGGTCGAGCGCGACCCCGCCATCGATGCGTGGATGAAAGCTCATGCGGGTGAACTCGGCGCCATCGCGCAGCATTGGTTTGAGGTGATGCGAAAGTGCGGGGACGAAGTCCGTGAGGTTCTGCATGACGGCTGTCCGGTGGCATGTTTGGGAGACGCGCCCTTCGGCTATGTAAATGTATTCAAATCGCACGTCAACGTGGGGTTCTTTCACGGCGCAGCGCTGCCCGATCCCGCCCGCTTGTTGCAAGGCACAGGCAAGTTCATGCGTCATGTAAAGCTGAGTCCGGGAACGGCCACCAGCGCCGCTGCGCTAAACAGGCTGATCGAAAGTGCGTACGAGGATATCAAGGCGCGCGTGGAAAACGGGTAGCGGCCTAATGTTGTTGGGTATCGTTCGGATTGAGCCTCTAACGGATCATTCCCGCTCCATTGTCATGCCCGTCCCGCGCCTGCGGGTTGTGGGTCAGTTTGTTGTAGCGGCGGTCTCTGACCGCCGGATTCCCTTGAATCAAAAGACGGCGGTCAGAGACCGCCGCTACATAAAACTGACACTTCTGGCTGTTCATTGCGGCTGATTGCGAGCGGGCCAAGTCCATGCTAAAAGGACAGAACCATGCCTCGAAAAACAATCTCCAAGAAGAAGAAAAACTACATCAAATACCACAACGACGGCAGCATTTGGGCCAAAGGGACGATGATTGATGGCCAGCCCGAGGGGTACTGGGAATGGTTTCGAAAAGAGGGCGCCCGAATGCGTTCCGGATATTTTGCGATGGGGAAACAAGTGGGCGAGTGGACCACCTACGACAAGAAGGGCAAAATCTATAAAGTTACCCGCATGAAGTTAAGCGCCTGGCGCGAGAGCCAGATCAGATCGGGACGCTACGGTTCTCTTTCACCACGTAGCACGGGCGTCTTGCACGTGGCCGAATCACGGGCAAGATGCCCGTGCTACGAGCCAATGATAGCCGCGGTCAGTCCGTCAACTGACGGATTCGTGACCGTGGGTTTTTGTCGATAGGAAAAGCCCACAGTCAATTGGAGGACGACTGACAGCGGCTTGTATCTACCCGCTGGCGCGCGGCCACATTGGGGATGGTTTGATTGAAGAACGCGGGGAATTATTGTCCTGCGGGATTCGGAAGAGAAATGACCAGGAGCCGTGCTTGAACCCGGCACGGCTTGGAAAAGCCGCAACACTGACGAGCGAGTGTTGCGCTACTTTTTTCCTGCGGAAATTCCAGGCAGGGCGGGTCTGAACGCGCAGGTGGCCTCCCGCAAGGCGGGATCGCGTTGTCTGCGAAGTATGGGTTTAGGTCTCAGGGACAAGCAACAAATTCAGAATAGCCAATGCGTTTAATTCATAGTTTTGATGTCGCCCCGATCAATCGGGGCGCCACCCGCCCTAAGCGTCGGGAATTGAAACGTAACGCAATGCTCGCTCTCCAGCCCGCCGGGGCGGGCGGCTTTACCACTTCTTTATTTGACGTGGCTTTTTATGTATTGAACGTACTCAGAAACGATGTGGAAAAGCCGCAGGTTCGCAGGACGGAACCTGCGCTACAGTTCCTTGTCCTTGCGGCTCTGAATTCCGTTTCCCCCGCCGGCACATTCATTCGAGCACTGGGGGAGAGGAACAGGTGCTAGGTTCTAGGATCTAGCTGTTAGGTGGGGAGAGAAGAACAGAGGCTGGTGGCTAGGGGCTGGGGGCAACGCGGATGGCGATTTCTTTCCGTAAGTTTCACCTTCGGCTACCCACCGGATTCCCCTTCAGGCAATCACAAACGGCTCCAACCCACCGCAGAGCGGTGGACGGAGGATAGCCGCAGGTTTCAACCTGCGGAACAGCAAAGGTAAGAGACATCATCAACCCGTCGTCCGACGGGTTGACGGCTTTGATGTGCGGCCCGGTCAGGGCCGGGATGACTTTGAAGGGCCTTCGTGGTCCGCAGGTTTCACCTGCGGCTACCCACCGTATTGCCCTTCGGGCAATCACAAACGGTTCCAACCCACCGCAGAGCGGTTGACGGAGGATAGCCGCAGGTTTCAACCTGCGGAACAGCAAAGGCAAAAGACATCATCAACCCGTCGTCCGACGGGTTGACGGCTTTGATGTGCGGCCCGGTCAGGGCCGGGATGATTTTGAAGGGCCTTCGTGGTCCGTAGGTTTCACCTGCGGCTACCCACAGTATTGCCCTTCAGGCAATCCCGAACGGTTTATAACCTATCGCGGGGGGCCTCCCGTAAGGCGGGATCGCGTTTTCTGCAATGTACGGGCTTAGGTCTCAGGGACAAGCAACAAATTCAGAATAGGACATGCGTTTAATTCATAGGTTTGATGTCGCCCCGATCAATCGGGGCGCCACCCGCCCTAAGCGTCGAGAAATAAAACGTAACGCGATGCTCGCTCTCCAGCCCGCCGGGGCGGGCGGCTTTTCCACTTCTTTATTTGAATTGGCTTGTAATGGGTTGAACGCACGCGGAAACGATGTGGAAAAGCCGCAGGTTCGCAAGACGGAACCTGCGCTACAGTTCCTTGTCCTTGCGGCTCTGAACTGCGTTTTCCCCGCCGGTCCATTCATTCGAGCAGGTAGCGCCGCGGCGAGCGGGTCGCGCCACCCGCTCCACAAGTTCCCGCGCTGATCAAATATCAAGGATTGTGGGCCCTCAAATTGATCAGGAGTTTTAAACCGTAAAATCGGGTGATTACCTGATTCCACCCCGCCTGGCTCCGCCTTAGATTCTTCTAGTGTGGGACGGCAACCGAATTAGAGAGGGTGAACGACAAGAATCGTAAACCTATTTGGCCTACGTCCATGAAGTTCCTGAATCGATAATTCTGTTTGCAGTGTTGACGATGATGCGGCTTCGTAAGCAGGCTCACATTTAAGATTGGAGGAAATTAATGAAAACACGATGGTTGATCACAGCTTGTGCGACGGCGCTGTTTGCTTTTATAAGCATCGCGGCTGTGGCACAAGACCGGAATGACGAAAACCGCGGGCAAGATCAACGGAATGAGAATCGCGGCCAGACTAAGAAGCGATATCGCCAATTCAATCAGAGGCAACAAGAAGCCGCCCGTAGTTACTACAACCAGCACCAGGACCACCCGGTGTTTAAACAACCCGACCAATGGAATGACGATTACGAGAGGCGGATCCGGCCGGGGTACGTGCTCGATGACGACATGCGGAGGATGGCTCGCCCCGCGCCCGATGATATGATACGTGGTTTGGGCCGTCCTCCTCGCGGCTACCGATACGTCGTGATCGGAGGACATGTGGTTCTGGTTGACAGTGGATATCGCGTTCACGACGCAATCCACCTTGAGCTTAACATTGGACATTAGTTTGTAAGAGCTCGTCAGTGATTTCGAGCCTGGCAATTCTGGGCGCGGGTGGCCCATACGTCGCGTTGTCTGCGATGTATGGGTTTAGGTCGTTGTGACAAGCAACAAAATCAGAATTGGACATGCGTTTAATTCATAGTTTTTGCTGTCGCCTACATTCCAAAGTTCGCAACGCAGGCGCCACCCGAGGGAAATAAAGCGCAGCGCAATGCTAGCTCTCCAGCACGCCGCGACGGGCGGATTTTCCACTTCTTTATTTGACTTGGCTTTTTATGTATTGAACGTACGCGGAAAGGATGTGGAAAAGCCGCAGGTTCGGAGGACGGACCCTGCGCTATAGTTCCTTGTCATTGCGGCGCTCGCAGAGCGCATATCAGATCTCAAATTCCAGATTGCAATTTTGGAGAAGAGGCAGGGCCCAGGGAAGAAGGGCATCGCGCTTTCAGAGATGGCTACCCGCTCCCGGCTTTCCGTTGGGGGCCGCCGTCAGTGTGCTGTTTTGATCAAATGAGTGAGCAATATTGAACATACGGCCGCCATGGCCGGAGGGTACAATATGTACTGATTCTTCGTCGGCAAAATGGTGCGGACGCAGGGCGGGAAACGCATGATGCAGGTTTTCCAGCACCGGATGCCGTCGATCAATACAAAAAACAAAGAGAGGAACTTTTATGCGAATGAATTTTAAGCCTTATGCCTGGGTTCTGGCGGTCGCGGTGAGCACCGGCATCATTGGGGGCACGGTACGCGCGGTGGCGTCTCCGGCCATGAACGGCGCAGGTCAGGACCAGGATTACTCGAAGAACAAGAGGTACCAGCAAGGGATGCGCGAAGGCAAGGATGACGCCGCCCATAAGCGGGACCATTACAGGAAGAGGCACTTTAAGAAAGACGAAGACCAGAAAGCTTACGAAGCCGGCTACCAGAGAGCCCACGAGGGCGATCATCACGACGAGCAACACTAGAAATAACGGCAGTTAGCGCGCGGCCCGCTTGCCGAGGCGAGCGGGCCGCGGCCCTTCCGTGGCAATCCTCGCCACCGCAACGCGTTAGTATCCCCACGCCAAAACTTCATTGGCCTTTGCTGACAGGCGGAAGGGTCCACTCGGATCTGCGTCCGGGACAAGCAAGGCCCACAGCCAGCAAATCTCGCCGCGACCGTTCTTGACCCGCCGAGCACGGGCGAGATGGCAACTAAACTTTCTCATTGTGTGTTTGGTCCGGCAGTAGGAACAGAAGATGTCCCCAGGTTCTTCAGCGCCTCAATCCGCTTTTGCACGACGTCGGTGAATCCATCAACTTCTTCCGGGGGGAACCCGGCGGCGCGGAAAGCGTCCCGGATTTGATCCCTGGAAAGCTGGGAGAGCAGGCCGGTGATCCATTGCACGTGCTCAAGAGGAACGTTCTGTAAGACTTGAGCGATTTGCGTGTGAAGGACTTTAGCCGGCAGATCCACTTTCTGGACTATGGATGGCCGCGGGCGCGGTGCGAAGTCCACAACTTGACCATTCACTTCAGCGAGGAATCGGGATTTCTGATAATCGCCCAGCACTCCTCTGGACCGATTAAAAGCGTTGTCCCCGGTTTTCCCGAAGGTCGCATCCAGGTCGGTGATTTCGTAATGGATTTCGCCGTTCTTCTCGCTGAAGATTTTATTATTCTTGGTGGCCGTATCCCAATTGCCCAACAGGGCCATCATCACGCGAAGGCCGTCAAACTCTTTCGAACCCTGGAAAGGGTTGTTGAACCAGGCCCACTCGCCGAGCTTCTTCTCGCCTTCCAATTTGCGCTTCAGTCTTATGCCGCCCGTGACCGTCCCATCCTCGGTTGGAGCGAACCACTTGTGGCCGCGTTTCATGTTCTGTTCAGTCATACCCCGGGCGCGCAGCGAAGGCAGGTAATAATCTTCCGGCGCAAAATAGCCAACTGACCACAACAAGCGCGCGGCGGCAGTGTCACATTTGGCATCGATCCCGAGCTTCGCCCGCCAGGTCACTCCATTTTCATCTTTCACGTCGAATTTGGGGGTGGTGCCACTCGTGTCTTCCGCGATGAACTTGTATTCCGTTCCCTTGGGCGCGTGCTCCTCGCCGCCACTCCCGTAAAACAGGTTGCGCGAGGCGATATCGCCGGGGTCTTGCCAGATCACCTTTGGCCCAGTCGCTGCCTGGACTTTGGCCTTATTTTTGGCGCCCGCCTGCTTTCCATTTTTGGCCATACCCGGCACGGCCACAACCGCGGCTATAACCATTAAAATAGAGAAATCCCTTAAGACTCTCAGTGTTGTGCGCATAATCTCACTCTCCATTCAAAACACTCTCTGAACCCGTTGCATCTCCGTTAGCGCCCGCTGCGTTGCGATTGCTGGCGCTCCTTATCCCACATTATCCTTTTGGATACAAACGTCAATCAGGGAAAGGCCTGAATCCTCTTCAAGGAAATCCCTGATGCCTGCATCAAACAAGGAAGTCGATTCTCTCGTGATGGTGAAGCGAAAAAATTATTTGACGTGGTAGCGGGTTAATCCGCAGGCGGCGCGGACATCATAGATGTCTACGCCAGCCGGCGCGATGGCTACATGGTGAGGACGGCGCGGAAGCGCGCTTTGCCTTCCGCAACGCGTTGGTAAGCCTTCTGAGCCTCGGCCAAGGGGTAGGTTTCAATAATCGTTTTAACTTTTCCCTGGGCCACGAAATCAAGCGCCTCGTAAAGATATTCGGGGCCGTTTTGCTGGCTTCCAATCACTCGAATGCGCTTCATGATGAGGTCGGTGAGAGAAACGGAAATCGGCTCCACGTCGGCGCCCATCGCCACAAACCGGCCGTCCGGCCGCAGGCCCTGAATACTGTCCACCATGGACTTCGTCGAATTGGAAGTGCTCAGAATTACGTCGGCGCCACCCGCCTCGGACAGACCCTTTCCGTCGCGGACAATTTCGTCCGCGCCCAGATCGCGAATCATCTTGTCTTTATCGGGTGAGTGGGAAATGGCAATGGTATTGAAACCCGCCGCTTTCGCGTATTGCACCGCCAGGTGTCCAAGCCCGCCGATGCCCAGCACCGCCACGCGCTCATGCGGTCGGGGATCGGCCCAGCGCAGCCCGCTATAAACCGTGTAGCCGGCGCAGAAGATCGGAGCTGCCTGCTCATAGGAAACCTTGTCGGGAATCAGATAGGTTGCGTCGGCATTCATCAGCATGTATTCGGCGTGTCCGCCTTGGGCCTCAACTCCGGTACCTTTCATATACGGACAAAACATTCTTCGGCCGCGCTGGCACCATTCGCAACGACCGCAGGTGGATTGAATCCACGCGCATCCCACGCGGTCGCCCACCTTGCGCGTGGTAACGTCGGAAGCGACAGCGACGATCTCGCCCACCGGCTCATGGCCCAGGATTCGAGGAAATGTTCCGTGAAAATGTCCGAGGGTGATGTGGACGTCGGTGTAGCAGATTCCGCTGGCATGCATCTTCACCAGCGCCTGATTGGGTCCGGGTTGAGGTTGCGGCACATCTTGAATCTGCCACGAACTGCTGACCGCGGGAACGACTGCAGCTTTCATAACGTTTTCTCCTTCTCCAAATTCGATGCGCGCACAATCGTGGTCGGTACATGATTCTTATGAAGACTGATCAATGAGATTCCTTTGGAGGGTACCCTCGGTTGGCACAGACATCATGAGGCGATGTCTGCGCCAGCCGGCCGAAATTGTTTTGTAGGGCAGGACGGCGTCCGGCCTCGCCCAAACCAGACGGCGAATGAACCGGAGCCAAGGCGCATTTTAGATCTGGCCGAAGGCCCCGTTCGGCTGCGCTCGGGGCAGGCTGTCCGGCCCTACGATATGGCGATTATCCCGTCTTGCGTTTGAAGAACTCCACTTGACGCAGGCGCTTCTTGGCCTCTTGCAGGGTCTTATAGGGGCCGCCCAGATTTCTGCCCGTCTTTTCTGAAACCACTTTGTAACCGCCTTTGACTTTCTTAATCATTGTCGGCCTCCTTTCGCGCGTGTCATTTCACATATCGCATCCGGCGCAACCCCATCATGATTTCACGAGGTGGCTCGCAATTAGTCAGTGCGGCGACGCCGGCTATACTCGCCATGGCCGATACTGCCGAGGTCCAAGAAAAGAGCAATCAGCAAAATCAAAAGATTGACGCCCTGCAATGGCTGCCTGGTATTCACCATCCAGGCGTAAACCAGGGTGGTCAGGGGCACAAATATGAATCCCAGTAAGGGCAGAAGCAGGCTGTGATAAGCCCGTTCCAAGTAACCCGATGTGAAAAAAATCAGGACAAGCACGATGCGTGGAAACGCCAGAATCAGTATCACCAGAAGGCAGGGCATTCAACCTCCAAGTCAAGCCATTGATCAGATAAAAGGATCAGTACACGCAAACTAGATACAACTGTGCTTTCGATTTTGGCGGGAGACAGCGCCCCGCGTATCACCCATTCCGTGAACGTGTGCGCGCCGCTTTTCGCGCAGCAGCTCTCAGTCCAGTGGGGCCTTTGGTTCGGACGGCTTTGAGCGCCGCACGATGAAGGCTCGCGCTTCCCCTTCGTTTGGCGCTTCTGTGCGCCTGCCGGGAGAGCGCGTTGTGCGACGCCGCTTGATGACCTTCGTGCCTCAGGACGCCGGATATGGCACGGGACCTTCTTGCTGACGCCTTTTTCTGCCGCGAAGTTTTTCCTCTTCGGATTTCGCGCATCGCCTGTTTACGTATCTTCGACGAGGTTTTCCCCCTGGCTGGAGGCCCGAGCTTCACCCCCGCTCGTCGCGCCTTGGATAGACCGATCGCAATCACTTGCTTCGCCGACACCGCGCCGTGTTTTCCTTCGCGGACGTGCCTTATTTCCTCGCGCACAAATTCGCCGGCCTGAGTGCCGGGAGATTTGCCTTCGGACTTGTCCTGTTCCGCCCGATGAAGCGCTTGATTTTCCGGCATAAGTCCTCCTCTCGATTCTTATTTATGGGGCGCATGCGTTTTAGGCACTCAACAAATCTTGAGCTTGGCGTTACGGAAGAGACAACAACCTATGGGATTGCGTGGGCAGGCCGCTCACAATACCGAAAGGCACCACCACGATGGACGCCCCGGAGGGCGCCCATCGATGAATGGTGTAGAGCTGGTGTTATTCAGGGTTAAGGACCACAGTTTCGTGTTTCATTACGCGAACATGTGGCTCCGTCCAGACGACGTTGCCATCAGCGTCGCGCACCTCAATCGCATGGTTTCCGGCCGCGAGTCCCATCGTTCTGATTTTGGTTGTCTGGCCGACCAGCTTGCCGTCCACATAGACCGATTCAGTGGTCTGCTGTTGGGTGGACGTGGTTGTTGTGGTCGTTTCCGTCGTAGTTGGAGCGGCAATTTCCACAAGGCCCAGATCGGGAGCAGTTTTTTCCGTCACATAAACGGTCTCCTCGCTGGGCGCGTACTCCTTCTGGACAATCACTTTCACCTTCTTGTGGCCCGCTAAAGCTGCGGGCGCCGAGATAATTAGTGCCAAAAGACCAACGCTCATTAATTTAAGCAGGTTTTTCATATCCGAAAACCTCCTCTTTAGCCCCGACCGTTTTTCTTGGATCGAATCGGCCTAAGGCTCTTAGGTTAGCGAGCATCACACACACTGCATGCTCACGGTTAATGGTCAACCTGGAAAGGCGAAACGTCAATGGGGTGATTACCTGAAAGGTTAACTCCTTCAATTTTTGTTGGATATCGCGGACACGCTGCAAACATTCAACCTCTTCCGGGCTTTTCGTTCATTGGAGTGGTCTTTGATCATCGTGCCGTCGTAGACAATTAAGGCGGGTTGGCATCCGAAGTGGAGTGCCGGTTCTTTAAAGTTGATGGGGGTGAGAGCTATTCCCTTGGAAAAAACTGCAAGCGACTGGGGATATTTTTCACGGGGAACCAGGCATTCTTATCCGTATAGCGCGAAGCAAAACCAACAACTTAGTCTGGGTTCAGCAGAATGGCCGCTTTCATGCATAGAGAGTGCTCTGAGTGCATTCTTGGCGTAATCATCTCGCCGGATATTCCGCCGGCGACAGATGTGAAAGTTTAATCATACTTGATCAGGGGAGGCTTCATATGGATCCAAAGCTAATGGTCCTCATCATCGTAGTTGCGATCGCGATCGTGGCACTGATCGCCTGGCTGGTTATGCGAAAAAGAACGACTGAAAACCTCCGGCAGAAATTTGGGCCCGAGTACGAGCGGGCGGTGCTGGAGCAAGGTTCGGAGCGAAAAGCGGAAGCGGTTTTAACCGATCGCGAGAAGCGGGTTGAAAAGTTTCACATTCGCGATCTCACCGCGATGGAGCAGGAAAGTTTTACGAAACAATGGGAGTCTGTGCAGTCCCATTTTGTTGATACTCCAAAAGGGGCCGTCACAGAAGCCGATGACCTGGTGTCCACGGTAATGAAGGCTCGTGGCTACCCCATGTCCGATTTCGATCAACGCGCCGCCGATATTTCAGTGGACCATCCGCGGGTGGTGGAGAACTACCGCGCTGCGCATGCGATTGCCTTGCGAGTCGGGAAAGACCAGGCCAGCACCGAAGATCTGAGAATGGCGATGATTCACTACCGTTCTTTATTCGCGGAGCTGGTTCGAACCCCGGCAACCATCGAAGCTTAGAGAGAGAGGTGGCATAAGATGTCTCAACTCAGACCGAACCTCCCTCGACGGCTCGACGCTGTGGTGGGCGCGAGGGGTCGCGTTATCACGTGGCGGTGCACGGCCTGTAATTGGACAAAACTTCCCGACGACCCGCAGGGTGGAGCGTCGGACAACACGAAGAGGTCATTCGCGAGTCATAATTGCGAGGAGCATCCTGCCAGTGAGAAGGACGAAAGTATCTTGAAGCTAACGCCTTTCTGCGGCGTCTAGCCTGGCTTTCGGCACTGGAAATTTGCACGCTATTTCTTTAGCATCTTATTGAAATACTCGCCCCCGCCCAGGCGGGTCATTCCGGGGAGATCGCCCACCATAAAGATCGGCCGACTTTCAGCCACGGCGACCGACGAGGAATCTCGCATTGCCTTTATTTTCAGTGCGAGATTCCTCTCCGTCGGCTGACGGTTCGGAATGACATATTTGAAATTCGTTTTTTAACAAGCTGCTGGATCTGAGAATGGCGATGATTCACTTTTGGGCTTTATTCGGGGAACTGGTCCGGACTTCGGCAACTATGGAAGCAAACAGAGAGGTGGCATCACCAGGGCGTCGGGAAGTTGCGGGGGGGGGGGGGAA
>DATGFN010000014.1:0-3141 GCA_035308965.1 Terriglobia bacterium | reverse complement strand
GGCGATTCCCGCAGCTTGTAGCTGGGCCGCCATTTTGTCGAGATCTCGCACTCGAAAGTTCAGCATCCAAACCTTCTGGGGATCGCCGAAATAGTCGCTCGTCTCCTTGAAGGGAGTGAAAGCGGTTGATCCTGCCTCTTGATGCCACGAGGTTTCCCCCTCCTTCGTTGGTGTCGTCAAAATTCCCAGGTGTTGCTGGTACCAAAGCGCCATCGCTTTCGGATCTTTGGCTCGAAAGAAGAATCCTCCGATTCCACTCACTTTTTCCATTTCCGTTCCTCCAGAGATCCCATCACGAACAGCGGCCCCCGCAGGGGGAGGGGAGCCCTTTGGTTGTATGGCCGTCTGCGCAGCGATGTCCAGTTGGTTCCCATTCCAGATGAAGCTCGACCCGAAAGCAAATGACAGGGTTCGAAGCAGTTCGCGTCTTTGAAAACGCATCCCATCCTCCATTCAAGAGGAGCGCAACGCGACCTACGATACCTGTGCAAGCGGTCTTCTGTGAAGCGCAAACATGAGGTTCTGGCATGCCCCCTCCTTCTCGAGCTTTTCGCAGGCGCTGGACGAAGTGAAGAACGCACGGGTCTTTGCGGGCATTCACTTCGGATCCGCATGCGACGACGGTCAAGCGACCGGAACTGGGTACTCGACCATGCCCTGCTCCGGGCCCAATGAGGTGCTCGCACGAAGCTCGGAAGGCTTACACTATTTCATCTATTCCGCCCTCGTTGTCCGGCTATAAATTTTGTGGAATCATACGCTTGGGTCTTCACCTTCTTATCATTTGATCCTCACCTGCCGACCATTGCGGCTGCGGCGGTAATCTGAGATTAAAGCGTGGTTCTCGAGCGAACGAGACAAAGCACGACGTTGGTATCTGTTGGTTGCGACTCACTGGCGCCACCAATCGTCGGTTTGAGGTCACCAATGCAGGACTCAAGCACATTTGGGCGATCTAGATCATTCACGAGCGTGAGATTTCATCCGAGTGTCATTGCTCCGGACATCGCCATTGTGACCTCAGGACCTTCCCGTTGGTGGCGAAGGCTCGTAACTTTGGGCATTGTCAATCTTGTATCCCTTGCTGGATGCGGAGGCGGAAGTAAGTCAGTCAGCAATCAGCCCCCGCCACCCACACCAGCGACTCCAACGATAACCACAATCTCGCCGAACAGTGCCGCGGCTGGTGGCGCGGCTTTCACGCTCACGATCAATGGGACGAATTTCGTCGCAGCTTCGATGGTCAACTTCGGCGGGTCCGCGCCCGCCACCAAGTTCCTCAGCTCCACGCAATTGACTGCGGCCATCCCTGCTGCCAGCATCGCCTCAACCGGTACGATGGCCGTGACAGTGACCAACCCCGCTCCCGGCGGTGGCACCTCCAGCGCGATGAACTTCACCATCACCAGCGTCGTTAGCTCAGTCCCGACGATCAATTTTCTATCTCCAAGCTGCGCCCCCGCAGGAGAACAGTTCGTTGATTCGGTAGATAATCAGATGGTGGTAGTTGGGCAAAATTTTGTGGCCGGTTCCGTCGTGCGCTGGAATGGCAGCGACCGGCCGACCACTTTTGACGAGAGCGTCGCGCTCACTGCTCAGATTTCGGCGAGTGACATTGCCGCGGCCGGGACAGCTGAGGTCACAGTCTTCAATCCTGGGCCCGGCGGGGGTAGCTCGAGCGCGTCGCCCTTCACCATGACGACAGGAGCCGTTGATCCGCAGTCAATCGCTGTGGATCCTGCCGGCAAGTTCGCCTATGTGGCGAGTTCGGGCTGCGATGCCCAAGGCTACGTGACCATGTATACGATCAACCCCGCCACCGGGGCCCTGGCGTCCATAGGACCACCGGTACCCACAGACGAGGAAGGCACCGACTCCGTGGCCGTACATCCTTCTGGCAAGTTTGCCTACGTGGCGAGTTCTGGGAATGTGTTTGATATCGATAATGGCACTGTCGCGACGTATACCATCAACACCACCACTGGAGCCTTAACGTCCATTGAAGGAGGAATAAGCGGAGAGAATCCGAACATTTGCTGTTTCAATTCGGTGACGGTCGATCCATCTGGCAAGTTCGCTTATGTGCCGAATGGAGGCGGCGGTTCAACCATCATCTCGATGTACACCATCAACGGCACTACCGGCGCCTTGACATCTCTCGGGACGATCGCTGCAGGAGGTTTTCCGACCTCGGTGGCTGTGGATCCATCTGGCAAGTTCGTTTATGTGGCGAATGAGAATGGCACTCCTGGCGTGGCTGGTAACGTGGCCATGTTCACGATCAACGCCATGACCGGGACCTTAACATCTATTGGGACGATCGCCGCAGGAACAGACCCTGTCTCCGTAACCGTAGATCCAACGGGCAAGTTCAGCTACGTGGCGAATTCCGGCTCGAACGACGTGTCGATGTTCACCATTAACGCCACGACCGGGGCTTTAGCGTCCCTAGGAACGATTGCTGCGGGAACAAACCCTGGCTCCGTGGCGGTGGATCCTGCGGGTAAGTTCGCTTACGTCACGAATTTCAAATCGAACGACGTCTCGATGTACACCATCAACAGCACTACCGGGGTCTTAATGCCCATAGGATCGATTGCTGCCGGGACATCTCCTACCTCCATAGCCGTCCATCCGTCCGGAAAGTTCGCCTATGTAACGAATTCCATGTCGAACGACGTCTCAATCTACAGCATCGATGGTGCCACCGGTGCCTTGACGCTCATCGGAACAACAGGCACATGAAAAAGTCCCAGCTTCTCGGACTGTGGATCCATGACGGCTGCTCACTTGCAACAGCTCAGAACGCACCGACGAACTAGCGGCTGACAATTATCCTGGGTGGAGAACCTCCACTCTTGGGGCCGCAAACATTTCGGCATCAAGCCGACTCTTACACGCCTCCCAGTCCGTTACTGCAGTCCAACCTGCCCGTGGAGGCTTTCGTAAATCGCGTTTGAGTCGTAGCCCACGCCGCTCTTGAAAACGATCTCCGGCTTTTCGATTGCCGTGATGTCTTTGGCAAGGTCGCCATCGAGTAGCACCAGATCCGCCTGCTTGCCTGCCGCCACGCTCCCAATTCGGTCCGCGGCGCCGAGAAACGCGGCGCCATTTTGCGTGGCGATGTGAATCGCTTCCACC
>DATGFN010000013.1:0-97568 GCA_035308965.1 Terriglobia bacterium | reverse complement strand
AGGCACGTTCACCTGGCGCGCCAGCAGCACGTGCTCGCGCGTCTGCGGCATGGGCCCGTCGGTGGCGGCCACCACCAGGATCGCTCCATCCATCTGCGCCGCGCCCGTAATCATGTTCTTGATGTAGTCGGCGTGCCACGGGCAATCCACGTGCGCGTAGTGCCGGTTCTTGGTCTCGTACTCCACGTGCGCGATGGCAATCGTGATCCCGCGCGCTTTCTCTTCCGGCGCGTTGTCAATCGAATCAAACGCCCGGAACTTCACCTTGGGATTATCCTTCGCCAGCACCTTGGTGATCGCCGCCGTCAACGTCGTCTTCCCGTGATCGATGTGACCGATCGTCCCGATATTCATGTGCGGCTTCGATCGATCAAACTTTTCTTTGGCCATGCTTCGTCTGCCTCACTTTTAGGATTCGAGAATCAGTTTCATTCCTAATACCACGCTACTTCGCCACCGGACGGCCCTGCACGCGCGCCAAAACCTCTTCCGTAACCGACGCGGGCGCCTGGTCATAGCGCAGGAAGTGCATGGTGTATGACGCGCGGCCCTGGGTGCGCGAGCGCAAGTCCGTGGCGTAGCCGAACATTTCCGCAAGCGGGACCGTGGACCGGATAATCTGAGTCGACCCGCGCTTTTCCATTTCTTCAATCTGTCCGCGGCGGGATTTCAGGTCGCCGGTGACCGGACCCATGTGATCTTCGGGCACCACTACTTCCACTTTCATGACCGGCTCGAGCAAGACCGGTTTGGCGCGCCGCGCCGCTTCCTTGAAACCTATGGAACCGGCGATTTTAAAAGCCATCTCGGAAGAATCCACGTCGTGCGATTTGCCGTCATCGAGCGTCACGCGCACGCCCGTCATTTCAAAGCCGGCCAGGACACCCGTTTGCATGGCTTCGCGCACGCCTTCGTATACAGGGTTGATGAATTCACGCGGCACCACGCCGCTCACGATCTCGTCGACAAAGAGCAGATTAATTTCCGGATCAAAATGATGCGTGTTTTTCTTCTTGGTGAGCTCGGCGATTTCTTCCATGTTGGGATGGGGCATGGGTTCGAGTCGCAAATGGACAATCCCGAATTGGCCGTGTCCGCCCGACTGCTTAATGTGCCGCCCTTCGGCGTCTGCCGAGGCCCTGATGGTTTCGCGGTAGGCAACCTGGGGACGGCCCACATTGGCGCCCACATTGAATTCGCGCATCATGCGGTCGACGAGGATTTCGAGGTGCAGTTCTCCCATGCCGGCAATAATAGTCTGGCCCGTGTCCGGGTCGGTGTGAACCTTGAAAGTGGGATCTTCCTGAGTAAGCTTGGACAAGGCGATGCCCAACTTATCCTGATCGGCCTTGGTCTTGGGCTCAATAGCCACGGCAATGACGGGCGCGGGGAAATCCATGGTTTCGAGGACCACCGGTTTGTCCTCATCACAGATGGTATCGCCGGTGGAAACGCTCTTCAGGCCGACGGCAGCGGCAATATCTCCGGCAAAAACTTCGGTAATCTCTTCGCGCTTGTTGGCATGCATCTTGAGGAGGCGGGAAACGCGCTCGCGGCGGGTCAGACGCGGATTGTAAACCGTGTCGCCACTTTTGAGGGTGCCGGAGTAGACTCGCAAGAAAGCCAACTGACCCACAAAGGGGTCGGTCATGATTTTAAAAATCAGGGCGGCGAAAGGCTCATCGTCTGCGGCGCGCCGAATTTGCTTTTGGTCGGTTCCTGGAACTTCAGCTTCGAGAGGAGGAATATCAAGCGGTGAGGGCAGGTAATCCACCACGGCATCGAGCAAGGGTTGAACGCCCTTATTCTTAAAAGCCGATCCGCAAAGGATGGGAACCGTCTTCAAGGCGATGGTCTGCCGGCGCAAACTGGCGCGCAACTCTTCCGGCGTGACGTTTTGCCCGTGAATGTACTTCTCCATGATGATGTCGTCGACTTCACCCAGGGTTTCAATCATTTTCTCGCGATGATGTTTGGCGGATTCCACCAGGTCGGCGGGGATTTCTTCTACCACGTAATCCGCGCCCAGGGTTTCGTCCTTCCAGATAATCGCTTTTTGCTGGATGAGGTCAATCAAGCCCAGGAATTCGTCTTTAGAAACGATAGGCAACTGAATGGCGATGGGGTTGGCGTGCAGCTTGGAAACAAGCTGGCTGACGCAAGCGTCAAAATCCGCGCCGGCGCGGTCCATCTTGTTGACGAATACAATGCGGGGCACGCGATACTTATCCGCCTGCCGCCAAACCGCCTCGGTTTGGGGCTCGACGCCTTCGACCGCCCCTAAAAGAGCAATCGCTCCGTCAAGAACCCGGAGCGACCTTTCGACTTCAGCGGTAAAATCAACGTGACCCGGAGTATCGATAATATTGATTCGAATGTCATTCCAGAAACAAGTGGTGGCGGCGGAGGTGATGGTAATGCCGCGTTCCTGCTCCTGCACCATGTAATCCATGACCGCCGTGCCATCGTGGACCTCTCCCATCTTGTGCGTGATCCCCGTGTAATAGAGGATGCGCTCGGTGGTGGTGGTCTTACCGGCATCGATGTGCGCCATGATGCCGATATTCCGGGTTTTCTCCAGCGGCGATTGTCGTGGCATAAAAAAATCCGTGCAGACAGATACTTCGCCCCGATCTTAATTCCGCCCAGCGGAATCAAAATCCGGGTTCCCCCGCGCCAATTTGAGCAATGGACCCCGCAGGAAGCGGGGCACGAGGCGGATCGTGTTCCAGGGTGGAATCACATCCCGCCTAGCCCAAGGTGTTCGCCTAGGCGAACTACCAGCGGTAATGGGCGAAAGCCTTGTTGGCCTCCGCCATGCGGTGAATATCGTCCCTCTTCTTGACGGCACCGCCGCGATTGTTAGCAGCGTCCATGATCTCCGCGGCGAGCTTCTCAACCATGGACTTTTCGCCTCGCTCCCGCGCGTAACCAATAATCCAGCGCAAACTCAGCGAGGCCTGACGATTCCGATTCACTTCCACGGGCACCTGATAGTTGGCGCCGCCCACGCGGCGGCTTTTCACTTCCAGGGCCGGCTTTACATTCTCCAGAGCTTTCTTAAAAATCTTTAGAGGATCATCGTTGGCGCGTTGCTTTACCAGATCCAGGGCGTCATAAACGATACCCTGGGCCACGGACTGCTTGCCCTGAAACATTACGCAGTTGATGAGCTTCTGCACCAACTCATTCTGATGAACGGGGTCCGCGCCCACTTCCCGATGCTCTACGTATCCTTTTCTCGGCATTCTTTCTTCCTAACTCCTCAGGATGCTTTAGGCCGCTTGGCCCCGTATTTCGACCGGCCTTGACGGCGGTCACCCACTCCGGCGGAATCGAGCGTCCCGCGAATCACGTGGTAGCGCACGCCAGGCAAATCCTTCACGCGCCCGCCGCGAATCAGAACGATGGAGTGTTCCTGCAAATTATGTCCCACGCCCGGAATATAAGTCGTCACTTCCATGCTGTTGGTCAGCCGCACGCGCGCCACTTTGCGCAAGGCAGAGTTCGGTTTCTTGGGCGTCTGGGTGTAGACGCGAATACAGACTCCGCGCTTCTGCGGGCAACCTTCGAGCGCCGGGCTCGAAGTCTTATAACGCGGCTGTTCGCGCCGCAGGCGCACGAGTTGGCTAAATGTTGGCATTCTTTATCCTTAAGTCAAACCCCATCGGATTCCCGTTCGAGGCTGGGTTCCACTGAAGGCGACTTGCGGGTCACTGAAACCCTACGAATTTAACAGACTAGGAGGAAATCTGTCAAGCAGGATTTGCGGATTTTAATGAAATATTCGGTTTAGCCCAAAGATTCTTTGTAAACTTGCAAATCTTGACGTCCGCCCCTATCCCATTTCCATGATCTCTTTTTCCTTGGACTTGCCCTGCTCTTCCAGCTTGGCCATAAAGTCGTCGGTTAATTTCTGCACCTCATCCAGGCCGCGCTTTTCGTCGTCCTCGGAAATCTTCTTGTCTTTCAATAATTTCTTCATGCTCTCGTTGGCGTCGCGCCGGATATTGCGCACTGCCGTGCGATGATCTTCGAGGACGCGGTGCAGATGCTTCACCAATTCCTTGCGTCTCTCTTCGGTCAAGGGCGGAATGGGCACGCGCAGGATTTTCCCGTCGTTCATGGGATTGAGCCCCAGGTCCGAGGACCGAATCGCTTTTTCGATGACCGCAATCAGAGTAGCGTCCCAGGGCTGCACGGTCAGCAAGGACGGCTCCGGAACACCGAGCGTTGCCACCTGGTTCAGAGGCGTGGGCGTGCCGTAGTACTCCACTTTAATATGTTCGAGCAGCGACGCGGAGGCGCGGCCGGTGCGGACCGTCGCCAGCTCATGACGGAAATCTTCCAGCGCCTTTCCCATTCGTACTTTTGTTTGCGCCATCGTTTCTTTAATCATCATGCACCTCGCAAAGGCCCCGTGCCGGGCGTCCGGGCCCCGGCATCCAAACTTCATTTGGATACGTGGGAGCCTACACGTTCCCCCATAATCACACGTTTAAGATTACCCGGAACATTCAAATTGAATACGACGATGGGAAGGGAATTATCCATGCAAAGGGAGATGGCGGTAGTATCCATTACGCCAAGTTGACGCGACAAAACGTCCAGGTAGGTGATCTGTTCAATCATCTTGGCTCCCGGCACTTTCTTAGGGTCGGCATCGTACACGCCATCCACTTTCGTGGCTTTCAGAATCACCTCAGCCTTAATTTCCATGGCCCGCAGCGCCGCCGCGGTGTCAGTGGAAAAGTAAGGGTTTCCAGTGCCTCCAGCCAAAACCACGATTCGTCCTTTTTCAAGGTGCCGGATGACGCGCCGGCGGATAAAAGGTTCGGCGATCTCCCGAATTTCAATGGCCGTCACCACGCGCGTGAACGATCCGCTCTTCTCCAGTGCGTCCTGAAGCGCCAGGCCGTTAATCACGGTGGCGAGCATTCCCATATGGTCGGCCACCACTCGATCGATCCCGTGAGCCGAAGCCGCCACGCCGCGGATGAAGTTGCCGCCGCCCACCACAATGGCAATCTGCACCCCGAGCTTATGAACCTCGTGGACCTCGTCGGCAATGCGCTTGGCCACCACCGGGTCCACGCCAAAGCCCTGAGTGCCGAGCAGCGCTTCGCCGCTGAGTTTTAAAATAATCCGATGGAAAATAGGCCCGTTCGGATTCTGTGTTTTAGATTTCGAAGTTTGGGGTTTCTTTTCCAAAGATCATCCGTCAGGCAGATTCTGCGCAAAGCAATGTCGTTTAATTTGAACTTCCAGCGGCGCGAGCACGCGCCCTTTGGCCCATCCCTGGTCAAGTCTCCAGCCGGTTTACGCCGAAGCGGCAGCTTCCTCAGCGGGTTTCCCCACGCCCTCACCCACCTTGAAGCGAGAAAAGCGGCGCACGCCGATGTTTTCGCCGAATTTGGCGATCTTGGCAGTAATTAATTCCGCCACGGTTTGAGAACCCGTCAGGTCTTTGATGAAGTGCTGTTCGTAAAGGCAAGTCTCTTCCAGAAATTTTCCCACCCGGCCTTCGATCATCTTCTCGATCACGGCGGGCGGTTTGCCGCTCGCCGCCGCCTGAACGCGAAGCACTTCTTTCTCGCGCTCCAGAACTTCCGCCGGCACTTCTTCCTTGCGAATATAGCGCGGATCGGTGGCGCACACCTGCATGGCCAGGTCGTGAGCAAACTCCTGGAATTCCTCCGTGCGCGCGACGAAATCGCTCTCGCAGTTCACTTCAACAATCACCGCGATTTTGGATCCAGGATGAACGTAAGAGCCAATCAGTCCCTCCGCCGCCACGCGTCCCGCCTTCTTGGCGGCTGCCGCCTGGCCCCGTTTGCGCAAGATCGTATAGGCCTTTTCCTGGTCGCTGCCCGCTTCTTCCAGCGCCTTCTTGCACTCCATCATGGGCGCGCCACTTAGTTCACGTAATTTCTTTACATCTTCTGGCCGGACACTCATTCCTTATTTTCTCCTCATGACACGAAAAAGGTAGGCGCCTTGGATTGCTCCGCCTACCCTTGAATTCTCGATTCAATTTCGTTAGCGTTAGGTCAGGTCTGGCGGGTTCATTTCATCGCCGTCATCGCCCTTGCGGCCGCGCGACTTGCCCTCGCCCAGCTTGCGTTTGGGCTTGGGTACGCGGACCTTGCCGTCCGCCCGGTCTTCCGCTGCGTCCACGGCAGGAGAGAAGGTCGCCTCATCCTCAACCGGCGGGACGAATTGATCCCCGGCTCCAACCTCGTCCGGGGCACCACCTTCAGCCTGAATGGCCGCGGCCTGGCGCGCGGCTTCCAATTCTTCCGCCGCATTTTCGGCGGCAATTTTCTCTTCCTCGAGTTGCTTGTCAACAGCGAACTGGCGCCCTTCCAGAATGGCGTCCGAAATCCGCGAAGTGAACAGGCGGATGGCCCGGAGCGCGTCGTCATTGCCAGGGATAACATAGTCCACCAGGTCGGGATCGCAATTCGTGTCCACCACGGCGACCACGGGAATGCCCAGCTTGTGGGCTTCTTTCACGGCAATCTCTTCAATGTGAGAATCAACCACAAACAACGCGTCCGGCAGCCCCGGCATTTCGCGAATACCCGCCAGGTTCTGATCCAGGTGCTTTCGCTCGCGTTCAAGCTTCTGAACTTCTTTTTTGGTCAGAAGGGCGTAGCGGCCATCCTTGCTCATCTCGTCCAGCTCTTTGAGGCGCTGAATGGATTTCTGGATGGTGGTGTTGTTGGTCAGCAGCCCACCCAGCCAGCGATGATTGACGTAATACATCTGGCACCGCGTCGCTTCCTCAGCAATCGCTTCCTGCGCCTGGCGCTTGGTCCCCACAAAGAGAATGTTTTTGCCTTCCTGCGCGAGGTCGGAAACGAACTTGGCGGCTTCCTTGAAATATTTGAGGGTCTTCTGGAGATCGATGATGTAAATCCCGTTTCGCTCCCCATAGATGTATTCCTTCATCTTGGGGTTCCAGCGGCGGGTCTGGTGGCCGAAGTGAACGCCAGCCTCCAGAAAATCTTTCATTGTAATATTCGACAAAAAGCCTCCTGCTTTAGGGGTTAGGTTTTAGGATTTAGGGATTAGCCGGACCGCAGAATCCTTGAAATTTTGCGCTGACGTGAATTAGAGGTTCGGAGTAACCTGCCCCCAAACTTCCAATGCCAAGTCCGTGCTCCGCCGCGTGTTCGGTGTTGGATTGCCCTAACCCCTAATTCCCAACACCTAATCCCTGACTTACCTTTTCGAGAACTGGAATCGCTTGCGCGCGCCTTTCTGTCCATACTTCTTGCGTTCTTTGGCGCGAGGGTCGCGGGTTAGGAATCCACCTTGGCGCAACTTGACGCGCAATTCGGGATTCGAAACCAGGAGCGCGCGCGCTATTCCGAGGCGAGTCGCACCGGCCTGTCCATGAATGCCACCGCCGCTGGCATTGACGAGGACATCAAATTTTCCCTCGTTTTCCGTAGCCCCCAGCGGCTGGCGAACTTCCACCCGCATGGCTTCGGAGGGAAAGTAGGTGTCAAATGGACGCGCGTTCACCGTCATTTTGCCTTCGCCTGGCCGCAGGATAACCCGCGCCATGGAAGTCTTTCTCCGACCCGTTGCTCTGAATTGAACTTGTTCTGTCACCCGTTCTCCTTAATCAGTTTCTCGGATTATCGTGCGAAGGTGAGCGTCTCCGGCTTTTGCGCGCTGTGGGGGTGCTCCGCACCCGCGTAAATCTTCAGCCTTACGGCCTGCCGATCGCCCATGCGCGATTTGGGCAGCATGCCCACAACCGCCTCGCGAATCAAGCGCTCCGGCCGCGTGGCCATCACTTTGCGCGCCGAGATTTCCCGCAGTCCGCCGGAATAGCCGGTGTAATGCCGGTAAAATTTTTGATCGAGTTTTTTCCCGGTCAGGCGGATTTTCTCCGCGTTGATAATAATCACGCCGTCGCGATGGTCCGCGTGCGGCGTGAAATCCGCCGCCGACTTTCCCATCAACACGCGCGATGCCTGAGCCGCCAATCGGCCCAGCACCCATCCATTTGCATCAAGCAGTCGCCACCGTATCTTACCCCGGCGGCTCTTCGCCAAGTAAGTCGCCACTCCACTCTCCGTAACACCGTGAGGTATGTAAACTACTATTAGTACTGGAGAACGGCGTTTTTGTCAACTGCTTTTGAGTATTGCTTTTGAGTATTGGATCAGTTTGTTGTAGCGGCGGTCTCTGACCGCCGTGAAATATTGAACCAAAAGACGGCGGTCAGAGACCGCCGCTACAAAAGAAACAAACTTACCCACTACCTGACTCTTTCGGTTTTCAGTTGTACTGAAACGGAGTTGTCATTGGGGGACTATGCGTATTAGGGCCACACCCTTGATGAGCTGGCCGCCGAAGGTTTGGCCCTTCAAGACAACTTGCGTGTCGGTGTTGGTAAGTTGCAGGTCGCGCGCCCGGAAATGAACAATCAGGTCGAGGATTCCGTCACCGTTGACATCATCAAATGTGAACACGGGCGTGCCATTCTCCTCGGTCACCACCGATGCCCCGGCCAGCGTCACCGTTTCCGGGTTCACCGAGGTCGCGTCAAAGGTATTCCAAGAAAGAATGACAGCATCAATCTTCCCGTTCGACTTCAGGTTGATGGAGGTGGGGTTGACGCGAATCGTCACGGAGAGATACGGGCTGAATGCTTCGTTGACGAGGGGAAAGGAAAACTTGTCGCCCTCGCCCCCGGCAACGTAAAGGGCGTCATCGATCACGCCACCACCTGCGCTAAAGCGCGCGGTGGGCATGGAGGGTGCGAGGAGCCATGAATCTGAGCTGGGGTCGTACGCCAACAAGGTATTCTTGACCGCAAAGCCGCCGCTTTGACTGACATTCGACCCGCCCGCGACGTAGAGCTTCCCGTCGATAACTCCGCTCACGGCCGAGTCGAACTCAAAGGGTGCCGGCGTTTTGGTCGACCAGCTATTTGTGCGGGGGTCGTACGCCTGGACGGTTCGGAGGCTGGTTGCGCCTGGTCCCACATGCAAGCCTCCCGCCACGTAAAGGACGCCGCCGATGACCGCCGAAGCCGCGCCGCCGCCCCCCGTCGGCTCAGGCGCCTTGGTGATCCAATTGTCGGTCTTTGGATCATACACTATCAGCGTGGTCAGATCCTCAGCGTACTCGTCGAACCCTCCCGCGACGTAGATTAGCCCGTCCACCACACCGGCAGCCGCGCGCCAACGGGGCGTCGGCATCGGAGCCTTCTCGCTCCAAGTGTCGGTCCTGGGGTTGTAAGCTTCAACCGCGCCAACAGCATAACCCTGGCTGTCAAACCCGCCAATGATGTAGAGCATGCCGTCAACCACCGCTCCAACTGCCTCGTTCCGGACAGCCGGCATCGGCGTGCGCGCTTCCCATGTGTTCGTCACGGGGTCATAAGCAAGCGTCGAGGACAGCCGGTCGACGGCCCCGAATCCCCCAACTACATAAAGCTTGCAGCCTATGACTCCGGAAGCTGCCTCTACGATGCGGCTCGGCAGAGGGGCTTCTGTGGTCCAAGTTCCGCCTTGACCCAGCAGGATCTGGCAGCTCAGGAGCACGATTGAAATGCTCGTAGATGCAATCCTTATGGCCTTCATCATGGTGTGACACGCTTTAATGATGTGATCATGATCCTCCCAGACGCGTTCCCAGTCAATGGCACAACAGTGCCTATGAATGGAATCTCACAGAACCGCCCCTTACGTCCGCGATCTCACTGCCCTTTGCCGACTTACAGCTTTAGCAGCATCAATTAAAATTCCGCGCTTTCCGTCCGGCTAACTTTGAGCGAGAATAGCCCCTCATTCATCCTTGAATTAGCTTAACGGAGGCGGGCGTGAAAAATCGCAGGTTCGGACGGACTGGCTGGCAAGTAAGCGAAATGGGGTATGGCATGTGGGGCATGGCGGGATGGTCAGGCTCTGCTGACGCCGAGTCATTACAGTCTTTACAGCGGGCGGTAGAACTCGGTTGCAATTTCTTTGACACCGCGTGGGCTTACGGAGACGGCCACAGCGAAGAACTGCTGGGACGGCTTTTGCGCGCCAATCCTGGGCAGCGAATATACACCGCCACTAAGATTCCACCCAAGAATCTGCAATGGCCAAGCCGCCGGGAGTTTACTCTTGACGATTGTTTCCCTCCCGACCACATTGAAGATTACGTTCACCGCAGCCTGAAGAATCTCGGCATCAATACACTTGACCTGATTCAATTCCATACCTGGGAAGACGCCTGGGTGGCGGACGATCGCTGGGCGAAGAAAATGGAAGATTTGAAACGGCAGGGATTGATCCGCGCCGTGGGGATCAGCATCAATCGTTGGGAACCGAAGAATGGAGTGAATACCGTCCGCTCGGGACTGGTGGACGCAGTCCAGGTGATCTACAACATATTCGATCAAAATCCAGAGGATGAACTTTTCCCCGCCTGCCGCGAGCACGATGTGGCCGTAATCGCGCGCGTGCCCTTTGACGAAGGCACGCTTACCGGAACTTTGACCAAAGAGAGCAAATGGCCGGCCTCCGATTGGCGAAGCACTTACTTTGTTCCCGAAAACCTGAACGCTTCCGTGGACCGCGCCGAAGCCCTCAAACATCTGCTCCCTGCGGGCTTGACCCTCCCCGAAATGGCTTTGCGTTTCATCCTGATGAATGAAACCGTCTCGACCATCATTCCCGGCATGCGCAAAGTGAAAAACGTGGAGTCCAACATGGCTGCCAGCTCCGCCGGCCCATTACCCGCTTTGCTCCATGCGGAACTGCGCAAACACCGCTGGGACCGCACGCCCACACGGTGGTCGCAATAGACAGAGACGAACGCCATCCGGACCGGACGATCACTATCCGGCCTTAATTCATCCCTCCCGATCCCGAATCCGCAGGCATACCTTTTGGAAGAGGCAGTCTGCCGTCGGCTCCGCTGGTGAGCGTGACAAACGCAGGGTCCGCGCGCATGGAGGCAAAGACGGCGTCCAGGCGCGCTTCCATCATCTCCTTGCTGCGAACCGCCTGATAGCGTTCGTATTCAAAGAAATGACGCTTGAGCAGAGCCAGAGCTTTCTCCTTCTGGCCGGTTTGGGCCCCACCGCCACACGTGGCCCAATCCGCTTGAGGCGACATGAGAAGAGCAAGCAATAGGATTATGGCCTGCGAAAAAGACTTTCGGATCAGGAGCCGATGCGACATGACGTGATATCTCTCTTGTTTTGAGATCGTGGAAGCGAATTTGTAACCGCCATTCTAGCAGGCCAGGCTGCCTGATGGCGAGGGATGGTTGCACTGGGTACTGGGTCAGTTTCCGGATTCGCGACGACTTGACCGGCTCCCGGCGGAGCGTCTTGTCAGTTGTTGTCTCAGCGCTACTTGGGCCACGCGCGCATGGCCATATCCGCAAGGTGGACTAGGTCGTCACGACTTGCTCCGTCGATGGCTTGCACCGTCATGCCCTGAAAAACGGCAGTGATGAACCGCGCCAAATCGGCGGCATCGGCATGTTTCGGCAAATCACCTTCTGACTTTGCTCGCTCAAAGCGCCGGCGAAGGGCATCCTGTTCCCTCACGCGTAACCCGATGAGCTTGCGCCGGACGGGCCGGGATTCGTTCCCGCCAGTCAGGGCTGCCTGAATCGTCATGCACCCGTGACGTGCTCGCCGCTCGGTAAGAAACTCCGCGGTCTGGTGTAGGATCCGCTCCGCCACGCCATATGCTGTTGGCTGCTCCAGCGCCGCATGCATAGACGCGACCGGACCAGCCAAATAACGCGTGAGGGCCTGGTCAAATAGGGCTTGCTTGTTTCCGAAGGCTGCATACAGGCTTGCCGGCTTGATGCCCATCGCGCCGGTCAACTCACTTAAAGAAGCGCCTTCAAATCCTCTTTTCCAAAAGATGTGCATCGCCCGGTCGAGTGCTTTGTCCCGATCGAAGGCACGCGGCCGCCCAACGCGCTTTGTCAATTGGCCCGCCATGGCTCCCAGGATACCATATTTTGTAGTGAACGCTAAATAAATGTAACCCTGGCGTGGCGGAGAACATCCTAACCACTGTGGCCGAAGGAAGGGCCCCAAGGAGAAAACAAATGTCACAGAGACTTGCAGGGAAGGTTGCGGTGGTTACCGGAGGTAGCAGCGGAATTGGGTTGGCAACGGCAAAGCGGTTTGTCGATGAGGACGCCTACGTGTTCATCACCGGACGCCGACCAAACGAACTCGATGCGGCCGTGAAACAAATCGGCCGGAACGTGACCGCCATTCAAGGCGATGTCTCCAAATTAACCGATCTCGACAAGTTGTATGCAGCGGTTAAAGAACAGAAAGGGAAGCTTGATATTGTGTTTGCCAACGCTGGAGTTGGTGAGCTCGCCCCCATCGGCCAGATTACCGAAGAACACTTTGATAAGCAGTTCGACATCAATGTGCGGGGACTCCTGTTTACGGTGCAAAAGGCGCTTCCGCTGTTGCGGGACGGAGGGGCTATCGTGCTGAATGCGTCGATCGTCTCAATTACCGGAAACCCGGCCTTTAGCGTGTATAGCGCGACGAAGGCGGCTGTCCGTTCGTTTGCGCGCACCTGGTCCGTGGACCTCAAAGATCGCAAGATACGGGTGAACGCGATTAGTCCGGGAGTTGTGCCAACACCAGGCTACAACACCGGTCTCGGGATGACCCAGGAGCAGGTGGACCAGTTTGTGAAAGGCATGGCTGCCAACGTTCCGCTGGGCCGTCCGGGTACCACAGATGAGATTGCGAAAGCCGTCTTGTTCCTGGCGTCTGACGATAGCAGCTACGTGAACGGTATCGAACTGTTCGTGGACGGCGGTTTGGCTCAGATCTGAACGCTGTAACCCACGACCTTGCACTTCAATTGGAACCTTCCCGAGTGGAGGCCGCTCACATGCGCCCGCTAGATGGCAGACTACAAACACCGATGGAATTGCCCTCCTACCCGGTGGTCGCGATAGGCGGTCAAGTACAATCGTTATCTGCTGTCTTTACCCCGACTATTCGAGTTGGAAAGAAACGGAGGCATCCTTATTGCCCGATCATCCTCGAGCGGGCCTTTCACTGATTCAGGAAGCGCGTACGGAGCGTTTTGCAATTGGGGAGACCCAGACCTTCCTGGCAGCGGCTTCACCCAGGCTGGTGGCCTTATGGTTCAAATGCAGGCTCAAGGTACCATCATAATTGCGACTTAGGACCTTAAGTTGGGCGCCCGGGCGAATCCCAAGTCCGTCAAAATACTCCAGGAGATTGCGGTCCCGTTCGTGCATGCTATCCACTCTTACCCGCGAGCCGGGTGGGGCCTCCCACAATTGTTGCAGGCCCGCCTTACGCCGGTCGGCGGCGCTTTTGTCAATCTGGTTGCCGTGGGGACAGAGTCCGTCGCCGCCGAGCCTTTCAACGAGCTTTCGTTCCATATCCTCGGAGACGGAATGCTCCAATCGTTCCGCCTCAGCATGTACTTTGTACCATTCCATTCCCAGAATCTCGTGGAGCATGCGCTCGACCAGATGATGGCGTAATCGCACTTTGTCTGAGATCTTGCGCCCCGCCGCAGTCAGAGTAATCCGGCCTTTGGGGTTCACTTGTACGAGTTTATCCCTGCGCAGACGCCTTAGAGCCAAGGCGACGGCGGGTGGACTCACGCTAAGCCATCGGGCAACGGTGGCGGCGATGGCGGCCCCTTCCTCCGACTCTGCTTCGGCAATGGCCTTCAAGTAGTCTTCTTTCGAGACCGTCAGTTCCATAGTTATGCGGCGGAAATCCTGCCTGCCCCCCAGCAGCTCTATTGTCGGCATCACCAGACTAAAAATCAAGCCGCAATGGAAAGGAGCTCATCTTATCTTAATTAGCTCCACTTCGTCAGGTTAATTAACTATAGTTATCTCAATTTGACAAATCATGATAAACTACTGCGCTTGCCTGCCTCATCGAAAGGATTCCTATGGCGCGTCAGTATTTCTATTTGCTTTCCTTTTTTATTTCCATGACCTGGCTCATTCCCGCTCCGGCACTCTCTCAAGGTGAAACCACCAGCGCCATTATCGGCCAGGTAAGCGATGCAACCGGAGCCGCCATGCCCAAGGCGACTGTGACGATTACCAATCTGGAAAATGGCCTGAGCCGAAGTGCATTAACAGATGAAAGCGGGCGATTTAATTTTCCCCAGCTTATGCCCGGGATGTACTCCGTTCGGGCGCAGGCCAGCGGCTTCGACCCGGCGCAGAACGACCATGTGTCTGCCGGCCTCGGCCAGAAGCAGACGGTGGATTTCACTCTCATGGTGGCTCAGTCCAAGCAGACAGTTGAGGTTAACGGCGAAGCCGCTTTGATCAATCCTGGCAACGCAAACACGGCTACCAGCCTGACCGCGCCCGCGCTTCGGAGCCTTCCCAATCCCGGGGGTGATATGACCTACCCGATTCAGTTCGCCTCTGGCGCCCTCATGAATACGGCCGGGAGCGGCAACGATTTCGTGGGAGGCACGAACGGGTACGGCAACGTGGAATTCAATGGATTGCCCGCGCTGTCGAACGGATACATCGTGGATGGACTCGAGACCAACGACCCGTTGACCAATCTGAATAGCGGCCTCTCCACAAACCTGGTGTTGGGGCTGAACTCGATTTCGGAAATGACCGTCAACACGCTTTCTTATTCCGTCGATCAGGGGCGCTACGGGGCGTCCCAGGTTAACTACGTGACGAAGTCCGGCACCAATCATTTTCATGGGAATCTCTACGAGCTTTGGAATGGTTCGATGCTGAATGCGGCGGACTTTTTCACCAATGCGGCGCCGGAGGTCCATAAGCCGCGATCGACGGTGAATCACTTTGGAGGCAGTGTGGGAGGCCCGATCTTACGGGATAAGATTTTTTTCTTCTTCGACAGCGAATGGGTTCGGATAGCCCTGCCCATCGTCACCCCCGCCACCGTTCCAACCCCTGCATTCCAGGATTATGTTTTGCAGCAACTTCCGATCGGCGGAAAAGACTCCTTGACTGGGTCAAGTTATGCCGCGGCGCCGCAGATGGAGCCGTTTTACAGGAATATGTTCTCGCTCTATCGAAACACCAGAGGAGTACCTCTCGCCGTCCTCGGGTGTCCTTTTAATGTAGGCGGGATGGCGGCGGCAGGCAATCCTCCCCACGGAAATGGTTGCGCGAATCGGCAAAGCGTTTCTCACTCGAGCGATGACCACGAACAAGTGCAGACCGTGCGGTTCGACGACACCATCAATGCAAATAACACTGCCTGGTTTCGCTTTCAGGCCGACACAGGCCTCCAGGCTGCGTACACGGATCCCATCAACCCGCTTTTCAACGCAATTTCTCCCCAACCGCTTTATTCGCTTGCGGCCGGGTATACCCGAATTTTTTCGCAAACTTTGTCGAACTATTTCAATCCGGGATTTTCCTGGTACAAGAGCTTGTTCGGGCCCAGTGATTATCAGAAGACTCTTTCCGCATTCCCGATCGTGCTGCAAGGCACGGGCGCGAACGCGCCTTTCACTACCATCGGAGGACTCGACAACACGTGGGTACAGGGGCGGCGAGCTTCCCGGTTTTTCATCAACGACAGTCTGGCATGGAGCCGCGAGCCCCACGAACTGCGGTTTGGAGCCAACACGCGAATCCTCCGGCTGAATGATTATGACTTCGGAGAGGGTACCGTGCCTCTTGTGACCTACACGACCTTGCCCCAATTTATTTATGGAGTGGCCGCAACGGCAACCCAATCTTTTCCACTGGCCGCGAATCAACCCTTCAACTTCCTAAATCTCGACCTCTATGCACAGGATGCGTGGAAAATAACTTCGAAGCTTACGTGGACGTTCGGGATACGGGATACTCTCAATTCCAATCCAATCAATCCACACCAGGGGATTGCACGGCTTCGCGGCTCTTTCAATTCGATTATCCACGATGTGAATCAGCCGCTGAGCAGTTCAATTCAGTCTCACCTCAGCTATGTATTTGCCGCGACCCCGCCGGCTATTCTCCAGCCACGAACGGCGATCGCATGGGAAGCTCGACCCAAGACCGTGCTTAGGACCGGCGTTGGACTCTTTAGCGATATGTTGCCTGGCAGCGTTGCCGATATGATCGGGTTCAACCCTCCTTATGTTAAGTCGTTCCAGGGAGGGCTGCTGGGGACGGTTGGCGGCACGGCCATCGCGCCGGGAGTACCGAACAGCGCGGTGGACGCGACCGTGGCCGCCAATCAAGCCTTTAGTTCGGGATTTTCGCAAGGGCAGCTCTCCTGCCAATCTCCCCAGGCAAACCCAGCCGCGTGCCTTCCCCCCGTCGCAATGGCAGCCGTACCGGACGGCAGATTGCGCGCCCCGTATTTCATGGAATGGAGTCTCGGAATAGAACACCAGTTCGGGACATCCGGAAGCGCACTCGCGCAATACGTCGGCACACGCGCCGTGAACCAGCCTTACCTAACGGAGGTAAACGGCTATCAGACTGTGTGCCAGGGATGTTTTTCACCTTTGCCGTACATGCAGCCACCAGACCCGAGGTTTGGAACCGTAACGCAGTTTTCCACTGGCGCCAACAGTCACTACAGCGGCCTCCAATTGACAGGAACAAAGCGGCTGGGGTCCGGGTTGCAAGGACAAGTGAACTACACTTTGAGCCGTTGCATGGACACCGTATCCAACGGCGGGTTCCTGCAATTCTCCGCCGGAGGCTTACTCTCTCCACTCCCCGGCGAACTTGGCCGAAATTATGGTCCGTGCGACTATGACATCCGCCATAATTTCAACGCTCAATACTTGTATGAATTACCGATTAAAATAGCAAACCGCCGCCTGGGGTACGCCATCAACCACTGGCAGCTTTCCGGAACAGTGTTTTGGCACAGCGGAATTCCGTTCTCCGTTCTAAGCACTCCCTACTCGGCAAATGGCAACGGCATCGTGCAAGGAAGCGGGCCGCAATTCGCGAGTCTCGTCCCAGGCGTTCCCTTTTACGAACACGCTCCCATTCCGGGAGTGACGCAACCGGGCACGATCCAGTGGCTGAACCCTTCAGCCTTTGCCTCCGACGTCGACCCCAGCACAGGCGCTTGTTATGGCGGGGATAGCCCGAAGAATTGTCAATTTGGAACCCTCGGCCGCAACGCTCTGCATGGGCCTGCTTTCTTCTGGAGTGACTTCTACCTGACAAAGTTGTTTCCATTAAACGAAGGAGTGAAGTTGCGGCTGGAAGCTCAGTTTTTCAATCTATTCAACCATCCGAATTTTGGGCTTCCAAGCCTGGTGCTGGCCGGCATTCCGGGCAAGCCATCCACCCAGACTGGATTTGGAGCGCTAACTTACACAACATCCCCACCCACCGGTTTACTCGGAGTGGGATTGGGCGGTGATAGCACGCCACGCATGATTGCGTTTAACTTGCGCTTGGAGTTTTAGGATTCTGAGAACGAGCAGCACTTTAGGCCGTAAGGATGAGAATGCCTGTACTCGCTCTACCGGCCATCGCTGGGCGAATAAGGCAACCAGGCCCTGCGCCGAATAAGGTCGGCCCAATGGTTGATCCAGTTCCCGGTTTCCATTTTCTAATTTCCAGTTTCCGCCCCTAAGCGCCGTCAATCCCGAGGCGCTCGGCGAGCCAGCGCCCGCGTAGTGCCCGCACCCTTGCTGGAAACGTGGACCATGGCAGTTTCCGCGGCGATATCGTCCAGGCTCTTCACCAGCGCGCCCTGATCGTCCTTCAGAAACACAAGTTTGGTGCCATCCTCTTCAACGTCAATCGTAATCAGGTCGCCCAACTGAATCTGCCGCGTGGCGAGCAGATTAGAAAGCGGAAACACCAGATGACGCTCAATAGAGCGCTTCAAGTGCCGGGCGCCAAATTTCGCGTCCGTGCCTTCGCGCAGGAGGAAATCCCGGGCGCGTTCTTGGCATTTGAAAACAAATTGATTGCCGCCGATAGAGGAAGAGATGATGCGCTCCTGCACGCGTCCCAGCTCGATATCCAGAATTTTTTCAAGGTGCGGCCGCTGCAGGGCGCGAAACACAATCACCTTGTCAATGCGGTTCATGAATTCGGGCGAAAACTTGCGCCGCGCGGCGTCCGATGCCACGCGATAGATTTTGCGGTCCAACTCCTCATCGTTTTCGTGGGGCCCGCTGGAGAATCCGATTCCTCCCGACATCAATTGCTGCATGTTCTGCGAGCCAAGGTTGGAAGTGAGGAAAACCATGGTGTGGGAAAAATCTACACGCCGGTTGTCGCCCAGCGTCAGAGTGGCTTTATCCAGGATGCCGAGCAGGAGCTGCCACAGAGCGTCCGATGCCTTCTCGATTTCATCAAAGAGCACCAGGCTCAGCTTGAGCGTTTCCGTGTGGTGCGCGTCCAGAACTTCCTGGGTGATCAGGGGCTGGGTTTCGCGGTGTCCCAGATATCCCGGAGGCGAACCAATCAATTTGGCGATTTCGTGGCTGTGCTGGAACTCGGCGCAATCAATCTTAATGACGGCGCGCGCGTCGCCAAACAAAACCTCCGACGCCGCTTCCACCAACCGGGTTTTGCCTGAACCCGTCGGTCCCAGAAAGAGGAGATTTACCAGAGGCCGGCCGGGCGTGGAAAGACCCGCCATGAAGACCTGATAGACGCGCGAGAGACGCCGCACGGCGCGGTCCTGTCCCACCACGCGTTCGAGGAGCGCGTTTTCAAAGTCCCGGACTTCCGGGCTGTGCATTGTAGGATCGAGTTTCGTCTGATGCAGCGTCATCGGAGCCACCTCCGTCACCTAATTCCGCAAGGCCATGGACCGCCCTTTTCGGATCAAGTTCAACTTCACATCCAGCGTTGAGCGAAGAAGCTTGAGACCGGAAATCATCTGCGAAGTCAACTCACGGTCGTTGGACAATTCCAGCGCCGGCAACGGCAGGTCCGCAATATCTACGTGGAGATCGTGGATGGCGCCCAGCAAATTCCGCAAATACTCGGAATCGTTGGCAAAGGGTTGCACGAGGTCGCGCGAGGTTTTTTCCTTCAAACCCTTCCAATTAACCCTTACAAAGGGATGCTTGGATTTCACTCCCTCAATCACTTCATCGGAAATTCGAGGGCGCTGGCCTAAACGCGCCAAATGCAGTTGGCGCACCTGGCCTTTCTCCCGTTTATTGTGGACCAAGTAGTAGAACTGCCCGCGTTTGCGTATAAAAGCCATATTCATCACTCTCGGACGCCTTATGCGTCCGTGGTGGAATATCTTCCACTACTGCAAACAAGCAATCCGGTTGCCAAAAGTCACTTTTTTGGAAGATGCATTATTTCCAATAGTTTACGGTGTTGGCTTGAAATCTGGACCTGCGTAAAACTGTAATACTACGTAATTGGTGTACCTAATTAACCCTTGTGGTGGCCGTATTCAACCGCGGTCGAAAGCTTGCCAATTTTGCACCATGAGAACGCATCAACCGCCATGGCCTTCATCCTGCACTCGCGCAAGTTAAAGATCCAGTCACTCGATGCAAACGATGCTTCATTCCAATTTCAATTTGCTTTTGGCTCACGCCTATCGACTTGCACGCGGCCTTTCGGCCTTGTAGTGGAAACATATCCACTACGAAGACACATTGCAAGAAGAAAATTTAATTCATTGTGATAAATTTTTTGGATAGGTAGCCGTGCTTTTCCGAGGCTTGCTCCAGGAAAGGTTCATGCGGCAAAGGCTCTTTGGAGTGCGGCGAAAGGTGGAATCAAATCCAGAAACGCCATGGAGCGGGCGAACGCCAAATTCAGAGGAAACTCCCCCGTTCCAAAAGGAAAATTTCAAGAGAGGCTGATAAACATCCGTACAGCGCTTGCCAGCGGTGCTTTCTTCGTTCAAACTGATATCACGCATGCGCGACAAGCTTTATCTTTCCGGATTTCTCCTGGGTGCCGGATTACTCCTCTATCTCGGGAGAGACCTGATTCTTCAATCCGCAATCCTGACCACAGTCCTGGCATTCGCCGGAACCACCGCGGTGGGCGTTTTGGGAATGGAGCTCTACCGTGTGCAACTGGCCTTGCGATCCAGCCAGCGTGAATTGGCGCTGCGCCAAGCCGAACTTAACTTCGCCCTTGAAGTTCAGCAGTCTCTCTTCCCTCATCAATTTCCCGCCGATGGTGGACTGGAGTTCTCCGCCATCTGCGTTCCGGCGCGCGGGATCAGCGGGGACTATTACGACGTAGTCCAACTACCGGACGGCCGCCTGCTTTTTGCCATCGCCGACATCAGCGGCAAGGGCATTTCCGCCGCCATCTTAATGTCCAACTTGCAGGCCGTCCTGCGCACGGTGGCGGAAGCGGGCCACTCACCCTCCGAGGTCTGCGCCCAGCTCAACCGCCACCTGTATCAGGTTTCCGACGCTACCCGCTTCGCAACTTTTTTCTTTGGGGAGTGGGACCGGAAGCAGCATGTTCTAAGCTACGTCAACGCCGGCCATCCAATTCCCATCCTGAGGGGTTCGGCGCGCGGCCAGCGGCTCCAGGACGGCGGGCCGCCGCTCGGGTTGTTCCTTGCCACGGATTTTCAAGTAGGAAAGATCACCCTTCAATCAGGGGACGTGATTGTGCTGTACTCCGACGGCATTACCGAGGCTGGAATTCAGGAAGGCGAGGAATTCGGAGAGGCTCGTCTGGAGGAAATCATCGCGGCCCACGGGGACAAGCCTCTGGCGCAAATACAGGAATTGATTTTGACCGCCGTCCGCAAGTGGTCGGGCGATGAGCCGGAAGACGACATGACGCTTTTGATCGCAAGAGCGATTTAGGAACCGGGGGAGTGACTATGAACATCAATGGACACGGATTGCGGGACCACATTCGGTTTGCCGGGCCGCTCTTTGGCGTGATTGCGGCGGTTTGGGCTCTGCGCCTGATTCTGGCCGCCGCCGGCGCCCCGCGCCCACTCGTGATGATGGCTAGCGTTACCGTCGCCCACGCTTTCTGCATCCTTTTGGTAGCCGTTTTGATTCATGTTCGACGCTTTGGAAGTTACTCCAACGTTGTCGTTTTCGCCTTCCTATTCACTGCCTGGTCAAACCTTCTGGTCTCAGCTGCCATTGCTTTATCCGCCCTCACGGGCAATGAAAACATTTACTCCTCACCCGAATTCTCGGCCCACCTTCTCTCACCCACAAAACATATCATCGGCCACCTTACGTTTGGCATTGGATTCGGAACCATCATCGGGTCTGCCATGGGCTGCCTGTTGCTCTTACTGCTGCGCCGATTGCCCGCCGATCACGTCCAGGCGAAACGGCTCTGAAAGTTGACCCGATGGTTGGTTATCGTTCTCATCCTTGTCATTCCGATCCGTCAGCCGGCGGGAGGAAACTCGCTCTGCTTACCGCCGGGCCAATTCGGGTCAAAACTCAAGAGCCATGGATGCGATTTCGAACGATTTCGGGGACGCGAAAAAATTCATCGTGTTATAATTCTTTTGCTCGCAGAACAAGTAAATTTAAGTTCGGATTCATGCGGCAATCCAAAGCTGCGGAAAAGCGGAGATAACTTCATGGCGCTGGAAAATTACGAAAAGGTTTGGCATAACGGCGAATTCATCCCCTGGAGCGGCGCGACCATTCACGTAGCCTCGCATGTGGTCAGTTACGCCTCCTGCCTCTTCGAGGGCATCCGGTGTTACGAGACTCCGCAGGGCCCGATGATTTTCCGCCTGCCGGAACACACCGACCGGCTGGTGAATTCCTGCAAGATTTTCCGCATGGAGCTTGATTATTCGCGGGAACAACTCGAGCGAGCGATGGTCGAATTGATTCGCGTCAATGGCATCAAGTCCTGCTACATCCGCCCTGTGATCTTCCGCGGCTTGGGCGAAGTGGGTGTGAATCCGTTGAAGAATCCCATCGAGATCTACCTCCTGGCCTGGAAGTGGGGGAGATACCTTGGCGAGGACGCCCTCAAGACGGGCGTGGACGTTTGCGTCTCTTCCTGGCATCGCATGGCGCCCAATACCCTGCCCGCGCAGGCCAAGTCGGCGGCCAATTACATGAACTCGCAATTAATTAAAATGGAAGCTCTCACCAACGGCTACACGGAGGGCATTGCGCTCGACGCCTCCGGCCACGTCAGCGAAGGCAGCGGCGAAAATATCTTCCTGATTCGAGGAGAGACTATTTATACGCCCACGCTCGCTTCGTCCGTTCTTCCCGGAATCACACGGGATTCCGTGATCACCCTGGCCCGCGAGATGGGCTATAACGTCGTGGAACAAGTGCTGGCGCGAGAGATGCTCTATATCGCCGATGAGGTTTTCTTTACCGGCACGGCGGCTGAAATCACGCCCATCCGCTCCATTGACCGCATTGCAGTGGGCAAGGGCGAGCCCGGCCCCGTAACTCGAAAGCTGCAAGAGCGTTTTATGAGTATTGTCCAGGGCCGCGCGGAAGATAAATACGGCTGGCTCACGCCCTGCGCACAGCCGGTTGCTGCGACGCGGTGAGGAGTTGGTTTGCGGCGAGTCTGCACACTCCAACTATTCCTTAGATTCTAATGCGGCGAGGTCAGCCAAATCCTGCGGCCGACCCGTGGATTTCTTGTTCTGGATCAGAGCTTCGCGGCCAATGAACTTCGCTGGCGTGCCCCCAAGCTCTCCTTCGATTCTCCCCAGCCAAGCCCGGTCAAAGGAAACACCAGTGATAGAAGTCAGCAGATCGATTCGGTTGGGCGGCACCCCTAACTGGATCGCTCGATAGGATTCAACAAAATCAGAAGCCTTCAAGTCAATCGAGCCCAGCCCAAACTCTCGCAAGGCGGACTCAAGCCGTGTTCTTTTTTCCGGAGAATTGCGGATCAGGATGTCAAGGTTGCCAGTGTAGCGCGGCCAGCCATGGCGCGCCAATGCAACCGCGCCTACCACTAAATAATCAACTTTGTTTGAGTTTAATGATTCGATAAACTCGCGCCATTCCTTGGGAAGGGACATTGCGCTCCTTGTGCTCGCGATCTCGAATCTCGAAGAGAATCTTCAGCCGCTCTTCCGGAGTGAGCCGCCGGTAATATTCCCGATCGGCCTTTTCGGCCTCTTCGTGGGTACGAAACTTGGCAACCACAAGCTTCATGGATGCTATTCTACCTGCTCGCGCCCGCGAATGCCACCGGCGCGCCGAACCTCTAACTTCGGAGGCACTATGAAACGCCGTTCCTTCCTTCAAACCGCCGGCCTGGCCGGAGCGGCAGCCGTCGCGGCGCCGCTCGGCGCCGCATCACCCGCTGAACCTCCGCCGATGGCGATCAAGCGCATCAGGTTTTACCTCAACCCCGACTCTCCCGCCCATTTCAATCAGAGCTATCACATTGTGACCGTCGAAACTGACCAGGGGATCACCGGCATCGGCGAGGGAGGTTCCAAAGATACGATTACTCAATGCGCCGGATTGATCATGGGCGAGAACCCGATGCGCATCGACCATCTCTGGCAGATGATGTTTCGCGGAATGTTTTATCCTGCCGGGCGCGAAAAGCTGGACGCGTTGGGTGCCATTGATTTGGCGCTGTGGGACATCAAGGGCAAAGCTTTGGGCGTGCCGGTGTACGAATTACTGGGTGGAATGTCGCGCGAACACGTGGAGTGTTATTCCACTGCCTTCCCCAAGAAGGGCAGTCTGAAGGAGACCGCCCGCGCCTGCGTCGATGCCGGCTTTCGCGCCTTTCGTTGGGCCGAAGCCGACCCGGCGGACGGGCGCACGTTCAACTCGCATGAGGCAGTGCGAAAAACTTTTGAGGGATGCCAGGAGATTCGCGAGGGTGTGGGCAAAGAGGGTGATTGGGCGCTCGACTATCACACCCGATATGATTTTCCCGACGCCGTGCGCCTCAGCACCCTGATCGAGCCGCTCGAGCCTTACTTTGCCGAGGACCTGATCCGCTCCGAGAATCCTGATGCTTATCGCGAATTGCGCGCCCACGTGAAAGTTCCCATCGCGGTGGGCGAGCAGTTCGGCAGCAAGTGGGATGTGAACAAACTGATTGAGGAGCAACTGATTGACTACGCGCGCGTGACCCTTCCCAACGTGGGTGGCATCACTGAATACATGAAGATTCAAGCGCTGTGCGAAACGCATTACGTGGGCCTGATCCCGCATTTCACCGGGCCGGTCTCGGAAGCCGCCTTGGTGCACGCCTGCGGCGTTTTCTCCGGGCCCGCGCTGATGGAAATGCTGGGCGACGGTTCGCGCCGCCATTCACACTTGCCGGAATGCTACGATTTCCGCAAAGGCAAGATGTGGCCCAACCGCCGCCCTGGACTGGGCGTGACGCTCGACACCAAACCTTTGCAGTTGGCGGCGGAAATCACCGAGCGCTCCCGGCCAGTCCCCATGTTTAATCGTCCGGATGGATCGTTTACGGAATGGTGAGGGAAGAAAGTTGACAGTTCACAGTTGACAGTCAAGAGTTCGGCAACGATGAACGACTTTGAAAAGGTCTCCCTGTTTTTGGTGGTGTCCGGATTGCATTGCCGGGAGCGCGGGCGTCTCGCCCGCAATCAAACGATCAGGAAAAGGCGGGCGAGACGCCCGCGCTCCCGGGGAACTTAGGACACTACCCAATTTTTATCGCGCGTGACTGTGAACTGTGAACTGCCGACTGTAGACTGCCTTTTCTCCCCTCGACTTTCAACTGCCCTTATGCTAATTTCGTTCACAATCTGTGGGCTGTAACGAAAGAGGACACCCTATGAATATTGACGACCTTCTGCGGTCAGCTTGTGAGAATAAGGCTTCGGACTTGCATCTGAAGGTGGGCAACTACCCATACAATCGCGTCGATGGCGAGTTGGCCCCGCTCACCCAGTTCCCGCGCATCTCCAGTGAGGACATGCTGAACATGGCTTTCAGCATGATGAGCAACCGGCAGAAGCAGAAGTTCAAGGAAGAGACAGAGCTCGACATGGCTTACGGCGTGGCGGGCCTGGGCCGCTTCCGTGTGAACGTGTTCCAGCAGCGTGGAAACGTGGGCATGGTGCTGCGCGTGATTCCCACCAAAATTCGCACCCTGGAAGAGCTTTATCTGCCCAAGGTGATTGATAAGATTTGCGAAGAGCGCCGCGGCATGGTGCTGGTAACGGGAACGACAGGAAGCGGCAAGTCCACCACCCTGGCCGCCATGATTGACCGCATCAATTCGTCCCGCACCGACCACATCATTACCATCGAAGACCCCATCGAGTTCCTGCACCGCGACAAAAAGGGGTTTGTGAATCAGCGCGAGATTGGCGTGGATACCGCCCGGTTCAGCTCCGCCCTGCGCGCCTCACTCCGTGAAGACCCTGACCTGATTCTGGTGGGCGAAATGCGCGACCTTGAAACCATCGGCACCGCGCTGCTGGCCGCCGAAACCGGCCACATGGTCTTCTCCACCCTGCACACTTTGGACGCTACGGAAACCATTCAGCGCGTGATCGCCGTGTTTCCGCCTCCCGAACAAAAACAGATTCGCCTGCAAATGGCGAGCACGCTCAAGGCCATCGTTTCCCAACGCCTGGTGCGCAAATCAGACGGCATCGGCCGCGTGCCCGCGGTCGAAGTGCTTATCGCCACCGAATTCATCCGCGATTGCATCATCAATCCGGACAAGACCCGCATGATTCATGACGCTATTGCGAGCGGCGTCTCGCAGTACGGCATGCAAACTTTCGACCAGTCCCTCTACGACCTGTATACGTCGGGCCTGATCACGCTCGACGAAGCCTTGATCCGTTCCACCAATCCGGACGAGTTCAAGCTGCGCATCCAGGGGATTCGAACCACGGGCGACGCGGCGCGCGAGGAGATGGAGAAAGCCGCCCAGGTGGACCGGGTTGGGCGAAAGTAAAACCACGACTCGGACTCCATTTTCTGCCGCGTTGGCCATGCTTGCCCGCCGGCCTTACTCGGTGGCCGAATTGAAGCAGGCTCTCGAGAAAATATTCCCTGCCCACCCCGCCAACCCCGAAGCCATCGTGCGACTTCGCGAGCTAGGTTACCTGGACGATAAAAAGGTGGCAGATCAGGTCGCCTATTCCCTCGCTCATAACCGCGCCTATGGACCGCATCGCGTCCGCCGCGAATTAAAATCGAAACTCGTCGACTACAAACACATTGAGCCCGCCATCGAGGCGGCTTATGAAGAGACTGACGCACGCCAGGTGCTGGAGCAGGTCTTGGAGCGGAAACTTCGCACCTTAAAGCTTCCTGTCACCCGGCAAAAACTCGCTTCCCTCTGCCAGAGCTTGATGCGCCGCGGGTTCAATTCCGGTGATATCATCAAAGCGGTGCATGCGCGCCCGGAATTAAAGCCTGTTACTGAAAAAGTAAATTTATCGGAACTGGAGAGCTCGGATGAGACGGATTAACCACCAAGGCACAAAGGCACCAAGAAAGAATTCCGGATATTAATCTCTGAGCTGTTCTTAGTGTCTTTGTGACTTTGTGGTGAAATTGATTATTTTATGAATTCCAACGAAATCCGCAAAAAATTCCTAGGTTTTTTTGAACAGCGCGGGCACAGAATCGTGCGCTCGTCTTCGCTGGTGCCCGCCAACGATCCGACCTTGCTTTTTGCCAACGCCGGCATGAACCAGTTCAAGGACGTTTTTCTGGGCGCCGAGAAGCGCGACTACTCGCGCGCTTGCTCGTCGCAAAAGTGCGTGCGCGCGGGAGGAAAGCACAATGACCTGGAACAGGTCGGCCGTACCACCCGCCATCACACGTTTTTCGAGATGCTGGGCAATTTTTCTTTTGGCGATTACTTCAAGAAGGATGCCGTTGCCTGGGCCTGGGAATTGATCACCAAGGAATTTGCCATTCCAAAAGATAAGCTGTACGCAACGATTTTTGAAGGCGCCACCGGCATCCCTCGCGACGCGGAAGCGCACGAATACTGGAGGGCCGTGGATGTTCCCGCTGACCGCATTTTTGAATTGGGCATGAAAGATAATTTCTGGCAGATGGGCGAAACCGGGCCGTGCGGTCCGTGCTCGGAAATTCACTATGACATGGGCCCGGCCGCGAGCGACGCGGGCCACACCGATTGCAAATTCCCCTGCGACTGCGGCCGCTACGTTGAACTGTGGAACCTCGTCTTCATGCAGTTCAATCGCGACGAGAGCGGTAAAATGACGCCGCTTCCCCGCCCCAGCATTGATACCGGCGCGGGACTCGAACGCATGGCGGCGGTCCTGCAAGGCAAACTGTCGAATTTTGAGACCGATTTATTCCGGCCCATCATTGATGAAGCCGCGGAATTGGCAGGCAAAGAATATGGCACGAATCACGAAACCGACGTGTCTCTCCGCATCATTGCCGACCATGCTCGCACCGCTACTTTCCTGATTTCCGACGGTGTTCTGCCTTCCAACGAAGGTCGGGGATATGTCTTGCGCCTCATTATGCGCCGCGCACTTTACCACGGCCAGACTTTGGGTTTGAATGAGCCCTTCCTGTTCAAAATATCTGGCCATGTCGTGGACATGATGAAAGGCGCGTATCCGGAGCTTGTGGAGTCGGCGCACCACATCGCGAAAGCGATCAAGATTGAGGAAGAAAGGTACGCGCAGACGACGCGCGTTGGCGTGGGACAGATGGAGGTCGTTGCGCAAAAAGCGAAGGCCAATCCTCGGAGCCCATCTGACCAGGCTATCATTTTCATGAATTCCATCGAGAGCTCCCTGCGAAGGCAGCGGAGCTGGGACCAGAACCTGGCCCAAGCGTGGGCGAAATTTCGAGAGCAACAACGGCCTCTCGAGGAAGCCATCGCACAAGCTCTCAGAAATGCCGCGAGCCAGCACCAAGATTACCAACTGGTCCTACAACGGGTTATCGACGAGCAACGAGCCATCGACCAAAGGCTCCGAAATATCCTCAAGGATTTCACGGCGCAGCTACCCCCCCGCGAGTTCAAAGGGTGGCTCGATGGTGCCGAAGTGTTCAGGCTGCACGACACCTTCGGCCTCCGCCCAGACTTCGTCCAGGATATGCTTAAAAACCAGGGCCTCGCGGTGGACTGGGCTGGTTACGAAGCCGAGATGGAGAAGCAGCGCGAGCGCGCCCGCGCCTCGTGGAAAGGCGCGGAGAAAAAAGTTGCGCAGCCCATTTACCAACAGCTTGGTGAAAAGCAAAAGACAGAGTTTGATGGCTACATGCAAACCACCTCCCCGCACTGCAAGATCGTAGCGCTAGTCCAAAAGGGTCAGGCGGTGACCGAAGCAAAGCCCGGGGATGAAGTCGAAATCGTGCTCGATCACACGCCTTTTTACGCCGAGGCGGGCGGACAGATTGGCGACCAAGGACATTTGCTGGCATTAGGCGAAAGCATTGAAGTCGCACACGTGAATGACACTTATCGTCCGGTCAGCGGTCTGACGGTCCACAAAGCCGTGGCGCGGGAGGCGATTCACGTTGGGGATGTGGTGACAGGCGTAGTGGACCAAGAACGGCGCGACGCCATTTTACGCAACCACACCGCGACGCACTTGTTGCATGCCGCGTTGCGCACCACGCTCGGGCCGCACGTGAAGCAGGCCGGGTCGCTGGTGGCGCCGGACCGTTTGCGCTTCGACTTCTCGCATTACGCCGCGCTTGGCGAGCAAGACCTGCTGGACATCGAAGATCTGGTAAACCACCACGTGCTGGCCAACGAAGAGATGCACACTGAAGTCATGGATCTCGACACGGCCATCAACACCGGCGCCATGGCGCTGTTCGGCGAGAAGTACGGCGACAAAGTGCGAGTGGTCTCGGTGGCCGACGGCAGCTTTTCCAAAGAACTCTGCGGCGGCACGCACGTGCATCGCACCGGCGACATTGGGCTCTTCAAGGTAGTGAGCGAGGGCAGCGTGGCCGCCGGGATGCGCCGAATTGAAGCCCTGACCGGCGAAGGCGTGCTCGAATACCTACGCAAGACTAGCGGGACTCTCGCGCTTCTGGGTGAGACTCTGCGAGCCAAGCCCGACGAACTCTTGCTAGCGGCGGAAAAACTAACCGAATCTGAGAAAAAACTTCGCAAACAGCTTGAAGCTCAGCAACTGAAGCAAGCTACTTCCCAAGCGGGCGACCTTCTGGAAGCTGCAAAAGAAATCAAAGGGGTGCGCGTCATTTCCACGCGGGTTGAAGTGACCGATCGCGCCGCCATGCGCCAGATGGTGGACAATCTGCGTCCGCGCCTGAACTCCGGCGTGATCGTACTGGGCAGCGCGGCAGACGGGAAAGTCTCTCTCATCGTCGCCGTCACCAAAGACCTCACCGACCGCCTGGATGCGGGACGCATCATCAAAGAGGCCGTGGCCATGGTAGGCGGCAAAGGCGGCGGCCGCAAAGACCTTGCCGAAGCCGGCGGCACCCAACCCGAGAAGTTGGACGAAGCCCTGCAAGCAGTTCCATCCATCATCGAGAAAATGCTATAAACAAGTTCTGAGTTCTGAGTTTTGGCGGTAGACCTCGCGATCCATAATCGGGGCAACTCAGAATTCATAACTCAGAACACTTGGCAGCCACTCCAAAATAATCTCGTAAGAAAGTTTTGTCCCAAGTTGTCGATTTCTCGCCGCTCGAACGTCGTACGGATGAAGAAGGAAATTCAAGCGCTTCGGGGACGCCGTGGGAAGCAACCAAGCCGACGCTTGGGACCCGGGGCCACGATTCCAATAAGGAGGATCACGAAATGCAATACCTGCTGCTGATTTACGACAATGAAAAACGCTGGAGCCAAGGCTATGACAAGGCGGAACTTGGTGAATATGTTGCCTTTGGCAAAGAGTTCGCCTCGGCCATCAAGGGCGGTAACGCTCTCCAGGCTACCAAAACCGCTGCTACGGTGAGGGTTCGCGACGGGAAACAGCTAACAACTGATGGCCCATTCGCGGAGACCAAGGAACAATTGGGCGGCTATTACCTGGTGGACGTGGCCACTCGCGAGGAGGCTGTCGCCATCGCCGCCAAGATTCCGGGTGCGAGGTTCGGATCGATTGAAGTACGTCCCATCATGACGTTTTCGTAATACGTACTCACGGGCCGGAAAGAGTCGCGGCAACCTTTGCAGTGTTTGAACATCTGCTTGAGAGCGAGTTGCTCCAATAATCCAAGGAGGATACGCACGGATGACGCCCGAAATGTTGAATATTGCCCATCAATTCGAAACCAACACCGGACTCTTCAAGAGAACGACGGATGGAATTCCAAAGGAGCGTTGGCTTGAGAAACCGGGCCCGAACTCGAACCATCTTTTGTGGGTGGCAGGACACGTGGCTTACAGCCGCGGACAGATCGTGAAAACACTGGGGACACCCTGGACTGATCCGTGGGAAGGACTCTTCGCGGGAGGCAACAAGGCGGGCGAACAGAAACAATATCCCGATCCAGCGGAGATTGCCCGAGTCTGGGATGATATGTCGAAAAAACTCACCGCCGCCCTGGAAGCTGCAACGCCCGAAGCACTGGCAAAACCCGTCGCGGCCGGCCGCGCGCCACAATTCGACGGCATGGTCAGCGGGAAAATTGCCTTCCTATCGCTCCACGAGGCCTATCACTTGGGTCAGATGGGCTTTCTTCGAAAGTGGCTTGGATATGGCCAGACGGTGGGGTAAATCCAGTTCCGATTTGCGATTGATGATTTCCGATTGGAAGGGAGACCGGCGATGCGTTACATGCTTCTGGTTTATACCAATGAAAGCGATATGGTCAACCGAACTCCGGACGAGATGAAGCAGATTTCCGCCGGGCATGGCGCGGTCATGCAGGAGACCGGCCGCCGCGGCATCCTGCTGGGCGCGGATCCCCTCGAGCCCACGGCAACCGCCACCACTGTCCGCAAGCAGGGCGCGAAGGTCTTGATCACGGACGGCCCTTTTGCGGAAACCAAGGAGCAGCTTGCCGGGTACTATATTCTGGACTGTAAAGATCTGGACGAGGCGCTGGAATGGGCGGCAAAAATCCCCACTGCTTGCGGCGGCGGCGTGGGATGCATTGAAGTGCGCCCCATCCGGGAAATGGGACAGCGTGCCTTCACAAGTGGCGGAAATGCCGCGCAGGGCGTAAATGGATGATCCGCAGAGTACCATCGAATCCGTCTTCCGCCGGGAGTCGGGACGGATCATCGCCGGCCTGATCCGGGTTTCGGGCTCATTCGACCTTGCCGAAGAAGCGATGCAAGACGCGTTCGCGTCCGCCCTATCAAGCTGGCCCGAAAAAGGTCTACCCAATAATCCCCCGGCATGGATCACTGCGGTGGCACACCGCAAGCTAATCGACTACGCGCGCCGGGAGCACACCCGAAGTGACAAAGAAGACTCCATACTTCACGAAACCCTGGCGGCGCAATGCGGTAACCAATCGATTCCGGATACCGACGAGATGAATATTCCCGATGACCGTCTGCGCCTAATGTTCACCTGCTGCCATCCTGCCATTAATGCGGAAGCGCAAGTGGCGCTAACACTGCGAACGTTGGGCGGATTGACAACGCCCGAAATTGCCCGCGCCTTTCTGACTCCGGAATCAACTCTGGCGCAAAGATTGGTCAGGGCCAAACGCAAGATTCAGGACGCGAAAATACCCTACGAAGTTCCTCCGCAGCACTTGTTGCCGGAACGTTTGAGCTCGGTGCAGGCCGTAATCTACCTCATTTTTAATGAGGGTTATACGGCCACTGCCGGTGACAGTCTGATCCGTCGCGAACTGTGCGCGGAGGCAATTCGATTGGGGCGGACGCTTGTTGAGTTAATGCCAAAGGATGCCGAGAGTCTTGGTCTTCTCGCCTTAATACTTCTCCACGATTCACGCCGCGACGCGCGCGTAAATTCACAAGGTGAGTTGGTGCCTCTCGATGAACAAGACAAATCGCTTTGGGACGGCGAGCGGATCGCCGAAGGCCTTGTGCTGGTTGATCGTGCACTTCGGCTGGGGACCGTTGGACCTTACCAACTGCAAGCTGCCATCGCCGCAGTCCATGCCGAGTCAAAAACCACCGGACAAACGGACTGGCGCCAGATCGCTGCGCTCTACCGGGAACTGGCGCGGGTGCATCCGTCGGCTGTTGTGGCACTGAATCATGCCGTGGCAGTGGGACTCGGCGAAGGACTGGAAACAGGGCTGAAAATGATCGACGAACTAGGGGCTTCCGGTGAGCTTGAATCCTACCATCTCTACCACGCGGCACGCGCGGACATCCTGCGCCGCTTGGGCAAGTCACAGGAGGCCTCCGCGGCATATCGTCAAGCGCTTTCGCTTACCAGTAACGCCGTCGAGCGACGATTTCTCCGAAGGCGGCTCACTGAGCTGGACTCAATGGATTGCCCCTCCCCGGATTCGCCTTGAGATTATCCCATCGCAGAGTTGAACCCCAAGGTTCCTGCCGGGCGAAGGGGCCAGAATGCAAGATCCCCGCCCGCAAGTACCACCAGAAATAGACAATGTAAAATCAAATACTTACGGCCCTAGGTTCCGCAGGAATGGGACAGCTTACATGGATTGAGGATTTAAACTTAATCTTGCAATCAGAGGCAGAAATTATGTTATGATGGTTTCGCTTGTCAGGACTTTCGGCGTCCTGAGCTTTGTCTTCACGGCGCCAGCCAATGTAAGACGAGGCGCATGGCAAAAACGTAACTTGCTGTGTGAGCTTGGGTAAGGATTAGGAATTGAAAACAGAGGGGATCAGTTTAAACCTCCCAGCGAGTCGGGAGTTCAAGGGCTTTGATGCGTAGCCAACGACTTTTTGCGCGCGCTGTCCTGATGATGGGGGCGATGTTCGCCCCGCTTCCCGCCACTTTAATCCAAGCACGACCCGCCCAAATCGCATCCGTGGTTGACCAGCAGGGCCACAGGGTTTTTGTGAACGCGGCCGAACCCCCACTCCCTTCGACGGGAAAAAATCGTAAATCACACTCAAGATATGTTGCCTCGCCCACGCCAGAGATCTCCACTCTAGTTGAAAAGTCTTCGGGCGATCACCAGGTGGATCCCAAGCTGGTTCACGCCATCATTCAAGTGGAGTCCGGCTACAATTCGCGTGCCGTCTCCCGCAAAGGCGCGGAAGGATTGATGCAGCTTATTCCGGCCACGGCGGAACGTTACGGGGTTCAGAACACTTTCAATCCCAAGCAGAATATCGAGGGCGGAGTGACTTACTTGCGATACCTGCTCGATCTGTTTAAGGGAAACGTTCCACTAACGCTGGCGGCATACAACGCCGGAGAAAACGCGGTCATCAAAAAAGGTGGAATTCCACCTTACACCGAAACGGTGGATTACGTGCAGCGCGTGACGGACATTTACAATACCGACTCTCAGGACGTTTCCTCGATCAGAAAATACAGCGAGCCTCAACCCGCGGTCATCTATCGGTTGGTCGATGCACGCGGGGTCGTACATTACACAAATGGAGACGGTCTCTAGCTGGAATTAAGATGTTAGATCCGGTGGCCGCGCCAGCCGCCGTGCAAAGAACTTGTTCATTTCGGAGGGGGATCCCGCAGCAACACGGAACGGTAGAAATTGAATCCGCATCGACCTCGAAGTAGGTACGCACTCATCCTTGCCAGCCTGCTGGCCTTCCCTGTATTTTCCTTTGGCGCGACCGTTTCCCGGGAACGGGCGCGGGCGGAATTTGATCGAGCCACCCGGCTGCGGAATGCGCTCGAATCTCTACCCCAGGATTCCCGCCAGAAGGCCGATTACGACAAAGTGATTTGGTCCTGCCGCACGGTGTATCACCTTGACCCCGCCTTCACCAAGACTCCAGTGGCACTCCAATACATTGGGGAACTTTACGAAGAGATGGGGCGCAGGTTTTCAGACAAGCATGCCTTTCAGACTTCCATCGCCGCCTATGAATTCCTGATGAAAGAATATCCGCACAGCTCTTTTTCGCGCGAATCGCTGATGGCGATCGCTGAAATCTATCGAACCGATTTGGCCGACCCCGTCCAGGCCAAAACAAAGTTCCGGGAATACCTCACCCTATATCCCAAATCGGAGAAAGCCGAAGAGGCTCGGACGGCGCTAAAGGAATTGCAACAAAAACCACTGGACGTGCCAGTCAAGTCCAGCGCCGTGTTGAAATCCTCCCCGCCCGAGGAGCCGGCCGGCGAAAACATCCCACGCTCCGGGAAAACTCTTGAGGTCACAGGCGTGCGCCGCTGGGTTGGACCCAATTACACACGCATCGTCATTAGCGTGGACGGTGAAGTGGGGTTTGACGCCAGCCGCCTGGTTTCTCCCGACCGCCTGGTTTTCGATCTGTCGAACGCGCGCCCCAGCCCGGAATTGATGGGCAAGACTTTCCCGTTTGAAGACGGCTTTTTGCACCAAATTCGGGTCGCGCTCTATAAGCCCACCATCACCCGTGTAGTACTGGACGTGGCGCACATTGAAGACTATTCCGTTTTTTCTCTCCCCAATCCCTTCCGCCTGGTGATAGACATTCACGGTCCGCCCGCCCCGATGGTGGCAAAAGATCAATCGAAGAAACCAGCAAAGACAGATTCCGCCGCCCCCACTTTAGCGGACAATGCCGACGGAAAAGGTAAAGGTAGTCGCGTTGCGAGTTCAGGCGCTGCAACCGGGACATCAAGAGTCCCGTCGGGAACCACGGGCACAACACCTGAGACCACCGGACCACAGCCTGTTCAACTCGCAGAGGACGTAGCCGAGAAGGGACACCCCAAATCCTCGAAGAAGAGCCGGGATAAAGTAGTGGCGGCGGAAGACGATTCACCGCCTATTAAGACTCCTCCACCCACAGAAGCCGGATCACGAACTCTCACCCGCGCCCTTGGCCTCAAAATCGGACGTATTGTGATAGACCCCGGCCACGGCGGGCATGATACCGGGACCATCGGGCCAACGGGGGTCATGGAGAAGGACGTTGTTCTGGACGTGGGGCTCAGGCTGGCCCGGTTGCTCGAACAGGAAGGGAGCGAAGTGGTGATGACGAGGCATGACGACACTTTCATTCCTCTCGAGGAGCGCACAGCGATTGCCAATGAAAAAGCTGCGGACCTTTTCATTTCCATTCATGCCAACGCCAGCCACGACCAAAGCGCCCGCGGCATTGAAACCTACTACCTGAATTTCAACTCCAATCCGGAAGCGCTTGAAGTGGCGGCAAGAGAGAACGCCACCTCGCAGCAATCGGTGCACGAACTTAGCGACCTCATCAAGAAAATTGCCCTCACTGAAAAAGTGGAGGAATCACGCGACTTCGCCACTGAAGTGCAGCGCGAAGTCCACACGCGATTGGTGAAGGCCAGCGGAAAGCAAAAGGATCGGGGAGTAAAGAAAGCTCCATTTGTGGTGCTCATCGGCGCCAATATGCCTTCCATTCTGGCCGAAATTTCATTCCTGACCAATCCCAAGGACGAACGACTGTTACAGCAGCCGGAATACCTACAGAAGATCGCCCAGGCACTGCATGAGGGCGTCATCCATTACGTCAATAATTTGGGTGGAGTCAGGGTGGCGCAAGCCGACCACGCGCCCCGCCGGGCCTCCAGCGAGACTCCCACAGTTGCCCCGGGCCGCGAACTCAATTCGCCCAACGCACCCAATTTTTGATATTCTGATTGCATATGTTTCGCTCACCTGCGAAACGGGTCTGGACCGGTTTCGCCTTGATCTCGGTCGCAACTTTGGCCAGGGCCCAAAAGCCCACCGCCATCCCCTTGGTACCTGCCGCGGATTGGAGCGTGCTCAGCACTAGCAAAGCGGATTTGAATACCATCCGCCAATTTGGCGGTGAGCCTGCGGTCGAGCGCGAGTACGGAGTGGTATCCGTTCAAATTCGTAATTGCCGCCTGGGTGGCAGGACTTTGAGCGTGCTGGTTGAGCCCTCGCCCGACCCTTCTTCTGCATACGGTCTCCTTACATTCTACCGGACTGAAACAATGGCTCCAGTGGCGGGATTGCCGTTTGCCTTTCTTGGCTCGGACGGTGCTCTACTGGCCCATGGACGTAATTTCTTCCGCGTGCCGCGAGTCACGGGCGCAGGTTTTTCCGACAATGACTTGAGCGCGCTTCTTTTCATTCTTGGCAATTCGCGCCTGCAAGGCGAGAAACCTCTAGTTCTTCCGGCCGCTTTGCCGCAACCAGGATTGGTCCCCGGCTCGGAAAAATATCTTCTGGGAGAGGAAGCGGCCCGGCGCGCCTTGCCGGGATTTCGCACTGACCTTCTTGGATTTTCTTTGGGCGCTGAAGTTCAATCGGGAATGTACTCGACTGGAACAGGCCGCGCGACAGTTTTAGCCATCAATTACCCCACCCCGCAAATATCGCGCGCCAAGTTTGGTGAGTTGGAAAAGACTCTGGGTTTGAATCAGGATCGTGGGGGGGAATCGACTTACGGGAAGCGACTCGGGTCATTTGTAATTGTAGTTCTCAATGCCGGCACGCCCGCCATCGGGAAGGGCCTGGTGGATATGTTTGCCTTCTCCGGCCAGATTACCCAAAACGAACCATATCTTGGCGACAAACCAGTGGTTGTCCAAATGGCAGAATTGATCGTAGCCAATATCATTTTTGTCCTGATTCTTGCCGGGATCGCGATAGGAAGCGGATTCATTTTCTATCTCTCGAGGGAATTTGCCAAAAAGTGGCTTCCCAAGACCCAATGGGGCGCTCAAGACGAGGCTACAATCATCACTTTGAAACTGAGTTGAACCATAAGATCTTAAAATCGAAGAGTTTGGCGGAAAAATTTTGGGGATAAAGTGGGTAAGGCGACTGCCGGGACTGCGTTTTTAGCCTACCACGGCATCCTAAACAAAACAAAAGACTTATAAAAAAGAAAATATTTCCAGAATTTCCTTGACATCAACTTTCCCATTTTCTAAACTCGCTGCGAGTTTAGTTGGGTGGAGCGCGTCCGCCTTTCTATTCTCCTCTCAAAATGCTCACCTGGGCGGCCTGTTGGCGAAAAGGCCGGCTGCGCTGGGTGAGCATTTTTGTCTTCATCGGCCGGCGTAGCTCAGTTGGTAGAGCAACGGTTTCGTAAACCGTAGGTCGGGGGTTCGATTCCCTTCGCCGGCTCCATCAGTTCCTTTAAATCAATAATTTCGAGCACTATCCGCCGCGCACATGGATATATTCTTCAGCGCATCGCATGAAGAACTTGATCGGTGTGGTGATGACCACTGGTTCGCCAAAATATCATCTGTGACGAACCGTGTCGGGATTCATCCTCGCCTAATCTGAAAGAGAGACTTACCTGGGTCTTCAGTCGCTCTGAGGAATGCGAAGCTCCTGGTGAGTGCAAACCATTGTTCGCACATATGCAGCGGGTATACAACAAGTCGGGTACAAGGTTGGCCGAGGTCAGGCAGCCCGATCGTAACGCTCATGCAGCCCGCCGAGTCGCTCATGACGCAGGACGCCAGCAGAGGCTCTGGAAAGCATTCTACCGTTCGTCGTCCCCTTTCCGAGTCCAAGGTGCGCGCCGCCTTCGTCGCAGTAGTGACGTATTTAGCCGGCAGCAGTTTCAGATATCGTTCATTCATTGCGGCAATAGGGTCAACCAAGTCTTGCCGTCAGTGCTCCACCCATTGCTCACCACACCGGACTGCCAGGTACCCTGAGATGATCCAGCTGGTCGACGAGTGATTCGTAACGTCGAACTGCAGGATCCGCCGACGATTCTGGTCGATTGCGAGAAATCCATCGCCGCGATGGCTTCCGGGTGATCAAAAATAAAACCGGCCCTTTTGCAAGGGATCGGGACGTTCTTGGCGGGAACGATCTCACCAGAGACTCCTGCTTGAGAAGCCGGCATTCTCTCGTTTGCGGCGTGGGAGGTTCGCGACCAACGGCATTGGCAGGATAGATCCATGCTGGCAAAATCAAAGCACCGAGAAGTGAAGGCTGCGTGCCGAGGCTTGCTACGGGGGTGGCAGGGGTATATATTTGAAGTGTCAGAGAGACGAAGATGAAAACCCTGGTCAACGCGTTTTTGTCGCTCGTCCTGGCACTGTCTCTTACCGATCTTTCGGCCCGCGCATTGGACGAACGCAAACCGTCCTCCCAGCAATCCGGACCGCTTTCCCGGGCAGCGGAAGAATTCAAAGTTCTGACGCGCGAGGGAGGCATGCGCCCGGATAGCCCGCCCATCACGCAAGTGCATCATGGCCCGAAATTACTATGGCACGGCCGTGTCTATGAGAACTTTCGTAACGACTTTCTCGATGCCGTCCCGCACGAAGTAAATCAAAACGGCGAGAGTAAGTCCCCGTTGCGGCGCAATCAGTTCGGATTCAATGTCGCCGGACCCGTGCTCATCCCTCACGTGATCAAGGATTCCAACACTTTCTTCATGCTGTCCTATGAGGGCGTACGCGAGCGCATTTCGCGCGCTTCGTTGCACACCATTCCCACAATGGCCGAACGGAGCGGCGACTTCTCCCAAACTGTGGACCAGGCCGGCAACCTGCTGCCCATCTACGATCCGGCTACCACCGCTCCAAATCCCGCTTATAACCCGAGCCTGCCAGTTTCCACCAGCAATCTTCAGTACCTCCGCTCTCCTTTTCCGGGCAACCGCATACCCGCGGTCCGCCTGGCCCCGGCAGTTCAACAGGCCCTGTCCCTTTATCCGTTACCGAACACGGATATTGGCCCTTTTTTCCAGAACAACTACTTTGTGAACGCACCGGAGACCGATACGGCCGACGGAATTATTGTCAAAATTGACCACCAATTCGGGGATCGGCATCGGCTTACCTCGCTGACCACTATTTCCAGCGGATTCCTCGGCACGGCGAAGTATTTCCCCAACATCGGAAGTCCGAACGCGCCGGATCATAACTTCTCCACGCGGCGCACGGAGCTCGATTATATTTTTACCGCCAGCTCCAAAACCGTGAACTCGGCCAGTGTGAGCATGGCCTCCAACGTGGTACGGGCTGTGAATAGCGCTCAATCTCCCTTTCCCAACTATCAGCTCATCGGCAACTATCTCTCGATGGGCACGGCTTATCCCAACTCGAGCAACGCTCGCAACACGTTTGAGATTCGCGATGCGGTGTCAAGTCGAGCAGGCAAACATTCTCCCCGGCTGACATTTCAACTGGATCGCTATCAAGTGAATTCGTTCAATCCGGCGTATCCCTCCGGCGAGTTCCAATTTTCCCCGGATATCACCAGCCTGCCTGGAATTACCGACACGGGAGATCCATTCGCCAGCTTTCTTCTCGGCCTGTCGCAGTTCGCCGAACGCAACATCACCACGGCGCCGTCCTATTTCCGCGACTCTTACCAATCCATTGCCCCGGGTGACAAGTACGCGATCTCGAAAGACTTGACCCTCAGCGTCACCCTCAATCTCAGTCGCCGTACGCCGCGGGTGGAGAAGTACGATCGCCAGAGCACGGTTGATCCGTCGGTAGTCGACCCCTCGAACGGATTCCCCGGGGGGCTCGTGTTTGCCGGCATCCAAGGCATCCCTGCCGGACTGCGCCCCGCCAACATTGATCTCGACCCGAGCATAGGTATCGCCTGGAACCCGCTCGGCGATGCCAAGACCGTACTCCGCGCCTCGTTCAGCCGCTCCCACGGCCAGATTCCGATTTACGACGGCCAGTGGGGCACGCAGGGGTTCAATGCCCAACAGACGTTTATTTCGCCCAACACCCAACTGACCCCGGCGCTCGATCTAACCGCGGGATTGCCGGCGTTCACCACACCGTTGCCGGACTTGACCTCATCGGCGGCGGACAATACGGTGGCGGATTTCGTCGATCTGAGTGGGCGTGAGCCCGTCTATCTATCGGCTTCCCTTTCCGTGGAGCGCGAGATGCCCTTTTCCATGCTGATTTCCGTGGGTACAAATTACGCTTCCGGTCAGGACATACTGGTGGGCGACGGCGCCGCCAATCCCAACGCGGTCAGCCCCGGTCTCCTGAGCTATGGCGATGCGCTCTACAATCAAGCGTTCCGGGACACGCTGCAACCGTTCCCGCAATACCCTGGCTTGGAGCTTTACGGTCTCTACCCGGCCGGCAGCTACCAGCGAAACTCGGGCTTCGTGCGAGTAGAGAAGCAGGCATCGTTCGGCCTTTCCTTCATTGCCTACTACGAGTTATCCAAGCAGCTCGACGATTACTCGGGCCCCTACGGGAACCAGGACCTCTTTAACCTGCGCAATAACTGGGCGCTTACTTCCTATAATACGCCACAGTATTTGCAACTTAGTTACATCTATGAGCTGCCATTCGGACCCGACCACCCTCTGCTCCAGTTTCAAGGCTGGAGGGAGCGGCTGGTCAGCGGGTGGACGATCAGCGGCACGGCGTACTGGAATGACGGGACGCCGCTTGCGCTCCATCCCGAATACAACAATACTGGAGGAGTGCTTTCCACACTCTACGTCAACGTGGTGCCCGGCGTAGACCCGCATGTGGCGAATCCGGGGCCGTCCAGCTGGTTCAACCCGGCTGCTTTCAGTCAGCCGGCGGACTTCACCCTGGGGAACGGCCCCCGAACGGAGCCGGACCTGTTAGGTCCGGGATTCAATACGATGGACCTCAGCGTGAACAAGCGCTTTCCGGTGGGCGGCGGTCGCGCCATCGAGTTCAACGCGACCGGGTTTGACATACTCAATCATGCGAACTGGAACTCCCCCGATACGAATATCGGTCCGGAAAGTGCGCCCAATGTCGACGCCGGGAAGATCATCGGTTCACATGGCGGGCGCGTAATCCAGCTTGGGTTGAAATTCAACTTCTGATGCTCCGACCTCACTTGGCAATTCCAGTCGTTCTCTTCGCGCTTGCCTCCTCCAACATATACGCGCAAACGAGCAACGTCTCGGTTCCCGCGTGGATTGAAACAAACAACTGCGCGCCCGCTCCGCAGTTCGATGCATCGGTTAACGGCAAACCGGTGCCCGTCACCGCTCAGTTGGGCCCGGCAAGCGACCAGGTCATCCTCATCGTGCTGGATCTCACCAGCGATCCGATGCTGGTCGAGGCCGCCAAGCAGGCCCTCATCGCCGAAATCTCCAAGCTTCCTGCGAATGCGTGGGTTGGGCTTCTCCGCGCCCAGGACGGTCTGCATGTCCTGGCCGATCCGAGCGCGGACCGCCGCCCGCTGATCGAGGCAATCAAGTCCCTGTCCAACAGCGGCGAACCGGGATTGCTCGAAACCGTTCAAGGTTCTCTTTCGCTTGCGGATGGCATTACCCGCAAGTCCCCAGTGCGCGTCTCCGTGTTGTATATCACCGACGGCAGCATTTACAGTTATCGCGAGGACTATACTAACCCTGTGATTAACCAGAGTGATCCTCACGATCTCAGTCGGACCTTTCCCGAAATGCTCATCAAGGACAAGATTTCGAAACTAGTGGAGGATATCAGCTCGTTGCAGGCTCCCCTGTTTGTGGTTCATCTCAATTACGGAAGGGACCGCCTCAACGAAGCCTATCAGAACGGCCTGGAAACTCTCGCCGATGCCACGGGCGGCAGGAGTGAAATTTGCCACTCGATCGCTGAGATCCCGGAAGGGATCGCCGCTATGTTCGCCAGGATTTCAAGTGCCTGGCGGCTCACCTTGGCGGTCCCGACGAAGATTCACAGCAATATCCAAATTCATTTGAGTGCCCAGTGCAGCGATGAAGAACTACGCATTTCGTGGCGCACGCACTTCCACCCGAAAGAGGGATGAGATGGCACGCCTGTCACACCTGCCCATCGTTCTCTTGTCAACTCTTGGCGTTGCCTTGGTGGTTTCGATGGGTGTGATTCTCCGCCAGTCCAAGCGCCTCGCCGCCAACCAGCGGCAGATGGACGCAGACGCGCAATCTCTACGCGAGCTTCGGGCTCTCCACCCACCCATCCTACAGCAGCCCCCCGCCGAAACCGGAGAACAGGCTCCGGCGAGCAATCATCAAGCCGCGCTCGTCAAGGCAGGGACCGTCGAGCGGCTCAACCGGGAATTGAGCGAAACGCATGCCGCTGTCGCCGAGCTCCAGGCGCAACTTTTGAAGTCCAACGAGGAACATGAGAGGGCGCTCGCCGCCGCCAACGAACGCCGCATGAAAGGGGAGGAGGATTTACAGAGCCAGCTTGGCGCCTTGAAACAAGAACTCGACTCCGCCCAGGCCGAGTCACAAACTTCCCGCCAACGCGCCTCCGCTCTGGAAGCGGACAACGCTAAGTTGAGGAGCGCCGGCAGCGGAGGATCTGCGGGCGTCCCCGAGTTCGGGAGCGTGGTGGCTGAACTGCAAGACCTCGATCGGCGCCGCGACGCTTACCTAACTTCGATCATGCGCCGATACCGCGATATCACCAGCCAATTCCGGGCCATGAGCGGCATGCTGGATTCGAGCCGTGCCCCCAATTCCGCCGCTCTCAGCGCCGCGGCTCTGACCCGAATCCAAGACGCCGTTGCCCTCGCCGACGATGACCTCCGCCAGTTGAACGAATTGAATGCCCAGGCACGCCAATTGGAAAAGAAGCTGGTGAAAAAGTAAACGCCCGGCAGGCCTGTCCTGGTGGGTGACGACCTGCGTATTTCGGGTCCGGAAGCCGCCATGGCAACATCGCCCATCAAAATTCGTCCAACCTGAACTTGCGCCCGACGCGGTCGGCGACCATCGTCTCCAGCCGCTTTGCGACTTCCGCCAGCCGAAGGTGTAATGGGATCGGAGGATGTCTAGCGAAGGATAGCGGAGAAAAGCAAAGGAGCCTGATTCGAGTGAATTAACTCTGGTCCCCGTTACTTGCTCTCCGAGTATTCCCCATAAGCCCTGGCTAAGTTGGCGTCTTTGGCGTCGCCGTGATGGATGATCACGCGATAGCGGAAAGTCAAACTTCCGCCGGGCTGGATGGTGACGCTGCCGTCGCGCTTGGGGTCGTTGTAAAAATCGTGCTCGCCGAAGGGATTCACGGCAAACAGGCCGTAATCGCGCGCGTGCCAATAAGTCGGGTGCTTGGGATTGGAAGGATGGTCAAAGATGGCAATGCCCAATTCCTCGCCCTCCACTTTGCCCGAATAATCAACCCAGTCGGCGCGCTTGCCCCAAATCTCCTCGCCCACCCCACCGTTTGAATTCAGCATGTGGACGTTGGGCTTCGCGAGCGCCTTCACAACGCGAATGGCGAACGTTCCTTCCTTCGTGTCTCCCATTTTGACCGGCGTCTTGTTAGCGCGAATGGTGAACTCGCAGTCGATGATCCGGCTTTGCGAGTCGCCGCGAAAAGTGTAGCCCTGCGTTTCTTCCGCGATCACTTTCCCATCCGGGCCGACCAGGTTGAACTCGGCGCGCATCGTTCCGGAAGCCGGCCCGCTTTGCATCACGTCGAGCTTGCGGAACACAGTGCGGCCTTTCGTCAAGCCCTCGCTTGAATAAGAGCGGCCATTAACCGTCTGGGCCTCTTTGCTGAGTTCGCTTTCGCCCCAAAAATCGATGCCGTTGATGTCGCCGTGAGCAAAAAACATGGCACGGTGGTGTATGTGATCGTGATCCTCGCCTGGAATATCTTTGACCATCGGCCAGCCGCGCGTCACGATGGTGCCTTGCGCGCTGCGCAGTGGATGAAGGTACGGCTTGGGCGATTCAGCGCCAAAAAAATAGGTGGTAAAGGGTTGGCCGCCGACCTGCACTTCAATCTGGTCACCGTGGCGTGTGAGCTTGACCGGCTCTTCGCCGGCGCGAGCTGAAGGCATGATCAGCCAGAAAACAAGCGCCAACAAAGCAATTTTTCTTTCTCTCATTGGTTTGCCTCCATGATGTTCAGGTTCGACATTCCGTGCCTCCCCCGCGTTACACCTTCTCCGGAACCACGTACGGCGCGCGGTAACCGCGGTCGCCGTCGCGTAGCAGTCGGTTGGCCTGATCGTCGTTCACTGCTTTTTCGGTTTTCGGATCGAACTGTATGGTGCGGCCCAGGCGATAGGAAGCGTTGGCCAGGTGAATCAGCGTGGCGGACTTGTGGCCCTCCTCGATGGGCGCATGCAAGTCTTCTTTCTTGCGGCTTTGTACCACCTGGATGAAGTTGGCCCAGTTGTTGCCGCCGCCGTTTCCTTCCGGGCCGGGCTCCTGGTTATCCCCCAGCCAGCTTTTATAGGCGCTGTAGCCTTCGATGCCGACGTAGCCCTTCGATCCGTAAAAAATATTTCCTATTGTGTTACCCGCGCTCCTGGCAATTTTGGATGGCGGAGCGTTCAAGCCCGCCGGAGGCACGCCCTCGCTCTTGTAGCCGCTGCCGATTTCGGCTTCATGATGCGTGATCCAGTGCCGCACCTCAAACTCCAGCATTTTGCGCTTGCCGTCCGGGGTCTCAAATTCGTAGGCGCAATTCAATGTGTTGGGGGTTTGCTGGTCATCGTCAAACATAAAGTGCCCGCCGATAGCCGATGCTTTGACGGGGAAATCCACGCCCAATCCCCATCGCGCCACATCGAGTTCGTGAATGCCCTGATTGCCCAAATCGCCGTTTCCCGTGTCCCAAATCCAGTGCCAATTGTAGTGAAAGCGATTCTTGGTGAATGGCTTCAAGGGCGCCGGTCCGGTCCAAAGGTCATAATGGACGCCGACGGGCACGGGCGCGTGCGGTGTTTTGCCGATCGTGTCGCGCACCTTGAAGCACAAGCCGCGGGAAAGGTAGATTTCGCCGATCAAGCCTTCGCGCATTTTTTGGACAGCCTCGATGACGGCGACGCCGGAGCGGCTCTGGGTTCCGTGCTGGACGATCCGGTTGTATTTGTTGGCGGCCCGCACCAGTTGCCGCCCCTCCCACCAATTGTGCGAGCAGGGTTTCTCCACGTAAACGTCCTTTCCCGCCTGGCAGGCCCAGATGCCAATGAGCGAGTGCCAATGATTGGGGGTGGCGATGGACACAGCGTCGATGGACTTGTCGTCCATCAACTTCCGAACGTCGATGAACGTCTTGGGCTTGGGCAGCCCCATTTTATCCATTTCCGCAAGCCGTTGGTTCAGCACATTTTCATCCACTTCGCAGACCGCGGCTACGGCGGCGTCCTTCATCGCTCCGTATGCCTGGACATGGCCCCAGCCCATGCCGCGCAGCCCGCACACCCCCACCTGCACGCGGTCGTTGGCGCCGAAGACGCGCTCCGGGTGAGTGATAAAAGTGATGCCGCTCAGCGCCGCCAGTCCCGCGCCGGTCTTGGCGCTATTCTTAAGAAAATTACGCCTGCTGATTTCTGATTCTGTGGACACAAGTCCTCCTCTTGGATGATCGAGCCGCGGGAATCCAACCCTTTTTTCTCGTCCGACGCTTGGCGACGGCCCCCCCTCACGCGCCGAAAAGCTTCAGCATTTTGTCACGCGAAAGATCGATGTGGCGCGCCATCACCAGCTTCGCTGCCTCGGCCTGATGCGCCCTTAACCCGCTCAGGATCTCTTGGTGCCCAATCCAGCCTGGAACGTTTTGCGTGCAGATCGTGTCCAGCCGCCGAACATAGCAGAGCACCAGGGTGAGTTGGTTCACCACACGCTGATTTGCTGAAAGTTCGGCCAGACGAAGGTGAAACGTGCTATTCGCCGTCAGAATATCCGGCAATTTTGTGTCGGGATCCTCTTCGAGGCTCACAATCGCGGCCAACTCCTCCAACTGTTCGTGATTTGCGGACTGAGCCACCTTGTCCACGACAAAACACTCCAAAACTTTTCTGTACTCATACAGCTCCACGATATCCCGGATCGAGATCGGTGTTACGAGGTAGCCTTTCCGTCGAATCCGAGTCAACCATCCATCCTGGGCCAGACGGCTGAAAGCTTCCCGAATCGGCGTTCGACTGGTTTTGCAGCGGGTGGCCAGGTCGAGTTCGGAAAGGAAATCGCCCGGCGGGAGTCGCGCTTCGATGAGCCAGGATTTTAAAGTTCGGTAGACGCGCTCCACCTCACTCTCTTGCTCCGCTTTGGTTTTTGGCCGGGCAATATCAATCATCGAGTTTCTCCTCCGTCTCGCCTTCAATCAAAAACGACAGTCTTGTTGCCATAGCACAGGATGCGATGTTCCAGGTGCCATCGAACCGCGCGGGCCAGAACTACCCGCTCCAAGTCGCGCCCTTTCTCACTGAGATCCTCCACCTGATCGCGATGCGAAATACGGGCTATGTCCTGTTCAATAATCGGTCCGTCATCCAGCGTGTCCGTAACATAATGGCTGGTGGCGCCGATCAGCTTCACGCCTCGCTCGAACGCCGCGTAATGGGGTCGCGCGCCGCTAAAGGCTGGCAAGAAGGAGTGATGCACGTTAATGATCCGCCGCGGATAGCGCGCCACAAAATCCGGCGAAAGGATCTGCATGTAGCGGGCCAGGACTATCAATTCGATGGCGTGGCGATCGAGCAGTTCGCGTTGCGCCCCCTCCGCCTCCGCCTTATGGGCCGGGTCAACCGGGATTTGATGGTAAGGAATGCCGTAAAACTCCGCCAGCGTCCGGGCTTCACGATGATTACTGATGATCAGTGGGATTCTGCATTTCAGCTCACCCATTTTGTAGCGGTGCAGCAGGTCCACCAGGCAGTGAAGATAGCTGGACACAAAAAGCGCCATGGCGGGAAGATCGTGGGAATACTCCGCCCGCCAGTCCATTTGGAATTCCCGCGCAATCGCCTCAAAGTGTTTGCGAAGATCCTCCTGACCTAAGTCGAACTCTTTCAGATCCCACTCGACACGCATGAAAAACCGGCCCACTTTGTTGTCCTGGTGCTGGTCTGCGTGCAGAATGTTCCCACCGTGGTTGAAGAGGAAGTTCGCAATAGCGGCCACGATTCCTTTGCGGTCGGGACAATCTATTAGAAGGATGGCAGTGTTCGGACGCTGTTGCGTTCCAGTCAAATTGGTCTCCAAGATTTCTCTTGCAATACGCCAAGTATACTAATAGAATACCCGCCTTAGAAACAAGAGTTAAATTATGTGCGGAATCGCCGGGTTTCTGGACAAGACAAAAGAACACTCCGGGTTGGGCCGGGTCCTCCTGGATATGCTCACGGCCCTCGCCTGCCGAGGGCCCGATTCCGCCGGAGTCGCTTTGTTCGGGCCGTCCACCAACGGCCATTTCGTTGTCAAGGTCAAGCTCGGAAATCACGGGGAATCTGCTCTGCGCGCCGAGCGGCTTTCAGGTCTCCTTAAATCAATCGGAGCCGGCGCGCGCGAGTTCTCCACGGTGGCCGCGTACGCCCGATTTGTCGTTGATGGTGGAATCGACTTGACGAATTTGATCGCCTCCATCGAACGCTCGGATGGAGAAATGGAAGTGGTGAGCGTGGGCCGTAACTTGGAGATCGTGAAGCAAGTGGGCTCTCCCGCCAATCTGGAACAGACTTACGCTATCGCGCAATTTTGCGGCACCCACGGCCTGGGGCATACCCGGCTTTCCACCGAGTCTCGCGTGGACCTCAGCCACTCACAACCATTTTGGAGCCACGGTCGCCCGGATTTGGCGATCGTTCACAACGGCCACATCACGAATTATCACAAACTCCGGCGGGTTTATCAGCAGCGCGGCATCCGTTTCTACACGGAGAACGATTCCGAGGTCGTGGCGATTTATCTCAGCGACCAGCTTGGCAAGGGCCGCACCCTGGAAGATTCGCTGCACGCCATGTTGCGCGACCTCGATGGCTCCTTCAGTTGCCTGGTAGCCACTGCAACCCAATTCGGCTTCGTAAAAGATCCCTTCGCGCTCAAGCCCCTTCTTTGGGCCGAGACGGATGGTTTCGTTGCAGTTGCGAATGAAGAAATCGCGATACGCTCCGCCCTGCCCGGCGCCTATCAAGTCCGCGAGGCCGAAGTGAAAGAGGTGCGAGTATGGGAGAGGTAAATTGCGATGGCCGTTCCACGCAGGAAATCAACGCCGAGATCAAGCAACAGATCAAACAAGGAGCAACCGAGATTCTGGTACGCAATCCGGGCGCCCGGCACAACCTGGGCGTGGCCATTCTCGAACCGGTTGCCATCCGCTTGGACGGAAGCGTCGGATATTACTGTGGCGGCTTGATTGACGGCCCCAACTTTGAGATTGCCGGCAGTGCCGGGTGGGGGCTGGCGGAATCGATGATGAACGGCCAAGTTGTGGTGCGCGGCAACGTTGGCAACGGGGCGGCCGCCGCCATCCGGGGAGGAACCGTAGTGGTCCACCAAGATGCAGCCGCGCGTCTCGGTGTATCGATGAAGGGTGGAACCGTGCTGGTTGCCGGTAATTGCGGCTATATGGCTGGTTTCATGGGACAGAAGGGGACCATCATCGTCTGCGGCGATGCGGGCGAAGCTTTTGCCGATTCGATGTACGAAACAGTTTGTTTTGTGGGCGGGCGAATTACTGAATTGGGCACTGACGCCGTGATAGAAGAGCCCAGCACGGCGGATGCCGAGCTTCTCGACTCGACGCTGGCAAAACACCTTCCCCCCGAACTTCGCAAGAGCAAGCCGGCGGGCCGCAACTTCAAAAAGGTTGTCTCGGGACGAAAGCTATGGAACTTCGACAAGCGAGAATGGAAAACCTGGCAGGAGGCCCTCTGATCGATGTCTGACGATTCTGAAACCCCGGGGCAGACGCTGCAAGCGAGCGGTATCTTCCAGCCCGCCGTGATCGAGGATATCCAGACCAAGGCGGAAACGGGTCTGTACCGCATCCGTGGCTATGGCACGCTGCGCCAGCGGCGATGGGCGACCTTTGACGATCTCACTTTTCTTCCTTGCTCGCTCACTCGGATTCCTCTCGAGGGTTACCGGGAAAAATGTTCCACCAAGACAGTGCTCGGAAAGCGTTTTGCCCGCAAGCCGATTGCACTTGATATTCCGGTGATGATTACCGGGATGAGCTGGGGAGCGCTCTCTTACAATGCCAAAGTGGGCCTGGCGCGCGGCGCCTCCGCGGTGGGGTCATCCAACACGACAGGGGACGGCGGAATGTTGCCGGCGGAGCGCGAGAACAGCAAAACGCTGGTCTACGAAGTACTGCCCTCGCGCTACGGGATCAACGTTCACGACATGCGGCGGGCCGATGCCATCGAGTTGACCATCGGTCAGGGCGCCAAGCCCGGAACCGGTGGTTTGTTGCTCGGCTCGAAAGTGTCAGACACTATCGCCAGGCAACGCGATCTGCCGGTCGGCGTGGACCAGCGTAGTCCGGCGCGGCATCCGGACATGCTGGGGCCGGACGACATGATTATCAAAATCGACGAGCTGCGGGAAGCGACTGACTATCAGGTGCCCATCTTCGTAAAGATGGGCGCCAGCCGCGTCTTTGATGACGTGAAGCTCGCGGCCAAGGCTGGTGCGGATGTCGTCGTCGTGGACGGCATGGAAGGTGGTACCGGAGCATCTCCCGCGATTCTCCAGGAGCACACCGGCATCCCGACTCTGGCGGCGGTGTGCGAGGCGCGCGCGGCCCTGGAGGATTGCGGACTCTATGGCGAAGTGCAACTGATTATTGCGGGCGGCATTCGCGATGGAGTGGACGCGGCCAAGGCGATGGCTCTGGGAGCAGACGCCGTCTACATTGGCACCGCGGCCCTGATTGCCCTGAACTGCAACAAGGCGCTGCACGTTGACGATTACCACAAGCTGGGCACCGCACCAGGCTACTGCCACCATTGCCATACCGGACGCTGCCCAGTGGGCATTACCACTCAGGATCCGGAGTTGATGCAGCGGCTCGACATCGAACAGGCGGCCGAACGTGTAGCCAGTTTTTTGCGCGTGATGACCTTGGAGATCCAGATGCTGGCTCGTGCCTGCGGCAAGTCGGATGTCCACGATCTCGAGCCGGAAGACATGGCGGCTCTCTCGATGGAAGCCTCTGCTATCTGTGGAATTCCACTAGCGGGGACAAAAAAGATTTTTGGAATCTAAGAGGAGCGTTCCGCGTGTCATTCCTATTACACTGCCCTCATTGCGGCGATCGCAGCGTCTATGAATTCCGTTTTGGCGGCGAGGTGAAACAGCGCCCCGCCCCGGACGCGCCGGAAGCGGACTGGATCCATTACAGCTACACCAAGACCAATACGGCGGGCGTGCAGAAGGAATGGTGGAATCACCGCTCCGGCTGCGGCCAGTGGTTGCAGGCACAGAGGAACACGATCACCAACGAAGTTTTCGAAACATTCTTCCCTGAAAGGTAAGCGTGGACGAACACTCCCATACGATCAAGTTCGAATTTTGCGGTAAGCCCGTGGAAGCGCGTGCCGGCGACACCGTAGCTTCCGCCCTGTATCGATCGGGGCAGCGCATTTTTACGCGCAGCTTCAAATACCATCGGCCACGAGGCTTGCTTTGCTTGTCCGGTAAGTGCCCCAACTGCCTGATGAATGTAGACGGAGTGCCCAACGTGCGCACCTGCATGACACCCGTACGCCCCGGAATGCAAGTGGCGCACCAGAATGCCTATCCCTCGCTCGATCACGACTGGCTCTCCATCGCGCAACAGTTCGATTGGCTGATGCCGGTGGGGTGGTATTACAAAACGATGACCCACCCCAGTATGTGGCACGCCGCCGAACCCTACATTCGCAAGATCGCCGGGCTGGGTGTGCCTCCGCTGGTCGGAACTGAAGCGGGCGAATACGAACATGGTTACAGGCATGCGGAGGTGGCGATTATCGGAGGCGGCCCGGCGGGCTTGCAGAAAGCGATAGAGCTTGGGACCCGCGGCGAACAGGTGTTGCTGATCGATGACCAGCCCGCGCTTGGAGGGCACCTGCGCTATTCAAAAAGCTCGCGCGTTGCAGCTGGTGAACTTATTGCTCAGGTTCACAAGCTTGCGAACGTCGAGGTGCTTCAAGGCAGTTATTGTTTTGGTCTGTACGAGGGAAATCTGCTGGGGATCGTGCAATCCAAACCACATCCCGAGGCAGCCGAGCGGCTGATCCACCTTCGGGCGCGGCAAGTGGTGATTGCTACCGGCGCTTACGAGGCGCCCCTGCTATTTCGGAACAACGATCTGGTAGGAATCATGCTATCGAGCGCGGTGCAACGCCTGATTCGCCTGCACGGCGTGGCGCCGGGCAAAGTGGCTGTAGTGATTGGAAGCGGCGGACGAAGTGAAGAATTGGTATCTGATCTGGGTGAAGCGGGGATTCGAGTCGCAGCTACCGTGCCGCCGGAATCCGTGATCGCCGCCACCGGGAAGGGGCGAGTGACCGGCGTCCAGACGAAGAACGAAAATTTGCGCTGCGACCTGGTGGTGGTGTGCGGTCATCGCGTACCCGACGCAGGCCTCCTATCCCAGGCGGGCGCGCGCCTGGAATGGGATGGCGGCAAGGGAGCATTTATTCCTGTCGACTTACCTCCGCATGTTTTTGCGGTCGGCGACGTGACTGGGGCGTCTTTCATTGCCGCTTCGCCGCTGCCTCCCGAGCGAGTGGCGGCCAGTAAGCGGGTGTTTGTTTGCGTTTGCAACGATGTGACTTCGCAGGACCTTCAGGATGCGATTGCCGAAGGCTTCGATCATATCGAAACTCTGAAGCGCTACACCACCGCGACGATGGGCCCCTGCCAGGGACGGATGTGCCAGTTGTCCAGCATCGGCATTTGCGCTCACGAGACTCAGCGGAGCATGGGTGGAACGGGCACCACCACGTCCCGTCCCCCCAACCCATCGGTGACGCTGGGCGCACTGGCCGGAGCGCGCCATCATCCCACTCGGCGCACTCCTATGCATTATGAGCACGATGCACTTCAAGCGGTCTGGATGGACATGGGGGAGTGGAAACGTCCCCGCTTCTACAAGACTTCATCAAGCTCCGAAGAAAAGGTGTGTGTCAAGGAGGAATATCGCGCCGTTCGTGAGCGTGTGGGGCTGATCGACGTCAGCACGCTGGGTAAGCTCGATGTCAAAGGCCGGGACTGCGGTAAGCTTCTCGATAAGGTCTACGCCGGGAGATTGTCTGATCTTCGCCCGGGGCGCGTGCGCTACGCCGTCCTTTGCGACGAAGCAGGGATTATGCTCGATGATGGCACCGTCTCCCGGCTGAGCGACGACCACTTCTTTATTACTACGACAACGGGAAATCTCGAATTTGTTCATCAATGGCTGGAGTGGTGGCTCATCGGCACGGGTTGGGATGTTCACATCACCAACCTCACCGGGGGTTTGGCGGCACTGAATCTGGCAGGGCCGAAAGCCCGCGAGGTTCTTGCTAAGCTGACAATTTGCGATCTGAACACCAAGGCGTTCTCCTACATGGCCTGCCGGCGCGCCGAAGTGTCGGGCGTCCAGGCGCTGCTGATGCGCATCGGGTTTGTGGGCGAAACGGGCTGGGAGATTCACTTTCCGGCGGAGTCCGGCGCCTACTTGTGGAGAGCTTTGCTCGATGCGGGCAGTGAATTCGAGATCAGGCCGTTCGCGGTGGAAGCCCAGCGCCTGCTTCGCCTCGAAAAGCAACATGTGATCGTTGGCGTCGATACCGACGCCTTGACCAACCCTTTCGAAGCGGGCATGGGCTGGGTGGCGAAGCTAGACAAAGAAGACTTTATTGGCCGCGCCGCACTGCGCCGACTCTCGGGCGAGGAATTAAAACAGAGTCTCGCGGGCTTCATCATGAATGAAGGAGAACTGCCGGAGGATGGAGCAGCAATCCTGGTAGACGGCAAATTGGCGGGTAGAGTTACCAGCGCCCGCTACTCCCCGGCGAATTGGAAAGCGGTGGGTTTGGCTTGGATACCGGCAGCACTGGCCCGCCCGGGGGCAGAGATTCAGGTGCGCGTAGGCGGCCGTCTGGCTCGCGCGCGCATCACCCAACAAGCATTCTATGATCCGGAGGGCGCGCGCCTGCGCATGTGAAGGAGAAACCACCCATTAAGCAAACCGCGTTATTCAACACACACCAGCAAAGCGGCGCCACCTGGATTGAACACCACGGCTGGCAGGTCCCCGCGTACTTCTCTAAGCCGGAAGATGATGCTGCGCGCGTGCGCGAGTCGGTTGGCCTGGCCGACGTGAGTTGGATGTTGAAGTTCGATTTGAAGGGTTACGGACTGAAAAACCCTCTGGCGCTCGGCGAAGCCGCATTTTCGTTGAACCTCGGCCCGCTCCATGCTTTGGTTACCTGTAATCCTTCAGCACGGCGCGAGGTGATGGATCGCATGCAGAGGCTCGAAACGGGTGACGCGGCTCTTGCCCTGCCTCCGTCGGTCTATGTGACCGAGGTCACTTCCGTCTATGCGCAGTTTTTGCTTGCCGGCCCTCGATGCCGCCAGGTTTTGGGCAAGCTGACGTCTCTCAATTTGTCCGAGACCGCGCTCCGAAATCTCGACTCCGGCCAGTCGAGGGTGGCCCACGTACACGCGATCATCTTGAGGTGTGACGTCGACGGAATCCCGGCATATCAACTGCTCGTCAGCCGGGAATACGCCGAGAGCGTGTGGGAATCCGTGCTGCACGCCGGCCGCGAATTCCATCTCACAGCGTTTGGAGTGCAGACCCAGCAATTGCTGAATTTGTGAACGCCGCCATGCTGAAACTATTCAAGAAAGAACGAATGTGGCGCACCCACGATTTGAAGCCGAGCTACGACGTGGTGATAGTAGGTGCGGGTGTGCACGGACTCGCCACCGCATATTACCTGGGTTCCCGGCACGGTATTCGCAGCGTAGCGCTGCTCGAAAAGGGCTACTTGGGAAGCGGCAATAGTGGGCGTAATACCGCCATCATTCGTTCCAATTACCGCACACCCGAAGGCATTCCCTTTTACCAGGCCTCGGTAAAACTTTACGAAGAGCTGTCGCGGGAACTGGGATGGAATCTGTTGTTCAGCCAATGCGGGCACCTGACGCTTGGACATACGGACTCCGCGGTGAATGGGTTGCGGGTGCGCGCTGAAAACAACCAGGTCCTCGGAATAGATAGCCGGATGATTTTTCCTGACGAAATTCGCCGCCTGGTTCCTGCGATGGATCTCAGCGAGCGGCCGCGCTTCCCCGTGCTGGCCGCTCTGTATCATCCACCCGGAGGTATCATCCGCCACGACGCGGTAGTGTGGGGCTACGCGCGTGCTTGCGATCGCATGGGCATTGAGATCCACCCCTTCACCGAGGTAACCGGAATGCACGTTGAAAACGGCAAAGTCCGCAGCGTGCTTACCAATCGAGGAGAAGTGGCCGCCGGTGCTGTGGTGAATGCTACAGCCGGATGGGCCTCCCTTATCTCGAAGATGGCCGGCGTCCCACTTCAAATCGTGAGCCACCCGCTTCAGGCATGTGTCACCGAGCCGTTGAAGCCGTTTCTCGACAAGGTCATCGTTTCTGCAACCCTCCACGTATACGTAAACCAGACCGACAAAGGAGAATTGGTGATTGGTGCGGAAATTGATCCCTATCAGTCCTACAGCATGAAAGGTACTCTCCCCACTCTCGAGCAAATGGCAACCTATACTCTCGAACTATTCCCTCAATTGCATGGCCTTCGCGTGCTGCGTCAGTGGGCCGGCGTCTGTGACATGACGCCGGATTTCGCTCCAATCATCGGCGTGGCGCCGGAGGTGGCGAATTTTTACATGGATGTTGGTTGGGGAACCTACGGTTTCAAGACGGCTCCGATCGCTGGAAAAAGCGTAGCCGAACTCCTAGCTACTGGTAAAACACCCAAGCTGATTGCCCCTTTCTCCCCGGCGCGGTTCCAGGCCGGACAACTGGTGGGAGAGAAGGCCGCAGCGGCTGTTTCCACTTAAGAAGAATTCTGATTGAGGATTGCAAATTATATTGACAGTCATTCGTTGAAGTGGCGCTCTGTGAGCGCCGAATCACAGACCCTGCAACAGACGAGGTGTACCCATGACAGACCACGAAAACGCCCCCGTTAATTTTAACGTGGACGACATTTGCTCCCGCTTCTCGCTTATTTATACTGGCGCGATCTCAGATGTCCTGGACGAAATGGGTTATCGCAATCAGGTGCTGCCTTCGGAGATTCAGGGCTTGACGATGGAATACCGCGTTGCCGGTGTCGCTCTGCCGGTCGAAGGACAACCCACCGAGAGCCAGGATCCAGAGGAGATCTTTGTCCCAATTCTCAAGCTCCTCGGCGACCTGAAACCAGGAGATGTTATGGTTTCTCAGCCGCATGATTCGGTCTCCGCCCACATCGGCGAGCTCTCCGCCGAATCTGCCAAATTTCGCGGGGCGCGAGGTGCGGTAATTGATGGAGGCGCCCGCGATACGGACTACATCCTGAACCTGAATTTCCCGGTGTTTTGCAGGTACCGGACGCCGCGTGACGTTGTGGGCCGTTGGAAACTTGTCTCGTATGGTCAGCCGATACAGATCGGTCAAGTAGCGGTTCATCGTGGGGACTTTGTGGTCGGCGATAAAGACGGAGTTTTGATTATTCCAAGGGAAATTACTCTGGAAGTCCTCCGGCGATCCGAAGAAGTAATCGGAACCGAGAATCTCGTGCGGAAGGCAATTCTCCGGGGCGTCCAACCACTGGCAGCTTTCCGGGAATATGGCCGGTTTTGAGTTGAACACAGTTTAGCGTGTTGTCCCAGCAAGGTCCGCTTTCGCCGGGACGGGCTGAAGGTTCCACCCTGACGTGCCGTAACCCGTCGTGGAGCTCTCTGAGATCCTGATGAATTTAAGAAGCGTGCTTGGCTAATAAGAGACGATACGGCACATTTGAGCGGCGCGAATTCCTGAAGAAGGTTACGACAGAGGAGAGCAGCTCGGCCGTCATGGCCTGGCGGCTGGCCTCGCCGTCGGCGGAATCGTTGATGACGCGAAACCGCCTCTGACCGCCGAGGGCAAAAAGAAAATGCACGGTTGACGTTGTCCCGGTGTTGGCTGTAGTCAACCAGTTCTTAGAGCGCGTTTTAATCGCAAAGGAGAAGCACATGGATGAACAGTCGCAAGTCGGCCAGAAAGCTATTGAGTTTTTCCTTTGTTCCTTCGTCGAGTTAAGCGGAGCGCCAAAAGCCAAGGTGGTACCCGCAACCCATACGGAGGAAATGAAGCGAGAAGGCGCAGCCTTTGCGGGGTTTGCCGCCGGCGACCTTAACCAGGGGCCGCATGATCCGGACATTGTGAGCATACCCGATTTCAGCTCGCAGGCAATTTTGCCGTGGCGCAAGAATGTGGCCTGGGTGGCAGGCAATTTGCACGTGAACGGGCAGCCGTGGCCCTATTGTCCTCGCACCATTCTGGCCCGCCAGCTCGAACGGCTCCGCCAAAAAGGCTTTGTGTTTAATGTCGGCGTGGAAGCGGAGTTCATGCTTCTCAAGAAGAACGAGGCCGGGCAGTATAGTCCATGGGATCCCCTCGATAGCATTGGGAAGCCCTGCTATGACCTACGAGCGCTCTACCGCAACCTCGATCTCATGACCACCCTGATCCGCTACATGCAGGATCTGGGCTGGAATCCCTACGCCAGCGACCACGAAGACGCCAATTGCCAGTTTGAAATCAACTGGCTCTACTCGGACGCCATGACCACTGCCGACCGCCACACCTTCTTCAAATGGATGGTGCGCACGGTAGCCGAGCAGCAGGGTCTGTGGGCCACCTTCATGCCCAAACCGTTCACCCATCTCACCGGCAATGGGGCTCACTATAATCTAAGTCTGGCGGAGGCCGACAGTGGCCGAAACCTTTTCCTGGATGAGAGCGCGGAATACGGTCTTTCGCAATTCGGCCGCTGGTTTATGGGCGGAGTTCTACACCACGCTCGCAGCCTCTCTGCAATCACCGCACCGCTGGTGAATAGTTATAAGCGGCTGGTGCGAGGAGCTCCCCGCTCCGGCGCAACTTGGGCCCCCGTTTATATTACATATGGCCCGGCGAACCGCACGCAGATGATCCGCATTCCTGCTCCCGGACGAATTGAGAATCGCATGGTCGATGGCGCCGCGAACCCCTATTTGGCGTCTGCAGCAATTCTGGGCGCTGGATTGGACGGCGTGGAAAACAAGATGGAGCCAGGCGTGGCAAATACTACCAACTTGTATGAAACTCCCGAGGATGAACTTGCTCGCCGTGGTATCAACTTTCTGCCGACTACACTGCGGGAAGCACTGGACTGCCTGGAGAAGGATACAGTAGTCCGGGAAGCACTGGGATCTGAGTTTACCTCCTATTACATCGCTTTGAAGGCGGAAGAATGGCGGAAGTATCACCAGAGCGTCAGCGAGTGGGAAAGAGATAAGTATTTGACGACCTTCTGATTCCCGTGTCGGTGGTCCTGAACAATCGCTTCCAGGAAGCTATTTTCGAGTCAAGTTTTGCAAATTGAAGAGAACCAGAACGATGCAGGAAGGTCCTCGAAGGCGGCATAGATAAATGGCTTGAGGTATGGCGGGCCTGGGAGAAGGGCGGAGAAAAGAATCATACGAGGTTATAGATAATTTCAGCCCTCCCATATTATCGATAAGTTGTTCCTTAAACAGATGCCATTGTTTTTCTTTTTACAGTCTATAAATTGCAGCAATGTGCAGGCCGGTGCTCATTCGCACGACAGAGAAAATCGTTTGGGGACGCCCCGCTCGCTGTGTCATCTCACTATTTGCTTATCAATCCTGGTTCATGGGGTTTGCGCGACGTCACAAGCCGCAGAAATGCGGGTACTGCTCCCTGTCGCTTACCAGGTTACTCAGCGCGTCGCTTACGACCCCTTACGCGCCGACCAGCACGAACCAGGAAGCCCCGCGCTCGGCTTTGGGAGCGTGCATATCGAATTAGATTTGCCCAATGCCGCGAATGGGATGTTCCAGTTTCGGACTGACCTCTTGAGTGATGCATTTGGTAAAGCTGTCGACTGGACCAAGTTAAGAGTCACCCGGACAGGGAGCCGCTACGATGGAATTGCGGAACTGCCCGCCGGAGGGTGGTACCGAATTGATGTTCGCGTCGTTGAGGACAACAAAGTCGTTGCGGAGGCATCCGTTGAGCCGATTGGGGTGGGTGAGGTTTTTGTCATAGCAGGTCAATCTTATGCAGCCGGGTACAGCGATGCGTTGACCCAAATTGAAGATCCTCAAGGTCGCGTCGTGGCTTACGATGTAGATAAGAAGACTTGGAGGGTTGCGAACGACCCACAACCCAATGTGGGCCCCGGTGGAACGGTCTGGCCTTCAATGTGTAATGCCCTCTTGCCCGTCATACAAGTTCCAATCGGGCTAATCAATGTAGCGGTCGACGCCACCTCCTCAAGGAAGTGGCTCCCCGGAGGCAAACTCTACGAAGACTTCGCGACGGCGGGCAAGACTGTCGGTTCCTTCCGGTTCGTTTTGTGGCAGCAAGGCGAGTCGGACGTCCTGGAAAAAGTACCAACCGACACGTATTTCAACAACCTCGTCCGCATCCGTGCTGGCTTGCTGAATGAGTGGGCCTTTGAACCACCTTGGTTGCTCGCAAAATCAACATTGCATCCGATGGTTTACAACGATCCAACCCACGAGGGTTATATTCGGGCGGCCATCGACAGGCTCTGGAATACTCCCGGATTCCGCCCGGGGCCTGATACTGACGTACTGGGAGGAGAGAACCGTGGAGGGCCACATTCCAGGCGGCACTTTTCCGAGCTTGGACAGAGGCGTGCTGGTTTAATGTGGTTCGCTGCCGTCTGGAACGAGCTGCAACGAAGCGACTACCCTTCCCCGCATGAATAGCAGGATCGAAGTCCATGAGTTCGAGAGTATTCGATAATTCCGAGGAGATGTGGGGTATTTTACTACTGGGGACCTGCGTGGTGTACAACTTCTCTGGCCGAGTAAGCGCAGGGGTAAGTCATCTTTTGCACAAGATAAAAAAGAGGATAGTGAGAAAACATGAGGAGGCAGAACTGCTGCCCGCGATACGCTAGGTCCCATTTGCTCGTTTAGTCAAAAGTGAAAGGTGCGCCGCTTGGCTCTGACCTGGGAACTAAGAGAATCTGACCGAGAATTTTTTGCCAAGGAACTGGATAGTTTTGTTCCGAACCGAATATTTGATGCTCACGCTCATCTCTACAAATTCTCGCATTGGGGCTATGCCCACCCCACGATTGTAGGACCAAGCGTTGTGACGCTGGAGGAATATGGAAGTCAAATTGAATGGTTGACACCGGGCCGGCATACTACGGGCCTTTTTTTCGGCGTCGCGTTTCACGACGGATTCAGGGAAGCAAACGAGTTTGTCGCACGAGAAGTGGCCAAAGACTTCAGCTGCAGCGGCGAAATGTTAGTCTCGCCCCGCATGGACCCGGAAGAGATGCGCGCGGAAGTGAGGCGGCTGAAGTTCAGAGGAATCAAGGTGTATCACACTTTCGTCACTACCAAACCCAGTTGGACGGCGAACATATCCGAATACTTGACCGAGGAGCATGTGCGAATTGCTGACCAGGAAGGTTGGACAATTACGCTGCACATGGTGAAACACAGGGCCCTCGCTGATCCTAGTAACCAACAAGAAATTCGATACTATTGCCAGAAATATCCCAACATTAAACTGATTCTGGCCCATGCTGCCCGAGGGTTTAACCCGTTCCACACCATAGAGGGAATTCGAGCTTTGAAGGGATTAGGAAACGTTTGGTGCGACACGTCCGCAGTCACCGAGGCCGGCGGATTCGAAGCCATTATTGAAACCCTGGGCCATGAACGCCTCCTGTGGGGGTCGGACTACCCCCTCAGTCATTTGCGCGGCCGTTGCGTGGCGATTGGAGACCGGTTTCTGTGGCTCCATGAAGATACGCTGAACTGGAAAACCGCGGGGGCGAATACGCCGATCGATCTGCTTTTCGTCGGGCATGAGTCACTCCGCGCGCTGAAATTAGCCGCGATGCGACTACACCTGAGTGATTCACAAATTGAAGATATTTTCTATAACAATGCCAGAAAGATGCTTGAAATATCAGGGTCGAATTAAATGTAGCGTTTATTTCTCCGCACTTTTCATCGCGCTCGCGGCGATAGGTGAGCGAAATGATCTGCAAGGGGGTGCTTACTCATAAAAACTTGCCATGCTCCACTTTCCCGTCTTCTGTAACGCCGCCACGAAAAAGCAGTTCGATCCATGCACGAAACGCTCAGCCGCTGCTCGGCCAGAATTGCGAAGTCTGGTCCCCCAGCCCCTCACGCATCTGGAATGCCGCGTAATTACATAAGCCCAATTGCACTCGAAAAACACATTTCTGGCAGGTCATCATTTGTCTATACTTTTTGGAGAGGGGAGCAATGAAAATTGTCGTGCTTGACGGCCACGCGCTCAACCCCGGGGACCTTTCATGGGCTGACCTAGAAAGGCTGGGTCCAACTGAAATCTATGATCGAACTGATCAGGATCTTATTTTCGAACGCATTTGTGACGCTCCGGTCGTGTTGACCAACAAGACCGTATTGAATGGCGAGACAATGCGAAGGCTGCCCAAACTGCGATATGTCGGCGTCATAGCTACCGGATACAACATTGTCGATATGGAAGCTGCCCGGGATTTGCATATTACGGTAACTTATGTGCCTTCCTATGGCACTGCATCCGTAGCACAGTTCACATTTGCGTTGTTGCTCGAATTGTGCCACCGCGTCGGACAACATAATCAGGCCGTCCGGAGCGGAGGGTGGTCCGCCAGCAAGGATTGGTGCTTTTGGCAGTCGCCTTTAGTCGAGCTGGCAGGCAAGACTATGGGTCTGATTGGATTCGGACGTATCGGACGGCAAGTTGCAAAAATCGCGGATGCGATGGGCATGAGTGTAATTGCAACCAGCGTTAGAGGCTCGGAGGCTCCTTCATTTCCAGATTTCCGGTGGGCCAGTCTGGACGAGATTCTCGTCCAATCCGATGTCGTAAGTCTCCACTGTCCCCTGCTTCCCGAAACCGAAGGTTTGATCGATGCAAAGCGGCTAGCGAGGATGAAGCGGAGCGCCTTCCTGATCAACACTTCCCGCGGTCGTCTTGTGGTCGAGCAAGACCTTGCCAATGCATTGAATGCCGAGCGACTAGCCGGCGCTGCGGTAGACGTCCTGTCATCGGAGCCACCAAACCCCGACAATCCATTACTGGCCGCCAGGAATTGCATCGTCACTCCTCATATCGCCTGGGCAACCAGGGAAGCACGGGCACGCCTTATGGCTTCGGCCATTGAAAACGTCATGGCATTTCTCAATGGCAACTCTCAGAACGTAGTCTGCGACTGACCCTGCGCCCAGTGTTTGCCGCAAGACTCAGTATGTCGCTGGATCCGTCTGTTGCGCCACCTCCACACTTTGGTCTTCCAGTAGATGAAACGTTTCGGGCATGAGCCTCGCTATCCTAAAGGTCTTAATACATTGGCTCTATCCCACAAGAATAATGATTCAAATTCCCACTTTCATGTCGCAAACCCTTGACCTACAAATGACTTGACGCTGAAACCTTCTGGAATTTAGTATTCTATGTTGTCATTGTGGCGCGTCATTCCAAGGCTTTCTTGGATTAGAATCTAAATTTCAGATCCCCGGCGGATAGACCTGACTCGCGTTCCAAAGTCGATGAAACTTTATGAGCGGGCCGGAGATCTTATTGCCGGCAAGACGCACCTCTTTGGACGCCGCGCGGAACTTCACGCCTTCGGAGTCTCCCCAGTTTACAGTAATCGGCAAATGGACGGGCACTTCTGGGATGTTGATGGAAATGAGTATATTGACTTTAATATGGGAGCAGGAGCCCTGCTCCTTGGACATGCCTTCCCCAGTGTGGTTCGGGCGGTCCAGGAACAAGCTGCCCAAGGAACGGGGCTGAGTATTAACCATCCTCTTGAAATTGAAAGTGCCGAATTGTTGCGTGAGATCGTCCCCTGTGCGGAAATGGTGCGCTTCTGCAAGGGAGGGGGCGAGGCCAACATGGTGGCAATCCGTATTGCCCGGGCGGCGACCGGCCGCGATAAAGTGGTATTCTGCGGCTATCACGGCTGGCATGATTGGTATCTGGCCTCCGGTCTCGGTTGTCCTGAAAATTTGGAAGAACACCTGCGTCCGGGCATAACTCCCAACGGAGTTCCCAATGCCTTGCAAGGGACCACGCTGCCATTCAAATTCAACAACCTCGACTCACTAAGAAGCGTATTGGAAAGCCAGCGCGGTCATGTCGCTTGCGTGATTATGGAGACGGCCCGGACTTTCTTACCTGATCCAGGCTTTCTAGAAGGGGTTAGGAAGCTGACTCAGGAACATGGTGTGGTCCTTATTTTCGATGAGATAATAACAGGGTTTCGGCTCGCTCGTGGCGGAGCACAGGCCTATTTTGGCGTGACTCCAGACATGGCAACTTTTGCCAAATGTATTTCGAACGGCTTTGCTTTGGGTGCGGTCGTTGGGAAGAGTGAAGTGATGCGAGCGGCATGGGACTCATTCATAAGCAGTGTTTACTGGGCTGAAGCAACAGGTTTGGCAGCCGGCAAGGCTTCTCTGACGGAATACCTGAACCAGGATGTTTGTGGTGCTGTGTGGCAGTATGGCGAAGCATTTGTAAAGGGTAGTCGCAAGGTCATTCAGCAGTGCGGCGTTCCCATCGAGGTCGTGGGGTTGCCTCCGATTCCGCTATTCTCTTTCGAAAAGATAGACCCCGCGCAGCTGGACCAAGTGGTGACACTCTATATGCAAGAAACCGCAAAACTGGGACTTTTTGGCGGACCGCTTCATTATTTTTGTCTCAGGCACAACGAGGAGGACTTGCAGCGTAGTCTGGAGATCATAGGCAGTGCGTTAAGTGTGATCCGCAAGGCTCTGGATGATGGGGACATAAGCAGATATTTGGAATGTCCTGTTCGACAGTCCAGCTTTCGACGACTTGTGTAATCTTCGAGTTCCTGAAGCGCCTTCTAAGAATCGCCTTGAAAGCTGAGAGACGACTTTTGCGAAAGGCGATCTCACATCCAATCTTCACACTCTAAGGGAGCGAACGTGCAGCAAAAGACCTATATCGAGACTTTTGACAAGGGCCCCGGCGGCTGGTTCGGGTGGATCAGCAACCTTAAGGGACCCGCACCGCTTGAGATCCGCGACAGCGCGGCCATCTCGCGCAGCCCCTGGTGGATTGACTACAATCACGCGCCTCCGGGGGCGGGATATCTCCACATGCTCTACTGCCTGATGACGAGCGGTGTCCAGGTATTCACCGAATTGTACATGGAAGTAGCTCGTGCCAACCGTTTTGTGGAGGGGAACTTCCCCACCGATTTTACCAACGCTAAATTATCGGTTCGTCTCAAGGGTGAATTAGAGTTGCGCGGGGCAAGCTTGGTGCTGCTTGTGCAGGGCAAGATTGGAAACATCGCGTCAGGCTGGATGCTGACGGGTCATCCTCTGGTAGTTACGCCCGAATGGACCGAGCAGACGATCATCGCAGCTCCGGATCCCAAGCTCTGGACCTGCCTTGGCTCCCGGCATGACCGGCAGATGAACTACGGAGAAATCGATTTTTTGACGATACTGCGGGACGTCAATGCCAATATCATGCTTGTTCTTTTTCCACTTATCGTGGCTCCCATGGGACACCTTGATGGCGACCCGCATATCCTTCGACCCGAGAAAGATTACCCGGTTTGGCGATCGCGGTTGCCGGAGGGTTATGTATTGATGGATGAGATACGGATCGAGTTTGATGGAGGCTACCGTGATCGCTAGCAGGGTTTTAGCCAAGCTGCGTGCGGGGGATTTCGTGCGAGTGGCCGCAATTTCAAGGGTCATCGATCCTTGGCTTACCGAACTGGTTGGGAAGTTTGGTTTTGATTTGGTTTGGCTGGATATGGAACATCGTCCTTTCGGCTACGACGCAATTGGCGGGATATCTCTAGCCTGCCGCGCTACGAAGATGGATTTGATGGTGCGAATTCTGAAGACGGGATATACCAGTCCAATGCGGGCTCTGGAATTTGGAGCCAACGGCATTATGGTGCCTCATTGCCGCAGCGTTGAGGAAGCTCGTCAGTGGGTGGAGTGGACACGTTTTCCTCCCCTGGGTAAACGGGGATTCGACGGCGCAGGAGTTGATGCCGATTATATGCTTGCCGATCCTTTAGAGTATTTGGAGCATAGCAATAAAGAGACTTTTCTGGCGCTTCAGATCGAAGATCGGGAGGCGGTAGAGTGTGTAGAGGAGATTGCGGGCCTAGAAGGGGTTGATCTGCTGTTTGTAGGCCCCGCCGATCTTACTATCAGCTATGGGGTCCCTATGCAATTTGGCCATCCGACCGTTCAAGGGGCGATAGATAGAGTCGCCGCGGCGGCAGCCAAGTCAGGTAAATGGTGGGGAATTCCCGCGGGAACACCGGAAGCTGCTCAGTCAGCGCTAGAGCGGGGTGCTCGTATGGTCGTTTGTGGTGTCGATCATGTCTTTCTAGTGCGCGGTTTCGAAAACGCGTTCAAGGAATTTGGGCGTCTTACTCTAAGCCAGACCAACGGGACGTCGCGACTTTTGGGAAGCGAACTGTGACAAGATGGTCATACAAAGAACTGAGCGAGATACGGAATCTAATGTAATCAAGCGATGGCAATTGATCCCCGTGGACCACGATGCGGTTAACATCCTCGCTGGCGCTTGTCGGTAGCCTCCAATTCGGGATTTCAGGGCCACTCGACTGTCATGTGTATGCCTTGCAAGGGCCCGCAGGGGTGGTTTTGATCGACGGCGGCGCAGGCACGCACACCGATCAGATGCTCGCCAACCTGTCCGCGGACTTCGGGACCGAAGCGGTAGAAACCATCGCAATCACCCATTGCCATCTCGACCACTGTGGAGGGGCAGCCTCCTTTCGGGCGAACACGCACTGCAGGGTAATCACGCCCGAGCATAGCAGTGTGGCCCTGGAGCGCGCTGACGACGTATCTACCGGCCTGCGCGCGGCGCGCGAGAGGGGTATCTACCCTGCTGACTACAGGTTTTCGCCCTGTCCAGTTGATCGACGCGTCCGGGATGGGGAGGAGTTCGAGGCTGCGGGACTCCGTTTTACTGCGATTCACGTTCGCGGGCATAGCCGCGACTCGTTTTGCTTCCTGACCGAGGTGGATGGGCAGAGGTGGCTCTTCACGGGTGATGTTGTCTTCTATGGAGGCGTCCTGGGCGTAATTAATTTTGAAGACTCAGGGATGAGCGGATACCGTGCCGACCTGCACAAACTTAAAGGGCTGGCTGTAGAGGGCCTGTTCCCGGGCCACGGCCTCTTTACGTTGCGTGGCGGCCAACGGCACATCGACTCTGCCATCGAGCAGGTTGGGAAGGGTTTTATGCCTAGACAAATTGGACAAGGAGACTTGATTTTCTGATGGTCCGGGTCACATTAGGCGAGGGAGGTACGCCGCTTGTCGCAAGTGCAAGGCTCGGGGCCTCCCTGGGCTTGTCCAGACTCTTTTTTAAGCTGGAGATTTGCAATCCCTCCGGTTCGTACAAAGACCGCTTCATCAGCGCCGAGGTGGCTAGAATGCTGCGTTTGGGGACGCGCGCCTGCGTGGCAACATCCTCCGGCAATACAGGTTCCTCTCTGGCCGCTTACTGCGCCCGATATGGCCTCACTTGCGCGATTCTCGTCAGTCAGCATGTTCCCGCCGGCAAGTTGGAACAGATGCAGGCGCATGGGGCGCGCGTCTTCCGTGTAAGGGACTTCATCACGTCACCTGCGGTTACACAGAACGTATACCGCAGGCTCTCCAAGCTTGCTGTAGAACGCGCGTTGCCGCTGGTGGTTTCAGCTTATCGGTATTGCCCCGAGGGTATGGCCGGCGTGGAACCAATCGCCAAGGAACTCTTGGAGCAGTGTGCATCGGGCATCGATCACGTGTTCGTCCCGGTCGGCGGCGGAGGACTATTCACAGCAGTTTGCCGCGGCTTTCGAAAGGAATCCGCTTCCAAGCTGCGTGTGCATGCCGTGCAACCACAGGGCTGCTCCACGGTTGTGGCTGCGTTCGACCGAGGAGACAACGAGATCCGGATGGTCGAGAGCACAACGCGCGTCAGCGGCCTGGCTGTGCCTTTTGACATCGACGCAAGCCTTGCGCTCGAGCATCTCCGCAATGCCGGCGGAAGGGGATTCGCTGTCAGTGATGAGGAGGTATTTGAGGCCCAGCGCATGATGCTCGATCAGGAGGGCATCTACAGCGAACCAGCGGGAGCAGCGGCGCTTGCCGGTTTGCGCCGTGCGCTCGGCGACGGAACGGTCCGCCGGGATGACACCGTGATCTGCCTCGTTACGGGGCACGGATTCAAGGATCCGGACTCGGTGCGTCGGCTCGCGATTCAGCACGCTACCGTATTAATCGAGGAAGCTGAGCTCGAGCACTCCCTTTCAGAGATCATTCCATCATGCGTGTAGCCGTCGGCGGAATCTATCACGAGTCGAACACCTTCTTCTCACAACCGATGACCGTGGAGAGGTTCGCCGAAAAGGACTTGCACTACGGTGCGGAAATTCTCACTCATTGGCGCGGAACTTGTTCGGAAATGGGCGGCTTTTTGGAAGGAGCGGAGCGATTCGGATTCGAACCGGTCCCCACAATAATGGCTTGGGGCATGCCCTCAGGGGCACTTACCGTTGAAGCATTTGAGACGCTTGCCAACGAATTGACCTGCCGGCTTGAGGCTGCCGCTCCTTTGGACGGGGTATTGCTTTCCCTCCATGGCGCCATGGTCGCTCGATCCTTTGCTGATGCTGATGGAGAGATCCTAAAACGGACAAGGGAAAGTGTCGGTCGGAATATACCCCTGGTGGTCACGACGGATTACCACGCCAATTTCACCGAGGAAATGCTTCGCTGGCCTGATGCGATTGTCGGTTACGACACCTACCCTCATATAGACCAAACCGAACGCGGATTTGAGGCTGCGAATATCTTGTTCGGCATGCTGCGAGGCGGCATGCGCCCGCGCATGTGGTTGGCGCGTCGTCCGTTACTGCCCCACATTCTACGGCAACTGACGGAGAGCCCGCCGATGGCCGACGCAATCGCCATGGCGCACGAGTTCGAGAAAAAACCCGGGATCGTGAGTATTACGGTGGCGGCAGGGTTCTCTTATGCGGACGTCCCAGATGCCGGGTTCTCAGTGCTTGCAGTGGCACGAGAGGAAGTTGACGCAGCGCGCAATGCCGCAGAGGCGGTAGCCGACTTCGTCTGGCAGCGGCGCGCGGAATTCCAGGTCTCCCTTCCTGGTCCGGAAGAGGCTGTGCGCCAGGCGTTGGCAGAGCCCTGCGGGCTGACCGTTCTCGTGGACGTTGGTGACAACTTGGGAGCGGGAACGCCGGGAGACGGCACCGTGCTCCTGGCCGAATTGCTGAAACGGAGGGCTCAGGGCGCCCTGCTTCTGCTTCCAGATCCCGAGGCGGTAGCCTGTTCGACCGCGGCGGGAGTTCGCGAGCGCGTGCGGCTGAAAGTCGGCGGCAAAACAGACCAGCTCCATGGGGAACCCGTGGAGATCGAAGGCGTAGTGCGCACGCTCAGTGACGGCATTTTCCGCAACATTGGACCGATGCGCGACGGAGTCGTGGACGACCAGGGGCGTACCGCCGTCATAGATACGGAAGGAGTTCTGGTGGTGGTTACGGAGCGTCGGATGCCTATGTGGAACCTACAGCAACTGCGTGCTCTCGGCATCGAACCCACTCACTTGCGGATCATAGTGGTCAAGGCCGCCATCGCCTTTCGTGCCGCGTACGCCCCCATTGCGCGCAGGATCATTGAAGTGGACACTCCTGGTCTCGCTGCCGCTGACGTGCGCCGGTTTTCCTACAAGCGGCTGAAGAGGCCCATGTACCCCCTGGACTCCCTATGAGCCTGGCAGGAAAAGTCGCCATCATTACTGGCGGCGGAACGGGAATCGGTTTCGGCATCGCGCGCGTGCTGGCCAGCAAAGGCATCAGACTGGTGTTGGCCCAACGCCGGCTTGAGATGGTCGAGCGCGCTGTGACCCAACTTGCCGACGCGGAGACTCTGGCCTTGAGCGTCGACATCAGCGATTACGCCGAGGTCCAGCGGCTGGTTGACGCCACACTTGAACGTTTCGGCCAGGTCGATATCTTGGTCAATAATTCCAGCCTTACAGGGATGCCCGTTGTTTCTCCGATGCTGGATTGCCCGCCGGCCAAGGTCGATCAGATCGTCGACGTGAACTTGAAAGGCACTTTCTACTGTTCACAGGCGGTGGCCAAGCGCATGACAGAAGCCGGGCGAGGCGGTAACATTGTTCACATCTCTTCCGTCGGAGCTTACGCTGCGCAGGAATTCGCGAGCCTCTATTGCGCGACCAAGGCAGCCCAGGTGTCGCTTGCGAAGTCGATGGCGCTCGAACTGGCCCCTTACAACATCAGGGTGAATTGCGTTGCGCCCGGTGACATCTACACCGAGGCGAGCGCGACGATCACGGAAGACAAGCAGCATGGCGGCGCGTCCGGACGCTACCCTCGCGTCACACCTCTTGGCCGCCGGGGGCATCCCGAGGACATTGGGCACGCGGTCGCATATCTTGTATCCGATGAAGCCCGATTCGTTACGGGGACGACTCTCCTGGTGGATGGCGGTTTCCTGACGTATTGAAAAGGCAAGGTTCGAGACTCACCTGAAAATAACTCCCGGGGGGAGATCATCACCATCATCGGTGACTCGGCGAGCCGCTGGCCTTTGCGCGAGCCATCCCTGCGGGAAGAGGCAGCCTTGGGGGCAAGCCCGGCACGAATGGGTTCTGGGTAGAGAATAATGAGGCCTGAGGATTTCCATCCCAACCAGTTCAACCGAGGCCAGAAGCATGCACTGGACCTGGAACTCGGCCCCGCAGCGCAGGATCTGACTCTGCCTGTGTTGTTAGTTCGCGGTTCCCAGCCGGGCAAGACGCTCGTAGTTACGGCAGGGGTGCACGGCGATGAGTTCGAGGGCGTCCGCGCCATCTTGGATGTCTACGCAGTGTTGAACCCTGAGCAGATGCACGGCGACTTGATTGCGGTCCCAGTGGCCAATCCACCAGCATTCTGGAGCGGCGCACGCACCAGTCCCTTGGACGACGGAAATCTGGCCCGGTCCTTTCCCGGCAGCCTAAACTCAGGTCCGACTTCTGCCATCGCGCATCATGTCGCAGAATCGATCATCCGGCCTACCGATTTCTTCCTTGATTTGCACAGTGCCGGAATCAAGCTGCTGATGCCGACAATGGTGGGCTACGATGCACATGATCCGCGTTCCCGGGATGCTGCGCTGGCTTTCGGAGCGAAAGTCATCTGGGCCCATCCTAATGTCGCGCCGGGGCGAACCATTTCCTTTGCCAAAGCGCGGGGCATTCCGTGGCTCTATACAGAGGCGCGGGGAGGCGGCGGTGTAGACCCTGACGATTTGCATGTGTTCACGGTGGGTATCCAAAACCTGTTGCGCCACCTCTCGATCTTGCCGGGAACCGCCCCCCCGACGCCTTTGCGGTCCCATTTGTACGGCGATGGAGATATCGATGCGTCGCTTTTGGCTACCAAGCGGGGTTTTTTCATTCCGAACGTTGGGTTACTGCAAGAGGTGACCCCGGGCGAGGAACTCGGACGGATTGTGGATCTACACGGAGAAACAATTGAGACTTTCCGCGCTCCCTCGAAAGGCGTTGTGGTGCTAATCCGCGGACTCCCGGTGGTTGAGCCTGGTACGGCCATGTTCCTCCTGACCGGGAGTCTTTCGTTGTTGTAAAAGCAACGCGAGGGAGGCTCTGGGAGACGCATTCTTGTCTCCAATTTTTGTCTTGGACCTTTTGGTATGGGGGATTAAAGAAAAAAATGCCGGGTACATCCTTCAACGCTTTTGACAGAGAGCAGAGCATTCGGAATAAAACAAAGGGGTCCCTCGAACGTTTTGTTCGCGCCCAGAAATCATTGGCTGGCGGCGTGTCCAGCGGGTTGCGCCGTACCGCGAGGCCGTACCCGCTCTATTTCACTGCCGGGCTTGGCTCTCGTGTAGCGGACGTTGACGGTAACTCCTATCTGGATTATGGATTAGCGTGGGGCCCCTTAATTCTTGGGCATGCGCCGCAAGAGGTCATCAAAGCCGTTGCGGCACAGCTCGGTCGCGGTTTCACATTCGGAGCCCAGCACGATCTGGAATTTGAGACTGCGGAGATAATCACCAGTGTGGTCCCCTGTGCCGATCTCGTTTGCTTCGCCAACAGCGGAACTGAGATCGTGCAGTTGGCGCTTCGTCTGGCCCGGGCGGCCACCCAAAGGAGCAAATTCCTTAAATTCGAGGGCCACTACCATGGTTGGGCTGACAACGTCCTGGTGAGCTACCATCCGGCGCCTGCGGAAATCGAAGCCGCCAAGGGAGCCCCCATACCCGTGGGCGTTGGGCAGCGCTCGCATGATGACGTGTTAATCGCAAGCTGGAATGATCGGCCTAGTGTGGAACAACTGTTCGCGACCCACAGCGCCGAAATTTCAGCCGTAATCTGTGAGCCGATGCTCTGCAACGGCGGCTGCATCCCGCCGGAGCCGGGTTTTCTCGAGTTTCTGCGCGACATCACGCGACAGCATGGAGCACTGTTGATTTTTGACGAAGTCATCACGGGGTTTCGTCTGCACCTGTCCGGGGCGCAAGGTTGCTACGGCGTGACTCCCGATCTTGCAACGTACGCCAAAGCAATCGGTGCGGGAATCGCCGTCAGCGTGCTCGCAGGAAAGTCTGAATGGATGGACTTGGTCGCATGTGGAAAGGTTGTGCACGCCGGGACCTTGAACGGCAATCCCCTCGCGTTGGCCGCAGCGAAGGCCACACTGGAAGTGCTCTCCCGTGATCATGGCGCAATTTATGAGGGGTTGAGCAAGCGCGGTGAGCGGCTGCGCACGGGTCTTGAAACGTTGCTCCGGGCTCGAGGCCACGGGATTGTGACAGCCGGCTTCGGAGCGGTTTTTCAACTCTCGTTTATGGAAAAGCCAGCGCGAAATTATCGGGAGACGCTGGCAGCGAATAAGTCGCTTTACAGCGACTTCGCGCTGGCATTGCTTGATGAAGGGATCTTAGTCCTCCCCGACGGACGATGGTACCTCTCTGCCGCCCACTCGGATGAAGATATTGAGTCCACACTGGCCGCTGCGGAACGAGCCGCATGCTGAACGCCCCTTGAGCAGGCCCTTCCAACACTTTTTGCGGCGCTCTCGTCCACTAGAAGAGCAAATCGGCTATACAAAGGGTTGTGCTTTGTATAAATTACAGCCGGCATGGTGGCTTGGCATGCCAACCGCCATCGATTAAAACATTTGCAGGCCCGCCGCGACTCCATGCGATAATATATGATCGAGCGGTTGATCGGCTCCTGCTGCAACTATCGCCGGGTGCAGATCGACGCTGTGATGCCGGCGCGTCGGGGTAATCACCATGCAATTCAGCATTACGGACTGGTTCATTGTTTGTGGGTATGTCTTACTCGTAACCATCATCGGCAGCTTGTTTTATCGACGGGGCGCTTCTGCCAGCCAGTATTTCCTCGGCGGCCGCACCATGCGTTCCTTACCGGTAGCAATTTCCCTGGTGGCTGCCGACATCAGCGCTGTCAGCTATGTGGGATGCCCCGCTTGGTCCTATGCGCACAACCTTGAGCTGTTCTGGGCCGTGCCGACTGCTCTCTTAGTGGCTCCTATTGTCATGTACGTGTTTATGCCCTTTTATTCGCGTTTTAAATTCTTTACTGCCTACGAGTATTTGGAGCGGCGGTTCGACCTCAAGACCCGGGTCGTGGGCAGCGCCATATTCCTCTTGATCCGCGGGTCTCATGCTGCCGTCGTTATCTACGCGCCTTCCCTCGTGCTCTCGCTAATCACGGGCATGCATCTCTCCACGTGCGTTTTGATCATGGGAGTCTTCACCACCGTGTACACGACATTGGGCGGAATGAAGGCGGTGATCTGGACCGACGTCATGCAATTTTCAATATTGATGCTGGGCATCGTCATGATTTTCTGGATGTCACTGGCTCGGATCCCCGGTGGAGTTTTCACGGTGTACCAGGTCGCCTCAGAGGCCGGGCGGCTGAAGTTCTTCAACTTCTCTTTTGATCCCCATGAACTTACTTCATTTTGGGCGATGACCATAGGCGGCGGGGTGCTGGTGCTGTCGGTTCTGGCCACGGACCAGGCCTACTTGCAACGTTATTTCACCACTCGATCTCTCACCGAGAGCCGGCAAGCACTACTGCTGGACGCGTTGATCCTAATCCCCATCGGTTTGCTTCAGTACCTCATGGGTACTGTGCTGTTTGTCTATTACCGCCTCCATTCCGACCGTCTGAGCAGTTTGCCGATGATGGATGCGCTCGTTCCGTTTTTCGTGCTACACGAACTAAATGGCGTGTTTTCAGGGCTTGTAATTGCTTCGATTTTTGGCGCCTCGATGGCGGTGATGAGTGCGAGCATCAATGCGCTGACGACTGCTACCACTGTGGACTTCTACCAAAGGTTGTTCCGACCCGGGCGCCCGGAGTCACACTACGTCCTCGTCGGCCGCCTGGGCACCCTCTGCTGGGGAGCAGCGGCCACGTTTGCTGCCCTCTTTGTCAACCGACTCGGGCCGATTGTAAATGCTTTCAATATTATCAACAGCTTCCTCGCAGGCCCAATCCTGGGCATCTTTCTTCTGGGAATGCTGACGCAGAAGGGGAAAGGAACGGGAGCGGTTTTCGGGGGAGCATTAGGGTTCGCGGCCGTTTCTCTGGTGGCGTGGAGGTCCCCAATCTCATTCTTCTATTACGCCCTCATCGGAACTGTGGTTACTTATATTACCGGTTATCTGCTGAGCTTGGCAGGCCCGCGTCGAGACCGGGCCGAATTGTATGGGTTGGTATGGAGCCTGGAAGCTCCCGCGGGCACGATTGCACCTTCCAACCCGGCATCAAATGCTTCCTAACCAGAGGCTGGGCGCGGGTCAATTGGAACGGGCGAGACCGTGGAGCTAGAGGGATCGAAAGACTGAATTGAGCTTCCGTCACGCCAACAGATCATCGAGTTTCGGAGAATAGATTAAGTGTGAATTCCGGGGCTGGGCGGTCACTTTCCACTGGTGGTCGGAATGCTCACCGGGATCATCTTAGAAAGATTCCCACAGGATGGATGACGCTGGACAACATCACGGCAATCTGGAAACATCAGCATTATGGACGTTCGAAAACTATTTGATCTGACCGATCGCGTGGCAGTCGTGACCGGGGGCGCTGGAATTTACGGAACGCCCATTTCTGAAGCTCTGGCAGAGGCCGGCGCGGAGGTCATCATCGCCTCCCGAAATAAGACGCGCTGTGACGCGCAGGCGGCTGAACTAGTTCGACGAGGACTGAAAGTCACGGGTGATAGTTATGACCAGGGAAACGAAAAGTCGATAATAGAATTTCGCGACCGTGTGCTGAACAAGTGGGAACGGATTGACGTATTTGTAAATAACTCCGTGGCTCGACCGATGCGCACTTACAATGACGGTCTGGAAGCCTGGCGTGAATCGATGGAGGTCAACGCGACCGGCCTATTTGGTATTTTGCGAGCGTTTCTCGACCCGATGATGAAGAGGGGAAGCGGCAGCATTGTCAACATCAGCTCCATTCAGGGAGTGGTCGCCCCGGACTTTAAGAACTACGCCGGAACCGATAAGACGACACCTCCAGACTACCATTTTCATAAGCATGGGCTGATTGGTCTGACCAAGTACCTGGCGGCCTGGGCGGGCCCGCAGGGTGTCAGAGTAAATGCCATATCACCAGGCGGATTTTACTCCGGTAGTGAAGAAGAGCCTTTCCTCTCAGAGTACTGCCGTCGAGTGTTCCTGGGACGGATGGCCGAACATGACGACATCAAGGGTGCTGTGGTATTTCTGGCCTCTGAGGCATCCCGATACATCACCGGCCAAAACATAATAGTCGATGGAGGCTACACTTGTTAAGTGAGCGGGAAATCCAGAGTTTGCCCCGCCCTCGGGCGAAAGCGTTGAGGCGATTTGACGGAAGCTAGCGACCCAACCCACCGTCTTCATTCTCGGCGAGGCTTCGAGTTTTAGGCGTCTTACGATGTTGGAGGGTTTGCTCTATTTTAATTAATCGGTAATTGAGTGGACGCGCGAAACGTCTTCGTGGTCTTCCGTCTCTTCCATCCGGCGCAGCCTTTGCGGCGCGCGTCGAAAGCGCCCTTCTTGTGTTTCCGTCATGTTTCCATAACATGATGCGCGATGCAATTAGCGCCCGGCAGTTATTAGAGCGCGTCGGGGAGCGCGGCTTGGATGCTTTCTCAAAATTTGGTATCTTCAGGTAGGCGGATTGACAAGGTGCATTTTGCTTTCCATCGCGAGAATGGGGTCGGAGTGGCCTTGCGATTCTTGAAGAATGTGTTGCTGTTCGTTTTGCTTGCCACCGCGGTTTGTATTTCTTACGGGCAGGACACCGCCTCGTCCAAAAACAAGCAATCGCAACAACCGGGGGCAACTGACGCGCTGCAGTTTCTTGGGTCATACTCAGCTCCTTCTGCGATCATGGCCACGGAGACTGGACACACCAGCGCGCGCCCGCCGTCGCCGCCCGCGAACGTCAGGCTTCGCCGGATTGAAGGGGGTGTGACGCTTCTACCTCCCTGGCCTGAGGACTTTGCGTGGCCGGTGGAATCGTTGCAGGCCGCTTGCGCCAGCACCAAGGCGCCCGCCGCAGGCGGGGATACCTCGCGAGCCGATCCACCCGCTGAACGTAGCGGCAGTTTTGAAATTGAAGTCCCGCAAGCGGACAAGGCGCTTAAGTCCGGGCGGTTTCAAGAAGCCTGGGCAATCTACCAGCGCATTTCGCGAATGCAACCTGACTGCGCCCCAGTAAAATGGAACATGACTCTCTCGCAAGTTTACGCGGGATTTCCTTCCGCCCTCGCCGATTTGATTGCAGCTTTGCCCAGTGCCCCCTCACCGCATGCGGCACGACTGCTCGTGGGCCTTGGGCGGGTGGTTGCCGGCGACGCCGAAGGCGCGAGGAAAGAATGGCCGCCACTTAATGCCGGATTTGGAGGTGAAAGTAATGGTCAGGGTGCGAAAAAGCGGGACATCGACCCGCCAGCTCGTGATGCCGCCTGGGCGAGCGCCATCCTTGCATGGGCCTCAGGCGATCCGGTTGCGGCGCGGCAAACCTTGTCAACCCTCTTGAGCCCGAATGCCACATCTCCCGCAATATGGTTTATTATGGGCGGTGTTTTGCTGGAAGAAGCGCGGGAAAATTCCCGTCGCCTCGAGGAACTGGCCCCTGCCAGCGATTGGAACAAAAAGCTTGAAGGCGAGGCGCTGAGGACCCGCCATCCTCCGTTGGCCGAGTCGCCCCAGAGCTCGGAGCGAACCGCCCAAAGCCCCATCAGTGATTCCCCCCTTCCTGAGCAGGATTTGGAAAAGACAAAAGCTGGGCATGCAGATGGAGTTTTGCTTTGGGAAAATTCTGCACTCGCCCTCCAAAAACTCGAGTCAGATCCAGACTCTCCTGAAGTCTTCTATTGGCGTGCCCGCGCCGCCTTGCGCTTGAGCGAACAGGCGTATGCCCAGGCGGCTCAGTCACCGCGGTTCAGCGCCCAGCTTTATGCCTTGCGCGCGCTGGCGGCGGAAGAGCGTGATGACGAAGCTGGCGCAATTCGCGAGTATCGCGCCGGGCTCATCGGGAATCCCCAAAGCGCTCTGCTCCACGCCGGACTCGGCCACCTTTATCGAGCGGGGACCCAACTTGAAGCGGCTCGGGCCGAACTCTCTGAGGCATCATCTCTCGACCCCGCAGACCCAGTTGTGACGTTTGAGCTAGGCGACGTTTACCTGCGAATGGCCCAGCCGAATCGCGCTCTCCCGCTGCTCACCCGGGCGTTGGAACTTGATCCGGGACTTCTGATAGCCCGCTGGAGCCGCGGGAAGACTTATCGCGCCTTGGGCGACGACGCGCGCGCAATCGCGGACCTTGAAGCAGCGGCGCCTTGTGACAATTCCGGAGATCTGCAATGGCAACTCGCCCGCCTTTATCAAAAACTCGGCCGGCCTGACCTCGCCGGCCGGGCTCAGAAACTTTCAGACGAGCAGCGCCGCGCGATTGAAGAAACAAAAGAAAAGGCGATTGATGCCACGAAATAGAACGCGATCGATAGTTTGATGTCACATGGCCGAAGGCGGGAATCCGAAATCCGAAATTCACATCCCAGAAACCAGAAACTCACGCGCCGGCGTTTTTTTCAATCAAGCGCCGCCATGTTCGCCGCCTCATTTCCTGCTCTTGTGCGCCAAGGCCCCCGGCACGCGCTCCGTTCTTCGCCCATAAGTCTTGAATCCAATCTCTTCGCCAACCCCTCCGGCGCAACAAATCCAGATGCCCAATCGCAGGCATTTCATACCCACCAGTGGACTCCTCTCGGGCAGGCGCTCAGCCGGTTCCATGATGGCGTTCATCGATTCGAATGCGAGCGGCGGATGGAGCTCCTCTCGACATCAATTGAGCGGCTTCGTTCCTTCCTTCTGGCTGGCGCCCCGCGGACAGGGACGGAGTCCCTATTCTCAACCAGCTTTCGCGGCGTGTCCGTTGTGCCCGCCGACGTGAAAACAGTGAGACAGGATTCCAGCTTCAAAGTCCAAAAAATGGATTGGAAAACGGGCATGGCCCCGGCGCAGAAATTGGGTCCGGAGGAGTTCAGCGCTTGCCTGAGCCGGTTTTTGGCCGATTATTCTCCGGTGGCGTTGGCGCAGTTGGACTGCCTTGAGATTTCTGAAGTGGCTGCTGTGCCGCCGTCCTCCCTTCAATCCAAAACTCTCCGGTCACGCATCCGGTTTGAATTGGCGAACACTACAAGTGCGGGTGCGGTCTCGCGCAGCGGGATTACTTCTCCGTCGCTTTCCCTGCGGCGGCAGGCTGTTGGGGAATGGGAAATCGATTGGGAGGAGGAAGGGTCAGGGAGAGCGAACCAGGGACCAGAGGTTGGCGAAGAATCAAAGAATGTGCGTGCGGCTTCTCCAGCAAGGATTTCCAATTGGCGCATCGCGGGCTGGCGACCTTTGGAAATCACAACCGTGGAGGGGCCGGCTGTTGTTTTTACAGACGTCACGACGGCAGCGTTCGGTGAGGATCCAAGCTATAAAAGTCACCTGATGCGTGACACAAATTATTGGCGCGCCGTGCTTGACGAGGCCAGCGGCATCGACATTTTTGGAAACTGCGGCGTCAGCGTGGGCGATGCGGACGGCGACGGCCTGGATGAAATTTATTTATGCCAGCCGCAAGGCCTGCCCAATCGTTTGTACCGCCAACGCGAGCCGGGAATTTTTGAAGATGTCGCCGGTTCCGCGGGTGTGGACCTGCTGGACGCCACGTCGATGGCGCTTTTTGCGGACATCCTCAATCGGGGGCGCCAGGACCTGATTCTGATAACCGAGTCTCGTCCATTGCTTTTCCTGAACGACGGGCACGGACGATTCACGCTGACTCGCAACGCGTTCCCCGGCAACTCGCAACAGGCTTCGCTGACTGGCGCCGCGCTGGCCGATTACAACAACGACGGGTTCCTCGATCTTTACGTTTGTTCGTATGGTTACTTCCAGGGCCAGGGCTCAACGCCCATCCCCACGCCTTATTATGACGCTCAAAACGGCCCGCCTAATTTCCTCTATCGTAACCGCGGTGACGGAATGTTCGAAGACGCAACGCAGGCAAGCGGCCTGAACCATGGTAACGATCGATATAGTTTTGCGTGTGCGTGGGCCGACTTCGACGACGACGGGTGGATGGACTTGGTGGTGGTGAATGATTTTGGGCGCAACAACCTCTATCATAACCGGCGCGACGGAACGTTTGAAGAAATCGAGGACGGGATTCCGGGGCACGGCTCGGGAATGAGCGCCTGCACAGCGGATTTGACGGGCGAGCGCCACTCCGGCCTTTATGTGGCGAACATGTGGATGCCCGCGTCCGAAAGACTGACGGCCGATCAGGAATTCCTTGCAAAATTCGCTGACGTGGGGACGGAGCAGGTGGTCGATTTCGCCCAGGGCAACGCGTTATATCGCAATCCAAATGTTTCCCAAGTCGCAAGCGGAAAGCCCGCGCTCCGGGCGCTGGCCAAAATTTCCGGAGCGGCGGGCGCAACGCGCGGACGCTGGGCTTGGTGCTCGGATACGTTTGATCTTGAAAACGACGGGCAGCACGACCTTTACGTTGTGAATGGATTTCTTTCTTCGCCCACGCCGGAAAAGGCGCCCCTGGACGCCTATCTGTGGGAGGAAATACTGGCTCTCTCGCCCCACACCAACACGACTTCCGGCGCCTATCGCGCCGCATGGACGGCGGGTTTGGAACTGGCCCACCTGGGGCACCCATGGAACGGCAACGAACGCAATGTCTTTTTTCTAAACATCGGGCATGGCGAATTTGTTGACGCCTCCGCCGCCACTGGACTCGACTTTAACGACGACGGCCGGTCGTTTGCCGTGTTTGATTACGATGGCGATGGCGATGCCGACCTCGCAATCCACAGCCGCACCGGACCGCAATTACGATTGCTGCGGAACGATCTTGCACACGGCCACGCATCGCTTGCCATTCGCCTGACCGGTAAAAGCGGAAACAGAGACGCCATCGGGGCGCGCGTGGAGGTGGAAACGATGGCAGGCCGCCAGGTGCGCTGGCTCAATTGCGGCTCCGGATTTCTTGCGCAACACAGCAAGGAATTAGTGTTCGGCCTTGGCGAGGCGACCGAGGCTAAGACCGTGCGCGTGCAGTGGCCGGGCGGCAGGGTTAGCGAGTTCACGGACCTTTCCGCCGGCTACCGATATTACGTGACCGAAGGCCAGCAGAATCCGCGGCGCGAATCCCTGGCGACGTTGAGATCCCTTGGCGCAAGCAGCCGGACCATTGACCCACCGCGTGTCGAGCCGATCCCTTCGCGCTTCTCTGTTGAATTATTGGACCCATTGCCCATGCCCTCTATGGGGGCGATGCGCATGCTTGACCTGGTCGCGGCAGATGAAGGCTACGCCAAACCTCAGCCGGCAATTCTCGAAGGCCCTCATCGCTATGCCCTGCTCTGGCTTTGGGATCAGGCGGAGAACGAAATTCGAGAGTCTTCCGGGAAAAGTGCGCCTACTTCGGGCCTGGAAGAGTTGCTGAAGGTCCAGCGCAAGCTGCCCAGCCGGCTGGTGTCGTGGGGAGGGAGTTCCCTTCCCTCGGCAGCCGCCCGGCAGCTCGATTACCCGGCTTGGCGCGCCAACGACCTCTTTCGTTTTTCTGTTTCAACGATTCTCGCCCACCTCTTCGATTACCGCCGCGATCCCCCGATGCCAACAGGGTTGTTATTTGAGGTGGGCGCCGAGGCCGCCCAAGATCCCGCCGGCCCGGCGTCGTTTCGCAAATTAGTAAAGATTTACTGGGGCGGCGCGGACGCGGGAGAAATTCTAAGGGACGCGCGCGACGGAGTAAAGTCCGGGGCGGACGCGCTACCTTTTCCCGGACGTAGCGTGCTGTGCTCGTTTCGCCGCAGGTTGCAATCGCTCGGCACCGCGCTTTGGACCTCGGGAATTCCTGGCCCAGCGGAAATTTATCTGGCGAGCGCAGTGAAGGACTCCCCCAACGACCCCGACTCCGAATTTAACCTCGCTTTAGTGCGACGGGAACTGGGCAAGATCGACGCCGCCCTCGCCGGAGTTCGCGCCGCCCTCGCCGCACGCCCCAATTTCCCCGAAGCCGAAAATCTGCTGGGTGTTTTGTTGAGCCAATCCGGTGACGAAGTAGGGGCGCAAAAGGCGTTGGAGCAGGCCACCCGCAAGGCCCCTGATTTTGTCCAGGCCTGGAACAATCTCGGATATGTGCTGCTTCAACGCGGCGACCTCGATGGCGCGCGTGACGCGTTCAATCGCGCGTTGGCGCTTGTTCCCAATTTCCCTGATGCACTTAACAATCTTGGAATTATTTCGGCGCGCCAGGGCGACCAACAAAAGGCCGGTGAATTGTTCCACAAAGTTCTTGAACTCCAACCCGACAATGAACTGGCAGCGAACAACCTTGGCGTCCTATACGCGCACCAGGGCAAAACGCAACTCGCCTTAGAGACCTTCAAAACGCTTCTCAAGAATAATCCGGAAGCCGCATCGGTGCTCTACAACCTCGTTCGCCTGGACCTCTCGCATGGCCAAACCAGCGAGGCCAGCGCCTTGCTCGATTCGTGGTTGTCGCGCCACCCTGCCGACGCTGTTGCGTTGAAATTGATGGAGCAAGTGAAGGCGACGCAATAAGACCAAAAGAAGTTTGGCCAATTAGAGTTGTTCCATTTTTATGCAGCGAACCGGGCGCTAATTCCGTCTTTTGCAAGCTACATTATTTATGGAAATGCTCTAGTGAGTCGTCGCCAGAGGTGGTCTCCTCAGCGTGTCAATCTGAAATCTGAGAAAGAGGCGGGAAAATCGATAGTTTGCGTGTCGTCTCCCCTTTTGAGGCGACCCGGGCCTGGTTTGGCCGATTGCGATTGCATCAATTCTTCAGGGTTTGATCAGCTTTGGCCGGGAGAGACAAGTGAAACGACCCATCTGATCAAAGCACTTCAGCCCCCCCTTCAGCTTTGGACTCCTTATCCTTCTCCGACTCAGACATTTCCCGAACAAAACGTTCTGCCATTATTCGAACCATGAATACAGTCTCTGAGTATAAAAAGAAGTGACAACCGCGCTTTCTCCAGAAACGTGCCATCTCAACACTGCCCACCGGCATTCCGCAAGATTTACCAGTCTGGTTTGCTTGATCGAGGATTCGAGTAATGGCTTCTACAACCTCCGGATGATCCAACTCGCCACAATGGCCCAAATGGAGGGACAAATCATAAGGGCCGATCATCAGTGCATCAACCCAGTCGTGAGAGGCGAGACTTTTCATCGACTCGATTCCCTTGGGCGTTTCGATCTGGAGCATGACGAATAGGTTCTTCTCCACTTCGTCCCAGCCAGCTCGGTCCCAGCTGGCGGCGCCAAAAACCGACGGGCCGCCGGGCCCCCGCCGGCCACGGGGAGGACAGAAAACCGCATCTCGGACCGTATTCACCTGCTCCTCCTGCTCGGTCCACGGGATTAGGAACCCGGCCGGACCCATGTCCAGGTACCTCCGAAGGAGATGGTACTTGGAGGCTTCCGAGCGCAGGATGAGGGGCAGATCCAGCAATCGCGCAGTCCGGCACATCTCTTCCAAAACGCTGAGCCCGCCCGAACCGTGCTCGAAATCCACCATAACGAAGTCCATACCGGCTCGCTTGTATATCTCCAGGTACCCAGCCCAGAAGTCGAACGTCATCGTCGGGCCCAGAGTGAGCTCTTTCCTTTTTAGTTTGTCTTTGAGGTTGCGTGCAAGCATGACTCCTTCCTTTTCTCGTGGCCGGTGTGGAAAGTGACTTTGGCCATTTTTTCTGATCAAAACAGCGGGACTGCAACTTTGCAGTTTGGATTTCCCTGCTATTTCACTTCCGATTTATCTTCACCGTCACTGTGATCTGACCAGATCGGAGACGACCACTTGCGAATTCGCGATTGGTTCTCCTCTAATACCCTCCGATCTCTACACTCCGCTAAATGCGGAAAAACCACCGTCTACAGGAACCACAACACCTGTGACAAAGCCAGAGGCCGGCGAGAGAAGCCACAGCACAGCCCCGAGCAAGTCCTCAGGCTGGCCGAAACGCGCCATCGGAGTATGCTTAAGGATGCTCTGACCCCGAGCCGTAGGTTTCCCGGTTTCCTTCTCGGTCAGCAAAAAGCGATTCTGCTCGGTCAGGAAAAATCCCGGAGCAATTGCGTTCACTCGAATACGGGCGGAATATTCCTGTGCCAGATGCACGGCCAACCACTGGGTGAAATTGTTTACGGCCGCCTTAGCCGCAGAGTAGCCCAATACCCGCGTCAATGGGCGAAAGGCGCTCATCGAGGAGACATTCAAAATCACGCCCTCACCCTGTTTTGTCATCTGTTTGCCAAAAACCTGGCAGGGAAGAATGGTACCCAAAACATTTAGATTAAATGCAAAGCTCAGCGCCTCTTCCGGCAAATCAAAGAGTGAAAGCTCAGGCCCAGTGGTCGCATGCGGTTGATTGCCACCCGCCCCGTTGATCAGACAATCGACTCGGCCAAACTCGGCCATCACAATTTCGGCTGCCTTCTGAAGGGTGTCGCGTTTTAAAACATCACCCGGCACAACAATGCCCCGCCCCGGCCCGGAATTTGCGGCGAGCAGTGAGTCAGCTTTTATTTTGTTTCGGGCCAGCACCCCCACATTCGCCCCGCAGGCGATCAGGGTTTGGACTATTTCGCGACCTAATATTCCGGTTCCGCCAGTAATAACGACCGAGCGTCCGGTAAAATCGTACGCTCTTGTTAGTCCCTTCAGATCCATAAACATCTCCAGATTGAGAGTTTGCCACCTTTGCCCGCGATACGCCTTCCTGTTCGAAGCCGAAAACAGGTAAGGCGCCAGCTTTTTGAGCCAGATAAACTATCTGCACTCACAGTAAGTTGACCTATCCAGGTCCGTGCTTCACGCCCCAATGAAAACCGGCTTGATGTGCCGGTCGAAAAGGTTTTCAGTCACGTTTTTTGCGATAGTGGTCTCCATCGCGGAAAGGAGATCCAGGTAACGCGTACCCATCTTCGCGGCCACTTTAAACCCAACGTGAAGGAGTTGCCGAATGCTGCGGTTGTAAGCCGGGGACTTTGGGTCGTGACGCAGGGCAGACACAAACTGCCCCGAGGTCCATTGCCTCACCGACTCCGGTTCGGCCAACTTTGATGGATCAATGTCGATCACTGCGGCATACGGCGCGCACAACTCCTCACGGTGCGCGTATGCCTCGGCATAAATCTCCTTGGCCAACTCAAGTCCCTTGCCGCCCCCTTCGGCCAGGCCGATCAACTCTTCCAGCCAGGTGGTGCCCGCCGTCTTTAAATGCACACCCGCATCAAATCTCTTGATCGTCCGATGAATGGGGCTGTAAATCGAGAATTTGTCGCTGCCGGAGTGTACGCTTAGTTTGAGGTTAGTGGGCAACCCATATTGCCGGATGGCAAATGCGATCGTGGCGACATCATTGGAAAACTCTTCTGTAAATTTTGCCAGATCGCCCACGTAATCGACGCCCTTGTTGAAGCGGCCGGTAAATTTCGGCGCGATGGTCTGAACCGGGATACCTTCGTCGGCTAAGGCGGCTAATATAATGAGGATCTCTACCGGTGTTTGGGGCAAGTCGGTCTCATCCATCGACACCTCGGTTATGAATCGACCTTGGCCCTTCTTCTCCTCAACCCGGCGGTAAATCCGGCCTGCCTCTTGCACCGCCGCGAGGTATTTGTTCCCGGCACGAGTTACAAACTCTTGATCGACATGAAAGGGGTGGCCGACTCCGGGAATATCCAAGTCTCCCTGAAATTCCAAATGACGTTTAACAAACGCCTGCACTATTTTGGCGTCGCAAGGCTGGCCGATTAAATCGGCCACGTCGATGGTAAAGAAATCGCAAGGATCGATGTAGCGATCCACTGTTTTGAGGTTGATGTGATCTGCGTCCACAAAATACGGCTTGCTCCAGCCTCGTGCTTTCACGGCCTCGTCCACCGCAGTTCGGCTATTGGCCGGACCGGAACCGATGATGAGATGCTCTCGGTTCGACTTGTTCCATACAGGGGTCACCTCAACACCAAGATCAGCAGCTTTGATGCACGCATCCAGCTGAGCCTTGGCTTGGTGTGCAAATCTGTCACCAACTCCGACCGAATACTTCGGAAGAGCAATCGCGGTGCTCATAAAATATCCCTCATCTTCCGTTTTACTCCTTGTCCGTCCGGAGAAATACCAGATTGCAGACTCTTAGCTCCGGACCGCTGAACGAGTTCGCGCCTTAACTGAAACAGTAAAGAATTCTCGAGTCAAGCTCTGCCATACAGTTCTCACGCATTTCGAGAAATGAACGCAATAATGTTCGCCTAAAATATTTGAGTAGTTAATCTGCTTACTTCAAATCTTCCCCATCTGGCAAAACCGCTATTGGCAATAATCCTCTTACGGATGGTTTTGAAACAGCTTCCCGACAATTTGAGCACCTCACGCGCCAAGTCAGTGGGGAGGTTATTCGTACTCCACCAGGGCCATGGCTAGCGATTCAAAACGATCGAACCGAAACTGCGCGTACACTCCAACCTTTTCAAATGCGATTGAATTACCCTCCGGCACCGCAATCACCTTAGTCACACGTCGACCCGCAGGTATCAGGACCCGGACTGTGGCTGTTTGTGGGGACTGCGGCCACTGAGGCTCCAAGTTCAGCAGCCCTGCCAGCAGCCGACTCTTTTCCGCCTGATCGAAGAGAGTCATCTCGACGGCTGGGTTCGTTTCCGCTTCGAAAGACAAGGGACCGGGTATTACTCGTCTGAGCAGAGAGAGAACCAGTTCGCGGTTGACAGTCTCAGGCGTCGTTTCAATAGGGGCCGCTACCCACACCCCCTTTCCGGAGACGAACGAGTTAACCACTACCGACGGATTTGGTTCGGGTTTGAGGGCTGGCGGGTCGCTCCAGAAGGCGGCAAAGTGGCTGCCAATTACACGGCCGATCTCGGGAGCAACAAACGGCAGCGTTACGCGTGCCAGCACGAGGGCTTGGGGTAAAGCTTCGGTCTTAATCATCGCGCCCGTATAGCTGAGGTGGTCCTGCGGCCATATTGCTTTGGAAATCCCTGCATCTTCAGGCGTAACATAGGTCATCTTGTTACCCATCTTTCCTATGTAGCGCACCCCCAACACATCCTCCAATAAGAACCGAGGAGCGGGCTTATTGAAGCGGTCGAGCGACGACGGGCCGCTAGCGTAAAGAACCCCTCCTCCCTTCACAAAATCACGAAACCGTTCAGCCTGCTCGGCATTAAGCTCCAGAACTGATGGCAGCAGAATGGCACGATAGCGGCTGAGCCGCTCCAGATTCTCGTTCGTTACGATTTCGAAAGGAATGTGACCTTCCCGGAGGATTTTGGCAGCCCCCACCACAGCATCGCGATGCGGGCACTGGTCGACCGCCTGTAGCTTGGCTACGTGTATCCCATTTTCGTCAGGGTTGTACATCGATTCCTTGTCGTAATAGATCGCCACGTCCGCAACCAGTTCCCCCCCCAGGAACGGCTCATAGCGCGCTCTCTCTTCGGCCAGCTTGCCCAGTAGTTTGTAAACCTCTGGGTTCAGTGTTCCGTCGATATTGATGTAATCGATCAGGAGCAAAGCCGACGAATGCAGACTGGCTACAAAGGACTCCGTGCGAAGTTCATCGATCGGCTTTTCGGTGACATGTTCCTTGCCACTTCGGGTGCGCGAGGTCATAAGCTCAAAAGGCCGAGTTTGGCTCAGGCCGTTATAAGCCTTGCACACCACGGATTTTTGGGCAGGCCCTCCGTAGAAGTCGCCACTGACAAAGTCACAGGCTTTACTGATGGCCAATGGCTGGCCCAAGCTCCAATTATGGAAGATTGTCGCAAATTGGTGGCAGATAGTGATCCCGGGTCGGCTCTCCCTGGTCACGTTGGTAACGGCTTGGGCAAACTCCAGCAGCCAGTTTTGCCGCGCCTTCTGAAAGGTCCTCCAGAGAGGGTCATCCCAATCTACGATACGAGGCGGTTCGGCTCCGTGCTCCTGCCAAAAACGCTTGGTGCAGTGGGGGCAGTAACACACGGTGGGCCAAAAGGTCATGTCGTAGAAAATCCCTTCGATATCGTAGTTCGTGGCAAGTTCCCGCGCGCAAGCCAGAGCGTAATCTCGATAGGGTGAATTGGGACATACCGATCCGGACCGGCTCCCCAGGTTTTTGTCATATCCGTCTTCGGGGAGCATGCGCCAGTCTGGATGATTCTGGTAATTCCAATTGTCGTAAATCAGGCTGAAGTAACCAATCGGGTGAATGTCCCGACGGCGGCACTCCGTCACAGCCTCGCCGAAGAAATCTCTGCCCCTCATGTTGGCATGCAGGTGACCGACCTTACTGCGATAGAGGCACAGCCCAACGTGCGAGTTCGCATAGAGCATCAATGCATGAGCATCGCCCTGCACCATTGCGTCTACAAATTTAGAAGCATCGAAATGAGAAAGGAGGACGGGATCCCAGTCGGGGATATGCGTGTCGACAAGATACCGGCGATAAGCCGTACGAGGCCATTCCCCGCTGGCTGCCGGTTCTCTCCCGGTTAACCAATCGGGTTCGTTGCCTGTCACCGCGCGAGCTGAAGCATTACCGAGCTTTTGTTCCAAGACCGAGAGAGCCAATCCGCCTCCGGACTGCAACAGCGCTCTCCTTGAAATCTGAAGCAGAGAGGGGAATTTATTGTTGGCCGACATCGCGTCTTTTCCCTGCACGCAAACACATCATTTCCCAAAAGGGGACATGTAACTCAGCTGCCGTACGAAGGCCCTTGACAACAATTCAGGTTCCTTGCCGGTGTCCGCCTTATAGGCCGAACCTTCACACATCAACAATTTTCACTCCCCGAGATTTTGAATTCTACTTCCATCACTTCGGAGGGGGAGCTACTTCACCAGCGGTGAATACTTTATTGGAGACGGCGCCTCCCGTGCCTGTCCTGGCGCGACGCCGGGACGCAGGCCGTATATTCTGGCAGCCTCCTGGTCAGGCTTCCGAAGCGGGCAGAAATCCTCCATACCCTGGCGAATATAGAGGACCTGCCACGCGAGATCGGCCAATCGCCTGTCCTTTTTCTGCTCGATCATCGCCTGCAAACGCCTTCCACCTTCGGCGCCAAAGGCCAGGATCGAGTTGCCCACAGGCCGGAAACCCCACTCGATATCAGAACGGGTAGAACCGTCGCCAAATCGCCGGAACTGCTCTGTTAAGGCATCCAGCACATGCCGTTGAGTGCTATTAAGCTGGATTTCCTCCAGCGGCCCAGTGGGCGTTGCCAAAATTCGAATGGCGGCCTCCAGGCCGAGCCGCGGCTCAACCGTGCTGCCCTTTATCAACCCTATTGCCAATGACTCGGCCGCACGATTCTGCACCACGACATCCGGGTCCTTCAGGGCCCCAATCAGTGCCTCGACCACATGGGGTTGACTCCCGAAGACCTGAAGCGCATGAGCTGCACGAAAACGGACATAAGCATCCTCGTCCTTGAGCCCGGTGAGTAGAACTCCTACCCCCTGCGGGGCTCCCCGCCTCCCCAGGACCGCCATCACCATGCGGCGGACCACAACATTCCGGTCGCTCCCCGCTCTAGCGATCTCTGGCAAGAATCGAGGATCAATTGAAGAAAGCGTCGCGCCCACTGCCTCAGCAAGCTGGAACTGATTATATTTCTTGACCGCTTCGATCAGTTTGGTTACGCTCTGAGAGCCGTTGACTTCCAGCAGAGCGTGGGCAGCGGCAGCGCGCACGCTTGTTTCCCGGTCCTCCAGGGCGCTCTCGATCACCGGCACGGCTTTCGGATCTTTAAGTGCACCCAATGCCTTCAACGCCATCCGACGTATAAGAATATTGTCATGATTAGTCAACGGAATGACCAGCTCAGTACTCACCTTGGTTTTTCCGTCGATCACCTGTGCCAGCACCCGCATTGTGGCGTAAATATCCTGGCCGGTCAGGGCGTCCACGGACTGCTCCGGATAGCCGGCCTTAATATAACTGGCCTCATCAGTAGCGAACAGGTCCATCCGCACACCCTGCGCAACATACGGCCTCAAGCTCTCCGCAAAGGGCCCAGAGGTCAGATGTTCCACGCGCACCTTGGTACCCTGCACTGCTCGTAGCACGTTGTCGAAAGTACGGCGCTGCAGCTCTGCCGGTGCGCCGCCATAGATGTGTAATTCGTCCACAGTCCCGTCGCGCACCCATCGTTCCCAATCCATATATATGCGCCCTGCTGTAAGGACGCGGCTGGGCACATTCCAAGGCTGAGGATAGTTCGGTTCCCGGGGATTAAGGCAGACACCCAACTGCTTACTGTAGGGCGCCAGGGCGGACTTGAATTCGCGCAAGAACTGGGTCACATACTCCCCTCGCAAATACCGCCAGAGGTTGGCGTCGAAGTCTTGGGTCCTTATATCAACGCCATATCGACGCTTATACTCGTCCACAATGGGCTGGTTGAACCCGAACTCGTCCTCGAAGCGCATCCCGTAATTCTCCGCATAAGTGAAGAATGTAATCCCGTCGTAGTTGCCCACCTTCAGGTATTCCAGATACATGTCAATGAGGGCCTTGCGAGCCTCGGGATAGCTCAGTTCGATAGGACCATTCTGCCGACGAAAGCCGTAACGGTCGACCGGCATCCACTCTGGATGCTCCAAAGTCAACTTAATCTGGCTAAAGTACGGCCACTCCTTAGTGCCGCCATAGTCCGGCAGGCCACCATAGTCGAACAGCGGCGCCCAAATGTAGACCTCCATATCGTGCTTATGGGCCTCGTCGACTAGTGCGTGATTGACGCCAACCTCTTTGATTAGGTATCGCTCCCAACGGTCCATGAATTCGTAGTAATCCAGATTCTCCTTGCGCACCAGCGCATGGTCTATCATCATCTCTTCCTGCTGACCCCGCCAGTAGACTCGTTTGACGTGGAGGACGTCCGACCACATTTGAACGGAGTCCCGAATGCTGGCTGGAGAATCCAAAGCCAACCAAGTGCCGAACCACCAGTTGTCCCCGGCACTCACCCATACATCGACACTCCTTCCTTCGCTGCGGGCGGCTTCCTCTGCCGAGGAGGCCGAATGGGAAGGCAATTTAAGGGACATGGCTGCGCCGCTTGTTGCGACCTTCAGGAAGTCCCGGCGATGTAGGCTCCTCATCATTTGCAAACCTCCCTGTTCTGAAGCTGAATACCGCGGCGCTGCTCATGACGGAACAGAACATTCGTGAAGATTGTGGGCTAGCTCAAATGCGGTTTCAGGATCACTTTGATGGCACTTCCGTCAATACTGGCGCGAAATGCTTCGTCAAACTGGTCAAGGGGGAACTCATGCGAGATTAGCGCCTCGATGTTTACCCGCCCCTCGGCTAGCAGTTGGATGGTGCGCTGCCAGGATGTCCACACGTAACCGAACGAACCGATTACCCTCAATTCTTTCATTGTCACTTTATTGAAGTCTGTATTAATTTTCCCGGGATAAATTCCCAACGGCGCGAGCGTTCCTCCTCTCCTGACCGCCTCCCAACACATATCCAATGAAGGTGCAACTCCTGCGCATTCGTAGACGGTATCTGCTCCCTCACCTCTACTAAGGTGGCGCACGATCTCCAGCGGGTCTTGTTTCGAGATGTCCACCACAACATCCGCGCCCATACTTTTGGCGCAGGCCAGCCGCAAGTTATCTCTTGGAGTTCCGGTCACAATGACCCTTGCTCCTTCCATCTTGGCGACTAACATGGTGAGAATTCCTACACAGCCTGGGCCGGAAACAAGTACAAGGTCACCCGCGTGAATTGTCGTCCGTTCCATGACAGCATGGACTGCCACCGAAAGGGGTTCACCCAGGGAAGCTTGCCGAAGAGATACGTTTTCGGGCAAATGGTGACATCGCTCGGAACGGATACAGACATATTCAGCAAACGCACCATCAATCATGTACCCGGCAGAAACTCGGTTGGCACACATAAACGGATTGCCGGCCCGGCAATTGCTGCAATCACCACACGTTTGTGCCGGATTGGAGGCAACAATTCGGTCCCCCGGTTTAAAGTTTCTGACAAGTGATCCTGTTTCCACCGCCGTGCCACAGAACTCATGTCCCAGTACCACCGGAGGCCGACAAGGCCATTCGCCTCTAATGATGTGAACATCGGTGCCACAGATGCCAGCGTGGCTGACTTTCAGCTTAATTTCGTCCGGCGCCGGGCGGGGCTCCGGCCATTCCTTGAATTCGAGATGACCTTCGCCCTCTTTTGTCTTGACTATCGCTTTCATCCTCTGAGCCTCTCGGGGAGTTCCCCCCAGGTCCACGACGTTACCTCATGCGGCGATTACTTCAAGGCAGGCATTTGAAATGTCTCCTTCCGAAACCATGACTGCCCTTTCCAAAGTTGCAGCCACAGGCATCGGCGTGTCTTTGTTGCAGACTCGCTTGATGGGTGCGTCTAAGTCCCAAAAACACTCTTCCATCACCATAGCCATAATTTCCGAAGCAAATCCACAGGTACACCAACCGTCGTTAACTACCACAAGGCGATGCGTTTTTCCGACAGATTGGCAAATCAAAGGTTTGTCTAAGGGCTTCAAAGTGCGAGGGTCGATGACTTCGATCTCAATTCCTCTTTCTGAAAGCTTGTCGGCGACGTTGAGTGCCATCGAAACAGTCCGTCCCGTGGCGATCAAGGTGAGATGAGTACCGGTCCTCTTAATGTCGGCGGATCCAAACGGTACCAGGTACTCTTCATCCGGAACGAGTCCTGTTTGCGCGTACAACAGCCGATGTTCCAAAAAGAGAATAGGGTTACCGTCTCGCACCGCAGTTTTTAGCAACCCTTTGGCATCAGCCGCATTAGAAGGCATTACCACCTTTAGGCCTGGGACATGCACGAACCAGGCTTCCAGCGACTTTGAATGCTGGGCGCCTAGGCCGATCCCACCGCAAACGGGAGCGCGCATAACCATCGGCACCGACACCATTCCGCCCGTCATATAACGATATTGGGCAGCATGGTTCACAATCTGATCCATGGCAATCATGATGAAGTCAAGGAACTGAAATTCAATGACTGGCCGAGTCCCCACAAGCGCTGCTCCGATGCCCGCACCCGCAATTGCAGCCTCGGAGATTGGTGTATCAATCACCCGACTCGACCCAAATTCGTCAGAAAGGCCAGCGGTTACTCCGAAAAGCCCACCCATCCTGCCTATATCCTCCCCAAGGACAAACACAAGAGGATCACGGCGCATCTCCTCTTTTAGGGCTTGATTAAGTGCTTCAGCGAAAGAAATCTTTCTCATGTTAGACGTAGATGTGTTCCAATGCCGTGGCAGGATGCGGAGCGGGGCTACTTTTGGCGAATTCGACCGCCTCAGCAACTTTGGTTGCAACTTCCGATTCGATTTGGTCTAGCGTCTTATCCGGCACACTATCACTCTCAGTTAACTGCGTGCGCAAGCGGACAATCGGATCCTGTCGCTTCCATTGCTTGATTTCCTCATCGGGCCGTATTTCCAGCTTGGTGAAAATGGAGTGACCCTCCCATCGATACGACTCACATTCCAACAAGGATGGTCCCAATCCCTGGCGGGCATGTGCAGAGGCGTTGCTCACCACTTCAAAGACGGCCCGGACGTCGTTTCCATCGACCCTCACCCCGGGGATACCATAGGCGCTGGCGCGATTAGCAACACTACTCCCACCCGTCGTCTCTGCAAAGGGTGCGCTCAAGGCCCAGAGATTGTTTTCACAGATGAACACCACCGGCAGTCGCTGAACCGAAGCGAGGTTCAGTGCCTCATGAAAAGAGCCCTGATTGCTGGCTCCTTCACCGAAAAAGCAGAATACCACCGAAGGGCTTTTTTTCAATCGGACACCAAGCGCCGCGCCCACAGCAATAGGAATTCCTCCTCCAACAATTCCATCCGCGCCCAGCATGCCACGGGATATGTCCGCAATATGCATGCTGCCACCTTTTCCACCACAAGTACCGTCCGCTCGACCCAGGATTTCGGCCATCATGCGTCCCAAGTGGAGCCTGCGTGCAATGCAGTGGCCATGACCGCGATGGGTGCTGGTGAGAAGGTCTTCATCTTTCATGACCGAACAAGCACCCACGGCAATCGCTTCCATCCCGATGTAGAGATGGGCCGTGCCGCGGACCAGCCCCAGTTTATTCAATTGGTAAACTTCTCGTTCAAAAGCCCGGATCAAGCACATTTGGCGAAACCAGCCAAGTCTGGTCTCGACGGAAATTTCTTCCAAGGCCACCTTCCTTGTGTCTTGCAGGACAATTGAATACTAAAATGTGCTGGTTAAGCCGCCGTCTACTACGAGAAGGTTTCCCGTCATGTAACGGCAATAATCGGAAGCCAAGAAGACCACCGTCCCTGAGACGTCTTCGGGATAGCCCGTGCGAGCCATGGGGATGTGACGCTTCTCGGCGTACCATTTCTGGAAATCAGGGGTGTCTGACTCTTGTACACCATTGACGAGTGACATCGGCGTTCGCATGTAGCCCGGTGCCACAGCATTCACAGCGATGTTGTAAGGCGCCAGTTCAACTGCCAGGGATTTGGTCATGGCAATCATGCCTCCCTTCGCTGCATTGTACGGCCCGCATTGGCCGGTGGCCGCGAAGCCTTGAATCGAGGCAATATTAATTATCCTGCCGAACTTTTGCTGAACCATATGCGGAGCAACCAACTTCGTTCCCATGTAGACAGCTTCGAGATTCACCGAGATCTGTTTGCGCCATTGTTCGAGAGAATCTTCGAGAATCGTGCCATACATGGCGATGGCTGCGTTATTGATGAGAATGTCAATATGCCCAAACTTTTTGGCGATATCCTCGATGGCCTCACCGTAGGCCTGGTAGTCCGTGATATCGAGGGCATGACCCACTGCCCTCTGGCCTTTTTTTCTTAATTCAGCTTCGGCCTCACCGAGTGTCTGAGAATTGATGTCGATGAGTGCCACCGCGCAACCTTCGTCGGCAAACTCCCGTGCCACGGCTCTACCCAGCCCCTGTCCAGCTCCTGTAATGATTGCAACCCGGTCTCTCAGTATTTCGCGGCCCATTAGTCCACCCTGTATTTTTTCAAAGCGTCCGGGTTCAACCGAACCCCTAAACCGGCTTCCTTGGGCAACGGGATCTTGCCATCCTCCAGCCGCAGTTCGTCCAATGTCAATTCCCGTCTTAGGACCGACTCCGAAAGGTGAGCCGGGAGGAATTCGATATAGGGACAATGGGCTGTGGCCACCGCCAAATGAGCAGAAGCGGCAATTCCGATGCCCGTCTTCCAACAGTGAGGAACGATCAATTTCCCCCGATCGCCTGCCATATCGCAGACCCTTTTAGCCTCCGTAAATCCCCCGACACGCCCCACGTCCGGCTGGGCGACATCCAGTTTGCCGCGATCCATCAACTCTAGAAATTCGAAACGGGTGTTAAGCATTTCTCCCGAAGCAATAGGAATAGGCGAGTGCTCCGCCAGAAAACGATAACCGTCCAGATCGTCAATCCGTATGGGAGTTTCGATGAAAAACAAATCGTAAGGCTCCAGTTGCGTCATCACCCCCAAGGCTTCTTTGGCAGTGGCCCAACTGTAACAAACGTCGACCATGATCACGAAATCTTTGCCAACCGCCTCACGGCAGGCCGCGACCATCTCAACGATGGAGGAATTGCTTTCTTGCAAACCGTTGTGCGCATATGGCCCGTTGATCAGGACTTCCAATTTAGCGGCTCCGAATCCGGTCGATTTAGCGGTCTTGACCTTACTCACCAATGATTCGCGCTGATCTTTGAGGGTCCGGCCGGCCGGTAGCAGTGAAGCGTAAGGAGTGATAAACTCCTTTTTGGCCCCGCCGAGCAATTGCCAACAGGGTTGGCCGAGCGCCTTGCCCCGGATGTCCCATAACGCCATATCCAACGCTCCCATGGCACAGATCCCGAGGCCACGGCGTCCGGTCATCATCGACCCCATATACATTTTTTCCCAGAGCCTTTCGGGCTGAAGAGGGTCCTGCCCAAGGAGCATTTCTGTCAGGCCCTGTCCGACAATGTGGGTCCCTTTGGCCTCGATCATCGCTTTGACCACCCAGGGGTTGGTATCAACCTCACCGATGCCGGTTATGCCTTCGTCGGTGTGGACGAAGACGATGATATCATCCTGGGCCGATGAGCAAGCTTCTGTGTCGTAGTCCGGTACAAGTAAGACCATGCATTCGATCTTGGTGATTTTCATTTCACTCTCCCTTCGGCAAGACGGTTTGAGTTGCGTGTGGCAAGATAAAGGCGATCTAAGGCCTCCAGCACAGAGGCGGGACTGCCGCCGTTCTTCAGGAATTCATGTACGATGAGACCGGCCTGAGTTTGGAAATGGATGTAGCCAGCGTAACGGGGACGCAAGTAGGCATTCGTCAAAGTGTCCAACGTACCCAGGAAAAAGTTATCTGCGGCTTGGTTGACAGCCGCATCGCGCCATGCCTCGATGTTGCCAGGCTGGCCACCACTCTCGAAATAGGTGCTACGCTGGCACTCCGAGCCTGCCATATACAAGCCGTATGCCGCCGCAATCTCAGGGTGGGCACACTTTGAGGAAACGGCCAGTCCAGTTCCCCCAAGAATAGCGCCTTTGGGCAATCCGCCCTTGAGAGTAGGAATATTTGCGAATTTACATCGAAATGCGGCGTATCCCGGCCTGGAATAATTTGAGTACCCGAAAAGCCATGGACAGTAGGCTACTTCGGACGTGCTGCTCATGCGGTCCAACGCATTGATCGGATTCCAGGTAAGGGATTGGGGATGGGAGATGGCCAAAACCTGTTTGAGCATATCGAGTGCACGGAGCCCAGTCTCCCGACTCACAACGGTTTGCTCACTATACGAAAAAGGGTCCTCTCCCGAGCCGGCACAGAGCGTGTAGAAACACATCATCGAATCCACGGGGATTAGTGGGACAGCCATGGCCGCTTGGCCAGATTGGTGCAGTTGCTTACCTAAGGCCAACACCTCCTCCCAAGTTTGAGGCGCCGGAACACCCAGATCTTGTAGGAGATCATCCCGATAAGCACTCACGTGGGAAGCAGCGTCAATTGCCAGAGCCCACTGATGTCCACTGTAGTTGTAACTGGTGTGGGATTGTCCGACGGATTGCTTGGCTAAGGTTGAGAGGGCTTCCCCCGGCAGGAGTTCATCGAGGGGTAGCATACATCGGCTGGATGCGCATGCTCCCACCGATGGATGGTCAATGATGACCATGTCATGGGTCTGGGCCAGCTTTTCAATGGGGAAATCAGCCAAATCCTGCAGGGGGCGTTTTTCCCACTGAATCTCCACCTCAGGATGAGCTATTTGAAAACGCTCTGCCGTCTCCACCAGCGGCGCGTACCCCCGAGTGTGATTCCAAGTTGTTCCCCGAAGTAGAACCATGGAGGAAATCTCCCTTTCATTCAGCTAGGATCACAAGCTTTCACATCCTAATCAGGAAATCCAATCGATTTCCTATCCTATCGCCAGGTCGCGTGCCGGAATGCGCACGGGGTTGCCAATTTTGGACCGGAGCACGCGATTACCGACTTTTACTTCGAACTTGAGCCCCGCCGCGGAAATATCAATACTTGACCCTCGCAACCTCAACCCTGTCAACGAGGCGTCCGGAGACCAACTCGGTAGTTTTGGATCAATCGTGATGCTGCCGTCCATATCCAAATTAACTCCGAAAATCCCGAAGATGATGCATTCAGCGCCCGACGCAGCATCGAAGGCGTTCTGTAGCGGAGTGTCCTTACGATACTCAATCTGGTTAGCTACCATTGAGTCTCCCCAGTATGGCAACCGTTCCCCCCACCACAACGTGCGCTTCAAGAGTTCTTCCGCCCGGGCCGTGTACCCGGCTTGATACAACAACTCGGCTATCTGCGGGGTAAAAGCAACGTAGTTGCCGCCGCCGCCGTTATCGATATCGACCTGATCGTAAGCTGGATCCTGTTTTGCTATGCTGTGCAGTCCATACGTGGAAAGGAATTCATCGTCATTCAGATGACTCACCAGCCCTTCCTCTTCCTGCTTGTCGAGCACCTTGCTTCCAACCATCATGTACACTTGAACCGTGTATCTCAATTCCTTCACCCCATTGGGATACATAAAGAAGAACCACCGGTCTTCAGGGCTCCACAGGGTCTCCTTGAGCAATACCTTCAGTGCCTGGGCTCGCTCCAAAAGATAGTCCCAGTTCTTCCCTGCCAGCTTTCCTAGTTGCCAGGCCAATTCATAGCTCTTGTACCGCCGTCCGTTGAGATCCGGCATGAAGTTGTCATAACGATACTTACCCCTCAGCTCCAGATGGTTATTGCCATTGCCGTAATCAACCAGAACCGCGGGTTTGCTGAGATCATCCCCGTACATGGCATTGAAGAGCACCCAGTCCAAGACAGACTTTCCACCTACAGTTTCGCTGAGGAATCCGACGTCACCTGTCAATTGAACATAATGATAGATCAACAAAATGATCTTCTCTTGATTGACGGGGTACCACGGCCCTCCCGCCTTGCCGTCCATCGGGTTAAAGAGGAAGTGTTTGGTGATGTCGATCTCGAGAAATTGCTTTATGTGTTTCCGGGATGCGGCCGGGTCCCAAAGCGGGAGAAGCCGAGGCACGTCGCCAAAGTCCCATAGATAATTACCTACGCAGCCGCCTTTGATGCCCCCCGTGGAATAGTAGGGGTTTAGGACGAACTCGGGGACCTTAAACTTGTTTATGATAAGCGCTACGATCGATCGATTGTAATATTCGACCAGACTGCGGTTGGAGGCCTCGAATTTCGGCAACTTAGAGAACAGATCTTTTGTCTGGTCTCGAGAGGCCTGCCGCGAATCTTCAATCGCCTTGGCGGGACTCTGCAAGAGCTGATCGCAGACTCTTCTGCTCTCAGTCTTGTCGCTCATCGCCACCGCCACGTAATGGGTTGTATGCTGCCCCGGTAACAGGACAACTTCCCCTTCCCAGTGCGAAGACCAGGGCTCCCACCGCATGCCTTCGATATCTGTGCCCAGCGTAATGGCGCCCGCCTCATTCTCTCGCACGACTCGCTGCGCTGTAGAAACGGACGTAGTGGTCTTCTTTGTGGTGTCCGGATAGCTGAACCCCCAGGCCTCTTCGTAGCCCAGGCTCCCCACGATATTTAATTGCAGGGGTACTTTCTTCGTCGCGGAGGTGGTGTTGTGGACATTCAGTTCCAGCAAGCCGCCGCGCACGTCATGCGCCAGACAGGACACGGCTGATACAGAGATACCGTGCACCTCTCCCTTCTGGCGGACCTCGGCAGGGCGCCAATCATACTGGGTTGTTGGAACCTTTTCTCCAAACAGCCGCACCTCCAACAGGAAATCAGAGCTAGCATACGGGGGAGCGTAGAGGCTGCTGAGGCTTCCTACATCCCGGTAATTCGTCCCCGTGGTGATTAGCCCATTGATAATGCCGAAATGCTTTTCGTCCCTGATATTTCGGTCGCCCGAGAACATGAACGGATCAACAGGCTCATGCGGTCCACGAGCCTCGCCATGACTTCCTTGGGCTCCTGCGTTGGCGGTCCGAGGGCCGCTTTGATTGGCGCTGAGTCCCGAGAGACTGGGGGCAAAGGCAGCCGCCCCCATGGCCTTTAGTGCGCTTCTGCGTGTGTGTTTCCTCATGTGAGGCTCTTCGTTGCAGCGCCTAAGCGCCGGGGGAGATCAGAACGATTGGCTCAAACGGGCTTAGGCAATTAATGCAGCTTCCCACATTAGTGCCTTCTAAGAAACTGAACCATGGAGGAGGCCGCCGCTTGGTTCCAAGCCTCCATCACCAAAAAGCGCTCTGGTCTCTCAGACAGGCAAATGGTAATTATCCCCTGCCGGTCCCACCAGGGCTCGCGGCCGGAATAACCACAGGGGTGCCGACCGTGGAGCTGATTCGGCGACCATCCACTCGCACTTCGTACCGCTCTCGGTCGGCCACCAGGTCAATGTTATGTCCCCTGATCTTCAACCCTTTCAGGCTGATCTGGGG
>DATGFN010000012.1:0-2115 GCA_035308965.1 Terriglobia bacterium | reverse complement strand
CGGATCGGCTTCCGAAGTCATGATGGCGGCGCCGTCCACCTTGCGTTCCACCATGCGGCGAATGCATTCGACCATGCGCTTGGGTTTGTAGTCCGTATTGGCGATGATGACTTCGAGACCTTTTTGCACGGCCTGGTCTTCAAAATATTTTACGAGTTCAGGAAAAAAAGGATTGGTGATGTCGGAAATGATGAGGCCGAGGATGCGCGAGCGTCCCGAGACCAGAGTCCGGGCGTGGGTGTTGGGATAAAAATTTAATTCCTTGATGGCCTTCTGGACGCGCTCAGCGGTGCGCGCGCTGACTTTGTCCGAACCGTTGATGGTGCGGGAGACGGTAGCGGTGGAGACTTTGGCGAGCTTGGCGACTTCTTTGATGTTCATTGAGGGCCAGCGTTACGCCGACGGAAGGCTCGGGGGCCAGTCCGGGGCGCGTGCGGGGGCATCTTATCGCGAAGCCAGGAAATACGGTAGCAGCAGGGGTCACACCTTGATCAAAGGGCGGTTGTCCAATTCTCCATCGCCAGCTTACGGACGCGCGCAAACTCGCCGGTGTTGTTCGTGACCAGAGTCAACCCGAGGCTTCGCGCGTGGGCTGCGATGAACAGATCATTGGCGCCGATCATTGCTCCCGAACTCTTCAGCGCGGCACGAATCTGAGCATAGTGGGAACAAGCCCTTTCGGGGAAGTCCAGGACCTCGACATAGGCCAGGAAACTGCTAAGGGACGCTTCATCCTGCCGTTGCCGGCGAGACACCTCAACACCAAAGAGCAGTTCGGACTTCGTGATTACAGAAATGCAGACGTCGCCCACAGGAATTTTCTGCAAGCGCCGCAAAAGAAGCTCGTGGGAGCGCTTCATGATATACGAGCAGATGTCTGTGTCGAGCATGTACCGCAGCATTACAGGTCGCGTTCCTGCACGGGCAGGTCGTCAACGGCTTCCATAAAATCCGCCGACGCCACGGGGGCATCCGCAAGATAAGAGGACCAGTCGAAAGGTCGAGGAGAGAGCACTACAGCGCTGCCCTCTTTCCTGATAAAGACTTCGTGGGTACGAAACTGGAACTCTTTGGGTAAGCGGACCGCCTGGCTGCGATTATTCATGAAGATCTTGGCTTTACGCTGCATTGCGAGGTCCTCCCAAAGTGGCATATACATGAGTATATGCCATCCGTTGCGCACATACTAGGCGTGCGAGAGCTGCCGGATGCGCAAGGCTCAACGGTAGCGCTGGATGCCGGGCAGGGTCATTCTTTGATAGCGTTCTGGACGCTGGCTACGGGAAAGGAAGTTCAGGGTTTGCTCGGCGTGGCCGATCTGCCCTACGATGCTAGGATAGCTCGATGACTCGGGGACTGCTCAAAAACCGAACGTTCCTGACTTTAACAGCGCTCTTTTGCGCGGTTGAATCCGTGTGGTCATGGCTATCTGTTGAACGTGTTCAACTTCCAGAAAATCCCGCCACCATTGTTGGTCTCCTCAGCATCTCCTTCTACGTGCTCTTGATTTGTGGCATTGGGTCTTTTGCATATAGGTCTCGATTCTGGGAAGACCGAATTGTCCTTGGGCTAGTTGCGGGGGTAGTGGTGTTGATTGCGATCAAGGCGACGGTGCCTTTGGCTTCACCATCGATGGTGGGCGTGAATGTGGTCAAGTCTTCCATGTTAACCGTCGCCGCTTTGGTCACTCTGAGTGTTCTCGTACGTGACTGCGGCGACTCACCTAGAAATAAACCCGTCACAAGTTCAGACGAACGGGGACAGCCCCCTGGTCAGGATACTTCCGAGACACAGGAGGATGTCTAATCACACAGTAGTTTGCAGTGCGAACATCGATGTTTAACGATTCTTCCATAAGTGCCCTCAACCTATTCAGCAAAAAATGACCGCGTTTGAGCCAATTTCGTTTGGAGGTGTAGTCGGATAGTCCGAAACCCAACACCAAGAAAAACGCTACGGCTTGATGCCGGGCAGGGTCATGTCCTTGATGTCCTGGCCGCTGGCTACCGGGAAGAGGAAGTTGAGGGTTTGTTCGGCTTGGGTTTCGCCGCGCGGATTGAGCAGCGTGAGATGCAGGGTGGCGTGACGAACGGCGGGATCGGCGGGCCAGTCGGC
>DATGFN010000011.1:0-215862 GCA_035308965.1 Terriglobia bacterium | reverse complement strand
TGACCGTTACAACGATGGCAAGAAGGGCGATGGCGAGAAAACGTCGAAGCATAGTTCCTCCGCAAGCGTTTGGGTTCAATTCGAGAATCGACGCGAATCTGGACTTCGCCGTCTAGATACATTATAGACCATCTGGTCCATTATGGGATCCGAAATGTTGTGGAGCGGCAATAGCTCGGCGCGAACGCGAAGAATTGCCGGATTCTTTCCGGGCAGGGAGGCCAAGAGCGGCGGACCAAAGCCTCAGTCCAGGGATGTCAATGCAACCGCGGCGATATGTTCAAGTTCCCTCCGGTCATGATTCAGCCGGCCAAGCGCCCGCATTCCCTGGATTGTCGCCACAAAAAACTTGGCAAGAGCGACAGGTTTCTGCTCGCGTCCGATCTCTCCGCGCGCCTTCGCATCTTTTAGTGCTTTGGTGAAGATACTTTCGACGGCCCTTTGGTTGTCGCGCAGGAACTCCGCCACTTGTACGTCATTAATAGGTCGGCTTAGGTTCGTATTCAGCAACAGGCATCCACGTTCATGGTCCGCTTTGCTTTCGCGGCTCATACCCAGAAGCAGCTCGGCAAAACCCTTCTTGACCGACTTCTGTCGTGCAAAAAGGTCGCGGAGCCGTGCGTTGGTTTCGTCACGATAGTGCGTCATAGCCCGAAAGTAGAGCGATCGCTTATCGCCAAATGTGTCATAGAGGCTTTGCTTGGAGATTCCCATCTCCCGCATGAGCGTATCGAGGGAAGTATGTTCATATCCAAGCCGCCAGAAGACATCGACCGCTGTCTTTAGCGCCTTGTCTTGATCAAACTCCTTGGTCCGGGCCATATGCAAAGAGTAGATTTAATCAACACAGAAGTCGAGTCCGGATTGCGGGTAAATCGGAAACTATGCCAACGCCTCGCGGCTGGTCCTCTGAAAATGTTGATGACTTGGCTGTGTGGTCGGGTTAACAATCGAATGCTATGAGGCTGGAGGAACGAGCCACTTCATTGGGGAGGCCGTAATTCGTCCACTGCGGTCGCCGTGAAGAAATGTTGGAATAGAGTCTGCTCGCGCCCACCGATGTGCCCGTCTTTGAATACCAGGCCGCAGAAGACACATGTATTCCATCCGAGAATGCCTCGGCCGGCCAACAAGCCACAGCCCTTTTAACAGCATTACTTAATCAAGGGGGGCAGCCTCACCTTATTGACCAGCCAGAGGACGACCTGGACGACTCGGACCCGTTCAAGGTGGTCGAGCGGCTCTTGCGCGCCAAAGAAAAGAGACAATTGATTTTCACGAGTCACAATGCAAATCTTGTAGTTAACGGTGACGCGGAGCTTGTCGTCAAGTGCGACCATCTCACCGAAGTTGAGCGGTCCAGAGCCAGAGTCGCCCTGGAGGGCGCAATCGATTCCACCGAGGTTTGTGGAGCCATTACAAAAGTGATGGAAATGGATTTCTAAAGTTGGTTGGGTAGAGGCGAGTTTTACCTCGTCAACTTGCGGCGTAAAACTGCCTCTATCTCAAACTCCCCCCTTTCCAACATCCCAGAAGCCCGATTTGTTTGGGTCTGCTCGTGGTAAGATCAGGAGCGTTGCGGCTCCCTCACTCTGCCATCGCGGCTCCGAGCCTCTCCGGCAGTTTCAATCCCGTTGCCGATCCGCGGGCTATCTTGACTGTCGGGCACGCGCGCTTCACCATCCTGGCCCCGCAGCTCATTCGCTTGGAGTGGGCCGCTGACGGCATATTCGAAAATCACGCCTCCCTGGTCTTTCTCAATCGAAAACTTCCCGTCCCTGAATTCATCCACGAAACAGCGCCTGACGCTGGGCGGACGATGATTAAGACGAGCGCGCTGACCCTAGGCTACATCCACGGAAACTCGGACGGCAGATTTAGCCCGAATAATCTCACCATCACTTTTGACCTCAATGGAAAAGAGATGGTGTGGAAGCCCGGAATGGAGGACACGGGAAATCTGCTGGGCACCACCCGTACGCTCGACAGAGTCCAGGGCTCGAACGTGGAGCTCGAAACGGGTCTGATCTCACGCGAGGGCTGGACGGTGGTGGACGACAGCGCGCGGCAGCTCTTCGACTCCGTGAATTTCGCCTTCGCCGATGGCGCGCAAAGTCCCTGGCCATGGGTGCTGACGCGTCCGACCGGCGACCGCCAGGATTGGTACTTTTTCGGCTACGGGCATGATTACAAGCGCGCCCTCTACGATTTCACACGGGTTGCGGGAAGAGTTCCCCTGCCCCCGCGGTTTGCCTTTGGCGCCTGGTGGTCGCGCTACTGGTCATACACGGACCGGGAATTCAAGGAGCTGATTTCCGGATTCCAACAGAACCATGTCCCTCTTGACGTGCTCGTGATTGATATGGATTGGCACCTCACATTCAACGAGGTTACGGGGAACCGTAAGCTTGACGCTTCCGGCCATGAGCTCGGGTGGACGGGGTATTCGTGGAACAGGCAGCTCTTTCCGAACCCGGATGAGTTTCTCGCCCACGTACACGAACAGGGGCTCAAAGCCACGGTTAATATCCATCCTGCTTCCGGCGTCCAGCCCTGGGAGGATCAATACCCGCAGATGGCCGGCGCCATGGGAATTGATCCGGCAACCAAGGAGTACGTTCCCTTCGACATCACGGACAACACGCTTGCCAAGAACTTCATGGACATCGTGATTCACCCGCTCGAGCGCCAGGGAATTGACTTTTTCTGGCTCGACTGGCAGCAGGAGCAGACCACCAAGGTTCCCAACCTCAATCCCACCTGGTGGCTGAATTATGTGTTCTTCAGCGATCAGGAGCGCGAAGGCAAGCGTGCGCTGCTGTTTCACCGCTGGGGCGGCTTGGGAAATCATCGCTACCAGATTGGGTTTTCCGGCGACACCATTTCCGTCTGGGATTCGCTCGCCTTCCAGCCTTATTTCACTGCCACGGCAGCCAACGTGGGGTATGCCTATTGGAGCCACGACATCGGCGGGCACATGCCCGGCGCCATTGAGCCCGAACTTTACTTGCGCTGGATCCAGTGGGGGATTTTCAGCCCGATTTTGCGAACCCATACGACGAAAAATCCGGGCGCGGAACGCCGTATCTGGGCCTATCCGGAACCCTTTGCGGACTTGATGCGCCGATGTTTTGCACGACGCTATGCCCTTCAGCCCTACATCTACACCGAGGCCAGAAAAACCTACGACACGGGACTCGCTTTTCTGCGCCCACTCTATTACGACTGGCCGGAAGCGCCCCAAGCCTATGAGGCGAGAAATGAGTACCTGTTTGGAGACAGCATCCTGGTCCATCCTGTGACACAACCTGTGGCCAAGGATTCGCAACTTGCGAAAATCTCAGTTTGGCTGCCCGAGGGTGATTGGATCGAATGGGACAGCGGCGCGAGCTTCCACGGCCCTGTCACTGTTGATCGCTGCTTCTCAATCGGCCAGATTCCTTTGTACGTGAAGACGGGCAGCATCATTCCCATGCAGCCGGCGATGAGCTACACGGGCGAAAAACCCGTAGACCCACTCGTCCTTACTATCGCCCCTTTGCAGGACGGCGGCGCGTCAAGTTACCGCCTCTATGAAGACGCGGGCGACACCAGGGGGTACCAGCAGGGCGAAGCCGCATGGACACAGATCGACGCGGCTTTGAGCGGCGACGGCAGCGAATTAACCTTGAAGGTCGAGCCCGCCGAGGGGCATTACCCGGGGATGCGAACAGAACGGGCTTATGAACTGCGCCTACCGGGAAGCTGGCCGCCTTCCTCAGTAAGCGCCAACGGCGAATCCCTCGGGTACTCAAGGAAGGCGGGCGCACCTGGATGGCACTTCGAGGGCGACTCGTTGACGACTGTAATCACAACCCAAAGCTTCAGCGTGACTCAAGGGGTGACGGTTAAGGTGAGGATCAAGCCGGAGATGGCGCGCGCGCGCTCAATGCTCGATGGATTTCCGGGTAAGATGACTCGCCTGCGTGAGACATACGATATCCTGAACGCCGGTTGGCCCGTCAGCTGGTCGCCCGATCCCCTGATTGACGCGATGCAGACGGGAGACCGCATTGGTTATAATCCGGAGATAGCGTGGACTGAGGTGAGCGCACTGCCGGAGAAACTTGCCGGCCTGGCCAGCATCATTGACGCCCTGCATCGCAAGGCGAGCTCCCCCGCGTTTGCCCGGATGAAGCAGTCGAAGAATCACCCGGGGCCGAGCCTTGAGGAATACAATCGGCTGGTTGACGTTGCCCTCGCCCACATTGCGGACATCATTGAAACTCAGACGCCGGAATGATTCCAGTCACGATATCCGCATCATGATCGTTATCTCCACGTTCTATTTCTTGTGCCGAAAATCCAACCCAAACTGGGGCGCAGACTTTGTACCAATCACTTTAACTGGGACTTCCGTCCCCGCACCGTCCTTGCTAAAGAAAGGATCAACCGGCTTCAAGAAGATTGATTTCCAGCCGCCTACCATTTGTGAGAGCTTTGCGTCCATGCGCGCGCGCCCATGAAAATCGAACAGTTCGCCATCCAGGCTGTAGTTCCCAGTCAAATCCACTTCTGTTCCTGGGACGAAGAATTGAAGTTGCGAGAACCAGAAAGTGCCGGCGTCCAAACGAAATTTGCCCTTCATGATTGATGGAATATCCTCTGGGAGGTCCATTTTGGCCTGCTTGGGTTTCCCCTGGCCGCGCATGCTCAATTCATTCACCTTGGCCTGTATTTTGTCATTTGTAAAATGGGCCTTTGAAATCTCGAAATTTCCCGCCAGCCTGAGACGATCTGGAACGGCTGCCGTCCCCGGCCGTAGGTCAAAAATAGTCGACAATCGCATGTGACCTGTCATCACGGGAGGCTCTGTCCGAATCGCCATCCTCAGCAAATCCTCAATTTTCGAGTCCTCGATTTTTAACTCGAGATACACCCGGTGACCGTCCGGCGCCTTCACGCGTTCCGCATAGCCCGTGGCGATTAGGGAAGAATTCAGAATTTTTGCCCTTATGGGTTGCAGGTAGGTATCTCCGCTGGTCCCATCCACGATGGCGTGGAAATCAGTGTGTAACGGTACGGGATGGCCGCTGACCGAGACCCGAAAGTCGGGTGTGTCGGTCTCTCCATCGACGATGATACGGCCCAGGGCCCCTTGATAATTGCCGGTGGAAGAAAGGATTCCGCCTATACCATTGATGCTTGAGAGGTCCGCGTTTGTGAACGAATACGTGCCCTGTACCGGCATATCGCGAGGAGCATCAGCCCGCCAAGGGCCGAAGAGTCCGGTCGAATGGATATCGCCCACTGGTTTGGGATTGAGGAGATTGGCATCAAAACGGAAGGGTTTATCCGGCCCGAGATCCTTCATGATCAGGCTTCCAATATCGAATTGCAGCGGGAGTTTATCCGGTTGCAAAGTATTGATCACGAGCTGAGCCTGCTCGCAGACAAACTGATCGACATAAATCTTGGCCTTGCCCATTTCCGTTCTCATAGTCTTGGAGTCTTGCACCTGTTCTTTGGGGGGAATATTTAACTGTAGACCTTTCAGATAAACCATGTGAACGCGCATCGGGGTATGTAAAAAGTTGAAGAATCCGGCGTGAAATCGGAACTCTTGAATACTCAAAAGGGGCTGAATTCCGGGCTCATGAATGTTCAAATCGGTTTTCCCGAAGATATTAAGTCCGTTGCCGGATACTTCCAGCTCCCGCCCCACGGAAACATGGAATGCAGCCAGAGTGACCCGGCTTTGGAAACGCGCAGAGAGAGTCTCGATCACCCTTGCGCGCAGGATCGGTTCGGCATAATGCATCTCGAAGGCAATCAAAGCCGCGAGAACGACCGCAATGAATAAAGAGATCCCACCAATCCAAATGAAAAGCGATCGCCTCGCCGGTCTAGATTGCAGAGGTTCTCCAGCTCCACCCATGTTCCTATATTAGTGTACCTTAACCTCCTTTTTGTAGCCGTCGTCCGCAATGAAGAAGCTGCCCGGGGATTAGCTTGGGGTGAAACTTACCAGACCTTCCGGATTTCTCCAAGATTGAAGCTTATAGATGGAATAAAGTCAAAAAAGGCAATATCCTAGTCAAGTTCTACTGCCCAGATCAGGTGGTATCTGGAGGCAAGGAATAATTGACCCCGATCGACCGAGATGATCAATTGCCTTTGGGCGCCAACCGACAGCCTGGTGGAGCGTGGGAATTTGTGGTCTGGGCTCCTGATCGGGAGAAGGTTGCAGCGCATCTTGTTGGTCCGCGCGAGCGGTGCCTGGCGATGACAAAGGATCGCTGGGGCTACCATCAAGTTCTCGCGGACGACATCGAGCCCCAAACCCGTTACCTCTACCGGCTGGACGATTCGCACGAGTATCCTGATCCCGCGTCGCGGTTTCAGCCCGAGGGCGTTCACGGCCCATCCGAAATCGTGGATTTGGCCGCATTCCATTGGACCGATGCCGATTGGAAGGCTCCCAGCATCGAGGAAAGCATTTTCTATGAAGTCCACGTGGGTACTTATTCCGCGGAAGGATCGCTGGACAGCTTGTCCGCGCATTTGCCGGAGCTGGCCGCCCTGGGAGTGACGACGATTGAGGTGATGCCGATTGCGCAATTTCCCGGTTCGCGCAATTGGGGTTACGACGGCGTTTTTCCTTTTGCGGTCCAGAATAGTTACGGAGGCCCGCTTGCGCTTCAACGGTTCGTAAATGCCGCGCACGCCCACGGGCTCGCGGTCGCTCTTGATGTGGTATATAACCACCTTGGGCCGGAAGGAAACTATCTTGGCCAATTCGGGCCTTACTTTACCCACCGCTATATAACGCCGTGGGGGCAAGCCATCAATTTCGATGGAGCCCAAAGCGGCCCGGTTCGCTGGTTCTTCATCCAAAACGCATTGAGTTGGTTCGAGCATTACCACGTTGATGTTTTAAGACTCGATGCGATACACGGCATATTCGATTTGGGCGCTTATCACTTTCTGGCGGAACTCCAAGATCAGGTTCAGCTCGCCAGTAAACGACTCGGCCGCCAACTTCACTTGGTCGCGGAGAGCGATCTCAACGATGCGAGAATCTTGTTGCCTCGCGAAAAGGGCGGATACGGACTGCCCGCCCAGTGGAGCAATGATTTTCATCACTCACTGCACACTCTCCTTACGCGCGAGGCGAACGGCTATTACGCCGATTTTGGCAGCATAAACCACTTGGCGGAAGTTCTCCGCGCGGGATGGTTTTACCAGGGGCAATACTCCAAGTTTCGCCGCCGCCGGCATGGAAATTCGCCGCGCGGAATTTCTCGATCGCATCATGTGGTATGTAGCCAGGATCACGACCAAGTTGGGAACAGGGCTCACGGTGAACGCCTAAGTGCACTGGCCAACTTCGAGGCGCAAAAGTTGGCTGCGGGAATCACATTACTTTCACCCTTCGTTCCGCTTCTGTTCATGGGAGAGGAATATGGGGAGCTTTCGCCGTTCCTCTATTTCGTGAGCCACGGGGATAAAGACCTGGCCGATGCTGTTCGACGTGGGCGCCGCAGCCAGTTTTCCGAGTTTGGATGGACTGATGACATACCTGATCCTCACGACGAGAAAACTTTCGCGGATTCGAAGTTAAAACAGAACCTGGCAGACGCCGATCCGCATCGAACATTGCGATTGTTTTACCTGGAACTGATTCGATTTCGCCGGGCCAATCATCTGGCTTCGGATGCGAATTTAGAAGTTACAGAAAGCGAAAGCCTGCGCGTTTTGACCCTCTTAAGGACGGCGCATGGCCTCTCTCTCCTGATGGTTTTCAACTTCAATACCAGCGAAGCCTCGGTCCCATTAGACATGCCGACAGGTTCCTGGACGACGGACCTGAATTCTGCGGACACCCGTTGGCTGGGCCCGGGCCAGCGGATTCCGCCCACTGTCGACTCTTCGAATAACCTTGCGCTACCGGGCCAATCGTTTGTCGTGTTCAAACGCGAGATCAAAAACTAGGGGCATCCATGCGATACCTATGCGTTCATGGCCATTTCTATCAGCCGCCGCGGGAGAATCCTTCCCTTGAAGCCATTGAGCTCCAGGACTCGGCCTATCCCTACCACGATTGGAATGAGCGAATTTGTGCGGAATGTTACGCCCCCAACGCGGCTTCGCGGATTCTAGATGAACAGCAGCGAATCCTCGAACTGGTAAACAATTACGCGCATATCAGCTTCAATTTCGGTCCCACCCTGCTCTCCTGGCTTGACGAAAAGGCCCCGAAAGTATACGCGGCGATTCAACGGGCGGATCAACTAAGCCGGGAAAGGTTTTCCGGCCACGGCTCCGCGATGGCACAGGGTTACAACCATATGATTCTTCCTCTGGCCAATCGCCGTGACAAGGTCACGCAAGTGAGTTGGGGCATCAGGGATTTCGAATATCGATTTCACCGGAAGCCTGCGGGAATGTGGCTCCCGGAGACGGCGGTCAATATCGAGACCCTGGAAGTCCTCGCAGAGCAAGGCATCCGCTTCACAATATTAGCCCCACGGCAGGCGAGACGTGTGCGGCGCAAGAACGGCCGAAAATGGGTTGATGTGGAAGGAGATCGAATTGACCCCAGTCGAGCCTACATCGTGCACCTGCCGTCGCGCAAGACGATCAGCGTGTTTTTCTACGACGGTCCAATCTCTCAAGCGGTGGCATTTGAGGGTCTGCTGAATGATGGCCAGCGCTTCGCCGATCGCCTTCTGGGCGGCTTCTCGGATTCGAGGACCTGGCCGCAACTCATGCACATTGCCACCGACGGCGAAAGCTATGGTCATCATCATCATCGTGGTGAAATGGCCCTGTCCTATGCTCTGCACCACATCGAGACCAACAAACTCGCCGAATTGACGAATTATGAACAGTTCCTGGAGATGTTTCCGCCTGACCATTTCGTTGAAATTATTCCCGACAGCTCATGGAGCTGCATCCACGGCGTGGAGCGATGGAAGTCCAATTGTGGATGCAACTCAGGTGGCCATGCGGGCTGGAACCAGGAATGGCGGGCGCCTTTACGAGCCGCCCTGGATTGGCTGCGGGACAACCTGATCAGCCTCTATGAAGAGAAAGCGGCAGGACTTTTGAAAGATCCGTGGAAGGCTCGGAACGACTTCATCCAAGTGATTCTGGATCGCTCGGACGAATCAGTCGCGTCTTTTTTCAACCAGAACGCAGTCCATCCACTTGATCACAACCAGCAGGTGCTGGCTTTGAAGCTGCTCGAGATGCAACGCCACGCTTTGTTGATGTACACGAGTTGTGGCTGGTTTTTCGACGAACTGTCAGGCCTTGAAACCGTCCAGGTGCTGCATTATGCCGGGCGCGCGCTGCGCCTGGCTCAGGAAAGCACCGGACGTGAACTCGAATCCGACTTCATCGGGCGCCTCCAGCAGGCAAAAAGCAATCTGCCGGAGCTCGGCGATGGCGGCCGCATTTATGAGAAATGGGTGAAGCCCGCCTACGTTGGCATCGAACAACTGGCGGGCCACTTCGCCATCAGTTCCCTCTTTGAGGAATACGAAGCCCAGTCCAGAATTTACTGCTATGAGGTCGAACGCTCGCAATTCTCCATTGAAGCCGAGGGAAAGCTGCGACTGGGCCTGGGGAAGGCCTGCTTCGGATCCCGAATCACCAGCGAGTCACAGGCATTCACCTTTGCCACCGTTCATCTGGGCGAGCACAATGTTGTCGCTGGCGCGCGCCTTTCGAATCCAAACGAGGACGACGCGTTTCAAAAGAAATTGTCGGAAGTCTTCTCCCGGTCGGATATCGCCGAGATTGTTCGTGTTTTCGATGAAGCATTCCACGACCAAACATTCTCGTTGCGGTCCCTTTTTCGTGACGAACAACGAAAGATCATCAAATTGATCCTGGCTGAGTCGCTGGCGGCCTCCGTCGCATCTTATCGGTCCGTGTATGACAGCCAGGCGCCCCTGATCCGGTTTCTTTATGACCTGACAATTCCTGTTCCCCCCGTCTTAAGGACTGCCGCCGAGATTGCCCTCAACAATCAAATGCGCGCTGCCTTTGAGCGGCCTGAACTCGATGCCGCGAGCATCCAGAGTACCCTCCGGGAAGCCGCAGCCAGTCACGTCGATTTGGACGTCGCGACGCTCGAGTTCGCCATTCGCAAGAGGCTGGAAAAAGAAGCTGCTCAGTTGGCGGAGCATCTGGATAAAATCGAAAATATCCATAAGCTCGCCGAATTGGTCGATTTCGTGGAGTTGCTGCCTTTCCCGGTGATCTTGTGGGAAGTTCAAAATATTTTGTTCGACCCGCTGATCCAATCCATCAAGGGGGATCATACGGGCCCGGCGCAAGGCCCGCTGAGAGATGAGGTGTTGAAGCTAAGCGAACGGCTGAAGATCGTGATTCCGGGGATAAAACATGGCTGATCCCAATGTTCCCGCGGCGACCTATCGCCTCCAATTCAACGGCGATTTCAGATTTTCGGACGCCACCGTTCTTGTCGATTACCTGGCGAGCCTGGGAATCACGGATGTCTATTCTTCGCCCATCCTGATGAGCCGCAAAGGCAGCAGGCACGGTTACGACGTAACGGATCCCACGCAAATCAATCCCGAGATCGGTTCCCTTCACGATTTCGAAGATCTTGAAAACGAACTGCTCAAGCGCGGAATGCGGCTCATTGTGGATATCGTACCGAATCACATGGCAGCCAGCAGTGAAAACCGATGGTGGATGGATGTTCTGGAAAACGGCAGCGATTCGGCGTTTGCCTCTTACTTCGACATTGACTGGCGCCCTCCCTCGCGGAATCTCGAAGGGAAGGTGCTCTTGCCCGTGCTCGGACGTCCCTTCGGGGATGCGTTGGACCATGTCGATTTGCGGCTTCTGCTTGAAGGCGGAAAGTTTTTGGTTCAATATTTCGAAAATCTCTTCCCTCTCACGCCTCGATCATACCGCCGGCTGCTTAAACATCGTATTGGTGAGCTCAAGGACTCGTTGTCGGAAGAGTCGCCCTCCTATCAGGAGTATTCCGGCATCGTCGCGGCACTGGCGTCGCTCTCGGAGATGGCGCAATCGGGTGCGATTGCCGAGAACCGTGTCCGGCTGGATGCCATTCGTGAGAGGTTACAGCGGCTGATTGCCGGCAACGCCGAAATCGCCGCATTCATTGACGCCAACATCGCTGACTTCAACGGGCATCCGGGCGACACGGCCAGCCTGTGCCCGCTGGAAAGTTTGTTGGGCGAGCAGAATTTTTTGTTGGCGTACTGGCAGGATCCAAACGAGGGCATCAATTATCGACGTTTTTTTACCATCTCCGATCTTGTGGGCATTCGGGCGGAAGACCCGATGGTTTTTGAGGCTACTCACGATCAAATTCTTCATCTCATTGCCAAGGGAGCGATACGCGGACTGCGCATTGATCACATCGATGGATTGCGTGACCCTCTGGGCTACCTCACCAAACTCCAGGAGCGCCTGGCAGCCTCCCGATCTCCGGAGGCCGGCCCTCCTTATGTGTTGGTGGAGAAGATCCTGTCCGCAAACGAAGCGCTGCCTGAGGACTGGCCCGTTTCAGGAACAACCGGATATGAGTACCTGAATGCGGCGAACGGCCTCCAGGTCAATCCAAGCGGCGCTCTTGACTTGGAGAAAGCGTACTTCGGTTTTATCGGAAAAGAAATGAGCTTTGCCGACGTCATGTACGAGAAAAAGAAACTCGTCATGAATACCATGCTGCGAGTCGAAATGCAGTCGCTCGGGCGCCAGTTGGCCCACCTTGCCGCCCGCGACCGTTACGCAAGAAACTTAATACGTCAGGAGTTGATGTATGCCCTGATTGAAGCAATCGCATGTTTTCCCGTTTACCGGACCTACATTCGCAATCTCGAAATGCCCGAACCCTCGCGAAAACTGATCGAGCGGGCCATCGACGAAGCTCGAATGCGCCGGCCGCGGCTGAATCCGCAATGTTTCGATTTTCTGCGCGATGTCCTGACCCTGGCAAATCCTCCCCATATTCTTTCCGACCAGCGCGAGGCGCGATTGGCGTTTGTAATGCGGTTGCAACAATTCACCGGACCTATCGTAGCCAAAGGCCTGGAGGATACGGCGCTCTACGCCTATTATCCGCTGCTTTCTCTCAACGAGGTCGGAGGGAATCCGGAGCCCACCGCAGTTGCGTCCCGCGAAGATTTTTACGAATTCATGCGCGAGCGGCAGAAGCGCTGGCCAAACAGCCTGAATGCCACCTCCACTCATGATACCAAGCGAAGTGAAGACGTCCGCGCCCGGCTGAATGTTCTTTCGGAGATTCCTGAAATGTGGGCGGGGGAAATAGCCGCCTGGTCGGCGGAAAACAAATCGCGCAAACAAACTGTTGAGGGTCGCGAAGTGCCGGACCCGAACGAGGAATATTTCATTTACCAGACTCTGGTGAGTTTGTGGCCTGCCGATCCTTCCGAGCTACCCTCGATCTCCGCGCGCCTTCAGGCCTGTGCCGTCAAGGCAATTCGTGAAGCCATGGTTCACACGCGCTGGACTGAACCCAATTCGGCACACGAACAGACCGTGTGCAGTTTCATCGAGCGAATTCTCGATCCTCAGTCAAGCGCCCCGTTTCTTGCCAGTGTGGCGCGCTTTCTCTCCACAATTTCTTATGCCGGCATGGTCAATAGCCTCGGCCAGGCCTTGTTAAAGATCGCAAGCCCGGGCGTCCCGGACTTCTACCAGGGTTCTGAGCTTTGGGATTTTCATCTGGTGGATCCCGATAATCGAGGGCCCGTCGATTTTCAAACCCGGGCCGAAGCTCTTCGCAGTATCACAGACCGGTCGGGTGCCCGGAGTGTCGCGATTGCAGCGGATCTGCTGGCACATTGGCCCGATGGGCGAGTTAAGCTTTACTTGATCTGGAAAGCGCTGGGCTGCCGGCGTAAACAATTGGCAGTGTTCAGAGAAGGAGAATTCATTCCTGTTGAAGCCGTTGGCGACCGGTCTGAGCACCTAATTGCGTTCCTCAGACGGCATGGAGAAAATCAGGTTCTTGTGGTGGTTCCCAGGTGGGTCGTGAATTTTGTAGATCGGGATGCCCAAGTCCTCCGGGATTTTCTGGGAGGAACAAATCTGAAGTTGCCACCCGCCTCGCCCCTCTCCTGGCGCAATGTCTTCACTGGGCGGACTATCGAAGCCAAGCCAGGGGATGGGAATCAGATTATTGCCGCCAGTGAATTGTTGAGCGATTTCCCCGTTGCGCTGCTGACGGCCAACACCAATCGCGCGGAATAGCCTGGCGAAACCGCGAGGCGCTCAGGTTCTCTTCCGGGGAGCCTTGAGCGTGGATCAGGTTTTTACCTGATATCTTGAAGTCGTGCACAACGCTCAAAATAGAGACCTTATGCTACGAATGGCGCGAGGCTTTGAAAGGTCGCGAGACGGGAGGCGGTTCCTGGTGATCCTGGGGGAATTCTATTCACCAGCGAGGAGGGTGTGACGCGTGCCAGACCAGCAGGCTGACGGGCGACGCCGCGTCGTAATTGAGCGGGTTCGGCCCCAAATCGATAGCGGGCGGTTTGCGATCAAACGCGTAGTGGGTGAACGAGTCATCGTGGAAGCCCGGGTTTTCGCAGATGGGCACGACCAGATCGCCTGCCAGCTCCTGTACCGGCACGAAGAGGGCGAGATGCAAACTTCGCCCATGAAGCCGCTCGGCACCGACCTGTGGCGCGGCGAGTTTCCGGTTCTGGAATTGGGGAAATACCGATATACGGTCGAAGGCTGGATCGATCGGTTCCGAACATGGCGAACTGATTTAACCAAGCGAATCGCGGCGGAGCAGAACCTCGATGTCGAAATTCTCGCCGGAGCGCGGCTCATCGAGATGGCCGCAGAAAGAGCCAGCCGTGGTGACGCTGAAATACTTCGCCAATGGGTGCGGAGATTGCGCGAAGCAAAAAATAGAGAACTTCAACAGACCGTGGCTCTGGACGAAGAACTCCTAAACCTCATTCAGCGTTATCCGGAGCGTGACCTCGCCAGCCGATATGAGAAGAAATTAGACGTTATTGTGGATCGCGAGAAAGCGCGCTTCTCGACGTGGTACGAAGTTTTTCCACGATCGTGTTCGCCTGAACCCGGGCGCCACGGATCCCTGCGCGACTGTGAGGCGAGGCTCAAGTATATAGCGTCGATGGGTTTTGACGTCGTCTACCTGCCACCCATCCACCCCGTTGGGCATACATTCCGCCGGGGAAAGAACAACACAAGTCCCGCGCGGCAAGATGATGTCGGCAGCCCCTGGGCTGTCGGGGCTGAGGAAGGCGGCCACACGTCGGTTCATCCCCAACTAGGGACTCTTGATGATTTCAAGCATTTTGTTTCAACCGCCAAGGGACTTGGATTGGAAGTGGCGCTCGATATTGCCTTCCAGTGCTCGCCTGACCACCCCTACGTCAAACAGCATCGAGAATGGTTTCGGACGCGTCCCGACGGCTCCATACAGTACGCGGAAAATCCGCCCAAGAAATATGAGGACATTTATCCGATCGACTTCGGGTCCTCGGATTGGCAGGCGTTGTGGGCCGAACTGAAAGGCGTTTTCGATTTCTGGATTGAACAAGGGGTTCGAATCTTTCGGGTTGATAATCCTCATACCAAACCATTCCCCTTCTGGGAATGGGTAATTGGCGAGATCAAGCGACAGAATCCAGAGGTGCTCTTCCTGGCCGAGGCGTTTACCCGGCCCTCGGTAATGTATCGGCTTGCCAAACTCGGCTTTACCCAGAGCTATACTTATTTCGCCTGGCGCAACACCAAAGAAGAGCTTACAGAATATTTTCGCGAACTAACCCAGACAGAAACACGGGAATACTTCCGGCCGAATCTTTGGCCAAACACCCCGGACATCCTACCCGAGCCGCTCCAAGTTGGTGGACGCCCTGAGTTCATGATCCGCCTCATATTAGCGGCGACGCTCGGCGCCAACTACGGAATTTACGGCCCAGCCTTTGAGTTATGCGAGAACTCGCCCATCCGTCCGGGGAGTGAAGAATATTTGAATTCGGAGAAATACGAACTCAAGCAACGCGACCTTAATTCCGCCGCAAGCTTGAAGGAATTGATCGCCCGCATCAATGGAATTCGCAGGGAGAATCCGGCGATGCAGAGCGATCTCAACCTTCGCTTCCACGCGACGGACAACCCTTCGATCATTTGTTACAGCAAAGCGACCGAGGATTTCTCAAATATTATCGTGGTCATCGTGAATCTCGACCCGTCTCATACCCAGGCTGGCTGGATTGATCTTGATCCCAGCCTCATAGGGTTAATGGGGAGTACTGCCTTTCAGGTACACGACTTGCTTAGCGATGGCCGCTTTTTATGGCAAGGCGCCAGGAATTATGTAGAACTTGAACCAGAAAGCCTCCCGGCGCATATATTGCACGTGCGCCGGTGGGTTCGCACGGAACGGGATTTTGCTTACTATCTTTAGATGGAACCATCCCAACTCCAGCCTGGAATGGTGGAGGCAAAGAAGGGCATCGCCATGCAACCGGCTTTAAGTGAATACGATTTGTACTTGCTTGCTGAAGGCACGCATAGTCGCGCCTACGAGAAGTTAGGGGCTCACCTGTGTGAGAGAAACGGCGCTCGCGGTGTGCAATTCGCCGTATGGGCGCCTAACGCGGAGTACGTGTCCGTAATTGGGGACTTCAACAAATGGAATTCCAAAACCCATCCCATGCGTCCCAGTTCGGCAGGTGTCTGGGAAACCTTCATTGCCAACATCGAATCGGGAACGCTTTATAAATACCATCTGAAATCCCGCTATCGAGGTTATACGGTAGACAAAGCCGATCCATTTGGTTTTGCCGCGGAGATTCGCCCCCGCACCGCATCGCGCGTTTGGAATCTCCAGGATTATTCGTGGCAGGACGATTCATGGATGGCCAGTCGGGCAGGGAGTAATTCCCTCAACGCTCCGATTTCGATCTACGAAATGCACGTTGGCTCGTGGAGGCGTGTCCCTGAAGAGGGTAATCGGTGGCTGACCTACCGCGAATTGGCCCCAATTTTGGCCGACTACCTCCATGAGGCGGGTTTTACGCATGTTGAGTTTCTCCCCATGATGGAGCACCCCTTCGACGGTTCGTGGGGATTTGAGGTCATGGGTTACTTCGCTCCCACCAGCAGATTCGGAACACCGGCCGACTTCATGTACCTGATTGATTACCTCCATCAGCGCGGAATCGGCGTCATTCTGGATTGGGTCCCGGCTCATTTCCCCAAAGACGAAGCTGGATTGGGCTATTTCGATGGATCTCACTTGTATGAGCATGAAGACCCCAGACTGGGAGAGCAATTGGACTGGAATACTTTCGTTTTCAATTACGGCCGCAACGAGGTCCAGAACTTTTTGATCAACAACGCTCTGTTCTGGTTCGACAAGTACCATGTGGATGGTCTTCGGGTGGATGCGGTCGCCTCGATGTTGTACCTCGATTACGGGCGCCGTGATGGGGGGTGGATCCCCAATCGCTTTGGAGGCAGGGAAAATATTGAAGCGATTCAATTCTTGAGAACTCTTAACGAGCACGTTTATACTGCGTTTCCAGACATTATGATGATTGCCGAGGAGTCGACGGCCTGGCCGCAAGTGTCCAGGCCCCCTTATGTCGGTGGCCTTGGATTTGGGCTCAAGTGGAACATGGGCTGGATGCACGACGTGCTCAACTATATGTCGCAAGATCCTATTTTTCGCAGCTATAACCACAATCAGATTACCTTCAGCCTGGTTTATGCGTTTACGGAGAATTTCGTTTTGCCTTTCTCCCATGATGAAGTCGTCTATGGCAAGGGTTCGATGCTGGGCAAAATGCCAGGTGACGAATGGCAGAAGTTCGCCAACCTGCGGCTTCTCTACGGCTTTATGTTCGGGCATCCCGGCAAGAAGCTTCTCTTTATGGGCGATGAATTCGGGCAATGGTCGGAATGGAATCACGACAAAAGCCTTGACTGGCATTTACTGAAGTACCCGTTCCACGCCGGCCTGGCGCGCTGGGTGCGCGATCTCAATACTTTGTATCGCGGCCAATCCGCCCTGTTCGAACTGGATCCCGAAGCAGCGGGTTTCGAGTGGGTCGATTGCAATGACTCGCAGAGGAGTATCATTAGTTTTATCCGGCGCGGGCGAAATCCGGACGAAGAGCTCCTCTTCGCGTGTAATTTCACCCCCGTCGTTCGCCAAAACTACCGTGTGGGGGTCTCGCAGAGCGGACATTGGAAAGAAATCCTGAACAGTGACGCTCCTTTATATGGTGGCAGCGGCCAGGGAAACTTCGGTGGTTTATCGGCCACTCCGCTTCCGGTTCACGGGCGGCCTTTCTCGTTGAATATGACGCTGCCTCCCCTCGGGCTGGCTGTTTTTAAGCACGAATCTCACAATGGGGAGTAAGGTGACAAGGGTTCCATGCCAAACAAGCCAGGCAGTGCGCTCGATCCTCAATGGTACAAAGACGCTGTCATCTATGAGCTGCACGTTCGGGCTTTCAAGGACAGCAATGGAGATGGCATAGGTGACTTTCCGGGATTGATCCAGAAACTGGACTACCTTCAAGATCTGGGCGTCACCTGTTTATGGTTGCTGCCGTTCTTTTCCTCCCCCCTCAAAGACGATGGCTACGACATCTCGAACTACGTTGATGTCCACCCGATGTATGGAACGCTCGATGACTTCCACGCCTTCCTGGAAGCCGCTCATGAGCGCGACCTCCAGGTGCTGATCGAACTGGTGATGAATCATACTTCCGATCAGCATCCATGGTTCAAAGCCGCACGCCAATCTCGCGAATCGCCGTTCCGGGATTATTACGTATGGAGCGACACTGACCGGAAATATGAAGGCGCCCGCATTATCTTCACCGACACCGAGAGGTCCAATTGGACTTGGGATGCCGTGGCCAGCCAATATTACTGGCATCGGTTCTTCGCGCACCAGCCGGATCTGAATTTTGACAATCCGAAAGTCGTCGAAGAAGTGCTGAAAATCATGCGCTTCTGGCTGGATATGGGCGTTGATGCATTGCGAGTGGACGCGATCCCATACCTGGTAGAGCGCGAAGGAACCACCTGTGAGAACCTCCCCGAAACCCACGCCGTCATTAAGAAACTTCGCAGCGAGATTGACGTCGGGTATTCCAATCGAATGATCCTAGCCGAAGCCAATCAATGGCCGACGGATGTGCGCCCCTATTTTGGGGATGGCGACGAATGCCATATGGCGTTCCATTTTCCGTTGATGCCCCGCATCTATATGGGCCTGCGCCAGGAGGACCGGCTGCCCATCACGGACATCATCGCACAAACTCCAGCTATTCCGGACACGTGCCAGTGGGGCCTGTTCCTGCGCAATCATGACGAACTGACACTCGAGATGGTGACCCGCGACGAGCGGGATTATATGTACCTGGCTTATAGCGCCGACCCGCAAATGCGCATCAACCTGGGCATTCGCCGCCGTCTCGCGCCCTTGGTTGACAACAATCGAAGGCGCATTGAGCTGTTGAACAGCTTGCTGCTTTCGTTTCCCGGCACTCCGATCCTTTATTACGGGGATGAACTCGGAATGGGCGACAACATTTACCTCGGTGACCGCAATGGCGTTCGGACCCCCATGCAATGGAATGGCGATCGGAACGCGGGGTTTTCCACTGCCGTGCCGGCCCGCTTGTACAGTCCGGTGATCATGGATCCGGTTTGGGGATACGAAGCGGTCAATGTGGAGGCCCAGCAGAGCGACACGTCTTCCCTCTTGCACTGGATGCGAAATATGATCGCCCTGCGGAAACTATTTCGCGTGTTCGGGCGCGGCACCATCGAGTTTCTGAATCCGGCCAACCGCAAGATCCTGGCTTATATTCGGCGCTACGAAACGGAACAAGTCCTGTGCGTCGCCAATCTTTCCCGCTTTGCCCAGCCCGTCGATTTGGATTTGTCGAAACTGGAAGGGATGGTTCCGGTTGAGATGCTCGGATACGTGGACTTCCCTCCTATTCAGCGCCAGCCTTACCGGCTTACCTTGGCGCCCTATAGCTTTATTTGGCTGGAGCTCCAGCCCAAGCCCGAACCGGCGGAAGCCGGCGTGGAGGTTGTGGAACACTTACCCGTCGACGTGACCGGAGGCTGGCAGGATCTGCTGGAAGGCACCAACCGCGAGCGCATGTTAACCGGGGAACTCTTGGAGTACATTCCGAAGCAGCGCTGGTTTGCCGCAAAGTCCCGCCACATTAAGAAATTAGAAATTGCGGACTGGGCCGAATTGAATCCGGCCCAATCAGCCCTGGCTTTGGTGGAGGTGCAATTCGATTCCGGAACGCCGGACACTTACCAGCTTCCGCTCGCTATGACGTTTGGAGATTTCGGAGATGAACTGCGGAATGCGGCGCCCACGGTTGGCGTTTCCACGATCGCGGCCAATAGATTACGGGGGTTGTTGCACGATGGCGTCTTTGACGACAAAATGTGCGCCGGGTTGCTGGCGCTCATCAAGAACGGCCAAACCTTGGAGGGACGCAACGGCCGCATCCAAGGCGTGCCCGGCAGTTCTTTTCAGAAGATCCTGGGACCTGCGGATGCACCTCTCCAGGCACGGCGCGGCTCGGCCGAACAAAGCAACACCTCGATTCTCTATGGGGACAGATTAATCCTCAAGCTGTTCCGCCGATTGGAAGCCGGCATGAATCCTGATTGTGAAATAGGGCGATACCTGACCGAGAAAACAAGTTTCAATGGAATCCCTCCCTTTGCCGGCATGATCGAATACGTGCCGGCCGCCGGTAAAGTACCTGCCGTGCTCGGGCTCCTGCAAGGTCTGGTGGTGAACGAGGGCGACGGCTGGAAGTGGACCGTCGAGGAGCTCAACCGCTATTTCGAGACGTGCGCTCCCACAGAGTTTCCAGAAAGCGCGAGGGGCGAACTCAGTGATGCGGTTGACCTTTCCGAACGCCCCGTCTCTGCATTCGCCAGAGACCATGTTGGCATTTATCTTGATTTTGCGACAACCCTTGGGCGTCGCACCGCGGAGTTGCATCTGGCCCTTGCTTCACCAACCCAGGATCCCGCATTTGTTCCCGAACCTCTGACGGCCCAAGAAATGCAGGAGCACGTTGCTGATTCCCGCCAGCATGCCGTCGGGGTTTTCGAGGTGCTCAGGGAGCAAGTGTCGCATTTGCCCGATGAAGTGGTTGAAATTGCAGCTTCGGTGCTCAGCCAACGACGCCGGATACTGGATCATTTCGGAGCCATAAAATTCGATGAACTTCAGACACAACGGATCCGCATTCATGGGGATTATCATCTTGGACAGGTGCTTCGAGTGAAGACCGACATCGTCATTCTGGATTTTGAAGGGGAACCTGCCCGGTCTCTGGAATATCGGCGCTCCAAGCAATGCCCCCTCAAGGATGTGGCTGGGATGTTGCGGTCCTTCAGTTATGGCGCCTACGGCACTCTGATCAATTATACCGAGCGTCATCCCGTGGACTTCAACCGCCTCGAACTCTGGGCACAGCTCTGGGAGCGCTCCGTGGCGGCAGAATTCCTGCGCGCTTATCGGGAAACCGCGAAGGGCGCGGACTTTCTCCCTGCCAAAACGGCTGAATTCCGGAAATTGCTCGATGTCTTTTTACTGGATAAAGCGCTCTATGAAATACTTTATGAATTGAACAGCCGTCCCGATTGGGTGCGCATTCCGATGTTGGGGATTCTGTCGCTCGCCATATGAATCCCGCGAGGCGCCGGGCTTTCGCCCGTCCTCGAGGGAACCGGGCGGAATCAATGGAGGACTGAAAATTGGAAGTGGACTCCATCCCGCAACAGACGCAGGATAAAAAGCCGCCAATCCAAAGCGCCGATTTGGTGGTGGGCATTCTCGCCGACCTCGACCGGGATGGCGTTGCGTCGTTGTGCGAGGGCCTTGGCACGTTCCCCGGTTCCCCGCGAATCGTGGTTTTGCAGAGAGGCCCCATCGTCGACGCGCCCCTCGCAACATCGCCGTCGGACTGCGGAACCACTTCCCTCTCCGTAGTGTCCTGGTCTTCACTCGATCCAGAGCCTTCCGGGGCGCTCCAACAGAGCATATCGGCCGCGTGTCTGTCGCTTTTCGCGGTGACCGAAAAACTCAAGGCTCGAGGATGCTGCCTGGTTGCCTCCAAAATGGAAAGCGGGACTCCCCAGTGGGTTGGCCAGCTCATGCAGCCTTTGCTCGATGCGGATTTTCATCTGGTGGTGCCGCGCTATGCCCCCCGAAGTTTGCAGGGGATGTTGAACAGCAGCGTACTCTATCCGCTCATACGATGTCTCTACGGAAAAAGAATCCATAATCCACTCGGGCCTGACGTGGGCGTTTCGCAGCGGCTTGCTCAGAAAATTCTCGGAAACAATCGCAACAACAAGCCCGGGCCGGGCCGGACCCATCCCCTGGCCTCGCTTGTGCCGATGGCCCTTCTTGACAACATGCCGGTATGCGAAGTGCACGTGGGAGCGCGCGTCTATCCCCCGACCGATTGGACGAACCTTAGTTCCCTCGTCGCGCAGGTCCTGGATCCCATTTTTCTTGACATGGAAAGAAGCGCAGCTTTCTGGCAACGCACGAGGGGTTCCCTTCCCATACCGGCCCGCGGCAAACCTTCGTCTGTGTCTCCAGGAACGGAAATCCTGGACACACATCGCATGGTGGAAACTTTCCAGTTGGGAGTCCGCGACCTGCACGAGATCTGGAGCCTGGTTCTTCCACCGGCAATCCTGTTGGAACTTAGAAAACTGTCTCGCTTGACGCCTGAGCAAGTCCATATGCCCGACGCATTGTGGGCGCGTATCATCTATGATTTCGCGCTCGCCCACCGCCTTCGAACCATCAATCGAGAGCACTTGCTCCGCTCTATGACGCCCTTGTACCTGGCATGGGTCGTCTCCTTTGGGCGGGAATTAGAGGGTGCCGAATCGGCAATCGTCGAGAAACGGATCGAGCGCCTGGCGAGCGCCTACGAAGCCGAAAAGCCCTACCTCGTGTCCCGATGGCGATGGCCCGACCGATTTAATCCGTAGCAATTCGAAACGGAGGTGCATGATGTGGAACCAAGTCAAACACGCGTTGGTAGACTCGACGACAAGATTCCTGACGGAGCTTGCCGGACTGCTGCCGGGAATGGTTGCGGTGATTGTGGCTTTGCTGATCTCGGTGTTATTCGCTTGGATCATCGCCATGGTGGTGCGGCGCGTGCTCTCCGGCATGCAATTCGACAAGCGGCTTTCCGGCTGGGGCTTCTCCTCCCTTTCCGAAGGGTCGCCCGGCATGAGTCCAACCCTTCTCATCTCGCGAACCGTTGCCTCCCTGGTGATCATTACCGGACTTTTGATAGGCATTGCGGCTTTCGATGCCGAATCGACGTCTCTATTCGTACGCAGCGTTTTTGCCTACATCCCCAATATCATAGGCGCCGCGCTGGTTTTGTTGGTTGGCAGTGTCATCGCCCGTTTTCTGGCGAGGAGCGTGTTGATTGGAGCGGTGAATATGAATCTTCAACACGCGCGCCTGTTGAGCGCGGGTGTGAAATGGCTCGTAACCGTATTGGCGGTAGCGATGGCTCTGGAACACTTGAGAATTGCCCCGGGGATTGTTGAGCTTGCCTTTGGAATCTTATTTGGCGGGATCGTGCTTTCCCTGGCACTGGCTGTGGGTTTGGGCTCCAAAGAATTGGTAACCAAATCACTCGAGCGGGATGGCAAGAACGTTCCCAGTGAAAATTTCGAAGAACCATTCCGCCACGTTTAAATTGGGGATTTGGCGATGGAAAGGAATATTATGCAACAAACCAAAAGTTCTATTCGAGGTAGAATAGGAAAGGCATTCAGTGAAATCTGAATTACCGCAAGCGAGGCATTTTTCATCCGAAATAACACTCTCCCGAATAATTCTGGAATAGTAACACGCGGCAAACTCGCGCCAACTCTGGTGTGCGCCCTCGCGGTCGCGCTGCTTGCCTGGCTTCTCGCTGGCGCGCTGCCGGGTGGCGAGGCGGCCCCGGCGCCTGGAGAAGCCCGCCCGAACGTCATCCTCATCACCATAGACACGCTTCGCGCCGACCACCTGGGCGTATACGGCTACAATGAAATACAAACACCCGTCATAGATCAACTGGCGCGCTCGGGCGCGCGCTTTGTTCATGCCTACACGCCCGTCCCCATCACTCTGCCGGCGCACACCGCGTTGATGACAGGCAGCTTCCCCATGGCCACGGGCATGCACGATTTCAGCGAGAACAAACTCTCGCCGAATATTCCCACCCTCGCCACTTTGCTTTCAAAAAACGGATATCAAACCGCCGCATTCATTGGCGCCGCTGTGCTCGACTCGCGCTTTGGCCTGAACCAGGGCTTTGAAACTTACTTTGATCACTTTGACTTCAGCCGCCTGGACGAAACCAATCTGGACTTAATGGAGAGGCGCGGGGATCAGGTGATGGACGAAGCGCTGGGATGGTTGAAGCGCCGGCCCATCCACGCGGCGCAGCCGTTCTTCCTGTGGGTTCACCTCTATGATCCCCACTTCCCTTACACCCCGCCCGAGCCTTACGCTACCCGCTATCGCTCGCATCCCTACGATGGCGAGATCGCGTTCGCCGATTCGCAAGTGGGCCGCTTGATGGCGTATTTGAAAGAGCAGCATCTGGACGCAGCCTCGGTGATTGCTCTGGCGGCCGACCATGGCGAGGGACTGGGTGAGCACGGTGAAAAGACCCACGGTTTTTTTGTTTATAACTCCACCCTGCACGTGCCCCTGCTGATAAAAATTCCCGGCGCCCAGCCACGCGTGATTGAGGACGGCGTATCGCTGGTTGACGTGATGCCCACCTTGCTCCAGGCGGTGAAAATCTCCGCTCCACCCAGCGTGCAGGGGCGCAGCTTGCTCAGCCTCGTGCAGGGGCGCGCCGACCAGAATTCGAGCGGAACGTCGATGCTTTACGCCGAAACTTATCTGCCTCTCCTGCATTTTCACTGGAGCCAGTTACGCGCCTTCCAATCGGGCGGCTTGAAATATATCGACGCGCCACACCCCGAACTCTATGACACCCGAAACGACCCGCCCGAGCTGAGGAATCTCTACGCGGAGCGCGCATCCGCCGGGAAGGATATGCACGACAAACTCCTTGCCCTTCTGCGCCATTACACTCCCTCGGGCGGCAATACGGTGGCGGGAGAAGAGCCCACCGACCCCGCCCTGCTGGAGCGCCTGCGTTCGCTCGGCTATGTGGCGATTTCCGGTGGTTCGGTCTCAGAGGCCGGCGGCAAAACTCTCGCCGATCCCAAGGAGCGGGTCCAGGTCTACGAACTTTTCTCCGATGCGATGGCCGACGGGCAGCACGGCCGCTACCAGGAATCGCTGCGGAAACTCCACGAGGCGGAAAGAACCGAGCCCTCCTCCATGCCCATTCACTACATGATGGCGCTCGACCTGTACCGGATGAAGGATTTTCACGGCGCGCTCGACGAATTCAAGGCCACGCTGGAAATCGATCCCAAATTTGCGCTGGCCACGTATTATGAAGGCCTGTCGCAGGTCGAGCTGGGCGATCTCGACGCCGCCACCGCTTTATTCGAACACGCTCTCGAACTCGATCCATCCAACTTTTCCGCTGCCTATAACCTGGGCGCCGCGGAAGTCAAAAGGGATCGGGTTGAAGATGCCTTGCGAGATTTCCAGCGCGCGGTCACGATCAATCCGGATTACGCGCAGGCCTACGAAGCAATTGGCGAACTCCAACTCTATATGAAGCAAAATGACGAAGCCATTCGCGCCCTGGAGCACGCGGTGGCCATCGTCCCTGGCTTCAGCAAGGCGCACTACAACCTGGGCCGCGCCTATCAGGCCGCCGGCCGCAATGACGACGCCCAGCGCGAATTCGCGCGCGCGAAAGCCAGGTGAAGGATCTTCCACCTTACCGATCTCCCTCCCTTTGCCCTTCTATTTGCCTCAAATAGCGTTACAATTGGAAAAATTTTCAGCGGGGAGGGTGGTCATGAAAAGCGCAATTCGTTTGATGTTGTTGATCGGTGTTATAGCTCTGGCGTGGATTTCGTACGGCCCCAGTCCCGCATTAATACTCGCTGGGCCTCAGCTTGTCGTGCCCCAACCACCTAATGCGCCACCCTCCGGACCTCAGATCCCGGGTGACCCGACTCAATTGCGTGCGCCGCGTCCGAGAGTGCCGCCGGACTTCCAAGTGGGCCCAAAGGACTCCAGACCTGAACGAAAGACGGTTGATTCCACGAAGGCTCAAAGAGAAGCCGAGGAACTTGAGGCGCTGGCGAAAAAAATTCAGGGCGAGGTTGGCCAGCTCTCCAAGAACATCCTGCCCAAAGACCTGGATGAGGATCTGAAGCATATTCAAAAGCTCGCCAAGCACATGCGCGGGGAGATTACGCCTTAGGTGAAAATGCCGGCAACATCTTTGCTGAAAAAAGGAACCCGCCTGCCCCGGCAATTATTTCTGGGCCTATTGGGCGCAACGCTTCTTAAGCTTGCTTATGGAGGATTGCCTCGACCTGCTCCCCAGACCAAAGCGAACTCAGTCATTTTAATCACAGTGGACACGTTGCGCGCCGACCACGTGGGCTGTTACGGCGCGCGCACCGTAAAGACGCCTGCCATGGACGCCCTCGCCGCCCAGGGCACGCGCTTCGACAACGCCCTCACTTGTGTTCCGATCACTGTGCCTTCCCATGCGGCCATCCTGAGCGGCACCTACCCCATGTGGAATGGCATGCGCGATTTCACCAGCCCGCCACTACAACCGGGCGTCGGCCTCCTGGCCGAAGCATTCGAGCGCCACGGTTATACCACCGCGGCTTTTGTCAGCGCTTTCGTCCTCGATTCTTCCTGGGGCTTAAGCAGAGGTTTCCAGACTTACGACGATCAGTTTGATCCCCATCAGTTCGAGACGAGGAATCCCGGCAATGTTCAGCGCCGCGCCAAAGAAACGGTGGACCATCTTTTGGCCTGGTTCAAGTCACAAGAACCAGGAAGCGCGACCAAACCCTATTTCGTCTGGCTGCACTTGTATGACCCGCATAGCCCATACGATCCTCCCGAACCTTTCCATGCCCGGTATAAGGGCCATTTGTATGATGGGGAAATCGCCTACGTGGACAGCCAGCTTGGCCGCCTGTTCGATTACTTGCGCCAAACGGGAACCTATGACCGATCGGCCATCATTTTAATGAGCGACCACGGGGAATCGCTGGGCGAGCACGGCGAAGACGAGCATGGCTTCTTTATTTACCGCTCAACATTGCGCGTTCCCATCATTGTCAAACTTCCGCGCGGAGAAGCCGGTGATCAAGCCGGGCGCGTGGTAAAGGGCCCCGTGAGCACCGTGGACGTGGCGCCGACTCTCCTCGAACTCGCCCACCTCCAGGACCCGCTCAGCCGCCAGTTTCAAGGGATCAGCCTCGCGGCGTGGTTGCAGGGCAAGACTCCGGCGACCATACCGCCCATTTACGCGGAGTCCTATTATTCTCGCGATTCGTTCGGCTGGAGCCCGCTTCGTTCGATTACCAATGCGCGCTACGAATTCATCCAGGCGCCGCATCCTGAACTTTATGACAATGTCGTGGACCCCGCACAGAAGCACAATGTGATCGAGCAGCACGGTGCAGACGCGGCGGCGCTGCGCGATCAACTTCAGGTAGTCGAGCGCCGGTTCATGAACGAAGCAGCGGGCGCAAATCCGGCACCCTCGATTTCGCCCGATGCAGCGGCCAAGCTCCGCTCCCTGGGGTATGTAGCCTATTCGGCTCCCGCGATTGCCGGCGATGAATCCGCTCTGCCTGATCCCAAGGATCGCGTGCAAGTTTTCCGCTCCATCCTGCGGGCTGAGGATTTGGCGGCCGCAGGAGAGATCTCGCGTTCCGATGCATTGCTCAACTCCTTGCGCCCTTCAGAGCCCAACCTTTACTTGATCCCTTTTATGCTGGGTGAAAATGCCGCCAAGGAACACCGCTGGCCGGACGCTGAAAAGAATCTGGTGGCATGCGTTAAATTGAATCCGACCTTTGATCAGGCGATCATGGCTCTCGGGCGCGTCACTTATGCCGAAGGGAAACTTGAGCCAGCCCGCGCTTGGCTAGAACTGGCTCTCAGTCAAAACCCGCACAACTTTCTGGCTCATCATGGATTGGGTTTGGTGGCGCAGGCTGAGCAACACGTGGAAGAAGCGCAGCGCGAATTTGAGGCAGCTCTCAAGGAAAAACCCGATTACGCCCCCGCCCTTCAGGCACTGGGGGTAACACTGGTTGAGGCTCGGCGCTATAGCGATGCTCTCCCGCGGCTCGAATCAGCAGAATCTCAAGGGGTGGATGATGCTGTCCTCTTCAATTATCTCGGCACTGCCTACCTGAACACCAATCAACCACAGAAGGCAATCGTGTCTTATCGGAAAGCATTGGCATTGAAAGGCGATTACAAAGTGGCACGATTGAACCTCGCCTTTGCCTACCTGAAGGCTGGCAATCACCAAGATGGCCTAAGAGAATTCCATTCCTTGTGCGCGCAAGACCACGCCATGTGCCAGCAGTACGAGAAATATTTCCAGTAAGACGTGGGGGTATGGCTTGCCATACCCTCGTACAGAAGCCGCAAAATACCGAGGGGACGGCAAGCTGTCCCCCTACTGTCACGCGAAGATGGCCTACGATCCAGGCGTACATCATCGGCGTTCAATTCGTTTGCGAGGATATGACTATTCGGGTGGTGGGGCGTATTACATCACCATCAACACCCAAAACAAGGCATGCGTGTTCGGACAAATTGTCGAGGGCGAAATGGTCATGAACGAGGCAGGTCTCCTCGTTCAAAGAATTTGGGAAGCATTGCCGCAGCGATTTGTGTCACTCATTCTTGATGCGTTCCAGATCATGCCCAACCATTTGCATGCGGTTTTTGTCTTGCCGGGACCAGGATTAGAGCCAGCATTGGCGAAGGCCCTCGGTGCGCCCGTGATTCAACCGTCCCCCGCAAGTAGGGGGAGGGCTTGCCCTCCCCTTTTCGGCGATCGACAAAAAGAGGTGACGGCAAGCCGCCCCCCTGCGGGGCTGGCGATTGAAAAAGAGGATGCGGTCCATCGGTCATCGGATCCCCGAACAAGCATGGGGGACATAGTGGGAGCGTTTAAATCAATCTGCACAATCGCAGTCAACAAATTGATGTCACGCACGGGAACACGCCTGCTGCATGAGAATTTTTACGAGCACATTATTCGTGACGTCGATGAATTGGAAACAATTCGAGATTACATTATCCAAAACCCCAAACGTTGGAACGAGGACTCCGAAAACCCAGACAGGACGTAGGGGAGGGCTTGCCCCGCATCATACAGCGCTAGGCTTGCCCTACCCTCTTCAACTCCAACCAGCGGGGGAGACAAAAGAGGGGACGGCAAGCCGTCCCCCTACAAGAAATCTTTCCATGGTCCCATGCCTACGGGGTCACCGTCACAAGACAAAAAGGGGGACGGCTTGCGCCGTCCCCCTTTGAAGCATTGAATTCGTACAACCGGTTTAGAATATGAGTTTCAAGCCAAACTGAATCTCGCGCGGATCGGCAGCAGATTGAACCATTCCGAAGGAGGAACTGGCCAAGTTTGCCACCGGCGGAGCCAGATTGGCGTGGTTAAACAGATTGAATATCTCGGCGCGGAACTGCATGTTAAACCGCTCATTGATGGGAATCTTTTTAAAGAGCGACATGTCATACTCGGCGATCCCGGGTCCTCGGAAGGTATTGCGCCCGAGGGTCCCGTCGGTACCGGGAGTAGGTGTGCCAAAGTCGCTTGCCAGATTGGCAAGGGCTCCATTCTCGAATTGGGAATGGCTGAAGTACATGCTGTTCCCAAAGCTTGGAGCGTTGGGACGATCGGACTTGATGCCGTCCCCGTTGTAATCACAATGGCAGCCAACCGTAAACGGAAAGCCTGTCTGAAGGCTGACGTTGGGATTCACCTGCCATCCACCCAACACTTTGGTGACCAGGGTGTTCTGAGCCTTCCCCCAGGGGAGATCCCACGAAGCGGCTCCAACCACGCGATGGGTAATGTCAAACAGGGAGTTGCCATGCTCCAGATAAACCCTGCCCGGATCCATGGAATAGCCAGCCTCTCCATAGGGGTTGACATCGGTAGCGCTTCCGGCGCTGCTCAACGCGTGCCACGTCGAGCGATCATCCAACGAGTGTGCCCAAGTGTAGTTGGCGAGGAAAGTCAATCCGCGGCTTGTCTTGTGATTGAGTGAAATCTGCAAACCACTGTAGCTGGAGTTCACGCTGGTATCCCATGTCCGCATGGTTCCAAAGCAGGGATTGAGGAGAGGTGTGTTGAATGTCGCCACGCCCGTGCATGGATTGGTGACGGGCACCCCTGTAGCGGACTTCGATGACGTTGCCTGCTTGCCACCGACTACGCGATTGGGATCCTCGGCCCAGAACAGGTGGCGTGCGAGGTTCATGACACCGTTAACCTCCAGGACCGTGTTGGGTCCGAACTGGTGCTGGATGCCAAGGAAGAATTGCTCCACATAAGGGAGTTTATACGCTGGGCTTGGAATACCTGTCAGAGCGGCCAGGTCGGGGTTAGAAGGCAGCCATCCCATGATGTTGCCCTGGAAACCCAGACCAGCCGGGCCTTGTCCAATGTTACTTGGCGGCCCGGTGTAAGTGGGTGCGGCGCCGGTGGGATTGCCATTTGCATCCGTGGGGCCGTAGGTCGGCAAACCGTTTAAGCCCAAGACCGGGGCAGCCTCGTTAAACGAGTAGTAGGGGAGGTTCCAACGCGAGTTGGAGAGTGCATTAAAGAAGGTTCCTTCATAAGAGATGGCCGCTGCGCCGCGCAACGCGGTTGTGCCCTTGCCAAAAGGATCCCAGGCAAAGCCGAGGCGTGGAGCAAAATTCCCGTAGCGCGCAGGGAAGAGCTGAGATGCGGCGGCGAATCCGCCATTGGGCGCTTGGGCATCGCCAGTGGGAAGGGCGCACTTGCCATTGACCTGGGTCTCGCAATTTATGGCGGCTAAACTGCCATTGGCCAGAAGCAATGTGGTGGCTTTATTATATTTTTCCGTGTGGGGGCTGAAGAAATCCCAGCGCAGGCCGAGATTGACGGTCAAGCGCTTACTGACTTTCCAATCGTCCTGAACGAACCACCCCGCCTCGTAATTCCGCCAGGCACGGATGTTCGTATCAAGGTGCGATGGGGCGCCGGAGGACAACTCAGGGTTGACCCCGCTGGCCTGAATGTAAGGCAGGTCGGAAGCAAAATAGACAGGGTCAAAGAAGTAGTAGCTGGGGCGGCCCACGTTGAACTCGCTATTCTCATAATTCCTTTTGAATTCGCCGCCGACTTTCAGGGAGTGTTTGCCCTTCACGATGGATACCAGGTCCTTGAAATCAAAGATGTCTTCATTAAAGAACTGTGGGTAGCCATTGTAAGAGCCGAAGGGCGCATTGCCGGTATCAAAGCCAATATCGGGAACACCGAACTGCGATTTCAAGGGACTGATGGCGATTGTATCCCTGGAGAATCCTGCCCGAAATTCGTTGACGATGGTGGGTGAGAAGGTGTGAACGAAGTTGAACGCCGCGCCCGCGGTAGAAACGGAATTAGGATTACTGAAACCGCGTATGCCGGTGGTGGGAGTAGGGTTGGGGTCTTTGGTCTCAGAAAAGTTCCAGCTCGCCGACATCCGGTTCTTATCTCCCTGGAAGTCACCCTTAGCCGTGTACTTGTTCCCGTCATAGAAGACGCCCTTGGTCCGGGTGCTGTTGGAGGCATTGATGAACCCCGCCATAACCGCCGATCGCGAGATGGCTCCGGACTGAACGGCGGGAGCAACCAAACCGCTTCCCGGGCAGCCCGCCGCGATATTGGAGGTGATCTGAGCATTTTCCTGTGCGGTAACACCAAAGAGTTTGGCGGAATTGTTGGCGACGGTCTGGGGGTTGCCCCAGTTCGCCTGACCCGCAGGAATGCCTACGCCCACGTATGAAGAGAGGAAGCAAGGATCAGTGTATCCCAGGTAAGCATTACTCAGATTGGTCCCGGTTCCGGTATAGTCCGACCCGATGGCAGCAGCAAAGTCTCCATTGGGGTTTGTTATGTTTCCATTCACCACGTCGTCGACCGTGTCGCCGGAGGTGGCGGAAGGATTCGGGAAGTTTTTGTAGAGCAGAGCCGCGACGGAATTAGGAAGCGCGGATTGCACGGCATTTTTATAAGCAGGACTTTCCACATAGAATTGAGAGGGGATGGCGGTGCGGAAGCGTTCGCCTTCGTAACCCCCAAAGAAAAATATCTTGTCTTTCTTCACGGGGCCGCCGATCGTTCCCCCGAACTGGTTCTGCCGCCACTCGGCCTTGGTGTCCCCATCGAAGAAATTGCGGGCGTTCAGCTTGTCGTTGCGGAAGAATTCCCAAAGATCGCCATGGATGTCATTGGTGCCGGACTTGGTGGTGACTTCGGTGATCGATCCGGCGCTGCTGGAGAATTCAGCAGAGAAGTTGTTGGTCTGAATCGAATATTCCTGGACGAAATCGGGGGCGGGCTGGGAGTTAGAGCCGCCGCTCAAGCCTTTGTTGGAAACGCCATCCAGCATGAAGCCGTTGAAATTGGCGCGCGAGCCGTTGATGTTGGTCTGAATTCCGCCCGCGGTACTTTCCATATCGATCCCGGTGGAATCGACGGCGCCGGGTATCAACTGCATCAAGGCGTAAATGTTGCGCCCGTTGAGCGGCAGGTTGTTCACTTCGGCTCCGGTGACCACGTTTTGTACGCGGCCCTCTTGGGTATTGACCAGGGGCGCCACCGATTCAACAGTCACAGTCTGCTTCTGCTCGCCAACCTCAAGCTTTATGTCGATACCCAGGGTCTGAGTGGTATTCAGGGTGACATCTTTATTAACGTAGGTTCGGAAGCCGGCGGCCGAAACCTGAATTGTGTACGTTCCGGCATTCAGAGCCCTTACTTCGTAAATACCCGCTTCATTGGTGGTGGTTTTAACCGCCGCTCCCGTCGCCGTGTTGGTGACAATGACAGGAGCGTTGGGAACCGCAAGGCCGGCAGGGTCGGTCACGAAACCCTTAATCGTGCCAGTTCCCTGGGCGAACAACAGCCCACTTCCGGCAAAGGTGAAACACGCCATCAGAAGCAAGCAACTCCTAAACTTCGCCAATGTAACGTTAAACATGGTCTACCCCCTCATGGAGTAAAATTGAACTTGGATTAATGATTCCGGTGTTGAAAATACAGTAAGGCTCCGACGAAGCCTCGGAATTTGCCAACGAGGAAAAAGTCTTGGAAACTTGCAGTTTCAAATTAAGATTCCTTTAATGACGAAGGTCAATTCAGAACAGCCCTGAGGGGCGACGCACCCTTTTGGAAAACGGTGGACACCCGACCGCCGAAGTTATGTCAAGCAAGAAACGTGCCAATCAAAAATCTAATTGAACCTGTCTATCTTATTGAAAATACATGGAATCCTAATTGGATATTCACTGCCAGCCACAAAAATACGGAATCCTATATACGGAATCCTGTATTTCGCATTCTCGATCGAGTAAAATTACAACAACTTAATTTACAATTATTTTACTTTTGCCTTGCGAAATGGCTTACTTTCGATTAGCCCCCTGCCTTCCTGGACCGTGATCACGCTATCGACTGGCGGGTTGGAAACGATGTCCGTCTGCCCGCTCGGCCAATGCAATTCCATGCGCTCGATGGCGGCAGCCTGCCCCAGCCCGAAGTGAACGCGCAAGTCGCTGGAAGAAAGATAGCTCGATCCGCTCCGCACCCAATCGTACTGGGTCTTATTGCCGAAAATAATCTTGATCTCCGTTCCGATCCCATCTCGATTACTTTTCACTCCCACCGTCTTCACCAGAATGGAGTGATTTTTATTTTTGTATTTATGCCGCAGCAAGTCGGGCGAATCATTCATGTTGGTCACTATCATTTCCAGATCGCCGTCGTTGTCATAGTCGGCGGTGGCAAGGCCGCGGCTCACTTTTTGGATGGCCAATCCTGGGCCGGACATTTTGCCCACTTCGTCGAACTTGATGTCATTTGCTGGGCCCGCGGCAGCTCCGCCCCGATTGTGGAAAAGCAAGTTGCGCTCGGCATAGGTAATTCCTGTTTTGTATTTGTCAATTTGTGGGAAGACCTGCCCGTTGACAATGAAAATGTCCTTCCATCCGTCATTATCGTAGTCCAGAAATTTGGCGCCGAAGGTGGTATAGAGCCAGCCCACGCCCCCCAATCCCGCCGGGTAGGTCAAGTCGGTGAAAGTCCCGTCCCGGTTGTTGTGATAAAGATTCTTGGTATCGTCGGAAAAATTGCCCTTCACCAAATCGGGCCAGCCATCATTGTCATAGTCGGCGGCATCAACGCCCATCCCCGCCTGCTCTTGTCCTTCGCCGCTGTATGCTACACCCGAGGGCACGGCGATGTCGGTAAATGTCCCATCGCCGTTGTTGTGGTAAAGCGAGCTGGGCGTGGAATCGTTGGCGACATAAATGTCCAGGCGGCCGTCGCGGTCGAAATCGCCCATCACCACGCCCAGGCCGCTGTAGCTATCCGGATCGATGCCCGCGCGCACGGTGACATCCTCAAACGTCCCATCCCCGTTGTTGTGGAAAAGAATGTCGCGCCCTCCCGGCAATCCGCGCGGCCCGCAGAAAGTGGCGATGCTGCGGTACGTGCAATTGGGCGCGCTGCCCGGCTCGCCCAGCTGATTGATGTCAACGTCCAGATAGTTGGCGACGTACAAGTCCAACCGGCCGTCGTTATCGTAATCCCCGAAGGCGCAACCCATGCCCCAGCCGTGCCCGCGCACGCCGGCCTTTTCGGTGACATCGGAAAACGTGCCATCGCCGTTGTTGTGGTAGAGGACGTTCCCTCCATAATAAGTTACGTAAAGATCGTCCCACCCGTCGTTGTCGTAATCCCCAACGCAAACGCCCATTCCCCAGCCGGCGTGGTCTAGGCCGGAATGCGAGCTGACGTCGGTAAAAGTGCCATCGCCGTTGTTCTTGTAGAGAGCGGACCGCGGACTGTCGCCGCGTTTCCAGTTATCAAATGTCGAACCATTCACAAGGAAAAGGTCGGGGAAGCCGTCGTTGTTGTAATCGAGCCAGGCTACGCCGCCTCCTCCCTTGGCCTCGATGATGTAATGCTTTTCCGCGCCGCCGCTGGTGAGCGTGAAGTGAATACCGGATTGCTTCGAGACTTCGGCAAACTGGTCGAGACTGCCCGTCTCTCCCCGCGACGCCGTTGCACCCGATTTACGGCGAAGGTCAGCGCCCGACGATGAACCGGAATGACTCTGCCCGCCTTGCGCACTCAAGGGCGTTGTAGGGCTCAAAAACTGCGCGGCAAGAGAAAGCGCCGCCACAGCAGCCAGAGTCAATAACCAAATCAAGCATGTCCGGGCATTATGGCGGCGTGACTTTAGTTGCAGAATTCCTCCCGTGACCAACGAAATGTGAATCTTTTCAAATTGTCGCATGGGAAGATCCGCTTCATACCTCAGGGGTTCTGCGCGGCAATCCCGGGCTTCATCTTCTGGCGCTCGGCATTGAGCTTGGCGCAGATAACGAACTCGGTGCGAGCATTTTCCTTGCGCCCCATTTGCTGGTATACGCGGGCCAGCGCGTAGTGCGCCTCCACCTCGTCTGGCTTCAGTTCGAGCGCAGTCTTTAATTCAACCTCGGCCGCTGCCCATTGCTTTTGGGCAAGCAAAACACTGCCCAACCCATAATGTGCCTGATAGCCCTGTGGCTTTACCCGAATCGCTTGCTGGAACAATGTCTTCGCATTCTCCAGGTTTCTCATTCCGAGTTCAATATTGCCCGCCAGCCAGTAAGCGTCATAAAACTTTGGGTTGGCCGTTATTTCCTTTTTGAATTCCTCCAGCGCCTCCTTCAAGTCTCCCTGGCTTTGGTAGGCGTAGCCGAGGTGGTAATGCGCCAGCGGGATGTTGGGCGCGAGGGCCAAAGCCTTCTTGAACTCCTGAATCGCGGGTTCGGTCTGGTTCAGATTGTGGAGCGCCCTCCCGAGCAGCAGGTGTCCTTCTGCATTTTTCGGATCAAGCCGCATGAAAGTCTGGAGATTGGGAACGGCGTCGGCATCCTTGCTTTCACTCAAATCGACCAAGGCCAGGTTGTAGTAATTTTGCGGGACGCTTGGATCAAGTTGGATGGCTCGGCGGAAGGCTGAGCGAGCTTCCTCATTCATCCCTTTTTTGAAAAGCGCGACGCCCAGCAATTGGTTGAGTACGGGGGAATTCGGCGAACGGCTGACCGCCCGCCGCGCCTCGTCCAGCGCCGCGTCCAGTTGGCGGGCTTGGAGCTTGGACGCAATAGATGCTTCTGCAGCCGAGTCGTCTTGAAGAATAGACGCATTGCAAACGCGGGCCGGTCCGTACGTGAGCGGCAGCAAGAGAGCCGCGTAAACAAACCGGATGCCTGGAAATCGCTTCACGAATCGATGTTACCCGGCGCGCAAAGGCGAAGTCAAACACGGGCGCCTAAGCGGTCCGATTTGCAGACAATCTGCCGCTTTGCTATGGTTAAAGTAATTGAATGAGAACACTCCAGCAACGGTGTATGGAAGGCTCCCTTTGAGTCGCGCAATGAAAGCGCGAGTGGCGAACTTTTGGCTCATAGCTTTGTTGCTGCTTGTCGCAGCGGCTTTTCTTTCCGGTTGTTCCCACCCGATGAATGGGTCGCAAAACCATAAGGTCATTGTCCTGGGCATCGATGGCATGGACCCTCAGCTCCTGCATCGGTACGTACAGGATGGGCGCATGCCGAACTTCCAGCGATTGGAGCGCGAGGGCAGCTTTCACGAGTTGGGCACCAGCATCCCGCCCCAGAGCCCGGTGGCATGGTCGAACGTCATCACCGGAATGAATCCCGGCGGGCATGGGATTTTTGATTTCATCCATCGTGACCCCGATACCATGCAGCCGCGTTTTTCCATTGCCAGCGTGGAAGCTCCCCGCCATGTGCTTAATCTGGGAAATTGGTCTCTGCCTCTCTCTTCCGGCAAAGCCACGCTGCTAAGGCATGGCAAAGCCTTCTGGCAAATCCTTGATGAACATAACGTCCCGGCCACGGTGGTTCACATGCCGGTGAATTTCCCTCCAGTCGAATCGAGGGAGCGAACCCTAGCCGGCATGGGGACGCCCGACATGGAAGGCACCTATGGAGTATTTTCCTTCTATACCAGCGACCCGCTGGAAGAGCCCGGCGATCGAAGCGGCGGGCGCGTCTACGAAGTCGAGCCGCAGGATAATCGGATTTCCGCCAAATTGTTCGGCCCTCCCAACACTTTCAAGAAGGGCGCCCCGCTGGCCTCCGTCGACTTTACGGTTTGGATCGATCCCAACCAGCCGGTGGCGAAAATCTCGATCGGAGATCAGGAGATCATCCTTCACGTAGGAGAATGGAGTGACTGGGTCCAGGTGAAATTTCCGTTGGTTCCGTTGCTGCAAAGCTCCACAGGCATTTGCAGGATTTATCTGAAGCAGGTCAATCCTTACTTCAAGCTTTACGTCTCGCCAATTAACATCGATCCTTCCCAGCCGCCTCTGCCGCTTTCAACACCTCCAAACTACGCCATCGATCTTTGGAAGCAAGTGGGCTTCTATTACACGCAGGGAATCGCCGAGGACACCAAGGCGCTCTCCGCCCACGTCCTCGACGACGGCGAATACCTGGAACAAGCGCGCATCGTGCTATCCGAGCAAATGAAGTTTTTCGATCTGGAGCTGGCTCGATTCCATGACGGCCTTCTCTTTGTATATTTCTCCAGCCTCGATTTGAACGGCCACATGATGTGGCGCGCGTTCGATCCGGTTCACCCGGCGTATGATCCCGACGTGGCCGCGAAATACGGTGGCGTGCTGGAAGACATGTACGCACAGATGGACCAAATGTTGGGCAAGGCTCTGGCCAAGCTGGATGGAAACACGACGCTCATCGTTTTGTCCGATCACGGCTTCGCTCCCTTCGAGCGCTCGTTCAATCTCGACACTTGGCTGCTGCAAAACGGTTACATCGTGCTCAAGCCCGACGCAAATCGCGGAAACAAACCCGGCGATCTCTTCAGCGACGTAGACTGGACGCGCACACGCGCCTACGGCCTGGGCCTAAACGGTCTTTATTTGAATCTGAGCGGCCGCGAACGCTATGGCGCGGTGGCGCCTGGTGCGACCGCCGAAGCGCTGATCAACGAAATCCGCGGCAAACTCCTGGCCGTTCGGGATCCGGCGACGGGCCTCGCGCCCGTCACGCGAATTGACAAGGCGGAGGACGTCTACTCTGGCGCCTACGTTGCCAGCGCTCCGGATATGTTGGTAGGCTACAACCGCACTTATCGAGCGGGATGGGAAACTGTGCTGGGGCAATTTACCTCCGACATTATTTCACCCAACATCGAGCCCTGGAGCGGGGACCATTGCATCGACTACACGCTGGTTCCGGGTGTGTTGCTCAGCAACAAGCGAATCGGGCTGCCGTCACCGGCCCTCACCGACATCGCACCCACCATCCTGTCTGAATTCGGAATTGCCACGCCCAAGGAGATGGTGGGACAATCGGTGTTTCGAACCACTCAGCTAACCCGGCAGGGAAAGTGAATGGACATCGCCGACGGGAAGCCCAAGGTCCTCTGATGAAAACGTCTTCAAAGGCTGCGCGAAATAACTACGTTCTGGTGGTATTCGATAGTTGCCGCTACGACTGCCTGATGCAAGCCCGGCCGCGCACGATCAAGAAGCTGGGTAAGATCGAAAAACGGTGGTCATACGCCTCCTGGACTTCGCCTTCGCATTACAACATGTTGATAGGCCTGATGCCGCATACCAGCCCCCGGCACGTTTATGCTTCGGAGTATTACAAAAAGGATATCCTGAAATTCAATGAGCGCCTGGGCTGCAAGAACATCGAATTCAGGTCGCTGGTTCCGAAATTATTCCTTCCGATTTTTCTGCACGACACGCTGGGCTATCGAACCAACGCCATGGTTTCCTTGCCGGTGCTGAACCCGAAGACGATCCTCAACACTGGGTTCGACACTTTTAAATTGATGGAAAAACACAATGACATGCGGGCCATGGTTCGAGAGATGAAATTCTCCGAAGAAAAACCGAATTTCTTTTTGTTGAATGTGGGCGAGACACACTATCCATATGCTTTGCCGGACGAGCCCCCGGACCAGTGGCCGCGCATTAGCGGTGTGCACGGCGTCTTCAAGCACCTGGATGATGAAGTAGTGGGCGGCAAGCTGCGCGCGCGCAAAGATAAGTTCTTTGACAAACGCAAACTCGAGGAGCTCCGCCAGCGTCAGATCACGGCCGTCAAATACCTCGACGGCGTGGTGGAAGAACTTTTCGATACCGTTCCCAAGAATACTTACATCACGATTTGTGCCGACCACGGGGAATTATTCGGGGAAGACGGTTACTTCGGGCACGGGCCCATCCAGCATGAAAAGGTCTGGGAAGTTCCGTTCGTCGAGGGGAAGCTGCGATGAAGCGGAAGGACCTGGTGGGCGGCGCGTTTTTTTTGGCTTGCGTCGCATACCAGCTCACCCATCACGGACACTCGAATGGCGTCTTGCTCGGTTACGTGGGCCCTGGCGCCGGATTCGCATTTCTCGGTTCCCTCCTCAGTCTGCTGACCGGGTTCATCCTTAGTATCTTTTCCCTTTTCTTATGGCCCTTGCGGATGGCCTGGCGGCTGGTGCGGCGCCGGGGAGGATTTCGCAAGGCGCGCGTGAAGAAAGTGATCTTTCTCGGATTGGACGGCCTGGATCCGAAGCTGACGGAAAAGTTCATGGGTGAAGGCAAGCTGCCGAACCTTTCGCGGCTGAAGGAGCAAGGTTCGTACTCGCGGCTTCGGACCACATTTCCGGCGCTTTCCCCTGTGGCTTGGTCCACTTTCGCTACGGGAGTGAATCCTGCCAAACACAACATCTTCGATTTCCTGAATCGGAATATGAAGAGTTATGTTCCGGAATTGGCCGCCGCAAAAGTGTACCCTCCTGGCCGCGTTTTGAAGCTTGGGCGCCTGCGAATTCCGCTTTCCGGATCGCACGTGGAGTTGAGGCGCAAGAGCGTTCCCTTCTGGACCATCCTAGGGAAACAGCAGATCGGATCCACCATCATCCGTGTGCCCATCACCTTCCCTCCTGATAAATTCAACGGTAGATTGCTGTCCGCCATGTCCACTCCCGACTTGCGCGGCACGCAGGGCAGCTTTTCACACTTCACCACACGCGTGGGGGAAGCCACGTTTGAAAATGGCAGCCGCTATCCGTTAAAACGCACGGCGGATGGGTTTGAAGGTTCGCTCGAAGGCCCGGAAGATATTCTGCACGAAAACGCCGCGCCTCTGGCCATCCCGTTTCGCATTCGAATCCAGGGAAACAATTCCGTACTCGAGATTCAGGATGCCGTGTACCCACTGAAGGCTGGCAGTTATACCCCGTGGGTGAAGTTGAAATTCAAAGCGGCTCTAGGCATCAAGGTCAACGGGATCGCGCGGTTTATGGTGACTGAGACCGAGCCTCATTTCTCGCTTTACGTTTCACCCCTACAAATTGACCCGGAATGTCCGGCGTTGCCCATCAGCCATCCATCGTATTACGCCGCCTATCTCGCCAAATTGCTCGGCAGCTATTCCACCCTTGGCATGGCCGAGGACACCTGGGCGCTGAACGAGGGCGTAATCAATGAAGGCGAGTTTCTCGACCAAACCTATAAGCTAATGGATGAACGCGAGGCCATGTTCCGCAACGCTCTGGAAAAGACGCGCCGCGGAGTCGTGGCCTGCGTCTTTGATACCAGCGACCGCGTGCAGCACATGTTTTACCGCTACCTTAGCGGCCATGCCGATGGCAAAAGTCCCTATGCCCGCACCATTGAGGACCTCTATCAACGCGTGGACAAGTTGGTGGGAGTGGCGCTCGAACACGCCGATCCTGACACGGTTGTTTTCGTGCTCTCCGATCATGGATTCACTTCCTTCAACCGCGGGATCAACCTGAATGCGTGGCTGCGCGACAATGGTTACTTGAAACTCGAACATGGCGCGACGGAGAGCGGCCGCTACTTCAAAGGCGTGGATTGGAGTGGGACGCGCGCCTACACGCTGGGGCTTGGCGGGCTCTACCTGAATGTAAAAGGCCGGGAAGCGCAGGGGACAGTGAAATCTGGAGCGGAAGCTGAGGCGCTTAAGCAGGAGTTGATCCAAAAGCTTTCGAATCTCAAGGACGAGGAGAAGAACGCCACGGGGATCGGACACGTCTACGCCAGCAGTGCTCTGTACCGCGGGCCGTATCTCGCCGAAGCCCCGGATCTGATTATTGGATACAGCGATGGCTACCGCACGTCATGGGATGCCGCCGTCGGCAAAGTCACCGCAAAGGTTTTCGAGGATAACCGCAAAGCATGGAGTGGCGACCATTCGGTTGACCCGGTGCTGGTTCCGGGAGTTCTCTTCTCCAACCGGAAGATCGAGGCCAAAGACCCGGGCATTGAAGACATGGCGCCAACGGCCCTTGAACTGTTCGGCGTGGAACGGCCGGCGTGGATGGAAGGCCGTCCCATTTTCAAATTTGTGTGAAGATAGTGGTGGACAAAAGAGCATAGAATATTTTTCTCCCCTCACCCCCGTGCGCGAGAGGGGCCGGGGGTGAGGGGGTCGTAACCTTATGTAAGCGCGATTACATTAGATAGGAACTCATGTTCAATCCAACCGTAAAACTCAAAAAGAAAACCTGGCAACGCGTCAAACAGTGCAGCGCGGCGGCCGGCTATTCCTCTCCGGAAGAATTCGTTGAGCACGTTTTGGAGCGGGAGCTGGCCAAGCTGGAAGACGCGGAATCGGACGAGGAAATTGTCAAGAAACTGAAGGGTCTCGGATACCTGGAGTAAGCGCGAAACGAATGGAGATGCTACGAAGGATTATGAGCGCGATCTTCAGGGCATGCCTCCAACCCTTCAACGGCCACAACCCCATGTGGAGCCTGGTTCCGCTCAGCGTCCTCATCGGCATTGGGATGCTCTGGGTGTTTCGGTTAACCTCCAACCAGGCGGCTATCACCAAAGTCAAAGCGCAGCTTATGGCGTGCTTGTACGAGATGCGATTGTTTGTGGACGATCCGGTGCTCGTTTGGCGAGCCCAATGGGGACTGATTTCCGCGAATGTCAAATACATCGGACTGATGCTCGTGCCAGCGCTGGTCATGACCGCGCCCATGATCCTGATACTCGGCCAGCTTGAATGTTTTTATGGCCACTTGCCCATCGAACCCGGCCAGGCTGCGATCGTGACCGTCCAGATGACGAGCGCAGGAGTCGGCCAAACGCCGGAGTTGCGAACGCCCGACGGCATTGTGTTGGAGACGCCACCCGTCCACATCGATGGCGGGCGGCAAATCAGTTGGCGGATTCGCGCCCAGCGTCCAACCACCGGCATTCTTCAGTTCGTCTTCCCCGATGAACAAGTGGACAAAAGCATTATTGCCGGCAGAGGGCCGCAGTATGTTTCAGAGCGGCGCGTAAGTTCAGCGCTCGCCGTGCTTTGGTACCCGGGAGAGAAGCAACTTGCGACGGGTCCTGTGGACTGGATCGAACTCCGTTACCCCCCCGCCACCGTTCATGCACTGGGACTTGATTTCAACTGGCTAATCTGGCTCCTGGTTTTGTCGATGATCAGCGCGCTGCTCCTGAAGCGGCGCTTCCGGGTTTCATTCTGATGTATGGGCCGTCTTCAGGCTACGATTTTGACGAGTCGTGGAGAGCACGTTCTGTACAATCCCTCACCGGCTTCGGAAGTACATCCCCGTCATAGAACCGGTCGAAGAAATCCAAGTCCACACGACACACTTGGAATCCGATCACGGTTCGGAACGGAGCGGTATAAGCGGGAAACCGTTGGTAACGCCGATAGACGTAATCACAATATGCAATGGTCGCATCCACGGCCGCCGCGCTGACGGCCGGAATTTTCTCGGCGCAAGCAACTGCCTCGCGCCAGGTGCTTTGCTGTGCTCCGCCTCTGTAAGTTCCTCCCGGACCAAACTTGGATTCCACAAACGCGCGCACTGCGTGTTCCATCGATTTGTAGTAAGGCGGACAGAATGGCTTAAGCAGCACGCGGTTGTCCTGTTCCAGCCCGACGGGATATGGCAGCAAAGGGTCTCTTCCCAGCCAGCGTGCCGGTCTAGATAGGAACCGTGGGGCGCCCAAATAACGGCTGGCGGGCAGGCTTTTCACGCGAAACCCAAGAGCTTGAAACCAACTGTACTCATGCCGGGCGAAATTCGGGAAGCCGCCTAATCCAAGCGCTTCGGTCATCAAGGCGAGGTTTTGCAGGACCATTCCGTGCTCGGTGGCCATGGATTCCAGCAGCGCCGTTTCCATCATTTGAATGGTGGCAGTGCGGAGTTCCCGCGGGTCGTCATGGAGGTAGCCTCCCTTGCTGCGCGCGAAACGGCCGATACCCGCCGGCCGGAACCACCTGCGTTCGTCCCGCAGGAAAATTCCCGTGTCCTCGCCAAACAGCTCCAGGAGCGCGTTTATCGTCAACGCCGTGGTTTCAATGACGGGCAGGAAGTAAGTGGTTCCGGGAGCGTAGAGTGACCAGCGATTGATGGGGAAATTGTAGCCCAGGTCCAGAGGCGGCGCGGTCCGGTGATCGGATAATTGAATCCGGCTGCGCCTGTAGACCTCCGTCAGCGCACCTTCTCGTGCCAGGCTGACCAGCTCGACCAGCTCCGCGGCGGCAAAATCCTGGGGCCGCTTGAGCAGCCAGGTTCCCTGGTCGTTGGTGACCACAACGGCAGTTGTGTGAACCGCATCGGGGCTCGCGACCGTGCGGCCCAGCCTCCCCGCCAACATGCTGCCACCGCTACCAGATCCATAAGAAAGGTCAGCCAGGGCGTATCCGGTCACGCCGCAAGCCGCGAATGCAAGTGCGGCTTCCTCCTCTTCGGTGAGGGGCACGGGCTTGTGCGGGCTCGTGTATTTGAACGGCCCCGAGGGTATACACATTCCCAAGCCTACTCTCCGCGAACGGCGATTGAGCAACACCTCGAAGAGAGTCGGCTTGAGGGGATCGGAAAACATTTCAGCAAGACTTCGCTTCTGGAGAATTTCTCACGTTTTGTTTCAGCAGTAGGGCGAGATCGGGCCGCACAGCGCTCAGGGCATCAGCGGCGTAGCGGTCAATGCCCAACAACCGCACGCGAGTGCGCGCGCGAATGGAGCATTCGGGCCCGGGTCTGGTCAGATGGCCGAAATAGTCACCCATTTTCAGAGTGGATAAAACGTTCCCGCCGTTTCCCTCGCCACTAACCACCTCCACTTCGCCCGACTCCACCAGATAGTGGAAGCGTCTCGTTTCGTTCGCGGAGGCAATGATTTGACCGGGCTCGTACAAAACGTGAAAGATCGCACTCCGCTCCACAATCCTCGGATTGACGATGTCACGGCCCAGAATCAGCGTTAACAGCCAGTCGTACATCAGGCGAACACGCCGCGTCCAACTGGGCACGAACATGGTCAGCACAATAAAACGCCAGCCCACCCAGGCGAAATAGCCGTAGGCGGGAATACCTTTCATTTGCGCAATGGCGCAACGGTGACCGAGCGTGCAAGCCTCACCGAGTCCGTTGAACGAATAAGGTTTGAGCGGCTTGCCCGCCGCCCCCCTCAGGATATTCACGCCAACATTGGATCCAGCTTTTTGCGCGTAGTGCGCCAAGGGAGGACAGGTGCCGCCCTCGGGATGGGGCACTGCGGCGCAGTCACCCCCCGCCCAGATATTGGTGGCGCCAGGCACCCGGCAGAATTGGTCAGTGACAAGCCGTCCCCTTGCCTCGCGCTCGTAGGAGAACTGGTCGAGCAAGGGCGACGACTTCATCCCCGTACAAGTGATGAGGGTGCTCGTCGGCAGGCGCTCGCCCGTGGTGAGCACACCCTCCTCCGCGGTTGCGGCTTCGACGCCGCAATGCAGATGGACCTCAATGCCCAGCCGCTTCACGCGTTTTTCGGCATAGTTTACCAGGTGCGGATGCCGCGTCCCCAGCTCGGGCAAAATGCGCGCACCGATTTCCAGAAGCACAATTCGGAAATCTTCGAATTTCAATTCACGATATTTCTTTCGCGTCAGCATTCGGAAGTAATCCGCCAGGTCGCAGGCCACTTCGACTCCCGCGTAGTTACCGCCCGCCACCACAAAGGTGAGCAACCGCCGGCGCTCTTCCGGATTGGTCTCAATCGACGCCATCTCAAGGGTGCTTAACAGGTGGTTGCGAAGACGGTAGCAGTCGGCGAAAGTTTTGAGCGGGAAGGTATGTTCACTCATCCCGGCATAGCGGGAGAGATCTTCCACCGAGCCAACCGCGACCACAAGATGGTCGTACTCCAGCGTGTAAGCACGGCTGTGGAGAGAGGGCCGGGTCAGCACCCGCTGATTCCCGACATCAATCGATTCGATTTCCGCATTGTGAAGATGGGCCGGAGCAATCAGTTCGCGGACAGAGTTATTGATTTGCTGCGGCTGGATCTTGCAGGTCAGCATTTCAGCGATCAAGCCGTGGACGGTGGAATAGTTATCCCGGCTGACCACGGTCAGGTCAACCGTTCCCTTGCGTACTTCTGAACGCAAGGCACGCGCCAGATAAATGGCCACCCAGCCCCCACCCAAGCAGACCACGCGCAGCGGCTTATTCATGGCTTGCCTTCGCCGGTGACTACACCATTGCTTGAGGGCTTGGGCTTCCCGCCAGCTTTCTGGGATGCCGCCGTGCCAGGGCGAATCGCAATCCGGCGTGGGATGGCGAATTCACCAGCGCCCCCTTTTAGCCCTCGCTGACTCATGAGATGGCGGAACGCTTTGGGCCCGGCAACCCTGGCGAGGTCTTGAACCCGCTTGCTGAAAATCCGGGCAGTTTCAATCATCCATGCCCCCGGACGAATGATCGTTACCAGCCATCGCCACTGAGTCTGCGGATATCCAAGCAGGTCCGCGCGCTCGTTCCCGATGAGCGCGCGCGAAACTCCATAGCAGCTATTCAGGCTGCAAAGGCGCCCAACCTTGAAACCCTGGAGGTACTCGAACGCAGTTTGCATCAGGGCGTTAACCAGGGCGCGTGAGTCATCGTCCGGTGTGGGCTCGAAGGCAAAGATCATATCCAACAATCGGTGGCCTTCCCATTCGCCGGCCACCAACAATTCGTTTTCAACGCCCACCAAGTAACCAGCGTAACGCCACAAATGGATCAGCGCTTCGCGTTCGATAGTTTTGAAGCGGTAGCCCATTCGTGATAAAGCATTCAGCACGCCGATGGAAAACATCAGATTGGTTCCTGCCATGTGGCATTGGTTGATCGGTGCCCCCCACGTTTCCGATTGCCATTGTCCGGACTCCAGAAGCAGTTTCCTGACTTGCGCGTGGATCAGCCGCACGCGAACGGTCATGGCAAAACCTTCAGAAAATCGAGACAGGCCGCCGGGCTGGCAGATAGCGAACACATACCGGGTGGTGTCTTTCAAGCGTTGTGAAGCGCGATGTACGAGCTGACCTGAAAGAGCGAGAGGCTTGTTTCCCGCCGGCCAACTGTAGATGATCGGCAAGGAAAGCATTGCCAGGGCCACAAAGCCCATGCGACAGCGCAGAAATGTTGCTCCACCCAGGTCGCATTGATCGCGATCCACCCAAAATGGAATCTCATCAAGCTGGACAAAGAGCGCCCGCAAAGCATTCGGCGCTTGAGGTACCGCCTCGATCCCCTTGGCTAGCGCCATCTCGAGCATGGGCCGCCATTCGCTTTCCGGCAGGCGGGCAAACTCATCCATCACGGCGTCGGCAAGCGGATCGGTGCGGTGGAACAGGTCAATATACTTGTCTGCGCGGGAACCGGGCGGGACACGGGCGGTCTCAAGGCTGGGATGCCTCGGGGGACTGCTATATTTTCTTTCCACTATCATTTGTCTCTAAGCGAGAGTGAGAGGGTTTTCACTTCATTGAGCTTCCAGCCGCATCTTGGTCTTTCAATCTTCCGCGCGGTCAGGTTTGATGAATAACACGGTAAGGGGGCATGCACAACAATAATAAATCAGCTTCGGTTCAATGAGCTATTGCTGACCACACGATTCGACCTCGACGCGCCCTACTGCGAATGAAATTGACCCATACGTTGCTTGCGCGCCCACGGCCAAATTCCGAGGCGCGGACCTATATTACGACGAAGCATCCGGTCAATGGGTCGCAATTTCCCAATCTTACTCGTGATGCTCAATCTCCAGCCCCTTGGCGCAAGAGTTGCTGCTTGTCCCCCTCAAGATCTGATCCGAGTGACATAAATCACCCCTCCGTGTGATTGAAGTCACATATTTATCAAAGAAAATCACCGAGAGTGCATGTTGAAAAGTGATAGAACCATGGCACCCTTGGATAACACTCACGGGAAAAAGGGAAAGTCAGGGTCACTTGGGTATTTGCGTGCACAGTCCGAAAAAAGTTTTGGTGCTTCAAGGCGGGAATTAAGGGTGCGGGCATTCCAATGTTGGATATGATCGAAGAAAGCTTCATCCCGCAGGGTTATGGCACGCATCCAAGGTGTCGGCATGTATCTTCGTCAGGAGGATCTCCTGTGGATTCAAATGTTAAGCCGGCCCGGCTTGCTCCGGCTGTGCTGGTGATAATTGTCGTGCTTCTGTTTAGCGCGGGCCTTGTTGCCGCGGGTATCCCTCCCAAAACGACCCCACCTAAGCCGGTCCAGGACTTTAAAGGCAATCCCGCAGATTACGTGGGGATGGACACGTGCAAGGCCTGCCACAGCGACATGTACGATAGTTTTGAGAAGACGCCGCACTGGAAAACCACCCTCGACACGAAAAAGGGACCGGAATGGCAGGGGTGTGAAGCCTGCCACGGGCCGGGGAAAAAGCACGTGGACGCCATGAGCGAGGCCGGAAGCGATGCGGCCAAGATCGAGGAGGGCAAGAAGCTGATTTTCGGCTTCAAAGGCAAAGAGGCTCCCGAAATCAGCAAGCGTTGTCTTTCCTGCCATGTTTATGGCGAGGAACATTCGAACTTCGCGCGCCAGGCCCACAACATCAACAATGTGAGCTGCATTGATTGCCACTCTCCGCACCACGCCAAGCAGGCTGATTTTCTGCTGGTCCAAAAGCAGCCCTTGCTCTGCTATTCCTGCCACAGCGAAGTGAAGGCGGATTTCAACAAGCCCTTCCATCATCGTGTGAACGAAGGTCTGATCAAGTGCACGGATTGCCACAACCAGCACGGAGGGTTCCTAACCAAGCAGCTTCGCTCCACGGCGGCGCAGGACATGGTCTGCTTCAAGTGCCACACCGATAAAGCGGGACCATTCGTTTTTGAGCACGCACCGGTGAAGACCGAAGGGTGCGTGGCCTGCCACACGCCGCACGCTTCCTCCAACCCGCGGCTTTTGAAACGCAGCCAGGTGAACTTGCTTTGCCTTGAGTGCCATACCTTGACGGTGGACTCAGGCGCACCCAGTGCGCCGTCTTTCCACAATCAATCCATCAAATATCAGGCATGCACCTTGTGTCACCCGATGATTCACGGGTCTAACGTCAACCAATTCTTCTTCCAGTAGCCCTTGGAGATGGTAGGTGGGCCGAAAAGCGAACGAGTTTTAAATTGAAACGGTGATTATAGGGTTCCCCGGGAGCGGCTTATGAAAATAAAGACGTCGCATTTTCTTATGTTGATCGCCGGACTGTTGGCGGCGTTCCTTTTTGTCTGCCCCGCCATGGCCCAGGACGATCCGGCTCCGGAGGGAAAGGATTGGGGAGATTATCGCGTGAACCAGTCCATTGAAGTCGGGTGGCGCGGAACCAGTTTTACCGGCAACAACGATGTCTACGATACGTTTGTGAACCTGGGCCAGGGATTCCGGCTTTTTAATCAGACCCTGGAGATGAGATCGAAAGACCATCAGGGGCCCCTTTTCGACACTCTTTCGTTGCCGAACTTCGGCTATGGCGGTGATCCCAATAATTTCAGCATGCTGCGCATCTCCAAGGACAAGTGGTATGACTTCTCCGCAACTTTCCGGCGCGACCGCAACCTTTGGAATTACGATTTGTTGGCAAACCCGCTCAACCCAACCACCTCGAACCCTACGGTGATTATCGACTCTTCTCCTCACGCCATGGCGCTTACCCGGCGCATGGGCGATTACAAATTGACTTTGCTCCCCCAGTCGAACATTCGAGTCCGCCTCGGTTACTCCCGCAACACCAATGAGGGCCCTTCGCTCACTACCTATCACGTGGGCACGGAAGCCTTGCTGTTCCAGGAGTTCAAAGCGACGACCAACACCTATCAGGTGGGCATCGATTTCAAAGTTCTGCCTCGGACCAATTTCAGCTACGACCAATTTCTGAATTATTATAAGGGCGACACTACTTGGACCGATAACAACCTGATGTATGAGCTCCCCAACGGGCGGCTTGTGGATATGGGGGTATCCTGGGATACGGCAAACAATTCGCCTTGCGCCGCGCCCATCACCAACCCCTCGACCACCCCGCCCACCGTCAACCCAAAGTGCAGTGACTTCTCTTATTATTCCCGCACGGGGCCGGTGCGCACTTCTTCTCCCACGGAACAATTGAGCTTTCAGTCCAATTATTTCAAGAATGTCGATATGGCAGGGCGTGTCAATTACAGCTCTTCGGGCGCGACCATCGCTGACTTCAACGAACTTCTTCAAGGGTTCGAGTCGCGTACTCTGGCGCGGCAGCTTACCACCAACGGACCGGTGGCGGTTAATCGCACCGCGGTCTCCGCGGACTACGACGTGACCTTCACCATTACTCCCAAATTCCGCTTGGTGGACGAATTCCGTTTCGCCTATTTCCGTATTCCGGGGCAGAATGACCTGACCACAGGGGCGCTCTTCGGGGCGACTGCGGCAGCGCCCCTGACCGGATTCAATCCGGCCACTTGCCCTGCGCCGTACACCGCGGCGGCCTGCCCCCCCCACTCCTCTTCGTCGGAAGCCGACTCGGGCACGTCGATCTCCAGCCTGTTCCTCGGGCAGGACACCAAGACCAATACTTTTCAATTGGAGTACGATTTCACTTCGCGGTTCGGCGGCAGGATCGGGCATCGCTATCGCCACCGGGTGATCGATCAGAGCACTGTCACGATCACAACCAGTACCTACGATCCCAAGCTGGTAGCAACCGGCCCCTGCAAGGGCCAGCCGCTTAATCCAGACGGTTCGTGCACGATATTCGGCGGTTCCAGCGACGCCTTTTCCACTACCATTAACGAAAACTCGCTTCTGGTGGGCCTTTGGGCGCGTCCCATTGACAAGCTGCGCCTGAGCTACGACCAGGAGTTGATGTACGCGGATAATACGTTTACGCGCGTCAGTCCGCGCCAACTTCAGCATTATAAATTCCGCGGCGACTACAAACCCGAGCATTGGCTGAATATGGGCACCACGGTCAATGTGTACGAGGCTCGAAACAACGTTTATCAGATCGATCACTTGGAGCACACTCGGAACTATGGAGTGTATTTTAACGTTGCCCCAACAGAGCGCTGGTCCCTGGACTCGGGATACAACTACACGGGCGTTTTCTCCCAGACCAACATCTGTTTCAGCATCGGATCCGCCATACCGCCGCCGGGGGTCGTGGCCTGCACCATTATCGGTTCGCCGGTGACGTTGCAGGGCCTCTCGATTTACAACAACAAAATGAATTACGGGTATTTCGACTTCATGGTGAAACCGGCCAAGAGAGTGACGCTCAAGGCTGGATATTCCATCGACGACGTCACTGGCAACACCCTGATCCTGAACCCCAACTCGCCGACGGGCCCGCTGGATTACAAATACAATCGCCCTTTTGCCGCGGTGGACCTGGCCTTGGCCAAGGGCGTGACGTGGAGGACGGGCTGGGGATATTACGACTATAACGAAATGGATTCACCAACCGACCCCACGGGCCCGCGCAGTTTCCGGGGAAATCTTGTAAATCTGTCGCTCGTTTATTCATTCTAAATTTGGGAATCATGGGCAGCTCGTTCGCAAGCATAAAACATCAACTCAGACCAGGAGGATGTAACCGATGAAACGTTCCTATGTAGAAGGCACCTTGAAGATGATTGGGTGGTCCCTTGCCTTGGTGGTTGCCGGATTATTTCTGCTGTCATCACTTTCCCTGGCCGGCCAGCCAGCGGCCGACGAGGGAGCGGCCACCTTTAAGGCAAAGTGCGCTATGTGCCATGGGCCGGACGGCAGTGGTGACACCACCATGGGCAAGAAGATGAAGATTAAAGACCTGCGCTCAGCCGAAGTCCAAAAACAAACCGACGCCGACCTTGCGGGCATCATCGCCAAGGGAAAACCGCCCATGTCGGGGTATGAGAAGCAACTGGACAAGGAGAAGATCGATCAGGTTGTCGCCTTCCTCCGCGAGCTGGGCAAAAAGAAATAGGCAGCCCGGATAATTTAAGCCAACGCCGGATTCAGGGCCGGGGACGTCTCTAGACACGGTTCATTAGATCGGCGTGTGGCCGGAGCATGTCCATAGGGCGAGATGCCGAAAGCCACTCGCCGGATTTTCTCTTCTGGCGGATGCCTAATATGAAGAACTCTACTGACGCGCGGGCCTCGGGGCCCCCAGTGGCGCGCCGCTGGGTCAATTTTCTGCTGGGCGGAGGCGTGCTGGCATCTTTGGCGTCATTTCTCTACCCTGCCTTCCGCTACATCATTCCGCCGTCGGTGCCCGAATCCACCAGCCGGTCCGTGGTGGCAGCGAAGGTGAATGAGTTGAAGCGCAACTCCTCCAAGATTTTTCAGTTTGGGTCCAAGCCCGCTCTTTTGATTCGAACCGCGAACGACGAATACAAGGCGATTTCGGCAGTGTGTACCCACCTGAGCTGCACGGTCCAGTATCGGGAAGACCTGCACCAGGTCTGGTGCGCTTGCCACAACGGTCTTTACGATGCGGAAGGCCGCAACATCAGCGGCCCGCCGCCCCGACCACTTGAAGTCTTTGATGTCCACGTTCAGGGCGAGGACATTATTGCCGCCCGAAAAGCGTAATCATGCCCGGCCTTCTTGCTGGCCTAACCCAATGGCTCGATGACCGCTTTGGAGCGGCGGCCCTTCAGGAGTTTCTGCGCCATAAGACAATCCCGCTGCACCGCCACACCATTTGGTACTACTTCGGCGGCATGACCCTTTTCTTGTTTGTGATTCAGGTCCTCACTGGAATTCTCCTGCTCCTTTATTACCGGCCGACGCCCAATGACGCATTTGAAAGCGTGCAGTACGTCATGACCCAAGTCCGATTTGGCTGGCTGATCCGGTCGGTGCACAGTTGGTCGGCCAACCTGATGATCTTCACCGCCTCCGTGCACATGTTCAGCGTCTATTTCCTCAAGGCTTACCGGAAGCCGCGCGAATTGACGTGGGTCACCGGGATGTTCCTCTTCTTCATTGTGTTGGGCTTCGGTTTTACCGGCTATTTGCTCCCCTGGAACACGCTGGCATATTTCGCCACCAAGGTGGGAACTCAGATGGGGGGCTCAATCCCCGGAGTCGGAAAGTGGTTGCTCATGTTCCTTAGAGGCGGCGACGAGGTGACCGGCGCCACGCTGACGCGCTTTTTCGGATTCCACGTCGCCGTGTTGCCGGGCCTCGCCACCATAATGCTCGCGGCCCATCTTTTGCTCGTGCAGCGGCTGGGCATGAGTGTTCCACCGAGCATCGAGGCGCGCATTGCAGAAGGGCGGGAAAAGTCGACGATCATGCCTTTCTTCCCCAATTTTCTCCTTCGCGACATGATCGGTTGGTACGCGGCGCTCGGCGCGCTGGGCGCCCTGGCCGCCATTTTCCCTTGGGAATTAGGCACCAAGGCGGATCCCTTTGCCCCCGCTCCCGCTGGAATTCGCCCGGAATGGTATTTCCTATTTATGTTCCAAACCCTCAAGCTGCTGCCCTCCAAAGTATTGTTCTTGGACGGCGAGTTCGCCGGAATCCTGGGCTTCTCACTGGCTGGAATGGTTTGGGTGGCCGTGCCGTTCATCGACCGCCAAGTCGGTTTTAGCCGCGTCACGCGCATTTTTACCGGGCTGGGCGTTTTCGCGCTCGGCTACATCGTCCTGATGTCCGCCCTGGTATTCAAGTAATTGAGTGGCGGCTCTGAGTCGTAAAACTATGGGACGGATCAAGAAAGTTCTCGGCAGCTCGGTGGTGCTTTTTCTGGCGTTGGCCTCTCCCGGCTGGACGGAGACAAAGGATTCCTGCGTCAGTTGTCATTCCACCCTCGACGGGGCGCTGGGACGGCCGGCCAAAGACTTTGGGTCCGACGTGCACCATCAGGCCGGCCTAATATGTTCGGACTGCCACGGCGGAAATCCGGAAGACGATTCAATGGATGCCATGAGTCCCGCCAAAGGATTTCGCGGCGCGCCCGCCAAGGCGAAGGTGCCTGAGTTTTGCGGAAAATGCCATTCAGACGGCAGCTATATGCGGCGCTATAACCCCAAACTGCGCACCGACCAGTTGAGTCAATACGCAACCAGCGTGCACGGCCAACGGCTCAAGAAGGGCGACACGAAGGTGGCGGCCTGCGTGGATTGTCATGGTGTCCACAATATTCTTGCCGTCTCGGACTCGCGCGCACCCGTCTATCCCACCAACGTTGCCGATACTTGTGCCCGCTGCCATTCCGATTCTCATTCGATGGCGGAGTATAAAATCCCCACCGATCAGGCGGCCCACTACCAGAAAAGCGTGCACGCAACAATTCTTACCGACGGGGACACTTCGGCTCCGACCTGCACCACCTGCCACGGAAATCATGGGGCCACGCCCCCAGGGCTCACCTCGGTCGCGAATGTCTGCGGAACCTGTCACGTCTTTTTTGCGCAATTGTTCCAAAAGAGTCCGCACGGCGCCGCCTTCGAAGAAATGGGACTTCCCGGCTGCGTCCAATGCCATTCGAATCATGAAATCTTGAAACCGAGCGATGAGTGGGTGGGCGTCGGATCGAAGTCCGTCTGTATCACCTGTCACGTGGAAGGCGACGCGGGCTACGCTGCGGCCCAAAAGATTTCTGAAGATCTGGCCAAGCTTAATCAATCGCAGCAACAAGCGGAAAACATTCTTGCAACTGCCGAACGCACCGGAATGGAAGTCTCGAGTGCCCGACTCGAGTTGAGCCAATCCAATGAAGCCATCGTCAAAGCCCGGGTGGCCGTCCACACACTCGACCCTGCGGAAGTTGGTAAATTGACCGATCCCGGGCTTAAATCCTCCGCCAAAGCCTACGAAGCCGGGACGGCCGCTTTGCATGAAAGCAATCTACGTCGTAAAGGCCTGGGCTTATCCCTGATATTCATCGTTATGGCCATTGCAGGGCTGGCCTTGAAAATTCGCGAGATGGAGTCTAAACCCCGGCCATAGGCCATCGTGCGGCCGGCCTTGCACATGAGCCCAAACATCGTGAACCGAAATCGATTTAAATTCTCGCGCTTCGGTTGAAGCCGCGGTAACTGCGACTGGAAAGCCACCTCCGAACCATGCGCCGCAGGATCTCTTCAGCCATCCAAATTCTCGAGCGAATTTTTAGATCAATCCTCCGGGCCGACTCGCAGAAAAGATTCCTCCAAAGCCTGTCGAGCATGACGGAATAACTATGCTCTCCCGTTCCGAACTCAACCTTCATACCTCCTCAATCGTGGTTAAGTGACGCCCGTCACTGAGAAAGTCCGTCAACACCAGTCAACATAGCTGAGAGGGGAATTGGAATCGAGCAAGGAGCACGCGGGAAAAATAGATTTGGCGGACGATTCCATAATTCGAAGGAGAAAAGAAATGAAAACACTCAAGGTCATATTTGCTTTGCTGGTGGGAGGCTTGACGCTTTGCGCAACCCTCGCATTCGGGAAGGCCGAATATTCCAAGACAGAGAAGAAAGGCTGCACCTACTGTCATGTTGACATTAAGAAGTCACCGAAAGACCTTAACGACATTGGGAAGTGCTACGCCAAGAACGATCACTCCCTCAAGGGCTGCGAGGAGAAAGCGACCGAGAAGAAGTAACGGCGGGAGTGCAGATTTCGGCGCAGCTTGCCCAAAGATGGCATGCGCTGGCTTCTCCCGGACGGTTGACTCGTGATTCAAATTTGGTGGACGGTGGCCCATCCTCATTTAACAGGTCATCGATCGAATGAATATCGCCCGGATGGGCCTTCGTCCGGGCAGCATTATGATGCGCGCAAGATATATCGCCATATCGGCTTGCATCGCCGCGTTGCTTTGCGCCTGGCCCCTCGGTGCGCAGGAGCCAGGCGAGCCTGCCTGCGCCTCCTGCCACAACGTAGGGGAAAAACTCAAGAATTCGGCTCACGCGCCGGTTCCCTGCGCGACCTGCCACGTGAAGCATGAGGAGTACCCCCATCCCTCCGATATTCCCAAACCCGCCTGCGCAACTTGCCACGAACGCGTGGCGCGCGATTTTGGCCAGGGCGTGCACGCACAGGCCGCTAAGGCGGGCAACGCCGCGGCGCCTGATTGTGAAGCCTGCCACGGCACTGCCCATGAGTTGGTCCGGGCGACATCGGCGGAATTCCGAAGAGCCGTGCCGGATACTTGTGGAATGTGTCATGCCGACATTGCCACCGAATATAAATCCAGCGTGCACGGCCAAGCCGTGGCTCACGGAGTGGTGGACGCTCCTGTGTGCACGACCTGCCACGGTGAGCATGCCATCCTGAAGCCCCAGAACGCCGCCTCTTCCGTTTCTCCGCGCAACATTCCGGGAACCTGCGCGCAATGCCACGCCAACGTGCGATTGTCCCGCCGTTTCGGCCTGCCGCCTGACAGGGTGCTGAGCTTTCAGGCGTCCTACCACGGCATGGCTTTGAAGTCCGGCGACGAAACGGTGGCCAACTGCGCCAGTTGCCATGGCGTGCACAACATCTTTCCATCTTCGGATTCGCGCTCGACCATCAACTCGAAAAACCTGCCCGCCACTTGCGGGAAATGCCATCTGGGCGCGGGAGCACGCTTCGCGCTGGGGCCCATTCATGAGTCCCCCGGCGGCGAGGAGCCCAAGGTGGTCGGGTGGGCGCGCTCATTTTATCTGGTTACCATTCCTCTCGTTGTAGGGTTAATGTTCCTGCATAATTTCGGCGACTGGCTTCGGAAGTTGAATCTGCACCATTCATCGCGCCGCCAGGAGGCGCTCGGCGACCCAGACGGCAATGCCTCCGATGACGCAATGCCCGGCGAATTCCGGATGTTCAAGTTCGAGCGCTTGGAGCATATCCTCCTGGTGCTGTCCTTTGCCGTGCTTGCCTGGACTGGATTCGCCCTGAAATATCCCGAGGGCTGGTGGGCTCGCCCACTGCTGGCCTGGGAAACAAATTGGCCGGTGCGCGGAACCATCCACCGAATCGCCGCTGTATTGTTTATGGTGGTTGCAGGGATGCATTTCATCTCGCTCCTGGTCAGCGGCAAATTGCGGCAACATTGGAAGGAGCTGTGGCCCCGCGTCAGCGATGGGCGCGAAGCCTGGATGAATTTCGCTTACAATGTCGGCCTGCGGGGCAAGCGGCCACACCTTTCCCCCCATGGGTACGTGGAAAAGGCGGAATACTGGGCGGTGGTGTGGGGCGCGGTAGTGATGATCTTAACGGGCTTGATGCTGTGGGCCAACAGGTTTACTCTCAGATGGCTGCCCAAGAGTTTTTCCGACCTGGCCACCGCCGTGCATTTCTACGAGGCGGTGCTGGCCGGGCTGGCTATATTGGTATGGCACTTTTATTCGGTGATCTTTGACCCTGACGTTTATCCGATGGAGACGGCATGGCTCACCGGCCGCAGCGTCAAACGAAAGTGTCCGGAGGATAGCGAATCGTTGGATAGCAATGCGACAAAGCCGCCGGATCAATCTCACCCATCCGAAAGCGTCGCAACGGAGCCGGGTGAAATTGGGAAGCCCTCCGAAAACGAATTGATTGGGGAAAAGACCTCGAATGAGTCTTCCGGAAACTAAGTTCTTCAAGTGGCTATCTCCGCTTGTACATCTTTCCAGCAACTTGCTCAGCCGCATTGGCGTGGTCTTGGTCACGGCGGCAACCGTTTTTTGGATCTGGCTGCTACCCACGATCGTGCGGGGTGACATTCGCCATCCGTATGTTGGGCTTTTGACTTTCGTGGCCTTGCCCGGGGTCTTCTTTACCGGGCTCGCCCTGATCCCGGCTGGGATCATCTTGCGCCGGCGCCGCGAACATCACCGCGGGGTATTCCCCGCTTCGTTTCCACCTCTGGACCTGCAAAACGTAGAACTGCGCCGTCTGCTTATTTTTGTGGGAATCATTACGGCAGTCAACGTGATGATCGGCGGCCAGCTCACTTACAGCAGCATGAATTACGTTGACTCGGTCACCTTCTGTGGGCAGACCTGCCACACCGTCATGCAGCCCGAATTTACTGCCTACCAAAGTTCACCCCACTCGCGCGTCGAGTGCGTGCAGTGTCACATCGGGCCGGGCGCATCGTGGTTTGTGCGCAGCAAACTTTCCGGCACCTATCAAGTCTATGCGGTGGCGTTCAACAAATTCCCTCGGCCCATTCCGACGCCCGTCCACAACCTGCGCCCCGCGCGTGAAACTTGCGAGCAATGCCACTGGCCACAGAGATTCGTCGGAGACCGCTTGAAAATCATCCCGAAATTCGGCGACGACGAGAAAAACAGCCTGACCAAGACTGTCTTAATGCTTCATATCGGCGGCGGGCCCTCCAGCCCGGGCATCCACAGCGCGCATCTGGGCGCGGGGATCACCATTCAATACGGGTCCGACGAAAGCCGCCAGAACATCCACTGGGTGGAATACCAGAACACACGGACCGGCAAGACCGCTATGTTTCTTGATTCGGATACCAAGCCCGGGGCTGTGAACAGATCTGCGGCGCGCACGATGGATTGCATCGACTGCCATAATCGTCCCACCCACATTTACTATTTGCCCGACCGCGCCATGGATCAGGCCATGGCCACGGGTGAGATTTCGGCCTCGCTTCCCTTCGTTAAGAAGCAAGGGTTGGATATTCTGAAACAGTCATACGCCACGCAGGCGGAGGCCGGCGCCAAAATCCCCGTCGCTCTTTCAGAGTATTACCGGAAAAACTATCCGGACGTCTACCGCCAGCAGAGCGCCGACGTGGTTCAGGCCGGCAATGCGCTGGTGGCAATTTACGATCGCAACGTGTTCCCTGAAATGAAGGTGCTTTGGGGAACCTACCCCAATAACATCGGGCACACGGATTTCCCCGGCTGCTTTCGCTGCCATGACGGAGCGCATTCGACCTCCGATGCCAGCCAAAATATCCCCCAGGATTGTTCCACGTGTCACAACTTGCTCGCCGCCGATGACCCAAACCCGAAAATCCTCGTTGACCTGGGAATTGCTCCGGAAACGACAGAAGCCGCACGCAAGAAGTAGCTCTAAGGCCGCCGGTACGGGCTTCAATTCAGAATGTAAATATGAGTATGATTCAAGGCAAAGTCTCCCCGTGCCTCGAACGGTGATGCTTTTCCGTTCATCGTGAAGAGGATTAAAGATTGGCGGATACGCAAAATCTTTCATTTAAGTGGTAATTGACTGGGTCGGCAAGCGGTCGGAAGGGGATGAATGTAGTCGAAAATAGACAGAGCGTTGCTTGTTTTCTACCAGATATGGCGATCGGTTCATTTTCCGTATTCCGCCTTGGAAGGGACTCAAATTTGCAATAGGAAACTGTAGTGCAGAGCGAGGGCTGAAACTCAAAGGCAGCAAAAAAGCAAAGTTGTTCACCCGAGGAATTGAGTCTTTTGAAATAATGGGTGGCTACTGGAAATGCCATTCCGGTTTTTCTAGAATGGGAGTTGCGTACCCTCAGGGTTGATGAGAAGGTTTGAACGGCAACACGTCAATTTGACAAACTATTCAGGGCAAGGCATGGAGGCTCGTAATGAAGAGGTTTATTGTTTTATCGCTGGTGGTTTTCGCGATGAGTTTGGGGACGTCCGCGCTATTGGCCCAAGGCCAGGGCGATGAACATGCCGTGGTGGTCGTTCCGGACTCCTCCGTCGAACATCCCGGAGACGCGGGCGTCAGGTCGCACACAAACCATATGATTCTTGACCACCCGATGAAGGGTGGAGGCGGCGGCCCGGCAGGCGAGACTCCTGGCTCCCTGGCGTGCGTTTACGGCCTCGTTGCATCCTCAGGTACGAATTGCCCAATTGCCTCCAGCAAAACGGTACCGTCGGGAGGAAGCGGAGCGATTGCCATCGTGGACGCTTACGATTACCCAACGGCGTACAACGATCTCACGGTGTTTTCAAACCAATTCAACCTCCCGGTTCTACCTCAATGCTCTAGTACTATTACCACTTCATGCTTTCAGAAGGCTTACCCTGGCGGAACCGCGCCGAGAGTTAATTGCGGCTGGGCGCAAGAAGAGGCCCTCGATATCGAGTGGGCTCACGCGATGGCTCCGAACGCTAAAATCGTCCTCGTCGAAGCCGCCACTAACGGCAATGCTGATCTCTATGCGGCCGTTGACTACGCAAGCGGCCTACCCGGGGTCACTCAGGTTTCCATGAGCTGGGGTAGCAATGAAACTCCCTCCGAAGCAAGCGCCGACAGCCATTTTGCAACCTCAGGCGTGGTCTACTTCGCAGCCAGTGGCGATACGGGTGGAAAAACCATCTACCCCGGCGTTTCACCCAACGTCGTTTGCGCCGGCGGCACTTCCGTGAATCGAAGCGGGGGCAATTTCACCAGTGAATCAGCCTGGTCAGGCAGTGGCGGAGGGACCAGCGCGTATGAGCCGATTCCCGGATATCAAAGTGTGATCGCCGGCCTCCTGAATGGCCATCGTGGTGTGCCGGACTTTTCCTTCGACGCAAATCCCAATACGGGCGTTGCGGTTTACGACACCACTTCTTGCCAGGGAAGAACCGGTTGGATGGTTTTTGGCGGGACGAGCGTCGCCTCACCATCATTGGCTGGAATTGTTAATCTGTCTGGCAGCAAATACACCAGCACCGACACCGAGCTAAGCACCATCTACAGTTGCTACGCAACCCCGAGTTGCTATAGCTCGAACTTCCGCGACATTACTTCAGGCAGCGCGGGTAGCTTTAGCGCCGCAACTGGCTGGGACTTCGTCACGGGTGTCGGGAGCAACAAAGGCACTGTGAGCAAATAATCACAGCCGGATTTGTGCTGATTTTTTCAATGGGCCTTCCAGGCGGAAGCCCCTTTTTGTTTTATTTTGCCGGATGCAAAATCAGTTTCTGCATGCGCCAATTCAGGAGTTCTCCAACGTAAAGCACATTCTTGTTGCCCTGGCTGCAATCCATTTCATGCACCCAGCCGAATTGCTTTAAGGCGTGACCGAAAGAACCGAATTCTCCCAGCAATTTACCATTCAGATCGAGCTTGTAAATGCGGCCGGGCGTGGCGTCCGAGCTGTAGAGAAACTGGTTGGGTCCGGGCGTGATACAAATCGCCCATGGGGTGCCGGCGTTGGTGATTTCGTTCCGGTAGTTGCCGTCATTGTCGAAGATCTGGATGCGCTGATTCCCGCGGTCCGCAATGTAAACATTCCCTTTGGCGTCCACGGCCATGGAATGCGGTGTGCGGAATTGTCCCGGGCTCGAACCTTTCGTTCCCCATTCTTTGATGAAATCTCCGGACTTGGAAAATTTGACCACATGAGAGTTTCCGTAGCCGTCGCTCACGAAGATGTTCCCCGCTGCATCCCAGGCCACGTCGGTTGGCCGATTGAAGGTGAGCAAACCAAAGAGACCGGTGCCACTGGAGATTCCATTCCCAGCCGGCGCTGCCGTGGGAGCGGCGGCGGAGCCAGCAGGAGCGGAGCCTTCCACGGGCTCAGGCTTGCGGCCGAGAAGCAGCATCACGCGCCCGGCGGAATTAAATTCGATCACCATGTTCGAGCCTTCGTCCACGCACCAAATGTTGTCGTGCGCGTCCACTCGCACAACGTGAGCGAAAGACCGGCCGCTGAACGCGTACAGGCCCTTGCCAATCCGGCGCAGGAATTTTCCCGCGGGGTCAAATTCCAAAAGGAATGTTTCGCCGCTGCGCGTGTAGATAAAAATGTGCCCCTTTGAATTCAGTGCCACACCGGGAACCTCTCCCAAATACAAGTCGGGCGGCAGCTTAAGAATGTTCGGAACCGATTCGAATGGGATTTCGGGCGCCGAATCTTGCAGGGCCAACACAGGCGTGGCGAATAAAAGGCACAAAAGGAGCAATCGGAATTTCATAGGCGTCTCCTGCTAGCAAGGTGGCGCGCCGCCTAGCAGCAACGGTTGGGGCGCGAGTATTTATTTTGAAGTCCGGATAGATAAAATTCTTCCGGAGAAAGGGGTGGATCGCCACGGCCGATGGCGGCGGCACGATATCGCGCGTAATCATTTTCGCCGCACGCCTCGCGAAGAAACTGCCAGGCCCTTCGCAACAGGTTTTGCAATTGAGTCACAGCTCCTCCCCTGGCGTATTTGCGATTTGTGATTTGCGATTTTCCATTTTCGAGTTTCCAGTTTCCGTCTTCTCACGCTGTCAGCCGCGATGTTTCCATGGGCGCTTCGCTCATCACCGGCTGCTTCCCTCCCCATGCGTAGAGCCACCAATTGCGTCCCGATTCCACCAGAATCACCACTACAAACGCGGCAAAAATAGCGGTGACGACCGCGTCCAGCCGGTTATTAAAAATTACCCGTTGTGTTTCAGCAATCTTGGCGGCGGGAATGGCGCCGGTGGAAATCAAGTCGGACAAATGGCTGGCCTGCGCCCAAAAACCGATGCGCGGGTCGGCGTCAAAAATCTTTTGGTAGCTCGCCGTCATGGTCACGGCCACCAGCCAGGCGAGGGGCGCGAGCGTCACCCAGGCATACTTGGTTTTCCCCATCTTAATCAGAATGGTGGTGCACACGCAGAAAGCGATAGTGGCCAGCAACTGGTTGGATATTCCAAAAAGAGGCCACAGGCTGTTGATGCCGCCGAGCGGGTCCATGATGCCCTGGTAAAGGAAGTAGCCCCACGCGCCGGTAATCAGCGCGCTGGTAAGGACGACGCTCGGATACCAACTGGTCCGCCCCAGCGGTTTCCAAAAATGACCGAGTAAGTCTTGAAGCATGAATCGTCCAACGCGCGTGCCAGCGTCGAGCACAGTGAGAATAAAAAGCGCTTCAAACATGATGGCAAAGTGATACCAGATGGCTTCGAGCCCGCCCATTCCAAGCGTGCTTCCGAAAATGTGCGCCATGCCTACAGCCAGCGAGGGCGCGCCGCCGGTGCGATTGAAGAGTGTGATTTCGCCTACGCGCGAGGCCAACTCCGACATGGTTTGAGTGGTCACCGGAAAACCCCAGTTGGAAATGGTGGCCACCGCCTTCTCCGGCAGCGCGCCCACCACTCCCGCCGGACTGTTGACGGCAAAGTAGACGCCGGGTTGAAGCACCGTGGCCGCCACCATCGCCATCACGCCTACGAAAGATTCCATCATCATGGCGCCGTAGCCGATCAAGCGCGCCTGGCTTTCCTTGCAGATGAGCTTAGGCGTGGTCCCGCTCGCAATCAGCGAATGAAATCCGGAAACGGCTCCGCAGGCGATGGTGATGAAGCAAAATGGAAAAACCTTCCCGGAAAAAATCGGCCCGGTGCCATCGGTAAATCGCGTGAGAGGCGGGAGCAACATCTGCGGGTGGGCGGCAAGAATTCCCAGCGCCAGGGCTAGAATGGTTCCGAGTTTGATGAAGGTGCTCAGGTAATCGCGCGGGGCGAGCAGCAGCCAAACCGGCAGCACTGAGGCGGCAAATCCGTAGACGACCACCATCCAGACCAGCGACGGGCCGCTATAAGTGAAATATTGCGCGAGCGTCGCGGATTCCGCCACGTAGCGCCCGCCAATCACCGCCGCCATCACCAGAAAGAAACCCACCATGGATGCTTCGAGCACGCGCCCCGGACGCAGGTAGCGGAGGTAAACTCCGAGGAGCAGGGCAATGGGCATGGTCATGGCGATGGTGAACAATCCCCACGGACTTGCTTTGAGCGCGTTCACCACCACCAGCGCCACAGCGCCCAAAAGGATTATTAAAATGCAGAGCACGGCGAAGAGAGCGGTCCATCCACCGACCTCGCCGATTTCGTCCTTGGCCATCTGCCCGAGCGACCTTCCGTTACGGCGCATGGAGCAAAAGAGCGTGACGAAATCCTGAACGCAGCCGCCCAGGATTCCGCCCAGAACTATCCAGAGCGTGCCGGGAAGATATCCGAATTGAGCGGCGAGAATCGGACCGACCAGCGGCCCCGGTCCAGCGATAGCGGCAAAGTGGTGCCCAAACAAAACCCATTTATTGGTGGGCAGAAAATCGTGCCCGTCGTCCAGGCGCTCCGCCGGCGTGGCGCGCCGGTCGTCAAGTTCCAGCACCGTAAACGCCACCCAGCGGCTGTAGAAGCGGTACCCGAGCGCATAAACGCACGCCGCCGCGGCCACCAGCCAAACCGCGTTCAACGGTTCGCCGCGCACCGTGGCGATCATGCCCAGAGCGACCGCACCCAGCAGTGCGATCAGAACCCATGCCAGGTTTTTCAGGAGGCGCATCCAGGGTGTCCCTGTTTAACGATTCCGGCCCAGAATGTTTTTACCACCAAGACACGAAGACACCAAGGAATGATTATTCCGCGAGGCAGCTTCTTAATGCCTTTGTGTCTTGGTGGCGGAGATTTTTCGCTGTGCCTGCCTCAGGAATTCCAGGTGGGTTGTGTTCCATTTGAGCTGGTACCTATCGCACGCCATTTGTGCCGGGGGCTGAATCAAGTACGGACCATGCAAAACCCCACAGCATAAAGGGCGTGCTATGGCCAACTATTCGGCTGTTGCGGTGCGCAATAGCTTGCGCAAGTTTCAAACCTGCTTCACGGCCAGCGACTGGCTGCGCAAGTCTAAATACGGGCGCAGGTCTTCCATCATGGCGCGGAACTGCTCGAAGTTAAGTGATTGGGCGCCGTCGCTGAAGGCTTTTTCGGGCTTGGGATGGACCTCCACCAGCAGGCCGTCGGCGCCAATGGCGACCGCGGCGCGCGAGAGCGCGGGTACCAGACTGCGTTTGCCGGTGGCGTGGCTGGGATCGAGAATCACGGGCAGGTGAGTGAGTTCGTTCAGCACGGGGATGCTGGCAATGTCACAGGTATTGCGCGTGGCGGTCTCGAAAGTCCGGATGCCACGCTCGCATAGCACCACGTTCGGATTGCCATGCGCGGTGACGTATTCCGCCGACATCAGCAGTTCATTCAGCGTGGAACTCATTCCGCGCTTGAGGAGAACGGTGCGGCCGCATTTGCCCAGGGTCTTGAGCAGCGCGAAGTTCTGCATGTTGCGGGCGCCCACCTGCATGATGTCAGCGTGCTCGGCCACCAGATCGACGTCGCGATCGCTCATCACCTCCGTGATGATGGCCAGGCCGGTGGCCTGGCGCGCTTTGGCCAGTAATTTGAGCCCCTCGAGTTCGAGCCCCTGGAAATCGTAAGGGGATGTTCGAGGTTTGAACGCGCCTCCGCGCAGAATCTTGGCTCCCGCCGCGGCCACGGCCTCCGCCGTATCCATGATTTGCTTTTCGTTTTCCACCGAACACGGCCCGGCCATCACTACAAATTCCCCGCCTCCGATTACAGTTCCATCCACGCGGATTTGGCTGCGCTCTTTCTTGAATTCCCTGCTCACGAATTTGTAGGGCGCGGAAATGCGAACCGCGCTCTCCACGCTCGGGATGGCCTGCAAGGATTCGAGGCACGCTGTCACGTCGCCTACGCCCACGGCGCCTATCACCACGCGTTCTTCGCCCACGATGGTGTGAACCTTGTAACCAAAGTCGCGGATTCGCTCGCAGACTTGCTCGATTTCTTCTTTTGATGAATGAGGCCTCATTGAAATAATCATCGCTCCAGTTCCTCCCTTAAAAACAAAAGCCCACTTTTTCAAGTGGGCTGGCTTTTCAAAGTCTTTTTTATCTCAGACCAGCGCCACTTCAACCCATTGGGGGAAAGCCCCAATAAGCGTAGGTAAACGAGTTGGCGCGGTAGCTGATCATCGAACGGCTAGTATAAACGGAAGGCCGCTTCGACACAAGGCGTTTCTGGTGCAGTCTCCAACAACCTGCTAGAATTTTCATTCCATGGACAATCGTATTGATGATCGTCCGGCCATCGACCAGGAGCGCCGCGTCTTGCGAGCGTTCTGTAAGGGAGACCGGAAGGTGCTGGATGCCGCAGCGCAATTATTGGCACAATACAAATGGCGTGAACCCGTTCACCAGATTATCTTCAATTGCCTCACCGGTTTTCCCGCCGGCGGCCCACTTACGCTGCGCGAGCGGCTCGCTGCGTGTGCAACGCGCAAGGGCTTTCCGGATGTTGACTGGGAAGAGTTCTTTCCGCCCATCCCTATTTCAGATCTCGAAAGTAATGAACTCTTGCGGCAATTGCTCGATTTGAGCAAGTCAGGATCTTCAGGCCGGTAAAACATTCATTGAGTTATTTGAAGATCGAGTTAAGCGCGGGCTGAGATCCGAACTTGGGATCGTCAATCCCCAGCGCTTTGAGCAACGTCGGGCCTACTGCGGTCATACTGATACGATGAAGATTCACGCCGCCTTTGATCCCTTGGCCCCAGGCGATGAAGGAGGCTTCAAGTCCCGCCCGATAAGGGAAATATCCATGCGTGCCAATCTGAGTTCTCGCTTTGCTCATCAGGTCACCGCGGGCCTCGCTGCCGAACATCGCGCCGCGCGGAGCCTCGAGCGCCATCCGCGCTTCCGGGTCCGCGCCCAACTCTCGAAGTGCATTCTGATCGAAAACACTCCATAGCAATCCCTGATCGCGCAGTGGTTTCAATGCCGTATCCACTGCCCCTTCAAGGTGATCTCCCTCGGGCCAGTAAATGAACATGGACCCGCCGTTGGACACCGTGGCAATTTTCCCTCCTGTTACCCTGCCGTGTTCATCCAAAGTGAGCAGGCCGGCTTTGGCCAGCAAAATGTTGGGATGGATTGTGCGCGTGACGGACATGAATCCGTGATCAGACACCACAAAGAAATCGGTGGAATTCTCGAGGCCCGCCTCGCGCACCGCATCTTCAATCTCCCCGATTCGCGTGTCAATGCGCTCAAGCGTTGCCACTGCTTCATTCGTATCGGGCCCGTGCTGGTGCTCGATGGAATCGAGCGTGTCCAAATGAATAAGCAGGAGGCTGGGTTTGTGCTGCTTCTCCAAAAACTCCGCCAGGTGGGCGCGGGTGAGGTCGTTATCCTCACCGTAAGGCGGCGGCCCGAGCGCCATCAAAGCTTCCAAAAGCAATCCAGGAGTGGCGAACTTCGCCACGTACATGGGATCGCCTACTTCCCCCTTGGCGGGGTCCCAGATTTCCGGCAGGTCCCAGTCTATGGCGGCGCCGGCGGTAACCGGCCAAAAAACTGAAGCGCAAGTCAAATGCGCTTTGCGAGCTTCGTCCCAAAGTGTGGGCACCTTGATGGACTTCGAAAACCAAAACCAGTCACCCGTGTTCTTGCCTGCTTCGCGCGAAGAGAGGTTGGTGTAAATGCCATGCACGGCCGGCATTTGACCGGTGACGATGGTGGTGTGCGAAGGATAAGTCACGCTGGGGTAAATGCCTTCCACGGCTTCGGCAAAACTCCCCTCCAATTTCATCTGCATGAGATGAGGAATATGAATGCCGGGAGGCGGCGATACGTAATAATGCGCGCCCATGCCGTCCACCGAAATCACAATAACGTGGCGAGTGGCCGGTTCAACGCCGGATGAGGATTGGGCGAAAAGAAAACTTGCCAGGGCGCCAGAGGCGCACAGGAGGATCATGGCCGGGAGCATGGCCCGCCAAATTTTCGATGCGCTCAATTGTTGGAGTTTCCCATTCCAGATCGGGGTCGGTACCATGACGGAGCTGGCGCCTCCCGACTGAGGTTCTTCCCGATTGTAATGTTCCCGCCTGAACGGCGGGGGCGCAAGACGGAACGCGTGATCATTCTTATTCACGCCTGCATTTTACTCCAAATATGAGGCCGCCGGCTTAAGCATCCACGGATTTCGAGGTCGCCGATGTATGGGATGAGGGTTTACAGAGTTCCAGTAACGGCTTGCGGAGAGGCAGAGAAGGCGCCGCCTCAATTTGAAATGGCGCCATGAGTGGCGAGAGTGCTGACGTCCGATTGCATGTCCGCGAAAACCTGCGAGGTCGTCACTTGTGCGTCGCAATAGTGTATCTCCACTCCGGAGTGATTTACCGTGATGTAGGTGGGATCCTCAGTTGTCCAGCACCCTGAATTGAAATAGAGAATTCCGTCCCGTTGGGATTGCATCGCTCGGTGGGTGTGACCGCAAAAAACCACGTCGGCGCCACGGGCTTTGGCCAAATCGATCGCGCCTTTGGCCACTTTGGCGGAGAGCCGCAGCCATTTGGTATTTTGCCGGTCGAGGAACCGGGAGAGGCTCCTGCGCCGCGAATCAATTTTTTGCAGGTGTGTGTAAACGAACTCTCCCGCCGCGCTGATGGCCGCGTTATTTACCAGGAAACGGTCAAATTGGTGGCCATGGATCGCAAGGTAGCTGCGATTGGCGAATTTCCACGAGTATTCCTGATAGACCCTTACGCCGACGAGATGGGACATAACTTCCGACAGTCCACGGTCATGATTTCCCTCCACCCATACCACCTCCACTTGACGCTTGGGGTTTGAAAGTTTCCGGATGTAGGAGAGCAGCCCCCAGTGTTGTTTCTTCAGCCGCCGCAGGTTCAAGTCACAAAACATGTCCCCTAGCAGGATCAGCCTTCTAAACGTGGCGCCCTTCAGCATCCGGCAGGCATCGTCCGCGCGACTGAGCTCTGACCCGAGGTGCAAATCAGAGATGATCAGGGTGTCGTAATCATGGCCTTCAAAGGTGTCAAATAGCTTATGGATTTTTGCCATGGTGGATTTGATTTTACCGGCCGGGGCCAGTGCCGAACGCAGATAAAATCTCAGCGATTCTGCCCCTCCAAAACGCGGGCCGGTACGCCTCCTTTGGTTCTTTCCAATATAGTTTCGAGGATCCGGGGAATTTCAAAAACGGCGCGATTTTGAACCGCCAGCGCATTGGCCTTGTAACGCGCCATGGCGGCAGGTTCCACCAGCCGCTCCACGGCGCGACCGATGTGGCGGAAATTTTCCACCACCATGCCGACCTCCTTTTCAATGACCCAGTCGGCGTTGTAGCGTTCCTGGGGAAGCGTCCAGGCATTTCGTTCGACAATCACCGGGAGGCCCATCAGGAGCGCCTCGCTGATGCTGGCTGGCCCGGGCTTGCCAATAAAGAAGTCTGAAATCTGCATGTAGCGATTGACCAGGTTCGTAAAGCCCTCGACGAGAACGGGGATGCGAAACTTCGTCAGGCGCAGCCTGGCTTCCAGCTTCTGGTTTTGTCCACAGATAATAATCAACTGGAGTTTATCCAGTGCGTTGAGCTGCCTGGCAATGCTCGACATCACGGGCGACCCTTGGCCGCCAAACAAGACAATTCCCGTGGTGTAGTCATGGTGAAGGCCCAGCGACTCTCGAATCGCATAGCGATCCACCTTGGGAGACGCATAAAAGGCCGGATTTAATATCATGCCTGAAGTGGAGAACACGTTTTCAGGGGTGTGCCCCATGGAATAGGCCTGCTTGACCGCCCGGCTGGTGCCGCAGATGACGAATGGCGATTCGGGTACAATCCAAAAGTGAGGCGGGTAGTCCGCCATGTCGGTCAAAATAGTGACAAAAGGGCAGGAGGGCAGCATCACACGAAGGCTTTCCGCCACCTGAAGATTGAAGTTGGGGATGAGCGAAACCACCATCTCTGGCTTCGTGCGTTGCCAGTAGCTCTTCAAAATGTCCACCACGGGTTTGTGATAGAGATGGATGAGGAGGTGCAAACCCTTCAACAGTTGAGCCGTGCCCAGGGTCCATCCTCTCTTGACCATGGCATTATAAAAATCCTGGACTCGAAGTCCTGTAATTTTCCGGATGATGTCAGTCTCATCCAGCAGTTCTTGCAAATTGAGGCAGGTAATTTCCCAGGGCAGTTCCCTTTCGCGGATGGCGGAACACAGGGCGTTGGTAGCGGCGCGATGTCCGCCGCCGGCATCAAAATAGACAAACGTTATTCTGGATCGGCTTTCCGGCTTTTCCCGGGAATCCTGGATGACCTGGTCGAACGACGAACATGGTTCCGGAAAATGGGCGGAAAAATTCTCTTGATGGCTGGACGCCTGGCCCGGGAGCGAGGGTGTGATATCCACTCTTGACCGTGATGAGCCAGCTTAACGTGGTCCCCTTCCTCCGCCACGCTGCCCCACCATGGCCGATTGAAACATTGTCCGGTTATTGTTTTATTAACGCTGTGTTAAATTTTGAAGAAGGTTAAAAACAATTCAGCCGAAGTTTCTGCGGCGCCTGACCGTGAAAAACTGCAAAGCGGGCACCGCCCGTTTCATGTCCGGGCACCTTCCAACTATGACAGCACGTGGAATTGGGATGAATGGCGGCGAGTGCGGGGAAGAAATGGGTGGGAAGCAATTTGACCTTCAAAGGCAGGAGCCCACCGGCCGGGAATACTGGTGCCGCATTTTGGGCACGCGCCGTCGGGAGTGAGACGATAATCTTGAACCCTGTAGCCGTAACGCTCGATCAGCAGGGCGCGGCAGTTGTGGCAGCGCGTGTTTTCAAAGTCACCGACGCGGCCCGGTAGATTGCCTGCATAAACGTAACGCAAGCCCGCTCTTGCACCAATTTCGGCGATGCGGACCAGCGTTTCGGGCGTGGTGTTCTCAGGGTCGGTCATTTTGTAGTCTTTATGAAATGCAGTGACATGCCAGGGAATGTCGGGCGAGACGCTCACCAGAAATTCGGCCATGCGTTTCATCTCATCGGCGGCGTCATTGAAGCCTGGAATCGAAAGCGTCACGATCTCCACCCAGACACCCATTTCGTGCAAGCGGCGAATGGTATCCAGAATGGGTTGAATTCGCCCGCCCAGTTGGCGATAGTGCCGGTCGTCGAAACTCTTCAGATCCACCTTGTATAGATCGATCCACGGTCGGAGGAACTCGAGCACTTCGGGCGTGCCATTCCCATTGGAGACAAATCCGGTGCGCAGCCCGGCGGCGCGCGCTTCTTTGAACACGGCCACCGCCCATTCGCTGGTGATGAGCGGCTCATTGTAAGTGCTCACCAGAACTTTAGCGCCCTGACGGAGAGCATCGCGCACCAGGTCTTCCGGTGTCGCCCCCAAGGGAGGCGACTGCGCGGCAGGATCGCGAAGGGCCTGCGAGGTCACCCAATTCTGGCAATACGAGCAATGGAGATCGCACCCGAGCATCCCGAAACTGTAGGCCAATGCACCCGGGTAGGCGTGGTTGAACGGCTTCTTCTCAATCGGGTCGCATTGCACTCCGCCCACATAACCCCAGGGGACGTAGAGTTTTCCTTCCCGGTTGTAGCGGACTTTGCAGACACCCAATTGGCCTTCCGGAATACGGCAGCAGTGCCCGCACGCGAAGCAGCGAACGAAACCGCGATCGAGCTTTTCGTACAACTCGCCTTCGCGGACGTTTTGCTGGAGAAGCTCGCCGAGGGTCGCCATATCTTTTGAAAGGGCTGCTGAAGCTGAATCGCAGTTCCCCTCCGTTAATTATAACGCCGCGCAACCTGTTAAGGATAGCGAGAGGAATTACACTTGTCTCAGGAACTGAATCGTTTGGAGGGCGGGCGTCCCGCCCGCAATCAATTGATAATTAAAGAGCGGGCGAGACGCCCGCGGTCCCAGGGAGATTAGGACACCAGCGGAATTACAGTTAGAGATCAGATCGATAGGGATTTGGACGAAACGAGAGGGGGGCGCTGCAAGGAAAAGCTGGTTTCATTTTGCAGCGATTTGCTTGGCGAACTCCTGGAAAAATTGGGCAACGTTTTGTTTGGCGGCTCCCAGAATCATCCTTTGGCCAACGCTGGCGATCAGCCCTCCCACCTGCGCTTCGCCGGTGTAGGTGATGAGGGTATCGCCGCCTTCTTCGGTAAGTGTTAATGTGCCTTCCCCTTTCATGAAACCGCCCGACCCTTTCCCCTCAACCAACATGCGAAAATGTTCCGGCGCCACCGCATCCAGAATCTCCACCCGGCCCTGATAAGTCCCCTTCATCATGGCAATGCCGATTTTCAATTGAGCGCTGAAGCTTCCGTCGGGATTGGGGGTGAGCTTTTCGCATCCAGGCAGCGCGTGGGATAAAACTTCGGGATTCAGCAATTGTTTATAAACAAGGTCGCGTGGGGCGGGGATTTTGTAAGTGCCTTCAAGGGTCATGGAGTCACTCCGATGTTTCTGGTCCGGAGTCCGGAGTCAATTGTTCAATCTAAGTGCCATTTGCGCGTGCAGGATGATGTCCTATGAGCCGTTCAAGCGGAATCGGCGAAAACGAGTCACGGGTGAAACCCTTATTTTCCGCCTGCTCGTTCGAGAGCCTTTTCAAGCGCGCGGCGGGTATAAACACCTGCCAGGCGAGCTCGATATGTGGATGAAGCGTAGAGGTCGGAATTCACTTCGATACCTTCAACCGCATGCTCAGATGATTCGGCAAGGCGTTTGGCGCTCGGCGATTTGCCGCGCAGCGCGCTTTCCGCGGCCGTCGCGCGAAATGCCTTGGGGCCGGCGCCGGTAACGCCGATGCTCACTTGATCGACAGTCCCCTTCTCATCCAATCCCAAACGGACCGCCACGCCCACAATGGCAAAGCCCGAGGCAGGCTGATGCAATTTCACGTAGGCGTCACCGCTTCGAGTTGGAAGTGATGGCACACGGATCGCGGCAAGAATTTCGCCCGGAGCGAGCGCGGTCTCCAGCATATTCACAAAAAAGTTGTTCGCTGGAATCCACCGCTCGCCTTTTTCACTGACGGCCTGAATTTCAGCATCCAGTGCCAGAACCGCGGCGGGCCAGTCCCCGGCGGGATCAGAGTGCGCCAGGCTGCCGCCCATCGTACCTTTGTTCCGCACCTGCACGTCGCCGATCTCCCGCGCGGTTTCGGGCAACAACGGACACTTGCTCTTCAGCAAATCCGAAGACTCAATCTTGTAGTGAGTGGTAAGCGCTCCGATCTGGATTTTCCCGCCGTCTTCGCGGATATAACTCAACTCTGCGAGCTTGCTGAGATCGATCAGGTGCTTGGGTGAAGCCAGACGCAGCTTCATCATAGGCACCAGACTGTGCCCGCCCGCCAGGATTTTCCCCTCAGCGCCGAACTGTGCCACCAACTTCGAGGCCTCGGCCAAGGTTTTCGGTACATGATATTCAAACGGTTGAGCAATCATTATCCCCCCGTAGGGCCGGCGTCTCCTGGCGACTCGCGGTGTGCGAGCTTGCCCCGGCCTATTGCAAACTGAATTGAACCCAGGCCGGGGCAAGCTAGCTAAAGCGGAGTGTCGCCGCGGCGACCGACCCCGGCCCTGCGCTAAGACGCCTTAACGCCACCTTTCATAGCGTTCCAAATTTTTTCCGGCTTCAGCGGCATATCAATGTGCCGCACGCCAAACGGACGCAGTGCATCCATCACCGAATTCACCACTGCCGGAGTTGACCCAATGGTTCCGGCCTCGCCCACGCCCTTCACCCCCAGCGGATTAACCGGCGTCCGCGTCTCCGTGTTCGAAGTGTTGAACCACGGGAACTGGTGCGCCTTGGGCAGCGCATAGTCCATCAATGTCCCCGTAACCAACTGGCCGTTTTCGTCGTAAACCAATTCCTCCCACAGCGCCTGCCCTATCCCTTGTGCCAATCCGCCGTGCACTTGTCCGTCCACCAGCATGGGATTCAGGATGCGGCCACAATCATCCACGCAGAAATAATCCCGCAAATGCACTTCACCGGTCTCGGCATCCACTTCAGTAACCGCGATGTGCGCCCCAAAGGGAAACGTATAGTTGGGAGGCTCGAAAACACAATGTTCAGTAAGCCCGGGTTCGACTCCGGGGGGAAGTTGCTTGGCAAATATGGCCTCCGCCACCACCTCTCCAAAGCCGATGGATTTCTGCCCGTCGGAAGTTTGAAGTTTTCCATCCGAAAATTTAAGTTCGCCCGGCTTGATACCCAATTTGTGCGCGGCGATGCGCGCCATCTTTTTCTTGATTCGCTGCGCGGCTTCATAAATGGCGGTGCCGCCCACCGCCGTGGTGCGGCTTCCAAAAGTCCCGATACCCATGGGAATCTGGAAGGTGTCCCCGTGGTATACGGTCACATCGTCAAAAGAAATTCCCAATTCCTCCGCGACGATCTGGGCGAAAGTAGTCTCCTCGCCCTGGCCGTGCGGTGAAGCGCCGCTCAAGACCGTAACTTTGCCGGTCACTTCCACGCGCACCGTGCCCGCCTCCCAACCGCCCGCAGGCATTCGGCTGGAAGGACCCATGGCGCAAATCTCAACGTAGGTGGAAAGCCCAATGCCCAGGTACTTCCCTTTTTTTCGCAGCCGTTCCTGCTCCTTGCGCAGCTTCGAGTAGCCCGCCGCCTTCAACACGCGCTTCAGGGTTTTCTGGTAATTGGCCGTGTCGTAAGTGACGCCGGTGGGGAGCGCGAGCGGGAAATCTTTGGGTGAAGGGAAATTCTTTTCGCGCACTTCAGCGGGATCCATGTTCAATTCGTGCGCCACCAGGTCCATGGCACGCTCGATAATGTAGGTGGCCTCGGGCCGCCCCGCGCCGCGATAAGCGTCGGTGGCCATCTTGTTGGTGAACACACCTTTGGTTTCCACGTACACATTTTTGATGTTGTAGCAGCCGAGAATCATCAGCGCAGTCAGGGTTGGAATGGCAGGCGTCAATAGCTGATGGTAGGCGCCCAGATCGGCGACGATCACGCATTTGAGCCCCACCACTTTTCCATCCGCCTGGACGTAGATTTCCAGATCATTCACCTGGTCGCGCCCGTGAATGGTGGCCAGAAAGTTCTCGCGCCGGCCTTCAATCCACTTCACCGGTTTGCCCAGTTTCATGGACGCGAAGCAGGCCATGGCCTCTTCACCGTAAACATTCAATTTGCTTCCGAATCCGCCACCCACCTCCGGAGTAATCACGCGGCTGCGCGCCTCGTCCACGCCACTCATAAGGGCAAGCTGGGTTTTAAGAATGTGCGGAATCTGGGTGGACGACCAAACGGTGAGCGTGTCTTCGCCCGGCGAGTAACTGGCGATCACGCCGCGCGTCTCCATGGAGATGGGCGCCAGGCGCTGATTGATGAAGCGTTGTTTGATGACCTTAAGCGGAAGGTCCGCTTCCACAGCTTTCCAATCTCCGGCCTCCAGCTTGGCTTCGAAGGCAACATTGTCCCCGAATTTTTCGTGGATGATGTTCGAGCCCTTTGCCAAGGCCTTCAACGGATCGGTCACGGCGGGCAGCGGATCATAATCCACTTCAATCAAGTCGGCCGCATCACGCGCCAGGTAACGATCGCGAGCCACAACGGCGGCAATGGGTTCGCCGATGTAGCAAACTTTGTCGATCGCCAAACAGGGATGATCAGGAATCTTGAGCCCTTCCATACCAGCCGCGCATGGAACAAGGCCGAGCTTGCCTTGGATGTCGTGCCCGGTATAAACCGCCACCACTCCCGGCAGCGCTTGGGCTGCCGCCGTATCCACCTTCTTGATGCGCGCATGCGGGTACACGCTGCGCACAAAGGCCATGTGCAGCATGCCATCGAGTTTGATATCGTCAACGTAATGCCCCCTGCCCTGGATGAGACGGGGATCTTCCTTGCGTTTGATTCGTTCGCCCAGAAGTTTGGTAGACATGTTGACTCCCTAGAAGCAGTGGTTAGCGGCAAGTGGCGAATGGCAAGCGAAAGCGCATCCAGCTCTATGGAAGTGCGAAGTTTCTTTTACCAGCCATTTGTCACTCGCCACTTGCGATTTCTTATTCATCACTCGTCTTTCATTTGTCGAGAGGCGGTTTCGACTGCCTTCACAATATGCTGATACCCCGTGCAACGGCACAAGTTGCCTTCCAATCCCTTGCGAATTTCATCCTGTGTGGGATCAGGATTGCGGCTCAGAAGTTGGTGGGACGCCAAAATCATCCCGGGCGTGCAGAAGCCGCATTGCAGCCCATGCTCCTCCCAGAAGCCCTGCTGCAAAGGATGAAGGTGCCCGTCTGATCCCAGTCCTTCGATAGTGAGAATCTCTGCGCCGTCCGCCTGCACGGCGAAAAGGGTGCAGGATTTCACCGCATCGCCGTTCAGCATCACCGTACACGCACCGCAAATGGAGGTCTCGCACCCGATATGCGTTCCCGTGAGGCCGGCCACGTCGCGAAGATAGTGAACGAGAAGGAGCCTCGGCTCGACTTCGTCTTCACGCAGGATTCCGTTCAGTTTGATTTTGATTTTCACAGTGCAGCCCCCTTTCAAACATCCTTGCGGAGAAGTCAATTGCGTCTGGGGACACACGGCCCGCCCCGTGAACGCATGAGGCGGCCGTGAATCTCAGCCAGTGGAAAGTTAGATATACGACGATGGTCGGAAATTGTCAATCGACTCGCGTAATCGGATTCTTGTAAGGCAAGACGGTGGGGCGAGGCAATCTTCGCCAGTAACTACTTATTCGGCGCATTCAATACTTGCTTTCTGAAGGTTTCGAGCGCCTCCGGGGCGCGCTTCTCCGACCACTTTTCAAAACGCCCGGCAATATCCTCCAGGTTTTTCCAGATAAAGGGATTCTTTCGAGCCGCCCGCATCGACGGAACAATATGTTTGACCTTGGCCCAGGTAAGCCATAGCTCTGTCGTATTCTCAAAGAAGAATTCTTCATTGATCAGACCGTGGCTCACCATGGAGGCCGCCATATCCCAATAGCTCACCACCATGCGGAAATTGGTGTTCTCGGGAGTGCCGGCGGGATATTTCTGAAAATGATCGTCCGCCGAATCAGCGTGATATTCGCGGATGAACCATTCGCGCGCCTGGCGCAATTTCGTTTCCCGCCGAAGGTCGTAGAGGCGGAGCAACAACTCGGCATCGTGATGATCAGGATGGTCACGCATGGAACCCTCCAAAGCATAAACAGATTGAGAATCTTTAGTCGCCGTCACTGAATATTCCTTATGGCGCAAGGCAGGGGCAATTCGCGTTCCCGGGCAGCCTCACAAAGATCCCTTTTTTGGCGCGTACTGCGCTCTTCATCATAGCACGTTAGAAAATGAATCAAGCTAGATTAGCCTTGCGCTCGGTCATATTGCGCCTCGCGAAGAACTTTAGCGATTTACTTCAAGACAGTGCGAGATCCCTCTCTTCGCTCGGGATGACAGCTTCGACTCTTTTCATCATCCTGCCCATGCTGGCCGTGGAGGAGTTCTGCCTTCTGCCCTCTGCTCTCTGCCCTCTGTGTCCTATTTCGGCGCCTCTGGCTCGATCAATTCCTCAATCGACGATTTGCGTTGGTCACGAAGATCTCGCAGCAACGATTTCACCTGCCGCTCGATCAAGTCACGAACGCTGCGGAAGTAATCGAGGTCGTGACCATAAGGGTCGGGAATATTCCACCCCACCAAAATCCCTTTGAATCCCGCCGGCAGCGGACACCTCACTTCGCACCCCATACCGACTACCACATCCATTTTGTCGATAGGAACATCTTTCAATCCCTTGGACCATTGCCCTTCGAGTGCCATTCCCTTCTCGCGCATCACCTGAAATGTGGGGGAAATAATTTCACCCAATGGCATGGACCCCGCGCTCCAAACGTGGAAACTTCCTTCCCCCAGCTGATTGGCAAACGCCTCCGCCATCTGGCTGCGACAGGAATTTCCAATACAAACAAAAAGGATGTTCGTGGAAGGGCGGGGCTTTGCGGCGCGCATGTTCATGTGATGCTCAAAGACAGAGATGGACTCATTGAATCATTTTTTCATTGAATCATTAAAGGCAGGAACTGGAAATTAGAAAATGGACGAAAATCCGAAATGGCCACCCGCCAGTTTCCAATTTCCATTTTCCAGTTTCATCCTATCCGCTTCACCGCGGAATAATGGGCAAAATCACGTGCGACGGGTGCGCTGCGTCGTGATAAATCGTGTTGGTGGCCGTCATCATCCGCCGATTACCGTTCAACGGCTCGCCCGTATTGGGGTTTACATCGAAGCGGGGAAAGTTGCTGCTCGAAACGTCAAGCCGGATTCGGTGCCCAGCCTTGAACACGTTTGATGTCGGGTAGAGCTTGATCGTAAATTCATAAACCTCGCCCGGCTTCATCAACTCCTGTTTCTCCAACGAATTCCGGAAACGCGCGCGCATGATCCCATCTTCCAGGTTCATATCGATGCCGGAGGGAAAGTCCGCGGTGGGCGGATGCACGTCAATCAGCTTGGCGGTGAAATCAGTGTCAACCGCCGAGGAAGAGGCCCAGAGCTTCACGTCGATGGGCCCAGTCACTTCAACGTCGTGGTCGAGGGGAGGCGTCATGAACACCAGCACGTCTCGCCGAGCCGAAAGGGGCAGCGAATCCTTGCAGTTCCATACCTGCTCGTTGCACTTCTGGTCCCAGGCGCCCTGCAACAACACGCCTGCGCCGGAGGAGACATTTCCACCAATTGTCGGGACGGGATTGCGCGGATCAAACTCGTAACTGGTATCGCTCCTGGCCTCGGCAGGTTTCGCAGGCGATAAGCCGCCGTCGGCGTGCAAGTAATAAGGCGTGAAGACGGTGCGCGACAGGGGCCATTCGTGCTCGTCGCGCCACACGCCTCCGTGCAAGTGTAAACCGTCCGCCGTCTTCGCCTCGCTTCCCCCACCCATAACGAATATTTTCACCGGCGCTTCGTTTTCCACACCGTTATTGTCGGCCTTCAGCCAATGATCGAACCAGCGCATGTGAAAGGAGTCGCCATCCAGCGCCGCGGATAGGCCATATTCCACCTGGCCGCTCGAATGCCTCGTGTTCGACCCGTGAATCCACGGACCCAAAATCATTTTGATCGGTCCACGCTTGGACTTCGCCAGCGCCATGTAGGTCATGGTTGTCGGCCGCGCCCAGGAATCGTACCAACCACCGATGAGATATACGGGGACGTCGGCGTAGCGCCCCACCTGGTCGACCACATCAAAACCGGGCTGCTTCCATGTAGCATCGTTCTCTCCGTGGCCCAGCGCAAAGCCCAGCCAGTCCTCGTATTCCGGCGCCAGTTTGAGCGGCGTTGTTCCTTTGCGAAGCGGCAATGCCAGGATGTATTCGCGCACGTGCCTGCCCATCTCCTGGAGGGCGGCAGCGGTGGCCGGGTCGCGCGCTTCGCGGCTACCCTCGGGCGCGCCAAGAGTAAAAATCCAGTTCATGAAGCGCAGCTCGAAAGCTCCGCCATTGCGCATACCGAAATAGCCCGCATTGGACACCGCGTCCACCGGCAACAACGCGGCGAGCCCCGGCGCGCCGGACTCCGCCAGGGCATGCTGCGTGCCCCCGACGTATGAAGTGCCCACCATGCCGAAGTGGCCGTCACTCCAGGGTTGGTGGACCAGCCACTCGGCCGCATCGTGGCCGTCATTCACGTCGTCGGTCATCATGTGCCAGACGCCTTCGGAGGCGAAACGGCCCCGCGTGTCCTGACACACATATGCGTAGCCGCGGCGAGCGTAGTATTCCGCCCGGTTCGCAGAAAGGTCCTTGTTGTAGGGCGTACGCTCCAGAATTGCGGGCAACTTGGCGCCCTGCTGCGAATCAATGGAGGGCAGATAAACGTCTGTGCCCAGGTGCACACCATCGCGCATGGGGACCATCACGTTTTTCATTACAACGTAAGAAGCAGGACCACCCTCGGCAGCGCGTTGGGCGTGGAGCGGATTGACTTGCCAGGTTGCGAGGCTGGCAAAAACGATGGGTAAAGCGAACAAGATCGTGAGTTGGCGTCGTTTCATGATGGGGAATTGTAACTTAAATTTGCGATTGGTGAATGGAGATCGGGGATTGGTGATTGGTAATTTGTGATTGCTGAATGGCGATTGACAAGTCTAATGAAAGGGAAACTTAGATACCTCTGCCGAGTTACCAGCTTCCAGATTCGATTTTCGACTTTCGAATGGCCCTATTTCGCCAGCTTGGTCAGGAAATAGCGGTGAATCGTCTCATCTTCGGTGAGTTCGGGATGGAATGTGGCGGCGAGAAGGTTGCCCTGTTCGACGAGGACGGGGAGATCGCCGCAGCGGCCGAGGACGCGCACACCGTCACCAACTCGACGAATGATGGGCGCGCGAATGAAAACCATTTCGACAGCCTGAGGGGATATCTCCGGGCAGGTGCCCTGCTGAACCGAGCTGTCAATCTGCCGGCCGTAGGCATTCCGCTCCACGGTGATGTCCATCAGGCCCAACCGTTCCTGGGGCGGATTCAAAACATTTTGGGCAAGCAGAATGGCGCCCGCGCACGTTCCGAAAATCGGCTTGCCGTGGGCGGCAAATTCTTTAATGGCCGGAGCAATCCCGTTGGCGGCAAAAAATTTCAGCATGGTCGTGCTTTCGCCGCCCGGCATGATCAGCCCGCTCACTTCTTCGAGTTCCGAGGCGTGCTTCACCAGCTTCCAAGGTTTTCCGATGCGGTCCAGCATCTTGCCGTGCATCGCAAAGTCACCCTGGAGAGCAAGAATGCCCACGGGTTTTTGGCCGTTGTTCATCGATGGTAATATTCTGCTTTCTGCCTTCTAGCCTGCGGCTCCCGACGCCGTGCCAGCTTGCCAGCCTTTCTGCTCGCGCAACGAGGTAACGTGCGCCACATGATGGCGGCAGTGCCAGGCGTATAAGGCCAGGTTCCGCTCGAGCGTGACCAAGCCGAGTTCGGGATGCCGGAATGTGCGGTTAAAATCCTCGGGCTTTAATGACTTGATCAAAACCACCCAGCGCCGATGGAGCGAATCCAGAAGCGTGAGGGAAATTTCGACGGGAGCTGTTTTCCCATCCGGCAACTCCGCCCACTTTTGCTGTTCATAGGCCTTAATGGTCGGCTCGGACTCGGTCAGGGCAAGTTTGAAGCGAATGAAAGCGTTCATGTGACTATCCGCCAAATGGTGCGCCACCTGGCGAACCGTCCAGCCGCCCTCTCGATAGGGTGTATCAATCTGCGGCTCGCTCAGGCCCTGAACCGCGGCGCGTAATTTGGCCGGCATTTCCTCAATTTGCGCCGTGAATTTCTTGCGGTCGTCTTCTGAGATGCTCTCGGGCCATGAAAATTTTCCCACTGGATACTTCGGATCCATATTGTCCTCCTGTAGGGCCGGGGTCGATTTAGCGGACTCCGCTTTAGCGAGCTTGCCCCGGCCTCTTGAGTTTCCTATTACAAAAAACCAGATACGAAGTTAAGAATTCCCAATCGCAATGTAGGCCGGGGCAAGCTCGCGCACGGCGAGTCGCCGAGGAGACCCCGGCCATACCAAACTTAAAGCAACTTCGCTTGCAAATTGATTTTCGTGGCCGCAAGCGCCTTCGAAACCGGACAGCCTTTTTTCGCTCCTTCGGCCAATTCCTGGAATTTCGCGTTGTCGATGCCCGGAACTTCCGCTTCCGTCGCCAGGTCAATGCTGGCAATGGCAAACCCATCCGCCACTTTTTCAAAATGCACAGACGCTGTTGTGTGAACCCGTTTGGGCGCAAATCCAGCCTTGCCCAGGGTGGCCGAAAAAGCCATGGAGAAACAGCCCGAATGCGCCGCCGCGATCAATTCTTCAGGGTTGGTGCCCGGCCCCTCTTCCATTCTCGATTTGAAAGTAAAAGGCCCGTCGTAAGAGTTCCCAATCTTCATGTGCCCCGAACCTTCGAGAAGATTTCCCTTCCATTCAGCTTCTGCATTTCGAACCGGCATTGTGTAGCCTCCTTGATGATTTAGTTTTGAAGTCGCTCTTGAGCCCGTGTATTGGATGACTCATTCCGCCCTGGCGTTCCTCTAAAATCCTTGGCCGGCAAGAAGGCTGGACGCCACCAATCTTTTGGGTACATTGCCCACCTTCAGCCGAGCCACTTCCTTGCGGGTCTTGACGTCGATGATCGAGCAATCGTTGCTGCCCGGATTGCTGACGCAGCAGTATTTCCCGTCTGGAGAAAACGTCACCCAGTTGGGCGCCTCGCCGGTGGGAACGCGCGCCACAATTTTGTTTTCAGCCACATGGTACACATACATGCAATCGTCCAGCAGGCTGGTGACCCAAAGCTCAGTCCCGTCCGGCGTCAAGGCCAGTCCGTGCGTCAACGTGTCAATTGGCTCGAAGGGATGCGCGCGCGGGGTCTTATTCTCCGCGGGCATGCGAAATTCCCGCACCGGCGCCTTGCCCGCAACATCCACAATCGCAAACCCGTGCAGACCGCTCAGCGCCACATACATGGTGCCGCCGTCCCTCGTCACCACATAAGGCCGCGGCACGCCCGGCAAAGCGGTTTTGCCGGCGTATTCCATGGTCGTCAGGTCGATGCGGTTGATGGCGTCCGAGCCCATCGAGCTTACGTAAAGATATCGATCGCTTCCGGCATTAAAGCAATTGTGCGGCATTTTGACGGGCAGTGTCTTCACGACTTTACTCTGCGCCACATCCACAATGTCCACGGAGTTGCCATCGCGAATCGGCACGGCCACATACTTGCCGTCGGGCGTTACCGCGCATTGGTTTGGACGTCCTGTCAATTTGATTGTCGATTCAATCTCGTTGGTCGCCGTATTGATCACGCGCAGCGTGTTGTTCGATTCGATAGTGGTAAAGAGCCGCCGCCCATCCGCCTGCACGGCCGCGCCGTGGACCGCCGCGCCCACCTTGATGTCACCCACAACCTTCAGCGCGTCCAGGTCGATCACGGTGATGTCGCCGCTTTCGCTGTTGGTAACGTAAAGCATCATGGACTGCTTCGGCGTCGCCGCAGCCAAGGCCAGCGCGGTGGTGAACAGCCCGCAGACGGCAACCATCAAGATTTGAATTCGCATTTTCAATCACGTAGGGCCAGGGTCTCCTCGGCGACTCGCCGTGCGCGAGCTTGCCCTGGCCTTTTTAATCCTAAATCCGACGCCTGCTCAAGTCCGGTTTGCCATGCAAGAGGCCTGGGCAAGCCCCGCCCCTACCATCCGCGCGTCTGCAACAATTCTTTCGGATCGAGTTTGGCCACGTCGATGCCGCGCATGGCCTCACCCAACTCTTCCGAGCATTCGGCCACAACCTGAGCTTCGTTGTAATGGGTCGTCGCGCGCACAATCGCTTTGGCACGCACGGCAGGATCGGCGGACTTGAATATACCGGAACCCACAAAGACGGCCTCGGCGCCCAACTGCATCACCAGGGACGCGTCGGCAGGGGTAGCGATGCCGCCCGCCGAAAAATTCGGTACCGGCAGCTTGCCGTTTTCACTCACCCACCTCACGAGGTCCAATGGCGCGCCCAGCTCTTTCGTCTTGGCCATCAGTTCCTCTTCGCGCAGAGTGGTCAGCGTGCGGATTTCGCCCGTAATAGCGCGCAAATGGCGCACCGCCTCCACGATGTTGCCGGAGCCGGCTTCGCCCTTGGTGCGGACCATAGCCGCGCCCTCGCCGATGCGCCGCAGGGCCTCGCCCAAATTGCGCGCGCCGCATACAAAGGGAACTTTGTAGGGCCACTTGTGGATGTGATGCTCCTCGTCGGCGGGCGTCAGCACTTCGCTCTCATCAATATAATCCACGCCCACCGACTCCAAAACCTGGGCCTCGGCAAAGTGTCCGATGCGCGCTTTGGCCATCACCGGAATGGTGACGACGTCCATAATGGCCTTGATAATTTTCACCGAGGCCATGCGCGCCACGCCACCTTCCTTGCGAATGTCCGCCGGCACGCGCTCCAGAGCCATCACCGCGCAAGCTCCGGCGTCCTCGGCAATTTTCGCCTGCTCGGCGGTGGTAACATCCATGATCACGCCACCCTTCAGCATTTCCGCCAAGCCGACTTTCAATTTCATCTGTTGATCGTATTCGAACATGGTTTTCTCCTCCCAGCTTACAAGTAGTCCATCCACAGATTTAGCGATCGTGCGAATGAGTGATTGAGTGACTGGAAGAACCTCCAAATCTCATTAGGAGGACACCGAAACCGAGTTTCGATCTTCGCCTTTCGAGCCTGGTTTTTCAATCGCTCAATCGCCCGATCACCCGATCGCGCAATTCCTACACCATCGCCACTCCCGCGCTCACCGGCAAGGACTTCCTGCCGTTTCTTCCCGCCTTGATCCGGCGGATTTCCGCTTTCAGCAATTCGCCCAGAATCGCAACGCCCTTTTCAATTTGGTCATCGGAGATCCCGGTAAAGCACAACCGAAAAGCGTTATGCTGGACCTGCTGAAAATAGAAAAACCGCGAGGGGCCGAAAATCACCTGACGGTCGCGCGCCTTCACCAGCAATTCCGCGGCGTCGAATCCCGCCGGCAACTCCACCCACACGGACATCCCGCCCTCGGGAAACACGCATTTGGCCTCCGCCGGAAAATGGCGGTGCATGGCCAGCCGCAAGACTTCGAGTTTATGTTCGTAAACCTTGCGTGCGCGCCGCAACAATTTGTCCAGCCAGCCGCGGCGGCCGAATTCCTCCAGCACCGCCTGCCCCAGCATGTTGGTGTGCAAGTCGGCGCCCTGCTTGGCCCAGCGAACGCGCTCAATCACGGGCCGCGAGGCCACTATCCAGCCCACGCGCAGTCCGGGAAAGCCAACCTTGGAAAAACTGTTCAAGTAAATCACCATCCCTGCCGAGTCCAATGCCTTGAGCGGAGGCAACTCGCGGCCGCGAAAACGCAGAGCGCCATAAATATCATCTTCTACAATCGGCGCCTGGTATCGCGAGGCAAGCCCCAGCAATTTTCTCCGTGCCGCAAGGGGCATGGTTCGCCCGGTAGGATTTTGGAAATTGGGGCTGGAGAGAATCAGCTTCACTTTGCTCTGTTCGAGGACGGCGGCCAGAAAATCGAGGTCCATGCCCTCCTCGCGCACCGGAATGCCGACCAGGCGGATGCCCGGCGACTGAAAAACCTGCCACAAGCCGGTGTAAGTGGGGTTTTCGCACACCACTGTGTCGCCCGGATTAAGCAAGGACCGCCTCAGAAGGTCGAGCGACTGTTGGCAGCCGTTGGTGATCAGGATTTCGTCCAGTTCCGCCGGAATGCCGTCGCGCCGCAAGTGGCCCTGCAAGTATTTCCGCAGCGGGGGATAGCCGTCGCTCGAACCGTACTGCAAAATCATGGCGCCTTCGCGGCGAAGGACGGCGTCGGTGGCCCGGCGCACCAAATCCACCGGAGTCAGGTCCAGCGATCCGTGCGCGGTGGCGAACGAAATCATTCCCGGGGTCATGCAATTCGCCATCAGGCGGCCCAGAGCATCATCGCGATGCTCGTTGGAAAAAAAACTGCTCCAGAAAAAATCGTTGGTGGCGCGCCGGGCAATCCGGCCCGATTCTTTCAGGTGGGACGCCATGGGAGAAACAAATGTTCCCCGCCCCACCGTGCCCTGGATCAGACCTTCGGCGCCGAGGTCGGCGTAGGCATTGCCCACGGTGGTGCGATGCACGCCCAGACGTTTGGCCAATTCGCGGCTGGCTTCAATCCGCTCGCCCACCTTTAAGGCTCCGGTGGTAATGCGCTCGCGGATCTGGTCGCGAATCTGGGCGTAGAGAGGTTTGTCCAAACTCGAATCGAGAGTGAGGAGCATGGCGCTATATCCCTCCTGGTCTGGCTGACCAGACCAATCTATTCCATGCCATATCAATTGTAAAGAGCCAATTAGGCCAATGCGCAGGCAGACCAAATCGCAGACCAATCTTGCTTCTCGCCCGTTGATGAAATAAACTTGCACCATGAACGAAATTATCTTCGAAGTGACGCAAGAGGCAGATGGCGGTTTTGTGGCCGAGTGCCTCACGGAGAGCATTTTCACTCAAGCTGAAACCTGGGAAGAATTGAGGCGGAACGTCAAGGAAGCAACCGCAGCCTATTACTTCGACCGACCACAGCCACCTGCCGCAATCCGTCTCTACAGATAGTTAACCCTCATCAACAATCCCTTAGAAGTGAAACAGTTTGTGTTCTTTGTGGCCCGGATGGGCCTTAGCGGGAAGCGCCTTGAACTGCGTGCATGCGCTCGCGCAATTGCTCGCGCAAATCTTGAGGCGTGGAGGGATTACAGGCCACTAAAAACCACAGAGGCTCGCTCGCCTCTTCGGCCAATTTTCTGAGGAGATCAGGAGGTGTGTGGGGATGTCGCGCCACGTTTTCCCGCACCGCCGGGTAGGGATGGCGCGTGAAGGTCTGAAGAAGCTCCGCCGGCGCGTTCGCATGCTCGGTAAGAAGGCGGGCCAACAGGTAATCGTCCTCGGGCAACGAACGCGCGAGCCGCAATAATTCCTTTGGAGTTGTCTTAGGATTGCCGGCCTTCTTGAATTTCTTGTCCCAGCCAGGGTTGATCCGATTCAGTTCTTTGGTGCGAACCTTGATCAACTTTTCAAGCGTTCGCTTTTCAGACAGTTTGCGCGCAGGCGGGATCTTTGCTTTCTGAACGGAGTGCAATACTTCCACCAGGTGCCGCCGCTCCCCCAGAATCGCCTGAGTGCCGCGAAATACTTTTTTGGCCGCGAATTTCTTGCGTAAGTCTTTGTTTACCATAACTAATTTCTACGTTCCGTGCGACTCCATGGCCGCAGCGGTCTGCCCGGGTTGGAAATGCCGCGCCCAGGCGCGCGTGGACAAAATCTCCCCTATTTGCTCGAGCGCCAAATCAATATCTTCGTCGCGATTATAGAAATGGGGCGAGAGCCGGATGCCCGCCTTGGGGCGGTAGTCCACCAGGATATCGCGGGCCACAAGCTCGCGCATCACTTCCTGCGCGTGCGGGCAATCCACGGAGACGGTGCCGCCGCGCTCGGCGGAGTTGCGTGGCGTGTTCACACGCCAGCCACGCTCCAGGGCCCCGGAAATCAGGCGCTCAGTCTGGCGGATGGATTTTTCGCGGATGCGCTCAATGCCGATCTGGCTGATGATTTCGATTCCAGGCTGGCAGGCGTAAAGCGCAGGAACTTGCGGCGTGCCGTTCATAAAACGAAACGCGTCCTCGCGCCGGTCAATGGGCCCAACTTCAAAGTTGAACGGCCGCTTGTGCGCCATCCATCCCGTGATAGCAGGCTCAAGTTTGGCTTGCAAGTCGGGACGAACGTAAAGATAGGCAACGCCCGGCCCGCCGCAGAGCCATTTGAGAACGCCGCCCACGGCGAAATCGACTTCGAGCGCGCTGAAATTTACCGGGATGGTCCCCGCCGCCTGAAAGGCGTCCAGCACCACATGCGCCCCAACGGAATGCGCGCGCTCGATGATGGCGCGCGCGTCCTGAATGCAGGCGCTGCGGAACAGGACGTAGGAAATCGGCACCAGCAAAGTTCGCTCGTCAATCGCGGCCAGCAATTTTTCCAGCGGCACGCGAATGCCATCCTCGGACTTGACCATCTCCACGCGGGCGCCGCGGCGGCGTTGCTCCTCATAAAAATAGACGACGGAGGGAAACTCCATGTCCACCAGAACAACCTTGTTGCGCGGTTCGCGGAATTCAAAACAAGAGGTAATGACGGCTTGGGTTAAAGTCACGTTTTGATGCAGCGAAATGGTTCCCGGCTCGGCGCCCAGAAACGCGCCGATGCGCTCGCCGACCTTCGCCGCCAAGTCCCACCAGGTTTCTTCCCACGCCCGCACGCCGCGCTCATCCCAGCTTTGCGCGTACTCGCGCACTTGTTCGTACACGGCTCGCGGCATGGCTCCCAGTGAGTTAGAATTCAAATAAGTGGTGCGCTGGAGGATGGGAAACTCGTCGCGCCATTTCAAGAGATCGGGCATGGGAAAAGGTCTCAGTAATCAGTTCTCCGTATTCAGTTGCCGGTCCTGAATACCAGGTCTCAAAACTCGGTCCACCATGAAGCGGAGTCAACATTCTACCCCGCCTTTGGAGGACTCTTCACCGGGGATTTATCCAGTTTCGCCCCAATAAGATAACACACTGAAATGACTGCAAGCCACGGACGTCCGGCGACGAAGGCCCTGAATCAGAGGTCGCGCAAGAAAGGATTGTGCGTTCGCTCATCGCCGATGGTGGTGGGTTCACCGTGCCCGGGGAAAACGGGGGTCCCATCCGGAAAGATCATGAGCTTGGCGGCGATGGAGCGCATAATATCCTGAAAAGAGCCGCCCCACAAATCCGTGCGCCCAATGCTGCCCTGAAACAATGTATCTCCGCTGAAGAGCTTGGGATCGCCGCCGGGCATGTGCAGAGAAAGGCTGCCGGGGGAATGTCCGGGCGTGTGCAAGACTTCAAGTTCAAGCGCTCCCGAACGGATCCGGTCGCCTTCTTTCAAAAACTGGTCGACGTCCACAATTCCGGGGGGCGCGACGCCCAGCCATTCCGCCTGCATGCCCACATTTTGATTCAGAGGCAGGTCGGCCTGGTGCATCAGGACGGCGGCGCCAGTGGCGCGCTTTAGCTTTTCGATTCCGCCCACGTGATCGATGTGCGCGTGGGTGGCCACAATATATTTAGCCCGGAGCTTGTGGCGCGCAAGAATCTCCCGGACTCGGCCAATCTCGTCCCCGGGGTCAATCACGATGGCTTCGCCCGTAGCTTCATCGCCCAGGATGGAGCAATTGCAGGCCAGCATTCCCACCGGAAGAATTTCGTGAATCATAGAGGCAGTAGACAGTATACGGTAGACAGTAGACAGGTAAAAGCCGGCTGGGTTCCTAACCTTCACCGCTACCGCCGAAATCAACTTTTGCTTCCCGGTCTCCTGTCTACAGTCTCCAGTCCACCGCCTGGTAGTGTCCCAATTCCCCTGGGAGCGCGGGCGTCTCGCCCGCAATCTAATGGAGAGAAAAGAGCGGGCGAGACGCCCGCGCCCCCAAAGATTCAAACCCGGACACTACCCCCCGCCTCACTGCGTTGACGGGGTATTACGCACGGAGGGGATTTTGCTACACCTCGCCAACCTTGGGCCGTTTTGGGGCTAGTCCTCCTGCGTGGGCGCGGGAATGGGAATCTGCGCGGGAAACGCGCGGGCGTGGGAGTATAGCATCGATCATAAAGATACTCTATAATGGCCCGCATGCGGAACCCCAATTTAGAACCACTCAGCTATATCTATCTTGATGAACAAGGTATTGAAAGTCTTTACGCTCAGACGGTTGAAATGGTTGAAATCGAGCGTTCAAAGACCACAGAGAAAACGGTTGAAGGGAAACTCAGCGGAACCGCACGCCTAAAGAACTTAGTGCTTAAGGCACTAGGAGGGCCCGAAGTCGAACTAACTGGTGAGATAAGTGGGGCTCGATCGCGAACGGAACACTCCAAACACGAGTTCACAGTGGAAAATAAGCTTGCTGCTCTCCTTGAGGTGTTTCGACAAATCGGAACGCCTATTTTCGTCCAAAATCTCGGTGAGGCCGCGCGCCATGTTGACCGTGCGAAAAATAGAATTTACTTTCGTGTAGAGGAGAAGTTTGACGCTCCGCAGTTCTTCGCTGGTGAGGGAGCGATTTCAGTGAATAAGAGTGGCTATCTGATTTTAGAAAAAGCCTGCGTTGGGGAAAACAACCCCCGAGACGACTATTTTAAAGACGCGCCGCGTCCTTTGGTGCTTTCTGCAAGTGTAAAAAAGATGAGAACATTCGAGGGGCAAATGGCGATTACAGGACACGATGCGATTTACTTCCGAGGGTATGGGGGGCGTCGGATTCCACTTGGTGTGTTTGGCATAATGACTCCAACGCCCAGCTATTTCCATATCAAACCCTATGCAATTTGGCGATGATCTATCGTTTGTGGGGCGCTCGCCGTATTTTGTCCGCTCAGGAAAGAGTATTTGAGAAACTGGGTAGACCATTTCCAGAATGTCCCCAAGCATTATCGCGGCCTCACGCTTACCGCGAGTGTTGGGCGCTAGAACGTAACTGCAGGCAAGGTAGAAACTTATGCCGCGTCGCTATTACAGTTCGCGAACGAAGCCTGGGAGTCTTAATGTCGACGCCCTTTACCAGAAGCTTCTAAATCTCTATTTCATGTTTCGCGATAAGGACTACTTCAAAGGTAAAGCAAACATCACGGAACATGAACTCCCTTCTGCAATTAAATACGAAGCGGCACTTGCTCTGAACTTTCAACCCTTTCCAATAGTAGATTGGCATTCGCACGAAATTACAGAGGATCATGTTTTCGATGTGCTTGAATTTCTGTATGATCGTGTTTCCAAACCAGGATCTTTGGAGGCGCTCTCAACGGAGTCGGGGTATAACTACTATGACTATGGTTCTTATGACGACGCAGAGGGGCAGAATGAATTTCGAAGCGTTGCCAATTCCTTTCTTGCTGACTACAGGTCGGGATTTGAGTTAACCAAAGAGGGCCTTGTTCTTGCGATTGGCACAGCCGGTGTGCAACACATCTTGAATGCTGAAATTATTCCATACGACGAGGCAAATGTTGATGGCAAGGTCCGAAATGCAATTGTAAAATGGCGGAATCGTCATTTTTCCCTTTCTGAACAAAGAGATGCCATAAGAGAACTTGCTGATGTTTTCGAGTGGCTCAAGAAAACAAAAGATTTAGGCGCGGTTCTTAAGAGAGAAGATGAATCGGCAATATTTAACATTGCAAACAACTTTGCCATACGCCACCACGCCCCAGGGCAAAAAACAAACTACGATCGTCAAATTTGGTATTCTTGGATATTTCATTTCTATTTAGCAACATACCATGCCACTATTCGATTACTAATCAAAAAAGAAAAAGGCTCGGACCCGTCAACGAAGAAGCCCCTGCCCATGGGCTAGGGCGCTTGGGTTTCCAGGTTGGTAGTCTCATTCCAACGCGTGAAACTCTTATATAATTTTCGCCGGAAACTCCCGATTTTGCGATGCGGTTTTGTCCTGTAATTTCGCGTGCTAATCAACCACATCCGCGATAACCTGTTATCTTTTTCGGGAAGAGATTGCAGTGTTGTTATTTGTTTTTATATTTCATTCTTGTTGCTTTTTCATTTATCAGTTTGCGGCTCGGAAGCGTTTCGCGGGGCGGTTTTGCGTTAAATGAATCATCCAAGGTTTCACAACTGCGGGAAAATACAAATTATTTGCTGACATAAAGTTGTATTTTGGTTTTGCTTGATGTATTTTCTGGTTTTTGTTTTTCTTTTAATTCTGCAGGCGTCGAAACATTCCGCGCTTTTTTGATCTTGAGGTTGAGATAAAGAGATGTGTTTTAACCTGGGCCGAATTTTCGTGTCCCACTCATCACGGTGCAAATCGGTATATTTAGTGTATGAAATTTGAGCGGAGTGAATTAAACCGACTTCAACATATTCTAGTTTGTTTGATTCTTTGCCGATGTATTTGATTTGATCGATGTAAATATGCATTGCTGCAAAACTCCAACGGTCTGCTCAGGCTCACTCAGCTTCACCCTTCATACCCTGCGAGCGCGTTTAGACATTTTTCTAGTTTGACCGCCCGAACAGGTTCCCGCTTGCAAATCTTTTCCAATGTGTGCTGATTTATTCCACGGCGCATGAACTCCCGCTTGGGAACTTTCGCGATCCGTTCTAATTGGTCATCATTTGCAATCGCACTTCCACGTCGCTTGTACTCTATAGCTTTGAATTCCAGAAGGCTCAAATCCTCACCTTCTTCCCAATGCCGGTCCGATTCTTTCCCGATGACAATTATCGGCCAATTTGCCGTTACTTTCGCGCGTTGTAGCAAACCGCGCGTATCGAACTCGCATGGTTTCCCGTTCGGTCCGAGGCTTTTAGCTTCAGGATGGATTTGGTACGCTTCAAGAAGCATAAAGAAATTCTTAACGAGCACACGGCGACCGTCGTAATCATGCGTGAGTTTGTAAACGGGAGATTTGTAATCGTGAATATTGATGCATTTCGAGCGCATCCATTCAATTCGGTCTGATGAGAACGGCGTTATCAGCGTAAACCTGTTCGGGTCGACATTCTGCGGGCATCCGAAGCGGGATATTTGCGGCAGCATCATGAAATTGAAGGGGCGTGTGAGTGGCCCCTTGGCCAGATTTTGGAGAGCGTGATGCGGAGTGCTCAAAGTCAGTTTCATCATTACCGGAAGATCGAACCATGCGGGCTTTGTGCGCTTTAGTCCGAGAACTCCACGCACGATCCAATCCCAAGCCTCGAATATCCATTTAGGAGTTTCATGGTTCCATCCTTCGGGAGAATCCTTCGGAGGATAGAAATAACCCAGGCTATGCGCCTTGGGTTCCACGATTTCAATGTCGTCTTGAGTTTTGGTATAAAGCGCATACCTCTTCGCGGCCACGCTGTAACCGAAAAGCTGGCGACGTTGTTTATTGGAATCCCAATTCAATTTGTGAATCTTCAAAATCGAACCCGGAACTAGCTTGTGGTCGTAAGGGTTAAGAAGTTTAAATCTATCGACGATGCATTTGACTTCAGCCCAAGAGAGCGCCGTAATCGGTTCTGTGCCATCTGGCATTGCGATTTTTTGCCTGCGTTTCGCGGAGACTATCGCTGCGCTGTCCGTATCACAAAACAGAAACGTTCCCCTAGCATCCAGAATGCACTTTTCGAGCATTGCCAGGAGCAAACGGCCACCAGATGTGATAAGAGAGGCGATGTGAGGTGCAAACCACTTTCCCGGCTCTTCTACAACATCGGATGTAGTCTCAAACGACTCTTCGCCTGAAAACACTTTCAGTTTTGTCGTGTTTGATTCTTTCGGATTAAGTTCCACGAACAGGCCATACGATCCGCTGCTGGCGAGAATCTTTAGCCAATAATGGAGCGCCGGATTCGAATCGTGGGCTGCGCGCTGTTCGACAACATGCCTAAAGAAACTATTTTTGTTTGCATCCACTTTGACCATGCCGCGCAGAGATGTTGATGCTAAATCCCGCTGCTTGCCGCGTGGTACAACGCTGATTGCTTTTTCGATTCGCGGTATTTTGCCGGTTAAGAGAACGGATGCAATGATGTCTGGCCCTGCAAACCAAACCGGCTCTTTGCTCGTAAGGTAGTTGATTCCAATGTTTTGAGTTGTGCCATTGTAGACGGTTCGCACCGGAAGAATGTCGTTTTCCGGGCGAACGAGTGCAAAGAATCGGAAGCGCGGCCACAAAGTGCGGTCGAAACAGTGTCCAAGTGTTATCTGTGAAAGAAGTTGTCTCACTTCTCTGGTTGCATCAGGGAAAGTCACGTTTTGTGATGTAAGAACACGCCAATTGTCCAACAGCTCGTTTACGGTTGCATACTGGGACATGAAATCTACAGGGCAGACCGGCACTTCCCAATTGCGGATGCGGCACTCAGCGCGACCGCCAAAGTAACTCTGCATAGAATTGCCGTAAGGAACGTCCGCGTCATTAACTATTCGGCTTGGATGTGTGACCCTCAATTCTTCCAAATAACTCTTCGCTAGACTCGCTGGACTGAACATTCGGTCGGGACCGGGACTAATAGGATGTAAGTCGAACTCTTGTTTCACAGCATTCAACAGGTTTGTGGTTGCTCGCACATCCTGTCTGCAATATTCGACTTCTTCCAAGTCCACCCGTCCAGTGGGTTTATGATCTAATTTCCCTGGAATAGCGAATTCCGCGCATGCGTTTTTTAGCGAAAAAGATTTGTTGCGAAGCGCCCAAATCAAAGTACGGAGGTCCAGGAATCTTGCGGTAGGCCACAACTTTGCCCGCTTACTTTTCTTTCCCGGCTCAGACATGGGCGCGCGGGTGGAATAGATTATCGCCGTCTTACTGTTCAGTGCTTTAACGACGATGCGGGGAAAATACTTGTTCGCCTTCGGCTCGCCCGTTTTCGTTTTACCCCATTGCGACAAAATAAGTGACCATCCGCCGTTCTTGGCCATTTCCCAATCCACGGCAAGCCTGCTCAGGTCGAATCCAGAGTTGAAACAAACGATGAGCGCCTTGGCCTGAATCGCAATTCCCAATGTTTCCGCGATGAATTGTGAGCGTGAATACAGCCGTAGGCGGTCGCAGCCATCAAGCGCGGTCTCAGGCTTGGCGGTCCTCGCGTGCTTGCGAAGCAACTCAAATTCTCGCACGCTCAGGCTGTTGTCATCGTGAAGTATTCCCTCCTCCATGCACACATATCTGCTATTTCGCAGTTTGCAGAATCGCCAAAAGCCGAACGTCAGCGTCAGGTCTGCTGTGGTACGGCTCTCGCAGTCGAATATGAGCGCATAATCCGGCCATTTCGGTTCGTTGTCATGATGCGCAGACGGACTCTGTTTCTTTTGGCTAAGTCGCCGGGTGTGCGCTCGAAGGTAGATGTCATAATTCATCTTGGTTCTCCAGCAGCCTCGCCCACTTTCGGTAGGACGACGCCAAACGCTCAAAGAGTACCGCTGAGGCTCTGAATACTAAGGCGATAAGCATGCGAAGATTCTTCTCAGGGCGCATACTGACGCCTTCGCGAGCCAATCCTTCCGTGATTTCCTTGTGGCAGTTTAGGCAGAGCGTCATCGTGAGGTCGGGGTCATGTGCATATCCGATGATGTGATGTTCTTGGACCAGGCGGTCCAAACGGCTTTGCGAGATTCCATTTGCCTCAAGCCATTTGCGCGATACTAGCGTGAGCGCTTCCAGACAGGCATAGCCGCAAAAGAGACAAAAGGCAGCGTCGCCAATCCGCTCCTCTCTCAGGACCGTGCGCCGTGCAGTACGAATTGGCGATTGATCGCTCATGCGCCACCGCTCTGGAATGCTCGATACAGAGAAAAATCGGACAGCGCGGGTTCCATAGCTATAATCGCGCGGGCGTCGGTAACAAGCCTGACACCTGCGATCTCTTTTCCCTTCCATGCTGTGAGGGCGTTGCGATCACCGCGGTTGTAGCGTCCGAGGTCACGAAGATATTGGCCGAGCGCCGAACGATCCTTCGAAGATCGAGTTTTGACTGCCACTGAATTACCGTGGGAGTCGGGAATATACTGCGTGGCCGTATAGCGATCAGTTTTCGTAACCCGGAATTTGCCGTCAGCTTTTTTGAGGGCGGACGGGAAGAACTTCTTAACTGTCCCCGGTTTGACACCTTGCAGCTTCGCAGCATGTGCTAGCGAAAGGGCCGGATTATGGCGCATTTCCGCGAGAACATGCAGAGCGCGATCTCGCGCTGCATAACTGGGTTCCGAAAGCTGTGACAGCGGAATTGAGCGATGTTTGCTTTTTCGCCCGGATTGTCTTGCGCTTACACCGCGTTTTAATCTAACTCTATCAATTCCAGGCCGCCTTGCGTGATGGACCTTCGGCCTTCGCTTTGAAACCATGGATCACCCCGTACCACGGCTGGCCCTTTGAATGCCTTCTGTGCGCCGAGTACGACCAGAGCCTTGGGTGCCCGTGGCGAAAGCCTCTAGTGCTACAACAGGTATGATTCGTCGTCGGCCCACTTTACGACTCGGAAGCTCTCGCCGTGATATCAGCGCTGCCACCGTCCGTGGCGAAATGCTCAGGCGTCGTGCGGCCTCGCGAATGTCGATTGCGATTAAATCGTTGAACATGTGCACCTCCTGCCCTATTATTATACGCATAGAGATGCGTACAAATGCATGGAAAAGAAGATTGTGCTTGACTTTTTGCCCTTAGTTATTTAACATTTGAAACGTGGGCAAGAGAGGACCAAAGCCGGTAGCACCTGAGTCGCTGTACGCCTTCGCGCACCAGTTCTATTGGGACTTCAAGCGGCTTCTCCAAGGGCGTTCCCGCTCGGGGTTCGACGAGAGAGGGTATAAACAACGTATCGAAGAATTGGAAAAGACACACCTTTCGCTCAGTGAAGAGGAAATTGGGCATCTCGAACGAACCATTAATAACGAAATTCTGATGAGACGCGTGAAGAAAGCTGAAAGGGCGAGTCGACTTCGTGACCTAATGGAATCTGATTTAAACATGAAAAAGGAATGGTTGCGCCAAGAGGCCGCGATGGATGCAACGAGGCAACTTAAGGTCCCTGGCGAGCCGCGCGTGCTTAAAGCACTGCTGGGGGCGAGATCCGCCGAGCGGGTGCGCATAATTTGCAGGGACGCATACGTGCCGAGGGAGATTGAAATCAAACCCGGCGTTAGGACCACAATAGAAACTCGGAACTGGCCAATCGCGCGCGGGAGTGTACTCCCTATGAATCTCTCGCGATATGCCGAGCAGTTTGTCGCCGCGAAGAATGACCCACGGTACCCTCGTTCAATGCGCCGCACAAACACACTCAAGCAACTATGGTTTCTTTCGCGCGCGCTCGCCGGGGCAGTGTTCGGCCTCAAGACCAGAACAGCAATTAACCTCGTCGGTTCGCTGAGACCTGAAGAGATATTCGATCAATCGCGCGACGGCAAACCTGCGCGCGGAAAGAGGAAGAGAAAATTAAAGTCATGATACGCTGATCTCCATTAAGCAAAACGGGCCTGCCGCCTGTTATCAGCAGACGACAAGCCCTAACCACCACAGGAGGTGTACACTCCCATGGCAGCTTCGCGGACTCTACATCAACTCCCCCATTCCCTCAATTCCGCCACATTGACGGCGCAAGCACCTGCGCCACCCCACGGGGTTTTGACTCTCTTCGGGTACGGAATTTCAGTGCGGGTCGAGCGTGGCCACCTGACATATAAGGATGGCATCGGCACCGCACGGCGCGAAGCTCGCTTTCCGCGCGTGAGGCATGGTCTTCGACGCCTCGTCGTGATCGGCTCAGATGGGATGGTTTCGCTGGCTGCACTTCGCTGGCTGGCAGATCAAGACGCTGCTTTTGTGATGCTTGACCGGGACGGGTCTGTGCTTTTGACAACTGGGCCTGTTCGCCCGTCCGATGCAAAGCTTCGGCGCACTCAGGCTCTTGCTTATGAATCCGGCATGGCACTTCGCATCGCGCGGGAGTTAATCTTTCAAAAACTTATGGGGCAAGAGCAAGTCGCCCGCGACAAACTGCGTGATGCAAGCGTGGCGCAGACCATCGCCGAAACGCGTCTCGCTTTGGCTGAGGCGGAGTCACTTGAAGCCGTGGCCGCAATCGAAAAACAGGCTGCACTCGCCTATTGGTCCGGTTGGCACTCACTCCCGGTCATGTATCCTCGAAATGACCTTGCCCGAATCCCGAAGCATTGGCTGACATTCGGAGCGCGCAGATCACCCTTGACCGGCTCGCCCCGCCTTGCTGTAAATCCTCTCAATGCAATTCTCAATTACTTATATGCCGTGCTTGAATCGGAAGCCCGCCTTGCCGCCGCTGCGCTTGGGCTCGACCCAGGCCTTGGCGTGATGCACGTTGATACGCGAACCCGCGATAGTTTCGCCTGTGACCTTATGGAACCGATTCGCCCGCAAGTTGACGCTTATCTTTTGGACTGGATACTTCGGGAACCCCTGCGGCGGGGATGGTTTTTCGAGCAACGCGACGGCTCGTGTCGCTTAATGGGGGCTTTTGCCGCCATGCTTTCCGAAACTGCGCCAACGTGGGCGCGCGCCATTGCTCCGGTTGCCGAGTGGGTCACACGCACTCTATGGTCCGGTATTGTGAGGGCGAATAAGCAACTCCAACCTGCAACGCGATTGACTCAGGGGCATCGACGGGAAGCTAAAGGTAACCCGGTTGATTTTTCCGCAATACCTGCTCCCCGCCCCCCGGTCGTATGTCGAGCTTGCGGGGGATCTATCGCGCGAGGTTCCTCGAATTGCTTAAAGTGTGCGCAAACGACAGCCAAAGAAACATTCCTTGAGGTTGCAAAGCTGGGGCGACTCGCGACGCACAGCCCAAAGGCCGAAGCGCTACGCGGTCAAACACAGAAACGACAGAGGGCCGCAGAGATAGCGTGGAAACCTTCAGACAAGCCAGAGTGGCTTGACGAGAGAACTTACTGCGAAAAAATTCTGCCACGGCTTGCTAGCTTTTCTGTCCGAGCCATTTCTTCAGCGCTCAGTATTTCGGTTCCATATGCCTCAGGAATTCGCGCGGGCCGGCGCATCCCGCACCCACGGCATTGGCAGTCGATTGCAAAGCTAGTTCAGGGGTGCATCGGATGAATGAAAAGGCGCAGCGGAATTCCTGCGGTTTTTCCTCAATAACCGAGCCTCCACTTGGCCGATCCAAGCGGTTACATACAGTTGGCCGTGCGCAATGGCTTAGCCCACGCCAATTCCCGAGCGCGCAACGCGGCCTAGACGCGCGGCATCAAACTTGGAAATGAATTCACACATCGCACGTGCCCAAGCTCGGAATCCCCAGGTGCTTCTTCTGCTCATATTGCTCTTCTCTGCTTCGCTGGGTGTGTCCGCCAGGCCAGCGAAGAAAAAGCAGACAGTTCCACCTCAATCAAATCCCTATGAAAACCTGGTCGGGCCTGTCTACGCCCCAAATCGGCTGCCGGTAGACGGGGACCCTCGCTATTTTCCTGATGGAACATTCAACAGCAATCCCACGGCTTATGACTTCACCGAAAGATTTTACGCTTGGTACTTACGCAACATGAAGGAGCCAACACTACTTGATGCAGCGAAGCAGGAAAACATCAAAGTCTACCGCTTCTTGAAACTCCCGCCATATTTCCACCCGTGGTCTATCCGTGTAACGATTCTTTCCGATGGTACGGGCCAAGTTGTCCTCAAGACAACTAATGGAACGGGCGGCTTCGCGCCGGGATACCTCACTAGGGATGAGACGGCCGAGGTCCCAAGACAAATCGTTAAACGATTCGTTCACTTAATTGAGCAATCAGGGTTCTGGTCGATGCCTACGATTCCACCTCTGCCACCTGTCCAGCCTGGAAAGGGCAAGGGACGACGCACTGCGATCTTTGTCCAGGGTGGCACACCCTGGATTCTAGAAGGCGCCGAGTCGGGTAAGTATCACGTGGTGGAGCGAATCGAGCCTTCTCAGGGTCCGTTCGCAACCCTATGTGCATTCATGCTGGAGGAGATGGGCAAGGTTGATTCCACGCCCCAATTCCTCCAGCCTCCCATTATCCCTGGAGATATTGCTGCGGTCATTCCTGCTAACTATAAAGTTCGAGTACTTGTGGGAACAACTCTGACCGGACTCGGCGAAACACTTCTAGTGTATGAGAAAGACGATACCCTCAATCCGGACCCACATGTCGTGTTCTTGCGCTCCGGGCGAGTGCTCAAGGAATTTTCTGGCCTCGCGAATGGATGCTTCACCGCGGGTTTCAAAGAGTTCCGTCTTGATCACAAGCGACGAACCGCTGCCGTTGCTTTCCGGTGTAATGGCGACGGGAGTGTCTCTAGTTTTGTGCTCTTCGAGGCAAACGGGAAATCGTATGAAGTAATTTTCCAGCAGCAAGCTCCGTTGGGAGCATTTGACATCTATGGCGACCCCCGGCGCTTGCACGTTTTCTCCGCTCGAACCGACCTCGACATTGGCGAGTCCTGCGTTTATTGCCTGCATCGATACACCATCAAGGGCTTCGCTTGGAAGCACCATCGCTTTGAGCAATTCACCGAAGAAACCCCGCAATCTGCCTATGACCCCAACAGGCTAGTCGAACATCCCTTCTTTGATTTGGACTATCCGTAGCCGTCGCGCAAACGCATTTCCCGCAACAGCGCCTGCGCTCAGTGCAGAACTTTGCGACAAGCAGGGTGCGCGAGCCCATTGCGATTTCACTCCACGCTCGCGCCCACACCAACCCAATCCGCTTTCACATCGCGCCAGCGCCCACACCAACCCCCACTCCCATTCCCGCGCCCACGCAGGAGGACTAGCCCCAAAACGGCCCAAGGTTGGCGAGGTGTAGCAAAATCCCCTCCGTGCGTAATACCCCCTCACTGCGTTGACTTGTCGCACCGCACTTCATATACTCGGAACGGTTAACGATTAATTGGACTCACAACGAATATGAAAACGGTGGTCGTTGGCGGGCACTCCCGAAACATCGGCAAGACGTCCGTGATGGCAGGTCTAATCAGCAACATGAATGGGCTGAATTGGACCGCCGTCAAAATCACGCAATATGGCCATGGGATTTGTTCGCTCGACGGAGAACCCTGCGGCTGCGCGCCCACCGAACACGCCCACGTATTGACGGAAGAGCGCGACGCGTCGGGCCAAAGTGACACTTCCCGATTTCTTGCCGCCGGCGCCCGTCGATCCTTCTGGCTGCGTGTCCGGCAAGGGCAGTTGGCGGACGCGTTTCCGATTCTTGATCGCGCATTAGGCGATGATGATTATGTGATGATTGAGAGCAACAGTGTCCTGAGTTTTATGACTCCCAGCCTTTACCTGGTGGTCCTCGATAGGTCCCAGGCCGACTTCAAACCGTCCGCGCTCAGATTCCTGGATCGGGCGGACGCGTTGGTCCCCATCGGAACCTGCCTCAATGGCCCTTCCGCAGCCTGGCCTTTGGTTGAGCCCGGTATTTTCGTGAACAAACCAAAATTCCCCATGGCGCCGGGACAATACTCCTCGCCTGACCTGTGCGAATTTGTCAGACTGAAACTTGTCTGCCCCGCCAGTCAAGTTCCTACGCAAACCCCAATTCATCAATTAAGAGGAAAGGAGCAAACGTGTCAGCACTAAGTAAAGTGGAAATCCATGAGAAGCTCAAGGCGATGCCCCAATGGTCCCACGTCGGCAAATCGATCGTGAAGAAATTTACCTTCAAGTCATTTGTGCCCGCCATTGCGTTCGTAAACAAAATTGCCGATGCCGCCGAAAAAGCCGGACATCATCCCGATATCACGATTAACTACAGCGTGGTCGGCATTTCTCTTTCGACTCACAGCGAGGGCGGCATCACCCAAAAAGATTTCGACCTCGCAGGGCAGATTGACCAGATCGCGGCAGAAGCCCTGAAGGCCTGAGAGTGTCGCGGGAAATTCCAAACAGCATGGCCACCTTTTTCGGGAGCGATGATTGTCCACATTCGTCCAATGGGTTCACGTGAGCGCCGCGGTCTTGGGTGTGGGAGGCATCGCTTTTCTCCACATCATCATTCTGCCCTCCATGCGCGCTCTGAATCCGGACCAGCGGGAAACGCTGCTAAAAGCCGTATTGGGAAAATTTCGCTGGGTCAGTTGGAGCGTAATTCTCCTTCTGTTGATTTCGGGCCTCTACAATGTCAGGCAATACTATTGGGAAGTCCCGTGGGGGCGCGCCTGGTTGCTGCTGACGATTAAAATCGTCCTGGCCATGCTCGTCTTCGCAATTGCCCTCGGCCTGTCACTTCCGCTCAATTTTCTAAATTGGTTTCGGGCGCGACGCCAGATGTGGCTGGCCATTGCCCTGACCCTGGCCATGATCGTCATCCTGATCTCTGCCTACTTGAGGAGGACCTGAGTGGCGGAAGCACTTCAAAGCCCGCTCGCAGGCCATCATCGCGCCCATGGGATTGCACTGGCCGATTATCACGGCGCGGCCGTCCCCTTGCGGTATGCAGGTCACGTCAAAGAGCATCAAGCGGTCCGGCAAGCCGCCGGCATGTTTGATTTTTCCTTTCGCGCCCGATTCGCCTTGACCGGAGACGATAGAGTCCGATTCCTGCACCGCATCGTCAGCAATGACATCAAGAGACTTGTTCCCGGCCAGGGGACTTACACCACGCTTCTGAATGCGCAAGGACACATCCTGACTGATTTCCGCGTCTACTGCGCCACCGACCGTCTGCTGATCGACACGGACGCCGACTTGCGCGAAAAAACCATGCAGTCCCTCCAGCGCTATATTATCGGCGACCGCGTTCAGATCGTCCCCGTAGATTGTATTGCGCTCGCCATTCAAGGCCCGAAATCAAGCCAGTTCCTGGAAAGACTCTTCCCCTCCAGTTCGCCTCCGGCGGGGGAACTCGATCACGTGGAAAGCACCTACTCCGGCAGCCCAGTCCGGGTAATTCGGGCCACGAGCACTGGCGAAGAAGGGTTTGAGATTTGGGCTGAAGCGAATACAATTACGGGAATCTGGGATTCTGTTTGCGGAACATCCTCCCCTGGCGGCCCGACTCCTTGCGGTACGGAGGCTTTGGAATCTTTGCGGATTGAGGCCGGAATCCCCCGCTACGGCGCCGATATGGGCGAGGACACCATACCGCTTGAGGCCTGCCTGCTCAACGCGCTTAGTTTTAACAAAGGCTGTTACATCGGGCAGGAAATTGTGGAGCGCGCGCGCAGCCGCGGACATGTGAATTGGAAGCTAACCGGATTATTGGTCGAAGGCGCCACGCCCCCATCCCCAGGGGAAAAGCTGATTTCCGCAGGCAAGGAAATTGGCGAAGTGACCAGCGCCTGCATTTCGCCGACGCTAGGAAAGACCATTGCGATGGCATACCTTCGGAGAGAAGTTTCCGATCCAGGAGCGCACCTTGCCTTCGCCTCCGGTGCGGCGGCGGAAGTCACGTCGCTGCCGTTCTACACCCGCTCATCCACATCCCCGGGCGCGTGAAAAATCGAGTCCTATCGAAGGACCTGCTGCATAACACGGTCGGCAGCATCGCGCCCCGTGCGAACACAATCTGAAATCCCAATCCCGGAATAAGCGTTGCCCGCTAGTGCCAGTGTCGGATGATTCAGCAGGCGCGTCTGGATTCGAGTTACCGTTTCTTCGTGCCCCACCTGATACTGCGCCATCGCTCGCGGCCATCGATGAACGCGATGGAAAAGCGGCGTGGCCGATAATTTCAGAATAGATTGCAGCTCTTCCCGCACCAGCTTGATGAGTGCTTCATCGCTTAATTCCAAAACTCCGGGGTCGCGGGACCCGCCCAAAAAGCAGCGGAGCAAAGCGTGACCCGCAGGGGCGCGATGCGAAAACTTGGCATTGACGAACGTGCACGCAAGCATCCGCCGCCCTTCTTTTTGTGGGATCAGGAAACCAAATCCTGGGGGGAGCTTGACGGCCGTTTCCGCATCATAGGCCAGGGCGACGGTCATGGCGGAACTATATTCAATGGTCGCGAGTGAGTCTGCTAGCGCCGCGTCAAGTCCCGAGAGCAGCCGGCTGCATTCAAAGGCAGGAACGGCAAATATTATACCGTCGGCTTGAAATGAGACGCCCTTGTCGCATCGAATGACGTAAACATCCTTTGAATTGGCCTGCGCAATCTCAATGCTTTCAATCCGCCGCCCTGAAAAGACCCGCGCGCTATCCAGATTCTTCGCCAAGGCTTCCGTCAACTGTCCCAGCCCGCCCTTCAGTGTGGTAAAAAGCGGAGCTGGGGGGGCTGGCGGTCCCTGCGAATTTTTCCTTGCCTCTTTTCGGCGCAGACGCCGCGCCTTAAGAACTCCCCGTGTCAGGCTTCCATACTTTTGCTCCATTTGCCAAAAGCGGCTGAGGACCGAACGAGCGCTCAAGGAAGCCGAATCACCGCCGTACACTCCGGCCAGTAGCGGGTCAGCAATATTTTCGAGCAGTTCGACTCCAAAATGTCTACGCACGAAATCGGCCACCGACTCGTCAGCCGGCGGGTTGACGGGCGGCGACATGAACCATTCCGATGCCATGGATAATTTCGCGCCCATCGGCAGCAGAGGCGATGTGATCATGGGCCAAATGCGCGTGGGCACAAGCAGCATCAGGCCGTCAGGAAGGGGGATCAGCTCCCCCCGATGCAGGATGTAAGTGCGGCGTTCACCATCATTCGAACCAAGAAGCGAATCGCCCAAGCCCAGCTCGCGACTGAGCGCCGCCGCTTCCGGTTTTTCGGTGAGGAAACTATCCGGACCGGCCTCAATCACAAAACCATCCACAACCTCAGTTCGGATTACGCCGCCCAGCCCGTCTTTCGCTTCAATCAGGAACTCTTCTATGGGGGCTCCCGCCTGGCGCGCACGGGCCAAGGTGTAAGCGGCACTGAGGCCGGAGACACCACCACCCAGTACGGCAATCCTTCGCCATGATCCATCTGTCGTACTGCTTATGATGTGGGATGACATTCAGACGATTCCCGCAGAGCGGCTTTCGGGGATGTCGGATCCAATCCGCGCCGACACCACGGCGGCCAGGGCGCGGATGAACAGCGGGCTATTATTCAATGATTGTGACCGGTGGACGGCGACCCCTTTGTTTTTACCGTAATCACGGAAAAGCACGTCAATGTCATAAAGTATTTCAACGTGGTCACAAACAAAACCAATGGGGGCAATCAATATATGGTGGTGGCCCGCCGCTGCGAGTTCGTCGATTTGTGATTCCACCGTGGGCCCGATCCAGGGGTCGGCCGTCATGCCTTGACTCTGAAACGCAATTCGAAAATCCTTCAGGGACATTCTCTCGGCAACCAGCCGTGCTGTTTCTTTTACCTGGCGTTCGTAGGGGTCGCCCTCCGCTACAGTTCTTTCCGGAACACTGTGCGCGGTGAAAATTACCGGAACAGGTCCGCCCACCTCGCTCTCAACCTGCCTGAGCGCTTCGGAGACCCGGTCCGCAAAGGCAGCAACGAGGTCGGGCTGGTCGTGCCAGCTCTCGATGAATTCCACCTTTAACTCCGGCGAGACTTTGGCAACCGCTTCGGCCAGGTATTTCCGGTATAGGCCGACACTAGTCCGCGAATTTTGGGGCGCCAGACAAAGGGCCACCAGCCGGCCCACTCCATCCTCCACCGCCTGGCCAATCGCGTCGGCAATATAAGGTTTCCAGTTTCGCATCCCAATGTAGACAGGAATCGATTGAGGGCCACTTCCAGCGGTCCCTTGATTCAGCGCCTCCGCAAGACCTGCGGCTTGCAATGTGGTGAGCTTCAGCAGAGGCGACCCTCCACCAATCAGGCGGTAGCGGTTGATGATTTCCTTCACGGCGGGCTCGGGCAGCGGGCGTCCACCTCTCACGTTGAGCAAGAATTCAGGGATATCTTCCAGCCGGTCCGGCGCCCCATGGGCCAGAAGAAGTACGCCCCAGCGCGTTTTGCTTTTCGGCAATTTGTGATCAATTGTGCTCATGACTTGTAATCTGAAAGGTGAGATTTGAGAATACCATAGGGCCTTGGGATGGGCGCACGGTAGTTATGTCGAACTCATTTCTTGCTACTCATTTCATGCACCATTTCCACCAGCGCGACGACGTTTTCAAAAGGAGTATCGGGCAGAATGCCGTGGCCGAGGTTGAAAATATGTCCGGGACGGCGCGCCGCCTGGTCCAGGATTTTCTGAACTCTTTGGCGGATATATGACAAGTCGGCATAAAGAACAGTCGGATCCAAATTACCCTGAACGCCCACCCCGTTGCCCAGCCGTTCCCAGGCTTCATCCAGCTCCACGCGAAAATCGAGGCCAATGATATTGCCTCCCGCACTCTTCATATCCGGAAGGAGCATGCCGGTGCCAGTTCCAAAATGGATAACCGGCACTCCGGGGGTAATTCCCTGAATCAGCGAGCGCGTGTAGGGAGCCACAAACTCACGGTAATCGGCAGGCCCGAGACACCCCACCCAGGTGTCAAAAATTTGCACTGCTTGCACTCCGGCGGCAATCTGCGCGTTCACGTACTTGGCCAGGTTGCGCGACAGGTGTTCCATCAGCGCGCGCCACGCCCCCGGATCCCGATACATCAGGTTCTTGGTGTGAAGATAATTCTTTGACCCACCGCCCTCGATGATGTAGGAGGCCAGGGTAAAAGGCGCACCCGCAAATCCGATCAGCGGGATTTCCGCCGAGAGATCGGCGCGCGTCTGGCGGATGGCGTCATAAAAGTACGCCAGCGATTCCGTGGGTTCCACTTCGCGCAGGCTATCGACGTGGCGATGATCGCGAAGCATGGGCGTGACCACCGGTCCCTCACCCTTGTCGTATTCCAGACCGAAGCCCAGTGGCTCAGCGATCAAAAGCAGGTCGGCAAAAATAATGGCGGCGTCGGCGCCTATTTTTTTCGCCGCGGTCACGGTCACTTCTGAAACCAAGTCGGGGGATTTGCAGAGTTCGAGAAAGGGAACCCTGGCGCGCAGTTCTCGGTATTCTTTCATGTATCGCCCCGCCTGGCGCATTAACCACACAGGCGTGGAGTCGGTTTTCTCCAGACAGCAAGCGCGCATAAACCGTGAATTGGCCCAGGGAGCTTCCCGCGCCTGGAGGGGCAACCTTGTAACATCAGCCACTTGCACAGCTTCTTTCACTTCAGATTGTTTCATCTTTTGGCGCAGCAATTCAGGACCGCGCTTGGCCGCTTCGTGCACCAGCGCTCCCATCTTGGGGTGTTCCGGCTCAATATCCACGGCGATTTGATGATCGCGCAGGAATTCGCTGCAAGTGGGGCCAACAGAGCAGATCACACACCTTGCCAGCGCATCGATCAGTTTCTGATTCAGACCATTCTTAGCCGCCACCTTCAACAGATGGTCCACCTGGGCTGCATTGGTGAACATAACCACGCGGCCTTTTCCCCCCGCGAGCAATCCCACGACTTGTTCCAACGGCTTGATATCTTCTGGAAGCGTCCAGCGGTAAACCGGAACCAGGAATAGGTTGGCGCCACGATCCTTCAAAGCCGTCACCAGCGCTAGGTTGGAAATTCCATACTCTTGAATCGCGATACGGCTTCCTTTAATGGTAAATCCACGGTCATTCTCTTCCAGTTCATGAAGCACTTCCCGCCAAGTGTTGGGTTCGGGCACAGCGATGGCAACTGGAATTTGATATTCGCGCAGGACCTTGATGGGCTTGGGGCCGCGGGCTACCACGGTTGTTTTAGCTAAGGCATTGACAATTTTCTCGCGGGTGTATTGAGTCTCAAGCACCTGAAACAGGGTTCGTGTTCCGACGCCCGTCAAGAAGATCACGGCGTCAAATCCGCCGCTGAATAGTTTCAAGGCAAAATCAATCGCGGCGGCATTTTCCTCCAGCGGAACCTCGCGCAGAGAGGGCGCGACACGCGGGACCCCGCCCAGGCGTTCGATGAGTGTGGCCATTTCTTTGGCCAGACGGCTTTCAAAAGCCACGACTTCGAGGCCTCCAAAATCAACAGCAGGTGCGGCAGTTTCGCTCATCACGAATTTCCCTAAAGTAATCTCTCAAAACGAATTGGAAACGCTCCGATCTCTTCAATTGAGTTTACCTTAATTTTGAGACGATAAGTCCATCAGCCTTTGTGGAGGGCTGAATAAATCCTTGCAAAACGAATGGGCCCTCGCGCATGCTTTCATGCGTTTATGTTTGCCAAGCGCACCCACTGGCGTCTTACTCCCAATCCGTTAACGCAGGCCATCGAAGAGTTTCGAAAGAGCGGGCGGCCCATGCTTGACCTCACCGAGTCAAACCCCACTCGTTGCGGCTTTGTGTATGACAGCCAGGAAATCATCGGCGCTTTGAGGGATCCGCTTTCGCTGACCTATGAACCCGACCCGCGCGGACTTTTGCGCGCGCGTCAAGCCGTGGCGGGCTATTATGCAGAGCGCGGAGTGAAGGTCGACCCGCGTCAGATTTTTCTCACTACCAGCACCAGCGAAGCTTACGCCTATGTCTTCCGGCTGCTGGCCGATCCGGGTGACAACGTTTTGGCCCCTACGCCCAGTTATCCCCTGTTTGATTTTCTATCGCGCCTGAACGACCTCGATCTCGTGCCCTACCCATTGGTCTATGACGTCGATTGGCAGATCGATCTGCGCGCCCTGGAGCCGCTGATCACCTCGCGCACCCGGGCCTTGCTGGTGGTGCACCCCAATAATCCCACCGGATCGTTTGTCCACCGGCAAGAGCTGGAATTCCTGGTCGGCATTTGCGAACGCCATTCCCTGGCATTGATCGCCGACGAAGTTTTCAGCGACTATTCTCTGCCATCGATATCGTCGAAAAGTTCGGACGTTGCCCGCGAATTTCAATCTGCAAGCGGAGAACGCGTGGCGAGCCATGCGGCCATTTCAGGCGTCCTGACATTCACGCTGAGTGGTTTATCAAAAATTTGCGCGCTGCCACAAATGAAATTGGCCTGGCTGGTCGTGAATGGTCCCGCCGATCTTTTGAGCGATGCGCAGGACCGGCTCGAATTAATCGCGGATACATACTTGTCCGTCTCTGCACCGCTGGCCCACGCTCTGCCCAAATTGCTGGAAGGCCGGGGGGGAATCCAATCTCAGGTTTCAAACCGCACGCAAGAAAATTTGCTTTGGCTCGACAAGCAACTCTCCCCGGATTCCCTGGTGCGCCGTCTGAAAGCATCGGGAGGGTGGTACGTAATTCTAAGACTTCCGGCCCTGCACACGGATGAAGAATGGTCGCTCGAATTCCTTCGCCAGGACGGCGTCCTGGTTTATCCCGGCCATTTTTATGATTTTTATTCTGACTGTCATGTCGTCCTGAGTCTTTTGCCATCCCATGAGAATTTCCAAGACGGAGTCAAAAAACTGCTTTCGCGGGTCGATCAATTGAGCCGTCCGCAAGAATAGTTGGCCACCGAGACAGTTCAAATCCGATGTTTTTCGCCTCCAAATGAATATTCAGAATCTATCAATCCAGAGAGTAGTTTTTACACCTCCAATGAATATTCTACATGGTCAAACGGCAGACTTAGTATTGCACCATTGCTAAAATCATTTGTTTCAAGAGGTTAACCAATGAATGGATGGCTATTGAATTGCCCGATGTCCGCAGAGCTTGCGCTTGGGCCGGAAGGTACATTAATCCAAGCGATTTACAAGGAGACAAATGGGCTTACTTCAAGTTCCCACCGATTGGCGAGGGCAGGTGAAATCCAGCGGAGATGCCAGTCCATGGTCACCTTCACTCCGTTCCCCGGCCAACAAGAGAACTCGCCGCAAGATTCTGATTGTTGAAGACAAACCATCGATTACCAACATTCTCTATGTCTTGCTTGAAGTATTGAATTACGAGGGTGAGGTAGCGATGGGCGGAAGGCAGGCCCTTGCCATGATCGCGAGAGAGAACTACGACGCGATTCTGGTTGACCTGCGTTACTCAAATCCCTTCAATGAAGACATGCTGGCAAAGATCCGGGATATTCAGCCTAACCTGGCTGACTGCATCCTTGAGATACCCGGTGAATCCAGCGGCTCCGAGTTTCTGGATCAGATTGTCCGGCCGGGTATGCCACGTCCTTCCGACGTTCGATTGATGGAAGACGTCCATCGTCGGCTACTCGCCCTTTGGGATTACTCCGCAGAGTCGTAATTATTTCCGCATGACTTCCCAAATTGATTTAAGCCCCACCCAGCTTGCGCTGTTGTGCACCCTGCGTAAACATAATCTCGATTGGCCACATAATTGTTTGCGGTTTGGGCTCGTAGGTTTCCCACCTCCAGCGAAAACAAAAGTTCCGACACTGCGAAGAGAAGGTTTTGATAAAAGGGCGGGGCTCCGTGTCCTCCGTGTTAGAGTCTTTGTTGGCTGGTGGGATAAATCCTTCGTTTCATCATGCCCGACTATCGATGACCAGTCCTTCACCAACCATGCCATCCGCCAACGCGCGTCGCATTGGGCTGCTGATTTGGCCGCGCGAGCATGGCGCATGGGGAATGCTTTTGGTCCCTCTTGTTACCGGGGCGGCAGCGGGATTCCGCACGGGACGCAGCTTGGCCGGCTTATTCCTGTTTGTTCTGGCGGCTCTGGCTTTGTTTTGCCTGCGCACACCGGCGGAAGCCCTTCTGCAAACGACGCCCTGGCGGGCTTCATCAGAAAGGGAAAAAGGGGCGGTTTACATTTCAATCGCGGTTTACCTTTCCGTGGCAACGGCGGCGCTGGGTTTGCTCTTAATTTGGAAAGGAGACTACCTGCTCCTTCCCCTGGGTGGGATGGCGTTCTTATTTTTCCTGGCACAAGCGGGAATCAAAAAACTCGGCCGCGAGAATCGCGTGCTGGGGCAACTGATCGGCTCGGCTGGGTTGACGTCAACTGCTGCCGGTGGCTATTACGTGGTCTCAGGCCGCTTGGATGAAACGGCCCTGGTCGCTTGGGGGCTCAATTGGCTTTTTGCCGCCAACCAGATTCAATATGTCCAGCTTCGGATTCAATCCGCCCAAGCAAAGTTTCGAGGTGAAAAGTTACTTCGCGGCGGAAATTTCCTGATGGGTCAGGCGGTGACGATTATTTTGCTATTCGTCGCCTGGCTGCGCGGCGACATTCATCCCTGGCTTTCCCTGGCTTTTGTGCCCGTTTTTTATCGCGGCACGGCGTGGTTTTTCAAAAAACCTGCGCCGCTCCGCATCCATCGCCTTGGCCTCAGCGAACTCGCTCACGCCATCATTTTTGGCGTGCTTTTGATACTGGCTGTTTACCTGTCTGCGGTCTGATTCCCTGACTCGCGTCACGGATTCAATTCTCTCGCCAGGCGCTCGTAGTTATCCCGGTAGGCGCTGCTGTTTGGAACCAGTATCAAAGCCTGGCGGTATTCCTCCATCGCGCCTCTTTTGTCGCCTTTATGTTCAAGGCGCTTGCCCATGCCGTAATGGGCCGAATCGTTTTTGGGATTCAGCCGCAGGGCCTCGCGATATTCGGCAATCGCGCCAGCCTGATCGTCTTTAATATTCAGCGCCACGCCCAGATTGTAATGCGCCCAGTCGTTCTTGGGATCAATGCGCAACGCTTCGTGGAACTCAGCCACGGCTCCATCCACGTCATTCTTGCTTCCGAGTCCTATGCCCAGATTGACGTGCGCGTTATCATTATTCGGGTCCACGCGCAAAGCCTGGCGGGCTACACTGATGGCCTCATCCCATCTCTCCAGATTTTCGAGGTCTCCGGAAAGGGGAACCAGGACGTCCGGATCATCCGGGGACAATTGCAAGGCTGCACGGTATTCCTGTTCGGCTTGATCAACTTTGTCCTGATGGATCAGCTCCGCCGCTCGTGCCAGATATTTCCTCACTTCAGCTTTCCGCGCCTCGAGCACAGGGTCAGTAGTTTTCGGTCTGATCACCCTGGCCGTGCGCAGCGTCTTCAGCAAATCCGCGTCACCCCCGCCGCGGCTGACTTCGCCCAGGAAATCCTCTTTGGGCACAAAGTCGATGCCTCGGTCTTGCACCAGCATCGAGACGCGATGGCTCGGCACTGAACCGGTGAGCAGCGCCAGAATCTGCGTTTGCGTGAGAGGCTTTTTGACCGCGGGATTGCTTGCCGGCTTGCTTGCTGGTTTCGCTTCCTGAAGCGCATGAATAAAGTCGTCGTCAGCTCCCGCGTCCTTCAAGCTCTGAATGAAATCGTCGGTGGGTTCAAAATCAATCCCTCGTTGCTTGATGGCTCGGGCGCCGGATTTGTCTCCGAATTGATTTTTGACCAGATTGACCACCTGGTCTTTGGTCAGGGGTTTTTGCTGAGCGAGGGCCGAGAGCACAAGACTAAAGCCAAGCGCGAGTATGACTGAGGATTTAACAAGTCTAGATTTCATGGGTCCCTCCCCAAGTCCGCACAATTCAAATGAGCGGGAGAGGGAGTATTCTAACCCATGGCGCGGGCGAGTCGCAGGGTATCGTATGCGACCCTGGGTCAGTTTGGTTTCGTAGAAGCGAGTTGCGGGGACCCCACGTCATGTTTTGGGGCTCTCCATGTGGCGGCGTAAAGCCGCCTCTACCACGAAGGCTACTCATACCGCAACGCCACCGTGGGATCAACCTTGGTGGCGCGGCGGGCCGGGACGAAGCACGCCAGCAGCACCACGGCGACCATCAGTACAGCGACGGCAATGAACGTGGCCGGATCGGTGGGCGTAATTCCAAAGAGAAGACTCGTCATCAAGCGGGTGAGAGCGATCGCTCCAAGGATGCCAATCGCCACACCCAGCCCCGCCAAACGGGCGCCTTGTCCCATCACCATTTTCAGGACATCACTTCGGCCCGCGCCCACTGCCATGCGAATGCCGATTTCGTGGGTGCGCTCGCTCACGCTGTAAGACATCACTCCGTAGATGCCGACTACCGCAAGGGTCAGCGCCAGGCCGGCGAAGAGTCCCAGCAAGAGCATGTTAAATCGGCGCTCGGCGAGCGATAGTTGAAGCAATTCGTCCATGCTCTGGATCCGATTCAAGGGAATCTGGTTGTCCAGCGACCAGACCTGTGCCTTCAGAGCCGGAATCAATCCCGCCGATGCTCCCGGAGTGCGCACCACCACCCCCATCCAGCGGCGCCACGACTCGTTGGACTGCGCAAAGGGCGTGAAGACTGCTGGTTCCGCAGGCTGCGCGAGCGAATACTGCTTGACGTCACCGACCACGCCCACAATGGTCATCCATCTTGGCGGACCCGCTTCATGACCCCAACGAATCCGCTGCCCGATGGGATTCTCGCCGGCGTAGTATTTGCGGGCCATCACTTCGTTAATGACCGCCACCAGTGGCTGATCTTCCCGGTCAGCGTCAGCCAGGGCCCGGCCCGCATGCAACGGAATCTGCATCACGCGGAAGTAGTCGCCCATCACGCAAAATGTGTCCACTTCAGGTTGGTCGCCTTCCGCAACCGGCGGTCGCCCATCGAAAGCAAGGCTGTGCGTGACCTCGCTGCCGTTCAGGGGAGGATCGCCAACCATGGCGGCGTCAACTCCGGGCAGCGAATTCAACCGCGCCAGAAGTTCGCGGCGAAACGAAGTCTGCTTTGGGATTTCGCTGTAACGAGCGGCCGGCAACTGGATGAAAAACGAAATTACATTGGAAGGATTGAACCCGGGATCCACCGAGCGAAGGCGGGCAAAGCTATGGATGAGCAATCCGGCGCCCACAAGCAGCACCATTGCCAGGGCCAGTTCCGCGATCACCAGCGTCCTTCGAAATGCGTGACCGGCTGGGCCGCTGGTGACCGTTCGTCCTTCCTCCTTCATGGCGCCCGCCACGTCGGCGCGAGTAGAGCTCCATGCGGGAGCGAGACCGAATAAGAGGCCGGTCAAGATTGAGACCGCAAGCCCAGAGATCAAAACCGAAATATCCATTGCAATGCTGTTCAAGTGGGCCAACGCTGCGGGTTTGGCCGCGACCAGTAAGTCCGTTCCGAACTTCGCCAGCACCAGACCCGCGGCCCCGCCGAGCATGGCCAGCAAGGTACACTCGGTCAGGGCTTGGCGAACCAGGCGGCCCCGGCCTCCTCCGAGCGCGGCACGAATCACCATCTCCCGGCGGCGACTAACGGTGCGGGCCATTAACAGACCGGCAAAATTCGCGCAGGCGATGAGCAGCACCACGCACACGGCTCCAAAAAGCACCCAAAGGGCTGAACTCACTTCACCCGTCACCCACTCTTGGAGCGGAACCAGCGCCGTGTGGCGACCCTTTTCTTCGCTGGGATAAGACGCGGCCAGCCGCGCGTCTATCGCTGCCATGCCGGTGGCCGCGCGGGCTATGGTAATGCCGGGCTTTAGCCGCCAGTATGAGCGCATGAAATGGACACCACGATAGGCTGCTGCTTCCGGGTAAACCATCCGCAATGACACGAAAAGGTCCACGCTATATTCAGGAACGGCGAACCTTTCCGGCATCACGCCGATCACGGTATAGGAATTCCCACTTAGCGGAATCGTCTTACCCACAATGTTCCGGTCGCCCGAGAGATATTCGCGCCAGAATGGGTATCCGAGTACCACCACGCGTGGCCCACCCTTCACATCCTCCTGCGGCAAAAGAGTGCGGCCCAGCATCGCCGGCACCCCCAATACTTCGAACAAGCCCGCATCAACATAACCCGCGTGAACACCAATCGGTTCGGTCCCGCCGGTGTAATCCATCACCTCGGGATTCACGGCGCCGCCGGCGGAAAAAAAGGATCCACTTTGGGCGCGGATGTCATCCACATCCAACTGGGACTCGTTGCCACGCCACGTCACCAGTTCCTGCGGATTGGCGTAGGGTAATGGACGAAGCATCACGGCGTTAATCACCGTAAAGATCGCGGTGTTGGCGCCGATGCCGAGAGCGAGGGTAAGGATGGCAGTGCAGGCGAAACCCGGATTCTTCCTCAGTTGCCGGATAGCGTAGCGGAGATCCTGCAGCAAGATCTCCAGAGCGGGAATTCCCCGCGCGTCGCGATGGCGCTCTTTGGCTTGTTCAACTCCGCCAAAACGAATCAGCGCCTGACGCCGCGCTTCCTCAGGCGAAAGGCCGCGCCGCCGGTTTTCCTCAATTGCCAGGTCGAGGTGCGAAGCCATTTCGGCGTCCAGCTCCTCGTCAAGTGGCCTCCTGAAAAAGAGAGCCCGGAGACGGTTGAGCGCTTGGCGTAAAGTATCCATCATCTCTTCCCTCCTCCATCTTGCATGGCGAGGACGCGCCCCATCACACCTGAAAGCCTCTGCCAGTAAGCCGCGTCGGCCGTAAGTTGTTTGCGCCCTGCCTTGGTAATTGAGTAGAATTTCGCTTTGCGATTATTTTCCGAAGTTCCCCACTCGGCGGAAATCCATCCGCGCTGTTGCAGCCGCACCAGTGACGCGTAGATGGTCCCCTGGTTCAGCAAAACCTGATCACCACTTACCTGCTCAATGCGCCGGGCAATGCCGTAGCCGTGCAGTGAACCCATGGCCGCCAGCGTTTGCAGCACCATCAAGTCCAAAGTCCCTTGCAGCAAATCGAGCTTGGAATCACCCATTCCTTCCTCCTGTGTTATGCCCACATCAGCATGGCACACCTTCTGTGCGGATGCCACAGGAAAATTCACGATCCCTGTTCGGGACGTTTTAGAGGTGAATGGTTAGGATGCTGAAAAGGAATGTCCGGCGATGTCATGCTGAGCGAAGCGAAGGATCCCCGCATTCGCTTTCAAGGAACTACGGGGATGCTTCGCGACGCTCAGCATGACAGGTTAACTTTTTCAGTACCCTGTTGGAAGGAGGATTAAAGTCGAGCAAGGCGCGGCACATTTAGTGGCTATTCGCGCGAGGGGAGTCCCTGAGCAGAGGTGAAGATGTACTTCGCCTCTGCCCGGGATCTGGTTTAAGGATTGATCTCTATTTCTCTTTCGCGTCGGGCTTTGCGGCCTCGGCCTTGGGTTTGGCCTTGGCTGCCGGTTTTGGTTTGGGTGTCCAGAAGTCAGGGGAAGCCGCGGCGTATTCCGCCGGCGGATTGCTGAGCTCGGGCAGGAAGCGATTGATCACAGTTTCGGTTCCCAGCACAGACTCGGCTGAGACCCTTAGATAGTTCTGGAAGCCCTCGTCTCCCAGCAAGTCCTTCATCGTTGGGCCGCCGTCAAAATCGCCCAGCGTTTTGCCCAGCCGGGAAACGTAGTATACGATCCCCTCCTGGCCTGCCACCGCCTGGGAAACAAGAACGGCAGGCTTCTCGCTGGTTTTTTCCTCTGCCGCCTTGAGCGACATCAGGAAATCTTCATATTTGGCTGCATGCCCGGGCCTGACGCGGACGCGGACGGTGCGGATCCATCGTGATTCCCCGATCATCCTGGCGCCAGTCGCTGCATCGGCGGACACGTTGGCACTCAAGTCCCAGCGCCGACGCCGGATTTCTCCGCGGGAACTAGCGAGGGTGCTGTTGTAATCTTGAAAGAGTTTTGCAGAAGCTGCCGGTCCGAAGGACTTGCCAAGGGCGCCCATGAAGGCGTCAAAACCTTTCTCAACATCGGCGTAACTCCCACGGGTACTGATAAAAGTAACCACATTGTTTTCACCGTAGGTGGTTTCCATGGCGATCCATTTATCACCTTGGTTCTTCCGGTTGGCTTCCGCCACCTTCTTGCTGACAGCGTCAAACTCAGCGCGCTTCTCTGGTTTGACTCTCGCAATGGTTACGTCCAAATACTGCTCCGGCATCTGGGCAAAGGCCGCCACACTCAGCATCATGGCGACAATCCAAGACACCAATATCCTGCGTTTCATACTCTTCTCCTCTGGTCGGATGTAATCTGAATTTACCGTACGGCTTTCCCGGTGTGCAGATAATCTACCCTTGACTGCCTAACATGACAAGCAAATAATCGACGGCGCTCCGATGAAGCCGATGGGCAAACGCCTGACCGGAACTATGGGGGAAAGTGGAAAAACCCGCATTCCAATTGCATGGATGGTGAGCAGAAATGAGAGAACGAATGGTCGACTGGATCCAGGGCAAAGATAACCCATCCACGATACTGCACTCTGTCCGGACCACCGTCGCGGCAATGATTTCGATTCTGCTGGCGCGATTATTGCGGATGCCGGATGCTTATTGGGCCTCGATATCAGCGCTGATAGTGATGCAATCGACCTTGGGCGCCGCATTTCCAGTCTCAATGCAGCGCTTCGCGGGAACGGCGCTGGGGGCTGGGGTCGGGGGGCTTGTTGCGACTTACTACCCTGGAAACATTATTGCGTTTGGCTTGGCCGTGTTGGCAGTTGGGATCTTCTGCTCCCTGGTCCGCGTCGAAAGGGCCGCGTACCGGTACGCCGGAATTACGCTCGCGATTGTGATTCTGATCACGCGCAACGAAAGTGCCTGGACCGCCGCAGCTCACAGGTTTATCGAAGTCTCATTGGGAATTGTCGTGGGACTCGCAATGACGGCTGCTTGGCCGGAACGTCGATCGGAATTAGGACTAGCGCGCAACGCTGGCAATTAAGACGCAATGGGGGCGCCGTAGAACAACATAGCAACCCTTGAGGGCAAGAATTTCGGGAAGTCGTGCCCTTACCATGCAAAGAAGACAAGGGGCGGGACAATTCGCCATTAATTAGGTTAGAATTCGGTTTCCGGAGCCAGGAGGAGTAAATCAGTAATTGCTCCCGCGGTATTTTTTTATTGCGCATGTCGATCTCGGGCATGCCCAAACGTCATTACCGCAGGACCGGCTTCGATTATGGAAACCGGCAAGAAATTAATCAGATTGGGCTATTCGAAATTTGAGAAAAACAAGAGCCTGCGCGGGCGGGCGCAAAAACCAACAAGGAGGAATGAATGAACAGCGTACGAGTTTTGGTGGGCACACACAAAGGTGCATTCATCCTGACATCCGACGGTAAGCGGCAGAAGTGGGAAGTGCAAGGCCCCCTCTTTACGGGCTGGGAGATTTACCACATGAAGGGGTCGCCGGTTGATCCAAACCGGATTTATGCATCGCAAACCAGCGGCTGGTTCGGTCAGCAAATCCAGAGGTCGAGCAATGGTGGCAAAACCTGGGAAGTGCCCGGCGGCGAAATCAAGATCGAGCCCGGCGCCATGCCTCCCCCGGCGGCCAACAAATTCGTTTATGATACGAGCGCGGAAACCGGCAAACCCCTCACCACCCATCAATTTTACGACGGCAAGCAGCACCCATGGGAGTTCAAGCGCGTCTGGCACCTTGAACCTTCCCTGACTGACGTGGAAACGGTCTATGCCGGAATCGAAGACGCCGCCATTTTCCAATCGAAGGACGGCGGCCTGAATTGGAAGGAAATGGCCGGATTGCGCGGCCACGGTACCGGCCCCAAGTGGCAGCCCGGCGCCGGCGGGATGTGCTTGCACACCCTCATTCTGGATAAAAGCGATCCCGGACGAATCTACATCGCCATCTCGTCCGCGGGCGCCTTTCGCACCGACGATGGCGGGAAAACGTGGAAGCCAATCAATCGCGGGCTAAAGTCGCAGTACATTCCCGACCCGAACGCCGAGGTCGGTCACTGCGTTCACCACATGGCGATGCACCCTTCACGACCAACCACTCTGTTCATGCAGAAACATTGGGACGTGATGCGAAGCGACGACGCCGGCGATAATTGGAAAGAAGTCAGCGGCAACCTGCCTACCGACTTCGGATTCGTGATTGACGTTCACGCCCACGAGCCGGAAACCATTTACGTGGTCCCCATCAAGAGCGATGGCGAGCACTTTCCGCTGGAGGGCAAGTTGCGCGTGTACCGCAGCAAGTCAGGCGGAAACGAGTGGGAGGAACTCAGCAAGGGCCTGCCGGCCCGCGACTGCTACGTGAACGTGCTGCGCGACGCCATGGCCGTGGACTCGCTCGATTCGTGCGGCATCTATTTCGGCACCACCGGCGGGCAGGTTTATTGTTCGCCCGACGCTGGAGATAGTTGGGCGCCTATCGTCCGCGATCTTCCTGCAGTGTTTTCGGTGGAGGTGCAAACGCTCGCATGATCCGAGTCGAACTTCCAATGCATCTGCGAACTCTGGCCAAAGTAGATGGCGAGGTGCAGCTTGAAATCGAGGGCGCGGTCACCCAGCGCACGGTGCTCGACGCCCTCGAAGCCAAATATCCGGTGCTGCGTGGCTCCATCCGTGATCACGTCACGCAGGAGCGGCGGGCGTTCCTGCGCTTCTTCGCCTGCGAGGAAGACCTGTCCCACGAATCACCCGACGCTCCGCTTCCTGAAGAAGTTGCTACGGGCAAAGAGCCTTATTTAATCATTGGAGCCATCGCGGGCGGGTAGTTTCGCCAACATTTTCGCTCACCCGACGAAAGAATAAACAATCTCTCGCCAAGGCGCTGAGGCGCAAAGAATCCAAAGCGAAGTCCTCCTCTTCGATCCTCCGCGCCTGGCGCCTCCGCGAGAGGCTGTTTTGATTTTGAATTCAAGTCCCCGCATTAGGTGCGCGTTGTATGACTGCAAGAGCCGTATATTCCTCTCCCAGGTTTCCAACAATCACCCCTCCCTCCGACCTCTCCTAAACCGTCCCCTGAGATTTGCTGTATAATCCGCTGCGCAGATGCCACTGACTCCGGGAACAAAGCTGGGACCTTATGAAATCGTCGCGCCCCTCGGCACGGGCGGAATGGGCGAAGTGTATCGCGCCCGCGACAGCAAGCTGAATCGCGAAGTGGCCTTGAAAGTCTTGCCCGCCGCCATGGCCAGCGATGCCGACCGCATGGCACGGTTCCAGCGCGAGGCTCAAGTGTTGGCCTCGCTCAATCATCCGAACATTGCTGCGATCTACGGCCTGGAAGATTCCAGCAGTGTGCGCGCGTTGGTGATGGAGATTGTGGAAGGACCTACGCTGGCGGAAAGGATTGCAGGGACACGACCCCTCACCCAGCCCTCGTCCGTAGGGCGCCCACCGCAGGTCCTGGGGCCCCCTCCTTCTCCCCAGGCGAGAGGGGCAGGGGGTGAGGGGGTTCGTCCATCACCGATACCATTAGATGAAACTCTCCACATTGCCAGGCAAATCACCGAGGCGCTCGAATTCGCCCACGAGCGCGGAATTATCCATCGCGACTTGAAACCGGCCAACATCAAGATCACTCCCGACGGCGCGGTGAAGGTGCTGGATTTTGGACTGGCCAAGGCGCTGACCCCTGACCCATCGGGAACAAACATTTCAAATTCGCCCACGCTCACCGCCGCGGCCACTCAGGCAGGAATGATCCTGGGTACGGCGGCATACATGAGTCCGGAGCAAGCCAAGGGCAAGACTGTCGATCGCCGCGCTGACATTTGGGCATTCGGGTGCGTGCTATACGAAACGTTGACGGGAACCAAAGTCTTCGAGGGCGAAACGGTTTCGGAGACGCTGGCGGCGGTGATTAAGGATGAGCCCGACTGGGGGCGATTGTCAGAAGCGACTCCGCCAAGAGTGATTGAACTCGTCAAGCGCTGCCTGATCAAAGACCCCAAGCGCCGCCTGCGCGACATCGGCGAGGCGCGAATCACGCTTGAGGAGGTTCAGAGCAGCCCCGATGCTCGACCACCTCTTACTCCCCTCCTCACCGAGGAGGGGAAGCGCGAAGCGCGGGGTGGTAAGCTGTGGCCCCGCACCCTACCCTGGGCAGTGGCAGCAATGGCCAGCCTGGCCGCCATCATTCTTGCAGTGGCCCTCTGGCGCGCCACGCGCCCAGTGGAGCAGCCGCTGACACGGTTGAGCGTGGATCTGGGGCCCCAGGCGATGACGGCGCTCAATCTCACCACGGCAATTTCGCCCGATGGCCGGCGACTGGTATTCGCGGCCCATGGACCAAACGGAAAGCCGCAACTCGCCACTCTCCTGCTCGATCAATCCCAAGCCACGACCTTACCGGGGACGGAAAATGGCGGCAATCCTTTCTTCTCTCCTGATGGCCAATGGATTGGGTTCATCGCGGACGGACAGCTCAAGAAAATCTCCGTCCAGGGTGGCGCACCTGTGACGCTCTGCTCGGTCAGCCCTAACACGATGGGCGCCAATTGGGGGGACGACGGAAGCATCGTCTTAGGAGATGGAACACTTTCACCTTTGTATAGGATTCCCGCCGCAGGCGGCGCACTGGAACCCCTCAGCAAGCTGGCTCCAGGTGAGATTACTCACCGCTGGCCACAGGTCTTGCCCGGCGGAGGAGCAGTCCTGTTCACAGGTTCGGCCTCGGCCAGCGCGCAAGATAACGCCAATATTGAAGTTCTCTCGCTGAAAACCGGCCAGGTGAAAATCTTGCAGCATGGCGGGTATTACGGCAGATATCTGCCGAGCGGGCATTTGGTTTTTTTGCGTCAAGGGGCGCTTTTTGGGGTCAAATTCGACGCGCAGCGCCTGGAGGTAGAAGGCACACCCTCGCCTCTGTTGGATGATGTAGCTTCCAACTCATCCACCGGCGCAGGCCAGTTCGACTTTTCTGGGGCGGGCACATTCGTATATCTCGCTGGCAAGAGCGCGGCCGAGGTCTGGCAAATGGCTTGGTTGGACAGTTCCGGCAGGACACAGCCGGTTCTTGCTGCGCCGGGGAGCTATGGGACGCCTCGCCTTTCGCCGGATGGGCGGAAGTTGGCGTTTGTCGGTGAAGGTTCGGACGTTTACGTTCACGACTTGGACCGGGACACCACAAGCCGTCTGACGTTCAACGGACGATCGTTGGTGCCGGTTTGGTCGCCCGATGGCAAGTATCTGGTGTTCCGGACCACCGGAAACGATTTCGGCATTTTGTGGGTTCGGAGTGATGGGGCGGGAGAGCCCCAGCAATTGATGGAGAGCCTGAACATATTGGTTCCCTGGTCCTTTTCCCCCGACGGCCGGCGGCTTCTGTACTTTGAGCATCACCCTAATACCGGCTATGATCTTTGGACACTGGGGTTGGATCTCGCCGATCCTGATCATCCCAAGCCGGGCAAACCGGAGTTGTTCCTGGCCTCGCCGGCCGACGAGAATGTTCCACGATTCTCTCCCGACGGCCGCTGGGTCGCCTACCGATCCAATGAATCGGGGACTGACGAAGTCTATGTCCGTCCATTCCCGCCCGGGAACGGGGGCAAATGGCAGATTTCGTTAGGGGGCGGATTGTATGCGCTCTGGGCCAAGGACGGCCGCGAGCTGTTCTATGAGACAGCGGACAATCGCATCATGGTGATGGATTATACGGTGGAGGGTGGTTCGTTCGTGCCCAGCAAGCCACGACTTTGGTGCGACAAGCAGCTCTTCTACGCGGGGACTTCGAACCTGGATCTGGCCCCCGACGGCAAACGGTTCCTGGTGCTCTTGATGTCGGAAGCCAAACCGGGGGAGAAAGCTTCGGTCCATGTGACGATGCTGCTGAACTATTTCGATGAACTAAGGCGGCGCATTCCCTAGTAACCGGCTGCGCCAGGCTGTCTCGCATCTGCCCTTTGGTTGAAATGCATCTCTTTATGGAAGGAAGGTTAAGATTGATGACTCACAATTTGAGAACGGCGCTTCTGCTTTTGATCGCAAGTCTTGCATTGAATCCCATGCTGAAGGGCCAGAACAGCGAACTGAATTTGATGCCTCAACCAGCGGAAGTTTCCGGGGGCCAGGGACGGCTGGTGATCGATGGCGGCTTCAGCGTGGCGCTGGCCGGCTATACGGAGCCGCGATTGCAACACGCCGCAACGCGACTGTTGGCGCGCTTGTCACGGCAGACGGGAGTCCCGATGACCGGCGGAATCGAACTGGACCCCGCCAAGGCGACGCTGTTAGTCGAGTGCCAGCACGCGGGCGAGAGCGTGCAATCAGTGAAAGAAGATGAATCCTACACGCTTGAAGTTGATCCGCAACACGCGCGCCTGAAAGCGATCACGCCCGTGGGCGCGATGCGAGGCATCGAAACTTTCCTCCAGCTTGTGAGTCTCGACGCCCAGGGATTTGGCGTGCCCGCGGTGCGAATCAATGACCATCCGCGTTTCCCCTGGCGCGGGCTGATGATTGACGCCTGCCGCCACTGGATGCCGATGGACGTAATCAAGCGCAACCTGGACGGCATGGCGGCGGTGAAATTGAACTTGTTCCACTGGCACCTTTCCGAGAACCAGGGCTTTCGCGTGGAGAGCAAGATATTTCCCAAGCTCCAGGAAATGGGGTCGGACGGGCATTTCTACACGCAGGATCAAGTAAAGGAAATCATTGCTTACGCGCGCGATCGCGGCATCCGCGTGATTCCAGAATTTGATATGCCCGGCCACTCCACTGCCTGGTTTGTAGGCTACCCGGAGCTGGCCAGCGCGCCCGGACCCTATTCCATTGAACGGCATTGGGGTGTGTTTGATCCCGCCATGGACCCGACCAATGAGTATGTCTACCAATTTCTCGACCAACTGATCGGCGAAATGACGGCTCTTTTTCCCGATGAGTATTTCCATATCGGCGGCGATGAGGTGAACGGCAAACAGTGGAATGCCAATCCGCGTATCCAGGCCTACATGCGCGAACACGGGATGAAGAACAACGATGAGCTTCAGACCTACTTCAGCACTCGCGTTCAAGCCCTGGTGCAAAAGCACGGCAAGAAAACTGTCGGATGGGATGAAGTGTTTCATCCCGGAGTTCCGAAGGACATCGTGATCCATTCCTGGCGCGGACAGGAATCGCTGGCCGCGGCGGCGCGCCAGGGCTACATGGGAATTCTCTCCAACGGCTATTACATTGACCTGATGCATCCCGCCTCAGACCACTACGCTGTGGACCCTCTCGAAGGCGCCACGGCAGGGCTTACGGACGAAGAAAAGGCGCACATCCTGGGAGGCGAGGCCACCATGTGGTCGGAATACGTTACGCCGGAGAACGTGGACTCCCGCATCTGGCCGCGCACAGCAGCCATCGCGGAAAGATTCTGGTCACCGGAGAGTGTGAAGGATATCGATTCCATGTATGCGCGCATGGCGACCGAAAGTCTGCGCCTCGAATGGCTGGGCCTGAAGCATCGCTCTTATTACCCCATGATGCTTGAGCGCATGGCCGGCGAGCACTCGGCGGACCTTCTCAAATCGTTGGCGGATATCGTGGAGCCTGTGAAAGGTTACTCGCGAGGGCGAGCGCACGACTATACCAGCCTGACCGCGTACAACCATCTCGTGGACGCGGCCCATCCGGAAAGCGATGCGGCACGCGAGTTCGCCAAACTGGTAAACGACTGGAGCGCCCACAAGGACCAAATCCAATGGCAGCTCACAACATGGCGCATCCACTCTGCCGAGCTTGCCCCGCTGATGCAGCGCTCCGAGCTATTGCAGGAGGATGCTCCCGTAGCGCAGGCAGTCTCCGCTCTCGCATCGATCGGACTCCAGGCACTTGGCTATTTAGAGTCCGGCAAGCCGGCCCCTCAATCCTGGTTGGCAGACCAGAAGGCTTTTCTTGATGGCGCCGCCAAGCCGCACGGTGAATTACTTATTTCCATCGTACCTTCTATCCGCAAACTGGTCGATTTGTCGGCTGTTTCCAAGCCCTAGTTCAATAACCCTCTGGTGGGGCCGGGGGTCGCCTTGGCGACCCCCGGTCTACGGAATATCGTCAAAAAACCCCCTTGACACCTATTTGGGTGAGGGGTTATTCTAAATCCGACCAAGAAAGTCGGATATGGATCATGTTGAAACTGAGCAAAAAGTCGGACTACGGATTGATCGCCGTCAGGCACTTGGCCGAGAAAGACCCGGGCGGAGCCTGCAACACCCGGGAAATTGCCAAGGCGTATGGCATTCCAGCCGAGTTGCTGGCTAAAGTCCTCCAAAAGCTGGTGAAAAACGGGTTGCTGGTCTCCCAGCACGGTGCTGAGGGAGGCTATGCCCTGGCGCGCCATCCATCCACCGTCACTGCGTTTGACGTGATTCGCGCCATAGACGGCCCGCTTCTGATCACATCATGCGTGACCGCGCGCGGAGCATGTTCGCAAGCTCCCACATGCACCGTCCGTGAGCCCCTGAGCAAAGTGAATGAGATTATTACGCAGGCGCTCAGTTCCGTGACCATTGCCAGCTTGGGTGAAGACGGCCCGAGTTTGGTCAAAATCGAGGCGAACCGATAATGCTTGGCACGAAAATCAAGGAAGCGGATGTCCTGGCAATCTTGACCGTTTCGTACGGATTAAGTAAATTACCGCACCCTGGCCAGCGTTCGATAAGAAATCTGGCGCATGAAATCTCCGGGCACACAATCAAAGGATTTTTCGGGGCATCCACGCAAGGAGTTCTATGACCACACCAGCCACTGATGTTGCGACCCTAGCGAACAAGGAATACAAATACGGATTCATTACCGATGTCGAAGCGGATGAGATCCCGCGCGGTTTGAATGAAGACATCATCCGCTTGATCTCGGCCAAGAAGCACGAGCCGGAGTGGATGCTCGAGTGGAGGCTGAAATCCTACCAGCAATGGCTGACGATGAAGGAGCCGACCTGGGCCAACATCCATTACCCGGCCATCGACTACCAGAACTCCATCTATTATTCCGCGCCCAAGACCAAGGGGTCGGGCCCCAAGAGCTTGCAAGAAGTTGATCCTGAGGTTTTGAAGACGTATGAGAAATTGGGGATTCCTCTGAGAGAACAGGAAATGCTGGCGGGCGTGGCCGTGGACGCTGTGTTTGACAGCGTTTCCGTGGCCACCACATTCAAGGCAAAGCTGGCCGAAGCAGGGATTATTTTCTGCTCATTTTCCGAGGCCGTGCGGGAACATCCGGACCTGGTGAAGAAGTATCTCGGATCGGTTGTGCCTTACACGGACAATTTCTTTGCCACACTGAATTCGGCCGTCTTCAGCGACGGATCATTCTGTTACGTGCCCAAGGGCGTACGCTGCCCAATGGAGCTCTCCACTTATTTCCGCATCAACGCCAAGGACACAGGACAGTTTGAGCGGACGCTGATCATCGCGGACGTGGGCGCCTCCGTGAGCTATCTCGAAGGCTGCACCGCGCCCATGCGCGACACCAATCAACTGCACGCAGCTGTGGTGGAACTTGTGGCGCTCGATAACGCCACCGTGAAGTATTCAACCGTCCAGAATTGGTATCCAGGAGACAAGGAAGGCAAAGGCGGAATCTACAACTTCGTCACCAAACGCGGCAAATGCCTGGGTGTGAATTCCAAGATCTCGTGGACGCAGGTGGAAACAGGATCCGCCATCACCTGGAAATATCCAGGCTGCATTCTTCAGGGCGACAACTCGGTGGGCGAATTTTACTCCGTAGCGCTCACCAATAATTATCAGCAGGCGGATACGGGAACGAAGATGATCCACATCGGCAAAAATACCAGGAGCACCATCGTGTCCAAGGGTATTTCCGCCGGCCACGGGCAGAACAGCTACCGCGGCATGGTGAAAATCCTGAAGGGTGCGACTGGCGCGCGAAATTATTCCCAGTGCGATTCCCTGCTGCTCGGCGACAAGTGCGGCGCGCACACTTTCCCTTATCTCGAGGTCAAGAATTCGACCGCCCAGGTGGAGCACGAAGCGTCCACCTCAAAAATAGGCGAGGACCAGCTTTTCTATTGCCGACAACGCGGGCTCTCGCTCGAGGATGCGGTGGGCATGATCGTGAATGGCTTCTGTAAGACCGTTTTCCGCGAGCTGCCCATGGAGTTCGCCGTGGAAGCACAGAAGTTGCTGGGCGTAAGTTTGGAAGGAAGCGTCGGCTAAATCTGTGTAATCCGTGAAATCTGCGGATTGATTTAAGGAGAATTGATGTTAGAGATCAAGAATCTGAATGCCAAAGTGGGCAACAACGAAATCCTGCGCGGGATCGACCTCAAGGTCAACCTGGGGGAAGTGCACGCCATTATGGGGCCGAACGGCTCGGGCAAATCGACTCTGGCACAGGTGTTGGCGGGGCGCGATGTTTACACGGTGACCGAGGGCGAAGTCTTATATCAGGGCCACGACCTTCTTGGGCTTTCACCCGAGGACCGGGCCCGCGCCGGAGTTTTCCTGGCGTTTCAATATCCCGTGGAAATCCCCGGCGTCAGCAACCTCTATTTTCTGCGCGCGGCTCTGAACACGATCCGCAAACAACACGGGCAGGAAGAACTGGATGCCATGGACTTCCTCACCCTGGTTCGCGAAAAAATGAAGCTGCTCCAAATGGATGACTCGCTGATGAACCGTCCGGTAAACGAAGGGTTTTCGGGCGGCGAAAAGAAACGCAATGAGATTTTCCAGATGGCGGTGCTGGAACCGAAACTGGCCATCCTGGACGAAACGGATTCGGGACTTGACATTGACGCGCTCAGGACTGTCGCCGACGGCGTGAACGCATTGCGCTCCAATGATCGGTCCATTATTGTGGTCACACATTACCAACGGCTGTTGAACTACATCGTGCCGGATTTTGTTCACGTTTTATCCAACGGCCGCATTGTAAAGTCAGGCGGGAAAGAACTGGCGCTTGAGCTTGAGGAAAAAGGTTACGTATGGTTGGAGGAGCAACCAGGTTTGCGCCCCGGGACGGAGGATGCGTCGGCACCCCCGGCACCTTAAAGAACGAAGCCGGAATGTCTTTTTTTTACCAAGTTGAGGGGCGCTGTGGTCGCCGCTAATCCTGTTTGGGTTGTTGGATTCAAAAGATGAACATTGAAAGCTGAGCGTCAAGGAAAATAAATGATCGCAGTCAAGGAACAACAGGAAATCTATTTCAAGAGTTTTGCCGAGTTTGAAAAGCGGCGAGCGGCCAAGGAACCATCCTGGCTCCAGGCCATCCGCAAGAGGGCGTTCGACCACTTCGCCGATTCGGGATTTCCAACCACTCGCAACGAAGAATGGAAATACACCAGCGTGGCGCCCCTGACCAGGGTTTCGTTTCGCCCTGCGGCGGACTATCTTGCTCCCAAAGGCGCGCGCCAGTCGAGCGAACTATTGCAATCAAACCCGGCGGATTCGATAGCATTGTATTTTTATGCAGGCCAGTTTGTTGAGGAACTCACACCAGCTTCCAATTTGCCCCCGGGCGTGAAGGTGACCAGCCTCGCCAAAGCAATCGCCTCTGGCTCGCCCCTGCTCGAAAAACATTTTGCCCGCTATGCCGAGTCCACCCAGCAGCCTTTCGTCGCGCTTAACACCGCTTTTGCGGAAGACGGAGCGCTGGTGGAGATTTCACCCGACGTAGTTTTGTCCCAGCCGATTTATCTGTGTTATGTCGCCGGCCCCAGTCACGAACCCCTGATTTACCATCCGCGCAACCTGGTGGTGCTGGGACGGGGAAGCCAGGCCACGGTCGTCGAGCAATATTTGAGCCCCGGGCAGCAGAATCAGCAACTCTACTTTACCAACGCCGTGACGGAACTGGCGCTCGGTGAAAATGCGAGAGTGGACTACATCAAGGAACAGGATGAAAGCCGGCAGGCAATCCACATTGCGACTCTTCACTTCCACCTGGAGCGATCGTCGAGCGCAACTGCGACCTCGATTGGCTTTGGAGGCTCCCTCGATCGCGAAGATGTGATCGCGGTGCTGGACGGCCCCGGCGCGGAATGCACTTTGAACGGCCTCTACGTCACCACGGGTTCGCAACATGTGGACAACCACACCACCATCGACCACGCCAAGCCGCATTGCAGCAGCCGCGAGCTTTACAAGGGGATTCTGGACGGCAAATCGACGGGAGTATTTAACGGCAAGATTGTGGTGCGCAAGGACGCGCAGAAGACCGACTCCAAACAAAGCAACAAAAACCTGTTGCTGGCCGAAGATTGCGTGATCAACACCAAACCGCAACTCGAAATATATGCCGACGACGTGAAATGCACGCACGGCGCCACCATCGGACAGATTGACGCGGAATCCATTTTTTATCTTCGTTCCCGCGGGATTGGTCATGAGCAGGCGCGGGCCATGCTGACCCTGGCCTTTGCCAATGATGTGCTCGGGAAAATCAAGTCCGAACCGTTGCGGGCGCGGCTTGCGGAACTGGTGGTGGAAAAGCTCGCGCGCAAACCTGCGCCGGAACCGGCCGCCGATATGGGAATTGGGACGCGGGAGCGTGCCAGCTCAAGTATGCACGAACACTGATGAATTGCGGATGAGCGGGACGCAATGAATGCGATTTTCGGCGCAGAGAAGAAGAATTAAGGATCGACGCTGGAGAAGCTGAATGGCAACCACCTCACGCGAAGGCTTGGCACCAACCACGAAGACACCGACGTCCGGAGCCTTTGATGTTTACAAGATTCGCGAAGACTTCCCCATCCTGGCGCAAAAGGTGAATGGCAAGCCGCTCGTGTATCTGGATAACGCCGCCACCAGCCAGAAACCCCAGGTTGTTTTGGACGCCTTAAATCATTATTACCAGATGGACAATTCCAACATTCATCGCGGCGTTCACGAACTTAGCCAGCGCGCGACCAAGGCCTATGAAGACGCGCGCGTAAAGGTCCAGCACTTTCTGAACGCCAGGGAATCCCGCGAAATCATTTTTGTGCGCGGAACGACAGAAGCCATCAACCTGGTGGCCATGACTTACGGCCGCAAAAATGTTGGCGCGGGCGATGAGGTCATCATCTCCGCCCTGGAACACCACTCCAACATCGTGCCCTGGCAAATACTTTGCGAAGAGAAGAGCGCAGTGCTCCGCGTCATCCCCATCAACGACGATGGTGAACTGATGCTGGATGAGTTCGAAAAACTGCTCAACCCGCGCACCAAAATCGTGGCCGTGGCGCACGTTTCAAACGCGCTTGGAACCATCAATCCCGTCGACAAAATAATCGAAATGGCCCATCGCAAACACGTGCCAGTGCTGATTGACGGCGCGCAGGCGGCGCCCCACATCAAGATTGACGTGCAAGCGCTCGACTGCGACTTTTATACTCTCTCCTCCCACAAGCTTTTCGGGCCCACCGGCATTGGCGTGCTTTACGGCAAAGCTGCGTTGCTGGAAGCCATGCCGCCCTTCCAAGGCGGCGGAGACATGATCAGCTCGGTCACTTTCGAGAAGACCTTTTACAACGTCCTTCCCTACAAGTTTGAAGCGGGCACGCCCAATATCGCCGACGTCATCGGATTGGGCGCCGGCATCGACTACGTGAATCGCGTGGGTCTCGAAAATATTGGCGCGCACGAGCACGCGTTGTTGACCTATGCCACCGAGCGGCTTTCCAAAATTCCGGGCCTGCGCATCATCGGCACAGCCAAAGAAAAAGCTTCCGTCTTGTCGTTTGTACTCGAGGGCATCCACCCTCACGACGCGGGAACTATTCTCGATCAAGAAGGAATTGCAGTCCGCACCGGACACCACTGCGCCCAGCCGGTGATGCACCGTTTTGGAATTCCTGCCACCACGCGCGCTTCGCTGGCGTTTTATAACACGCGAGAGGAAGTCGACGCGCTGGTGGAAGGTGTCAAGAAAGTGATGGAGATTTTCGCCTAATGACTGACCTTCACGGTTTATACCAGGAAGTGATCCTGGACCATAACAAGAGGCCCCACAATTTCCGCGCCATGCCGGAGGCCAGTCATCATGCCGATGGCTTCAACCGTTTGTGCGGCGATCGCGTCACCATCTTCCTGAAAATCGATGGGGACAAAATCGGCGACGTAAGCTTCCAGGGGTCGGGGTGCGCCATCTCCACCGCGTCAGCCTCCATCCTTACCGATGCCGTAAAAGGGAAAACACGCGCCGAGGCCGAGAGCCTGTTCCAGACTTTTCACGATCTGGTTACCGGACACGAACGCGGCAATGGAAAGAAACCACAAGCGCCGCAATTGGGGAAATTGGCCGTATTTTCCGGCGTGTCGGAATTCCCTGCCCGCGTCAAATGCGCCAGCCTCGCGTGGCATACGCTGCACAACGCTCTTCAGGGAAGCGAGGAAGTTGTTTCAACCGAGACGGAAGAACAAGTGCCAGGAGAAATCCGATGAGTGAAGTAGGAGCAAGCCCTTTGGATGTTGCGGCTCTCAAGGAAAAAGTGGTGGCCGCCATGCGCACCTGCTACGACCCAGAGATCCCGGTAAATATTTACGATCTGGGATTGATCTACGACACCCAGGTCGAGCCCAGCGGTGAAGTATCTGTCAAAATGACGCTCACCGCGCCCGGATGTCCCGCGGCCGGAACGTTGCCTGGCGAAGTGGAGGATAAAATTCGCGTTCTTCCCCTGGTCAAGGACGTGAAAGTTCAAGTGGTCTGGGACCCGCCCTGGGACAAGAGCAAGATGTCTGAAGCGGCGCTGTTGCAGTTGGGATTGATGTGAGAAAAGCAGTTAAAGTTGAGAGTTCAGAGTTGAAAGTTAATAAATCGAGAGGGATCGAATTCAACTTTCGAGTCTTAACTTTCAACCCTTAGCCTTTCCCGGATTTTCCCATGAAAGTAAGCTCACAGGAAGAATACGGTCTGCGTTGTTTGTTGCGGATCGCGCGCGAAGGCCCGTCCGGCAGCCTCACCATTCCTGAGATCAGCAAGGGAGAAGGCATATCGATATCCTACGCCGCCAAACTTCTTCGAATGTTGCGCCGGGGCGGATTCTTGACCAGCGCCCGCGGGCAGACCGGCGGCTACAGGCTTTCACGTCCTGCGCAAGAAATGAACGTGGGGCATGTATTGGCGCTCTTGGGCGGGCGTCTATTTGAATCGGAATTTTGCGATCATCACGCCGGCGTCGCCCAGGTCTGCACCCACTCGGTGGATTGCTCCATGCGCTCTCTGTGGCATGCAGTGCAAATGGTGGTGGATCGCGTCCTCGATAAAACGACGCTCAAAGATCTGCTTTCCAGCGAGCAGGAAATGACCGCGTGGATTTTTCCCCTCATCCAATTTAATAATGAGCAATCGCTGCGCTTACCTATAGAGATACCCCATCGCGCTCGCTAGTCTTCCACATTCGCGAAAATCAATTTATTATTTGGTGTGGAATACGGCTTGTTTGAAAGTCCCACGCTGCGCCTGGATTTTCTTTTGCAGCATCATGATGGCGTAGATTAATTGCTCCGGACGGGGAGGGCACCCTGGAACGTAGACATCCACGGGAATGTACTGGTTGACGCCCTGCACGATGGCGTAATTATTGAAAACGCCGCCGGAAGTTGCGCACGCGCCCATGGAGATCACCCATTTGGGTTCGGGCATCTGGGCGTAGAGCCTCTTAATCACCGGCGCCATTTTTTGGGAAACGCGTCCGGCGATGATCATCAAGTCCGCCTGGCGCGGCGAGCCGCGAAAGACCTCGGCGCCGAAGCGGGCAATGTCAAAACGCGACGCGGACATGGACATCATCTCAATGGCGCAACACGCCAGGCCAAAGCTCATGGGCCACAGGGATGACTTACGCGCCCAGTTTACCGCGTTGTCCAATTGCGCGAAGACCAAGCCTTCGAAGCCGGAAGACTCGCTGACCTGAAGATTTGAATTTCCCATTTCAATTCTGATTATGCCACTTTGTGGGCTACGGTTCAATCTTTCGTTATGTGGGAGCGCCTAGGACTGACCAAGTGAACTCACCTCTACGGGTGCAGCAGAATCTTACCGAAGAAGTCCCGGCTCTCCATCTTTTTTTGCGCTTGGGCTGCGTCCTTAAGCGGGAAGGATGAATCAATCACGGCCTTGAGCTTTCGCTGGCCAATAAATTTAAGCGCGTTCATAAGTTCGAACTTGCCTCCCATAAAAGAACCGAGAATGGAGCGCTGGCGCCCATACAAGACGCGCATGTTGAGCTTCACGTCCTCGCCCGATGTGGTGCCGCAGGTAACGAGCCGCCCGTAAGTAGCCAGCGATTCAAAACATGCGTCCCAAACCGCCTGCCCCACGTGTTCCACAATCACATCCACGCCGCGCTTGTCCGTAAGCCGCGCCACTTCTTCCGCAATCGATTGCTTAGTGTGATTGATCCCCGCGTCCGCACCCAGAGCCACGGCTTTCTCAAGCTTCGCATCATTGCCTGCAACCGTGATCACTCGCGAGCCGAATAGCTTCGCGATTTGAATGGCAGCGCTGCCCACGCCCGATCCCGCGCCCACCACCAGAACGTCTTCGCCAGGCTGAATGCGCGCGCGAGTAAAGAGCATGTGCCAGGCAGTAATAAAAACCAGCGGCACGGCGGCTGCTTCATCAAAACTTAAATCGCCAGGAATAGGAACAACATTGACCTCCGGCGATTTCACGTATTCGGCGTATCCGCCGTCCACCATCACTCCGAAGAGCGTGTAACTTCGGCAGGCGCTGTCCAACCCCTTGAAACAGAACTCACACTGGCCGCAACTGATCCCCGGGCAAAGCAGAACGCGGTCGCCGGGCTTCACTCGCGTAACGAGCGAGCCCACTTCAGCCACAACGCCCGACACATCGCTGCCCACAATGTGCGGCATACCCAGCTTCCAGCTTCGCACGCCCATGCGCAACCAGAGGTCCAGGTGGTTCAAGGCGCAGGTTTTTACCTGCACCAGGACTTCGTTGGCTTGAATCTTGGGGTCAGGCGCGTCTTCGTATTTCAAAACGTCCAAACCGCCGTGCTCGTGAAATCGAACAGCTTTCATACCCTATACTCCTGCCTGGAAGAGTTGCGTACAAGACAGCCGCTGCTCCGGCACTTTGTTTAAGCGTAATTAGATCTTCCCTGCTTGTCACTTGTCACTCTTCACTTGTCACTGCCTCTGTTACGCCTTCCCCGCCCCGACTTTTTCAAGTTCCAAGCCTGTCGCCGCCGCCACATCTTCGTGCAGCGAATTGCCGTGCGCGTCCATAGTCACAATGGCGACAAAGTCTTTTCCCTCGAAGTGCCACATGGCTTCCGGCACGCCAAGTTCATCCAGCAGGTCAACCCCGGTCGCCTTCAGGCACCGCGCGTAGAACTGCGCCGCCCCGCCAATGGCGTGCAGGTAGACGGCTCCAAACTCTTTCAGCGCGGCCAGAGTTTTCTTACCCATCCCCCCTTTGCCCATCACAGCGCGAATGCCGAAACGCTTGATGATGTCCGCTTCATATGGTTCTTCGCGGATGCTGGTGGTTGGGCCGGCGGCGGCCACGCGCCATTTGTCGCCTTCGCGCATCATCACCGGCCCGCAATGGTAAAGTATGCCGCCCTTCAAATCGCACGGGGCGTCGTGATGCAGCAGGTAGCTATGCGCGGCGTCGCGGGCGGTCACCATGGGCCCGTTGATCAGCACCACGTCGCCCACTTTTAATGCGCGTACCGTGGCCTCGGTCAGGGGCGGCTCCAGGCGAATCTCATGGCCAGTCAGTTTGAATCCTTCGCCTTCCGGCATCAACCGCTCCACAGGACGGCTTGGATCGCGGTAGAGCCACTGCTTGATCGCTCCCGAATCCGCGTCCAGCAAAACGCCCAACCGGCGAAAAGCCCAGCAGTCGTACGCGACCGATACGAAAAAACTGGCAGGCAGGCGGTTTGCCGCCGTGATCTTGCAGCCAATCAACGTTTCCTTTCCGCCAAAACCCATCGCGCCCACCCCAAGCTTGTTGGCATCCTGCATGATTTCCTGTTCGAGCTTTGCCAGCACCGGATCAGGATTCTTGTCATCAAGCGAGCGAAAAAGTTGGAGCTTGGCAAGATGGTAGCCTGAGGCGCGGTCGCTGCCGATGCAAACGCCCAGCGCTCCCGGCCCGCAACCTTGTCCTTGCGCCTGCCAGACCGCGTGCAAAATGCATTTCTTCACGCCTTCGAGGTCACGGTCGGCGCGGCCCAGATGGTCGAGGGTACACGGCACTGAATACTGAATGTTCTTGTTTTCACAGCCGCCCCCTTTCAGCAGCAGCCGCACTTCAACGTCAGGCTGCTCCCATTGTTCGAAATGAAATGCGGGCGTTCCGGGCCCTAGATTGTTGCCGCTGTTTTTCCCGGTGATGGAATCCACAGAATTCGGGCGCAACTTGCCGCGACGCGTGGCTTCCGCGATGGCACCCTGAATCTCGCGCTTCATCACCATCTGATTCACGCCCACTGGTGTTTTGATTTCAAATGTCACGAACCCAGTGTCCTGGCAGATTGCTCCCTCATCGTGGTAGGCCATATCAATATTTTGCCCGATGATGGCGAGCGCCTGTCCGGCCTGGGTGGCGGGATTTTCACGCTTGGTCGCTACGGACATTGCCTGGCGAACGTCGGGCGGCAGGTTGGTGGAAGTCTGTATGATTAATTCGAGCATCGAATCGCGGAAGAATTGCATTTCGGAATCCTCCGAGGAATTTTCGCTTCAGGCTGGCACTGCACGGCCCTACCCAATGATTTGTAAACTCGATTATACGCCTGTCTCAATATTCACTTGAATGACTTATTGTTGAGGCTTCGCCATCCGGTTGAATAGAAGTGCGGCTTTCCCGCAGCTTACAAGCACCGAGCGCTCATCCAGGTCTTCAATCCGGCAGCAGGTGGTTTCTTCTTCGCTGATTTGGACTTTCTGGCAAATTTCCCCGGTCTCAATATCCAAGGCCCAAAGGAAATAATGCACGGGGTTCCTTTTGACTATGAGCGGTTGGCGCGGATCGATAGGGACGGTCTGCGGCCGGTCCGAAACAACCATGTAAACGAACCCATCGTTGAATCGGTATGAAAAATAGTTTCCGCCCATATGGTGGCCGGTTGTGGCGATATCAAATGACCACAAAGGCCGCCCCTGCTCATCGCTGAGAAAAAGATTGAACGTCCCATCCGGCCCGACCCCTTCTTTCTTGGGGGCACCGGGCAAACCATGACGCAGTATCCTGCCTGATCCGCAGTCCACCGGATGCCTGCCGTAAAGCTGCCAAGCCGGCGACTTCAATGTCCAGAATGATGGCCACTTCTCTCCCGCGGATGGAGGCTCGAGGCGCAATTCTTTTCCGCTATGGAGATCCAGAATGCGCCCAGCGGCAGTGATACATTCCGAGCCGCGTACTCCGGCGGCATAATCGGAGAAGTCAATGCCAAACCAGCTTGCCACAGCTTTCAAGAACGCCCGGCCGCCCCGCCCTGCGAAGTGGGATGTCCATAGGAGTTCGCCCGTCTCAAGCGATATTGCAAACACGCCATAGGAATATGTGGCGGGCCCGCTCATTCGCATTTCCGACGCGATAATCACGCCTTCGCTCACACCGATCACCGAGTCGGCTTTTGCAACCGGGCGGTCCCACCGCATCCGCCCGCTCTGACGCTCCACACAAAACCACTGGCCTAGAACATGATCGGGCAAAAGGTGCACATGCCCGTAGCCGAGGGAGAGCCAATGTTCAGCCCGGTAACGCCACGCAGCAGTCGCATGAACCATAATTTCCTGCGAAAGATGCTACGATGCTATCCTACTGCGCGTGGCACTGACAAGCGCGCATGTCGTGCTCGGATATTGCATCACCGCTCAAGTCGGCGCAGAATACGCCTTCGCATAGTTGCATTCATCGTCGGGAGGCAATCAAAAGGAGATCCTCAAATGAAAACATTCTCAAGACGAAGCTTTCTCGGCAAGACCGCCATAGGCATGGCCGCCGCCGGATATCTCACCCGGCCTGCCGCCGAGCTTCACGCCGATCCGCTCGGGATGCCCATCGGCGTCCAAACCTGGGAAGTGCGGGATGCCATTGGCAAGGATTTTGATGGCACCCTGAGCCAGTTGGCCGCCGACGGATTCAAGTCCGTCGAGATGTGCTCGCCCGCGGGTTACACGAAGTATGGCTTTGGGCCTCTCGCCGGCATGAAGGGCTCGGAGATGCGCAAACGAATCCACGCGGCGGGATTGACGTGCCATAGCTGCCATTTCGGGTTTAAGGAGCTCAAGGACTCGCTCGATGAGCGATTGGGCTTCGCCAAAGAATTGGGTCTGAAACAAATGATCGTTTCCACCTTTTCGCTTCACGAGGGCGCTCCCTTGCAGGACTGGTTCGACGCGGTGGAAGATATGAACAAACTCGGCGAGCGCACACAAAAGGCGGGCATCCAACTGGGATTCCACAATCACGATTTCGAATTCGTCAAGCTCAACGGGCGCCTGATCTACGATGAAATCATGGGCAAGTTCGACCCCAAGGTCATCAAGATGCAATTCCAGGTGGCAGAAGCCCGGCTCGGCTACCAGGCAGCCGACTTTTTCGAGAAGTATCCCGGACGATTCATTTCCATGCATCTTTCAGATTGGTCGTCGCAAGATCCAATCGCCAAGGAAGTCCCACTCGGCCAGGGCATCGTGGATTGGAAGCGATTGTTCGCTGCGGCCCCCAAAGCTGGAATCAAGAACTATTTCGTGGAAATGGAAATGGATAAGATGAAGGCCAGCTTTCCGTTCTTGCACGGTGTAAGCTGATTCAGAAAAAGATTGGCGCGTTCCTTGGCTGCCGCTCTATCCTTTCTCATTAACTCATTGCATAATTTCGCAGTTTTTCTGGCGTGCGGTAGCCAGCCGCCGGTTTGGTAGTGGGTCAGTTTGAGGTCCTAGCGGCGAGTTGCGGGGACCCCCAAGTTCTGCTCTGGGCTCGCCACGTGGCGGCGTAAAGCCGCCTCTACGTCAAACCAACCCACTACGCCGGTTTCGTTGACATTGCGCGAGGCCGCGATTAACCTAAGGATTGATGGATATCTACGCGGAAATCGCCAAGTTGAGAAAAGAAGGGCGCAAGGCGGCGCTGGCCACCATCATCCAGGTGCAGGGCTCGATTCCAAGTTACGAGAGCTCCAAAATTCTGGTGCGCGACGACGGAACGATAGTCGGCACAGTGGGCGGTGGCTGCGTGGAAGCGGAAGTGTGGGCCGTGGCGCAAGACGTGATGCGCGAGGAGAAACCACGCCGCCTGCATTTTAACCTGAATAGTAATCCTGAATATGATAATGGCCTGATCTGCGGAGGCTCGCTCGATATTTTCGTGGAACCGATTCTGGCCGCGCCCACCGTTTTTCTTTTCGGCGGCGGACACGTCTCGCTTGCCATTTCCAAAGTGGCAAGCCTGGCGGGCTTTGATACGGTCGTGATTGATGACCGCGAAGCCTTTGCCTCCAAAGAACGATTTCCCGAAGCGCGTGAAAACTTTTTTGGGCCGTGGGAGGATATTTTCGCCAAACTCGAAATCAATGAATTCTCCTACCTGGCGATCGTCTCTCGCGGTCACAAAGGCGATTTGGCCTGCCTGCGCTGGGCCCTCACCACGCCTGCGCGCTATATCGGCATGATCGGCAGCCGCCGAAAGTTTATCGAAATCTGCAAGGTCCTGGAGAGCGAAGGCGTGCCGGCAGAAAAGTTGGAGCAAGTCCACTCGCCGATAGGCATCGATATCGGCGCGCTGACCCCGGAAGAGATCGGCGTGGCCGTGGTGGCGGAGATGATTTCGGTGAGGCGGAACAAGAGTCTAGAGACAGGAGTCAGGAGGCAGAAGGTAGAAGCCAAGAGTTAGAAGTTAGAAGGCTGGAATTAGGAATTAGGGGTTTGGGTTTAGCGGAAGTATCCTCAAATCGCAATGTGTCGGACGGCTCTCTGCCTTCTGCTTTCTATGATCGCCGCCCTCATCCTCGCCGCTGGCGAATCCTCCCGCATGGGGAGCGACAAAGCTCTGCTCGCCTATCGCGGCTCCACCTTCCTGGAACACATTGTCGGAACCCTCCGCAACGCCGGGTTGGAGCGGGTGACGGTGGTGCTGGGTCATCACGCAGACGAAATCCATCGCGCCGTGAAATTCACCGGAGTCGAAGTAGTGGTCAATCAAGAGTACGCAAAAGGACAGACTTCCTCGCTGCAAGCGGGTCTGCGAGATCTCAACCAAGAAGACGTCCAAGCGGTGCTGCTCTGCCTCGTGGATCATCCCGCCATTTCCGCCGAAGTCGTGAAGAAACTCATCCGTGCATTCGAGAAGTCGCGCGCCCCGGTTGTGATTCCTACCTACCAAGGTCAGCGCGGCCATCCGGTGCTGATTGCGCGCCAGCTTTTTGGCGACCTGCTCGCGCTTGACCCGCAAGTGGGCGCCAACACGGTAGTCCGCAAATTCCGCGAGAAGACATGCTTTGAAGAAGTGAATGATAAAGGGATATTGGTCGACATCGATGACCCCAAAGCATACCTCGAATTTGAAAGAGGCATCCCGATCAACCAGATACCTTGAGGCGAATCAACATCTGTGTTATCAATTACTTAGACCCACGCCAAGTGGTCGGATTCCTTGCCGAAGATCACATTCTTAGAATTGGTAGGACTCCGGTAAATAGAGAACGCACTCCTCTGCCGACCAGACTCACGCCTTCCAGAGTGCGTCTTTTCAGCAGCCGCCTGCGTATTAATGGTTAGAATGGACGCGACGATCCTTTCACTCTCGATCACAATGCCCACCGAGGCTCAAGAAATAACGCGAGGGCTGCGACGGCGCGACCCGGACTTGCTCGACCAACTCATTGAGCAATACCATTACCGCCTTTTCCGTTACCTGGTTTCGCTGACGGGGAACCGAGATGCGGCGGAAGACCTGTTCCAGGAAACCTGGATTCGAGTGCTGGAGCGCGGCCATCAATATAACCAGAAGTGGAAATTCGGCACGTGGCTCTTCACCATCGCGCGGAATCTTTTCCTCGATGCCATGCGCCGGAAAAATCCAGCCGCTGGCAGCAACGTCGAAGAACTGGATGAAGCTTCAGGGTTTGCTGACACGGCGACCAGCGATGCTCCCTCGCCCTTCGACTTGCAATCCCAGCGCGAAGATAGCGACCGCGTGGTGCGCGCGCTTGACCGTCTGTCGTCGAGTTACCGCGAAGTGCTGGTGCTCCGATTTCAGGAAGATTTGAGTTTGGAAGAGATCGCAGCCGTGGTCGCGGCGCCCATCCCCACCGTTAAATCGAGGCTCTATCGGGGCATGGAAGCATTGAAAGACCAGCTTCAAGGAGGCCGGGCGTGACGCAGGAACTCCATAACAGAGCGCAGGGTCTGATCGCCGCGGCCCGTGTGGAAGGAATCTCCCCAACGGATCGTGAGTGGCTCGACGCCCATCTGCAAAATTGTTCGAGTTGTTCGGAATACGCGAGCGATACCGAACACGCCATCCGGTCATTGCATCTTATCTCGGTGCAAGTCGATCCAGCGCTCGTAGCCCGAACCAAACGCGCCGTACATATTCGCGCGCGCCAATTAAATGGACAACGGTCCCAGCTATGGCCGCTCTGGATGTTGTGCGCCATCTCCTGGGTGCTCGGCGGTATCACTTTGCCCCTGGTGTGGCGCGGCATCGAGTGGGTTGGACAATACGTCAATCTGCCCAGCCCGATTGAAATCTTTCTCCTGGTGCTCTGGTGGGCGCTGCCCACACTGGGTGTGGCCGCATTCATCTCCAGTAAGGGTGCAAAGGCAGCGGGCGAATGAGGATCGCCAGGCAGTCTGGCGCTGTTTTGGAAATATAACGACCAAATAGATCTCAAGCGAGGCCGAAAGTATGTCAGACATGAATCCATTGACGGAAAAAGTTCGAGTTGTTCGCTGGCGTATGGCAAATGAAAAGCTTCGCTTCTCCGAGGAAATGCGAATTATCCCCGGATGGGCTTATGCTTTGTCCTTCGTGCTCTTGATCGCAATAGAAATCCTGGTGCCCATCATGAGACGACACGATGCCCACCCGGTACCGTTTCTGGCGTTCGTGCCTATCATGACGTTTGTGGGTCTGCTTGTGGCGGCGCTTGGCCTTCTGATCGGTTACGTGAACCGCGATGCCAAGCGGCGGGGCATGAACGCCGCCCTTTGGACCATTCTGGTGTGTGTGATTCCTAACGCCATCGGGTTTATTATTTATTTCCTTGCCCGGGAACCGATGGTCTTCAAATGTCCGCAGTGCAGCGAAACAGTAAGTGCGCGATTCAATTTTTGCCCCAAGTGCAAATTTAATCTCAATCCCACCTGCCCCGAGTGCAAGCACGCAGTCCGTCCGGGCGATCGCTACTGCCCGTTCTGCGCGCACGATTTGTTGGGAGAAAATTCGGCAAGCGCGGCGCCGTTCACCCCTGTAACTCCCGGAGCAGGCGTTTAAGAGCATCGATGGCGAGGGCGGATGCGTGGCGCGAGGCGGGCGGGAGCCCGCCCAGCGCAGCTTCCATTTGTTCCGCAGAGAGCAAAGCAAGTTCAACCATCGTTTTTCCTGTCATCGTCTCCGTCATCCAGGACCCGCAAGCCACTGCCGGAATACAGCCCTGCGTTTTGAACTTCGCCTCGGAGATTTTCCCGTCGGCAACCACAACCCAAAGTTTCATGAGGTCGCCACAGACGGGGTTAGTCATTTCCACAACGGCACTGGCGCAGGCAATCTCGCCGACATTACGAGGATGATGGAAGTGGTCGAGAACTTGAATCGAGTACATGGGAAACCAAGAATCCAGGGGCCAGGAGTCAGGAGCCAGAAAACAGGGAATTGGAGTAAGGATTAAGGGGTTCGGGCGTGCGAGAATCCCGTTGCGCTTCCATTCTGACTCCTGCCATCTGCCTCCTGGTTTTTGACTTCACGGCGCAAAATTCCCCAGGAACAAATATCGAAGCACAATCACCGCGAGAACGCCTGCGGCCACCGTCATGGCCACGCTGATGCCGCGCCGCTTGTTGACCTCGGGAATCAAGTCTGACGCGGCCACATAAAGCGTCACGCCCGCCGAAATTGCCAGCCCATAACTTGCAAATTGGTGGGCGGCGTCCATGGCGAGAATCCCCACCACCCTCGAAATGCCCAGAGCCGTTACCGCCCACATCCCGGCGTTGCGGCTCTTGCGGGAAGCCACCATGATGGACGCCATGGTGAAGCCCTCGGGAATGTTGTGCAGGATTACCGCGCCAAATATGACTGCCCCCAACCAGGGGGAAATCAGAAATCCGGACGCGATGGAGACGCCGTCGAAAAAAGTGTGGATCAGCAATCCTCCCAGCGCCATATACGCCACCGAGGGATTTCCGAACGCATCAGCATGGGTTTCTTCACCAAAATGGAAATGGGCCGGAAAAGAGTGTTCAAAAAAATGGACGATGAAATAACCGAGAAGGATCAGAAGCGGAGCGCGCTGCGGATCAAGGAGAAGGCTCTCCGGAATCATTTCCGTGAGTGCCGTGGCCAGCATGAAACCCGAGCCCAGCGCAATGAATGTGGCGAGAAACGCCCGGCTCCATGCCCGGGCGCTGACGATGGCGCCGCCGAAAATATTGGCGAGACCGGCGACTACACCGAGGGTGAGGCTGATCCAAAAATAAGACATCGGAAAATCGTTCCGCCGATAGTTTCCCCAAGGAGCGGAAACGGAATTCAGGAGTTTACCATCCGTGGCGAATCCTTCCACGGTCTTATGCCGCGGCGCTCTTGACCAGCCCCAGCTTTTCCAGGACGCAACGCAGCTCGCTTCGGTCCGCCTCGACCATGGGAGCAAGCGGCGGGCGGACAGGCCCGGAATTCATCCCGCAAAGATTCATAGCTTCCTTGATGACAGTCACCACATAGCCGGGCCGCTTGGCGCGCAGGTCGTAGATGGCGATAGCTTCTTTTTCCACCACTCGCGCCGCTTTCTCCAACTCCCCACGGCGAAGGTGCTCGAGAATCTTGAGTGGGGTCTTGGGCATGAAGTTCACAATGCCGCTGGTGAAGGCCTTCACCCCCAGGGCAAAATAGCTGGGGGCGAGAATTTCCCCGACTCCGCACAGGAGCTCCATGCGGCCACCCACGGCGTCCCATTGGCGGATGAACTGCTTCATGTCGCCATGCTCGTCTTTGAGGCCCACAATGTTGGGGACCGCGGCCAGGCGGCGCAGCAAAGCGGGGCTGAAATTCAACGCGGGAGTTTGAAACAATACCATACCCAATTTTGTTGCGTTGGCGATGGACCGGTAATACTCATACAAACCGTCATCGGTGGTATTCGTATATTGAGGGGGCAAGGCCAGCACGCCGTCCGCCCCGTAAGTTTCCGCCGCCTGAGCTAGCTCGCGGGCTACGGGCACGCAGAATCCCACTCCCACCAGGACAGGCTTGCGGCCGCGAACTTCTTCCACAACGGCGCGGCCCACTACCTTGTGCTCTTCCGGAGAAACCGAAAAAATCTCGCCATTGTTACCGAGCGCCACCACCACGTCACAACTGCCGGCAAGTTGGCTGGCGTTTTGGCGGAGTGCCTCGGGATTAATACTGAAGTCGGCGTGGAAGGGCGTAATTCCAAAACCTATAACCCCCCGCAACGCACTCTTCAATTCGTCAGGGCTTGTGGACATGATCAGAATCCTCCCTTTTCTACTTGCCTTCGCCGGAACAATACCGTCTCCGCTCTCATCAACCCGAGTGGCGAAAGTGCACAATTTCGCCGTCACTCACCACGTATTCCTTTCCTTCCAGCTTCAGCAGCGCCCGGGTGCGTGCTTCCGCAAGGCTGCCAGACCTCATCAGATCATCGTATTTTACCACCTCGGCACGAATGAATCCTTTTTGCAAGTCGCTATGAATTTCGCCCGCGGCCTCGAGCGCCGTGGTTCCGGAGCGAATCGTCCATGCGCGACACTCATCTTCACCCACGGTGAAAAAAGAAATCAGGCCCAGCAGATGATAGTTGGACCGGATCAAGCGCGCTGCTCCCGATTCTTTCAATCCGTAGCTCGCCAGGAATTCGGCGGCCTCTTCGTCGCCCAGTTCCGCCAATTCCGCTTCCACCTGGCCGCAAACTGCCGTCACCGCAGTGCGCGGCCGCTGTCTGAGACCGGCGCCCGCCGCAAACTCGTCAGCGGCATTGGCGCGCGCGGCTTCCTTTTCACCCAGATTCAAAACGTAGAGCATGGGCTTGGAGGAAAGAAAAGTAAATCCTCGGATGACACGTTCATCCTCGGGACTGCAATCGACTTCCCGAAGTGGTATTTGTTTCTCGAGCGCAGCCTTGCATGTTTGCAATACTTTGAATTCCTTTTCGAGGGCCGGGAGCTTTTGCTTTTTCAAATCTTTGTCCAAGCGCGCCAGGCGCTTTTCAACCACGCTCAGGTCGGAAAGGATCAGTTCGAGCTCGACGTTTTCAATGTCGCCTTGCGGATTTACTGCGCCTCCAGCCTGGCTTCCGTCATCAAAAGTGCGCACCACATGAGCGAGCGCGTCCATCTCTCGCAGGCTGGCCATCTGCGAGCCGGTCCGTGCGATCTCAATCACGCTACCCGGCGTATCCACATACTCGATGGCTGCGTAAACGGTGCTCTTCGGCTGGTACATCTCTTTCAAGCGGTCCAGGCGCGCGTCCGGAACCCGCACCACGCTGACGTGCGCTTCCTGTTTCCCAGACGTCAGCCCGCTGCCATGCGCGTGAGTCAGAATGCGAAATAATGTCGTCTTACCCACCTGGGCAAGGCCTACAATTCCAATCTTGAGCACATTCACCTCGGGCGGCCGCAAGGAACGGCAAGAAATGATTGAATTGTTGATAGTAACATAGCTCGGCGATTCGGGTTTCCGCCCAACGCCGTGGGCGCGTTCAATAAAGTGCAAACATGAAACTTCGCGAGATGACCATTGCGGATATCCCTGCCGGCATGCGATTGAAGGATCTTGCCGGCTGGAATCAAACGCCCGAAGACTGGCAGCGATTCTTGCAATCGAATCCCAAGGGCTGTTTCGTCGCCGAATCAGAAGGTGCCGTCTGCGGGACCGTCACCACGATTATTTATGAAGAACGGTTGGCTTGGATTGGCATGGTACTGGTCGATCCCAAGAACCGCGGCCAGGGCATTGGGACGCAGCTTCTCGAACGCGCCATCGAACACCTGGACGCGCGCCATATTTCGACCATAAAACTCGATGCGACTCCGCAAGGCAAGCCAATTTACGAACGGCTCGGCTTCGTAGCCGAATTCGAAATTGAGAGATGGACGCTGGCGCGGCAAGCCCTCACAATGCCGACTGAACACCAACTCGGGAAACCTGAATTACAAGGGATTCTTGAACTGGATCGAATTGTTTTCGGCGCCGACCGGAAACATTTGCTGGCTTCGCTCCATCAGAGTGCGCCGGAATTCACCCTGTCCGTCTCGCGCGGGAATAATATTGCCGCCTATTCATTCGGCCGCCGGGGGGCGCGCGCGGATCACCTGGGTCCGTGGATGGCTGAAGACGAATCCGGGGCGCGCGAAATTTTGGATGAGTTTCTGCGCCGGTCGCAGCGCGATACCATCTTTGTGGATTGCCTGAAATCAAATCCTTTTGCTGGAGGTTTGTTACGGGCAGTCCGTTGTCAGGTTGCGCGTCCCCTGACGCGAATGGAGCGGGGCTCGAATGCCCATCCCGGCCGGCCGGATCTCTTATGCGCAATCCTGGGGCCGGAGTTTGGTTGACCAAGATGAGTATTAAGTGAGGGGCGTTTTCAGGTCCAACGATTCCTCCATGAAGGCGATCATCTCCCCCAAGCGGTGGATTCGTCTTTGTTCCAGACTCCCTAAGAGCGGGGACGCGTAAAGTTGTTGGTCAGGGCGCAAACTTCCGCTAGAATCTTAATGGAGCATGTGCAGGCAAAAGCGGGTGGTGGGCGATACAGGACTCGAACCTGTGGCTTCTACCGTGTGAGGATAGCACTCTACCGCTGAGTTAATCGCCCGTGCTCATATTCGAAGATAACAAATTCAGGGCCGCAGGTCTAGTGGGGCTGGAGTCATTTCCAGAAGCCGATGAGTGTGAATCGAACCGAAGTCAACTCTCAAGCTGCTGTGTCGAGCGATCTCATTGCCCGTCTGGAGCGCTCTATTCAATCCGTGATCCGCGGCAAGGATGAGGTGATTCAACTCGCCCTGGTTGCGCTTTTTTCCCGTGGACATTTGCTGATTGAGGACGTCCCGGGGGTCGGCAAGACAACTTTGGCGCATTCACTGGCGCGGTCCTTCAACTGCAATTTCCATCGCGTCCAATTCACTTCGGACATGCTGCCCTCCGACGTGATCGGGGTCAGCGTCTTCAGCCAGCCCACCCAGCTCTTTGAATTTCGCCCCGGACCTATCTTCGCCAACATTGTGCTGGCCGACGAAATCAACCGCACCACTCCCAAAACGCAGAGCGCTTTGCTGGAAGCGATGAATGAGTATCAGGTCACGGTGGACAACCGGACCTTCCCGCTGCCTCAACCCTTTATGGTGATGGCCACGCAGAATCCCATCGAACACCATGGGACGTATCCCCTGCCCGAGTCGCAACTCGACCGGTTCTTGATGCGGGTCAAAATGGGCTACCCCTCCGCTGAAAGCGAGAAGGAAATTCTTTCCAACTTTGCGGCATCTGAGCCGCTGGCCAACGTCGAACCGGTGATGACGGCGGAGGAAGTGATTGAGATCCAGCAGGCCGTCCGCCGGACCACCGTGGACGAGCAATTGATCAACTACACGCTCGCCATCGTGGACAAAACCCGCCATCATGAATTCCTCAGCCTGGGCGTTAGCCCGCGCGGCTCCATGTCGCTCTACCGTGCCGCGCAGGCGCTGGCGGTGATTGAAGGCCGAAGTTACTGCATCCCGGACGATTTCAAGCGCCTGGTGTTGCCCGTGTTCGCGCACCGCTGCGTGGTGAGCCCGCGCTATGTTTCCTCGCTCAAAAAAGTGGACCAGGCGGAGGCAATGCTACAGGAAATCGTTGACGCCATGCCCGTCCCGATTTAGCTTGGAATTAACGGCCAACTTCTAGACTGAACACCTGCCCCATGCGATCACTTTCCCAACCCAACTCAGGGAATTTCTTTCGGGATTTTTGGGCTCTCGCGCGCACTTGGCTGGCCGGTTTCGATCGCGCCGCGTGGATACGATTTTTCCTGGCCCTCTTTACCCTCACTTTCTCATTTTTTCTTGCCCTCCTTTCAGGGGCGCTGAATCAAACCGGCCATCACGCACTCGGCCCAGCCTGCGCCGCATTGTCGCTATTACTGGCGGGGATCATCGCGGTCAAAGTTGTTCCCTTCCTCGCCCGGCGCACCGCTCTCGAGCGATGGGTAATGAAAATCGAATACGAGTTCACCCGCGAGGGCGCCGTCTACCTGATGGTGATCGCCATCATCATTGTCGCGGCGCTCAATACGGGCAACAACCTGCTGTTCATCATTCTGGCCAGCCTGCTGGCGGGAATTCTGGTTTCGGGCATCCTCTCCAAGATCGTGCTCTCCGAGCTTGAGTTGGAATTCGTGCTACCCGACCACTTGTTCGCAGGTCAGCCGGTGATTTCGCGCCTGACGCTGCAAAACCTGAAATGGTTTCTTCCTTCGTTTTCGGTCATGGTGGCCGCGCGCGACCCCGCGCAAAAAAAGAAATTTAAAACTGCCGGCGCCCCGCGCCGGCAGATTCTGGATGACCCGGTTTATCTCCCTTACATCCCGCACCGCGCGAGCGTTACCCAGCACGTGGAGCTTACCTTTCCCCACCGGGGGCGGTACGCCCAGGAAGGCTTTCGCGTGAGCACCAAGTTTCCTTTCGGTTTCATGAAGAAAACCACGGAGGTTCCCGCGCGCCAGGAAATTCTGGTGCTGCCCGGCATCGAGCCCACGGAAGAATTCGCGCATATTCTTCCCCTGGTCAGCGGAGAAGTGGAAAGTTACTTCAAGGGGCACGGCCACGATCTCTACGGGATTCGGGACTATCAGGAGTTCGACACATCACGGCACGTGGATTGGAAAGCGAGCGCGCGGTCACAGCAATTGAAAGTTCGCGAGTTTACCCGTGAGGACGACCGGCGGGTGGTGCTGGTTTTTGATGCGCGCCTTGCGGAAGTGAATGAAAAAACACCGGCGCAGTTTGAAAAGGCCGTGAACCTCTGCGCCTGCCTGGCCTGGCACTTCTGTGAAGTCGAAACCCAAATGCAATTTATTACCAACGGTTTTGAAACGGCCATGGCTTCGGCGCGCGACGTGGTGTATCCCGCCCTTGAGTCCCTGGCCCTGATCGAGCCCATGGTGGAAAATATATCCGGGGACTCATTTGAAATCCCGTCCTTGATTCGATCCTCGGTCCGCACCAATGGTTTTCATATCATCATCACCTGTCAGCCGCGCGGCTCGCTCTGCGTCATGCCCTTGGGACCTTCCCACACCGTTTATATGGATTCGCTTTAAGTGAGCGCTCCTGAACTTGTCATTCCGAGCGGAGCGAGGAATCTCGCCCTGCGAGTGAGCCGCTGTTCGCAACCGCAATTGTGTTATGCTGCGTTCCGAAAATTTGAAAAGGGGCAACGCATGAAACAAAGATTCGCTCTCTTAACCATAGCATCCATGCTAGCTGTGTGCGCCGGAGTTCGAACTACCTGGGCCGCACAGCCGCCAGCCACTACATATACGCCGCAACAGGAGTGGTTCCGCGATGCGGGCTTTGGGATGTTCATCCACTGGGGCGTGTACAGCGTGATTGGTGATGGCGAGTGGGTGATGGAAAACCGCAAAATGTCCGCGGCCGAGTATGAAAAGATCCCGGCCCAGTTTAATCCCACCGAGTTCGACGCCGCCGAGTGGGTGGCGCTGGCCAAGAGCGCTGGCATGAAGTACATCACCATCACCAGCAAGCATCACGACGGCTTAGCCATGTTTGCGACCAAACAATCGAATTGGAACATCGTGGATCGAACGCCTTACAAGAAAGATCCGTTGAAGATGCTGGCCGATGAGTGCCACAAGCAGGGCCTGAAATTGTTCTTCTATTATTCGGAGCTCGACTGGCATAACCCGGATTATTTTCCGCTGGGCCGCACCGGCCACGCGGCGGGACGGCCGCCCGCGGGCGATTGGAACAAGTATCTCGACTACATGGACGCTCAGTTGACTGAGTTGTTGACCAATTACGGGCCCATCGGCGGCATCTGGTTTGACGGTTGGTGGGATAAGCCTGACTCGGATTGGCGGCTGCAGCAAACTTACGCGCTCATCCATCGCCTTCAGCCCACGGCGCTCATCGGAAGCAATCACCATCACAAGCCAAATCCCGGCGAAGATTTCCAGATGTTTGAAAAAGATTTGCCGGGACAGAAAACCGCTGAATTCAACAAAGATTCGGAGGTGGGCACGTTGCCGCTTGAGACCTGCGACACCATTAGCGGCGCCTGGGGTTACAACAAAAATGACAAACGATATAAAAGCGTCCCCGATCTCGTCCATTACCTGGCGCGGGCCGCGGGCAACAATGCCAACTTCCTATTAAACGTCGGCCCCATGCCCAACGGCAAAATTCAGCCCGAGTTTGTGGAGAGATTAAAAGGCGTGGGCGAGTGGCTCTCCAAAAACGGAGAAAGCATTTACGGGACTCGCGGCGGCCCCATCGCACCCCAACCGTGGGGGGTGACCACACAGAAAGGCAATAAGGTTTACGTTCATCTTCTGACGGCGAATACCGGCGCGCTGGTGCTTCCGAAAATGGAGAGGCAAATCAAAAGCGCATATTTGTTAGACAGCGGTGAGAAATTAAACCCGCAGTCGATTGCCCAGGGGACGCTGTTCATCCTCCCGCAATACGCTAACGATTCCATGGATATCATTATTGTGCTGGAGATGAAGTAGTGGCGCCCCTTGTGGGTGCCCACCGGGCGGGCAGCGAGATAGCGAGGACTTTCGTACCTGAGAAAGTCCGCGGCCTGTTCTCCAATGAGAACTCACCGTCCCCGGTTCTGTAGGGATGTGCTGTATGGCCGGAGCCAGGGATAAGCTTCTTTTAATATCTTCACGAATACCGCCTCACGCATTGATGGCTGGCGAATTCGTGGGAGGCCAGTCCTTGGCACGTCGACAATGGCATATGCTCCTGACGTAAATACAGCGGGAACACCATCAATCAAGTACTTGCCGACGCCGAAATGCCCGCGAATGATTAGTTTTGGTGCAAGCTGAGTAAGGAAGCGGACATTACGTTGGCGTGCGTGACTAATCACAACTCCTCCTCGCTGCGGGAACCGCGACAGGATTACGCGCGGGGAAGTGCGATATGCGGTCTCTTGATAGCTTACGCCGAGAAACGTCAGTCCCCTTATCTCGAAGGTAGTGCCGGAGATTTCGCGGCATCCCGCGAGCCTGTTGATTCGCTCTGGCTCATAGTCGCCGGAAAAGTCACTGTCGTGGTCGCCCTTGATTACCAGCACCCGGGCTTTCTTCCCCGCTTAGGCCAAAAAGCGATAGAACTTGTCCACATGCATCTTTTTTCTCGCTGCATGGAACGCGGAATGCTGGCGGGCAAAGCGGTTAAGGTCTCGGATCTGGGCCTCGACGTTGCGCGTTTCCGGGCCTGGACGCAATAATCGCGCGGTGCCCACCGGCTTCGAAGTGGGTTGGACGGAACCGGTAACGGAGGAAGGATAGCGTGAAATTGGGTTCGGATCCCCCTCCCGCGCAGGGCCCTCGCGGTGCATGATATTTTCGCGCAGGAGGCAGCGCAGCCGCTCCCTTTCGAGAGCCTGTATCTGCATCTTGTATTCGGGTACTGCCTTGAGGGCAGCAGTCCAGAAGTGCGCGCCGCCATCTGATGTCAGATCACCGGCGAGCGCGACAACGTGTGGCTTCCACTGGTCCACAAGGCGCTCATAGCCCTTCCAGATCCACACGTCTGAGAAGGCAAGAATTCTCACCGCTTCCTCCTTTGGCCGCCCAAAGGAATACTCATGAACACCAAAACGTAGGCCCGAGCACATTTTACTTTCTTTTCAGGAAATCGCGAATCTTCTCAAAATCTTCGCGCAGGATGTGTTCTTCTCGGGCGTTCCGCAAAATATAGGCGGGGTGAACAGTGGCGATGGCTTTCGTCCCAGCAAAATCATAAAACTGGCCGCGGATTTTGGTAATTCCTTCCTTGATGCCGAGCAGGGTTCTAACCGCGGGCGCGCCCAGGCAACAAACCAGGCGCGGCTTGATGGCGGCGATTTGGCGGAACAGGAAAGGCGAGCACGCTTCGATTTCATCCTTTTCCGGAACGCGATTCATGGGCGGGCGGCACTTCACGATGTTGCAGATATAAACTTCCTCGCGTTTCATGCCCGCATATTCGATCATCCGGTTCAGGAGTTTCCCCGCCCGCCCTACAAAGGGAAGGCCCTGCTCATCTTCATCGGCGCCCGGACCCTCGCCCACAAACACCAGCTCGGCTTTGGGATTGCCCTGGCCGAACACAATCGTCTTGCGAGTCTTCGCCAGGCGGCAGCGCTGGCAATCGCCCAAATCTTCACGGATTTGTTCCAGGGTTTCGTTCTCGCGTGGCGCCGCGCTGGGCTCGGCGGGTTCAAACAGGTTCAACTTTTGTGGGGGCATAATGGGTTTTGGAATCTGAATGACGGCGCGAACTATCTCGGGATTTGCTCCGGGGTCCGTCGGCTGTGGAGGTTGCGTTGCCATGGCCTCATTAGTGGCAGTGGGCGCCGGGCGCAAATCACTTTTCGGCGCGGGTGAGCGGCGGTAAAAACTTTCAATGCCCAGTTCGCGGTAGAACTCGAGCCGCGCTTTTAATTCGTTCCGAGATTTTTGGTCCATGGGCTGAGTGGTTTGTTAGTGATGAAATTTAGAATAGGAATCCTCTCGACCTACTGGTCATTCCCGCGAAAGCGGGAAGCCAGTTTCACCAAGGCGACTGCGTCTCGAATAGTTTATAGGTGTGGATTCCCGCCTTCGCGGGAATGACTGCGCTCGGCAGCGGCCGAGTCACCTTACTTTTTCTGTCTGACTCCTCGCGCCCTTTATGTCCACAATTTCGTCCAGCACGCGTTGGGCAACGTCCAGCTTGCTCATCTTTTGGAGCCGCTCTTTTCTGCCATCGGGTAATAAAAACGTAACGATATTCGTATCCACTTCAAAGCCTGCGCCATCCTGGCTGACATCATTGGCCACCACAAAGTCCAACCGCTTGGAGCGCAGCTTGGCTTCGGCATTCTCAACCACGCGCTCCGTCTCCGCGGCGAAGCCTACAATCACCTGGTCAGGCCGCCGCCCCTTTGCGACTTCGGCCAAAATGTCGCGCGTGGGTTCCAACTTCAAATCGGGCGCGCCGTTTTGTTTTTTGATTTTTTGAGCGTGAATTTCCGCTGGCCGAAAATCGGCGACGGCGGCGGCCATGATGATGATGCCGGCTTCCTTCGCGTGCCGGGTCACCGCTCCGTACATTTCCTCCGCTGTGCGCACGCGCTCCATCGAGACTCCCGCCGGAGGATCGAGGTGGGTTGGCCCGCTCACCAGCACCACGCGCGCTCCGCGCCGGTGCGCCGCCTCCGCGAGCGCGTAGCCCATTTTCCCGGAAGACCTGTTTCCAAGAAAGCGCACGGCATCGAGCGGCTCTTCAGTGGGCCCGGCGGTGACCAGCACGGTTTCATCTTTCAAATCATCGTGAAGTCCGAGGACGTTCAATACTTCGCGGACAATGGTTTCCACACTCGTCAACCGGCCCGCCCCAGTCATGCCGCAAGCCAAATAACCTTCGTCGGGCTCAAGAACCTTCACACCTCGTTCGCGTAGAATTTCGAGATTGTTTTGGGTGGCGGCGTTTTCCCACATGTTGACGTTCATCGCCGGGGCCACCAGCACGGGGGCCTTGGTGGCCAGAAAAAGGGTGGTAAGAAAATCGTCGGCAAGTCCCTGCGCCATTTTGGCAAGGAGGTTGGCGGTGGCGGGAGCAATCACCAGCGCATCGATGGACTGAGCCACGGCAATGTGTTCGATGGCGCTGTCAAGATTGGGCGCAGCCCCGCTCGCACCCTCGAATAAATCGGTGATCACCTTTCGTCCCGAGAGGGCGGCGAAGGTCAAGGGCGTGACAAACTCGCGCGCCGCGCGGGTCATCACCACATGGACTTCAAGGCCGCGGTCCTGGAGCAACCTCACCAGTTCCGCCGCCTTGTACGCCGCGATTCCGCCTGAGACTCCGAGTGCAATTCGCATCGCAACCTCGCGCCCGCTCCCATGGGAGGCAGGCCTCTTGCACTATTTTACACCTTGATCTCCCTGCTACTTCGCGGACTTCGTTGCTTTCGCGTATTCGTAGTGGGTCCCCACCAATTCCGGCATATCAAAGGGCACCAGGCCTGCCTCCACTTCCTGTTGGGCGACCCGCGTAACCTTCTTCGAGTTGGTCTGCACCAGAGCTCTTCCGCCCGCCTGCAACTGCCGGGCTCTCTTGGCTGCGACCAGGATAAAGCGAAACTTGCTGTCCATATTCTGAGGTAACGTCATCCGATTTTTCCTCCAAAGGTTCCCTGAATGTTCCGCGCCCGCTCCTGCTGGATCGGACGGCGGAAGCCAGCCGCTTTCACCACCCACATCAGTGCCTGGGTGGCATTTTCCAAATGATCGTTCACAACCAGATAGTCGTATTCCTTCCACCGAAGCATCTCTTTTCGCGCCGCCTTCAATCGCCGGGTAATTACCTCGGGCGCGTCCGAGTGCCGGCGCCGCAGGCGGCGCTCCAACTCTTGGTAAGAGGGAGGGAGAACAAAAACACTCACTGCTTCGGGCAAACGCCGACGCACCTGCTGGTGGCCTTGAACGTCGATATCGAGTAGAACGTCTTTACCCGCCGCCTGTGCGGCTCGAACCTGCTTCCACGAGGTGCCATACAGATTGCCGAAAACGTCAGCCCACTCGGCGAAGGCTCTGGCTGCGACCATCCGCCTGAAGCGCGCCGGACTTACAAAAAAATAATCCCGTCCGTCTTTCTCGCCGTCCCGGCGCGGCCGGGTGGTGTGCGAGACCGAAAAAACCAGATGAGGAACTGATGCCAGCAGCCGCTTGACCAGGGTGGATTTGCCCGATCCCGATGGCGCGGAAATGATAATGATGCTTCCCCGACGCGTCTTCGGTTTTGTTTTGCGGGCCATATCTACTCGATGTTTTGCGCTTGCTCGCGCATCTTCTCGATTTCAGTCTTCAATTCGATAGCCCGCCGTCCAATTTCCAACCCTACTTCCGGCACATCCGTTGTTTTCGAAAGCAGAGTGTTAGCCTCGCGATTCATTTCCTGAAGAAGAAAGTCCAGTTTCTTTCCCGCCTCGGGGCTCTGATCCAACAACTGCCCCGTCTGGTCCAGGTGGCTGCGAAATCGGGTCAACTCCTCTTCGATATCGGCGCGCGAAGCAAGGAAGGCCACTTCCTGTGCCAAACGCGAGGCATCCACGCCGGCATTCAACGGACCCTCGCCCAGCAGGTCGCGCATGCGGTTTTCGAGACGGCGATAGTAAAGCCTGGAGATGCCGGCAGAGAGCTTTTCGATTGCCTGGGTCAATTCCCCCAACTTTTTCAGCCGCGCCCTTAAATCACGCTCCAGGGCTTCGCCTTCGCGGGCGCGCATTTCGTTCAACCGGCGCAAGACTTCGGCAATCATTTGCTCCAGGGCTTTTTGAATTTGGCCGAGTTCCTCGGGTGTTAGGTCTCCGTTTCCCGAGGTGACGACGCCCGGCACTCGCAACAAGGCCAGCAAGTCCGGCTCTGAACCTCCTCCGAATTCGCGGCGAAGCTCACGGAAAGCCGTCAGGTAGGCGTCTACCTGTTTCCGGTCTAACTGCATTCCAGTGACGCCGGCTCGCTCCAGGCTGACGGTGATCTCAACGTGGCCCCGGGCGACGTGTTCCTTTACCAACCGCCGCAAGTGGACTTCAATGGACTCGAGCGCCGATGGAATACGAAGTTGCAAGTCCAGATTCCGGTGATTAGTGGATTTCACGCTGACGGCGAGCGAAAATCCCGCTTCTTCAGCGCGCATATTACTGTAGCCTGTCATGCTTCGAATCATGGTGACTGTTTTTGGCCGTTGCTCCGAAAGTATTTCAGTTGGTCAGCACGTCAGTTACTCAGTAAGAGAATGCCTTGCGGAATTGATCTACTGAATTACTGGCACACTGAAATACTGACCACCTCCCGGTTAAGTTTCCGCGTCCACAAATTGGAGTTCGTGCAGCCGCTGGTAAATGCCTCCGCGGTTCACCAGGTCCTCATGCGTACCAACCTCGGAAATAGTCCCCCGGTCGAGGACTACGATGCGATCGGCGCGCCGGACGGTGGAGAGCCGGTGCGCGATCACGAGCACCGTCCGTCCGACCATCAGGTTGCCGAGTGCTTTCTGAACCAACATTTCGGATTCGGTATCCAATTCCGATGTCGCTTCGTCCAGAATCAGCAGAGGTGGATTCTTCAGCAAGGCGCGCGCGATTGCGATTCTCTGGCGCTGGCCTCCGGAAAGACGCTGGCCGCGCTCGCCGATCAGCGTTTGGTAGCCATTCGGCATTTCGCCGATGAAATCATTGGCAAGGGCTGCCTTGGCAGCCTCTTTCACTCCGGATTCATCTCGCACGGCCCGCCCATAACAGATGTTATTCATCACCGTGTCGTTGAACAGGATCGTTTCCTGAGTGACGATGCCAATCTGGCTGCGGAGCGACGCGATGCTCACATCACGAATATCGTGGCCGTCCATCAGGATTCGACCGGACGTCACATCAAAAAATCTTGGAATCAGATTGGCCAGGGTGGTCTTGCCCGCGCCGCTCGAGCCGACAATGGCCACCACTTCGCCCTTTCGGATGCGCAGGTTAACATCGCGAAGCAGCGGTACACCCTCTTCGTACTCAAAATCCACGCCCTCAAAGACAATATCCTCCGCAAAGGGTTCAAGCGTGACCGCGCCCGGTTTTTCGGCGACTTCAGAATTGATTTCGAGAAATCGAAAAACCTGTTCGGAGGCCCCCACGGCCTGTTGGAATGAATTGTTAATGCCGGCCAGCCGTTTGATGGGCTCATACATCTTGATCAGCGCGAAAATAAATGCGACAAATGTGCCGGGAGTCGTGCCGTGATGTACAATTTCGTTGTGCCCGTATAGCAGCAGCATCGCAATCGCGAATGCGCCCAGGATCTCCATCATGGGCGACGTTACCGCCTGGGCGCGGACCCAGCGCAAATTTGTCCGCAACAGCCGCCGCGTGGCCGCCTTGAATTTGAGAACTTCAAACAACTCCATGCCAAATGCCTTGACAATACGGATGCCGCTAAAAGTCTCTTGCAACACGTTATTGATTTCGCCCATGCGGTCCTGGCTGGAGGCGCTCGACCGGCGGATGTAGCGCCCGATTTTGGCCGATGGGAAAACCACGAGCGGCACCAGGACGAGCGAAATCGTCGCCAGGCGCCAATCCAATTTGAAAATGATGGCCAGCAAGGCGACCAGAGTAAAGGACTGCTTCAATAAATCCGCCGATACCGAGGAAACGGCATCCTGTATTTTTTCGATGTCGCTGGTGATGGCTGACATCAACCGTCCGGTCGGGTTCGAGGTGAAGAAGGCAAGAGACTGTTTGATCAGCCGGGTGTAAAGAAGATTGCGCAAATCCATCACGGCCGAGTGGCCGACGAAATTTGTAAAGTAGGTCGCCATGAATTCTGCCAGCCCCTTGATGATGGTGATCGAGATCATGGCAAATGCCACCGCCTCCCAGGCATTGTGTATTTGGAAGGGAATGAAATCCTGAAGATACACTCCCTGCCTGCTCATGGGCCAGGTGAAAAGCAGAATTGAGTTACCTTGGGGTGCGGTGGTTAAAACGTTGTCGAAAACGGGCTTGATCAGGAGGGCGGTAAACGCTTCGCAGGCTCCTACCAAGGCCATCAGGAACACTGCCACGAAAAATCGCAGCGTGTAGGGCTTTAAAAAACTGAGTAGACGTTTGACTGGGCTCATTCAATATGCGGCCTTACGGGGGATCGCCCGTAAGGTCCGGCACCATTGATCCTATGTCTCAGGTAAGCAAAGCGTCAAGGAATAAGGGGAGGCGGGCGTGGCCAAGGCTCAGCCCTGCGCTGCCTAACCGATTGATTGTATTGGACTTGAAAGTAAATTAATTTATTTGACGGATTGGTTACTATAAAGTAATCGAGTGAACTAGAGCCGGTATTTCCTGGACCAGGGCTTGGGCGCCAAATAGCTGTGAATCCTGCCCCAGTTCGGACAGGCGGACTTCGGTGGAACAGATAATGGTGGAGTTGCTCATCTCTTGTAGGAACGTCCTGACCGGACGGAGGAACACTTCCCCAGCCTGCATCACGCCCCCGCCCAACACGATTTTGTCCGGATCAATAATTCGGATGACCATCAAAAGGGCCCGCGCCAGCCAGCGCGCTGCTTCATCCACTATCTGCTGGGCGGCGATATCACCTTCCACCGCGGCCTGAAAAACAATTTTGGCAGAGATGTCCTCCCGGCTGGAACAAAGTGCCGCCAAGCGGCCCATGGCATCAGGCCGTCGTTCCACCAACTCGCGGGCCCGCCGAGCGATGGCCGGGCCTGAGCAGAAAGTTTCGAGACACCCGCGAGATCCACAAGAGCAAAGAATGTGGGAATCAGCCATAGGCAGATGGCCTAATTCGCCGGCGAAGCTGTTTTTGCCTCGCAAGACCTTCCCGTCACAAACTATGCCCCCGCCAATTCCCGTGCTGATGGTCAAGAATACCAGCGACTGAGTTCCACGTCCGGAGCCGAAAAAATATTCGCCCATAGCCCCGCAATTGGCGTCGTTGTCTACCCGGCAGGGAAGTTTCAAATTTTCCGTGACCCACTGGGCCAGTGGAAAATCCTCCCACCCGGGGGAGTGAATGGAGCGGACACGTTGGCCGACAAAATCGACGGGCCCTCCAAAACTGATTCCGCATGCCCTTACCGGTAAATCGGAACTCTTTATTAGAGATTCACACCGGTCGTATACTTGCTTCAGCATCCAATCCCGGCCGCCGGAGCGCAGCGTGTCACCCTGAAGAACTTGCAGCAACCGCCCCTGCTGGTTAAAGAGTCCGGTGCGGAACTGCGTCCCCCCGATGTCCACGCCGATGACATTAGCCACATGGCTCCTTTTACTCATCGCGAGGCAAGGCTATTCCACCACCTGCTGGAAAGCCAGCTTACGATGAGGATTGTCCGATATCACGATGTACGATTTTGGTCCTATAACCTTCGGAGGAGAGGATGCTGGCCGTTCGTTCCGCGAGTGCAACAGACCGGTGCCGGCCGCCCGTGCAGCCAACGGCGATCGTCAAATAATTTTTTCCCTCATGAATGTAATGCGGGAGGAGATAAAGGAGGAAATCTTTCAATCGGTCCATGAATTCCTGGGTTTGAGGATAACCGTCCATAAACTTTTGTACCGCGTTATCCCGGCCGGTTTTGTTCTTCAATCGGGGAACATAATTCGGGTTGGGAAGAAAGCGAACGTCAAACACCAATTCCGCGTCGGGAGGGACGCCGAATCGAAAGCCGAAGGAAATCACGGAAATGAAGATGGCACCGCGCGCCTTCGTCTCACCAAAGCGGAGTTGGACAAAATCGCGAAGTTCATGAACGTTCATTCGGGTGGTGTCGATGACCACGTCCGCGAGTTTGCGCATCGGCTTCAGCAGCATGCGTTCAAGCCGGATCCCTTCCCGGACGGGCAAATCACGGCCCATGGGATGCGGCCTTCGCGTCTCCCCAAACCGCCGGATCAGAGCATGGTCCGAGGACTCGAGAAAAACGAGCGCGACTTTCGTGTTCGTGCGGTCCAGGCTCTGGTACATGGCCGGGAGCTGGCTGAGGGCTTCGCCTTCGCGGATGTCCGCCACCACGGCGGCGCGCTCAATCGGACTGTCGGGTTGTTGGCAGAGCTCGGCAAACTTGGGGATGAGACCGATGGGAAGGTTATCGACGCAGTAGTAGCCCAGATCCTCGAATGCTTTCAGCACCGAGCCCTTGCCCGAACCGCTGAGGCCGGTGATCACAACAAACTGGCTGTTTGTTTTTTTTACAGTTGCAGTTTTCATGGATAATCGAATGCCTGAACAACCTCATGAGCGCCCGCAGTTCACGCCCGTGCGCGATCATCCCCGTCGCGCTTTATCGCCAGGCATTCAAGGCAAGTCTGCGGAGGTGTATTTCATGGCCAGGGGAAGCGTCAGCCGGGTGCATCTATCAAGCCTAACCCACATTACATGAAAGCTCTTTTTCCAGTGATGGCCGTGAAAGATCCGCCCGGGGCCTTAGGCGAGGGCCGTCAGCCTGGAACCAACATAAGTTTTCAATCCAGGCGGCCTCCTTCCTTGGAGAATCTTATGAATTGAAGTTCCCTACTGCTCCGGTTCAATCAGCCCCAGATTGCCGTCATCCCGCCGGTAGAGGACATTGACGCGCTCGGTTTCCAGGTTCCGAAAAATCACCAGGCCACGATGGAGTGAATCCAGAGTACCGACAGCTTCCTCAACCGTCAGCGGTTTGATGGGAATTCTCTCGGTCTCAAGGACTCGTCTCTCTTCCTGGTCCGCGACACCTGTCCGGAGGACATTCAATAATACTGTGGTGGTAGGCCGCGGCCGCCGCTTGCGGGAACGGCGTCTTTGCACCAATCGAACCACTTGCCGTTTCAACTTAACCAGCGCGCCGTTGATGGACAAGCGCGTGTCGGGCGTTTCCGAAATCCCGACTAAGACGTGGTCTCGAACCTTTAAGGTGATTTCCGCCGTGCGTCTATGCTTCTCCGCAGCCAGGATAACGTGGACATTCCAGCCATCGCGAGAGAAGCGGTTGAAGACTTTCAATCGTTCTTCCGTATACTGACGAAGGTCCGGCGTGACTTCCATTTGCCGGCCGGTGAAGTCGACTCGCATAATTCACCCTCCTCGTGTTCGCCCATGTTGCGGGTACGCCAGGCCCGGTTTTCATGCCTTCACCCTTCGTTGATGAGTGCTGGGTATCCGCATATCCTCGCGATACTTGGCAACGGTGCGACGGGTCACGCAGATACCGTGCTCGCGCAGGCGTGCCGTGATGTGCTCATCCGTAAGAGGTTGGGCGGGATTTTCTTCCTCAATCATTTTCTTGACCAATCTCTTCAAATTGACCAGCGAGGTTTCGCCCCCCGATGGTCCCTGGACGGCTTCGGAAAAAAAGTAACGAAGCTCAAAGACACCCTGGGGCGTGTGCGCGTACTTGTGAGCCACAGCCCGGCTGACGGTGGACGGGTGCACACCCACTTCCTCGGCCACATCCTTGATCATCATGGGCTTGAGGGCGTCGATACCGTGATCCAAAAACTCACCTTGGCGGCGCACTATGGCCTCGCACACTCTGATAATCGTCTGCTTGCGCTGTTCGATATTTCTAATGAGCTGGATGGCGGAGGAGAATCGTTCTTTGACGTAATTCCTCACATCGCGGGTGGTCTCATCGCCCTCCAACATTCTCCTGTAGTGACGGCTCAACCGCAGTTGAGGCAAACCGTCCTCGTTGACCATCACCCGATACCCTTCGCTCGTCTTGACAATGGCCACATCGGGTTCAATCAAGTGCGGCTGGGTGCTGTTGTACCGCTGCCCGGGGCGCGGATCCAATTTGCGGATGAGTTCCACCGCCCGCTCCACCAGGGGCACCGGGCGATCAAGAGCCCGGGCGATTTCCTTGTACTGTTTGTTTTCGAGTTGCTTCAAATGGTCCGTAATGATTCGCGGAGCCAGTGTGTTGTCCGGGGCGAGTACGCGCAGTTGGATCAACAGGCACTCGCACAAATCCCGGGCGGCAACACCCAGGGGGTCAGACTCCTGAATCAATTTCAGCGCTTTTTCGACGTCCTCCGGCGCATGCGCCCCGGTGGCTCCGATCTCCTCAAGGCTGGCCGTCAGGTAGCCGTCTTCATTCAGGTTGCCAATGATAGAAATGCCGGCTTCGCGGACAGCATCAGAGCACGGAGAAAGGTTGAGCTGCCATTCCAAATGGTCCGCGAGGGAGGATGGCTTGGAAAGAAAGTTTTCAAAGGAAGGCTTTTCTGAAACCTCCGCCGTCGAGGGCGATTTGAATCCGGGATCCAGGTAGTCGTCGAAGAAACTGCCAAAATCAATCTCCTGGAATGAATCGTGGTTGTCGCCGGAGTGGATCTCCCCATCCGCCGGCGTGGCGATAGGATTCTCGGATTCGGTCTTTTGTGTGAGTTCTTCAAATGAGGGAGCATCATCTTGCAGCTCTTCCAGGACGGGGTTGGCGGTCACTTCCTGAGTGATCATCTCGCGCAGTTCAATTCGGTTGAGGGCGAGAACGCTCACCATTTGCACAAGGCCGGGCGTAAGGATCTGGCGCTGCGCCACCTTGAGATTTAATCCGAGTCTGGATTGTGGTCCACCCATCAGATTGCCCACTGGAAATTGTCGCCCAGATAAACCCTCTTAACCTCGAGGTCGTTCCCTAGTTCATCCGGCGTTCCAGCCCTAAAAATACCTCCATTGTTGATTATATACGCCCGGTCGGTCACGCGGAGAGTTTCCCGCACATTATGATCGGTCACGAGAATGCCGATACCGGATTCCTTGAGTTGCACGATAATCCGCTGGATATCCAAAACAGTCAAGGGATCAATGCCGGAGAAGGGCTCATCCAGCAGAATGAAATAGGGCGAAATAACCAATGCCCGCGCGATCTCCACCCGCCGCCGCTCGCCCCCTGAAAGTACGTACCCGTAGTTCCGCCGGACCGGACGCAGGCCCAACTCTTCAATCAGTTCCTCCAGCCGCTCTCTTCGCTCGTGCGCGGTAAGGGGGAGGGTCTCGAGAACGGCCAGGATATTATCCTCCACCGTGAGCTTTCGAAAAATGGATGGCTCCTGGGGAAGATAGCTGATCCCACTTCGGGCACGGAGATACATGGGAAGGTTGGTGATATCGTCGCCGTTGAGCAGAACCTGGCCCGAATCCGGAGGCGTCAGCCCCACCAGGATATAAAACGTGGTTGTCTTGCCCGCGCCGTTGGGACCGAGCAGGCCCACCACCTCGCCCTGGGCGATTTCCAGACTAATGTCGTTTACAACTTTACGGCCTTTGTAGGATTTGGTGAGGTCAACTGTGGAGAGGGTCTGCATGGTCGCTCATTGGGAAATACTGTGCTTGGAAAGTGTCGGCGACTTGACACCTCCATTCACAAGGATCGTATCATCGCGAAGAAACAAAGTCAAACTGCGGCCGGTGGTGTAACCGTTCTCCTGGTCGAGAACCGCGGGCGGGCCGCCCGTCAGCAGAATTTTTCCCGTGGCCGCCAGATATTCTGCGTGCTCCCCAGTGGAGCGGCGGGTGGGCTGCACCACAGTGACGCTGCCGTCGGCAACGGCGTGATCCACTTGCGAGGACTCAGCCGTGGCCGCTGTAGTTAAATAGACGTCCAGGCGGTCGGCACGCATCGTTGTATTTTCGGTGATCAGGACCACATGGCCTCGATAACTGGCCTTGCGCCCATCGTCCGAGTAATCCAAACGATCGCCGGCGACGGTGACCGGGCTCGCTTGCCTGCTCGAAGCAGGCACGGGCGAACCGCTTTGGGCGTCCACCGGGGGAACTTGGATAAAGGACGTCATCACCCTGGAAACCGATGCCACTCTCCGCTCCTTCTTGTACACATCCAAAGAAGGAGACTCCACCACGTCCGTGCCATGCCATGAGCGGACGTGCCCTTCGTAATGAACGAACTGAGTATCGCGCCGGGCCATCATCCGGTCGGCGACGACATTGGTGGGAACGGTTTTACCCTGGGTCGCCGCCGGACTCCCCGCCTCAAGGTGAGTGGACTGGACATGGTCAAATGCTTGAGACGAGCCTTTGTCCATGTCCATCAGGATGCGGTCCGCGCGGACTTGGGTCTCTGGATCTGAAACCTGCGGATGCCCGGTTAACGTCATTTCCTGTGTATGTGAAACATAGAGCGCGCGATCCGCGCTTGCCCTTTGTTTGTCCTGCCGATATTGGTAATGACCAGTCTGGTCCGCCACCAGGAGAGCTCCAGACTCCGGATCGAATGTCGCCTTCAGGTGGTCTGAACTGCTCTCCTGGACGGGGCTTCCCGCCGGCGCCTGCTGCGAGGGGTGAAAAATCAGGCTGACCTTGGAGACACCGGTCAGGGTCTGCAATCGGCTGCGCTCATCGAAATTCATGACCAGGGGCTCCCCGAAAATTTCGCGTTTCCCCGTCTTGGGATCGGCCGATGACAAAACGATGTGGCCCGGTCCAACGGTTTGCGTCTCCTGGAGGGATTGTTGTTCCGGCCGAAAACTGAAATTAAGCCTGGCTGCGGTAAGCTCCTGATTCGCAGACTCAAGAGTCCCATTCGGGGGAGGGCGAGTCGGAGCGCCTTGGGCCCCGGCTGAGCCTTCGATCGAAAGCTTAACATTTCCCGCTGCGAACCCATTTTGCGGGTGGGGATGAACACCCAAGAAGGATATTTCCACTTCGTTGGCGGCCAGGCGGGAGACTTTCCCATTGCGCGAGACCTGCCCCACGACACTGCCTGTGGCGTTTATTTTTCGGAGGTCGCTGGTCGTCTTTTCGAAATCCGCCTGTAGCCGATCTCCATTGATCCCTATCGTGCGGCCTTGGTCTTTTTCAACGCCCTGCACCCGGTCTTCCAACAAAATTTGGCGAAGCCGGTCGCGCTCCTGAAGTAAAACTGTCCCCCGCCCTCCTGAAACGTGGCTGCCGGCTTGAGTCACATTAATCGGCCCGCGAAGATCAATCTCTTGTTTGTCTTTGGCGTAGTGGAGATTGCTGGAGGTAAGATTAGTCTCGGGCGCGGGCCTTGCCCCAAAGCGCGGCGGCAGTTTCAAGACCACATCGCTCACAAGTTCCAGTTCCTCGGTACGCGTACTGTATTTCATCCCTCGCGCCGTGCCTGAGCCGCGCTCCGTCCGAAAACTCACCGGCTGGTCCGTTTCCGCCAGCGTCCCCTGTTGGGTGAAATGAACTCTGGAAGTCTCAACAAAAAGCGGGTCCTGCCTTGATTGCACCGGGGCTGTGGCACCCTGCTTTGTATTTGCAAAGTCATTCAATTCCATCTTCACGTTTCCGGCGGCAAAAAGCTCCTGGGTCTTCGGATCAAAATCGCACTGCTCCGTACGCAAAACGTCACGACGGTTTCCGGTGGGACCGAATATCTCCACATAAACATCCTGAAGGACGGTTGTGCTGCCCTCCGTAAAAGACACCGTACGAGCCGCGTGCAAAGTGAAGATCTTGCGATCTCCTTCCGAACGAGTGTAGGTGTAACCGGAAAGTTGTTGGTCCACGTTGGTCGGAAGTATTTTGGGCAGGATCACGGCCTTGTCCTTGCGATTGAGGCTATGCCAATAAGCAACCGTGACGCCCACTGTCACCAAGCCCAAAGAGCCAGCCACAACCAGGGCGAACCGCCTGCGACGCCGATCAGATTGCTGACTGATAGTTTGCGTTCCCAAATTCTGCTTCCCTCGACCGTCCTACCTCAGGACTCTGAATTCTTCCCGGACTCAATCCAGGAGTCAGGCAGTTCGGTTGCATTGGACTCGACTAACACCGTCCACCTGCGCATCTTTCAAAATCAACTGAAGCGTTGATCTACCCATGTAAACATTTTCGTCCAGAGCAAAGGCCAAGTCGACCTGTTGTCCCGCCTTGAAGTCGGAGTACCTGCCCGCCCATCCCCAGCCCAAGGCGTCAAACGAACGCCCTCCCTGGGTGACCCTGAATTTTAGATGCTTATCTTTGAGCACGCGTGGCGGTTCCATGAGCTTAACGTTCCGAGCCACGAAAGTCGGCGCGGGATTGCCGAAGCCAAAGGGTTCAAGCTTGCACAACTTCGCAAATAGGCCGCTTTCCACTTCATCCAACTTTATCTCGGCATCAATACGCAACACCGGCTCCAGGTCTTCCGGCTTCAGGACGCTCCGGCAATAAGTTTCCAGGCGCGCCTCGAGATCTCCAATGCGGCCGGCCGGGAGAGTGAAGCCCGCCGCCTGGGCGTGTCCGCCAAAACGGTCAAAGAGATCACTTGACCGGCTGAGAGCATTGAGCAGGTGAAAATGCGGGATCGACCTGGCCGAGCCCTGGCCGATTCCTTCTTCGACGCCGATAACCAAGGTCGGACGGTGATAGCGTTCCACCACCCGCTGCGCCACTATGCCAATGACCCCACGGTGCCAGCCTTGGCCTGAAAGGACAAGTGAATAGCAATTGGCCTTATCGGGATGCTGATCCATATAAATTGTGATTTCGCGCAGGATTTCCGTTTCCACACGTTGACGCTCGCGGTTCAGCATCTCCAGGCGTTCGGCGAATTGCCGGGCTTGAACGGGATCGGAAGTTGTCAACAAATCTATGACGTCGCGGGCATTTTCCATTCGCCCCGCCGCGTTCAAACGCGGCCCGATTCGAAATCCGATGTCGCCCGCTGTGATCGTCTTACCCGCCAGGCCGGATACCGTCAGCAAGGCATCAAGGCCAGGATGAACCGGCTTTTGCAATCCCTGAAGCCCGAAATAGGCAATGACTCGATTCTCACCGGTCAGAGGAACCACATCCGCGATGGTTCCGATGGCCACTACCTTCAAATAGGATTGAAGCATCTTTTCCGAAGCTCCCGATCCATTGCGGACAAGCAGTGCCTGGGCCAGCTTGAAAGCCACACCCACTCCGGCAAGGTTTTTTTCCGGATAGGCGCAGTCCGGGCGGCGCGGGTTCAGGATGGCGCAAGCCGGAGGCAAATGTTCGTCAGGAAGGTGATGGTCGGTGACGATGCAATCGATGCCGAGCTCGCCTGCCCTCGCAATCACTTCGTGCTCGCGGATTCCGGTATCCACGCTCAGCACCACTGAGTAGGATTGAGCGCCCGCCTGCTCAATCACGGCCTTGCGCATGCCGTAGCCATCCGTCAGGCGGTGGGGAATGTGCGCGTCAACTTTCGCGCCCAGCGACCGGAGGGCAGTGAGAAGAACGACCACAGCCATGGTTCCGTCCACGTCATAATCACCGTAGACCAGGATCTTTTCCTGGCGTTCAATGGCCCGGCGTAAGCGCAGCACCGCCGAATCCATTCCTGCCATCAAAGAAGGGGCGTGGAGTTGGTCCAGGCGGGGATTCAAGAATTGTTCGGCCGCTGTCGGCGTTTCAATCCCGCGCAGGACCAGAAGGCGCGCCAGCAATGGGGGCAGGCCCAGTTCGCCCGCAAGCTGACGAACCATTTCGGGATTTACCGTGGCCACTAACCAGTGCATGAATTAAGCTTTATGTTGACAGAGGATGAACGGGGTTGCAAGTACGGTGGCTTGGGTGGAAAGCCTGTGGGAAACTATTGTTCCATGCAAAACGTCGGTTTATTTTGTAACATGGGGCAAGGGAGTTTCTAAATATGAAATTTAAATTGCTTTTGGGAATCCTTCTTGTCGTTTTGCCCGGCGGCAGGGCGCTCGGCCAGGCCTCAGGCGCCACCGAACAACCTTTAAGCATGTATCAGGTCCTGCGGCTCCTCGCAGGAGGCGTTCCGGGGCAACGCATGGCCGAGCTGGCGCAGGAGCGCGGAATCGATTTCGAGCCGACCCCCGGATTTATTCGAACGCTGCGCGAGGCGGGAGCGGATAGCAGCCTTCTGACTGCGCTTCAATCGGCGCCACGCAAGAAACTTATCAATGTCCCAAGGGACTACGAGGCCCAGCAGGCCGCGAAAGCGGTGGAGGATTACCGCGCCGCCCTCCAGGAAGATCCTGACAACCCCGTGCTACATTTCATTCTGGGCTACGCGCTGGGGACGCAGGGTAAAGTTGACGAGACCATCGGAGAATACCGTGCCGCTATACGGCTAAAGCCCGATTTCGCCGGCGCCCACAATAGCCTGGGCAACGCGCTCACGGAAAAGAAAGACTATGACGGCGCCCTGGCCGAATATCATGAGGCGCTTCGCATCAACCCCAATTATTCAGAAGCGCATAGTAATCTCGGCAACGCGCTCAGGGCAAAAGGAGACGTCGATGGCTCTATCGCGGAATTCCACGAGTCGATTCGACTGAACCCGGAATTTGGGCTGGCCCATTACAACCTGGGCTTTGCCCTTTTGACCAAGCGTGATCCGGATGGGGCCCTGGCGGAATTCCAGAATGCCGTGCGCATCCAACCGGACTGGGCGGAGGCCCACAACATGCTTGGCTGGACGCTGATGCAGAAACGCGACACGGATGGGGCCATTACGGAATATCGCACAGCGATCCAACTGAGGCCAAACCTCGCCTTCGTCCATGCCAATCTCGGCTGGGCGCTTGAGGCCAAAAACGACCCGGATGGATCGATCACCGAATTTCGCCAAGCGATCGCCTTGACGCCAAATTATCCTGAAGCGCATAACGGCCTGGGCTATGCGCTTTACATGAAAAAAGATTTTGACGGCGCCGTGGGCGAATATCGGGCCGCGATCCGCCTGAAGCCCGATGAGCCCGTATTTCATTTTAATCTTGGGCTTTCTCTCGGGGAAAAGCGCGATTACGACGGTGCGATTGGCGAGTATCGTGAAGTGATCCGGTTAAAACCCGACTTGCCCGGCGGTCACTACAATATGGGTTGGGCCTTTGAAAGAAAGGGAGATGCTTCGTCTGCCCTCGAACAATACCGGATGGCCTACGAGATCGATCCCAAGAACACCCAGTACAAAACTGCCTACGAAAGATTGTTGGCCAAACCAAGAAAATAAAATAGATTATCAAATCAAAGGCGCGCCTTCATCGCCGTATGAATTCTTGAACGAACTGTCAGCTTACAGCTTTTTTCTGAAACTGGGCGAGGCCAAAAGCAAAAATCAACACGTCAACAACGGCCATGGCGGCGATGGTGACGGCAAGGGGCATGTGCTGGAACTGCGGTACCAGAGAACCGCGCAGCCCTTCGCTTGCGTAGACCAGAGGATTTAACAGAACCACTTTCTGCAAGATGGGAAATGCTTTGAGCGCACTCCAGGGATAGTAGGCGCAGCCAAAGGAAATCAGGGGGGCAAGCACCAGGCTGAACATCAGTCCAATTTCGGTTTGGCCCACGCTGCACCCTAGAAGCAGTCCACCCGCGGACGAAAAGAGCGCCACCAGCAAAGCCATCACCAAAAAAGACATGGGGGATCGGAGCGAGAGGTCGACCCCGGGACTCATCATCAGCCACCCCGTGGGGATCACCACCAAGCCAGCCACCATCGCCTGCACCATCCCCGCCACCACTTTCTCCACCGCCAGCCATCGCACGTTGATGGGAGCCAGCAAACGATCCTCAATCTCGCGCGAAAATTGGAACTCGGCGATCAGCGGCATCGCCACCGCCTGAATCCCGGACATCACCATGCTGATGGCAATGATGCCCGGAAGCAGGAGGCTTTTGTAAGAGTCCGCCATCAAACCACTGCGGGTCATGACTTGCCCGAACACGAATACGAACAGCATGGGCTGAAGGAGATTGAGGACGATGACGCGGATGAAATTTCTGCGCGCCACACGAACGTCGCGCCCGAGAAGAGCCATAAAGGTTTGCCAATTCATTCGCGCAAGCTCCTTCCCGTGTGGTGCAGGAAAAAGTTTTCCAGGCTGGGCTCCAGTATATTGACGTCGTGGATCTCCACTTGCGACGCTGTGGCCATGCCCACGATTTCTGAAATCAGAGCCCCGCCCCGGTCGGCGTATATATCGGCGCCGCCGTCCACGGCGCGGACCTCCCGAATACCGGAAAGTGATTCCAGGCCGTGGAGGAATTCGGGCGGGGCGCTGCTGAAGCGCAACCGCAACAGGTAGGCGCCGGGAATGGAAGTCTTCAGTTCCTTCGGGTTTCCCATGGCAATGATGCGGCCGTGGTCGATGATGGCAATGCGGTGGCAGACCTCGTCGGCTTCATCCATATTGTGGGTTGTGAGCAGAATGGTTTTGCCGCGGCGATTATATTCCCGGACGACTTCCCATAAGAGCAGGCGGGTTTGCGGATCCAGACCGGCGCTCGGCTCGTCCAAAAAGAGCACTTCCGGATCGTGCATCATGGCGCGTGCGATGGACAGGCGTTGCATCAGGCCGCCGGAAAAGCCAAGAGGCATGCGGTCCGCATGTTCGCCGAGCTTGAATTGTTCGAGCAACTCGTTGGCGCGCTTAAGACACACGGCCGATCCCATGCCGAAGTAAGCACCGTGAAAAAGAAGAATCTCGCGCGCCGTCAGCGAATAATCCAGGTTGGGGCGTTGCGCTACAACGCCGATCAGGCGCTTCACCTTGAGTTGTTGGCCCGAATTCCAAACGTCGTATTCGCCCACCCATGCCTGGCCGCTGGTGGGCCGGCTGCGCGTGGTGAGAATGCCCACCGTAGTCGACTTGCCCGCGCCGTTGGGGCCGAGCAATCCGAAAATTTCTCCCGGTTGAACTTCAAGCGAGACGCCGTCGAGCGCAACCACTTCAAAATTCTTTTTGTCCCGCGGTTTCCCTCCAACGGGAATTAACGGCGCGCCCCGCGCCGCAATGGGCGGAGGCGAATGGTAAACCTTGCGCAGGTCCTGAACGCGGATGCCAATCGGCATGCTTATTTGCTCTATGTCAATTCGCTTTCCGCTACCTTCGACGCGGCGTGGGAAATTCTAAGAACGTTCTCCATAACGCATTTGAATGGGAAAGCGGGGGACCTGCGTCCAAGGTTCGCAGAAATTCCGTTATACCCTTGGCGATTTGAAGCGCCCACGCATGAGAAGATCGCCGCGATTTCCGAAAACAATAATAAAACCCGTATTCACGATTCCCTTCATCGGTGCGCGAAGGTGTTTCGCTCCGGCAACTCTGCCGGTCCGTTAAACTCGCCGGCATGGCGCATAAAACATTGCCTCCAACCCTCGATTCTTGCCTTCTCCAGGTGATGGCGAATAACGCGTCCAACTGGCACATCTGTCTTCCTTGTCCTTTCTGCCAGCCAATCTGCCAGACCGTCAGTAAGATGAATTGTCAATATGCGGCTCACAAGCCTGGAGTGTAATACAAATGAGAGGTGACTGTCGAATTGCCGCCAGGTACACGGGAAGGACCTTAAGACCGGTAACAAATGGCACAGGCCTGTTATAAATGTGGAATATACATAGTTGTAATAGATGGACCGGCCGATTCCCTGCAAGTCCCCAAGCGGGGAAAGCCTGGATTCTGCCGGAGTGCGAAACTTGGCCTGCTTGCGGGTTACTGGTTGAGCTTCCAAAAAACCCTGTCCACATTGGAACGATAGTCAGGGTCTTTCGGATCGAGCCGGCTAGCCTCACGGTACTCGTCCAGGGCGCCCCGACTGTCGCCGCGTTTTTCAAGGGCGACACCCAGGTTATAGTGGGCCAAAGCGTTATCCGGCTTCAAGCGAACCGCTTCACGATACTCCGCAATGGCTGCGCCCAGACTCCCCTTCTCCCTGAGGACGGTGCCCAAATTGTTATGCGCCTGCGAGAGGGCCGGCTGCAATCGGATAGCCTCACGATATTCGGTGATGGCGCCGTCCAGATCCCCGTTGGCTTTGAGAGCTACACCCAGGTTGTAATGGATGGACGCCGCGTCGGGCTGCAAGCGCTCGGCCTCACGATATTCTACGATTGCTCCCTTCAAATCGCCTTCAGCCTTCAGCGCCAGTGCCAGGTTGTTGTGCGCCTGGGCAAATTTTGGCGCGAGTCGAAGGGCGGTTCGATATTCCGCGATGGCAGAATCCACGTCGCCATGCGCCCGCAGCGCATATCCGAGCTTCAGGTGGGCGTCAGCGTTATCCGGTTGAAGGTGGATGACAGTTCGAAATTCAGAGATCGCTCCGTCAAGATCGCCATTGTCCGCCAGTGCCGCACCCAAGTTCTCATGGGGTTCCGGTAAATCATCCCGAAGGCGCACGGCCTCTCGATCTTCGGCTATCGCTCCATCGACTTCGCCGATTGCCTCCAGAGCAGCGCCGAGGTAGAAATGGGGTTCGTATAATTCGGGTTGCAAACGCGCGGCATTCCGATAGTCCTCAATTGCGCCTTCCATATCGCCTCGGCCTTGGAGCATCCTCCCATGTTCCAATCGGGTCTTCGCAGCGCGGGACGCCGCCCCCCGGGCTTCGGCAGGAGGATTCGCGTTCTGTCCGACAGCAGCGGAAGTGATTGCCAGTGCCAACGCAACCGTGCACAAAGTGAGAGACTGAGCTTTCAAATGGCACCTCAATGTATTGGGACTCCCGTCGGCAAACAGGGACAGTCAGGAAGGTGTAAATACCGGGCGGCTGGTTAATTGTCCCGAGAGCAGCCTTCAGGTTGTGGCGACAGATTACTTCAGGGACACCGCGAATTGCAAGGCCAATGCGAAAAATTTACTACGGCCTGGCGAATTTTACCAAACTTAAAGATCTTAAGTCGCGGGGAAGTCCTTTGTTTTTGCGATAAAACCAAGACTTTCAATGTGGCATTCGACTTGCGACGAGCCGTGGCGCAGGATATTAAAATCTGGAGGTGTAACCTTAATGACAATTTCAATAAAAAGGCTTGCTATAACTTTGGCCCTTTTAGTCGGCTTAACCCCGCTCGCTTCCCTTCGCGCTATGCAACAGGAGCAAAAGCCAGAAGATCCTGGGGCGGCAAAAATGGCGCCGGCGGAAAAGAGCTTCAAGGGCACAATCCAAAAATCGGGTGAAAAACTAGTTCTCAAGGCTGCCAAAGCCAGCTATGAACTCGACGACCAGGAGAAAGCCCAGTCGTTCGAGGGCAAAGAAGTGAAGGTAACTGGAACTTTGGACGCCGCAACCCACACAATCCACGTGACGAATATCGAGCCTGCGACATAAGCGCGGGGTCGCTTCGCACCTTCAATGATGTTTAACCATGGGGCCACAGGTGTGGCCCCATTTTTTTGGCGCCGGTCAACTTGGGTGGGGAGGGCTTGGCTCAACCGACCAAAACAAAAACTTCGCTTGGCCCGCCCAGGTCGCGGGCGGATGGAGTGACAATAGTGCGCGGTCCAATATAAATCTTCTCGCCTTTTTTAAGAGCGATGCGAACATCTTCTTCACTGACAAAGTCCACCGGGCGTGGCGCCGTGTTTCCCGTCGCCTTCGACGCAGGACCTGGTTCGGGCGCTGCCTCTTTGGATGGACCGGGCGGATAATTTGTCGCTCCCATAAAGCGCTGTACGATGCGAGCAATGTCGGCTCGATCGTCCGCCTTGGATTGAACGGCGGACGGCGCCGTGGGAGCACTGGCCGGCGGCGCCGTAGGCGGCATTGGGGATGATCGGTGAACAGGGCTGGTTTCGCTGCTTCCGCGCGCAGGCTCCGCGGTTCCATCAGCGCGGTTCACCGGACTGCGCTCATACGCCAGGCGCTTGATATTCAACAAATTCATGGGCGAGATGTTGTCTGAGGTGATGTTCCCACCCGGCGTGCCGCATCCCAGCGACATGGAAGGGAAAAGTCCAGTCGTGTAACCCACTGAGCCATGCGACGCGGGGGAATTCACCACCATGCGGAAGGCGGGAAGACTCAGGGCAAACTCGCGAATCACATTCTCGTCACTGGCGTGAATGGACATGGTATGCCCCATGCCCCCGAATCTCAGGAAGCGGTTGCAGATTTCCCTGCCCTCATTTGAATCCTTGACCACATAAAAGGAGAGCACGGGCGAGAGCTTCTCGGCGGATAATGGATACTCCTTCCCAATGCCTTCGAGCGGGGCGACCAGGGCGCGCGTTCCCTTGGGCACATCAAATCCTGCCGCTTTGGCGATTTTGTCCGCCGATTGGCCCACCATTTTTGAATTCACCCGGAAGTTGGGAAGGATCAGGACCCGGGCTACAGCAGCGGCCTGCTCCTTGGAGAGAAAAAATCCGCCCCGCCGTTCGGTTTCCGTTTTCACCTGCGCCGCGATTTCCGCGTCCACCACCATGTGTTGCTCGGAGGAGCAAAGGGTGCCGTTGTCAAAACACTTCCCGGTCAGGACATCGGCCACCGCCTTGCGGATGTTGGCGGAGCGATGAATGTAGCTGGGCACGTTGCCCGGTCCGACGCCCAGCGCCGGTTTGCCCGAACTGTAGGCCGCCCGCACCAGGCCCGTCCCGCCCGTGGCCAGGATGATGGCCGTGGACCGGTGCCGCATAAGTTCCTCGGTGGCTTCATTGCTGGGCGCGCTCAGGCACCCTATCGAGCCCTCCGGCGCACCCGCTTTCAGCGCCGCCTCATACATCACGCGCACGGTCTCCCGGATGCAGCGCACGGCAGATGGATGCGGGCTCATCACAATGGCATTGCGCGCTTTCAGGGAGATCAAGGCTTTAAATATGGCGGTGGAGGTGGGGTTGGTGGTTGGAATGATCGCGGCCACCACGCCTGCCGGAACGGCGATTTCAACCACGCCGGCATCCTTGTCCTCGCGCAAGATGCCGACCGTTTTCATGTTCTTGATGGCATTGTAAACGTCGCGGGCGCTGAATAAGTTCTTCACCACTTTGTCGGCAACCACACCGTAAGTGGTTTCTTCCACAGCCAGCCGCGCCAGCGGTTCGGCGTTCTGGCGCGCCGCTTCCGCGCAGGCAGCCACCACGGCATCAACCTGTTCCTGGGAAAAATGCTCGAGGATTTTCTGGGCTTCAGCAGCCTTTTCCACTAACCGGCGTGCTTCCTGAATGGACTGGAGGTCTTGATCGTAGGGCATGGGACATTGGGAGAATTGGTGATTGGGTGAATGAGCGATCGGGTGATTGTTCCCGGGCTGTCCGTAGTCAGTTGTCCTCGGTCAATGACTGTAATTCTCGCAACTCTATTTGGGATCCTATATCCGCGGACAACAAACGGACTGGACCAATCATTCAATCACCCGATCGCCCAATCACTCAATGAACTTATCCGGAGGATTTCTTTCCGGAGAGTTGGCCCCCGGGCAGAATCTTTTCCGCTTCGCTGTGAGGACGAGGAATAACGTGCACGCTCACCAGCTCGCCTACGCGCCTTGCTGCCGCCGCTCCGGCGTCTGTGGCGGCTTTAACAGCGCCCACATCTCCGCGCACCATCACGGTGACGTAGCCGGCGCCGATGTATTCCTTGCCAATCAGGACAACATTGGCGGCCTTCACCATGGCATCAGCAGCCTCGATGGCCCCCACCAAGCCTTTAGTTTCAATCATGCCCAACGCCTCAAGCGACATGCAGCCTCCCCTTTCCGAATGAAACGAACGCGGTAGAACCTAGCACGATTGCACAGGCTCTGCAAGTAGACGCCTGTCCCTACGCCCGGATACCTTCGCCCGCGAGGGCAATACTATTGCGAGTGCTGTTTTTTACGACGTACATGGCCTCGTCAGCCATGCGCAGGATATCTTTGCGAGTGCGGGCATCGGCCGGGAACGCGGCCAGCCCGAAGCTTGCCGTCACCTTGATGTTCAGGTTTTCATCGGTGAAGAAAACTTTTTGATTGAGCAGGTCTTTGATACGACGCACCACCATCAACGCGTTCTCTTTTGGCGTCTGCGGCAGCAGGACGACAAATTCGTCTCCGCCGTAGCGGAAGGCATAGTCGATCAAGCGGAGGTGCCCTTTGATGATCTCGCCAATCATCCAGAGCAACTTGGATCCCACCAAGTGGCCATAGGTGTCGTTGACCGCCTTGAAATGATCCAGGTCGATAAAGATGACCGAAAATTGATAGTTGTAGCGGGTGGAACGATAGATTTCCGCGTCCAGGACGAAATGAAGGTGGCGCGCGTTATAAAGGGCGGTGCAATCATCCGTGATCGTCAGTTCCTGGATGCGCTGGACGTAGCGCGCATTTTCCAGTGCAATCGCCGCGTAGTCGGCAAGATTATTCAGGATGGGAATGTCTTCCTTGCGAAAACAACCCTTGCCTAGATAATTCACCAGCTCAATCACGCCCAGAACTTTGTCCCGGCTCTTGATGGGAACGCAAACCACGGATGTGGTGTTAATTTGAGTCAACTCGTCGAATTTCGTGGAGAAGCGCGGATCCGATTTGACGTCCTCCACCAGCACGGGTTCGCCGTGTTCCGCCACCCAGCCGGCAATCCCCTCGCCCACCTTCAGCCGAACGTCTTTCAGGCTGTTGGCCCCCGCGCCTATGGCAATTTCAAAATAAAGTTCCTGGGTTTTCTCGTCCAGCATCAGGAGAGACCAGGTATCAGGGCGCAGGAAGTCGCTGATCTTCTCCATAATCGTTTGCAGGATTTTTTGCAAATCAAGGGTGGAGGCGAGCGTCTTCCCCACCTCGTGGAAGAGTGAGAGTCGCTCAATCTGGCTTCTTAGTTCAGCAACTTCCTGGTCTCGTTCCATTCCTTTTTCCCAGCCTACCTCACTTGGTTTCCTAAAGTTTTAAACCATTCTGCGCCTCATTACAACCTAATTTTTCGGCCCGGCCCCGGGAACCGTGAATAAGCCCGAGAAACTGAACAAAAGTTCCTTCATGGACACCGCCCTGTAAAACAATTGACACCCTTTAGGGCCTGGAAATATCATGTCTGCGTATTCAAATTCTGTGACGTAATCCAGGCGTTCTGATGGCTACTTTTGGCGCCAACCTTCGGCGAGAACGGGAGATGCGGGGCGTCCCCCTGGATGAAATTGCGGCAGCCACCAAAATCAGCATTCGCTGTCTGCAAGCTCTGGAAGCGGAGGAATTTTCCAAACTCCCGGGGGGCATATTCACGCGAAGCTTTGTTCGATCTTATGCCAGATATCTTGGCTTGAATGAAGAAACGGTGATGGCCGAATTTCAGATGATCGCCCCTCAGATTGAGGAAGCTGACCTCAGCAAGCTCACCCCCAGCAATGTCAAGCCGGCTGAAGAAAGAAAAAGAGCTCCACTTCTGGTCCCGCTGATTGTTGTGGCGGTACTGATCGGAGGGTATGGAATTTATCGCTATACGCGCGGCAATCCCGAACCTAAAGATTCCAGTTTGACACCCAGGCAACCTTTGCCGCCACCGCAACAAGCCAGGGGACAACCTCCGCCCTCCACGGAGACCGCCAATCCATCTGCTGCAACCCCGGGCGCGGCAACTGCTGAACCGGGTACGAGCGAGCGGCCCGCAACCGCCAATCCGGGACTTGATCCTGGGCGCCAACAGGAAGCTGGCGCTCCAAATACGAATGTGGCTCCGGGTGCTGGATCCGAGTCGGGCCTGACCCTCCAGATCGCGGCAACTGAACAAACGTGGGTGGCTGTGGATGCAGATGGGAAAAATGCCATGCAAAGGGTCCTGAAGCCAAATGACATCCAAACTTTCAAAGCCAAATACTCTTTCGACGTCATGACCGGAAATGCCCAAGGCATCATACTTACTTTAAATGGGGAAACCTTAAAACCCATGGGACGAGACGGAGAGGTTAAGAAAGTTCATTTGACTCAAAAAGACTTGAAAAATCCAGGCCCCTGAGGAGCCGCTCATTCCCGCACGAATCATCGATACCATTCGCCAAGGCACTGCCCCTGACATCATCCGCCGGAAAGGGGCAATGGGCGATCTCCCTGTTGCCCTGGATGAGAAGATTGAAATCCTCGTCCTGCTCTCCAAAGACAAGGATGAGGTGACTCGCGACACGGCGTTTTCCGTGCTCCGTGCCTGGAAGTCGGATGAATTCCAGCAGGTCCTGTCCAGTCCGGCCGCTCCTTATGTTGTCCTGGATTTCGTGACCACCTACCTGGCTCACGAACGGAAAGAACTTGCCGACGCCATGCTTCAGAACTCGGCGCTGCCCCAGGACCTTCGCACCCTCATCATGGAAACCCTCTCCGCCGCTACGGTCACGCCTGCGGAGGATCCCACCGTGGCGGTGAAGATGGTGGAGTCACCAGCCGGACCCGGTCTCCTGGAGGATGATAAAGTCGATCCCAAGAAACAGACCTTGCTGCAAAAAATCACCAAGATGACGCCCTCTGAAAAAATCAAGGTCGCGCTGACGGGAAACATGGAAGAACGTCTGCTGTTGATTCGCGACTCCAATAAACTGGTGGCGCGCGCCGTGCTCGGTTCGCCCAAGCTGACGGACCAGGAAATTGAAAACATCGCCTCGATGAAGAATGTGACTGAGGAGGTTCTGCGGCTCATCGCGATGAATCGCAAATTCATGAAGAACTACGCGGTGGCGCGCCAGCTTATCAACAATCCCCGCACACCCATTGACGTGGGATTGTCCTTACTCCACCGCCTCAATGATCGCGACATAAAGGGAATCATGCTTAATAAGAACATTGCCGAAACCGTCCGAGGCATAGCCCTGAAAATGATCAAGCAAAAAGAAGAAGCCAACAAACCCAAGCTGCCCTCGCATTAGAGTGATGCGGGATCGTATAAATCAGCTGGTAGCGTGGACCGCCGGTGCTGCGGTCCGCGTCCGTTCAGTCGTAAATATTGCCACGCTGCCTTTTTCTGCCTCGATGTCGAAGGTGCATGTTACTTTTCTTTTCGATCTTACGTTAGAGAATAGCCGCAGATCCGTCAGCCGACGGACTGCGCCACGTGGCCCGGGCCCCCTGACAAGTTTTAGATCTCAGGCAACAGGGCATCAAATAATTTGATCAAGTTCTTGGCCGAACTCTTCCCCACTTCCAAAACTTCCTCATGACTTAACGGCTGCTTGCTCAAACCGGCGGCGCGATTTGAGATGGTGGCAATGGCCAGAACCCGCGCACCCATTTGCCGCGCTGCAAGCACCTCCGGCACGGTTGACATGCCCACCGCGCCCGCTCCTAATAGCTTGAGGGCGCGGATTTCCGCCGGCGTTTCATAATTCGGACCGAGGAGAGCGACGTAGACCCCCTCAGAAAATTTCAAGCCATGAGCGCGCGCCGCTCTTGCCGCCTTCGCCCTCAACTCGGGATCGTAGGCATGGCTGAGATCGACGAACCTCTTTCCCCAGCGCGAGTCATGCGCTCCGGCCAGAGGATTGACACCCTGATAATTCAAATGGTCGGAAAAAAACATGAAGCTCGCGGGAGTCGCCTTGGGCGCAATGCCACCCGCCGCGCAGGTAACGATCAGGATTTCCACTCCAGCCAGAATCAAGACTCGCGCCGGGAAAACGACTTCGGCGGGAGCGTAGCCTTCGTACAAGTGCATCCTTCCTTCCAAAACGGCGACCGGCATTTGCGCCCAAGTACCCAAGTGCAACAAGCCGGAATGACCCTTCACGCTCGGGCGGGGGAAATGTGGAATGGACTTGTAGGGAATTTTTATGGCCCCTTGCACTTGGTTGACCACATCTCCCAAACCTGAGCCCAGCACAATGCCCACCCGCGGACGGCGCGGCCATCGCGACTTCAAATATTTCGCAGCCTTTAAAGCCTCTGGATATCCCGGCAACGTCTTCATTTGGAATGCACTCTTAGGAGGTTGTTTCTGCCTTCTGCCTTCTGCCTTCTGCCTTCTGCCTTCTGCCTTCTGCCTTCTGCCTTCTGCCTTCTGCCTTCTGCCTTCTCAAGACAGCAGCAGTCCCGCCATGGCAGCGGCAAGATAATTGGCCAGCGTTCCGCCCAGCAATGCTCTGAATCCGAGACGCGCCAAATCCTGCTTGCGCGAAGGGGCAAGAGATCCTATGCCGCCAATTTGAATTCCGATGGAAGAAAAGTTGGCGAAACCGCAGAGGGCGTAGGTGGCGATGGTAAAAGACCTTTCGGCAATCTGGCCCTTCATGGGGCCCAGCAATGAAAAGGCCACAAATTCGTTGATCACCACTTTGGTGCCCATCAGGTATCCAACCTTGGTTGCGTCCTGCCACGGAACTCCCAGGAGCCACGCGACCGGCGCCAGCGCATAGCCGAACAATGTCTCAAGTTTCAGATTTGCAATGCTGAGTATTCCGTTTGCGAGATAGACCAAGGCGACGAAGGCAATGAGCATGGCCCCCACATTGAGCGCGAGAAAAAGCCCGTCGCCAACGCCTTTCGAGATGGCATCCAGAACGTTTGCGTCCTTGTGTTCCAAGGTCAGTTTTGCTCCGCCCGCGGTTTTTGATTGCTCCGTTTCCGGAACCAGCATTTTGGAAATCAGGATGGTGCCGGGAGCGGTCATCACGACGGCGGTGAGCAAGTGGCGCGCCTCCGCTCCGAAGAGGATGTACGCACCCATCACCGAGCCCGCGATGTGGGCCATTCCCGCGGTCATGATGGTCATCAGCTCGGATTCGGTCAGGTCAGCAAGATAGGGTCGAATCACGAGGGGCGCTTCGGTTTGACCCATCAGAATACTCGCCGCCACCTCCAGAGATTCGGCTCCGCTAGTCCCCATCAGCCTGGACATCAACTTGCCCACCACCTGAACGAGAATGGGCAGGATCCGAAGGTAGTAAAGGAGGGCAAAAAAAGAGGCCACATAGATGATCAAGGGCAGGGCCTGGAAAGCGAACACGAAACCAAACTGGCCTTTAGGGTCGCCCAAAGCCCCAAAAACAAATTTGGACCCTTCGAATGAATAATTCAGGAAGCTGGTAACGCCTGAGGAAATCTTGCCGAGGAGCCAATAACCCAGGTTTGTACGCAACACGAATAAAGCCACGGCCAATTGCAGCCCCAGCCCCCAGCCGACAATCCGCCAGCGTATGGCCTTGCGGTTCTTTGACATCAGAACAGCAACGCCGAGGATAACCATTATTCCGAGAAGAGGAACGAATCGAGACATAGTTTTTTAAATCAGAAAGCAGAAAATGGAAAATCGAAATTGGAAAATAGAAACTGGAAAATAGAAATTGAGAATTGAGTTTTCAATCTTGTTGACGAATTCATTTCAGCTCTTTGCCGTTTCACAACACGCGCATTGCCGAAAACAAAGTACCATAGAAGGTGTCCTTCTGCCTTCTGCATCCTAGATCGTTTCATGAATCAAGGCAGGCGCGGCTGCCGGCTCCTTGGAAATCCTGACGGCCGGGCGCAACATTTCACGGGCGCGCTTCAAGAGCGCCGCGTCGTTGGCGTAGAGGACGCAAATCCGTTCGCCCACCGCCACGCGCTCGCCAACTTTCTTTTCGAAAACCAGACCCACGCCCTTGTCGATGACAGAATCCAGCCGTTCCCGTCCCGCCCCCAATACCATGGAAGCGCGCCCAATGGCAAACGCCTCAAGCTGGGCCACCCAGCCGTCTTCCCCCGCCACCACGGATTCCTCCATCCTTGCCGAGGGCAGCCGCGAATAATCTTCCACCACTCTGGGATCGCCGCCCTGCTCTGCAATGACTCGGGTAAAGATTTCGAGCGGCTTGCCGCCGGCCAAGAGCGCATCGTACTTGGCGCGCGCGCCTTCCATTGATGCTTCGACGCCGCCCACCATGAACATGCAAGCGGTCAACTCGCGTGAGATTTCCGCCAGATCGCGAGGCCCGCGGCCTTTGAGGGTCTCCAGGCACTCAATCACTTCGATCGCGTTTCCTACCGCGCAGCCCAGCGGTTGATCCATGTCCGTGATGAGGGCGGTTACGCGCTTTCCGCACGCCCGCCCGATTTCCACCATGCGGGTGGCCAGCGCGCGAGAGTCCTCCATGTTCTTCATGAAGGCGCCCGATCCGGTCTTCACATCTAGCACCAGCCCGTCAATGCCCTCGGCCAGCTTCTTGCTCATGATGGATGCGGAAATCAGCGGAATGGATTCCACTGTGGCCGTAACGTCGCGCAGCGAATAAAGTTTGCGGTCCGCCGGTGCAATATCGTCGGTCTGGCCGATCATCCCCATGCCGCAGGTGCCGAGAACGCGCCGAAACTCCGGCAGGGAGAGGTGGGTATTGAAACCGGGAATCGATTCCAATTTATCCAGCGTCCCGCCGGTATGGCCCAGGCCGCGTCCGGATATCATGGGCACCAACAACCCGCCCGCCGCCGCCACGGGCGCAATCACCAGCGAAGTTTTGTCCCCCACGCCGCCCGTCGAGTGTTTGTCCACTTTAGGCTGCGGGAAATTCGATAGGTCGAGCGTCTCGCCCGACTTCATCATCGCTTCGGTAAGGTCGGCGATCTCCTCGCCGCTCAGGCCGCGGAAAAAGATGGCCATCAATAATGCGGAGCATTGGTAGTCGGGAATTTCCCCCTTGGTATACCGGTCGATGAACGCAAATATTTCATCGCGGGACAACGAACCGCCGTCCCGCTTCTTGCGGATCATTTCGGGGAAATCCATACGGGTCAGTCCAGCGAGAGGATATATCAGAAGTCGTTTGGATTTACCACGCGTTTCTGCGACGGCGACGTTGTGAGGCCCTCCGCAAAAAAACGCGGCGGCCGTAGCCGCCGCGTCAATTTGCATGTACTGAAAGCGCTCAGAACCTCAAGCGCAGTCCGACCTGGATTTGCCGTGTGGAGAAAATGAAGTTGCTGTTGGCGCTGGTGATGGTCCCGAACGCCGTGTTGTAGTTCAGGCAGGGTGCCGCCGCGCTGCATGCTACGCTGGCGCCGCTCGTACCCGTAATCGTGCCACTGGTGGTGACACTATAGGCGGTGCTATTTACACCCGTCGCATTGAAGTGGTTGAAGAGGTTAAACGCTTCTGCCAAGAATTCCAAGTTGACCTTTTCCTTGATGGGGAAGGCTTTGGAAAGGCGGAAGTCCAGGTTCTGAGTTCCCGGCATGATAAAGCCATTACGCCCACCGATGCGGAAGGCGCCGTCTGAGCCATTAACGCCGCCGCCCGAGGAGGCAGATCCAGGAGCTGTTCCGCTAGTCCCTATCGAATAGTCAAGTCCGCTCTGCGCCTGGAAAATGGGCGACACTTGCCAGCCGTTGGCAAGATAACCCAGAGGACCTTTTACGTGCCAAGGGTCATTGAGGACCATGTTGAAGACAAAACGATTGGGTACATTGTTGTTTGAGTTTCCATATTCCCCCGCGATATTGTTTGGGGCAAACATGTTATAGCCGCTGCTGGCTGTGAGAGTTGTCGCGGCCGATGGGTTCTGGTCCAGCGCATGCGACCAGGTGTAATTGGCGTTAAACTGGATGGATCTGTTCAGCCGGTGGTTCACCTGCAAAACCAGAGCATTGTAGTTGGAATTGGCGCCGAAAATTTCAATCATCTGATTGAAATTAGCGTTGGGCCGATGGTTGAAGAGCGTAGTGGCGAAAGATGGGCCCGTGAGCGGTCCACCCCGCGCGACGGCGTAGGTGATGGTCTTGGCGCCCGCGGAGCAGTCCGTTACAGTTGCGGAAGTAGAGGAGCAGATATTGTCATCGGTATATTGGGGCAGGAAGTGTCCGAAGGCGCCCAGGTAGCTCACCGAGGCAACCGTATTCCATCCCACGTCGCGCTCGACGGAAAAGTCGATCTCGTCGATTTGCGGCTTATTGAAATGCGAGTTCAAGAACAGAGCTGAGGGTTTAGCCGCGCCTGCGCTGGGCTTGGAGGCAATGACCTCCGGGAAGAATGGCCCACCGGCGGCTGCACTGGTGAAGCTGTACCCCGGTTGCCCGCCGACTCCACTTTGAGTGAGGAGACCGAAGATGGTGCCATTGATAATCCTTCCATAGAAGATGCCCGCGCCCCCGCGCACTGACGTCTTGCCATCGCCGAAGACGTCATAAGCAAAGCCTACGCGCGGACCAAAGTTTTTCTTGGAGTCAGGATAGCTCGTGGTGCCGGGAACGGCGGGATTGGGGAAAAGCGGGGAGGGAAGCGATTGGTACTCCCACCGCAAGCCGAGGGAAAGGGTGAGACGCGGCAACACTTTCCAGTCGTCCTGCCCGAACAGCCCAATATCATTGGTGGTAAAGGTAAATCCCAAGGGACCGAATCCCTGGGAAAAGTTGGAATAATGCGAGGTGCAGGGATGCCCGCTACACGCAGCCGGAGCATAGATATCGTCCAGGTAATTGGACACGCTGCTGTAGCCAAATTGGCCGTTCTGCTGATAGATATCCAGGATCTTGTCGCTGACGTGGTTGAAGTCGACGCCAAACTTGAGGGTGTGATGGCCGCGGACCCAAGTCACGGTGTCGGCAATCTGGTTCCGCTTTTCGTCGGGATAGGCAATGCGCGTATCGTAATACGGTTCTCCAAAATTGAACCCATTCGTCAGGGTGACATAGGTCGGAATGCCAAAAGGATTGGTGTAGTTCGTCCATGACGGATAGGCGGGATTAGAGGTGCTGGTCTTGAATAGCGTGTTGGTTTCGTAAGCATTGGGGGGCGGGCCGCTCTCAAACTCAAAGTCCCGTCCAATTTGGTACCGGATTTCATTGGTGATGGCCGTGGTTAAGACGGTATCCAGCTTTCCCACGCCCCAAGTGTCTTGAACGTAGTCGTTGCCAAATGCAGCACCGTTGCTGTAAGTGTTGGTCACCTGGGTTTGAACGCCAAAGGGTGAAGCCCAGCGCATGCGATTGACCTCAAATGTGGCGCGATTCTTTTGGTTGATATTCCAATCGAGCTTGGGGAAAAAAATGCTCTGCTTTCCCGTGCGCGCGTTCGAACCCAAATTGGTGATCAGACCTGCCAGCCCATTGTTGAAATCCGTTTGCCCGGTTGCATACGAGACCGGCGTGGCAGTGCCTTCCACCACGATTCCAGCAAGTTGGCAAGCACCCAGGGTCGAGTTATAAACGTTGGTGTTCCCCCCGAACACGCCGTTGCTGGATGTGATCCCTGAAAGGGCGCCTTGGCTGGTATTGTTGGGGGCGGCGCACTTGCCTCCCGCGCCCGCGAGCGCTGCGGCAGAAATGGGCTGGGCAAGGAAGACAGCGGGGCTGGCTGCCACGGCGTTGCCGGGAAAGCTGCGATAAAATCCATCGTAGGCGGCAAAGAAGAAGAGTTTATTCTTCACGATGGGACCGCCAACGGCTGCGCCCCACATATCCCAGTAATCGGTAGGCTTGAAAGCAACGGGCGAATAGCCCCCCCTACCGTTGGGCACGGTGATGGTGGCAAATGGATTGCGCGAAGCCCAGCCATTTTCCCGATTCTTGTAGAACACCTCCCCATGGAAGTTGTTGGTCCCGCTCTTGGTCACAGTATTCACCACGCCCCCGGCGGCTCCACCATACTCGGGAGAATAATTCGCGGTGTTGACCTGGAACTCCTGGATCGCCACTTCCGTGCTGGAATAGCTGGCGCGGGTGCGTCCCCGCTCTTCGGAAAAGAAGGCTTGATTGTTGTTAGCGCCATCAATTGTATTATTATTGGCGACCCCGGCCAGCCCCCGAAAGCTCAACAGGCCGAATCCATCGTAGTTCGTGACCACGCCCGGCGTGAGCAAGGCAAAGTTGGACCAACGCGGACGCTGGATCGGCAGGTTGGCGATAGCCGTTTGGTTGAGCGTATTCGCAAAATCCGCTGATGTGGTGTTGATTTGCGGCGCTTGCGTGGACACGGTCACTGTTTGTGTGGATGTGCCGACCGTCAATTTCGGTGAAACATTAGTGATGCTGCCCACCGTAACAATAAGGTGCTCGGCTTGATATTTCTCGAAACCGGATGCGGTAACCATGACGTTGTAGGTACCGGGTTGAAGGTTTTCAACTCGATAAGAGCCCGCATCGTCGGTTGTGACCGCCTGCTCCGCGTTGGTGCCGCTGTTTTGAACAGTAACAGTGGCGCCGGGCACCGCAGCCCCGCTGGGGTCATAGACGGTGCCGCCAATCGCGCCTTCGGTGGTGGTTTGAGCGAACGCATGCCGCCCGAAAATTGAAAACGCAAATACCAGAAGTATCATGACCCAAATACCCCGGCAGATTGTTTGTTCGGAGCTACAGATATACCGCCGCATCCTCCCGGCAAGAGTTCTCATCTTCAATTCTCCTCTTTTTTTGAAGTGAACAATAAGCAGACCCGGTTTAATTCCCGACACAGCAAAGACACATCATCACGCGCAGGACATTCACTCGAACCCACATCAACTGCGAACAGTTGGGTGGAGGCAGTGACCTGCATCACGCAACCCATTGGCATCAAGCGGAACTTTTGTGAAGTCAATCTTGTAAGATACCCGCTGACTTAATCACTTTTTGTTTCGATATTCAACTCGAAAGTTTTTATAGACGGACTTAGAAAATTCATTGCCGCTACCAGATGAACCCACTGCGTCCGACGTCAAATTAGTAGAAGCGGAATGCTATCAACGCCCAATTAAGTCATGGTTAGGCGGCAGTTACAATTGTGTTACAAAGCTTTATTGATTGAGCCTGGTTTTTGTAATGGGTCAGTTTGGTTTTGTAGAGGCGAGTTGCGGGGACACCAGGTGGTGCTTTGGGGCTCGCCATGTGGCGGCGTAAAGCCGCCTCTATGTCAAACTGCCCCACTACCCCTGTTATTGGTTCGTTGACTTACTGGAAAAAGAAAAATATTCTCCTTGAGGCTGGAACAGGCCGGGATGGTCCGGAACAATTCACGAATGCCATCAAACTCCAGCAGGAACTACGAGGAGAGCAAACCGTCTGGGCGCGACCTCGGAAGGGATCCATGGCGAAACGAGTACTGACGGGCTCCGATATCGAAGCCCTGCCGCCGGGTGGCGAGCTGGTGGTTCCGCCGGATTCCATCGTGACAGATCGCGCGCGCGAAATCGCCGCCGAGCGCGGCGTGGCGATTCGCACGGAAGGCTCCCCGGCTGGCCCGAGTGCCGGGCAGCGTGTTCAACCCGCCCCCGCACGGGTTGTGGCCATAGGCGCGGATCACGGTGGATTTGAACTCAAAGAAACCCTGAAGCGTTATTTGACGGAATGGGGTTACACGGTAACGGATTTCGGCACTGATTCCGCCAAGGCGGTGGACTATCCGGACTTCGCCTTGGCCGTGGCCCAGGCCGTCGCCAGAGGCGATGCTTGGCGCGGCATCATGGTGGACTCAGTTGGGGTGGGCTCCGCCATGGCTGCCAACAAGGTTCGGGGGATTCGCGCCGCCCCATGTTCTGACCGGGCCACTGCCCGCAGCAGCCGCGAGCACAACGATGCCAATGTGCTCACCCTCGGCGGACGATTTCTCCAACCGGAAGAAGCTCGCGAGATCGTACGCGTCTGGCTGGACACAGCGTTTGCCGGCGGGCGCCATCAAGGCCGGGTGGATAAAATCACGGCCATTGAAAAGTCAGAACCTTGAAATTCTAAACATCCTCTCGCCAAGGTGCGAAGGCGCGAAGTAATCCCAACTTAAGACCCAATATTTTCTTTGCGAGCCTATGCGCCTTTGCGCCTCTGCGAGATGTCTTTCAGTTTCGTCCACTCGAGATTCTACTAATGCTCCCGCCTTCGCAAGCGGAAGCAGGCAATTTCCGGGGGACAATTCAGGCGCAGGGGAACTACCGATCGGCCGATGCCGCGGCTGATATAAATTTGAGTTCCGTTCAGCCGGTTCCATCCGTCCACAAAACGTTCACCTAGCTTCGAATTCCCTCGCACCGAGCCCACCACCGGCAGGCGCACCTGCCCGCCATGGGTGTGGCCTGAAATCATAAAGTCAATGCCGCGGGTTGCGGCACGATGAATGCCCATCGGGTTGTGGCAAAGCAAAATCTTGGGATCGCGCTCGGGAACGGAATCGAGGGCGGCGTCCAAATCGTCCGCGCCCCACCAGAGATCATCCACACCCACCACCCAAAGCGTGGCCCCTCGAGCGCGCAAAGGGTAATGCGCGTTGCGCAGAACGCGGATTCGCTGAGCGCGCAGGGCGCGGGTTATTTCATCTGCATCAACTTTAAAATCGTGATTTCCCAGAACGGCAAAAACTCCCATGGGCGCGCGCAGCTTCCCCAGCATCTGCGCCATCGGCCAGATGTAAGTGGGTGAGAGGGTCACATAATCGCCCGTGAGTGCAACGAGGTCAGGGCGCAGGAGGTTGGCCATCTTCACCGCGCGCTGAACGAATTCCAAGGGTGTAAAAAGACTGTGATGGATGTCGGTAAGGTGGGCGATGCGCAGACCATTGTGGGCCGCCGCGAGCCGGTCCAGCCAAATATCCATGCGGCTGATTTCCGGGTCACGGGCAAACGCCGGCGGCAATTCAGCTTCCGGACTGCTGAGGGACAGAGTGATCAGTCCGCGTCGCCGCAAGAATCGGCGTGCGGGTGAAGTTTTGGCCATAAATACTATTTCACGCGCTGGGCCAGCACGTCGGTGAAGATTTCGCGCATCTCATCATGGATGAGGCGGTTCGAAACGAAAACTTCATCGGCGAGCAAATCAAAGGGACCACCTCTGATGTCCGAGGCCTGCCCGCCGGCCTCCGTCACCATTAAAGTGCCGGCAGCCTTGTCCCACGGGTTCAACTTCAATTCCCAAAATCCTTCAAAGCGTCCGCAGGCCACCGAGCACAAGTCGAGCGCCGCCGAACCCGCGCGCCGGATTCCGTGCGAGAGTTGGGTGAAGCGAAAATAGAATTCCATGTTCAGGTCGTGGTTGGAGGCGAAGGGAGGGAATCCGGTGGCCAGCAGACTTTCCGCAAGTTTCGGAATGGGGGAAACGTGAATGCGTTTGTTGTTCAAGTACGCGCCGCCACCGCGCTCTGCCGTATAGAGCTCCTCGCGCGTAGGATCGAAAACCACCCCGGCGATCACTTCACCACGGAAAGCCAGTCCAAGCGTGACGCAAAACACCGGAAAGCCGTGGGCAAAGTTGGTGGTCCCATCGAGAGGATCCACGTACCAGCAATAGTCGGACTCGGTTTTCCCGCCCCCGCCTTCTTCCGCCACAATCGAGTGCTTGGGAAAATGACTTTGCAAGCGCTCAATAATTAAAGCCTCGGACCGCCGGTCAGCTTCGGTCACCAGGTCCGAAGGACGCTTGTAGGAAATCTCATGCGGGCGCTTGAATAACTGCGCCAGGAGCGCGCCCGATTCACGCGCAATTTCGACGGCGGTTGATAGATAACTTTCCATATAAATTAGAAAGCAGAAATTAGAAATCAGAATTAAGACTCGTCAACTACACTCACACGCAACTTGGCGGCTTTCCGTGCCTGCTTGATCAGAGTTACGAAAATTGCGGTCAATTCTGACGTTTCGCCCATCAGAGGGGCCCGCTTTGCCGTCGGAATAATTCCAGCGTGCTCCAGGAGTTCAAACCAGTAAAGAGTTTCTTCAAGTTCCATCAAGCCGATGCTGAGTTTAGCCGCATATTCAGACTTGGAGCGTGCGCGCAATCCCTCGCGATAGTTCGCGCCCACCGCCGAACCGGAGCGCAAAACCTGTCTGCCAATTACTTGTGCTTCCGTCTTTTTAGGTAACGCTCCATACAGGCGAATTACACGTAAGGCGAAGTCGCGGGTTCCATCCTTCAAGTTGCGTGGTTTTTGATTAATGCGAGTCAAGGGAATTCCCATTTTTCAATCCAAAGGCCGTCAAAACCAAAAGTGAGAGCAGGGATCCGGCTGCCCAAATTCTGAGCCTCTGCCCTCTCACCTCTTTCTTCTGATTTCTAATTTCTAATTTCTGATTTGCCCTGTTCTCCTTCGGCCCACACCGCGCCATCTTCAAAGAACTCTTTTTTCCAAATGGGCACAATTTGCTTCAGGCGGTCGATGGCATAGTGGCAGGCTTCGAACGCGGCTCGACGGTGAGCCGAAGTCACGATAATCGCCACGCTGGTCTCGCCGATTTCAAGCCTCCCCAGCCGATGAATCATTCCCACCTGGTCAACGGAAAATTTCGTTTTCACTTCGCCGCGAATCTCCTCCATCTTTTGCAACGCCATAGGCTCATAACCCTCATATTCGAGGTAAAGCGTTTTCTTGCCGCGCGAGTTATCGCGGACGATGCCTTCAAACACCACCACCGCGCCGTCCTCGGACGCCTTCAACTCATCGCTCAAATTATGAGTGGGAATGGGATCGCGCGTGAGGCGGGAGAAGCCGTCGTCAGTTCCTCCACTCACGGGAGGCAGGAAAGCAACCTCGTCGCCGTCCCGGAGCGGGTGGGAGCTGCCGAAAACTTCCTGATTGACTGCAATGACCATGGAGCCCGCGATTTCCACCAGGCGGGGATAAGTCACCACGCACTTTTCCCAGAGATCGCCGAGGCACCCGCCTTCTGGAATTTCCACTTGTTGTTGGGTGACGCCGGTCAAATCATGCGCCATCCCGAAGAACAGGACGTTCACGGTCATGCTTCCAGTATACACGCGCAAAGGTTGAAGTTTGAAGGATGAAGGCTGAAACTTATGGGTGGCGCTTGTTATTGCTTGGCGCGAACATGAGAAGACATGTCTCGAGTCCTACTCGCTGGAAAAGACTGGCAAGCCCGCGCCCTACTCCGCGCCCAACTGATCGAGGAAGGCGAGGACGTGGAAGCGCACGAAACCGTAAGCGACGCGCTGGCCAGTCTGGAGTCGAGGGATTTGTTGCCCGGCCTGCTGGTGGCCGACCTTTTCGGCAGCGACGATCCTGCCAAAGATGTGGATGAACTCGCAAAATGGTCCAGCGTAATTTCGGTTTGGATCATCGCCAACCACAGCATGATTGTTGAAAATAGCCTGAAAGGACGCGGGTTTGAAATGGTCCTTTTCCGCCCCGTGAATGTCGGCGAGTTGGTGGGCCAAATCAAAAGGCGCGTTGAGAGATAGGGCCCGCTTCGTAAGAGCTATCGCTCCACTACTTCTAAATTCGCCGTCTTCAAATCCACCGAGTTTGGGCCCACCATCACGTCGAAGGTTCCCGGCTCCACGACGCGCTTCATCTCTTGATTCCAAAATGAAAGTTCTTTGGGCGATAGGTCGAATTCCACCGTCCTGGTTTGTCCGGGATCAAGATGAATGCGGCGAAATCCTTTGAGCTCTTTTACCGGACGCGTAACGGAGCTCACTTCGTCGCGGATATACATTTGCACCACTTCGTCGCCCGCCCTGGCGCCTGTGTTAGTGACGTCAACGCTCACCGTTGTCTTCCCAACCGGACTGATCTTGTCAGGAGACAGTCTGAGGTCGGCATACTTGAAGCTGGTGTAACTGAGGCCGAAGCCGAAAGGAAATAGCGGCGCATTGGCCGCGAATATATATGGAAGCCGCGCCGACGGTTTGTAGTTGTAATAGTCGGGAAGATCTCCCACTGAGCGCGGAAACGTAATGGGCAGGCGGCCGGCGGGATTGTAATCGCCGAATAAGACATCGGCTACGGCAGTGCCGGTCTCCTCACCCAGGTACCAGCCCTCGAGGATCGCAGGGGCCTCTTGCGCGACGGCCGTGATCGACAGTGGCCTGCCGTTGATCAGGAACACCACGGTGGGCGTGCCCGTGGCCGCGACGGCGCGCACCAGGTCATCTTGTTTGCCCAGCATGTCCAGATTGTCACGGTCGCCCAAGTGGGTTGTGGACCAGGCTTCCCTCGACGTCTGCTCGTTCCCACCCACTACCACGATGGCAACGTCCGCCGATTTGGCGGCGCGAACGGCCTCCGCAATTTCCGCATCGTCGTCAGCGGGTTTGGGCAATTCAACTTTGTCGTCGTTCCATCCCTTGGTGGAATCGTTCATGGTGATCTTGCAGCCTTCGGAATAGGCGACTTTGATTTTGTCTCCCACTTTATTCTTGATCCCTTCCAAAATGCTCACCGTGCGCCCTGGATCGTCGCTGTAACTGCCCAGGTGGCACTGCGCGGCATTCGGGCCGATGACGGCGATGGTCTTCAGCTTGTTTAGGTCCAAAGGAAGCAGATTGTTCTGATTCTTCAGAAGAGTGATTGCCTCGCGCGCCGCCTTTTTCGCAAGCTCGCGATGAGCCGGGTTGTTGGAAATTTTCTCCGCGCCGTCCGGATCGACGTAACGGTTTTCAAATAGACCCAAAAGAAACTTGGCGCGAAGGATGCGGGCGACGGATTGATCCAGCAATGCTTCGGGAATTGTTCCCGCTTTGATTTGATCCACCAGGGTCCCGTAGGCATCGATATCCGGCAGCTCGATGTCCACGCCGGCGGCGATTGCTTTGCGCGCCGCTTCCTCCCTGTTGTGAACGACGTGGTGCAGAGTCTCAAGTTGCGCGATGGCGAAATAGTCCGACACGATGAATCCCTTAAAGCCCCATTCGTGGTGCAGAACATCCTGAAGGAGCCATGTGTTGGCGTGAGAGGGTACGCCGTCAATTTCGTTGTAAGACGGCATCACGCTCATGGCGCCGCCTTCGGTAATTGCCGCCTCAAAGGATGGCAGAAAGACTTCCCGAATGATTCGGGCCGAATAATTCCCCGGGGCGGTGTTCCGCCCGCCTTCCGGCTGGCCATGCACGGCAAAATGTTTGGCGGTGGCGATCACGTGTTGCTGATCAATACCCGGGCCCGTCCCCTGGAACCCGCGGATGGCCGCCACACCCATGCGCGAAGCGAGATAGGGGTCTTCACCGTAGGTTTCTTCCGTACGGCCCCAGCGGGGATCGCGCACTACATCCAGGTCCGGCGCCAAAACCTGCTGGCCGCCACGGGCGCGAACCTCAGCCGCAGCTACACCAAACACTTGTTGGAGCAGGTCAGGATCCCACGTGCTGGAGAGCGCGATAGCCTGGGGAAAACTCGTGGCGCCCGGCGCTACGAATCCATGCAGCGATTCTTCGTGAACGATGGCCGGAATGCCGAGGCGCGTGTGCTCGGCAAGATATTTTTGCACGGCGTTATTAAATTCCGCGTTTTCACGCGGCCCCTTTTTTTCGCTGGCCCGGGTGATTTCGCCGATCCCATTGTTCAGGACTTTTCCCGCCTTATCCGGCGAGAAGTTTCCGCGGTCGTCCATGATGAGTTGCTTTTGCTGCCATAGCGAACGCGTCTGAGCAACTTTTTCTTCCAGCGTCATCCGCCCAAGCAAGTCCGCCACGCGACGTTCAACAGGAAGTTGCAGATTCAAATAATCCGGGCGCGCGTCCTCGCTACTCATGGGCCCGGCAAAAAAGGAAGCGCAAGCGAAAAGTATGGTAAGAGGGATTCCGAGGGGCAGAATGGTTTTACGGATGGCCATGTGGCGAGTCCTTGACATTGAACGGATTTGTCCGGCGAAGCAATCCGGCCCGCCCATCTTCAACCCGCTGCAATTTCAAAAGGCGAGGTAAACCGGATTCTCCAAAATGGATTGAAGGGTTTGCAAGAATTTTGCGCCGATGGCGCCATCAATCACGCGATGATCGCAGGAGAGCGTCATCCGGCAGCGATGGCCGATCTCGATTCGATGTTCTGCGACCACCGGCTTTTCAACCACGGCTCCCACGGCAAGAATCGCTCCCTCGGGCGGATTGATGATGGCGGAAAACTGGTCAATGCCCATCATGCCAAGGTTCGAGACGCTGAAAGTTGCGCCGGTGTACTCATTGGGCGCAAGCTTCCGGCTGCGGGCGCGAGCCACCAGGTCTTTGGCCTCGCGCGAAACTTGTTCAAGGCTCTTCTGGTCGCAATCCTGGATCACCGGAGTGATCAGCCCGCCTCCATCCACGGGCACGGCGATGCCAATGTGGACGCGGTTGTGGGTCCTGATCGATTCGCCATTGAAGGAGGCATTGGCATCGGGGCGCGCCCGCAAGGCCGCGGCGCATGCTTTCAGGATAATGTCGTTGTAGGTGAGCTTCAATTCCGGATTCAGATTGTTGGCGGACTGGCGCAACTCCATCGCCCGCCGCATATCCACTTCGATGGTGAGATAGAAATGCGGGACTGGTCCCAAACTCTGGGTCAGGCGAGTGGCGATGATCTTCCGCATGGAACTGAGCGGCTCATCCTGAAATTCCGGGCCGCCCGGAACGTAAGCCGGGCGCGCGGGCGCCGCGGAATGGCCGCCATCCCCGGATGGGAAGGCTGAGGGAATCGCTACCATTGCCCGATCAACATCCTGGCGGATGATTCGACCTCCCGGCCCGCTTCCGGAGATTTCGCTCAAATCCAAGCCCTTGTCCTTGGCAATTCGCCGGGCCAGTGGCGAGGCCAACACACGCCCTCCGCCGGCCTGTGGAGAAGTCCAGGGAGCACGGTCTGTCTCCTTGGCAGTAGTTGAGTGTGCAGGCGCAGCCTTGGAAGTTTCCGCATGACCCTGCGCTTGGGGTGCGGGCGCCGAGGGCGCACTTACTGCCACGGGCTGAGGTGCGGCGGGCGGCGGAGCGACAGGTTTCGTTGGAGTTGGCGGTGGAGATGCTGGGGAAGCCTTGGGCTCATCCGCCTGGTGCGCTGCCGGAGCGGGCGCCACCGCGCCGCTCTTAATGAGGGCTTCAATGTCTTCGTCCGGCTTTCCGATGACGCCGAGCAATTGCCCGACGGGAACCACCTGGCCGACCTGCACCAAAATTTTTCGTAGCACACCCACGCCGGTGGTTTCCACTTCCATGTCCACCTTGTCAGTTTCAATTTCCACCACAGCGTCGCCGGAAGAGACTTTGTCTCCTTCCTGCTTGAGCCACTTCAGGACTTTCCCTTCCGTCATCGTGTCGCTGCCCTTCGGCATCAATACGCGCACCGCCATAGTTTGCCCATCTCCTCGATTGAATTCGCCCGACTATTTCCGGTTCAGCACGCGATGGACCGCATCCATCACGCGCGTCTTGTCGGGCAGGCACAAGTGTTCGAGATTTTTTGCATAGGGCATCGGCACGTCGGCGCCGGTAACCCTCAAAATCGGAGCATCCAGATAATCAAACGCGTGCAACTGGATGGTGTCCGCCATTTGCGCGCCCACGCCGCAATAGGGCCACCCTTCCTCCACGATCACGGCATGATTGGTTTTCTTCACGGAGCTGAGAATTGTTTCGGTATCGAGCGGCCGCAAGGTGCGCGGGTCAACCACTTCAACTTCAATGCCTTCCTTCTCCAATTGTTGGGCGGCGTCCAACGCGACCAAGACCATTTTCGAGTGCGCGATCACGGTCACATGCTTGCCGGGCCGTTTGATTTCCGCCACGCCGAGTGGAATCAGGTTTTCACCCTCAGGCACTTCGCCTTTGGTTCCGTAAAGAACTTCGGACTCCATAAAAATGACCGTGTTGTCGTCCCGGACCGAACTTTTTAACAGCCCTTTGGCGTCGGCGGGCGTGGAAGGTGAAACCACCTTGAGTCCCGGCACGTGGCAGAACCACGATTCGAGCGCCTGGGAATGTTGCGCGCCCAGTTGATGGCCGGCTCCGCCCGGTCCTCGAATCACGATAGGAACCCTGCATTGTCCCCCGGACATATAGAGCATCTTGGCCGCGCTGTTCACGATCTGGTCGATGGCGAGCAGCGCGAAATTGAACGTCATCATCTCGACGATGGGTCTCAGCCCCGCGATCGCCGCGCCTACGCCCAGGCCGGTGAATCCGAGCTCGGTGATGGGAGTGTCCAGAACTCGTTGGGCGCCAAACTCGTCCAGCAGGCCTTTGCTGATCTTATAAGCGCCCTGGTAGTAGCCAACCTCTTCCCCCATCAGGAACACGCGTTCGTCGCGGCGCATTTCTTCGCGCATAGCCTGGTTGAGTGCTTCGCGGTAAGTAATAATGGGCATATCGGGCTCCAATTCAATTAATCTTTGTATTCAAATCTGAGAGATGAAGCGGTCAAAATTTCCGCAGCCGAGTTTGGCCGGCGAACGGGTGCGTGACTCTCACCGCACCGGGGTCACGGCGTGTAGACGTCGGTGTGAAGTTGCGAGGGGTGGGGATCATCACTGCGTTCGGAAAAGGCCACTGCGTCCTCAACAATTTCCTTCACCTTTCTGTCCATTTCTTCCACTTCTTCCTGAGTGATCAGGCCCAGCGATTCGAGCGTGTTGGTAAAGATCTTAATGGGGTCGTGGCGCTTGTGTTCCTCCACTTCCACTTTGGTGCGGTAGTGGCCATGAACCGGGTCTGACATGGAGTGGCCCATAAAGCGGTAGGTGCGCGCTTCAATCAGCGTGGGGGCATTTTCATTGCGGGCTCGCTCCACGGCTTCCGCCATGACGTCTCGCACCGCCAGCACGTCCATGCCATCCACCTGCGCGCGCGCCATGTTATAGCCCAATGCTTTCTGCGAAAGATCGTATAGAGCGGAAGAGCGCTCGATGGGCGTTCCCATTCCAAACCGGTTGTTTTCGCAGATGTAGACCACGGGGAGTTTCCACAGCGCTGCCAGGTTCAAAGACTCGTGGAAGGAGCCGATATTCACCGCGGCCTCGCCAAAGAAACAAAGAGTGACGCGAGGCTGCTTGAGGTATTTCGCGGCGAAGGCAACGCCGGTGGCCAGAGGAATCTGGCCGCCCACAATTCCATGCCCGCCCAGGAATCCCCTGCCCTTGTCGAACAAATGCATGGAACCGCCCTTGCCTTCCGAAACGCCGCTTTGCTTGCCGTAGAGCTCCGCCATAATTTCGCCCGGGTCCACGCCACGCGCCAGGGCGTGTCCATGTTCGCGGTAAGAAACCAGGATGTAGTCATCCTTATGGAGGGTTGAAATCGCTCCTATGCCCACCGCTTCCTGGCCGATGTAGAGGTGGCAAAAGCCCCCAATTTTTCCCAGGGTATAGAGCTCCGCGGCTCTCTCCTCAAAGCGCCGGACCAACAACATCTGCTCGAGCAGATTTTTCAGGACGGCAGGTTCAGTCCGCCGGGCGCGCTCCTCTTGCGTGGGACCAGAGTGTTCCACCACATGCTCCTCTGTTCCATTGGCCGCGCTCACAGCGGTGTTACTGGATTCCATCGAATACCTCCTCGATATGCCTACTCTTCAGCTTTGCTGGTTCATCGGAGATCTTACGGAAACTGAAGACCCCAGACCAATCCGGCTGCAATTGCTGTCCTTTCACAATAACATATTTCGGGAGTTTTCAGGGACGGGATGTTTGGCTTAAATGCAGTGACAAGTGACGAGTGGCGAGTGACAAGTGAAGAGAGCGACTACATCCTTTATGTGTTTGTTGACCGTCCGCGCCACGTTTGAGAAAGCCGCAGAAGTGTGTTTGAGTCCCCTGTTGGAATCTTGCCGTCTGAGGGACTCGAAATTCTTTCGGTGGTGGGCCAGTTTTTTGTAGCGGCGGAGTTTACCCCGCCGAGGGGGGGACCGCCGGAACCTATTGAATCAAGAAACGGCGGTCAGAGACCGCCGCCACAAAAGAATCAAACCGACCCAATAGCATTCTTTCACGCCCCTCGTCAGAAACCGCTGCCAGCGCGTATAATCAGGGGCGTGCGTCATCTTAAAACCTTGAGGTGTTGTCGATGAGTCAATCATCCCGACGTGAGTTCCTGGGGCACGTTTCTCTTTTGGCATTTGCGGTCAGCCGTGCAAGCGTTTCAAGCGCAGCCGCGGCCCGCGAGCCTCATCTCGATTTCCCCACCGCTCCCCGTGACCGGCTATCGGTGACCTCTTATCCGTTCCGGCAGTTCATTGAGAGTCCCACCAATTCTGGGCGCGATCCAAAGCAGCCCGGAATTGACCTCAAAGAGTTTCCGGGAATGATTGCCAAGAGGTTTGGGGTTCACAACATTAATCCTCTGCTTGACCATTTTGCCTCCACCGAACCCGCTTACCTTGACGCCTTTCGCAAAGCGGTTGAGGACGCAGGCTCGCACATGACTGACCTGGGACTGGGAGGGAGAAAGTTCTGGGACCCGGATCCCGCCCTGCGCGACGCCGCCGTGGAATACGGCAAGCACGGAATTGATATGGCCCTGGCGGTCGGTTCGCCCAGCGTCCGCCAGCATCTCGGAGGCAGCCGCGGGGTTCAGCCGGATGTTGAGCTGGCGGCAAAATCACTGGGGAAGCTCGCCGATTACGGCGCGTCAAAAAACGTTGTGGTGCTTATGGAGAACGATGCCGCCATCAACGAAGATCCCTTCACCATCGTGAAGATTATCGAGAAGGTGGATAACCCATTCCTTCGCGGCCTGCCGGATTTGGGCAATTCGCTCGAAGGGGGCGATGCGGATTTCAACCGGCGCGGCGTGACGGGCATGTTCAAGCACGCCTTCAACATGAGCCACGTCAAGGATGAAGTATTCGGCGCCGGCGGTAAGACTTACAAAGTTGACCTTCCGGGATTATTCGCCGTCGCCAAAGAGAGTGGATACAAGGGTTATTTCTCCATGGAGTTTGAGATTCGGCTGGCCGATCCGTATGCGGGAACTCAGCGGTTGATAGACGAAACCTTGAAGTATTTGACCTAACAAGTGGCCATCGGATTCTCAACCGGCCGGCGTTGTTAGCCGGGCTATCGAAGCGTGTCGACTTGAGGCTGATGAGCCGGCTGGCATTCGGCTCGGGGGCGGTGGCGATGCAATATGGGCCGACGCGGTAGCCATTGGGTTTGTTCGCCCGAGTGGGCCGCATCGTGGATCAACCCGGGCGCGGGCGAGAGCTTGGCCGCTACCGGCTGAAAACATCAATGAACAAAACGCCTGTTGCCGGAAACGCTGCGCCCGGTTTTGAACTGCCGGACTCAACCGGAAAGCCGCGCCGGCTCGCTGAATTCGTGTCAAAAGGGACGCTGGTGCTCCTCTTTTATCGGGGGCATTGGTGACCGTTTTGCCTTCGCCAGTTGGCGGACTATCGAGACCATTATGAACAATTCCGCGAAGCAGGCGCCGACCTGGTCGCGGTTTCAGTGGACCGGCCTGCGACAAGCGAAAACCTCCGTCGCCAGATGGGACTTCCATTTCCGATTCTGTGCGACACGGAGCGGCGGATGGTTCAGGAATGGGACGTCTACAATGCGGCAGAAAAGGGCGGCATCGCCAAGCCCGCGGTTTTCATCGTCGGCCCGGATTGCCAAGTGCGGTTTCGATCGGTGGACTCCGTCGCCACCCGCGTGCCAGCCGCGGAAATCGTCCGCATTCTTCAAAGCACGAACGAGGCCGGCCAGGCTCGGCGAAGGCGCTATATCCCATCACCCCGGGACTTTCTTCGCGCCATTGGCAACGCGTTTCGGCTGGGCATCCGCTGAAACGTGAAGCAGGTGGGGCAGACGTTGCCCTGTTCAAAGTCTGCGGCACTTCCTCAGGTCATCTATCGAGCCGAATATGTACGATTGCGGGGCTGTACTGAAGGGACGCGGACTCGCCCGCGCCCGGCGGGCCAAGAACGGCCGCGGCGAGTGGTCCGCGCTTCTCGCTGCCGGCTCATCGGATCCGAGACGTAGCGCAGTGCTCACCTTCCAGCCCGCCGGGGCGGGCGGCTTTTCAAGTTGTTTATGGACCCGAAATGGAGATTATTTTAAGTTAACGATGTGGAAATGCCGAAGGACCGGAGAGCGGGTCCTGCGCTACAGGTTCTTTCTGCGGGCATTAAGGTAATGCGTCGGGGAAGTAAACCGTAGACAGGATCGAAACCATGTCCTTTCGGTGAGCCTGCGTGGGTTCTCTGGGAAACGGTGCTTATGTCCTTATTTCGCCCACGGCATGCGGGAGTTCGCGCAGTCGGCGTACCGGGGAGAACACCAACCACATCGTCGAAAGTAGAACTCCGATTGCGGCGATCAGCAGCGCTCGCCGCATTCCCACGGCCTGTGCGATGGCGCCGCCCGCGAGCGCCCCTAACGGCAGAACGCCGTGGAAGAGCATGTGCATAGAGGAATTGACACGTCCCAGAAGATGATTCGGTGTAATCGCCTGCCGTAAACTTCGTTCGCTGATGCTATAGACTGGCCACGCGAAGTCACCCAATTGCGCAGCAATCAGAAAAGCGGAGCAGGCCGCCACCGATCCGCGCGCCAGCGGTATCAATGACATCGCTATCCCAATCACCACCGCGGAGCCAATGAAAGTCCGGCCGAAACCAAAGCGGCGCACCAGCCACTCTGCCAGGAAGGCGCCAAATAATCCCGAGGTCCCGCCGATCGCGATGATGATGCCTAAAAGGGCAGCGCTCAACCCCAGCTCCTGTATCGCAAATAGAAAGTACAGACTGCTCCCGAAGCCCAAGAAGAACGCACTGATGGTTTTGCAACCGGCCAGTGCGCGGAGCAATGGATCGCGCCACGACGCGCCCAGCCCCTCCGCGATCTCCCTGCCGATATGGGGTTCCAGGGTGCGCGCGGGCGCCGGTTCCGGTTTGCGGATGAGCCACACTGAGATGGCGGAACAGACGAAGGACGCAGCGTCAAACAGCATGGCCATGGGCGCCGTGATCAGCTGCACCAGGATGCCGGCGATACCGGGACCGGCGATCTGCGCAATCGACTCGGTCAAAGCCAGCCGGCTGTTTCCGGCAAGGATATTCTCGCGCGCGATAAGCGAGGGCAGATACGCCTGGTAGCTCACGTCGAATAGTACGGTCAGGATGCTGCTGCCCACCGCAACCAGGTAGAGGTCTCCGATGGTCAACCGGTGCAGCATCGCTGCCAGCGGGATGATGCCCAGCACCACGGCGCGCCCCAGATCGGCGGCAATCAGGATTGGCCGTCGACGCAGACGGTCCACCCAGGCTCCGGCAAAGAGGCCAAATATAAGTACGGCCGCCGCGCCCGCTCCGGACAGGAATCCCATCTGAAGAGGCGACGCTTTGAGGACGAGAACGGCAGTGAGGGGCAGGCCGACGCCAGTGATGTTGGATCCGATTTGCGAGATCGCCTGGCCAATCCACAGCTTGCGGAAATCGGGACCGAGCCTAAATCCGTTCCCTACCATTTCTCGAGTGTCACACAAGCTGGTACCCATGGCATGCTTTTTATGCCGTGGGGTTGTGATCTTTAATGGGCCGGGGAAGATTTCGTTCCGTAGGTTTCACCCACGGCTACCCACCGAATTGCCCTTCAGGCAATCACAAACAGTTCCACCCCACCGCAGAGCGGTGGACTGTGGATAGCCGCAGGTTTCAACCTGCGGAACAATAAATGCAAAAGACATCATCAACCTGTCGGCCGCCGGGTTGACGGCTTTGGGATGCGGTCCCGTCAGGGCCGTAATGATTTTCGTCCGCATTTGTTTCCGTAGGTTTCACCTACGGCTACTCACCGTATTGCCCTCCAGGCAATCCCGAACCATTTGCAATCCACCTACGGCTACCAATTGACACCACTAACACAATCCGGAAAACTCCGGAAAAGTTTTGATTGACCTCGTGAAAAGAGGTAGTATGGGGTTATCCGTAAAGGACGGGACCTGCCCGCGGGAGGTTTGGCGGCTGAGTTCTACCAATCGTGACCGCCGAATCTTTCAGGCGCGAAGGTAACATCGATAGACGCGGGCATGCCGGCTGGCTGGGAACTAAAATTCCCCGGTGTGGCGGTAAGTTTGCAAGCCCGTGAATCCCACCTTGGAATTTGACTGTTCCCTTCGGGCGCCAACCGACAACTTAAATTAAATATCAACTGGGCGCGAGGCCGGGAGTATTTGCCGCCTCCACACAGCCGGGAGGATTACCATGCCGCGTGAGATCACCATTGGAATCGGGGGCGCCGCAGGTGACGGACTGGACAAATCTGGCGACACTTTGGCGAAAGGTGTCTCGCGCGCCGGACTCTACGTCTACGCCTACAACAGCTATCAATCCATCATCCGCGGCGGCCACATCTGGCTGCGGGTGCGCATTGGCGAAGAGAAAGTTTATTCGCACGGCGACCATTTGAACCTGCTGATCGCTCTGAATCAGGATGCCGTGGAACGCCATGCGCGCGAAGTTGCGCCCGGAGGCGCGGTGCTCTACAACTCCGACCGCTTTACTTGCGAGACTTCACTGCTCGGCGACAGCGTGGTGAGCCTGCCCTTGCCGGTGAAGGAAATCACCAAAGATCTTGGGCGGCTCGAACCCATCATGCAGAACACCGTGGCGCTGGGCGCGACGATGTTCCTGGCCCAATTCGATTTTGAAACAACGGCGGGCGTGATCTCTGATACGTTCAAGCACAAAGGCCAGGCAGTGGTCGATCAAAACGTGAAAATCCTTAAGGCCGGATTCGAGTATGCGCGCGAGCACTTTGTCCCTTTGGTGAAGGAACCCTGGAAACTCAGCCACATTCGCCGGCCGTTTGTTACCGGCAACGAGTTGTTCGCTCTCGGCGCCGTGACTGCGGGATGCAAATTCTATTCCGCCTACCCCATGACGCCGGCCTCAGCCATCTTGCACTGGATGGCCAGTCACGGCGAAAAATGCGGTGTGGTGGTGAAGCAGTGCGAGGACGAACTGGCGGTGGTGAACATGGCCATCGGAGCAGGCCACGCCGGCGTGCGCGCCATGTGCGGAACCTCGGGGGGCGGCTTTGCTCTGATGACTGAAGCCATCGGCATGGCGGGCATGATTGAAGCCCCGGTGGTGGTGGTTGAAGTTCAGCGCGGCGGACCTTCAACCGGCATTCCTACCAAGACCGAGCAGGGTGATTTGAACCAGGTTTTTGGCGCCTCGCAAGGTGATTTCCCCCGCGTCATTATCGCGCCCACCGATACGGCGGATTGCTTCTGGTCCACGGTTGAAGCGATGAACCTGGCAGAGAAATATCAACTGCCGGTGCTGATCATTTCCGACCTGCTCGTTTCCGAACATCCTGAAACCATCGAGGCTGACGCCCTGCGCCACGATGTCCCCATCGACCGCGGCGAGTTGGTGACCGAATGGCCCAAAGAGAAAGGACAATTCAAGAGATTTGCCAACACCTTCTCCGGAATATCGCCACGCGCCCTGCCCGGCACCGAGAACACAGAGTACGTGGCCGGCACGGACGAACACGACGAGCAAGGCATTTTGATCAGCGATGTTTTCACCTCGCAACCCGTGCGTCGAAAGATTATGGAACGGCGCATGAAAAAAGTGGACGCGGCGCTGAAAGAACTGAAATCGCCCGTGCTGGAAGGTCCGGCGGACGCACCCGTGACCCTGATTGGCTGGGGCTCTTCGCATGGCGTCATCCGCGAGGCGCGCCAATTGCTTGCCGCGGAAGGGATTGTGGCCAACCAACTTCAGGTGAAATATATTCATCCCTTCCACAGCCAGGAAATTATCGCGCTGCTCAAGAACTCGAAAAAACTGATTGGGATTGAAGGTAACTACACGGGACAGTTCGCGCGCTTCCTGCGCGCGGAAACCGGCATCAGTGTTCATGACAACATTCTGAAATACGACGGCGAGCCCTTCGAGCCCAAGATCATTGCCGATGAAGTGAAGCGCATCGTGGCCGGCAAACCCTTGAGTTTGGACGTGACCTTGGACGAAGCCCGCGAAATGGCTTACCACTACATTCGGGCCCACCTCGGTGATGCGGCGCGTCCGATGAAAATTCAAAAGACGGATGGCAATTCCCACGGCGAACCGGTTTGGAGCGTGGAGATTGTGGATCGAAAGTCGGGCGGCAAACGGGGTGATTTGGAAATTGGAGTGAAGACTGGCGCCGTCTATGTCTGGCGCCTGGCCCTGGCCAATGCCGCGCCGGTTTAGTGATATAGGGGTTGGCGATGAATGTCGAAAAGACCATCGAATTCATTCTTGCAAGCCAGGCGAGGGCCGAGGAACGCGCCAACCGAGCCGATGCACGCGCTGATCGGGCGGATAAGCGCCTTGACCGAGTGGAACGCGTGGTGGCTCAACTGGCAGTTGCGGGGCACCGATTCCGCAACGAGTTCCGGGCATTCCAAGGCGAAGTCCGCACATTCCAAAAGGAAGTTCGTGAATTCCAAGCGCACACGGAAGAAGCGCTCTCTGACACCACAGAAAAACTGAATGCGCTGATCGATTTAGTGGACAAATCGCAACGGGGTAACGGCAAGAACCGCAGGCCGGAAGCTTAGTTCAGATGATTACATAATTTGGAGTTTTGATCCTTAATTCCTGGTGAAGGAGGGCTGAGATGGCTATCGACATGGATAAACTGAATACTTTTATAGGGCAGTTTGTTGGAGATCTCGGCGCTGCCGTGGCGGCCGGGATGGTCGTCATTGGAGAAAAGCTCGGATTGTACAAGGCGCTGGCCCCCGGGCCCCTGAGTTCAAAAGAACTTGCCGCCAAGACGCAAACGGATGAGCGCTATGTGCGCGAGTGGCTTTCTTCGCAGGCGGCGGGCGGCTACGTCACCTATGATGACAAAACTGACAAGTTCAGCTTGACGGAGGAGCAGGCGTTTACGCTTGCGAATGAAGAGAGCCCCGCCTATCTTCCCGGGGCCTTCCAGCTCGCTTTGGGATCGCTGGCGGCGGTTCCGCGTATAGCAGAATCCTTCCGCACCGGCGCGGGCATGGGCTGGCACGAACACGATGAAGGCGTGTTTCACGGTTGCGAGAAATTCTTTCGTCCCGGATACGCCGCCAATCTTGTCACCTCGTGGATACCCGCCCTCCAGGATGTAAAGGGGAAATTGGAGGCGGGAGCGCGCGTGGCTGACGTGGGATGCGGCAAAGGCGCTTCCACCATCCTGATGGCGAAATCATTTCCCAAGTCTCATTTCTTCGGTTTCGATTACCACGACAAATCAATTGAGGGCGCGCGTGAATCCGCCCAGCGCGCGGGGGTCGCCGACCGCGTCACCTTCAACGTGGCCAAGGCCAAAGAATTTCCGGGAAAAGACTACGACTTTGTAACCGTTTTCGATTGCTTGCACGATATGGGCGATCCGGTTGGGGCAGCCAGCCACGTCAAGCAATCTCTAGGCAAAGACGGAACGTGGATGATCGTCGAACCTTTTGCCAAGGACGCGCTGAAGGATAATCTTAACCCAGTGGGCCGGGTCTACTACTCGTTCTCCACTTTGCTTTGCACGCCGTGTTCGCGCTCGCAGGAAGTGGGACTGTGCCTGGGCGCGCAAGCCGGCGAAGCCAACATGCGGAATGTGGTGAATTCGGCCGGCTTCAGCCGCTTTAGGCGGGCGACGGAAACACCTTTCAATATTGTTTACGAGGCACGGCCGTAAGGTCTGATGGTGGCACGGGCAGGATGCCCGTTCTGCAGATTAACGTGGAGGATAAGAGAAGAGCACGGGCAGAATGCCGTGCCACTTAAGGGGGAATTCATGGCGACAGTAATCGAACTACCGCTCGAAACTTATCAGGGAGCCGTTGAGCCCGACTGGTGTCCGGGTTGCGGCGACTTCGGCGTGCTGCGCGCGCTTGAAATCGCCTGCCAAAAGTTGAACCTGCCCACCAAAGATATCTTCGTGGTGTCGGGCATCGGGTGTTCATCCAATCTGCCTGGGTTCTTCCATTCCTACGGGGTGCACAGCCTGCACGGCCGAGCCGTGGCGGTGGCCAGCGGCGCCAAGCTGGCGAACCATGGCCTGAACGTAGTGATTACCGGCGGCGATGGCGATGGCTACGGCATCGGCCTCAACCATTTCATTCATGCCATGCGACGTAATCTCGACCTGACGTATATTGTTATGAATAATCAGATTTACGGCCTGACCACGGGCCAGGCGTCGCCGACCACGGAGAAAGGCCACAAGACAAAGTCCACCCCGCGCGGCAACGTCGAACTGCCCATCAACCCCATCGCGCTGGCGCTCGTCTCCGGCGCAACCTACATCGCGCGCGGATTTTCCGGCGAGAACAAGCACCTTGCCGATTTGATTGCGGGCGGTATTGCCCACCATGGGTTTTCTCTGGTGGACGTTTTCAGCCCATGCGTGACCTACAACAAGATCAATACCCACCAGTTCTTCCGCCAAAAAGTTTACAAACTCCAGGATGAGCAGGGTTACGATACGGCCAGCTATGACACCGCCCTGCAAAAATCTTTTGAGTGGGGCGCGAAAATCCCCATTGGCGTGTTCTACAAGGGCGAGCAACTGACCTACGAAGATTCCGAGCCCGCGCTCAAAAAAGGTCCGCTGGTCCGCCATCCTTTGCCGATGGAAAAGCCTCTGTTTGAGGAATTGGTGGAGGAGTTTTATTGAAGCGCGCCGCTGAACCGCAAGGGAATTTAGCGTTGCCACGGCAAACTCAGTCTGATATTGTGATTGTTGGTGCGACATTTATGTCCAAAACAGTTACTCTTACTGCCGAGATCCCGGCCAGCCGTGAGTTGCGAATCAAGCTTCCCGCAGACGTTCCGACGGGATCAGCGGAAATCGTGGTGACGGTCTCTTCCGCCAAATCTTTTACAGTCTCGACCTTTGGCGACTTCCTGGAATCTGAGTTCTTTGGGATGTGGCGGGAGCGCGCCGAGATCAAAGATAGCGCCGAGTTCGCGAACAACCTGCGGTGGGAAGGCTGGAAGCGAGCGCCGTCTGATGAACCTCGTTGATACGGATGACCTGGTGGATTGCCTGCGTGGAACGGGCCCTGCCAAAGCTTGGCTGAAACAACTTGCGATAGAGCCCTTCGCGGTTCCCGCGGTCGTCGCGATGGAGTTGGTGATGGGTTGCCGCGATCGAGCGGATCTGGAAAGGATCCAGCGATTTCTCGGCACATTCGAGATTGTGTGGCCTGAAGCGTCCGATTTCGCGACCGCCTACGACCTATTGCTGACTCACCGACTCAGCTCCGGCCTCAATATTCCAGACTGCCTGATCGCAGCGACCGCGCTGGCGCGAGACGGAACACTCTTCACGTTTAATCTTAAGCATTTTCGAGCTGTGTCCGGGCTTGGTGTTCGAGAGCCCTACCCGCGATGAGAACCATTTCTCCCCACCCAGGCTGACTTTTTCTCTTGTAAGCGGACGCGAGACTCCTCGCCAGGAATACCTTCGCCTCGATCAAGCTGCGCCAGGCCGCGCGCGATCTTCGCTTGGACAGCTTCATGATTTTCGCGCAACCACTCGTCCTCGAGAGCAAGTATTTCGAGTGCTCGCCCGATAACCTCGGCCGGATTTTGGTAGGCGCCGCAATTCAACGCCTCGCTGATCATCTGCTCATGTTCGGGCCGAAGTTTGATAGTCATAGATTCCTCGTGAATTTCATTTTTTCAGAGATTCAATTTTCCCGAAAACAATAGCACAATCAAAGAAATGATATCGCCCTACGAGTATAGGGCATGGAGAAGCCGAACTTCCCTCGGGAGGCCGTTATGAAATCCCACACTGACTACTTGTGGTTCAACACCAAGAAGAAACGCGAATTCATCAACATCACAGCGGAACTAGAGAAGGCACTGGCCAAAGCGGCGATCAAGGAAGGGCTGGTTCTGGCCTCGGCGATGCACATTACGGCCGGAGTTTACATCAATGACGCTGAGAACGGACTGATCGCCGACATCGAGGAATGGCTGGAAAAACTTGCCCCGTTTCGCGCCGATTACCGCCACCATCATACCGGGGAAACCAACGGAGACGCGCATCTGAAGAATCTACTGGTAGGCCACCAGGTGCTGGTTCCCGTCACCAACGGCAAACTCGATCTTGGCCCCTGGCAACAGGTCTATTATGCGGAGTTCGATGGTCAGAGAAGGAAACGAGTGCTACTTAAGGTTATTGGCGAGTGATCCGAAGTGGGGCCACTGCTTGATAAATCTACCGAAAGACCATAGCGCCTTGTCAACTTCACGCTTGTCGTTGAACCGTGCAAGCCCACGATAAAAAGGGAGATAGGAGTATATGTAGCACATGACTTTCTCTTTGTCGGTGAGGTCGTCCAATTCGGGCACTTTGCTCCCCAAAATGAACATGTGCGCTCGGAACACATGTTGATCGAACATCGGGAAGTCCTTCGGATAGCAACAGTGCAGCCAAAAAACGCGCCAGACGGCTCCGCCCTTGCTGAACTTAGAAAAAAAATGCATGAGAAAGTCCTCACGGAAAGGACCACTTCCGTATGCCCGAAGTTCGCCAAGGCAGGAAATATAGTTGGCCTCAACCGATTTCTTCTTCTTTTCTGATAGTGGGCCAGCATTCTTCCACTGGAAGAGCGCGCGAATAGCCTCAGGCTTTCTCTTGCCGATATTCCGACTATAAATCTTTTCCTGATAACGCCCAGAATCGTATTGGCGCGACCAAAAGTCGAGGAAACTTTGGAAGTCTGCCTTCCGCGGCTTATAAATAAATACCCGCATGGAGTTTAACCCCCTTCGAATTTCACCTTGCCGCTCTGCAAACGGGTGCTGATCAAATTTCTAGGTGAATAAAGCGCGCGCACTTATTCACGAATCTTATGGCATGCGCTTCCCGTCGGCATCGTAGACTTCCACCGGCCCGTATTTCTTCAAAACATCTTCGATCTGCTTTCGGTCGCCCACGCAGACCACTTGAAGATGTGCAAGATCGACGTATTTCTTCGCCGCCGTCTGCACCACTTCTTGATTGACCTTGGCAACGTGTTCCGGGTAGCGGTCCCAGTAATCCTGGGGCAGGCCATAAGCCTGCACCAGCATCCAGTAATTCAGCAGTCGCTGGGGTTGCTCCAGGGACAGGGCAAAGTTCGCGACTATGGCGTGACGGGACTCATCCAACTCGTTTTCCGGCACTTGCTGGTCGCGAATGCGATTGAACTCATACATCAACTCGTGCATCGAGCCATCCGTAACCGCGGTGCGAACTTCGGTATTGGCGTACCAGGCCGCACGATAAGTATCGTCCCCAATTTGACTGTAGGCGCCGTAAGTATACGATTTGTCCTCGCGCAGGTTGAGAAAAAGTCGCGCCTGGGGGCCGCCGCCGAGCACGCGGTTCATGACCACCAGTGAAATATAGTCGGCGTCCGCACGCCGCGCGCCATAATCGCCGGCCAGGATATTGGTCTGAACCGATCCGGGCCGGTCCACAAGATAAATCTTAAATGCCGACGGAGGCGGGACATCGCCCAGTTTCGCCTTATCGATCGGATGATCCTTCCACCCGCCAAAATATTTGAGCACAAGATCTTTGATCTCGCTAGGCTTCACGTCTCCGGCCACGCCCAAAATGGCGTTCGAAGGCACATAATATCGGTCATGAAAAGCCTGAAGTTGCGCTTGCGAGATGCCGCTCACAGATTCTCTGGTGGCGGCGAAAACGGCGGCGGGGAAGCTCCCATAAACCGCGTGGCGGAACCTTTCCTCGCCCAGAAAGTCAGGGTCGGATCGCTGCTGTTCCAGGTTGGCAATTTGCCGCTTCTTATATTTTTCGAGTTCGTCCTGGGGAAAATTGGGATTTAAGGTCGCGTCGCTCATCAGTTCCAGAATGCGGTCGGTGTTGGTAACGAGTCCCGACGCCGAAATCTGGGTTGAATCCGAACTGAAGCGCGCCGAAGCGTTCAGGCTGGAGCCGATATTATCCACGTCCGAGGCGAGTTGAGAACTGGTGCGATGCGTTGTCCCTTCCTTTAGCATGTCGGCGGTGAACATGGCCAGGCCGGGCATGTCTTTAGGGTCGGTCATGGCTCCGGATTGAATCCGAAGCGAGAACGCCACGGTGGGGAGCTTGTGCTGTTCGAGCACGAGGAGAGTCAATCCGTTGGGAAGTTTGGTCACCACCGGCCGCGGGAGCGTGACCTTCAGGATATCTTTGCTCACCGGCGCCCGGCCCAACCGCACCACCTTGGAGGCGGAGGCGCCGTGCTGCCCCTCTCCCTGGGCGCGAAGGAGTGTGGTGGGACAAAAAATCGTCAGCGTCACCAGCCCTAACGAAAGTATCTTCATTCGCATATCGTCCGCCTCTCAGTCAATAGATTTCTTGCTAATTTCGGCATGGCGAATTCTGAACTTTCTACTTTCCAGCCGCGGATTTTTCCGCGTGCGGCGCAGGCAAATCCCACACCACGGCCAGGCCCGTGTCAATCAAGTATTTTTGTGCGGCGTTCTTCACTTGATCCGCGGTCACGGCGTCAAATTTGTCCACCACGGTGTTGATCAAATTGGGATCGGAGAAATTAACCACGTCATCTCCAATTTGGATGGCGGTAAAGAGATCGGATTGGCGGCTCTGGATATTTTCACGCAGGAATTGAGTGCGTGATTTTTCCAGCTCCTGATTGGTGATCCCGTCCTTTTGGACAGAAGCAATATCCTCCCGAACTACTTTTTCCGCATCCTCTGGCTTCACTCCCGGGCGCAGGAAAGCGACCACATAAAAAAGTCCCGGTCCGCGGCGCTTGTCGGCTTGCACCTGAACTTCAGTGGCGAACTGCTTGTCTTTCACCAGGTGCTGGTAGAGCCGCGAACTCTGTCCCGCCCCCAGCACGTGTTCCAAAACCTGGATGGCATAGAAATCCGGGGCATCGCCCTGGGGAATATGGTAAGCCATGGCCAGCATGGGAGCGCGCGCCAGCGGATCCATGATGGTCTCGCTTCGCTCGCCATAATGCTCGGGCTCGCTCAAGTCGATAGCCGGCGGAGCCGTCTGGGCGGGAAGGCCGCCAAAATACTTGTTCACCTTCACCATCGTTTCGGCCGGATCGAGATCGCCCACCAGCGTCAGCACCGCATTATTGGGGGCGTAATAGACCCGGAAGAAATCCTGCACGTCCTGAAGGTTGGCCGCGTTCAGGTCAGACATCTCGCCGATGGTCGAATGTTTGTAGGCGAAATTGTCGTAGGCCAGATTGTCGATGTCCAGGAAGGCCTTGCCGTAAGGCTGGTTGTCAATGCCCAGCCGGCGCTCTTCCTGCACGGCATTGCGTTGGTTATCCAAATTTGATTGGGTTATTTCGAGGGCGCGCATACGGTCGCTTTCGAGATATAAGGCCAGGTCGAGTTGGTTCTTGGGGAGGGACTCGAAGTAAGTTGTCCGATCGTTGTTGGTGGTGCCGTTCATGTTGCCGCCGTTGTTCATCACCAGGATAAAATGCTCGCCCTTGCCCACGTTTTTCGATCCTTCAAACATCATGTGCTCGAAAAGGTGGGCGAATCCTGTGCGGCCCGGCCGCTCGTTGCGAGACCCTGTGTTGTAGGCTACGTCAATTCCGAATATCGGCGCGGTGTGGTCCACCACAATGATCACCCGCAGGCCGTTTTCAAGTTTGGTGTCATTCAAATTGAGCGCGGGCAGCCTCAATTCGGCGGCGGTCAAACCGGCGGTAAGACTCAGTAACAATGTGGGCAGCGCGCCCAGGGCGCATAATTTCCTCATCGGAGTGTTCCCCCTGCGATCGGATGACATTGATGGTGAATGTAAGAGCCTCAGATATTTGAAACGAAAAATCAAGAGAAAAGTTCGGTGGGATAGTGCCCAGTTTGGTTTTTCACCTGATTAAAACCGATTGATTGTCGAAGATCGGGGATTGTACTACTGATGCAAGGAGTAGCCCCTCATCCGGCTCGCCCCGGCGAGCCACCTTCTCCCCTTGGAGAAGGCTAGGATTTTTGGAGGGTTGCCCTCTGTCTCCGAGGCGACAGCGGGTAGCGAGGACCGCCGTTCTTGCGGTCCGCGTTTCTCCTCTCGCAATCCCCCCCCCGCGTCGCATACTGGCGCCGTGTCGGGACACTGGTGCTCCATTTATTCCGACAATTGCCTCCTCACTCACAGAGAAGCCGCTGACTCGCCGCGGCGAGTCAGCGCTACGGTGGTGTGCGCAACTTTTGTTAAATAAGTTTGAGAAGTGGCGGTGAGGACGAGCATGCGCGCGTCTAAACCGGAAGGGCCGCGAATCCCGCATGGGCGGCAAACCGCGCTACAAGATTTCAAGCAAACCTTAGCCACCCGCGAGCCAAAGTCTCATTTCGGTTGTGCTCCTCCGGAACCTGCCGGCTTCTCAAAAATCTTCGGATCGAATGTCGGATTGAATTGGACCTCTTTAATCTCGACGGACAACGTCTTCTCACCGTTCTCGGTCCTGGTTTCCTTGAAGGGAAGCGAAATTCCATCCACTGATTTCCAATCGTCGTAATCCGCCACCGTCTCGGCGGGCCCTTGCATGCCCATCCCCTGCCACGAAGCGCGGATGACTCTCCCGGTCTTGGGATCAACGTACCAGCGCACTGTGGCGCCGGCGGCGTTCACATCGAGAATGGTGGTCGCCACGTCACCAATTTTTTCCTGTCCGCCTGCCGAAAAAACATACTTGGGATCGTCCAGGTGTTGGGCCACCTGCACCGGGTCGCGCCTAAGATCTTTCATGGCGTCTTCTTGTCGTGAATCGGGCAGGTCTTGCGTACCTTGGGGAGTGGCCATGAAAGCCGCATGAGGAGTAAGCACCATCATCATCTCGCCCATCGGCGTCCCCATTTTTTGCCAGCTCCGGTCCGGAAAGGCATTGATGACTTCCGCTTCGATGGGCATTTCGCCTTGGGGAGTATTCGCGACCACATTCAATTTGACCCGGACCGATTTGATCGCCTTGATTTTTGCCTGGCCGCCCATCTCCTCGACAATCCTGGAAACGAGCGCCTTGCCTTCAGCATTCGAACCGGACGCCGCCGCGGTAGTCTTTGCGCCTCCCGGCTGCGGGATGGTGATGTCCAGCGCCGTGACCGTGCCGAACGAAGACAGCGGCCGGTCAAAATCCGATGCCTTGCCCACCACCAGGATCGCCATCCGATCCTTGTGAATATATTTGCCGGCCACGCGTTTCACGTCATCGAGCGTTACGTGTTCAATCCCCGCCTGATAGCGCTCGAGAAAATCCGCAGGATAGCCGTAAAACTCATAGGCCATGCGTTCCGCCAGAACTTTTTCCGGCGTGTCAAATTGGAAAACGAAGGAGTTCAGGATGGAATCCTTGGCCTTCTTCAATTCCTCGGGCGAGGGCGGATTGGTCTTGAGGCCGTCGATCTCTGCGTTCAGGGCGTCAATGGCGGCGGCGGTGGTTCCGCTTTTGGTGCCCATACTGATTTGAAACATGCCGGGATGGTCGAAGGCCGCCCCAATGCCTCCGCCCACTTCGTAGGCCAGGCCCTTCTTGCTCCGAACATTCTGCACCAGGCGCGAGCTGAAGCCGCCGCCGAAAATTTCATCAAAAGTGGTTACGGCAAAGTAGTCCGGATTGTCGCGCCGGATCCCGAGCCCCACCATTCGGATTTGGCTTTGGGTTGCATCGTCTTTGGAAATGAAGTACACGCCGGCCTTGGGATCATTGAACGATGCTTCAGCAGTTTTGGCTGGCGATCCCTTGGGCCACGATTCGAATGCGGAGCGAAGCCTGGCCTCCATGGCCTTCGAATCAAAATCGCCCTCGATTCCCAGAATAATATTGTTGGGATGAACATAGGCGCGATGCCAGTTCAACAGGTCTTCGCGCGTCACGGCGGCCACCGTGGCGTACTCCGGCTCGCGCGCATAGGGGGAGTCGGCTCCGTACCCCAGCTTTGAGGCCTCACGGCTGGCAATGCCCTCGGCGTCGTCGTTGCGGCGCGAGATGCCCGTGTCAATTTGTCTCTGCGCCACGGGGATTTTGTCGGCGCGGAACTCCGGATCGCGCAGAAGATCCACGAACACCGGAAAAACATCGTCCAATCTCTCTTTCAGGCAGTCAAAAATGAGATTGACAGAATCGAGGCCGCCTCCGCTTTCGACTCTGGCGGCGCGCGCTTCCAGAAAATCATCGAGCTGGTCGCCCGTCCGACTCTTGGTGCCCCCGATCCGCAAAACCTGGCCGTAAATCTGAACCAAGCCGGCTTTGTCGGCAGGCTCTTCCCGCGAGCCGCCGCGGATGCGTGCAGTTCCTCGAATCAGAGGCAGTTCGTGATCTTCTTGCAGGAAAATCACCATGCCGTTCGGCAGTTGGATGCGTTTGGGCTCCTGGGGGTGGAACGACGGGAGCGGCGGAATGGGAATTTGCTTCCAGTCGGATGATGTACTCGCGGCCGGGGCCCCCTGGACCGGAGCCTGAACATGAACATTTTTCGGTCCGCACGCAAATTCGCCACCAATTAAGAACAGGGTAAGGCCAAGAGATGCGCGTTGGGCAAAAGTAAGTCTCTTCGGGTGGGTCATTATTTTCCCCCCTTTGCAGCCGCATCCGGTGCGGTCTCAATCATACCCACGTCGCGGTTCGAAGCCACGAAGACCTCATTGGCGACGCGCCGGATGTCCGCCTTGGAGACCTGACCCATCCTGTCCACCTCGCGGAACAAATCGCGCCAGTCACCAAAAAGCGCCTGGTTGGTGGCCAGGTTGATGGCCAGTCCGGAGTTGTCGCCAAGCTGGCGGAGGAGGTCCGCCTTGATTCGCGTTCTCATGGTGCTCAATTCCTCGTCGGTGATGTCCTCTTTCTGAAGCCGCGCGATTTCGGCTCGTATGGCGTCGCGCAATTCCTGCGGAGTGTGACCCGGAGTGGGCACGGCAAAAAACACGAACAGATCAGGATATTTGGCGCCGGGAAAATCGTTGAAGCCGCCCGCAAAGGCCGCAATCTTCTTGTCGCGCACCAGCGAACGGTACAATCGCGACGTGCGTCCGTTAGACATCAAATCCTGCAACGCGTCAAAAATCGGCTCGTTCTTAACGTCGCTCGCGCTCGGCTTGTGGTAGCCCTCGATGTAGATGGGCTGCGCCGCCTCGCGCAGGACCACTTCGCGCTCGGAGTTCTGCGCGGGCTCGACCGTTACCAGCGGCTCCGGTTTGGGACGCTTGGGAAGGCGGCCAAAATATTTTTCGCAGATGTCGAGCACCTCGCTGGTTTTGACGTCGCCCACCACCGCGATGGTGAAATCGGGGGCGACATAATACTTGTCAAAGAAAGCCTGCGCGTCGGTGGCGGAAAAATGCCGCAGGTCGGAGGGCCAGCCGACCACGGGACGCCCATAGGGGTGGGCGATGAATGAGGTCCCGAGAAACTGTTCGAAGAGCCGGCCGTTCGGTTCGTTTTCGGTGCGCATCCGGCGCTCCTCATAAACTACATCGCGCTCTTTATAAAACTCGCGAAAAACTGGGTGAAGGAATCTTTCGGATTCGAGGTAGGCCCACAATTCCAATCGGTTGTTGGGGAATGAATAGAAATATCCGGTTTGCTCGGAGTTGGTAAAGGCGTTCAAGCCCACCGCACCATTCTGTTCCACAATCGTGTCAAAGGCGTGCGGCACCACATATTTATCCGCCAACTCGATGGCCTCCTTCCAGGCTTTCTCCAGCTCGGCCACCTTCTTGTCATCCCGCCCCACGGCGCGAAGCCGTTCTCGATCGTAGGCCGCGTAAGCCTCTTCCACTTTCGCCAGGGCGACTTTCTCGCCCGCATAATCGGTGGTGCCGATTTTGTCGGTACCCTTGAAGGCCATGTGCTCAAACATGTGCGCCAGCCCCGTGATGCCGGGGACCTCGCGGTCCGCGCCCACATCCACGTAAGTAAAAAATGAGAAGACCGGAGCCTCGTGGCGCTCGCAGACCAGTATGGTCAATCCGTTGTCAAGCACCTTGACGGTGATACGTTTTTCAAAGGAGGCAACATCCTGCGCCTGTCCCGGCAGGGCCAGAACCGCGAAGACAGCCGCCAACATCAAACAGCTAATCGCATACTTTTTCATCGGAAAATTCCCCCTGAACTTTTCACGCCCGCTTATTTTGCAGATATTGTTAGCCTGAACTAATTTGGACGCAAACTCAACCAAAAAAGTTGGGCTTGAAGAATCATGAATGATGAATTGTGGTCAACGGACAGCGAGTGAAAGTTTCTGGTCTACAATTCATAATTTATAATTCATAATTCAGACCATGGTTCCCATGATCGAGGTCAAGGACCTTACCAAGGAGTTCCGCTCCTTCCGACGCCGGGAAGGCGTGCTCGGCGCAATCCAGAATCTGTTTGTCCGCGAATATGTGACCGTACGCGCCGTGGACAAAGTTAGCTTCTGCATCGAACCGGGCGAGATGGTGGGATACATCGGCGCCAACGGCGCGGGTAAATCCACCACCATCAAAGTACTGACCGGTATTTTGGTGCCCACCGGCGGCCAAGTGACCTCCAACGGGTTTGTGCCCTATCGCGACCGGCGGCGATATACCAAATCTTTGGGAGTCGTTTTCGGCCAGCGCACGCAACTCTGGTGGGATATCGCCGTCATCGAATCTTTCAAACTGATCAAGGAAATATATCAGATTCCAGACTCGGATTACCGCCGGCGTCTGGATGTTTTCTGCGACATCCTCGGGTTGAAAGATTACCTGGCCACTCCGGTGCGCAAGCTGAGCCTGGGCGAGCGTATGCGCTGCGATCTGGCCGCTTCGCTGCTGCACAATCCTCCTCTGCTTTTTCTGGATGAGCCCACCATTGGTCTGGACGTGGTGGCCAAGGACCACATCCGCGAATTTCTGAAGGAAGTCAATCGCGCTGAAAAAACCACGGTCCTTTTGACGACCCACGATCTCTCCGACATTGAGGAGCTCTGCAAGCGCGTGATGATCATCGACAGAGGCAAACTCCTTTTCGACGGAAATCTTGCGGAAATGAAAAGCCGGCTGGGCAAATACAACCAGATAAAATTCTTTTTGAAGGACCGTTCCCAATTGGCGCGCCTGGCTGAAATCACCACCAACGGAATTTCATGCGTCCGCAAGGATGAATTGACTTACGTTTTGCGATTTAACCGGGAGAGCCATTCGAGCGCCGAAGTCATCCGCAATCTGGTGAACAAGCTCGAGGTGCGCGACATTCTGGTGGAAGAAGAACCGATTGAGGACATCGTGAAGCGGATCTATTTGAGTGGAGAGGTGGGATGAAAGGCTTGTCCGGAGTCCGTGGTCCAAAAGGGTTCTTGGTCTGGCGCTCCGTGGCTCGCTCATAAGTCAAGCAGCGGGAGGACGAGGACGCTATAACAACAATGAATGCGTCAAGTGCAGCAATGGGTAGGTTGGATCTAACCGAGGGATTTCAGTTTTTCAGAACGCTTCGGCTATACGGCGAATTTGTGCGCGTCGGCTTTATCAACACGCTCGCCTACCGGCTTCGCTATTACACCGGAATCGTCACTTATTTTATTTACGTCACAGTTTATTATTTCATTTGGAAAGCCATCTACGTTAACGGTTCCGCCATCGAGGGTTTTGACTTCAGTGCCATGCTGACCTACGTGGGCGTGGGCTGGATCATTCGCTCCTTCTACTTCAATAACATTGACCAGGAGCTCTCGCAGCAGGTTGCTGAGGGCAAGCTGGTGATGGACCTCATCAAGCCGGTGAATATTCAGATGATGTACATCGCGCAAGCGCTCGGCGAGTCGATTTTCCGCCTGGCGCTGCTCACCGCGCCCACGGCGGTCGTACTGCTGCTGGTTTTTCCCTTGAAAAAGCCGGCGTCCTGGACCAATGCAGTGGCGTTCCTGGTCAGCGCCGGGCTCACCTTCTTCATCGTCGCCGGAATCAATTTCGCGGTGGGCACGCTGGCCATCCGCCTGCTTTCCATTCTGGGATTATTGCGCGCAAAATATTTTCTCTTGGAACTTTTTTCCGGACTTCTCATCCCCATCTCATTCTTTCCGCAATCATTTCAAACCGTCCTTAATTTTATGCCGTTCCAATATATCAGTTACGTCCCGCTGCTGATTTACCTCGGGAAGATTCAAGGCGTAGGCCTGCTTAAAGCGATCGGAATGCAGATTTTCTGGGTGTTAGTCATGTTCGCAATTGGGGACATTATGTGGAAGTGGTCGAGCCGCAAGATTACGATTCAGGGCGGGTGAGTTCGCAAAGCCGAACTGCCCGAAGACAAATATAAAGGTCGTAAGGCCTATTGGCGCCAGGCCGTCCAGGGAAAATGAAACGTCATCTTAGGCTGTTCTTGCTCTACTTCGCGCAATACGCCAAGGTGCGCCTGGCGTACAAGGCGGACTTTTTCATCGCCTTTTTTTCCTCCATGACCGCCACGGTCATGGGATTTGGATTTGTTCTCGTCCTCTTTACCAAAATCCCCAAGCTTCAGGACTGGTCGTTCAACGAAATTCTTTTTCTCTACGGATTCTCATTAATCCCGCTGGGATTCTTCAATGTGGTTAGTTGGAACCTCTACGAGTTTGGCGACATTTACATTATTCAGGGACGCTTCGACCGCATCTTATTGCGGCCGATTGACACCTTGTTTCAGGTGATCTTCGAGAAATTTCGCATCGAGTCGCTTCAGGAAGTGGTGACCGGCATCCTGGTGGTTGTGATCTGCGCCCGACGCCTACATCTGACCTGGAATATTATGGAGAGTCTCTGGTTTGCGATTGCAGTTATATGCGGTGCGCTGATTTATTTGTCCGTCTTCCTGATTCTTACTTCGGTTTCATTCTGGTTTGAGGATCGCGTCGGCATCGTTCCGCCCGTTTTCAACATGCTGACTTTCGGCCGCTATCCCCTCACCATCTATAATGTCTTCATCCAATTCATGCTGAGCTGGGTCATCCCTTTCGGATTTGCTTCTTTTTATCCCACCACCCACTTTCTGGGCCGCGTTGCATTCGCCTGGTATTTCCACCTCGTTCCCGTCATGGCAGTCTTGTTCTCACTGCTTGCCTATATTTTGTGGAATATGGGCGTCAGGAATTACAGCAGCACGGGGACTTAAGATTTAGGATTCAGGATTTGGGATTTGGCTGTTAGGAACTTGAACTTAGAAGACGATGCGGACAAGCATAAAGGCTTCGGCAATATTTTTCTCTTTTTCAATCGGCAATCGTCAATCAGCAATCGTCAATTGCTCACTTGGCCAGAAGTTCCTCATAAACTCCCAACGTCGCCTCCGCGGCTTTGCTCCAGGAAAACTCGCGAGCCCTTGCTTCGCCGCTGACTATCATTTGCTGACGGAGGGACACATCCTCAATCACGCGCCGGACTTGTGATGCAATTTGGCCGGGGTCATTGGGGTCGGCGTAAAGCACAGCCTCCCCGCCAAGTTCGGGCAGCGAGGAAGCATTGGCGGCGACCACGGGAACGCCATGCGTCATCGCTTCGAGAATTGGGAAGCCGAAACCCTCTTCAAATGAGGGAAAAAGAAAGATGCTGGCCGCCTGGTACAGCTCCGGGAGGCGGTCTGCCGAGACGTAGCCTGGCGTGACGACGCGCGAGGCGAGGCCCTCGCGCCGAATGAATTCATGGATGGCCTCACTGCCGTGACCATTGCCGCCCGCCCATACCATACGGTAGTTTGATGGCAGGGATTGTAGCGCGCGCAGCGCGTTCAATGTATTCTTGCGGGTTTGCAGCGCGCCCACGCTCAAAACCATTTCGTTCCCCTGCCCTACCCAACGTTCGCGCTCTTTGGCGCGCTCGGCCCCGTCCAAGACTATCGTGGGAAAATCAACCCCCGCGGAAATCACTCTGATTTTTTCTCTTGGAGTTTCAAGATGTTTCACAAGCTGGCCGGCCGTATATTCCGAGAGGGTGATCACACGGGCGGCTCGCGCCACCGCTTCACGAAGTAGCGCGGCAAATTTGCGCTGAAAATCCGGCGTGGAGTAATCCTTGCCCGTAATGGGAAAAATATCAAAGATGGTGACCACTTCCTTCTCAAAATGAAACGCCGGCGGACGTTGCGCCAAGCTATGAAACAAGCGAGCCTGCCAGGGCAACCAGAATGTCAAATACTCCTGGTACATTCGGATTGAAAAGTAGGGTCCCCGCGCACCCGGCGGTTTGGTGGGACGAAGGAATTCTTTTCGTTGCCCAAATCTGGAGAGACGGTAGCAGAGTAAGAATCGATGCTGCGCATCGGTTGACGCCAGAGCTTCGATCAGCCGGCGGGAATAGACCGCCACGCCTGAGGGTTCAGGGTCAACCGTGTAGGTAGCGTCCAGAGCGATGCATGCCATCAATGGGGCAGGTCGCGAATGGTTGACTCGCCTAGGGCGACCCGAGCGTTGATGCTAGCTTGAAATACAACGAAAGTCGATGTTGGGAAGTGGTTTCATTCGCCCTGTGCGAGTTCTACCGCGCCGTCATTCCCGCGAAGGCGGGAATCCATTTCACTAATTCATTAGAAATGCCCGGAAGAAAGACGGGACGAATTCCTCGAAAGGAATGCAATTCCAAATGACACCACCATCCGATGTTGGGCGTGGGGGAACAGAAGTAATACACCCGGAGTGGCGTGCCAAAGCACAATTCGGGCTAGGTTTTCCCGGCGCGCGCGCGATATTTCTCCAGACCAAGCTCCTTAAGTTTCCGATAGATCGTCGTTCTGCCGATGCCAAGTTTTTTCGCTGCCTTGCGGCGATCGCCGTGCGCATCCTGCAACGCATGCTTGATCGCCTGACTTTCCATATCTTTTAAAGAAGAAGCCTCACCCGCCACTGATTCGGCCAGGATGGGACAAAGAACTGAGGAGGGCAGATCGTTCGTCTGAATTTCCGGTCCGTTGCCGAGCACGAGAGCGCGCTGGATGGAGTTTTCCAGTTCCCGAACATTCCCCGGCCAGTTGTATTGCATCAGGCAGGCCATGGCGTCGGGGCCGATCACCGGAGTGGCCGTTTCGTCCCCGCCGTAGCGCA
>DATGFN010000010.1:0-4911 GCA_035308965.1 Terriglobia bacterium | reverse complement strand
GAAATTCGCCACCGCCACCATGCTGAGCACACTGAAGAAGAGAATTACCCAACGGTTGTCGATGAGAGCTTGGAATCCTGAGCTCTGTTCGGAAGGGGTTTCGGTCATGCGTGCATCTCCTTGCCGGTTACGGAATTTCTCTCCATACCAAAAAATAGACGCGCCCGATCATCTTGGCCGGCCATCTCACCGCAGGTAGCAGTCTGCGGAAGGGAATAAGAGGATCTCGAGATGCGGCCATAGAGATACTACGGTAGTGCACGCTGTACCTAAACAGCGTGCTGCCGGCCCCGTCTTCCTCAGGGTTGTATTACTCCTGTAAATTGGACAAATCCAAATTTCCAAGCGAACCCCCACTGGTCCGCTAAGCGAACCTCTAACACCCTATCAACCACGTGTCAAGCGCTTAGTATGCCCCTCTCTCAGAACTCCCAGCAGGCGAGCTTCGAAAAGTGTTGGCAACAAAGTCAACTTCGCGCAATTCTCTTGACAGCCCCGCGAACGATATGATAGTTGCTCCCCTGCCTTGCGAGAAAACTTTCTTGCGGAGAGGGTAAAACATGCGCTCGCCTAAATTTCGGGGTGTGCTTCTTGCCTCGCTTTTCGTCGTTTCCGGTCCGCTCGCCTTTGCTCAGAGCGCCAAACCCACCGCCGATCCCGCGCAGAAGCCCGCCACCGAGGAAGAACTACAGCAATTGCGCCGCGAGGTCGCCGACCTCAAGGCCCAAATCCAGCAGCTCGTCCAGGCCAGCGCTCATCCCCAAGACGGAGCCGCTCACCTCGTCCAAACCAACGCTGTGGTCGATCCCGCACCATCAGATTCCACTGCCACGACCCCTCCCGCTACCACCGACGACATCGACGCTCTCCAAAAAGAGATCGATCTCCTCCAGAAGAAGTCTAACGACACTCCTCCGGCAACGGCAGGTTGGAACGGCGAGCACTTTTACCTCAGGAGTTCCGACGGCAACTTCAATCTCCAGCCTGTTGGATACCTGAACGCGAAATACACTTTTTACAAAGGCGACGGCGCGCCCTCGGATACTTTTAACATCAGTCGCGCCCGCTTTGGAGTTCAAGGCAACTACGGCAAGCAACTCGATTACGCGTTCCTTTTTGAGACGGCGTCTGCGCTTACCATCCGCGACGCTTACATCGACTTTAAGCCTTGGAATTCATTCAAGATCATGGGTGGCCAGTACAAGGTCCCCTTCTCCATGGAAGTGGGCACCGGGGATACCAACGTCGAATTCGCCGATCGTTCCATCGTCTCCGTGTTGTACCCTGACGCTGCGGGAAGTTTCCGCGCTCCTGGCGTTGATATTCACGGCGATTTGGCCGACGGTCGCGCCCAGTATTGGGCCGGCGTCTTCAATGGCAAGGGTCTTCTCACTGCTAACACCACGAACGAGGTCGAAGTCGTCGGTAGGGTCCGCTTCGCCCCCTGGAAAGACTCAGACAGCCCTTGGCTGAAGGGTTTGTCCTTCGGTGGTTCTGCCGAGCATAGCCGCTCCAAGGCCCTTGCAAGCGAGTTGAGCTTCAGCGGCCTCCTGAACGATGGCACCTACAATTTCTTCCCCCAGTTCCGCATCAATGGCGGCATCAGCCGGTATAACGGCTTTTTTGCCTTCCTGAGGGGGCCAATGGGTATTCGCGGCGAATACACCCAACTCCTCGAGAAGCGCAGCGGCATCGGCTCCTTCGTCCCCAGCGGCGTTGGCTTCAACACGCTTCCCGGCATCGTAGGCAAGGGCGCATACCTATCTGCCACCTACCTTCTCACCGGTGAGAAAGAACCGGAGAACGCCATCCCGCGCGTCAAGCACCCTGTGATCGGACCTAATTCCCCGGGAGAATCCGGCGGACCCGGCTGGGGCGCATTCGCCCTCAAAGCTCGCTACTCGTGGCTTCAGGGTCGCGCCGGCGGCATCACCTGCGATGCCTCCACCACTCCGGCCTGTCCAATTACGCCAGGCGTGGTCCCCACTTTCAGCGACCACACCGACCAATGGACCGTCGGCTTCAACTGGTATCTCAACTATTGGGTCCTCGTGAAGTCGGATTTCAACATCAACCAGCTCAAGGACCCAAGCGTTCAGGGCATTCTGCCCCGTAATTATTTTGTGCTTATCGAAGGCATTCAGTTCCGGTTCTAGCCGGGGCCTGAGCGCCTCGGATCAGGTCGCTGCTGGTTTCGACGGGGGCCGGCACGAGAATCCGAGAGCGCGAGGGTCAACGGCAGCTTTACGAAAAGGGCGGTCGGGCCCCCGGCAAACATCGTTGGAGGAGATTCGATGAGATCGAAAATGTTGCCTCTAGTAGCTTTCGCGATTGTCCTCACCTCGACTCTGATCTCGAACAATTGCGGAGGCCCCGCGAACTGTCCCACTTGCGGCACGGACAAGAACGGAACAGTCGGGCTAATCGACATAATGCTCGTGCCCGAGCACAACGGCAACGGCGAGCCCGGCGGCCCCTTCAACATCTTCGACATCAGCTGGGTCGATCCCGTCAATCGCCTCTATTACGTGGCAGATCGCGTCGGTCTTGACGTCCCTGTGTTCAATACTGTCTCCAACATCGCGATCGCTGCTATCGGCGGACAGAACTCGGTAGCTGAGGCAGGAAACAACTCTAGCACTTGCATCGATTCGGACAAATTCGACGGAGATGCCACCATTATCCCGCCGATCACTTCAGCACAAGGCAACTACACCCGATTCGGATGTAAGACGATGAACTTCACGCTCCCTGGATTCTTCGGACCCAATGGCAACTTCGGTGGATTCATGGGAGGGCAATGTTGCGCGTCACGTTCCAATAACTTGAATCCGCTGTCCGGGCCCAACGGCATTGAAGTCTCTGCCGACGGAAATTTCCTGTACGTCGGGAATGGAAGTTCGAGTGTGGCTGTTTTTGACCTCACTCAGACATTAGCGACCGGAGGTTCCACTCCTCCCAGAGTTATCGCCACCCTCGTTTCAGGCACTACTCCCGACTACGACGGTCCCGTCGGAATCGGCCCTTGCCAGGCATCCGCGAATGGACGAGCCTTTTCTGATCCAACCTGCGGGGATCTTCGCGGTGATGAACTCGCGACCACCGGCGCCACACCAGCCATCGATCCGCTCGGCAATCCGCACGACCTCCTGATGGTTATCAACGGTGATCCCGGCTTGCCCTTTACCACGATCTTCGATATCACCAATGTCATCCATCGCACAGGGACTCAGCAGCAACAACATTGCCTCCCGGTCAATCCAAACGCGCCCTATAGCCCCGGTGGTACGCACACCACCTTCCCCCAGAATTTTGCTTCCTGTATTCTCGGCCAGATCTACTACGACGCTGCGCCTGTCAACAACATCAACGTCGTCGTTGATGACGGAAACAATGGCGTTAATGACCCCAATGCCGGTTTTCCGTGCCCAGATCCATCTCTTCAATTCGCTGATTTCAGCAATGTGCCGTCGGGAGCCTCTGGCCGTGGCGTAGGCCTCGGCGGTAAGGACGTTCCGTGCCATCACGCCGCTGTCGTTCCCACAGGAGGTACTGAGGTTGCTGTAGCCGGACTCGGGGCAATGGTGTTTAACCCCGCCACTGGGCATTTCCTGTTGACGAACGCCAACGCCTCTCCGGACGTCACCTACGGAACCGTCGACGAGATCGATCCCTTCCACACTTTCCCGGGTGGCCCGCCGCTCGGTGTTCCTGCCGTCATCAATAGCTTCCCGGTTCCCAATTGCATGCCAGGCGGCATTGCTGCGGGTCCCGGCACCGACTTCCTGGTTACCTGCCAGGGCCATGACGGAAGGCAATTCGCTCCGCTCACTTACATCATCAACGGCACCACAGGCGCCATTGTCGCCACGATCAACTTCGTCGGAGGAGTCGACCAGGGATGGTTCAACCCTGGCGATGGCAGGTATTACTTGGCCGCAAGAGACATGCTTCCTGGTCCGGTCCTCGGCGTGATTGACGCGAATCGCAGGCAATGGCTGCAGAACGTGCCCACCAACGGCAACGCCCACAGCGTCGCCGCCGATCCGATTAACAATCACATTTTCGTGCCTCTGCCCGCGGGTGGGAATTGCCAGTCGCAGGCTCTCGATGGTTGCGTAGGCGTATACGCGTCTCAGTAATTGAAAAGCAGAACTTGTTCGGAGTCGGAAGCCCGGATTCACAGCCTTGGATTCGGGCTTCCGTACTTATGCGGCAGCTAACCTACTTCACGAGCGTCTCTTGGTAACGCATCATCTTCCATTCCCCGTCCCGATTCGTCCAAAGTTCCCCAATAAACATCCTCCTGAACCGCGTTGCCGAGCCCTTGGGAAATTGCATCGTGCTCTCATACGTAACGAACGCGTAGTGCGGCCCGAGTGGTTGTACCTGGAAAAGCTGCAGCAGGTAGTCGCTAAACATGCTGTGTTCCACTTCGCGCAATATGTGAGGCTTGGGGCGCTCGCCGTCGCCATCCGCTTCCACTCCTTCGAAATCATCAGTCAAAAATGCGGCGTAGGCGTTTTTGTCCCTTTTTTTGTATGCTGCCCACGCGGCTTTCACCTTCGCCTCCAGCATCTCCGCCAGCTTGGACTGTGCACCGGTGTCCTTGGATCGCGATGATGGTATGGCCGCGTTCGCGGAGGCGGGGGCTTTATCTGCCGCAGTTGGTTGTTGCCCGAACGCATAGCCTGGCCACGCCAGCGCGATGCATGCACAAAAAAACCAGTTTCGCATCTGTGTCTCCTCAAATCCGAAGCGCCGCGCATATTACAGTTCTCTGGGGACGCAGTCAAAGCGCACTTCGCCGCGCATGCGCACAGGGATCGAGACGTCGAGATACTGGCTACAGCCGATTGCCGTGCGGAGTTCTCTTAGCTAGTATGAATTGGGAGGCCGAGATCGGCATAT
>DATGFN010000009.1:0-1555 GCA_035308965.1 Terriglobia bacterium | reverse complement strand
TTTCTGACAAGCGACATCGAGACCCTTCTCATAAATGACTTTCGCCTCGGAGAATCGCTCCAGGGCAGAGAGAACCTTACCTAGCTCGCGGTAGGCCGCTGAGTAGTCAGGTTTGAGATGCAGGACCTCGCGGAATTCGCCTTCGGCCTCGGCGTTGCGCTTCGCCTTGAGGTATTCAAGGCCAAGGCTATAGCGCACCATCACGTTTTCTGGAGCCTGGGCGGCTAATTCTTGAAAAACCTCAAGAGGCGATTTCGGCTGTTCATTTTCTTCCATCCTGGTCCCTCCTTGCCTGCCCCCAAAAACTGTACCAAAATCAGACATGATTTTGGGACAAAAAGGGAGGCAGGGCGATGACAAAGCAGAGGTTTACAGATGCTGAAACTATCGGAGCGATCCATTAAGTGGACGTGGGGCGGACGTGTATCGAGGCATGGAATGAGCATGCTGGTAGCAGGTAACTCCCGAATGGGCAGCTATCCTGTCATGACATAGCCTCAGATCTTGAAGTCGATCCCTGCCAGCAATATGATTTAGAATGGCAGGAAGGGTGGCAACCTATTTGAGACGTCGGCCGCAGAAGATCCGCAAATGAACCGGTGGGCCACTAATACGGACCGAAGCAAAGACCGCGGCCTTCGCCCTGATTGAGCACAAGGAGCACACAAAAATGAAGCCAAAGAACACGATCTGCCTCTGGTTCGACAAAGACGCGCATGAGGCGGCGCAGTTCTACGCCGTCGTCTTTCCGGGTAGTAAAATAACCGCTGTTCATGAGGCTCCCAGTGACTATCCGGGCGGCAAGAAGGGCGATGTGCTAATGGTCGAGTTCACCGTCCTGGGCATCCCCTGTCTCGGTCTCAACGGGGGCCCCGCGTTCAGGCACACCGAGGCGTTTTCCTTCCAGATCGCGACGGAGAATCAGGAAGAGACGGATCGTTACTGGAACGCAATCGTCGGCAATGGCGGCACGGAAAGCCAGTGCGGTTGGTGCAAGGACCGATGGGGCCTCTCCTGGCAAATCACCCCGCGCACGCTAACCGATGCGCTTGGCGCGGGTGGCGGCGAGGCAAAGCGTGCCTTCGAGGCGATGATGCCAATGAAGAAGATCGACATCGCCGCCATCGAGGCTGCCCGGCGAGGCTGACGTGAACTCGCCGAAACGTCCTTTATTGCTCTGGATGACGGGGCACCAGGATGTTTGTCCCGGAACTTGCTCACAGCGACCACTCTCCGGCGCGCCCATGGCTATCGCTCCCCGCCTGACGGCGCAAAATTTACTTGTAAAATCTGCATCCAATTCCTGTCGATAACCTCCTTCTCAACGTAGCTCTGAGGTGATCAATAGCGATGCGAGTCAAAATGGCCAGAAAAGTCGCCTTCCCGTCCACTGAACTCGGATTACTTGGGCGTTTAACGGCCTAATCGTGCGCGTGGTTTGTTACCAGATGCCTCGGAAGCTCAAAGATGGTTTGCGGACTTACCGTCAAAGTGAACTGTGATAAGTAGATCCTACGGCGTTTGCGCGCGGTAGAACGCCTGGGATAGGTTTGTC
>DATGFN010000008.1:0-43241 GCA_035308965.1 Terriglobia bacterium | reverse complement strand
GGCAAGACTGAGATCGCGCGCCGCCTGGCCCGACTGGCGAATTCCCCGTTTCTGAAAGTGGAAGCTTCGCGATTTACCGAAGTGGGCTACGTCGGCCGCGACGTGGAATCCATGATCCGCGATCTGGTGGAAATCTCCATTGATATGGTGAGGGAAGAAAAGTTGGATGAAGTGGCGGAAAAGGCGGAGCAGAATGCGGAGGAGCGACTGCTCGATTTGCTGTTGCCTCCCCTGCCCCTCAGCCGTTCGGAAAAAGCGGCTGGCGATGACACTCAAGCCGCCCAGGCGGCGGAGCAGTTTCAGCGCACGCGGGAAAAGTTGCGCGCCCAGCTTCGCGAAGGCAAGTTGGACGAGCGCCAAGTGGAAGTGGAAGTCCGCGAGCGAAATTTTCCAGCCTTTGAAATTATCTCTTCCCAGGGCATCGAGGAGATGGACATCAATATCAAAGATATGCTTCCCGGACTCTTCGGCCAGAAAACCAAAAAGCGCAAGATGCGCGTGACCGAAGCGATGGAGTATCTGATCCAGGAAGAAGAAAACAAGCTGATCGATATGGAGCAGGTCACCCGCGCGGCGGTGGAGCGCACGGAGCAATCCGGCATTCTTTTTATCGACGAAATCGACAAAATCGCGGGCCGCGAACACGGGCATGGGCCCGAGGTCAGCCGCGAGGGCGTCCAGCGCGACATTCTGCCCATCGTGGAAGGGACCACAGTCAACACGCGGTACGGAATGATTCGCACCGACCACATCCTGTTTATCGCCGCCGGCGCTTTCCACGTCAGCAAGCCTTCCGACCTGATCCCCGAGCTTCAGGGGCGGTTTCCCATCCGGGTGGAGTTGCACACACTGACTGTGCAGGATTTCATCCGCATCCTGAAGGAACCCAAAAGCGCGCTGGTGAAGCAATACATCGCGCTGCTCGAAACCGAAGGCATCAAACTATCGTTCACCGATGACGCTCTGGAAGGAATTGCAGATTTCGCCGCCCGCGTTAACGAACAAACGGAAAACATTGGGGCGCGCCGCCTGCATACCATCATGGAAAAACTTCTGGACGAAATTTCCTTTGAAGGGCCGGACTTGAAGAAAAAAACCGTGCGCATTGACAACGCGTATGTCCAAAAACAATTGGCGGAGATCGTCAAAAACCAGGACCTGAGCCGGTACATTCTCTAGCCCGGTCCGGCGGGTTAATTGCGGGAAGAAGGGTAAAAGGTAAAGGTTAAAGGGTAAGGGTTAAAGGATTAAGAGCAGGAATACTCCGTCGGCGGCTTTCAGTAACTCTTTCGCGCCCTAACGCGGGTGCATTAACCAATTGGATTTGATATATCTCCAGCCACGAAGACCCACTCGCAACTCACAATTCACAATTCATAATTCATCCTTTACCCTTTACCCTTTAACCTTTGGATCTGTCCTCCTCACCGCCCTCTGCTTGGGATGCGGTGTGCAGGGCCCTCCCCGCCCGCCCCGCGTTGAAAAACCCGAGAAAATATCGGACCTGGCCGCGGTTCAAAAGGGATCTAGCTTTGAACTTAGCTTCACGCGGCCGCGACTGGCTGCGGACGGCGAGAGGCTGACGAAGCCTTTGGAAGTTGAGATTTTTCGGACCACCACGAAACCAGGCAGCGCCCCAGCGGAACTCAGGCCTGGAACTCCGCCATTGCAAAACTTATCCTCGGAAGAATTACAGAAACTTTCCGAGGGTGACAAAGTTATCTTTCCCGTCCGACTTTCCGCACAGGAATACAGCCAATCGATTGGTTCGACTTTTACCTTTGTTGTGCTCGGACTCACTCGGGGCTTTCATGGCAGACGAATAGAGGGCGATTACTCGAACATTGTCAGGCCTTTGCTGCTCGATATTTGCGCGCCGATCGAAAACCTGGAAATCAAAACCACTGAAAAAGCGTTGGTGCTGAGCTGGACGCCGCCTGCCCACAGCCTGACAGGACAGACTTTGGCAGGGCCGGTCAGTTATCGAGTTTATTGGAGCTCGACAGGTAATCCCGGCACCTTCCAGGTGCGCAGCGAAACGGCCACGCCCGCTTATTCCGATTCGGAATTCGCATTTGGCCATACTTATTTTTACAAAGTGCGGGCCGCTCTCAAGCAGGCCGGTCAAACGGCTGAATCTGAGGACTCCGCGGCGGTGGCCATCACGCCCCGCGACACTTTCCCGCCTGGCGCACCCTCCAATGTATCCGCCTTGTTTTCCGCAGGAGCCGTTCAGTTGGTATGGACCGCTAACACTGAGCCCGACCTGGCGGGCTATAACGTCTATCGGCGTGAAAAGGGTGGGGCGCTGCAAAAACTCAATTTGGAATTGTTGCGGACGCCCACATTTGAAGACCGCGCAGTCCAGGCGGGCCGCCAGTATTTCTACCTTGTGAAGTCGGTTGATTCAACTGGCAACGAGAGTTCACTTTCGGAAGAGATCACTGTGGAAACGCCGTGACAATCCTGCGCGCTTTCCCGAACTTTTTGCACTCTCATTCGGAGTGCTATAATCCCTGTCATGAAAGGTTTGGCTCGCGACGTTCTTTCAAGATTGAGTTTCTCGCCCGATTTCCCATTCATTTTGATGGGCGGGGCCGCGCTGATTTTAACCGGGGCCCTGGGCTTGATCCTCCATGCGCGCTGGAGGCGCAAAACGCCGGAGGAACAGGAGCGCCTGCGGCGACTCGCGATCAACCGGACGGGACGCGTGACCTATGGCCAGATTGTGGACTGGCTCGAGCCTCCGCCGGGCAAGAAGGGCGCGCGCCTGGTGGTATTCAAATACGAAGTCGCGGGAGTAAAATACGATGCGGCACAGGATATTTCCGCCCTGCCAACGGTTGTGGTCCGAATTCGGGAATCCATCGGACAGCAGGCCAGATTGAAATATGACGTCGATCATCCGGGTAATTCCATTATCGCCTGCGAAGAATGGTCAGGCCTGCTTCAATACTCGCCCGCACAAGTTGCGAGATCGAAACCAAGCCTGAAATCGGAAGCGTAAATTCAGGGGTTGGGAATTAGGGGTTAGGTGGAAAAAACGATGAATGATGAATGCAGAATGATGAACAAGAAACGGAATTTAAATTCTTCATCCATTATTCATCTTTCGCCCATTTATCGCTTCCATCCCTAATTCCCAATTCCTCTTCTAAAATGACTTACCAGGAAAAACTCGAAGAACTACGCCAGCGGAATGCGCGCGCGGAAAATGGCGGGGGCGAAGAACGGCGCGCCCGGCAGAAATCCGAAGGCAAGATTCCTGCGCGCCAGCGCCTGGAGCTTCTTTTCGACGAAGGCACCTTCGAAGAAATTGACAAGCTCGTGGAGCACCGTTGCCAGGATTTCGGCATGGCGGAGCAGCACGTACCGGGCGATGGAGTGGTGGCAGGCTTCGGCCGCATCGAGGGCCGCCTGACTTACGCTTTTGCCCAGGACTTCACCGTTTTTGGCGGCTCACTAAGCGAGTCCAACGCCGCGAAGATCTGCAAAATTATGGACCTGGCCATGAAGGTGGGCGCGCCTCTGGTGGGGCTGAACGATTCCGGGGGCGCGCGCATTCAGGAAGGCGTGGCCTCGCTGGCGGGCTACGCGGATATTTTCCTTCGCAATACGCTGGCCAGCGGCGTGATCCCGCAAATCTCCGCCATCATGGGACCCTGCGCGGGAGGCGCGGTCTACTCCCCCGCCATCACTGACTTCACTTTGATGGTGGATAAATCGAGTTATATGTTCGTGACCGGGCCGGACGTGATCAAAACCGTGATGCACGAGGATGTGACTAAGGAAGAGCTGGGCGGACCCATGACGCACAACTCGGTGAGTGGTGTCGCGCATTTCCTGACCCGCGACGATGCCGACTGTCTGGCCCTGGTCCGCGAGCTGCTCTCATTCATGCCGCAGAATAACCGGGAAGACGCGCCGCGGGTTGAATCCTCCGACCCGGCCGACCGCCGCGACGAAACATTGGACACTTTAGTGCCCGCGGAGTCGGACCGCCCCTACGACATCAAGGAAATTTTGCATCGCGTCGTGGATGACGGCTATTTCCTCGAAGTGCACGAACATTTCGCCAAGAACCTGGTGGTGGGCTTTGCCCGGCTGGGCGGACAGAGTGTGGGGGTCGTCGCCAATCAGCCCGCCTTTCTTGCCGGTTGCCTGGACATCAATGCATCGGTCAAGGGCGCGCGCTTCGTTCGCTTCTGCGACGCGTTCAATATCCCTCTCATTACCTTCGAAGACGTTCCCGGATTCCTTCCCGGCACGCAGCAGGAATTTGGCGGGATTATTCGCCAGGGCGCCAAGCTCCTCTACGCTTATGCCGAGGCCACCGTGCCCAAGATTACCGTGATCACTCGCAAGGCCTACGGCGGCGCCTATTGCGTGATGGCGTCCAAACATATCCGCACCGACATCAACTTTGCCTATCCGACTGCCGAGATTGCCGTGATGGGGCCCGAGGGCGCGGTGAACATTGTCTACCGGCGCGAACTTCAGAACGCCGAGGACCCGGAAAAGTTGCGCCGTGAAAAAATCGAAGAGTTTCGCCACCGCTTTGCAAATCCCTACGTGGCCGCCGAGCGCGGCTACGTGGATGCCGTGATCGTTCCGCGCGATACCCGCCCCAAACTCATCGCCGCCTTGAAGATGCTTGAGACCAAGCGCGATACTAATCCGCCAAAAAAGCACGGCAACATTCCGTTGTAGGCTTCAATTAACAGCAGGAAGCGCTTGCTGCGCACGCCTCTTGATGTCAAGCAAGAATCCGGTACGCGTGGCGCGTGCAGGAGTTTGAATCATTGTTTCCCTTTAGACGGAGCTACCACTGCTTTCCAAGTCAACCTCGCATCGCTCTCGGCTCATAATTATTGCCGGCAGACCTCTACGCGCCGGTTGAGTGCGCGCCCTTCCGGAGTGTCGTTTGGAGCTTTGGGGCGTGACGCGCCAAAGCCCTGCGAAGTGATCCGGCCGGGATCAATGTGATACTGGGCGCTCAACCCCTGTTTGGTAGCGGCCGCGCGCCGCTCCGAAAGGGCAAGATTGTAAGCGTCACCGCCCACGTTGTCCGTGTGCCCTTCGATCCTAAGGTTCCAGTCAGGATTGTTTTTGATGGCCTCGGCAATTTCTTTGAGAGAGGGCCCCGACTCCGGACGGACGATGGCGCTGTCAAAATCAAAATAAATGCCGTAAACGGCCGCGCAACCGCTCTTGGCGATTTCTTGCTGGATTCCTTTCTCCACCGGGAAGGTAGCCTTCAAGTAGGTGATGTGGAAGTTCCAGCCCTCCGGCATGTTCCAGCTCAGAGTGATGGGATTGGCGGGGTCGTCGAGCACAAAAGCCTCCGTGTCGTGGCTTCCTAGTCTTCCTTTGACATGGATGGCGGGGAGGTCTTTGTGCTCGCCGTTGACGATGATTGAGTAGGGCACGTCCCCTGGCTCAACGCGGCTGAGTTGGCCTTTTTGATCGCCGTCCTTGGCATACCGTCCTACGCCTCGGTTGTAGGCGGCGAAATATTCGAGCCCGGCCGGGCGGGCTGCCTTCATGTCCTGAAAGACAGTTAGGGGCATGGTAAACATCGTGGCACCTGGGATCGTCCCAGGCATGTTTCTTCCCCAGCCGGTCTCGTACTGTTGGGCGTTCAGCAGGTCGGCGATGCATAGGATCCGCTGGCCGGACGATCCGCCCTTTTCCGCCCGGACAGCTCCGATGGTGACTGTGTTGTCGTCAATCCCCTGAACGGTGTTCAGAACCTCGACGTCGTGCCCCCCCAAGTCACGGTTCGTCCAAACAGCAGTGAGTGTCAGGCCGGGCTTCAGGGGAACGGACGCCGAGGCTGCAGCGTCGCGAAAGGCCTTCGACTGCGAAGCATCGGCGGCGGGACAAGGTTGCTCTTGAACCGTTTCTTCCGTTCCTGATCCGCCTTGGGCCGCACCCTTACCGAGGGCTCCGAGAATCTTCCCCAAGTCGGGAGCACTTCCCGTTTGGTCATGGCCGAGCGCTCCAACGATCTTCCCCAGATCACCTTTTTTGTACGCCTGTTGAACCTCGTCCGCTTTCTTTTTGATCCTGTAGCCGATATAGACGCAGCTTCCGATAACCAGTACGGTGACCAGGGCAAGAATTCCGAGGATGACCATGACGATCTTTAGGAACGCACTCCCGGATTTTTTCGGTTGAGCGGACCGAGGATCACTCACGGTTGAGGCAGGGGAGGGCAATTGCGAGGCAGCGGCCCTCGGTGGCGGTGGAGTTGGAGAAGCGGAGGAAGACGTCGGCCTCGGCAGTGGAGAAGGCAGGGTGGTCTGGGCAGTGGGCGGTGCAACTGCCGCGCCAGCAGGGGGTGTGCCCTGCGCGGTTCCGCAATTCCCGCAGAACGCTTTGCCTTCCTCAACCGGAGAACCACAATGGGTGCAAAACCGCGCCACGCTGGACCTCGTAACAGTCTATAACGATCGAGCCTGCTACCACGCCGATCTGATTATTCCCGCACCAGTTCAACCCGCCGGTTGAGCGCGCGTCCCTCTACTGTGTCATTGGTCGCTACTGGACGCGATGCGCCGAATCCTGTGGGGGAGAGATGCTCGGGATCAACATGATACCGGGAGACTAGCGCTTGCTTGACGGCGGCGGCGCGGCGGTTAGAGAGGTCAAGGTTGTAACTGTCACCGCCGACATTGTCCGTGTGCCCCTCGACGTTCAGTTTCCAATCGGGGTTATCGCGCATGACATGGGCAATCTCCTCGAGCACGGGCTCGGATTGCGGCTTCATCAAGTCGCTGCCGAAATCGAAGTAGATGCCATAGACTTTTACGCGCTTTTCAGTTTGGAGCTTCTGCTCCATTCTGCGAACGTCTGTTGCGTTTGCGGCGTTTCTTCCGCCAGCGCCGCCTCCACCCGCACCCTCACCATCCCCGCCTCCGCCGCCACCACCCCCGCCGCTGCCTGCACCACTACCCCCTCCGCCGCCACCACCGCCGCCGGCGCCTCCACTGCCTGCGCCGCCGGGAGCGCCCCCGCTTGGCCCGGCCTGACCTCCCGAACCCGGGGGCTGGCCACCGGCTTGCTGCGCCGCCTCGACAGGGTAATTGATTTTGATGACTTGACCTTTGCCGCCCGAACCGGGAAATTGAGTCGCCAGCGCCAGAGGGTTTGCGGGATCGTCAAGGAAATAGAAGTCCGTAGTTCCGTCATCTGAAGAGCAGTCGGCATGAACAGCAGGTAGTTGCTTGGGCTCATCATTGACGATTACTTGTATGGCATAGTCATGGTCGCCTTGACGCTTCAGCGTGCAATTCACCATGGCCATGGATGACAAATCTCCAGCCCCGCCTGCGGCGCCACCGGCGAGTTGGCCAAGTCCCGACGCCATCGATCCAAGAAAGCCCTTCAGTCCGCCAGCCATGAATGAAAATGGAGTCTCGCCTTTAGTCTTGAGATCGTTTAGCACCGCGGTGGATGGTCCCATGGCCGTCGAACCTGGAAATTCCATGGGATCTCTTGTGCCAAACCATTCCATCTCCTTTCGAGCATTCTCAAGGTCCTCCCGCCGAACGCTGCGCTCCGCGTGAACAGATGCCAACTCGGCCTGCTTGCCCTGGGGGCCCGCCAGTGAAGCGAGAGGGTTAGGAACATTGTCGGCGTTGACGCTGAGGTGCACTGCCTCGCCCGTCACATTCTGAACTTGTGTGACGGCTTCATAGTCCTTGCCGAACATGTTAACTGCTAATACAACGGTCAGATTTTTTCGGAGAGGGACGACGCCGGCCTGAGATAAGCCCGCGGGAGGCTGCCAAGCTGGAAAAGCAAGGGGCTGGCCAGGTTTCGAGCCTGACCCGGAGTCACCACCTGGGTTCCCTCCTAGAGCCTCGGTCAACTTGCCGATGTCGCCTGATTTGTAATCCTGTTGAACTTGGTCAGCTTTCTTCTTCACCCTGTAGCCGATGTAGAAACAGCTTCCCATGACAACGACTGTGACCAGAGCAAAAAATCCGAGGATAATTACAACAATCTTCAGGAATGCACTCCCAGACTTTTTGGGTTGAGCCGGCCCGGGAGCGACGCTCAAGGGACCTGGACGAGGTGGCAATGGCGCAGCGGCGGCTTTTGGAGGTGCCGGGGTCGGAGGAGCTGCAGGCGGCATCGAAGGGGGAGGAGGCGGGGCCTGAGCAGTAGGCGGGGCAACTGTTGCGCCAGAAGAAGGTGCGCCTTGCGCGGCGCCGCACGCCGTGCAAAACGATGAATTTTGCGTCAGCGCTGTCCCGCATTTCGTGCAAAACCTGGCCATTTTTTTACTCCTTACTCGACCCTTCTACTTCTCCCCGCAAATTGGGGCGTCGGGTTCCCGCAAGGCTTTCTTCTTCGTAAATAGATTGTGAGAGGCTTCACCCTTAACGGCCAGAAACTGAGCGTCCGCTCCGGCTTGTCCCAGTAGATTCATATGGGTCAATTGGCAAGGAACCATGCTCAGGGGGCCGGAGCCGGTGTAGTCGAATTCGGTAACCAACTGGACGTACGCCCCTCCCTCAATCTTAAAAAAATCTTCCTTGGCCTTCTTCAGCAGGGTGCTGAAAAATGGACTCTTCTTGAGCGCCTCCGCCGCCTTGTCGAGAATGGCCCCGGGAATGGATTCCTGGATGGCCTCTTTGATGCTCTCGGTTCCCAAGGAGAGCGAAATTTTGGGCGCATTCACGGCGAGCACAATGCCGTGCGCCGCCATTGATTCGGAGGTGGTTTTCTCCAAGCTCATGTCACCGTCCATTTTACCCTGTGGTTGACTTTGATCACCGTGGATGGATACCCCGCCGGTGCCGTCATAGTTCATGGTGAAACCCCCTTGGGCGGCATCATGGCTGGTTCCGAAGCCTGGTTTGAAAATTAGGTTTTCGTCAATCCGGAACATGAACGGAATGCCATAGATGTCAATCACCTGTTTTGCGAAGGGAGGAAGCTTAAGGCGCGACTCACCGATATTGTGGTCTCCTTCGCTGCTCAGCGCGGCCCAGGTGACGTGGATTTTGCCCGAGAGCGGGGTGCTGTATTCAAAGTCCTGGATCTTTGCGCTTTGGACCACCGCCTTGAACCCGGTAGAGATATGGCTAACATCGCCCTTAGCCTTAATACTGGCGGTGAGGCCTGCCAGTTTCTTGGCGACGTCGAGCCCCATCGAGAAGCCCTCTCCCTCGGGTTCACCCTCCAACTCAAACTCCCAACCGTTGGCCTCTCCTTTAAGATGGGCGCTAAACGCGGATTTCTTCTCCTCTCCGCCCGCGTAAACGAGTGATGGAGAACTGAACCAGCCTCGGAAAGCGCCCACAGGATCGGGCGTCAGAAACGGAGGCAAGGCCTGCGCCTGGGAGCGCTGGAAGGTGACGGGCATGGAGAACTCGATTCGCCCATCCTGAATGAAGTCAGTAAGAGCCGCCTCGTCGGTCAGAACCGCCAACTGCGAGCCCTGACTTTGGACTCCGATTACTTTACGGACTCCGAGGTGCTCCAGGAACATCACCTTGCCTTCCTTTAATTCGCTGATGCGCGGATCCGAAGCGTCAAAGAGAAACAAGCTGCCGTCGTCACTCACGCTGCGAAGTGCTTTTTGAGCTGTGGGGAAATCAATGCGGACCGTATTACTGGTGTACTTTACATCCAGGACGGCGTTGGGCGGAGTATAGAATCCGGCAGGCGCGGGACTCGAGGCTGCCCCGCTGGAACCAGCTCCGGGCGACAAGTTTCTCGAGCAAGACGAACAAGAGAAAAGGCTGAGAGCTCCCCAGGCAATAATCAAAGCCCAGATCGCCCGTTTCGTACGATTCATCGGAGCACCCCCTAGTCAAGGTGCAGGCCATTCATCACAATATAAGAAAGACCTCCGTTATGCTCCCAGGCCTGTCCTCAGATGGCTGAGGTTGTGGTTTATGCATAATTGCCGCGTCTTCACAGGAATCAACATTAAGATCTCTCAGCCCCCGACAATATACATCTGCCCGTTGTCGCGTTCAATGCATTTGCTCAGTTTTCAGGGCAACTGCGTTCCTGTCCTTGACTCAATGGCGAGGCAGCCCATAGTACTGTTTATCAGGAAGCTGGCAAGTGGGAGAGCAGTAGGAGAGGCGGAACGAACAAGACGGCAGTAGAGTCCCCTTCCCCGATCATCACATCAGAAATCCCTGTTGGGTTTTTGCTGTTCTCAATGTTCTCAAAAAACTGCAAGGTTACACTTCGCGATTCAGCGGCGCTTGAAGATTGGGCTTGGCGCTCGAATTCTTCTGGTGGTCGGTAGCCCAGCGCCGAGTGCAACTGCTGGCGATTGTAATACACATCCATGAACTCGGTAATGTTACCCCGCAAATGTTCAAGGTCGTTTTACTCGTTGGCGTAGATCTCTTCGCGTTTCAGCGTTTTGATAAAGCTTTCGCAACTGGCGTTGTCATAAGGGTTCGCGGGCCGACTCATGCTAGGGAACTTGCCGTACCTTTCCATCAGGGCCACGTAGTCGGCACCGGCGTATTGAAATCCTCGGTCGGAATGGTGCATCAAGCCTGGTTGCGGATCCCAGATCTCTATAGCTTGTTCGAGCGCCCCGATCGTCAGCCGCGCCGCCAGGGTGCGGCCCAGGGCCCAGCCCACTACCCGTCGGGAGTACCCATCCAGGATTACAGCCAAATAGACAAATTCCGTCTTCAGAGGACATGCTCACTTGCATTTTTCTGTCGCACACAAATTCTTGCTGAAGAACGGGAGTACGTGGTTTTGAAAACGATCCGCGACGGCGCTGGTGTGCGTGCCGTGATAATTCTCAAAGCTGTTGGCTATGCCGTAGTTGTCGAGGAGATCGTGTAGCTTGCCTGCATCGAATCGTAACCCGTCCTGGTCGCCCACATCCATGGCGATGGCGTGATACTGGCGCAAGTTGTCGATGTATTGCTCCACGAACGCCAACGGCGCGTTGGCCGCCCACTTGGCAATCACGTCGGCCTGGGGTACACCGTCCTTCCTGGGCAGGTCAAGATAGAGCGGCGGATTCTTCGGGTCAGGCGACCACGCAGCGGCCGAGGCAAGCTGAGCCTTGGCGAAGAACGACAAGCCCGCCGCGTCGGCAGGAGTTTTTACCAATTCCAATTCCTTTTCTACCGATGCCATAGCCTTCTCCATGGCTGGATTTGGGGGCCTCGAACCCATGGGCGAAAGGCAGCAGGGACTCATGATATAGAGGCTGCTGAACACGTCAGGATGTTTCATCCCAATGCGAGCGGCGCCATAACCTCCCATGGAATGCCCTGCCAGTCCCCTGCTGGTGCGACTTGGAATGGTGCGGTAGTGCGCGTCAATATAAGCGACCACGTCGTGAGCGACGTACTGCTCAAAATCTCCGGTGGTGACTGAGCTTGAGTACATCGACCCGCCGTACACGGTCTTCGAATCGGGCAGCACAACGATCATCTCTCTGGCGCCCTGGGCGAAAGCACCTTCGATGGTCTGCGGTAGATGGATTTCATGGGTCCATTGCTCGGCCCCGATGGAAAATCCATGCAAGGCATAGACGACCGGGTAGTGCCGGTGCTTTTCCTGGGCGTAGCTGGGCGGCAGGAAAACGATCGCGTCGCGGTCCACAGCCTCCCCCTCCAGATTGCCCTCCAGCGATGCGCCGTGAATTTTGATGTGCAGTACCATCACAGGCTTCGCGCCGGGAACAACCGGGGGCACTTCAGTCTGCACTTGGGCCTCCAGCCGAGACACTAGAGCAATACTTATCGCCAGCGTCGCAACAAGAAACAGCTTCGTTGACATCGTCCACATCTCTTTCATTGGAACACCTCACGATTTACAAAAGCCAGGCCCAAGGGCCCGCAAGAACATAGAGGCCCACATTCAGGAGCCAGTTAGCGTTGGAAATCCTGACCCGCCTTCTTCGTCAAAAGAAGAATGAAATCTGAAAAGTTCGCCCACAAATTGAATTGTCTGTAAACCAACTCTGCTCGACGCGCTATTTACCGTCTTGCTGAAAAAGTCTTGGCGCGAAGTCTTTCAAATCGCGGCGCCAGGTCTGCCACTCGTGATCTGTCCCCGGTGATTCGTAGAACACGTGCTGAATATTTGCTTCGTTGAGTGAATTGTGCAGGCGCTGAATTCCCGTGCGCATTCTCTCCGGCTCCACAGTTCCGACGCCGAGCCAGAGCAAGTGCACTTTCCTTGCAAACGCTGCCGAATCGGCAAATACCCCGTTGTAATCGGTCTTTGGATCCAGTTTCCGGTCGCCCATCACGAGCATCCCGCCCGCGCCGCTGAATCCGCCAATGAAAGAAAAAAGATCGAGATGATTCAGGGTGACCTGGAACGTCTGCATCCCTCCCATGGAAAGCCCGGCCATCGCACGGTGATCTCGATCCGAAAGGGTCCTGAAGGTCGAATCGATGTAGGGAATCAGGGCCTGCGTCACATCATCTTCGAATGCCGAAGCCATGTCCTGCATCGCCTTCAGCATTTCGGGAGAACCAAAGGGTTTTCCGGTTAAGTCGGGTGGAAGTTGGCCGGCGCGTCGCGCGTAGCCATATGCCATGACGATAATCATGGGCTTGCAGCTTCCCGCTGCGATCAGATTGTCGAGTATGAAGTTTGCGCGCCCTTGCCGAATCCACCCGGTCTCATCCTCGCCTCCACCATGCTGGAGGTAGAGCACAGGATACCGCGCTCTGGTTTGAGTATCGTAATTCGGCGGCAAATAGACCAGGGCGTGCCGCCAAGTTCCCGTCACCTTCGAGTTGTACCAAATTTCGCGCACCTGCCCGTGAGGTACGTCCTGAATGGAATAGTAGGTCGAGCCGGGCTCCGGAACTTCCACCGCGCTCGCATACTTGCCTCCACCAAAAAAAGCTTGGCTGTTGGTATCGCTGACTTCCGCGCCGTCGATGATCAGTGTGTAATAATGCAGGCCCGGAACAAGGGGAGGCGTGGTGATGGTCCAGAATCCGTCTGGCTGTTTCACCATATCTACTTTCGGGCCGCTCCAGAAATTCAACCTGACCTTCGTGGCATCGGAAGTTTTCACGCGAATTTGGACCCGCCCGGCACTATCAACGCGAGGATACTCTGCTCCCCAGACGTTGGTGGTGGCAGGTTGAAAATTACCCGGCTCTTGTGCCCAACAAAGACTCGACAACAGGAACGCCAGTATTCCGAACCACCGCATATGTCTTCTCCTCGTTAACCTTCAATTTCAATCCTTGCGATCGAGCGCGATGGCGCTCGCCACCAGCTTCAGACGGGCAGATTGCCGTTTCCGGCTCGTGTGACTACTCAACTGAGACCACGGTTACAGACTTAGGCTCCAATTTCAGAGCCAGCTTACCGCTTTGAACTTTTGCCGAAACAGGCTTCGGCACAACTGTATTGGGTGCGTCGAAGGTGTTGACGCTGTCCACCTTGGGCGCCGTCAGAGTTTGTCCGGCGGCTGACCTGGCTGCGATTCCGGCCAAAGATGCCTCGATTTCGACCGGCTCGTTGGGGTCGAGATTGGTAATTTCCAACCACAACTTGCCGTTCGTGTCCTTCGCTGCGATGGCATCCACGCGCGGCAAGCTGATATTTTGGTGTGTGTAGGTGCCGGCCTCGAAAGCTACCGGCACAAACGTGGCGTCCTGAAAGGGCACATACATTTTGAAGACGTAGTATGTCGGAGTCAGGACCATCTTCTCTTTGTCCGTCAGGATCATGGCCTGAAGCACGTTGATCATCTGCGCGATGTTGGCCATGCGAACGCGGTCGGCGTGCCGGGCAAAGATATTCAGGTTCAGCGCCGCGAGGATGGCATCGCGCATACTGTTCTGCTGAACGAGGAACCCCGGATCGCTGCCGGGCAGCGGCGCGTACCAGCCGCCCCATTCGTCCACGACGAGGGCGACCTTTTTGCCCGGGTCGTACTTGTCCATGATGGCGGAATGCTTCTGAATAAGGCCGTCCATCTCCAAAGTCGATTTGAGAAACTGAGCGTACTCCGGTTCGCCGAAACCCACGGACGCAAACTTATTCTCCCAGCGCACCACCGTGTAGTTGTGCATGGAAAGACCGTTGATGTCCCAGCTCCACGTGTGATGCTCATAGGCTTTCATCACAGCTTCCGTCCATTCAGTCCACCGGGGTCCGTCGCCGCCAGGGCCGACGGCAATTTTGAGCATCTGCTGTTTGCCCTGCTGTGCCGGATTGAAATTCCTGACGAAGCGGCTGTAGATCTTCATCTGGCTCAAGTAGTATTCGGGCGTCATGTTGCCGCCGCAATCCCAGCTTTCGTTGCCGATGCCAAGGTAGGGAACTTTATAAGGACCCGGATGACCGTTGGCGGCGCGCTCATTGGCCAGAGTAGTTGGTTGAGCCGTGGTGAGGTATTCGAGCCATTCGGCCGCTTCCTGCGGTGTCCCGGAACCTACGTTGACTGAGATATAAGCATCGGCGCCGATCTGGTTCAGAAAGTCCATGTATTCATCGGTCCCAAAAGTATTCGGCTCGATGACGCCGCCCCAATTGGGGTTGAGAGTCGCCGTTCGCTGAGGACCGATGCCCTTGCGCCAGTGGTATTCGTCCGCGAAGCAACCACCGGGCCAGCGAACGTTCGGTACTCTTATTGCTTTAAGCGCGGTAACAACGTCGTTGCGAATGCCGCGGGTATTCGGGATCTTGGAATCGGCGCCAACCCAGATGCCCTCATAAACGCCATGGCCAAGATGCTCGGCGAATTGGCCGAAAATATTGCGGTCGATCTTCGCGCCGGCCTTGGAGACATCTACGGACAATTCAACTTTCCGCGCGTCAGCAAAACCCGCGGTCGCGCCTATCGCCATCAGAGTGAAACCGAAAAGAAGCGCGCGGATGACGGATGCGCCCGTGTGAGCCAGAACCAGGAACGGCAGGACCAGATGACCACCGAGACTTGAGCCTCTTGTGGAAGAGAAAATCATGCTTGTTCTCCCTGACTGGCCGACGCCTGGCTTGATCTGAAGAGTGAGGCTGCTGGGCCTTGTGGTCGAATCTGCATTAGGGGAATCGTCTGCTGAATGGTGCCATAATTGTTGCCGATGGTAAACATAATCCGCAAGGATCGTGTGCCTCGCCAAAATTAAGGACGCATTTGAAATGAATAGCATGCATAGGGGCCGTGTAGCATGTTACATGGCTGAGACCTGGAATGTTGTGGAGTTTTGGCGAACGAAAGGACGGCCAGCAGCGCGTAGCACAGTGTCAGCCTGGCCTGCAGAGTCATGGTGGATCGGGGTGGGCGTCAGGAGATGGTGAGCACGAATTTACCGGCGGTTTTACGGCTTTCGAGGTCGCGATGGGCATTGGCGACCTGTGCCAGCGGATAAGTACGGTCAATGCACAGCTTGAGCTTGCCCGCATCGATCCGGCCCATCGGTCAGCAGGGATGCGCCTACTACCAGAACTTCTTCGTGAATCACATGTTCGACTAACCCAATCGATTTTGCCTCAACTTGTTCCCGACCGGTCGGTAGCAATTCGGCAAAAATCTACACCGCCAACCTATTGCATAGAAATAACTTAATCGGGGCGAGAGGATTTGAACCTCCGACCTCTTGGTCCCGAACCAAGCGCGCTACCAGGCTACGCTACGCCCCGTCAAAGTCAGTGGCAAGTGATTAGTGGCAAGCAACTGAGTATTTTCCTTCCGCTCTAGCCACTTATCACTTGCCACTCGCCACTTTTTCTCAATTGGTCGGGACGGCCAGATTTGAACTGGCGACCCCTTGCACCCCAAGCAAGTGCGCTACCAGGCTGCGCTACGTCCCGTTAAACAAAGTGACGAGTGGCAAGGGGCAAGTGATGAGCAGGAGAAAGCAGAAAAACGTCTCTCTTCTGCTTGTCACTAGTCGCTTGTCACTCGTCACTGGTATCTATTGACGCTAACATTTACTGGAAAGGATTGTCAAGATGCCCTCGAGCTCACGCTTGATGGCCCGCAAGTGCTGGGCGTCAAGAGCGCCTTCGGATCGCGCACCCTTGGGTATGGCCGATGCCGCCGCCTCCGGCTCTCGTGGATTGGCGAGTTGCTTTCGAGCGCCTTCAATAGTGTAGCCCTTCTCATAAAGAAGTCTTTTGATCTCGATTGCAATCTCGAGATCCTGCCTGCGATAAAGCCGCCGACCGGCGCTGTTCTTGACCGGTTTGAGCATTGGAAATTCACTTTCCCAATAACGCAGAACGTAAGCCTTGATGGCAATCAGTTCGCTCACTTCACCAATGCGAAAGTACAACCGGTCCGGAATGTTGATCTCGGCGGAGGGCGCGTGCGAAGCGTGTCTGGCGTTCGAGCGTAGTCCCTTGGGCATAAAATCCTCGCGAGCCCTTGCAAATCTCCTTCCGGCCATATTAGTGAACCACAGGGTGAGCGTCAAGCTCCGTGGTTCATAAGCTCCGTTCATAAGAGTTTTTTAACGCCGGGAGCGTGAGTTATACTAAAACTCCTCTCGGCCTAGCGCGTACCTCGCTCCGTTGCGGCTGAAGTCTTTTCTGTTTTGCCGCCCAGTAGTCGACGGGAAGCGCCCTGTCCATGAGACGAAGGAGACACACCAAAGTGCGAAAGCTGATCATCGGAATCGATGTAGGGGGAACGAAAGTGGCGGGCGGGTTGGTGACGTTAAAAGGGCGCCTGGTCGGGTCCGCGGTTGTGCCCACCCGGGCGGACGAAGGCTTTAAGGTAAGTTATGGACAAATCGTCCATCTGATCGAGAGCTTGATCCATGAAGCCCACGGCAAGCACAACATCCGCGGCATTGGAATTTGCGCTCCGGGCCCGCTCAATCAGGAAACCGGCCTGGTGATTAACGCGCCCAACCTGCGCGGTTGGCGGGATATCAAGCTGGCGCAAAAAATCGGAGACCATTTCGGCTTGCCGGCCAAAGTGGAGAATGACGCCAATGCCGCCGGACTTGCCGAGATTCTGTTTGGCGCCGCGGTGGGTTTTCGCGATGTTTTCTATGTGACCATTTCAACCGGAATCGGGACCGGAATCATCATCAACAGGAAAATCTATCACGGGAAGAACGGGGTGGCCGGCGAGGGCGGGCACATCTCGATTGACTTTCACAGCCCCTACCATTGCGGCTGCGGAACCTTCGGCTGCATTGAGGCGCTGGCCGCCGGCCCTGCCATGGCGAGGCGCGCTCGCGTGGCCCTGGAGCAGGACTATAAAGCCAAAAGTTTATTGCGTGAGATGTGCCACGGCCAGGTGAGCCGGATTACTCCCAAAATGATTCAGGAAGCCGCGCGCGCCAAAGATCGCATCGCGCAAGCGATAGTTGACGAGACGGGATTCTATCTTGGCGTCTGGCTGGCCGGAATGTTGACCTTGCTCGACCCGGAGGCCGTGGTAATTGGAGGAGGCGTGGCGCAGATCGGCCGGCCTCTCTTCCGGAAGATCAAGGAGACCATACCTCATTACACCATCAATCGAAGTTTCGCCTCCAAGACTCCCTTGATTCCGGCCAAACTTCAAAGGCAGGTGGGGGTCTTTGGAGCGGCCAGCCTTTTTCTTCCCGGTGGAGAAGAAGCCGAAGGCGAATAGTAGATACAAGTTTGAACCAGGGATTGCATCTTATGACCACGGAGAGCGCCGCGACAGGCATCATCCTTTTCGGCCACGGCAGCAAGGTGGAGGCCGCCAATCAAGGCGTCCGCGATCTTGCCCGGCGGGTCCAGGAAGCCGGACCTTTTCATCACGTGCGCGCTGCTTTTCTGGAGTTGGCCCAGCCTGACCTGAACGCGGCGGTCGCGGAGGCAGCAGAAGCCGGGTTGCAGCGCGTGGTTGTTATCCCTTATTTTTTGACGGAAGGCATTCATCTCCGGCGCGACTTGCCCAATTTGATTGCACCCTTGAAACAGAGATTTCCTCGCTTGGCCATCGACGTCGGGCAATCACTCGAAGGCCATCCGTTGATGGCATCCATTATTCTTGGCCGCGTACAAGAAGTGATGGGGGAATTTCCCGGCAACCCGTAAGGCGAATCCATTTTCAAAATCTTTCCCGACGAAAATCGAAGCGCCACTGCGGCTGGAAAATAGGATTATTAATTCACGAAAGTCTAAGTTCGGAATTTTTCGCAGCCAGCCCGCCGGCGGGAATATTTAGAATTCTTGCAAGGGTGGGCGCAACCTGGGTCAATTGAATTCTTCGCAAGTTCTTGCCACGCTTGATGTCCGGTCCCACCGCCACAAAACATGCTTCCAATCCCGGTTGCGATGGAAGGTGGCCATGGGCTCCGCGGTCACTGACGCTGTCACGAATGAGTGGACCTTCAGTCCGGTCGGAAAAATAAAAACCACGGGCGGCATCGAGGATTAATGCAGCGTCTGGATCGGCGCCCATCGCGCGCAGTTCCTTGCGGTCCACGACCTTGGCTACGGCGCCCGTCGCCTGGACGCGGTTAACCGCCCGCTTTAACGCCTGACTTTCCTGAACGGTAGGCGGCTCCAACCAGTAAATTGCGAAGGATCCTCCGGCGTGAATCGCCCCCAGTTTCTTGAGAACCAGCGACCCGGCGCCGTTTCTTCCCAGTAACCCTTCTTCCTCAAGTGCGACCTGCGGCGCCGCTTCCTTTTCAACGGGGACAAAACCGTGGTCCGAAAGGACCACGACCGTGGCTTCCCTTCCCACTGCCATCCTCACTCGCGCGATCTCGGCGTCTGTACGCTCAAGCGCCGTGGTAGCCTCGGCGGACAGTGGGCCGAAATGGTGCGCCGAGTCGTCATATACGACGAGATGAATTAAAAGTAAATCCGGATGGTAACGCTGCCAAAGATAAAGGGCCGCCTCGGTTCGCAGAGTGTCGTGCGTGTGATCAGCCGGAAGAGACTGGAAATTGTTTTTTATTTCTTCAAATAATCCCGGAGTCGAATTTCGCACCGCCGGTTCAAAATCCTGGTAAGGATCCGAGGCCGCGGGATCCCAAATTTCGGGAATGTTGTAATCGATGGCGCCGCCCGCGCTCACCGGCCATCCTACAGAAGCCGTCTTGAGCCCTGCCTTTCGCGCCACATCCCAAAGCGTGGGCACTTTGAGCGCCCGTGCGAACCAATGCCATGGCCTCGCCATAGCGCTCGGGTCCCGCGAATCAAGATGGCTGTAAATTCCGTGGACCCGCGGGGGCACGCCCGTCACCAGGGTTGCGTGCGCCGGGTAGGTAGTGGATGGGAAAACGCTCTCCACCGCTTCTGCGCTTGCGCCGGCGGTAATCATTTTTCGCAGCGAAGGTATTTTTAGTTGGAAATCATCGGGCCGCAACAACAACTCGGAGCGCAATCCGTCTATGGAAACAACCACCAGGCGGTGGCTGTTTCGAGAGGCCGGGGGTTTCGTGGAAGATGCCCTTACCTTGCGGGAAATGCCTTTTGTCTGTTGGGTTCGCCCCAAAACTGAATTCCTCCCATGCCTTGGCCATCCTCCCGGAATTCCCCGGGATGATTCCATCATAGCAAATGGGAGGAATCAGCAATCAGGATTGTGAAATGCGCGCGCAGAAATCCTATCAACGGGCTGCAATTTCGACCGACCCGCCGCTGGTGTGCATTCGCAGTTCCGCGCCCCCGGATCCCAAAGTTCCGTGCATGCTGGAACGAGAGATGGCGCCGACCATTGTGATCGGCAAGTCGCTGCGCACGCCGCCTCCCGAGGCGGAAGCGTCCACGTTCAAGTTGACTTTAGGATCCAGCGACGCCCGTACGGAGCCGCCCGATGTTTCAAGCTCCCCGCCCTTGTCATTTCCACGGTCAAACTTGACCTCCACCGATCCGCCCGAGGTCTTGGCCACCACGCGCCCGCCCGCGTCATCTATGTGAATCGAGCCGCCGGAAGTTTCCGCGTTCACATCGCCCTCCACTCGCGAGATACGAATGGGGCCGCCGCTGGTGTTGCCGTTGAACGAACCGCTCAACGAGTCCACTTCAATGCTGCCACCGGAAGTCTCCGCACGCACGTTGCCCGTGACCTCGCGCAACGAGATATGCCCGCCGGAAGTCTCAGCCCGGAGCTGCCCCGCCAAGTCTGAAACTTCCACGGAACCGCCCGAGGTCTTAAGTTGGGAGTCACCTTTGATTGAATAAACTTTGATGCTCCCGCCACCTGTCCTGGCTTCGAGCTGGGTTGAGTTGGGCACGCTGATCTCAAAATGCAACGAGAGGTTCCTCAGCCAGTGGTCTTGAAACGTTTTTCGGGCCGTCACTCGGGCAGTACCCGGGCCATCCTCAAAGCTGAAATGAAAAAGACTTTCCAGGTCGTCGCGGTTCGAAGTGATGACCACCTTGGCGCCTGAATCCTTGGTTCCGTTAATAGTCACGCTGCCCGCGTCCGCGTCGAGAACGAAACGGCCTCCCGGATCGAGCTTCAAGGTCTTATTAATTTCGTGGTCTGCCCGGGCGGAAATGGACGTGCCCGCCAGCAGAACTGTAATCCCTACCGTCAAAAATAAATTGCGGTTTCTTCTCATTCCTTCCTCCTGAAATGTCGGCGTTCATACGATGGACAGTTCGCCCGCTCCGCCTGTACCCTTCCCACCCTTGGTGTGATTAGACGCACGAACCTATGGATGGTAAGCAATTCAACTAATCCGCCTCGCGGTAAATGAACACGCCTCCCATCCTAACCTTGACGTCGATGTTCTGCCTGCCATTGGCATTCCAAAATGAAATCCTTTGGCCAAGACCGGCGCTGTCCGAACTCAAACCCTGAAGGTCGCTTTGAACATACCCCAACCAGGCGTGGGCACTGAGGGACCGCAGGTCGTACAAGTGGGGAACGTCTATTTCCACGTCTCCATAATTCACCAGCAGTTCCTCGTGGCCGACAATGCCGGCAATCGTCACATCCCCATCCACGCACTTCAGCTTGAGGTTCGAATCGAAAGGCATCCGAATTCTGAAGTTAACCGAAAGTTTGGATTCGTTGCGAAATGGCCGCCACAACTTTCGCGAAGGATAGAGGGTGGTAAGCCTCACTTCCTGATCGCCACCTTCCAGGCGCACCTTAATTTGGTCATAGAGCGGCTTGGCCTTGGCCTCGGAACCGGCTCGCACAACTTTTTCTGCCTCGATCTCCACCCTGGGCTCATCCCAGCCGTCAATATGAAGGTCGCCTACGCGGCAATTAATCACCAACGTCCCGTTGGAAAAAAGGCGGGCGGAATGATGCGAGACCTGGCTGAATTCGTCGGCGTGAAGCAGGGTCGGGGGCAGTCCGCAAAAAGTGGCGGCCAGGACGAGGAGAGTCATGTTCGAGCGCAGACCGGACCTTCGGCGAATTATCCGCGTATCGCTCAACATCATCCTGCCCCGTTCCGCTCCGGTGATTACCTCGATTTTAATGACGCATGGAGGTTCAAAACAACCTGAATTAGTGTTCGCCGGCAATCAGGGTTGGGCGGCTCACATTATTCTATACGAGAATCAAGCGTGATTTGTTCTCTCTTGATTAACAAAAATATTTTGGTGCGGTCCTGTCGATTTATAATCTCCGTTATGGAGAACACCAAATCCGCAAGCCTGATGGCCGCATCCCTCAACGAATTCAGGAGGTACAAATCGCTCGCAGAGAGAGCGATGGCACAGGTTACCGATGACCAGCTCCAAGTGGCCTTAGATCCAGAATCGAATTCCATTGCGGTCATCATAAAGCACCTTGCGGGAAACATGCGTTCTCGTTTTATGGATTTTCTGACTACCGACGGCGAGAAGCCCGACCGCAACCGTGATTCCGAATTCGAGTCGCCGCCCTTCGCGCGGGCGGAACTGATACAGCTTTGGGAAGTGGGGTGGGGTTATGTTTTTCAGGCTCTCGAACCCCTTACCGATTCCGACCTGGCGCGCACTATCCACATCCGCACCGAGCCTTACTCGGTCAATGAGGCCATCCAGCGCCAACTAGCGCACTATGCCTATCACGTAGGCCAGATAGTTTTCCTCGCCAAACATTTTCGTTCTGCCCAGTGGAAATCCCTGAGCATTCCGCGGGGGAAATCGAAAGACTTTGACCTTAAGGTTGCCCGCGGCGAGGCCAGCCAAAAGAGAGTCAATTGATTTGCCTTACAACGATGGCCTCCCATCCGAATGGGCGGTAGTCGTGTCAGTTGCCAGATGCCTGCGCTCCAATGTGCTGTCTTTCCCGCGAAAGCGGGAATCCATTCCTCTAAAATACCAACGATGCGCCACCGAAGCCGCATTCGCGGGAAAGACTGGCTGCATCGAGCCTTGAAAGGAATCCAAATCCAAATGACACCACTTCCCAATGGCCAAACGTATTTCGCTTCGCAGCGGGATATGCTAGACTCTAAATCTACAATCCCATAATTGATTCGAGCGAGAGCGGATATGGAAGCGGTGGGAAAACTTTTGCCCGCAATTTTCAAAAGGCAGATGCGGCGCGACGACACGCGTCTGGTTGAGCTTCTGGCAACTTTTTGGCAGACGGCCGCCGGACGTGGCATTGCGGAGAATTCGACGCCCGTCCATTTTGCAGCGGGAACGCTTACGCTCGAAACCACGTGCCCCACGTGGGCCATTCAGTTGCGAATCATGACGGAGGAAATTCGCGCCGGGATCAACAAATTTGTGGGCGCTCCTTTCGTAAAAAAAATCCGCGTGCAACTTGCCCCCAAGCTTGGGCAAAGAGAGCCGGAGACAATCCAGGAAAGGCCCCATGAAACCGAAACCATACCTATGCCGGCCGTGCGGGGCGCACTCGATGGCGGCGCAGGGAAGGATCGCGCCATGGGTGGAATCAAACCGAAATCTGTCATCCGTCGAGAAGGCGGTATCGACTAATGGCATTAAATGAAAAAGACGCGCGCTATGTGGCCGAACTTGCGCACCTGGAATTGACCCAAGAAGAAGTGCACAAGTTCCTCCCCCAGTTGGACTCCATTTTGCTTTACATCGAAAAACTGAACCAATTGGATACGACCCGGGTTGACCCCATGGCCCAAGTCACGCTCACGGCTGGGGAGAATCCTTCTTTGCGCCCGGACATGCCGCACCCTACTTTTGACCAGGAAACTGCGCTCGCCAACGCTCCGGAGCAGGCGGCGGGCTGCTTCAAGGTGCCCCGCGTAATCGAAAGAGAATAACTGCGCATTTCGAAGTAACGGACTACGCCAAGCTCTAAATTTCCAATCGAACGCTTATGGATCTGACCGCATTAAACTCGACTCAAATTCGCGAGCTGCTGGTGAAAAAGGAATTCACCGCGCAGGAATTGGTGCGCGCGCACCTTGAAAACATTGAGCGAAAAGACAGCGAGGTGCGCGCTTACCTCACTCTTTCGCCCGAGCGCGCCCTGGCACAAGCCCAAAAAATCGACGGCATGATTCAAGCAGGCCAGCCGCTCCCTCGTTTGGCCGGCGTGCCCGCCGCCGTTAAAGACGTGATCTTGACCAAGGGCGTTCGGACCACATGCGGGTCAAAGATTCTGGAAAATTATATTCCCCCTTACGACGCGACCGCCACCGAGCGCCTGGAGCGCGCGGGGGGGTGCATTCTCGGCAAAACCAATTGCGACGAGTTTGCCATGGGCTCGTCCACGGAGAACTCCGGCTACTTTACCACTCGCAATCCCCACGACCTCACCCGCGTGCCCGGCGGTTCGAGCGGTGGATCAGCCGCGGCGGTGGCGGCAAATCTGGCCACCGTGGCCCTTGGCTCCGATACCGGCGGCTCCATTCGCCAGCCCGCGGCGTTTTGCGGGACTGTCGGCATGATGGGAACCTATGGCCGCGTTTCGCGATTTGGACTGGTGGCCTTCGCGTCGTCGCTCGACCACATTGGACCCTTTGGGCGAAGCGTGCGCGATGTGGCGACTGTCCTCGAAGTGATTGCCGGGCGCGACCCGAAAGACTCGACGTCCGCCGACATTCCCGTTCCCGGCTACGAGGCGGCGCTCGAAAAGGACATCCGCGGTCTGAAAATCGGCATCCCCAAAGAATACTTTGAGGGGTTGAGCTCAAAAGTGGGCGACAATATCGAAAAGGGGATCCAATTGCTCACCCAGTTGGGCTGCACAACCGAATCCATCAGCCTGCCTCATACCGATTACGCCATTGCTTGCTACTACATCATCGCCACGGCGGAAGCAAGCTCCAATCTCGCGCGCTATGACGGCGTGCGCTACGGATTCCGCTCGCCGGACTACTCCGACCTGCGTGACATGTACAGGAAAACGCGGGATGGCGGCTTTGGCGCCGAGGTCAAGCGGCGCATCATGCTGGGCACTCACGCCTTGAGTTCCGGATATTATGACGCTTATTACCTGAAGGCGCAGAAGGTTCGCGCTCTGATCGCGCGGGATTTTGTGGAGGCCTTTGACGAGATTGATGTGATTTTGACACCCACTTCACCGAGCCCCGCATTCAAACTCGGCGAGTTGGTGGACGATCCATTGCAGATGTACCTGGCCGATATTTACACCGTCACCGCCGACCTCGCCGGCGTTCCCGGGATCTCTGTTCCTTGCGGAAAAACCAAAGACACTCCTCACCTTCCAGTCGGCATGCAACTACTCGGCAAACACTTTGACGAGGAGCGACTCCTCCAGGTGGCGCACGCCTTCGAAAAAGCCGGCGGCTTTGAAATCGCCTGATTTTAAGCCGGCCCAACTTCCCGAATAATTAAGAGCTGGTAGATACAGTCAGCGGGACGGGGACCCCAGGGTGAGCGGTGGGGCTGACTGTGGGCTTTTTCTTAACCTGCTTCACGGCCTTCAGAAGAACTGGAAATGCCGCAGGGTCGAACTACGGACCCTGCGCTACTGGCTGACATCCACTGCGGGGGAGGGTTCGGCGAGACCATAGATTTTCGCGATCTCTCTCACCATTTCCTCTTGCGAGGGACGGGTTTTCTTCTGCCCTTTAAGTTTCTCCAGCACCGCCAAAGTCTGTTTTTCTTTCAGCAGGAACGTTCGCTGCTGGAGTTCGAGCTTGCGGCGCTCGCGCTGCTCGCGGTACAGGTCCATGATGTCCGCCTCAGCCAGCTTGGTGCGGTCCTGGACAATCTGGTTGGCCAGCATGATTTCCGCGATTTGCGCGGCGTCGAGCGACGGGTCGGCCTTCATCTCCTCGATCAGGGCGCGCGCCTGGGCGTGGGCCTCGCGGAAGGCCGAGGCTTCCGCATCTTCCTTCGGCTGAATCCTGGCCAGGAAAAAGCGAGACAGCGAAGTGGTGGAAATTCTTACGCCAAACTTCTGGTAAACCTGACGGGCAATCTCGCCTTGGCGCACGCGCTTGCGAAGCAGGGTCTCAACCAGCGCGCGCATTCCCGGATGCCCTTCATCCAGCCTGTCTACCCGCGAGCTCGAACGGTAAGCGTAGTTGTGCCGATGGCGCGGGTACTCGCGCTTCTTGCCATGCTGATCCCCCCCGCTGCGTTCGGTGTCATCCTGATCCCGCCCGCTGTGTTTCATGTCCTCCTGATCCCGCAGAGCAGGAGAAGGATCTCTGAATTCGTCTCTCCCGTTACCGGCGGCCATTTTCGGTTTGCTCATAGGCCCACCCCGGCGTCCTCGGCGACCCTGCCATCCGCCAAGTCCACTCCGCTCGCGCTGGCTCGCACTGCCGTCAGTTCAAGGCCGGCACGCGCCGCGCGCAGTTTCTTGGTTTCCACGTAGCCCTTGCGCTCCAGATAATTCAGGTGGAACTGCAAATCCTCTTCGGAGAGCTGATATCCCGCGCGCCGCAAAAAGTGCAGCCGCAACTCGCCAACGGGCATCCATTCCATGCGCCACTCCACCAGAATTTGCACGATCGAGCCTCGTTGCGCCTCCTCAGTGATCCGCTTGCTCGCGTTCTTCATAGACACGTCTCCCTCCCCCGCCGTCCGTGGCCAACCTGCCCTATCGCGATGGATAATTAACTATATTTATAATTATATCACATGATAATGAAATGTCAAGGAAAAAATGTGGAAGGCAAATTGAGAGGCTAATTAAAGATGTGCCGGAGACATAAACTACGCCCGGGAATAATCGGATATATCGTGCCTGGCTCGCATATTCCACGTTTTTTTGCGTTGCGAAGAAGCCGGTTTTTCTGTATTTTAGGGGCATGGACGTGCACGTCAACGATCCCGAATTACAGGCGAAGCTCGACCGCTGGGTTACGGAAACCGGACGCGGTCCCGACGAGCTGGTTGAAGACGCTATGGCCGGTTACTTCGACGAGTTGGCCCGGACGCGGGAAATGCTCAACAGCCGCTATGACGACCTGAAATGCGGCAGGGTCAAGCCCATTTCCCGTGACGAGATTGTTGCCTATTTCCGCGAAAAGAGCGCCGCCCGCCGTACACCGCCCGGTTAATGCTTACTTACAATTTCCACCCGGAAGTCCGTGGCGACCTCGACGAGATTTGGCAGTTCATTGCGGCGGATAATCCCGACGATGCGCTACCCGCTGCGTTGCGCCTCGATGCGAGATTGTGTAAACTTATTCCATGAGCACGATTGCCGAAATTGAGGACGCTGTGCGGCGACTATCTCCGAAGGATTTGGCGGCTTTCCGGGAATGGTTCGTTCAGTTGGACGCGGAAGCGTGGGATCGCCAGATTGAGGAAGATGTCGCGGCGGGCCGACTCGATTCCCTGGCCGATGAAGCGCTGGAAGACTTGAAACAAGGGCGCTGTACTGACCGGTGAGACATCGTGCCAACCCGAGATTCTGGCGCTGTTACCACGCTCTTCCGGCCGAAGTTCGGCAATTGGCCGACCAGGCTCATCAACTCTTGGAACAGAACCCCCGGCATCCCTTGTTACAATTCAAGAAAATGGGCCGTCATTGGTCGGCCCGAGTGGGGCTGCACTATCCGAACGCTCGCCGTGGAACACGGGCCGGACATCGTGTGGTTCTGGATCTGACCGCATGCTGAGTACGATCGAATGATCAGGGGCCGCGCGCTCTGATGTAGCCACAGTCAGCGGGCCGGGGACCCCACGGTGAGCGGTGGGGCTGACTGTGGGGTTCTGCCGGAGATAAATATTAGATTGTGATGTAATCCCATGACACCTGGAAGGTGTCGCCGGGATAAAAACCCTCGGTCAGAAAGTCGCTGACCGAGGCTACCGGCTGACTACGACCTGAAGAAAGCCGCCCAAAATAAGGATGTCAGGGCGCGGGTTGCGCGGATCGTGCCTGTGAAGCCCCGCCAAGATGTCCACGCATGACGGACTACCGGCGTCCCAATTCTTTCCGGTTCGTCACTCGCCACTCATCACTTGTCACTGTCGTAAGCCACACACAGAAGTCCACGCATGATGGACTAGCCGCAGCCTTCAAGTACAAGGCTGCACTACTCGCTGACTGTGGGGTTCTGGGTTCTGCCGGAGACAGAATTTTAAATTGTAATATAATCCCATGACCCCTGGAGCGTGTTGCCGGGAAAAAGCCCACGGTCGGAAAGTCGCTGATCGAGGCTATCTAGCTGCTGGAACATCACCGCCTTTGCTACTTGCGATTCTAATGATATAAGCGTATATATTAAGCAGTGACCGTAGCATTGAACGGCATCCCTCCGAGAGATGTGAACTTTGATGATAAAGATCTCGGCCATGGACTTTGCCAGGTTCTTGACAGGTACGCAGGCAACTCGGCGAAATATCGTCCGCAAGTACAAGTATCCGAACCCGGCCGGGATGGCGCAAACGCGATACTACGCCGAGGCTCGCGCCGCGTTACGTGAGTACCATTCGAGCGAAAATGACGGAAGAGCCTCAGCCAGGATAATCGGACGGTTGGAGAAAAAGGCAGCCGCTTGTGCAAACGCGCGGGTAGAGGCTCGAGTAAAACGGAACATAACGGTCTTCGAGGCCTATCTCAGGCACTTCGGACGATTTCGTTTCAGCGGGTAGCCACGGTCAGTGAATTTCTGACCGTGGGCTTTTCTCACCCACGATACGATTCTGGAAGGTGGACGTAATCAAACTGAATCGGGCCAGCGGCCACGGTCGCTTTATCCAAGGCAAAATTATTGTAGCTGGACCACATCCAATCTCCGGGGCGTTTCACCAGCCCTGCCTTGACTGGATTTTGGTGCATATAATCCAGCCGCGCTCGAAATTCCCGGGCGTTTCGCACAAAGCGATCCCAGAACTGATGCTGCCAAAACGGGCCGTGAGTGCGGCGCGCAGCATGAAGGCGGAGCGTTGCAATCTTCTTGATGTCATGCAACACTTTGGAAATGGTCAACGGATAGGCAGGGTAGATAAGCGCGTGCCAATGGTTGGGCATGAGGACATAACCGCAAAAAAGGAACTTGAGGCGTTCGCGGGCTTCTAGGATGACTTCGATGAGCAGAGGGTATTCATCGGGCCGGAAGGATTTGATTTTGGGACGCAGGTTGACGTTGACAAAGAAAAACCGGTCGGAAAGGAGCAAGCGGTGGACGTGGGACACCCGCGTAGGGTATCACTATTGGTGATATATTGAAAGTACCCACGGTCAGAAAATCGCTGACCGTGGCTACCCACTACGACAGAATCGACGCGAGGAGGGTGCAGTATGACGATCAAACCCATTAAGACACGCGCTGACCATAAGGCGGCCCTCTGCGAAATCGAGCGCCTTTGGGGGGCGGATGAAGGAACGCAGGAAGGGGACCGTCTGGACGTCCTGGCAACTTTGGTGGAGGCCTACGAGCAAGCGCATTTCCCCATGGATGCTCCCGACCCCGTGGAAGCCATCAAGTTCCGGCTGGAGCAACAAGGAACAGATCAGAAGGCGCTGATTGGGTTGATTGGAAACCGAACGCGCGTTTACGAGGTGCTGCGCCGGGACCGAGCCTTGTCCTTATCCATGATTCGCCGGTTGAATCAGAGATTGAAAATCCCGGACGAGGTCCTGATTCGTCCGGTGCGAGTGCGCAGACGAAATGGATAGCAGCGCGCACCGCCGGCCATAACGACAGTGACAAGTGACGAGTGGTGAGTGACCAGCTGGGAAAGTCGAAAAGCGAATCTCGAAATTCGAAACGGCAGACTCGAAACTCGAAACTGGAAATTCGAACCTCGAAAGCCCGTCCTCTGGATTCCCGCCTGCGCGGGAATGACCAGGGGATCGAAATTCGAAGATGGCGAGGAATTCGAAATTCGAAAATGAAAACTCGCCGGCAAGCAGAGTGGTGAGCGACAGATGGCGGGGGAAGCGTGGCCCTACTGCCGGAGGGCACGGAGGGCGGCTTCGGGTTCCCGGCTGATGATGGTCAACAAGACGCGCGCCGCGCCTGTGGGCTCGTTTGTCAAAAGTTCACAGTCCACAGTTTACAGTTCACAGTAAAAATCCACGATGCCGCAAACTGTTGACTGTCAACTTTCAACTGTAAATTTGTCAAAAGAATTCCTGCTTTTGATTCTTATTATTAATATGTTTTGGGTTCTTGTAGTTTAATCCTGTTATTCATTCTTTTCTTTCTCAGCGTCTCTGCGCCTCTGCGCGAGCATCTTCCTCCAGCCCGTTTACGGCCCTGACGATCCCTTCCTTCATCAACGCAGCCCCGAAGTTAAAGATGTATCCGAGTTTCAAACCAGTGAGACTCAAATACGTCTGAATTTGTTTGCGATGCGCTTTGCTGATCTGCTCGACGGACTTCAGCTCCACAATCACCTTATCGGCTACCAGAAGATCGGCGCGAAACGCTTCAGGAAACGTCATGCCTTTGTAAACGATCGAAATCGGAACCTGACGTTGCACCGCCAATCCCCGCTCGCTCAGTTCATAGGCCAAAACAACCTCATAGACCGATTCCAGGAGTCCAGGCCCTAAATGCCGATGCACTTCAATCGCGGTCCCAACCAGAATTGTGCCAATTTCATTTTCAGTCATAGAAAATTATCTCGCGCAGAGCCGCGGAGACGCTGAGAAGGATTAAAGACAAAAACCTTAAAGCTCCGCTTGTATCTTTTGCCCTCTGAGTCTTGCTTTTCCTTTCCAGAGCTTTTCTCTGCGCCTCTGCGTCTGTGCCAATTTCATTTTCAATCATAAAAAATTATCTCGCGCAGTGGCGCGGAGACGCTGAGAAGGATTAAAGACAAAAACCTTAAAGATCACCTTGTATCTTTTGCCCTCTGGGTCTTGCTTTTCCTTTCCAGAGTTTTTCTCTGCGCCTCTGCGTCTCTGCGCGAATTACTCTTCCCCTCCTAACAAAAAATGGCGAGTAAAAAGTAGACGGCGATTTATCCGCTCGTCACTCTTCACTCGCCATTCGTTTCTTAACAACTGTAGCGACTACGTCCGGGCTTCGTCTTCGTCCAACAGCTCGGCGGCTGCGCCGGGGGCCGCTGGCAGGGCTGCTTCACCCTGGTCGCCTTCAAGGACCATGGGAGCTTCGGGCTCGCGAGGTTCGACTTCGGTGAGCAGTTTGAAATTCCGGTAGTATTCCAGGCCCGTGCCTGCCGGAATTAATCGGCCCATGATCACGTTTTCCTTCAGACCGCGAAGGTGATCCACGGCGCCGCGGATGGAGGCTTCGGTGAGAACGCGAGTGGTCTCCTGGAAGGACGCCGCGGAGATGAAGGAATCCGTAGAGAGTGAAGCCTTGGTGATGCCGAGAAGCAGCGGGCGTCCCGTGGAGGGCTTTCCGCCACGGGCGATGGTCCGTTCGTTTTCCTCGCGGAAGCGGAACTTATCCATCTGCTCATCGAGAAGGAATTCCGTGTCGCCCACGTCCTCCACTTTCACCCAGCGCATCATCTGGCGAACGATCACTTCAATGTGCTTGTCGTTAATGTTCACGCCCTGGAGACGGTACACTTCCTGAATTTCGTCCACCAGATATTTCTGCAACTCCTTTTCGCCCAGGACGGCCAGAATGTCATGCGGATTGCGCGGCCCATCCATCAAGGGCTCGCCCGCTTTTACCCGCTCGCCTTCCTGAACGGAAACGTGCACGCCGCGAGGGAGCGCGTATTCTTTCGCTTCCCCAACGTCGGGCACCACCAGGATCTTGCGCTGGCCCTTGGAAACATCGCCGACCTTGACGATGCCATCGATTTCGCTGATGACAGCAGTCTCGTGCGGCTTGCGTGCTTCGAAGAGTTCCACCACGCGCGGCAGACCGCCGGTGATGTCCTTGGTCTTGGTGGTTTCGCGCGGGATCTTGGCCAGAATGTCGCCCGCGTTCACCTCGTCGCCTTCCTGCACCATCAAGTGGGCGCGTGAAGGCATCAGGTATTTCTTGGTTGCGCGCGCTCCCACCTTTTCATTTTGGATAATCAGTTGGGGCTGGTGTTTCTCATCCGGCGCTTCAGTGACGACCCATCGCGAAAGCCCGGTGACTTCGTCCACCTCTTCATGCAGGGTCACGCCCTCTTCGAGGTCTTTGAACTTCACCGTGCCCGCGACTTCAGTGAGGATCGAGAACGTGTAGGGATCCCATTCCCCAACCATGTCGCCCGTTTTGACCGGGGCTCCGTCCGCCACCTTGATTTTGGCGCCGTAGACTACGGGGTGCCGCTCGCGCTCGCGCCCTTTTTCATCCACCACCACGATGGAGCCGTTGCGGTTCATCACCACAAAGTGACCTTCGCGGTTGGTGACGGTCTGAAGGTTATGGAACTTCACAAAGCCGCCGTTCTTGATTTCCAGTCCTGACTTTTCGCTGATGCGGCTGGCCGTTCCGCCGATGTGGAACGTCCGCATGGTGAGCTGGGTGCCGGGCTCGCCGATGGACTGCGCTCCAATCACGCCCACCGCCTCGCCCATTTCCACCATTCGCCCGGTGGCCAGATTGCGCCCATAGCAGCGCACGCAAACTCCGCGCCGCGACTCGCAAGTGAGCACCGACCGGATACGCACCCGCTCGATGCCGGCGGCCTGGATGGCGCTGGCCAGGTCTTCGTTGATTTCCTGGTCCACATCCACGATGACCGTGCCTTCGTAATCTTTGATCTGCTCCAGCGATACGCGGCCCACAATGCGATCGCGAAGCGGTTCCACCACTTCGCCGGCCTCGACGATCGGTTCCACAAAAATGCCGTCGACGGTGCCGCAGTCAAATTCGGAGATGATCACGTCCTGGGCCACGTCCACCAGCCGGCGGGTGAGGTAGCCGGAGTCCGCCGTCTTTAGTGCGGTATCCGCCAAACCTTTGCGCGCGCCGTGAGTGGAAATGAAATACTGCAAAACGTTCAACCCTTCGCGGAAGTTCGCAGTGATGGGCGTTTCAATGATCTCCCCCGAGGGTTTTGCCATCAATCCGCGCATGCCCGAGAGCTGACGAATCTGCTGCTTCGAGCCGCGCGCGCCGGAGTCCGCCATGATGTAAATGGGATTGAACTCCTGACCCGCCTTATCCTGCGACTCCATGGCGTTGAACATTTCGTTCGCCACTTCGTCGGTTACGGCGGACCAGATTGCAATCACCTTGTTGTAGCGCTCGCCGTGGGTGATGGCGCCGTCCTGGTATTGTTTCTCGACTTCGATCACTTCCTTTTCCGCCGCGTTCACCAGGTTGGCTTTCCCGAGGGGTACGATCAAATCATCGATGCCGATGGAGATTCCCGCCTTGGTGGCGTGCAGGAAGCCCAGCGCCTTGATTTCGTCCAGCATATGGACGGTGGTTTCGAGGCCAAAGCGCAGGTAGCAATAATTGACCAGCGCGCCCAATCCCTTTTTCTTCAGCAACCCGTTGACGAAGGGCATGATGGGCAATTGCGTCATCGGATCTTTGGGGAGGTGATCGTTCAGGATCACCCGGCCCACGGTGGTGTTGATGAACTGATTCTTCACGGTAATTGGTTCAGTGTGGATCACGTCCTGGTCATCATCGGCCGTGGTCAAATCAATCACGCGCCCGGTGTAACGCAGGCGAATGGGAGTGAGCGTTTCCACTTCGCGTGCTTCGAGAGACAAAAGGACTTCGTCGGAATTGGCAAAGGTGCGGCCTTCGCCCCGGGTGCCGCGCTTCTCCTTGGTCAGGTAATAGACGCCCAGCACGATGTCCTGGGTGGGAATGGCAAGCGGCTGACCGCTGGCCGGCGAAAGAATGTTGCGAGAAGAGAGCATGAGCACCGAAGCTTCGATTTGAGCTTCGGGCGAAAGCGGAATATGAACCGCCATTTGGTCGCCGTCAAAGTCTGCGTTAAATGCGGTGCAAACCAGCGGGTGAATCTTGATCGCTTTCCCTTCCACCAGCACCGGCTCAAACGCCTGGATGCCCAAACGGTGAAGGGTCGGGGCGCGGTTGAGCAGTACGGGATGGTCCTTGATCACTTCTTCGAGAATGTCCCAAACCACGGGCTCCTGCCGCTCCACCATTTCCTTGGCGGCTTTGATGGTGGTGCAATGGCCGGTTTGCTCCAGACGGTGATAGATGAACGGCTTGAAAAGCTCGAGCGCCATCTTCTTGGGCAATCCGCACTGGTTCAATTTTAAATCCGGGCCCACCACAATCACCGAGCGTCCGGAATAATCCACACGTTTACCCAACAGGTTCTGGCGGAACCGGCCTTGCTTGCCCTTCAGAGTATCGGAAAGCGACTTGAGCGGCCGGTTGTTGGCGCCGCGCAAAATGCGTCCGCGACGGCCGTTATCAAACAGGGCATCCACGGCTTCCTGGAGCATGCGCTTTTCGTTGCGAACAATCACGTCCGGGGCATGCAGTTCCATCAGCTTCTTCAACCGGTTGTTCCGGTTGATCACGCGCCGGTAGAGGTCGTTCAGATCGGAGGTGGCAAATCGCCCGCCATCCAGGGGCACGAGGGGGCGCAATTCCGGAGGGATTACGGGAAGGACTTCCAGAATCATATTCTCCGGCCGGTTGCCCGATTTTCGAAACGCCTCGACCACTTTCAAGCGCTTGGAATACTTGATCCGTTTCTGAAGGGAAGGGTCACCCTTCATCTTCTCGCGCATTTCCACGGAAAGCGCTTCCACATCCACGTGCTTCAGGAGCTCTTTAATGGCTTCGGCGCCCATCCCGGCGCGAAACTTGCCCGGATATTCCTGCATGAGCTGGCGATAGCGCTCCTCAGTCAACAGTTCTTTTTCCTTCAGCGGGGCTTCGCCCGGATCGATCACGACGTAGCTCTCGAAATAAAGCACCCGCTCGAGGTCGCGAAGCGCGATGTCCAGAAGATGACCGATGCGGCTGGGCAGGCCTTTGAAGAACCAGACGTGAGAACACGGCGAAGCTAATTCGATGTGCCCCAGTCTTTCGCGCCGGACCTTGGAAAGGGTTACTTCCACGCCGCACTTATCACAAATCACTCCACGGTGTTTCATGCGCTTGTACTTGCCGCACAAACACTCCCAGTCCGTCACCGGGCCGAAGATCTTGGCGCAAAAAAGTCCGTCGCGCTCCGGCTTGAAGGTCCGGTAGTTGATGGTTTCCGGTTTGGTGACTTCGCCGTGCGACCAGGAACGGATTTTTTCCGGCGAAGCCAGGCTGATACGAATGCTGTCGAATTCGGCAATCAAACTCACGCGGTCATAAGGGCTGCTGCGAAACAATGGAAGCCTCCTTTAGAGGAGAATCTCGCCTAAGAAAATATCGAAACTCGAAATTCGAAACTGGAAAATCGAAACTCGCATCACTTTCCGTTACCATCGTCCCGCCTGCGATTCTCTAATTTCGAGTTTCGCAATTCGAGTTTCGATTTTCCGCATTACTCGGCGCCGGCCGCCACCAACTGCTGCTCCTTGGCCTCTTTGGGTTTCTTGAGCAATTCAATGTCAAGGCACAAGCTTTGCAGCTCGCGCACCAGGACGTTGAAAGACTCGGGAACGCCCGGCTCGATGGCCGCCTCGCCTTTCACAATGGCCTCATAAATCTTGGCACGGCCATACACATCGTCAGACTTGGCGGTTAAAAGCTCCTGAAGAATGTAAGCCGCACCGTATGCTTCAAGAGCCCACACTTCCATTTCCCCGAATCTCTGGCCGCCGAACTGCGCCTTGCCGCCCAGAGGCTGCTGGGTAATAAGTGAATACGGCCCGATGGACCGGGCGTGAATCTTGTCGTCCACCAAGTGGGAGAGTTTGAGCACGTAGATGTAGCCTACAGTAACCTTTTGCTCAAAGGGTTCGCCCGTCATGCCGTCGTGCAGGGTTTCCTTGCCGGAGGTGGGGAGGCCCGCCTTGGCCAGGTATTCCTTGATCTCCCCTTCGGCAGCCCCATCAAACACGGGCGTGGCGAAGGCAACCCCGTCGAGCAGGGCGCGGCCGTGCCTCAACACTTGCTCGTCATCCAAGTCCTCAAGGGTTTGAGCCAGGTGGCTGCCTTTGTAAGTCGCGCGCAGTTCCTTGCGCACGAGTTCTGCCGATGATCCCACGGCGAGCAGGTCGCGCACTTTATTGCCCAACTCCTTGGCCGCCCAGCCCAGGTGGGTTTCCAGGATCTGTCCCACGTTCATGCGGGAAGGAACGCCCAGCGGATTCAGCACCACTTCAACCGGCGTGCCATCGGGCAAATAAGGCATGTCCTCTTCGGGCAGGATGCGCGCAATCACGCCTTTATTACCGTGGCGCCCGGCCATCTTGTCACCCACAGAAAGCTTGCGCTTCATGGCGATATAAACCTTCACCAGCTTGATCACGCCCGGCGGAAGCTCATCGCCCTTTTTAAGCTTCTGGACGTTTTCTTCCGTGATTTTCCCCAGGATGTCGATTTGCCGGGAAGTCATCTCCTCGATTTCATCGATTTTCTCGATCAGGGTGGGATCCTTCTTCCCGATCTTGATTCGCTTCAGATTTCGAGTGGAGATCCGGCCCAGGACTTCCCGGTTCAATTCGGTGTCCTTGGTCAGCAACCGTTTGTTGGTTTTTTCGTCGTGAAGATCGGCGAGCAGTTTTTCGCCTTCGAGAAGTGCGCAAAGGCGCTTCAAACGCTCGTCATTCAGGATTCTGATTTCGTCGGCAAGGTTTTTTTCCAGCCGCGCCACCTGGCCCGCTTCAATGGACTTGGCGCGCTCGTCTTTCTCCTGGCCTTTGCGGGAGAAAACCTTGACGTCCACCACGATGCCTTCAATGCCCGGAGGGCAGTTCAGTGAAGCGTCGCGCACGTCACCGGCTTTTTCGCCGAAGATGGCGCGCAGAAGCTTCTCTTCCGGAGTGAGCTGGGTTTCGCCTTTGGGCGTTACCTTGCCCACCAGAATGTCTCCAGGCTTCACGTAAGCGCCGATGCGGATGACGCCGCTCTCGTCCAGGTCTTTGAGCAGGGACTCGGAAACGTTGGGAATATCCCGGGTGATGTCTTCCGGCCCGAGTTTGGTGTCACGCGCCTCGATTTCAAATTCCTCAATATGGATCGAGGTGTAAGAATCTTCCTTCACCAGTTTTTCGCTGACCAGGATGGCGTCTTCAAAGTTGTAGCCGCGCCATGGCATGAAAGCCACCAGAATGTTCCGGCCCAGCGCCAGCTCGCCGCGGTCGGTGCAGGGACCGTCGGCCAGAACAGTGCCGGCGGGGACCAACTGCCCCTTGCGCACAATCGGTTTTTGATTGATGCAGGTATTTTGGTTCGAGCGCCGGAATTTAATGAGTTGATAAATATCCGCTCCGACTTCACGCGAGAGCTGCCCGCTATGGCCGTCGCCCTCCACGCGCACGATGATGCGCTCGCTGTCGACGCTATCCACCACGCCGTTGCGCTTGCAGATCACCACCGCGCCCGAATCCCGCGCGGTCACTTCTTCCATGCCGGTGCCCACCAGGGGCGCCTGGGCGCGCAGCAAGGGTACGGACTGGCGCTGCATGTTGGAACCCATCAGGGCGCGGTTGGCGTCGTCATTTTCCAGGAAAGGAATCAGCGACGCGGCCACGCTCACCAGTTGCTTGGGGCTGACGTCGATGTAGTCGATCTCAGCCTGGTGCTTCAGGACGAAGTTTCCCGCCTGCCGCGCGTTGACCAACTCGTGAACGATGCGTCCTTTTTCGTCCAGTTCCACGTTGGCCTGGGCGATGATGTGGCGATCTTCCTCCCAAGCGGAGAGATAGAACGAATAGGGCTGAGTCTCGACCAATTTGCGCTTTTTTTCTCGCAGGTCTTCGTTCACTTTTTCCGCTTCGTGCAGTTCCACATGCTCGCCCACTTTCCATGGGCCATCCCCGCCATGGGTCACGGTCACGTAATCCACAATGCGGGCGCCACGGACTTTGCGGTACGGACTCTCGATGAATCCGTATTCGTTGATGCGCGCGTAGCAGGAAAGCGAGGAAATCAGGCCGATGTTCGGGCCTTCCGGGGTCTCGATGGGACAAATGCGCCCATAATGGGTGGGGTGGACGTCGCGCACTTCAAACCCCGCCCGTTCGCGGGAAAGGCCGCCGGGCCCAAGGGCGGACAGCCTCCGCTTGTGGGTAATCTCGGACAAGGGATTGGTCTGATCCATGAACTGGGAAAGCTGGGACGAACCAAAAAACTCGCGGATGGAGGCCATCACGGGCTTGGCGTTAATCAAGTCGTGAGGCATGGCCGTGGACATCTCCTGATACACGGACATCTTTTCCTTGATCGCCCGTTCCATCCGAACCAGACCGATGCGGAACTGGTTTTCCAGCAACTCGCCCACCGCGCGCACGCGGCGATTGCCCAGGTGGTCAATGTCATCCACGGCGAAATTGCCGTTGGGGTTTTTGCGCAGCTTCAGAAGGTAGCGAATGCTGGTGTAAAAATCCTCGGGATCCAAGGTCCGCTTCTCGAGCGGCAACTGAACGACGGCTCCCTCGGAATGATCGGTGGCGAGCGAACCCTCGCAGCCTCGCACCACTTCGGAGCAAATGTTGCCTTCCCGTTTGCCCACGAACATCTTTTCCTGATCGATGATGATGTAAAAATTGGCCAGGGGAAGATTCTTGCTGTCTTCGAGCTCGAACGAAACCGTCTTTTCGTCGATGCGAGCCTTCAACATCGTGTAATAACCCATCTTGATGTTGTATTTCAGCCGGCCCACGCGGGAAAAGTCGTACTTACGCGGATCGAAGAACATGCCGTTGAAAAGGGATGTAGCCGTCTCGAGGGTCGGAGGGTCCCCGGGCCTCATTTTCCGGTACAGCTCAATCAACGCCTCTTGAGGCGTCTTCAACGTATCTTTCTTCAGCGTCTGGCTGACGACCACGCCCACATCATCGCGCTCGGGAAAGAAAATGGGCAAATCGGTGATATTCGAATCCAGAATCGAACTGAGCGCGCCGGAAGTCAGCTCGTTGTTGGCTTCCAGAAGAATTTCGCCGGTGGCAGAGTCCACAATATCCGCTGCGGAGTAAGCGCCTTCCAGATCGTGGCTGGCAATTTCCACCTGGGTAATCTTTGCTTTCTGGATATCTTTCAAGACCGAGGCCGTGATTTTTTTGCCCGCGTGGGCCACCATTTCGTGGCTGCGCGGGTGTTCGATGTTCTTCGAAATCTTCCATCCCACCAGGCCTTCAGAAACTTCCCAGAACAATTTCCGGTCTTTCAAATGAATCTTTTCCACCTGGTAGAAGGTGTTCAAGATCTCCGTGTCATTCTTAAGCCCCAGAGCGCGAAGGAAAATCGTGGCCAGAAACTTCCGTTTACGGTCGATGCGGACATAGAGAATATTCTTGGTGTCGTACTCAAACTCCACCCACGATCCGCGATAGGGGATGATCTTGCCCAGGAAATAAGTCTTCTGGGTATTGGATTCGAAAAAGACGCCGGGCGAGCGGTGGAGCTGGCTGACGATGACTCGTTCGGTCCCGTTAATGATGAAAGTGCCGTTTTCGGTCATCAGGGGCACTTCACCGAAATACACTTCCTGCTCCTTGATGTCGCGGATGTTTTTGTGCCCGGTGTCGGCGTCCTTATCGTAAATGGTAAGGCGAATAGTGACTTTAAGCGGGGCGGCAAACGTCATGCCTCGCTCCTGGCACTCGGTCACGTCGTATTTCAGTTGCAGGGCGACGGGGTCGCCGCACTTATTGCAGAATGTCACCACGTTCTTGTTGAAAGTGCCGCACTTGGTGCAAAGAACGTCGCCCATCTTGAAGGGGTCGGTGATGACCGTATGCCCGCAATTCTTACAAGTGCTGCGCAGGTGGTGCAGGCCCCGCAAGTTTCCGCATTTGCATTCCCAGTTCCCGATGGAATAATCCACAAAGTCCAATTGCGACACGCCCCGAAAATCGTTGATGGGGAACACGGAATTGAATACGGCCTGAAGGCCGCTGTCTTCCCGTTCCGAGGGCAGAAGGTCCATCTGGAGAAAACGTTCGTAGGACCGCCTCTGGACTTCGATGAGGTTGGGAATTTTGATGACCGTGGGTATTTTGGAGAAATTAATGCGCTGACGCACAGCGCCGTTCCCGCCGTTAGGCATTCCAGATACTCCTTACGTGAGGATTCTTTACTTTGAGAGGTAATGCCGACACCGACACCCTGCTCAAATAAGATGCTTTCTATGCGCCGAAGGATGCAAAATCCGGCTCCAAGCCCGCCGACCTACGTGCATTGTCAGCATCGATGCTCCCAAATCTTTCACCGGACCTTGCCACTCGGCGCTTGGACGAATACGCGAGGTCCGGCCGAAAGGCCGATCCGGGAGCAGGTTACTTGATTTCGACGGTCGCGCCAGCCTCGGTGAACTTCTTCTTTATGGTTTCGGCTTCTTCCTTGTTCACACCCTCTTTAATGGCCTTGGGCGCGCCATCCACGAGGTCCTTGGCTTCTTTCAAGCCCAGGCTGGTAACTTCGCGGACCGCCTTGATGACGTTGATCTTGTTGGCGCCCACGCCGGTGAGTACAACGGAGAACTCCGTCTTCTCTTCCACCACCGCGGCTGCAGGTGCGGCTCCGCCTGGGGCAGCCACCGCTGTGGCAGCCGCAGCCGAAACGCCGAGCGCGCCTTCAAGCTGCTTCACCAAGTCGGCAGCCTCGAGAAGAGACAAGCCCTTGATTTCTTCAATGATCTTTGCGATCTTGTCCGACATTTTGTTTTTCCTCCAGAAGATTTCTGCCCGTTCCCGAGCGCCCGAAACCGCCGTTTTTATCAGCGGGACCGGAGGCTAGGTTGTTTCCTTAAACTTGTTTTCCTTAACCGCTTGTTGAATCACCACCGCCAGATTGCGCGCCACTCCCGCCAGCACTGAAGCCACGCGCTGCGCCGGCGAGTTGATGAGGTATAGAATTTTCGAGTGCAGTTCCCCCAGTGGCGGCAGGCTGGAAATTGCCCCCAGTTCGGCCATGGAAACCACCCGCCCTTCCACCACCCCGGCCTTGAAAACGAAGGCGGGATTTTCCTTGGCGTAGGCAATCAGGATTTTGGCCAGGCTTACCGGGTCCGTCTCGGTGTAAGCGAGCGATGTTGTCCCCCGAAGTTTCTTCGCAACCGGCTCGATGGGAGTGCCCGGAGCGGCGCGTTCGATAAGGCTGTTTTTGACCACCTTATACTTTGCCCCCGACTTCGCCACTTGACGCCGGAGAACGGTATCCTCGGCGACGTGCAATCCCTCGAAACTTGACAGGATGACGCCGCGGGCTTTGTCCAATTCCTGCTTCAGGGCTTCGGCTTGCTTCTGCTTCTCGTCTTTTTTCATATACGCTCTCCCCGGAAATTCAAATCACGCCGCTTCAACCGTCGCGGTATCGATCTTGATTCCCGGACCCATCGTCGAAGAAACAACGATGCTCCTGAAATACTTGCCTTTGGCGGAAGCCGGTTTTGCCTTCAGTACGCTCGATATCAAAGCTCCGGCGTTTTCCGTAAGCTTGGTCGCGTCAAATGAAACCTTGCCCACCGCGCAATGGATGATGGCGGTCTTGTCCACCCGGAATTCCACTTTGCCGGCCTTCACTTCGCGCACCGCGCGCGCCACATCCAGCGTGACCGTTCCAGTCTTGGGGTTGGGCATCAATCCGCGCGGGCCAAGCACCTTGCCCAGCCTTCCCACGGATTTCATCATGTCGGGCGTGGCGATCACCGCATCAAAGTCCATCCAGCCGCCCTGGATTTTTTGCACCAGATCGTCGCCGCCAACTTCATCGGCACCCGCTTCGCGCCCTTCCCGAACTTTGTCCCCGGAGCCAATCACCACCACGCGTTTGGTCTTGCCGAGGCCGTGAGGAAGAACCACGGTGCCGCGAACCATCTGGTCGGCATGTTTGGGGTCAACACCGAGGCGAATGGCCACTTCCACAGTCTCGTCAAACTTGGCAAAGGCGCTCTTTTTCAGCAGGGGCATGGCGTCGGCCAGGTTGTATACGGGCTTATCCACCAGCTTTGCGGCGTCCCTAAATTTCTTACCGGATTTCTTCATACTTATCGCTCCACTCGAAATATCGAAAATCGCTCCGTCAAGGGACGGGTCTTGCGCCTAGCCGACCACTTCAATCCCCATGCTTCGCGCCGTGCCCTTCACCGTCAGGATGGCGGCGGCAAGACTGGCAGCATTCAAATCGGGCAGCTTGGTTTTGGCAATCTCTTCCACCTGTTTTTCCGTAACCTTGCCCACCTTGTTCTTGTTGGGCTCGCCTGAGCCTTTGGCCACGCCCGCGGCGCGTTTCAGAAGTATCGAAGCGGGAGGCGTTTTGGTGATAAACGTAAAGCTCCGGTCATGATAAATGGTGATGACCACCGGAATGATCAGCCCTTCCTGATCTTTGGCGGAGGTCTTGGCGTTGAAAGCCTTGCAGAACTCCATGATGTTTACGCCGTGTTGGCCTAGTGCCGGACCCACGGGCGGAGCCGGGGTCGCTTTGCCGGCGCCAATTTGCAGCTTAACCATCGCCGTTACTTTTTTCGCCATGATTCCTCACAAGAAACCGGAAACTGGAAATTAGGGCCGCGAGGGTCCCAATTTTCAATTTCTATTTTCCAGTTTCAATTTTCGACTTTCCATTTTCCAACTCAAAGTTTTTCCACCTGATAGAAATCCAGTTCCACCGGCGTGGCGCGCCCGAAAATCGTGACCATCACGCGCAGGGTGGAGCGGTCGTCATTGATTTCGTCCACCGAGCCGGTGAAATCTTTAAAGGGACCGTCGGTGATCTTCACGTTTTCGCCCTTCTCATATTTCAGCTTGGGCTTGGGATGCTCGGCCGCCACTTCCACTTTGTGGACAATCCGGTCCACTTCTTCATTGGTCAGGGGACTGGGCATCTGGCCCGAGCCCACAAAACCCGTCACTCTGGGCGTGGAACGGACCAGGTGCCAGGTGTCGTTGTTCATGTCCATTTCAACCAGGACGTAACCGGGGTAAAAGAGTTTGGAGGACACCACTTTCTTGCCCTTGCGCATCTCGATGACGTCCTCGGTGGGAATCATGATTTCCCCGAACTGCTCCGAGAGTCCGGCTGCTTCCACGCGGCTGCGCAGGGTCTCCGCCACCTTTTTTTCAAATCCCGAGTAGCTGTGAATGATGTACCAATTCTTGGCCATATAACGTTTTCTCGGTCTAGCGGGCTTTTCCCCGGCCTTTCGTTTCTTGGCTACCCTTTATGCAGCAGGAAATTCAGCAGCTTGCTGGTGCCGTTCCTGAAAAGCACGTCGCAAAGGGCGAAATAAGCTCCCAGCGCGATGGTGGTGATGATCACCATCACGGTGGTTCCGTAGATTTCCTGTTTCCCCGGCCATGTGACCCTTTTCATTTCCACGCGAACGTCAGAAACATAATCGCGGAATTGAATCCACAACGCCTTGGGGTTTACCTTTTCTTCAGCCATCCCGGTTGTCTACCTCGTTCGAATGCCTCTCCAGCTAAATTTCCGGATGAAACGGCGCCTGACGCCTTCTCTTACTCCGGTTCCTGGCAGGGGCGGAGGGATTCGAACCCCCACGTCCGGTTTTGGAGACCGGCAGTCTACCGTTGAACTTACGCCCCTGTGAAAACCAGCAGGCAGTATGCACTACGCAGTAGGCAGTAACCCCAGTAGCCCCTCGCTCCCCATTGCCTTCTGCCGACCGCCTACTTCACTTCTTTATGGGCCGTGTGGTGACGGCATTTTTTGCAAAACTTCTTGAGCTCAAGCCGGTCCTGGTGTTTCTTCTTGTTCCGGGTCGTTGAATAATTTCGGTTTTTGCAATCACCGCACTGCATGGTAATGATTTCGCGCATCGTTGTCCCAGTCCCCGGCCGTCAATAAGCCCTCTCCGTAGCGTTAAGGGTTGACGCCTGATTTTCTTACTTCATCACTTCGGTTACGGTTCCGGCGCCCACGGTATGGCCGCCTTCGCGGATGGCGAAGCGCAACCCTTTTTCCATGGCGATGGGCGTGATCAGCTCGATGTCCAGAGCCACGTTGTCGCCCGGCATCACCATTTCC
>DATGFN010000007.1:0-37468 GCA_035308965.1 Terriglobia bacterium | reverse complement strand
ATGTTTTTGGATTTCATCAGAAGTAATGATCGTGACGGAGGCAGGGGCCTCCGTTACCTTCTGCTTGAACCCGGAGGCGCCGTAGACGGAATCTATTTCGATCGCCATCAAGTCTTCGATACTCGTATCAAACAGGTTTTGAGCGCCCTCTTTATTCTGGCCCAGGGCGCGCGTTGAGTTTAAAAGGGGTGAAAGACACAGCATGAGAAACAAAAGTGCCCGTCGAAACATGGGCTGAGCTGACGGATGCGACAAATCCCTGGCGAAACGGTTTGGCGTTGCCACGGATTTCCAGGATTTCATGAGATACTTCACACGCTCTTAGTGTCTATTCGGGTCGCGTAAATCCAAGCGAAACAGCACCCTCAGCGCTCGGTGGCCGAAGGAAACAGATCTAATTAAACAGAGCCCCTATTACAAATATAAACAGTGGACTCCAAATGTAAGTTCCAAATTGCTCAGATGGGTGTGCCCAATTGCTCATATCCGAACTGGGAGAAACCAGGGTGAGACCAGAGATCGATACTCTGATTCAGGCAGGGTGCTGGCTTGGTGGGGAGGGCTCAATATCCGTTGAACTGAATCGGGCAGGCAAATCCCATTTAAACTTTCCCAGCGCCATGCGTTTATCGATGAATCGGGAAAGGCAATCCGAAGTGCCTGCCCAGTATCGGCGCGCTCCGGAAGAACTCACTTGGACGCATCACAGCCTAACCGTGCACTTGGCTCGTGGGAGAGTGTGCCGCTGAATAATTCCTCTTTGCTGTTGACTGCTTACTTTTTGGACACATCTCTCATGCGCGTACATTTGCCCCAAACCCCGTTTCTCGTTCGCTTCGCATCGTACTTCTATCCAATAGATTAATAAGGCTTTTCCAAGGTCCACAGGTCCGGGCGATTGGGCCGAAACTTGCCATATGGGATGTAGAGGGGTTTACGTTTGAGGGACAACTAAGCTGTGGGGGGAGAGCAACTATGAACGAAGAGCCCAAAAAGGGTCGGATTTTGGTGGTTGATGACGAGTTGCCCATGCGCGAAATGCTCACGGAATTCTTATACCTCAAGGGTTTTGAATGCCAAGGATGCCCGAATGGGGACGAAGCGCTTGACCTTCTGAAACATCAGACTTTCGATGCGCTTATATCCGATCTGAGAATGCCGGGCATTTCCGGCCTGACCTTGCTGGACGAGGCGCACAAAAAGTACCCGCGCCTGGCATGTCTGATGGGGACGGCAGACGACGAGATTCAGAATGGCATCGATGCAATGAGGCTGGGGGCCGATGACTACCTGCTGAAACCTTTCAAGCTGGAGGCCGTGCTAGAGAGCTTGCAGCGGGCGCTCGGAAGAAAGCGCTTGGAAATCGAGCTGGAAGACTACAGGCGAAATCTTGAAGAAATGGTCGAACAACGTACGAAACAACTGAAAACCGCCATGAAACGGATCGAGCTTAATTATGATGAGACTCTCGAAGCCCTTGGCGCCGCGCTCGACTTGCGGGACTCGGAAACCGAAGGGCACTCCCGCCGGGTCAGCATGTTTTGTTTAGAAATGGCTCGAAAGATGGGATGTTCGAGCGATGAACTTCGACAGATTGCTCGAGGTTCCTATCTCCACGACATCGGAAAAATCGGGATTTCAGACTCGATTTTGCTCAAACCAGGAAAACTGACGGTCGAAGAAACGGATGTGATGCAGACTCACGCGCGCGTCGGCTACGACCTTGTGTGCCGAATCGCTTTTCTTGCTCCGGCCGCAAAGATCGTCTTGACCCATCAGGAACGATTTGATGGGACAGGTTACCCCCAGGGTTTGGTCGGAGAAGAGATCCCCCTCGGGGCGCGAATATTTGGCGTTGCCGACACTTTGGACGCCATGACATCGGACCGTTCTTATCGCAAGGCTCTTCCATTCTCTGAGGCCCGCGCCGAAATCGCCCGTGAGGCGGGGCGGCAGTTTGATCCCGATGTCGTTAAAGTCTTTCTATCAATTCCAGAACTGATCTGGATAGGCATCCGTGATCAAGTCTTGGGTCGGCACTTTTCGCCGGTTGCCATTCCACTGGAGAACCCGACTACGGTGGACAACTCGGAAATTTTCCTGAGCCCAAAAGAACGTGTGCTTACCGCGAAGTGATCTTGGTTGAATAAAGATACTTTTGAGGGAGTAATCAATGGAAGTCCTGATCGCAGAAGATGATGCAGTATCCAGGCGGTTACTTGAGGTTTCTTTGGTTCGATGGGGATATCAGGTTATCGAAGCAAAGGATGGGATTGAAGCGTTGCAGGTCCTCAGCCGCGAGAACTGCCCCCCAATCGCAATTCTCGACTGGATGATGCCGGGAATGGATGGAATTGAGCTGTGCCGCAGGGTGCGTGCCGATCAAAAGTTATTTTCTGTTCACATTATACTTCTCACGGCAAAAAATGGCAGAGGGGATATTGTGGAGGGCCTTGGCGCCGGGGCCGACGATTACATTTCCAAACCCTTTGACCGTGAGGAACTGCGCGCGCGTGTCCAGGTGGGCATCCGCCTGGTTGAATTGCAACGCAAGCTCGCCGAGCGCGTGGAAGAACTTTCCCGCGCCAACCAACTGGTGAAACAGCTTCACGGACTACTTCCCATTTGCTCATACTGCAAACAGATTCGGGACGGTAAAGACCACTGGCAAAGAGTAGAGACCTACATCAGCAAGCACTCTGAGGCAGAGTTCACCCATAGCATCTGTCCGGATTGCTATGAAAACATCGTGAAGCCGGAACTCATGCAGCTCTCACCCTTGGAGACCACAAAGAAATGATGGAAGGACTTGTTTCCAAGTATTCTTGGGTCCGAAGGTTGCCGGGCTTGGGGTTCGCAGAATCTAGATCACCTCGTTGGATTCGAAAACTCATCGTGGCCGTGCTTTACATCCTCATCTACGTCGGCCTCGACAGAATCACTACATTTTCACAGACATGGCCCAGTTTAAGCGCGTGGTACATGCCGGCTGGACTAACCATGGCATTATTGTTGGGACTGGGCCTGGAATACGCTCCTGCGGCCTTCATCGCATCTTTGGGCACTGCGGCGCTGAATTATCACTTGGCGATATTCTCCTCGTGGAGCGCCATTCCTCTCTCACTAGGATTCGCGTTGGGCTACACCTGCACCGCCGCATTCATCAGCAAGGTTTTACACTTTGACGTAAGTTTCAAGCGCTTGCAGGATGTTGTTCGTTTTGTTCCTGCCACGCTCGCCGGGTCGCTCATGGTGGCGTCCCTGGGCGTTTCCTTCAACCTGCTGGACCGATCCGTTAAATCGTCCGAGTACTTCACCGCCACTGCGAATTGGTGGTTGGGCGACGCAGTCGCACTCAACTCGCTGACCCCCTTCTTATTACTATTTTTCGTCCCCCGCATTCGGGCCTGGACCGATGGAGGCAAATGGTTTGTAAAAAAGCATCACCCGATTAAGGGGCTCCCGACTGGTCTAGGGTTGCTTGAAGTGGTGATGCAGGGCGCCAGCATTATCGTGGCGATTTGGGTGATGTTTGGATTGAGGCTTGCCGATCTCTACCAGCCCCTCTACGTCTGCTTTATGCCTCTAATTTGGATTGCGGTCCGCCGCGGGATGAAAGGAGCTGTGGTGGGCGCGCTTGCTTTCAGCTTCGCCAATATGCTCGCGCTACGCCTTACCAGCGCCAACATGGAAGGCGTACAGAAAGGACAACTGCTCACAATCTCCCTTTGTCTCACGGGCATGATTCTCGGAGCGGTCGTTTCCGAAAGGAGGCGCGCCGATGAAGGACTTCGACAAAGCGAGGACCGCTATCGAGATCTGGTGGAAAACAGCGGCATCTTCGTCGGGACACAGGATCTCACAGGAACGGTCCTCAGTGCCAACGTTTCCGCCATAAGAATGTTCGGCTGTGATCGCGAAGAGGATCTGGTAGGGCATAAACTGACTGAGTTCATGTTCGAGGCCGATTTGCCCAAAGTCAAAACTGACATGGAAGCCATGCATAGAAAAGGCCGGGTCAATGGTTTGATGAGTGTAAAGACCCACCGCGGCGAAAAGAAAATCATCGAATTCAATAATTCGGTGCGCCAGGAAAGTGTGGACAAAACCACCATCCGGTGTATAGGCCACGACGTTACCGAGCGCACCCGGGCAGAGGATGCACTCCGATCTTCAGAAGAGCGAGTGCGCCTCTTACTCGATTCCACGGCTGAAGCTATCTACGGCATCGACCTGCAAGGCGACTGTACTTTCGCTAACGCCGCCTGTATTCGGATCCTTGGCTACGAGAGCCCTGAGGCCGTAATGGGCAGGAATATGCACGGCCTCATCCACCACACCCGGGCCGATGGGACGGTGCTCCCGATGACTGATTGTAAGATTCACCATTCCTTCCATCGCGGCGAAGGCGCCCACGTCGACAATGAGTTTTTGTGGCGAGCCGATGGGACGAGTTTTCCAGCGGAATATTGGTCGTACCCGATCCACCGCGGGACTAAGGTGGTTGGATCAGTGGTTACCTTCATGGACATCACGGAGCGCAAACGGGCGGAAGCCGACCTGCGAGAGGCCAAAGAGGCGGCCGAAACCGCCAACCGGGCCAAAAGCGAATTCCTTGCCAACATGAGCCACGAGATTCGAACTCCGATGAATGGCATCATTGGGATGACCGAGCTCGCCCTGGATACGAGCCCAAATCCTGAGCAGAAAGAATATCTCGAAGTAGTGCAGTCGTCCGCGCGCTCCCTTTTGACAGTCGTCAACGATATCCTTGATTTTTCCAAGGTAGAGGCGAAGAAATTGGAATTTCACCTTGCGGAATTCAACTTGCGAAATGAGATTGATGACATTGCCCACACACTTGCTCTGACGGCGAAGCAAAAGGGGCTCCGATTCGTTGTCGATGTACACCCTAACGTCCCCGACTCGTTAATGGGGGACTCCATTCGCCTCCGTCAGATCCTGGTGAACCTGCTTGGAAACGCATTCAAATTCACACCAGAAGGCGAAGTGGCACTGAACGTGGCGACCGAGTCCAAGAGCGATGGGAATGTCTTGTTGCACTTTACGGTCAGAGACACCGGTATTGGCATACCCAAAGACAAACAGGCGCTCATTTTCGATCCTTTTTCCCAGGCCGATACATCGACTACGCGGAAATTCGGCGGAACCGGACTGGGCTTAACCATCTCCGCTCGCTTGGTGGAATTGATGGGCGGACAAATCCGGGTGGAAAGCGAAGAACGCAGGGGTAGTACTTTTCACTTCACAGCAAGTTTTGGCTTAGTAAATGCCCTCGCTTCAGGCAAGTCGAGTGTTCAGACGGAGCACCACAACGATATCTTGGGAAAGGACGGCGTCAAGGTTTCGGAGGATTCGCAACATTACAATAATCAACAGCCACTCCGGATTCTCCTTGCCGAAGATAATTCCGTTAACCAACTCCTGGCCATCCGTCTTCTCGAGAAGCGCGGTCACACAGTTGTGGCCGTGAACAACGGGCGTGAAGCACTGACCTCATTGGAAAGGACGGATCCAATGGGGTTCGACGTGGTTCTGATGGACATCCAGATGCCTGAAATGGATGGACTAGAGGCCACCGCCGTGATACGCGCCAGGGAAATAACTACGGGCAATCACCTTCCGATCATTGCCATGACAGCGCGGGCCATGAAAGGTGATCGGGAGCGTTGCCTCAACGCCGGGATGGATGGGTATGTTTCAAAACCCATCAAGATAGTGGATCTCCTCGCCGCCATTGAGACCGCCATGTCTAGGAATAGAGTGCGCCCCGCAGCCCTCGTGCGCCCCGGGGAATTTTTCGGGAGGACTGAACTTTTGGCTCACCTCGACGGAGATGAGGATCTTCTTGCCGAAGTAACGGCCATTTTCCTGCAGAATTGTCCGGAGAACATGGGCAACTTGCGTTTGGCTATTGCTCGTGCTGATCCCAAAAGCCTGGAACTCGCCGCCCATGCCCTAAAGGGTTCCGTGAGCAACTTCGGCGCTGAACTTGCCGTTCATGCCGCCCAGCAACTTGAAACCATGGGCCGCGAGAAGAACCTCCGCGGTGCCGGAGAAGTCCTGGCCATACTTGAGGAACAAGTCAACCTCCTCAACATTTCGCTTGCCGACATCAAGAGGGGTGTTGAAGTATAACCGACAGTTCAGGAAAAACCTTTGTGATGCGGTTTGGGCTCCGAGCAGGGACAATGGCAGTATCTCCCGGGACCTGGCATCAGTCAATTGACGTAAAGCGATTGTCGAAAAAAATACTCCTGGCCGGCCTCACACCGGCGCTCACGGAGCTCGATGCTGGAGATTGGGATGGCGCCTATCGGGACGCTGGCGAGGGAGTCAACGAGAGCCGGACTGAAGAGTTTTGCTCAATATCGTCTAAATCCTTTGGAAAGATGGTGCCGCGGGACGGAGTTGAACCGCCGACGCCAGCCTTTTCAGGGCTGCGCTCTACCACCTGAGCTACCGCGGCACAAACGACAACTAACGACGAGCAGCAGCAAAGTGGAGAATTAAGTCGGCAGGGCTGAAAGCGCGCACCGCCGATGCTGTCGCCCAGGCGACATGCTCCACCACTTGGACTACCGCAGAGTCTATGAACTATTCTGTGGGGAATTTGGATTCCTGTCAAGAATTGGAGACCGCGTTCGGTGGTGTCATTTGTCAGACAGGGCGCAGGCAGGAGCGGTCATTCCCGCGGAGGCGGGAATCCATCACGGGTATGATTGGAAATGTGGTCGCCTTGGCGACGCTGCATTCCCGCCGTCGCGGGAATGACTCGTTCTCCGGAGTTGTGCCTGCACCAAATGACACGGTTACCAGGTGGCGTTCGGTGTATAGTCTCCACTTTCAAGGAGGCTTCAATGATTGAACTGCGATCCAATTTTTTGCGGGCTAAGTTTATACACCTCATCCTTTCCCTATCGTTAATTTCGGCTATCGTCCCCGCTGCCCGCGCGCAACAGTTCGATCCGAATTTATATGGCGAGATGCGATGGCGGATGATTGGCCCTTTCCGGGGCGGGCGAACGGTGGCGGCAACAGGAGTGCCTGGCCAGCCCAATGTTTTTTATATTGCCTCGGTCAATGGGGGCGTATGGAAATCCACTGACTCCGGTCGGGTTTGGAAGCCAATCTTCGACGGCCAGCCTACCGGCTCCATCGGGGCCATCGCGGTGGCGGCATCAAATCCAAACGTCATATACGTAGGCAGCGGGGAAGGTTTGCAACGTCCCGACCTCTCCACCGGCGACGGCATTTATAAATCCACAGATGGCGGCCAGACGTGGAAGCACCTGGGGCTGAGCAATGGGCAACAGATTTCCCGCATCGCCGTTGATCCTCACGATCCCGACCGCGTCCTGGTGGCGGTGCTTGGGCACCCCTATGGCCCGAATGAGGAGCGCGGCGTCTTCCGCTCCACCGACGGCGGGACCAACTGGCAGAAGGTTCTTTACAAAGATGAGAACACGGGCGCGATTGATTTGGCCTTCGATCCCTGGAACTCGCAAACTATATACGCCGCGCTTTGGGTCGCCCGCCGTCCGCCCTGGACGACGGGCGGGACCATCAATGGACCCGGAAGCGGCCTGTACAAATCGATCGACGGAGGCGATACCTGGAAAAAACTCGAAGGCGGCCTGCCGGCTTCTACGGAGGGGTTGGGAAGGATCGGCATTGGTATTGCGCCCTCCGACCCGAAACGTATTTATGCATTCGTTTATCTGCCCAGACAAAGCGGGCTCTTCCGCTCCAGCGATGCGGGTGAGAAATGGGAGCGCGTCAATTCCGAGGAGCGCATCTGCGGGCGCGGCGACGATTTTTCCGGAGTGCAAGTGGACCCTCAGGATAAGGACACGATTTACGTGGCCAACACGTCCACCTACAAATCCACTGATGCGGGCAGGAATTTTACCGCCATCAAAGGAGCCCCCGGCGGCGACGACTACCATACGATTTGGATCAATCCCGAAAATTCACGGATCATTTTGCTTGGCAGCGACCAGGGGGCTACCATCACCGTGAATGGCGGAGATACTTGGAGCTCCTGGTACAACCAGCCAACCGCCCAGTTCTATCATGTCATCACCGACAATCGATTTCCTTACTGGGTGTATGGCGGGCAGCAGGAAAGCGGTTCGGCCGCAGTGGCGAGCCGGGGCAATGACGGTGAAATTACCTTTCGCGAATTTCATCCCGTCGGCGTGGAGGAATACGGCTACGTCGCGCCGGACCCTTTGAACTCGAACATCGTCTATGGCGGGAAGGTGACACGATTCGATTGGACCACGGGCCAGACGCAGGACGTCTCGCCCGCGGTCGAGCGATCCGGCAAGTACCGGTTCAACCGGACCGCCCCGCTGATTTTCTCTCCCGCCGATCCTCACATTCTGTTCTTGGGCTCGAACGTCCTGTTTGAAACTTCCGATGGCGGTCACAGTTGGAAAATCGCCAGTCCCGATCTCACTCGCGAAGACCCTGGCGTGCCCCCAAACCTCGGAATGTTTTCAACTTCGGATGAGGCGAAGCGTAAACATCGCGGGGTGATTTATTCCATTGGCCCCTCGTTCAAAAACGCGAATGTCATCTGGGCGGGAACCGACGATGGATTGATTCAAGTAACGCGCGATGGCGGTAAGACCTGGAAAAATGTGACTCCGCCAGAGCTGACCCCGTGGAGCAAAGTGGCGCAGATCGAAGCCTCCCATTCTGACATCACCACCGCTTACGCCGCCGTGAATCGCCTGCGGCTGGATGACCTTCACCCCTACATCTACCGCACCACCGACGGCGGTAAGACCTGGCAGCTAATCAGCAAAGGTCTTCCGGACAACGCCCCGGTGAACACCGTGCGCGAAGACCCGGAGCGGCGCGGGTTGCTATTTGCCGGCACGGAAAATTCCGTGTACGTTTCATTTAATGATGGTGACGATTGGCAGCCGCTTCAGCTCAACCTTCCGCACACTTCCATGCGTGACCTCACCATCCATGGCGATGATTTGATTGTCGGAACCCACGGACGCTCATTTTGGATTCTGGACGATATCACTCCGTTGCGGCAGATGAGCGAAGAAGTGGCGAAGGGCCAGGCACACCTTTTCCGTCCCCAGGTCACTTATCGCGTCCAGCGCGACACCAACACAGATACTCCGCTGCCGCCCGAAGAGCCGGCAGGGAAAAATCCACCCCACGGGGCCGTCTTGGATTACTACTTGAAACAGGAATCAACCGCGCCGGTGACTCTGGAGATTCTCTCGCACACGGGGGCATTAGTCCGGCGGTTTTCGAGCGGCGATAAGCCGGAGTCGCTGGACGAAAGGAACATGAATGTCCCCACTTATTGGGCGGAGCCCAGTCACGTGATTTCCACGGAGACTGGGATGCACCGCTTCGTTTGGGATCTGCGCTATGCTCCCCCGGATTCCGCCCGACGTGAATATCCAATCTCGGCCATCTACCATGACACTCCGCGCGGGCCGCTCGGTCCCACGGCGCCTCCGGGACAATACTTTGTGGCGCTGACGGTGGGCGCGCAAAAGTTCACTCAGCCTTTGGTGTTGAAAATGGATCCACGCGTAAAGACCTCGGCGGCGGGCTTGGCGCGGAAGTTCGATCTCGAAATGAAGGTCATGGACAGCATGAAGAAAGTGGAAGCGGACCGGCAACAAGTGCGCGCGCTGAGGGCGAAGCTAAGAAACGTCATGCAGGAGTTTATGAAAGGAACGGCGGCGGACGCGAAGTTCGATCCCCGAATCGAGCAGACGCGCCGGGCCATCGCTGAATTTGATGAGAAAGCGGCGGGCTTCGAAGGCACTGAGGGCGGACGCCGCTTTTCCGCCGAGGGTTCCAACCCCCAGAGTTTCTCGAGGCTGATTCAAGACATGACCGGAATTCTTGACAAGGTGGATGGCGCCGATGCCGAACCCACCATGCAGTTGGAGGATGCCTTTGGAGAGCTGAGGGGGGAATTCCAAAAGCTCAATGCGAGTTGGGCGGATTTCGAAAAGCATGACCTGGCCGCTCTCAACCAAAAACTGAAAGAGGCCAAGTTAAATGCCATTACACCGTAGGTAGTGGTGTTACTCGCCAGATGGGGGCACTCCGATGCGCTGTGATTCCCGCGAAAGAGGGAATCCAGTTTTTCGGCGACGCATCTCTTGATTTGGGGGAATGGATTCCCGCTTTCGCGGGAATGACTTGCCGCGGCGGACCTTGATAGGAATCCTATTCCAAACGACACCGCTACTGCACCGTAAAGGGGCTTGACGAAAGCCGGCTGGCTAGTGATGCAGCCTGGGGTGCTCCCCCTGATTGGATTTCCCAGCCTTATTTCAAGGCCAGGGTAACCCCTGGCACGGTGAAGTTGCACAAATCCGGCCGTGGCCTGTAGGTTGACGGACCCTTCCGCATCACTGTTTCTCAGCTTGCGCGGGCGGGGGTTCCGGTTTTTTCTCCCCTCCATCAGCCGGGGGTTTGGGCTGCTCGAATTCCTCCGGACGAATCGGCTTGCGCGGCATCATCTCGTCCCGCATCGCCGCGTTATAAACGAAAGTGGCCATAATCACCGCCGCCTGCTTCAGATCGGCAGGGCGGATATGCTCATAGACGTCCAGGTTGGAATGGTGGGTAAGCGTGCCGTAGTCCATCTCATCTTGGATAAATTGAAATCCGGGGATGCCGACGGCGTCAAAGGAGAGATGGTCGGTGCCGCCGGTATTGCGCATAGTGAGCGTGCTCATCCCGAGATCGCGGAACGGCTCCATCCATTTTTGAAAAATGGGGGCCACGAGGCCGTTGCCCTGTGTGTACACGCCGCGAATTTTTCCCGTACCATTGTCGAGATTGAAGTACACGGAAACGAGTTTCTGTTCCGGCTTCAATTGGAGCGGACCGGCGGGTGGGCGCAGGAAGGATGGCAAATCCGCGTCTCTTGGGTTCTTGGACTCCGGCCTTCCCCCAAAGTGCTCTTTCACATAACCGCGCGAGCCGAGCAGACCTTCTTCTTCACCGGACCATAAAGCGACGCGTATAGTTCTCCTGGGCTGAACGCCGAGATGTTTGAGCAGGCGGATGGCTTCCATGGCCACGGCCACACCCGCGCCGTTGTCCGTGGCGCCTTCGCCGCCATGCCACGAATCCATATGCCCGCCGAGCATCACCAACTGATCTTTTAGCAATGGATCGGTGCCGGGAATTTCGGCGATAGTGTCATAAGCCTTGTCGTCATCGTCATAAAACTCGGCTTGTACGTTCACTTCAACTTCCACCGTGACCTTTTTGGCAAGCAACCGCGCCATGCGGCCATAGTGCTCCACCGATACAGTAATTTTTGGGAAGCCGATGGTCTTCCCCTTTTCGTAGTTCCCGCCCGATTGCACAAAGATGGTGCCATCCTGCCCCGGTTGCCGCGTGATATCCAGCACCGCCGCCACGTGCTCTTCGGTGAGAAACTTTTCCAGTTCCTGCTGAAAATTGCGGCGCTGGATGAACTCCTGCCGCCGGGCTGGGTTGATGGGGCCGCCCGGGCCGCCGGCGGGAACCTCAAACTCCGCCACCCTGGCCAGCCCGGCATCGTCCTCGCGGCTGAAGAGTGGTTTTTCAATGGGATCGGGAACGCGCGCTTCACCCATCAGCACGATTTTGCCCCCCAGTTTGCCCTTGTATTTTTGCAGGTCGGCGGACGTGGAAGCCGTTACCTGAACCACCTCGCCGCGAATGGGGCCGTTCGTTCCCGGCGTCCATGCTTCGGGAAGCGCCAGGAATTGCATGAGGTCGGGTGATACCATGCGCACTTCACAAAGTTGGTAGGCCCATCCGCGGCCAAAAGTTCCCCAGGGCTCCAAGTGCGAGTTCACCAGACCCCACTTGGTGAATTCATCGCGAGTCCACTCATTCGCCTTCTTCATGTTGGGCGAGCCGGTTAGGCGCGGGCCGATGTCATCGGTCAGGTGGCTCATGATATCCATCACCTCGCCGTGCCCAAACTCTTCCTCACGCGCGCGCGTGATGAATTCGAGGTCGGGAATTTCCGGCGCCCTGGCAGCGGGTGCGGCCACCGCGGGCGCTGGCGCCACCTTGGGCTTCTTGGCGGCATGCAGATAAGTCGGAGACAGCATGATGGCGGCCCCCGTCAATACTGCCGCAGTTGCAATTAATTTTTGAGAATGAATCTTCATCGGCTCACTTGTGCCTCCCCTAGGAATTTGCAGGCCAAGAGAGTATGCAACTGCGCGGCGGAAAGCAATGATTGTGTTGAAAGAAGTGGGTCAGTTTGAACTTAATGTAGAGCCGGTCTTTAGATCGGCATTCTTATCTTTAGCGAATTGCCGACCTGAAGGTCGGCGCTACATTCAACTGACCCATTGCCCACCGCTCAGGCTCGCGTTTTGCGCAGCCGGACTTTATGGTATACTTCAGGACTGGGCGCCTGCGCGTTAATCGCATGAAAAACTGTCCCACCTGCCAAACGAGCTATCCGAATAATTTCATGGTGTGTCCGCAGGACGGAGTCCCGCTGGTCGATATCGGGGCCTGGTCCGAAGGCGCCGTCATCCGCGGCAAATACCGCATTGTGTGCAAAGTGGGCCAGGGCGGAATGGGCACGGTCTACAAAGTTGTCCACGTCGCCTTTGAAGAGGTTCACGCCCTCAAGGTCATCCTGCCTGCCTTGATGAGCGACGACCTGTTTGTGAAACGATTCAAGCATGAGGCCGTCATCACGCGAAAGCTCCAGCACCCGAATGCGGTGCGCGTGGATGACATTGATGAAGCGGAAGACGGCCGGCCCATCATTGTGATGGAGTACATCGAGGGGCAGAGCCTGAAACATCTGATTCAGGAACAGGGCGCGCTGCCCGTACCGCGCGTCTGCAGCATCATCAAGCAAGCCGCCGCCGCCCTCGCCGCCGCCCACGACCTCGGCATGGTCCACCGCGACATCAAGCCGGACAATATCGTACTGGTCGAAACCACGGAAGGGGAGATGGTGAAGGTTCTCGACTTCGGAATCGCCAAGATCAAGGAGGCGAGAAACAGCGACGCAGCCGGCATGACTCTTACCGGAACGGGCGTGGTCATTGGGACGCCCCAATACATGTCGCCCGAGCAGGCCATGGGCAAGCGCGGCGACGAGTTGAATGGACGGTCGGACCTGTACTCGCTGGGCGTGGTGATGTATCAAATGTTGACCGGCGATTTGCCCTTCAAAGCGGATACCACCATGGGGATGCTGCTGGCGCATATGCAGACCGATCCCACGCCCATTCGCAGAATCCATCCCGAATTGCAAATTCCGGAACCGATTGCCAACGTGGTGATGCGCACCCTGCAAAAAAATCCCGACGATCGGCCGCAGACGGCGCTCGCATTGATCGAGGAGATTGAGGCCGCCGAGAATTGGTCTCCACCCCTGGGCGAGACTCGGGTGATGGGGCACGCACTGGATTATTCTCCCCAGGATTCGGCGCGCAGACTGCGGGAGTCCCTGGAAACTCCGGCTCCGCCCAAGATTCCCCCGCGGAGGCCAGCTTCCCCGAGTGGTTATGTGAGTCGTCCTGTACCTGTGCCTTCTCCTCCACCTCCACAACCTGTCCCCGAACCTCGTCCGGCGCCCGTCCTGGAGCGCCCCGTCCCTCAGCCCCGTCCCGTCGTCGTGCCCAGCCCGGCTCCGCGCCCGAAATCGAGCGCCGGCCTTTGGGCGGTGGTGGGAATTCTGGCGATACTCCTGGTGACCGGCGGAGGATACTTATTTTTGAAGAGTTCAAACACCGGCAACGTCACGCCGCCTCAGGACCAAACTCCGATTACTGATAAGGTAAAAGGCGAGAAGTCCGGCGCTGGAACATCGGAGACTGAGCAGAAGAATTCGCAACCTGACCAGAGCGGGACTCCGGGCGGCACCACAACTGAAAAACAGGCCGATGACCACCCAGCGGATGCCAATCAAGGTGGCGGCAAGAAAACTGGCGGCCTTCCCGAATTTCTCGACCCGAATAAAAATAAGCGAGAGAGGACGCCGGCAAAGCGGGAAACGGGCGGATCTGGAGGGGAACGGATTGTGCCGACAAGACCCACAGCAGATCCCGCAAAGGTTGCAGGGTCAATCAAGCTGGGTGATTTTTATCTAAGCCGCGGCGAGTATGACAATGCCATCACTGAATTCCAAAAAGGCCTGAGCCTCGATCCCTCCAACGCCACGCTCCGTGAAAAACTGGATAGGGCCAAAAAAGCCAAGGCGGCCGAAAGCCGGGTTTTAAATTAATCATCACAGCGCCAGGGGCGAGAGTAACCCCTCATCCGGCTCGCCGCGGCGAGCCACCTTCTCCCCTTGGGAGAAGGCCAGGCATTGTCTGATGGCTTGCCCTCTATCTTTGCGATCTCCCATCGCCCGACTCTTGTAGGGACACCCCTTGGGGCGCCCTCGTGTAGGAGGATGGTGAGGTCGGGCCCCCACTGCAAAACCTGAGGTCCACGTCTCCGCCCCTCCAGACGAGCCGTAGGGGGACGGCTTGCCGTCCCCTTTTAGTATTCGCCACCAGGCTAAAGCGGGCGAGGGCAGGGCCCCATGGCAAAACCTGGGGTCACCCTGCCCAAGCCCCTACGCGGCCCATCACGCAATAGCCCGGCCTGGTAATGTGTCAACTTCCGCGGCGCGTCCACACTTGACGAAGCGGTGTGAGAGGTCTATAAGGTAAGGTATGCCCACGAGATCTTCAATGGTGGGGAATCTTCCGAATTCCCGATGCATTCCAGGCGCCGTGAAGGCGCTCGTGGTATTTTGCGCGATTGCCTGTTTGTTCTTTGCGTCCATGGCAGCCGCTCAGAAAGCCAAGAAGCCTCTGTCCAAGAATGACGTTGTGGGCTTGCTGGAAGGCCAGGTGGAACCCGCTCGCGTGGCCGATGTGGCCCGCAGCGAAGGCATCACGTTTGAGATGAATTCGTCCACCGAAAGAGAACTACGCGGCGCGGGAGCGGACGATAATCTGATTAGTGTCTTGCGAGGTTTGGCTCCCAAGCCCAAGGAAGAACCGGTCGTTCCTTCAAATCCTCAGCCGAGTTCCACACCGCCCATTCTGCTGATTGAAGCCACGCCCGGCGGCGCCCAGGTTTACATTGACGACGAACCGAAGGCCACCACCAGCCCGGCTGGACGACTGAGATTCAGCCAACTCGCGTCCGGCGAGCATACGGTTCGCCTTTCGTTTCCTGGTTATTCGGACTACGAGCAGAAAGTTGAGTTGAAGGCAGGGCAAACCTCCACCGTTTATGCCACCCTCGCCGCGGTGAAGTCCGCCAGCAATACAACCTCCGCTCCCAATCCTCCGCCGACCCAGCAAACGGAGGAGACACCCGCGGTGGGTAAGAAGGGCCTCCGGAGGAACGGGCAAACACCTGCGGTCAACAACCCGGCCGTAGTCAGTTTCTATGTGGCGCATGACCACGGATTTCCCGCCGGGCAGAACTACTGCGTGGGCGTGATGACGGTAGGTGGCGGCAAGATTCTATTCCAGGGCCAGCGAGCCTTTACCAATGGTAAAGCGGGTGGACCCACTCATTCACTGGATATTTCCGGTGACGAAATCAAGGAGGCCAGGAGGAACGGTGTATATCTGGCCCAGATGGGAGGCTTCCACATTAAGCTCAAGAAGGGAACAAACATCAATTTATTAGTGGTTGACGCGCAAGGCCGATTCCAACCGCCCGATGCCATCATCACTGCCATCCAATCGCAGATGAACTCAAGCGCGCCATAGGAAGGATTTTCTGAGACCTCCTTTTTCACTCCTGAGCTCACAGTTAAATTCGAACACTAACCCCAGCATAGGTGGAGGGTCGGTTTGATTCTCTTGTAGCGGCGGTCGGAGTCTACCCCGCCGGGGTAGACTCCGACCGCCGCTACAACAGACTGATACACTACCCTCGCCTTGACTCCATTACATCCCGCCATCCATACTTGTAATGACTGTTGCGGCTTGGGGATTTGCACATTTCCAACGCGCAAAGCATCATATAAATTGGGGCAAGCACTTTCACGTTTCCGGAAGGAAGCCACGGATGCTGGAGACCAACACCAATCGCGCCCTGCTCACCGACCTCTATGAACTCACCATGGCGGCGGGTTTTTTCGAGCATCGCATTGAGTGCCGCGCCACTTTTGAGCTCTTTGTCCGGCAACTCCCGCCCGAGCGCAGTTACCTGGTTGCGGCGGGACTGGATTCGGTCCTGGGTTATCTCGAGCACCTTCGTTTCAATGACGAGGACATTCGTTTTCTGCGCGCCCAACCTGCTTTTCGCACCGTCTCCAACGCATTCTTCGACCATCTGCGAAATTTCCGCTTTACCGGTGATGTTGACGCCGTCCCGGAAGGCACGCTCATTTTCGGCGGCGAACCGATCCTGCAAGTGACCGCTCCCATCGCCGCCGCGCAGATTGTGGAAACGTATCTCCTTTCCGTCATCAATTTTGAAACTCTGGTCGCCTCCAAGGCTGCCCGGGTGGTGCGCGCCGCCCGCGGCAAGGGAGTTTGGGAGTTCGGCACCCGCCGCGCCCAGGGTCCGCAAGCGGGTGTGCGCGCCGCTCGCGCCGCTTATGTGGGCGGTTGCGCCGGAACTTCAAACGTCCTGGCGGGCTACCTCTATCAAGTGCCGTTGGCGGGAACGGCGGCGCATTCCTGGACGCAGGTCTATTCGACGGAGCGCGAAAGTTTCCTGGCCCTTCTCGACACGTTTCCCGAAACCGCCATTCTGCTGATCGATACTTACGATCCGTTGCGCGGCGCCGAGATTGCCGCCACGCTGGGCCGAAAAGTTTTTGGCGTCCGGCTGGATAGCGGCGACTTGCTGGAGAAGAGCCGCGAGGTGCGTGAAATCCTCGACCGCAACGGCCTCCAGGAAACCAAGATTGTGGCCAGCGGCGACCTGAACGAATACCGGGTGGATGAACTGATTACCAAGGGCGCGCCCATTGACTTATTCGGCGTGGGCACGGAACTGGCCACTTCGCGCGATGTGCCCGCACTTGGTGTTGTGTACAAGTTGGTGGAAACTGAAAAAGACGGCAGGGTGGAATTCAAAACGAAATTCAGCGAACAAAAAGCCCACTGGCCGGGCCGCAAACAGATCTTTCGGTTCTCGCGCCGCCGATCCGACGGAAAGGGAACCAGGTTCCATCACGATGTCATCGCCCGCTCCACTGAGATTTTTCCCGATGGCGAGCCGCTGATTCAGCCTGTCATGCGCGACGGCCGCCGCATTGAGCCATGGCCGACCATTGAGGAAGACAGGGCCAGAACGCTCGCCAGTCTCGAGCGGCTTCCCAGCCGCTACCAATCTCTTCACGACGGACCCCGCTATCCCGTCGCCCACAGTCCTGCACTGGAACGATTGTTGGAGGAAGTGCGGCGTCATTATGTTCTCTCTCCGGAAATTTTGAGGGATGCCTTTGTTCATGCCGACGCGGGGCAGGGAATGCCGGTTTTTCTCGACGTGGATACCCAGGTGGATTTTATGGCGCCATCGGGAGCGCTATACGTTCCGGGCGCGGGGGAAATTGCGCCTCGCCTCGCAGCCCTCGCCGCTTTTGCCCGGGAGAATGGGATTCCTTTCTTGTCTTCCGCCGACGCTCATCCACCCGACGATCCTTCCTTTGCCCAGTGGCCGCCCCACTGCGTGGTGGGAACGCCCGGGCAACTCCGTATTGCCGAAACAAAGTGGCCTTCGCCTCACATCATTCCCAATCGCAAAGAGGCCTTTGCGCCTCCCAAAGATTGGTCGGGCCAGTTCATTATTGAGAAAACCGATTACGACGTTTCCACTAATCCGAATTTCGAGAGCATCCTCTCCGCCCTCATCAATTCATTCGGTCCCGTGCGCTTCGTGGTATTTGGCGTGGCCACTGAATTTTGCGTTCGCGCCGCCGCCCTGGCGCTGCGCAAACGCAATCTTCCCGTGGACGTGGTGGTGGACGCGATCAAGGCCATCACCGAGGAAGGCGGCAAACAGGCCCTCGAAGAAATGGCGGGAGCCGGCGTTCGCCTCGTGACCACCTCGGAAGTCTGCGCCTCCATCAAACAACCGGCCGCGCTTTGAGTTAATTGTGAAGTCTACTCGAGGAAATGGGGTTGGCGGGTGTGAAATATACCCATCAAATTTGTAAAGGTGAATTCCAAAACTTGTGATTCCGATCCGTCAGCCGACGGAGAGGAATCTCGCTCTGAGTAGACAATCAGGGCGAGATTCCTCCTCGCCAGAGGCTCCTCGGAATGAGAATTCGAAAAAATGTCTTCACTTAACTCAAAAATAGAAATTCCAGTGCCTTCGGCGTTATGATGAACGTCCGCATGACTGTGCTGGAAACAATCTGGTTCCGAAGATATTTGGGGACGAGGACGGATACGCGATCGCGCCTCATCGGCCGGTGGACCCTGGTGGCTCTGTTTTTGGCCGGCCTTGGTGGGGCGCGTATCTGTTGGGCGGATCACGAATCGGCCAAACAGTCGTATCTTGCCGCCAACGGTTTATTCGATCAGGGCCGTTTTGCTGAGGCCGTGTCCACCTACGACCGTGTCATTGGTGACGATCCAAAGCATGTCGAAGCCTATTACAATCGCGCCTTGGCCAGCGAGATGGTGGACCGCGCCCGCGCCGTTGACAATTGGCAACGGTTCCTCGATGCCGCCGGCGATCTCCCCGCTTACAAGTGGGACGTGGCGCGTATCCAGGCGCGAATTCAAATCCTGAAAGCCAAACCGGCCCTGCCGGCCGCCATGCAGCCCACTCGTTATGTGCCCGCTGCCGGGGATTACTATCGCGTGATTGCCATCCCGAGCGAAGGCGAACAGTGGCGCGAGCTTCCGGTAAAAGTTTTTCTCGGCAGCGCGCCCAATATCAAATGGCAGCAGGGCGCTCGCGAGGCTTTTGACATCTGGAGTGCGGTTTTTCCCATGGAGCTTGTGGTGCTTCCGGAAAAAGCTGACATCCGCATGGGTTGGGAAGCATCCTCGATGGAAGAAGGGCGCGCGGGCGAGGAGATGGAATGGGTGCGCTTGCAGAGAGTCGGCGACGAGATCACCGGCCGCCGCGTGGCCACCATCACCGTGGACCTCTCCCACAATTGGTCGAAGGACGAAATGCGCGCCATTGTGCTGCATGAATTGGGCCACGCTATCGGCATCAAGGAACACAGCGACAGCAAGAAAGACATTATGTACTGGCAAATGCAGGATAAATCGCGCCAGATTCGCGCCCCTTATTTCCCCATACCAATATTTTGGAGGTCGCTGGTCAGCCAGCCCAGCCAGCGGGATATCAACACGCTCATCCGGCTTTACAATTCCCCCGGGTCGATTGCGCGGTTTGATTGATTCCCATGAAGTGGGTTCTGATAAGTTTAGCAACCCCCTCACCCGTCTCGCCGCGGCGAGCCACCAGGGCAGAACTTGGGGCCCCCACCCACTCCCCCACGGGGGCGAGGGTTATGATCCAAAGTTTTGTTTCTCCCCTTGGTTGCCGCGGCCACCGAGGGGAGAAATTAATTTACGAATTCTAGCCCTCGCCCCTTGCGGGAGAGGGTGGCTCGCCGCGGCGAGACGGGTGAGGGGGTACACGCGAAGAATCTCCTATTGTAATTTTCAACCCCGCCTTTGTGTTAGTCTCACCCATCATGCCTGACGCCGCCCCGCCTCGAGCGCCCGCTCCTGATGCAGCTTTAAGCGCGAACGGGAATCCACACCGGTCCTCGCGGCCCAACGCAGGACACATCCTGATCGGATTTGGTTTGGGTGCGATCGCCGGTGTTGTCTGCAAGCTTTTGTGGGGCGGTACGCCCGCGCTAAGTAATTTTGTAAGTTACGTCACTGACCCCGTGGGGGAGATCTGGCTTCGCTCCCTCATCATGATCGTCATTCCGCTGGTATTCGCTGTTCTGAGTTTGGGCGTGGCGGAACTGGGCAATGTGAAAAAGTTAGGGCGAATCGGCGTCAAGACGTTTCTCTTTTTCGCGGTTCTGAGCGCCCTCTCCGGCGCTTTGGGATTGCTCCTGGTGGATGCTTTCAGGCCGGGCGATGGCCTCAGCGCAGAAACTCGCAGCCATTTGCTCGAAACCTATGGGCATGAAACAATCCCGGCGAAGGCAACCACTTCCTCCCCGGGGATTCAGACTCTTATCAACATTGTTCCCCGAAACCCGATCGCCTCCGCCGCCCAGGGAGACATGCTCCCGGTCATTTTCTTTTCGCTGATTTTTGGAGTCGCGCTCGGGCGAATCTCTTCCGAACGCGGCGGGCCCATCCGCCGCGGCCTTCGTGCCCTTAATGAAGTGATGGCCGAGATCATCGACCTGGTAATGAAACTCGCGCCCTATGGCGTGTTTGCGCTGATTTTCAGCGTGGCGGCGCAGTTCGGTCTCGATTTGATGGCCCGCCTGGGATGGTACGCCCTGTGCGTGATCGCCGGGCTGATCATTTTTCAAGCTGGCGTGTTTCCCATATTACTGCGCTGGGTGGCGCGGCGCGATCCGTGGGATTTCCTGGCTCGCGCCCGGGTAGTTATGCTGACCGCCTTCTCCACGGCTTCGTCCATCGGCACTCTGCCCACAACGTTGCGTGTGAGTGAGACAAGTTTGGGCCTCCCCACTGAGATTTGCGGATTTGTCCTGCCCCTGGGCGCTTCCATGAACAAGATTGGGTCCGCGCTCTTCGAGGGCGCCAGCATCGCGTTTATCGCCCAGGTGCTCGGCATTCCGCTCGGTTGGTCCGCGCAGGTTGTAGTAGTTCTGATGACCGTCCTCACCGCGGGAGTGAGCAACGCCGGCATTCCGAGCGCAGTCGTCCCGCTGATGATCCCCGTCCTCGACGCGGTGGGCGTGCCGGGCGAGGGCATCGCGTTGATAATCGGGATGGACCGCCTGCTCGATATGTGCCGAACCGTGGTGAATGTTACCGGACACATGGTGATCGCCGCCTGCGTGGCAAAATCGGAAGCTCCCCCAATGTAAACAAATGAATCGCCGGAGGCGTTCGATCTGCCTGACGCTAGTGGTGAAAACGGTACTTGACAAGCGCGGAACGATTCGACTACAGTTCGCGCAGGTCAGGTAGTCCAAATGCAAATCCTGGGTTTGATGTTGCGCCGCTCGCGACGCTTCTCGGAATTGACCATCGGGGTGCGTTCAGGTCTCGACAATTGCGCAGGATTTCGCGTCTTCCCAAAATTTCCGAGGAGGGACTTCGAATGAAATTACGCACTAGGGTATGGGCGAGGCTCGGCTTGCTCGCCGTGCTCGTCGCATTCCTGATTCCGTCAATGGCATGGGCGCAGGATGACCGAAACGCAGGAATGGCCATAGCTGCTGCGGGCGCTTTCTTTCTGGTTTTCCTTGTATTCGGCCTTGCGTTTTACGTCTACATCGCGCTGGCCCTTTCAACCATCGCCAAAAAGACGAACACAGAGAATCCCTGGATGGCGTGGATTCCCATCGTCAACGTTTACCTGATGGTGATGATTGCCAAGAAAGAGTGGTGGTGGTTGTTGCTCTGCTTGATCCCTTTCGTGAACATCGTCATCTACATCATTCTGTGGATGGCCATCGCAGAAGCTCGTCACAAGCCCAACTGGTGGGGTATCCTGATCATCGTACCGTTTGTGGGTCTCATCGTGCCCGGCTACCTGGCTTGGGCGGATTGATTTGCGCTGCGGGAAATAAGATACGATCGTAGAGGGAGGATCGCCTGGGCGACCCTCCCCCTACCAGGTTCAGGCTAAGAATTCTTTCACACCCGCGGCTCCAGCCTCCAACAACCTCTTTTCCACCTCGGCGCGGGATGTATCCGGAGCATCAATCACCCCCACCAGAATCTTCCCATCCGAGACTTCCGCATCGTAGAATTTCCGTCTCCAATCAGGAAGTCGCGCGGTAATCAGAACGCTGATTAAAGTCGCCAGGATGGCGCCCAGCATGGTTAATTCGTAAGTGATGATGCCGTCCGCGTAAAATGGGACAATCGGCATGCCGCCGGTGGGAATGGGATAGACCGCCTGGGTATACGCGGCAAACCAAAAGCCGGACACGCCCCCTACCAGTCCCCCCAGAGCCGCAATCCAGGGGATAACCGTTTTGTGATCCTGCTGGAAGAAGTCGTACCCGTCAAAAGGCTCGGAAGTTAAGACGGCGATTTGACGCTCATTAAAACCCGGAGTTGCCCCGTTGGCGCGCAGCGAGTCATACGCCTGCTGAGCGGAATCGGGATCGTGATAGAGCGCGTAAAGGACTCGCATAATTCTTCCAGCTAAAACCGTCAGAGGTCCGTTGTCAGTAGTCCGTCGCCGTTTGCGGTTGATGCTCCTACGGGGGAAGTCCTGACCACGGAAACCTGGTGTCGCACCAGGGGCGGCTTATGAGAACCTACCTTCAGTTCCCAGATGGCCACAATGGGAACAAGCTTGGAAAATAAAATGTACAACAGACCCATGGCCGCATTGGAGGCCACCAAAATTGTGACCTCCACCCACGTGGGCCGGTAAGTCCCGTAAGCGTAAGGCAAATATTTGTGGGAGAGCGACGGCACAATAATCAGGTAACGCTCCAGCCACATGCCGATCACCACCGTCCAGGAGGCGATCACCACGCCGGTAATGGTGCTGCGGAATCGCTTGATGGCCAGCAGGGGGAAGGGAATGATGAAATTGCAAAACACCATCGTCCAGAATAGCGGAGCGAAGGGTCCACGCTGCGTCGTCCAAAAAACCGCCATCTCGGCGGACTCGTTGCCGTACCACACCGTCAGGCGTTCGGAAAAAATAAAGTAGACCCAGATCAGGCACATGGTGAGCAGGAGCTTCCCTAGATTGTCGAAGTGGACCGGCAGCAGGTAATCCTCGAGGCTCAAAACTTTGCGCAAAAATGCCATGGCGATAATCAGGCCGGCGATGCCGCTGAAAATCGCTCCCGCCACAAAGTAGGGACCAAAAATCGTCGAGTGCCACATGGGCACGGGGGCCATGGCAAAATCCCAGGAAACGATGGTGTGCACGGAAACGGCGACGGGAATAATGACGATGGCCATGATGTGCATGGCCGTTTCCAGCCGATGCCACTGCCGCGGGGTGCCCCGCCATCCGAGCGCCAGAACCGTATAGAGCTTCTTGCGCCACCCGGTTACTTTGTCGCGTACCAGCGCGAAGTCCGGGATGATGGGATAAACGAGAAATATGAAGCTTCCGGTCAGGTAGGTTCCAATGGCGAAAAAATCCCACGCCAGGGCCGAACGAAACTGCGGCCAGATTTGCCGCTCGCTGGGGTAGGGGATCATCCAGAAGAAAAGCCACGGCCGGCCCAGATGGATGATGGGAAACATTCCTCCGATCATCAGGGCGAATAACGTGATCACTTCGGCGCAGCGAGTGACGGGCCGGCGCCAACCGGCATCGGCGATGCGCAGGATGGCGGAAATCAGCGTGCCCGCGTGGCTGATGCCGATCCAGAATACGAAGTTGGTGATGTCAAATGCCCAGAAAACCGGCCGGTCGATACCCCACACCCCGATGCCGTTCCAGGCCTGGTAGAGAAAGGCGCCCACGCCGGCCGCCACCACCGAGCCTAAGAGCAGCACGGCAATCCAAAACCGCTTGGTGGTTCGGAGAACCGGCCGCAGCAAATCATCGTTAATCTGGGCAATCGTTTTTTCGCTCATTGACTTAAGAATAGAAACTCGAAAATGGAAAATAGAAACTGGCCCTTAAGTGATTATTTGTCTGCTAACCAATTTCGATTTTCCAGTTTCCAATTTCCATTTTCAAATTTCCCGCGCAGACCAACGTCGTTAGGATTTTCCTTCTTCCCACGATTCGGGATCGAAATACGTCACATTCGGTTTGGTTCCGAGCTCGCCCAAAAGTTTTGTGGCCCGATTGGAGCGTGCCAGCCGCGCCACCTCACTCCCCGGATCGTTCAGGTCGCCGAAGACCATTGCCCTCGGCGGACAGGTCTGAACGCAGGCCGGATTGAATTCGCCGTCTTTCAAATCCCGCTCGTCTGCTTCAGCCTGGATTTCCGCCGCCTGGATTCGCTGCACGCAGAAAGTACACTTTTCCATCACGCCCACTTCGCGCACGGAAACGTCCGGGTTCAGTTGCAAGTGGAAGGGTTTATCCCAAACCGGATTGTAGAAATTGAAAAAGCGCACGGTGTAAGGGCAGGCGTTGGCGCAATACCGCGTGCCGATGCAGCGGTTATAAATCTGGGCGTTCAATCCCTCGCTGGTATGGTGGCTGGCGTAGGTGGGGCAGGTGGGTTCGCACGGCGCGGCGTCGCATTGCTGGCAGAGGACGGGACGGAACTTCAGGCGCGCATCGGGGAATTCGCCTTCCCAGTAACGCTCCACGCGGATCCAGTGGATGGCCCGCCCGCGACTGGCCTGGTCTTCGCCGGCAGTGGGCACGTTATTCTCCGCGCGGCAGGCCACCACGCAGGCCTCGCAGCCGGTGCAACGGTCGAGATCAACCACCATGCCCCATTTTCTTGCCATGCTTTACCTTTGTCCCTCTTCGAGCGGATGTTCGCGAAGGCCGCCCGCGAACAAAACCAATTTTCCTTTTCCGGCTTTTGTAATTTTCACGCGCGTGGCGGCCCACGCCAACGATCCTGTTTCCGGCACGGTCACGGGCGCGAGAATTGAAATTGGATTGGCGCCGCGCCCGCTGGCATAGCGGGTGAAATGCTCGTGCCCCTGGCCCACGGGCATGGCGACTGTGTCGGGCGCAATGCCGGGATAGATCAGCGCCGGCGCCTGAATTTTTCCGTGCTGTGATGCAACTTCCAATAAGTCCCCTTGCACGATTCCGAGGCTCGTTGCCGTTTTCGGATTGATTTCCACCCACGTGCCCCACATCGCCGTCGAAATGGGGTCGGGCGTTTCCTGCATCCAGGGCAAATGCGCCAACGAGCCGTCAAATAACATCTGTGACGCGTACGGCAAGAAGTGGAACGGGAAATCTTTTTCCGCGCCATCAAATTCAGGGCCGTGGAATTCTTTGACGCGCGGCGCCATCATCGCCTCGTAATCTTCCGGCCACATCGACTGAGCGGTCCGCCACCAAAAGTTCGGCCGTGCTCTCGGAGGGTTCTTGGAAATTGGGGCTGTGGCGAGTCCCTTTTCTCGTCCCGGAATTCCCTCTGAGGTCGACCAAACGCCCTGCTTTCTAAGCGCTTTCCAGAACTCTTCCGAGTTGGCCGCCTTCAGCGAGCCTTTCATGCTGTAAAGGTCGCTGTACTGGGCCGCGAGCATCGCGTCAAAGCTCGCCCAAGGTAGGCGGTGGCGGTACATGTCCGCGAACTCGCCCACGATTTGGGGAGCCAGCTGGAGCAGCACGTCAGGCATGGCCCGCGTGTTGTGAAGCGGCCTCAAAGCTGGCGGCGTGACGCTGACGACGCCTTGGATGCTTCCAGACTCAGGAATGTCGTCGACCCAGGACTCGAGCGGCGAGTGGTCGGGTAGGATCAAGTCCGCCAGGACGCTTGTATCGTCGATAAAACTTCCAAAACTCGCAATGAACGGGATCTTTTCGAGCGCTTCCCGCACGTGCAAATTTGGCGGCATGGCAAAGACTGGATTGGCATCGTTTAGCAACAGGATTTTAGCCGCATCCCACTTCCCTTGAAGAAGCGGATAAACGAGCTGGTCAAGCAGCGCGACGCTACCGAATCCGCCAGGAATATCGGCCCAGGTGTCTGGCCAAGAAGGCAACCGGAGAGTAAAGTAGACGCCTCCTGGCTGTTCAATGCTCCCCAGAAGCGCGTTCAGGGCGTTGGCCGCCAGCGCCGTGAAGACCGCGTTAGTTGCTGCGAGAGGCGCACCGCCGACCACTACGACTGCCGGCAGATGCGAGGCCATTTCCCGGGCCAATCGTTCGATCTTTGCAGCACTTACTCCGGTGATCTGCTCAACTTTTGGTGGCGAGAAGTCGGGCAGACCATCGCCCCAGCGCGAAATCAACTCTCCCGCACGGCTTGCGTGCTGGGGACGTCCGAGCTTGTCGCGCATGATCACATGAGCTAATCCGAGAGCAAGAGCGCCTTCGGTACCGGGTTTCGCGGGAAGCCATTCATCGGCACTTGCGCCCGTCAGCGACATGCGGGATTCTACTTGGACGAATTTGCCGCGCCGCCCTGCCCTGCCTTGGCGCATCACGCCGAACCCCACGCTCTGCGCAACGGGAGAATTCCACGTCCCGAGAAAATCCGCGCCGAAAGAAATCACATAGTTTGAATTCGCAAGGTCGTAAGTTGGCAGTTGCCCGGCACCGAAGGAATACGCATTGGCGAAGCGGAGGGCCGCGCTGTCCATCAGATCGAAATAGATTGGAGCACCAGCCCGAGCTCCGAACAATTCGAGGAAGCGTTCTGCAAGTTCCCGATGCTGCCCTTTCAAAGGTCGGCTAAGGAAGCTCATGGATTGTTTCGCGGCTTGCAGCGCGTTGAGCTGTTCTACCAGCGTCCTGATCGCTTCGTCCCAACTTATTTCTTGAAATTGCCCCGAGCCGCGCGGCCCGGTTCGTTTGAGCGGATGCCGGATGCGGTCGGGATGATAGGTCACTTGCAATCCCGCCTGGCCGCGCGGGCAAAGTTTGCCTTGGTTAATGGGATGGTTTGGATTGCCCTCGAGCTTTTTGGCCAGCGCCATCTTAATCAGGCCCAACTGGCCGTTGCGGACCACCTCCGCGTCGCCTTCCATCACTTTGACCATCAGGCCACAACCGGCGGGGCACATAGTGCAGATGCTGGGCTTGTATTCGGCCACCCCCGGGACCAGGTCTTCCTCGGGAATAAAGCGGATGAGCTGGTGCTCGGGATTGCCGCAACTATCGAGCGCGCCGGCAGTTCCGGTGATGGCCGCGACTTTTAGGAAGTCTCTTCGTTGCATGGCAAAGCCGATAAGCGAAACTCGAAAATCGAAACTGGAAATTGGAAACTAGAAATTTGAAACTGGGTCAGCGAAACTCATAATTATTCGACTGTAAGGCCAGTTTCTATTTTCCAATTTCCATTTTCCGCCTTTCCTTTCCAAAATCGTCAATCGACAATCATCAATCGTCAATCAGAAATGGCACGTCTGGCATTCCACTGACACTTTCCTCAGCTTGTGGCAGTTGATGCAAAATCCCATATTCATATTCACCGTGCGCACCGCCACCGTCCGCTGGCGCATATCGCCGTGGCAGGTGGCGCAATCCACCTTGGCCCGAATGTGCGGCGCGTGATTGAACTTCACATGCACGGTGGGACTGTAATCATAAACGCGCTGCCAGGGAATATCCTCACCGCGCGCGAACATAGCGGCCATTTTTTTGATTTCCGGCTTATCGGTGGCAATCACCTGGTGGCACGTCATGCAGAGCTTGATGCTGGGGATTCCTGCGATGGCGCCCTTTTCCACGTTGGCGTGGCAATTCACGCATTCCATTCCATTGGCCAGGTGAACTTTGTGGGTGTAAGCGATGGGCTGCACCGGCGTTGGGTGCACGCTAAAGAAATCGCGCACGGCATCCAGAAAGGTGCGGTGGGCCGGCGTGAAGACGGGTGAAGTTTGGGTCGTATCACCCCCGGCGGCGGTCTGACCGGCCATGGGAGGAACGGTTTTGAGAAGCACCCAGGCCACTCCGCACATCGCGAGAAAGGTCAACGTCCACTTGGCTCGTTTTCGCATGGAGCGCCGATAAGATCCTTGCATGACCGAAGTATTCCATCCGTGAACCGCATATCTTACCCGTTTCAATCTTTTCTGTAATCCAGTTATTTGTCATAAATCTGCAAACTTGTCGCCGCTCGGCGGCTTCAAGGAAGGGTGGGGCGCGGATCACCAACAGGTGTGGCGTACGTCAAGCGGTCTGTGAATTGTTTTCGGGCAGCCGAAATCACCAATCACGGTTTGATCAACCAAAGCACAGTTCTATGGAATGGCGTCCGCATCGCCCTGGATTTGCAAAAGGTGGAATAACGCGATCAGAGGAAGGTCGTGATTCAGTTTAACGCCAAGAACTCCGAGGCATTGAAAACCTGACCCCTCACCCGGCCCGCGCCGGCTGATGAAAGCGCCGGTCGCGGTCCCCAGGGCAGAGCGTGGGGTCCCCTCCCTCTGTCGCCGCGGCGACAGAGGGCAAAACATTAAGAATCCCAGCCTTCTCCCTGGGGAGAAGGTGGCTCGCCGCGGCGGGCCGGATGAGGGGTTTGTGCCAACATTCACCCCCATCGGCGGATCTTTGATGTCAGACGGGTTATCTATCAGGTTGAAAATACTCAGTCAGAATTAGTCCGGGTGTCCGTCCACACGCGCACGGTTTCTTTCTCATCATTCACGGTCACGTCAACATCGCCCTCCTGGGCCAGAGCGCGGATGCCGGCGCCAACATCAAGCTCGTCCGAATTGGCGGTCAGCATGGCCCGCACCACCGGGATGGGAACTTTGATGGCGACCGTTTTGACCACATGATGGTCGGGGTTCGGTTTCTCGGCGAATTTGATCAGCATATTTCGGCCCGCCTTCGCCACGCTTATTTCCGTGTCATGCCGCTCCACGGTTACAAAAACGTTGTCGGGGGAATTGCGAATCGCCTCCAGCATGGCGCGCAGGTCCATGCCATTCACCGAGGCCTGCAAATTGAATTTGCCCTGGTGATGTCCGGTCGGAATCGTAGGCAGCACCGCCTCCGCCATCTGAATCGGAACGTTGAAGCTCACGTTGCTGTTCGCGCCTCGCGAGCTCTCCACCCGCACGTGAATCCAACGCTCGGGGGACGCGCCCATCAGCGCCGCACTGAAAAATAATAGGGCCAGGGGTTGAAAGAAACTTTTCTTCACGGATCACCTCACGATTATTTCCGCTTCGTCTGGGGACAGCTATCCCCTCGCCGATTAGATGCCAGGATTATACCCGCAAGTTGCAAGGGCATTGAAAATCGAAACACGAAAATCGAAACTGGCCCCGATCGCTCAATCCCGTGAAATCGCGCAGCAAAAGAAGCATGCTGTACTGGTAGTGGGTTTTTTCGCCGGAGAAAAACCCACACTCAGAAAACAACCAGCTAGCGCAGCCAATTCTCACGGGCAAGGCCGCGAACGCGGGCGAATTCCTTTTCGTTGTCGGTCACGATGGTAGAACCAAGCGCCAGTGCGTGAGCCGCAATCAGCATGTCATGGGCGCCGATGGGCGTGCCCGCCTGCTCCAGACCGGCGCGTAAGGATGCATAGATGGCGTCTGCCGGGGGCTCAAAGGGCAGAACGTCAAGGACGCTGAGCACCGCTTCAAGCTGCTCCAGGAGCCGGGCGGAACCTTTCTTTGCGGCTCCGTAACGCAATTCCGCGGCAACAATGATGCTGGTGCAAACTCGAGTTTCGCCCACCTTGCGGATGCGCTGGGCTGCCTTTCCCTGCGGATTGCGGACGAGATCGGAAACGATGTTCGTGTCGAGCAGGTAGCGCATCAGAGATCGACCGGATCGGGAGGCACGTCGCGGATAGGCGGAAAATCTTCGCGGAGCGGCGCCAGGGTTGCCAGCAGCGCCAGCAGCGACTTCGGGGGCGCAGGCTCAATAATCAGGCGGCTGCCTTCTTTGCGCATGATGGCGTCCTCGCCCGGAAGGGCGAACTCACGCGGTATCCGCACCGCTTGATTCCGGCCGTTCTTAAAAACCCTGACGTGCCGTTCCGCCACGGGCGCATTTCTCTTCGGCATATGCCTAAGCATATAGCAACTGTCTTGGGTTTGTCAACATCGTTGCGCAAAAAGTGTACGTTTACCATATAAAGAACTGCTGCTACAATGCCGCGCATGAAAAATCCGAGGAGCGTAAGCGCGGGCAAGAAGGCGGCGGAAACAAGGCGGAAAAATGAAGCCGCGAAGCATCGGGAATATGTGCGGCGCTTTAAGGAAGCAGGCAGGAGCGGGAAGTGGGCCGTCACCATGGCCAAGGTTCGCATACGGCAAACGGTTGGTAAAGCGCCGTGGCCTCGCTGGCATTTACTGACATTCACCGGACCGGAAGGTGGGGAAGCGCGAGGCGTGGTAGACATGATGGCTATTCGGAAGGACCACGGCAAACCCTTCCCAGGAACGAAACGCGGAGATACTTTTCAGATTATCCTAATCCAAGTCAAGGGCGGGTCTGCGGCTAGGCCCACTGATGATGACCGTGATCGGCTCCGGAAAGTGGCGCAACGTCACGATGCCTGTGGAATCCTCCTCGCAACTTGGAAGAAGGGGAAATCCGCCAATTTCTTCTTTCTGGCACCTAAGGCTACCAGCGCCAAAAAAGATGACTGGCAAGAAGTGTCCGACCTTGCGGACGTTTTCGCGTAATCAGGCTGATTTGCTCTGTCTTCCGCAGGGTGGCCCATACATTCGTATTGTGCAATGTTTGCGATCCGTCAGATTAACAATTGACTGCCCTCTGCGGGCAAACTTTCCAAAGCACATACATGCTAAATTCCAGCATGTATGCGTCACTCGCCCAGTTGTGAATTTTTCTCCTTGGAAGAGTCGCAGACTTTGAACGGCGCAAAATCTGCAGTGCCCCTCACGCGAGCTGCTTGTCAAGGAAGCTCATGATCGCCTGTCCCCTCTAAATCAGAAATTTGTCGTAGTCGTTCTTCTCGTAGATCTCCCGGTTTAAGGGCATGAGGTTGGATTCCAGTATTTTCGCGAATTGGCCCTGTGGGATAAGCTCCGCGAAATATTGCGAAGGTGATTTGGAAGAAATCTTTTTGTTGGAATCTGCTGTAAGAAAACAAAAATTACACAAGGAGTTTACCCGTTCAGGTGCGACAACTCGCTTTTTCAAATGGGCCTTGGGAAATATGTGATGATACTCCTTGGAATTGAATTCCGATAAAGCTTTTCCAAGATCAACGTATCCACCATTTACTAGGTCAATTGGCTGGTTTTGTGCTGACAGGAGAAGGAAGCCCCGAACCACCGGACTGCTTCTCGTAAATTTCTGTTTGACAAGCTGCTCGGGGGTGACGGAGTAGGCGTACTTGCTGAGACCTTCGGGATTCCCATCTACCAGTTGTTCGAACAGCAATATGTCTGAGTCCATCTTTTCGTCAGTCTGCGCGGAATAGCGTCGCGAAAACGTCGTCTTCCAGAACCACTGCTTCAACCACCTCATTTGTTTGCTGGACACGCTGTCTGTCCTCGAAAAGAAAAATGTCAGTGGAATTAATTGTTGCACATGCGGCAGGAAGTCCTTTGAAGCGTGGAGCTGTGTTGAGAGGAAGTCGATTGCTTTCTCCATGCTGCCAACAAGCTCAGGAAACTTCTCATGGACTTCTTCTGGTTTTAGGTTAAGGATGGATTTAGTTGTGGTGGACTTAACAATAATTGCGCTCAGACATTGAAGTATCGTTTTATCGGGCAGTTTCCCAAACCGCTTACTTTCAAGCGTGTCCAACAGTTCGGCGATCTCTTCCTTAAGCAGAAAATCTTCGCTCCAGGTCCAAGCAATTAGGAGGTCGAGCGTTGAAAGCTCCGTTCCGGTGCTGTTGACTCGCTCAAAGATCGTCCCAACCTCTGTTTTAGATCTCTTAGTGACCGTTACGACAGGAACTTCATAATTAATGAACTTGGAGTGGAGCGCCTTAACTGCGTCGTGATACTTCTCGGGAATCTGTTTGAGTGCGTTGAGGAATGCTGTGAGGTCAAGGAGCGCCTGGAGAGGAAAGGAGTGGTTCTCAGCTACAAGGTCTGAGCCGGCGCGGAAGATGTAAGAGTCCAGGTCAAAGTGGATATCGAAAATATCAAGGCTGGGGTCTTCATCGTCGGAAGTAGTTCGAGTTCGATCCTTGCAGAACACCGCATAGATCGCGGACATTCGTTGTTGTCCATCGAGAACGTAGTTTAGAGGGTAGGAGGATGGACGATCTGGAATGTCGAATCCACATATGTTGCGGGTCGCCTTAAGTTTGTCATCCGAGTTCCAGAGCAGGAGACTTCCGATCGGATAGTCCCTATAGATGCTGTCGAGCAACTCAATCACTTGCTCTTGGTCCCATACAAAACGCCGCTGGAAGGCAGGAATCTTGATATCACCGTCGGCAACGCGCGCGATGAGTTTGTCAATTTTGACGGCGGTTGGAGTGATCTCAGAAATTGCCATCGGAGAAGTATAGGTGCTTGGGTCACGCCACGCAAGGGCCTAGAATCCCGATCATGGCACTTCTCCGACCTAAACCGCCCGTCAGCCGACAGGTCGCATGCTCGCCGCTTCGGCGTACAGGCGGCGCCAGAATAAACACGAGAGCCTCCTCAGCGACGGGAATGCCGGCGGGGCACCCATGCCTGAGGCCCCGGCCCGCACCACAGAAGAAGTTGTCGCTATACTCCGTGATTCCTAAGGATTTCCAACTCCTAACTCCCAAATCCTAACTCCTGAAAGCTTGTCGAAAATTCGCGAACCTGTTATTTTAGGCGTGCCATAATCGCATTTTGCAAATCTTGCGTAGCGAAGCGGTTCGGTTTGCCAGGGCCGGCGCATGGCTTCGGTGTGATGGCTTGTTCAGCTCCGGCCGCCACCAAGGGGAAAATCAACGATGGTTTCATTTCCAAATCGAGTTGTGTTCGTCGGCTTTGGAGCGGTGGCGCGCTGCACGTTGCCCATTTTGATCGATCACATCAAGATCGATCCCAAGCGCATCACGGCGATTGACTTCGATCAGGTCGACGAAGCCCTGAAGCCCTGGATTGCCCAGGGAGTAACCTTCGTCAAGGATCGGGTGGGGCCGGAGAACATGGGGAGCCTGCTCGGACAGCACCTTTCCGCCGGAGATCTTCTGATCGACCTGGCGTGGAATATTGATTGCTGCGAAATTTTGCAGTGGTGCCACGACCGCGGCATCCTCTATGTGAACACTTCGGTGGAACTTTGGGATCCTTACGCGGGAGCCGGCAACAAGCCTCCGACCGAGCGAACCCTCTACTGGCGCCACATGAATCTGCGCCGGATGATTGCCAAGTGGAGTGAGCCGGGGCCGACGGCCGTGATCGAACACGGAGCCAACCCCGGCCTGATCAGCCATTTCACTAAGCAGGCGCTCCTGGACATCGCGCAGCAGGCCCTGGCGGAAAAGAAATTCAACGGGGCGCCGGCGGAGGCGATTGCCCACCACGCCAAGGCGGGAGAATTTAACCAACTGGCCCGCCAACTCGGCGTCAAGGTGATTCATTGCAGCGAGCGTGACACGCAGATCACCAGCCAGCCCAAACAGGTTAATGAGTTTGTAAATACCTGGAGCGTTGAGGGCTTCCGCGAAGAAGGAACAACCACCGCCGAGATGGGCTGGGGCACCCATGAAAAAGAGCTGCCCGCCTTCGCCTACGAGCATCCCGATGGCCCCAAGAGCCAGATTTGCCTGGCGCGCATGGGTATCAACACCTATGTGGCCAGTTGGGTGCCGCCGGACCATAACATTATCGGTATGATCGTGCGCCATGGTGAGGCTTTCACTATCACTGAGAAACTGACGGTTTGGGAAAACGGGAATGCGGTTTACCGCCCCACGGTTCACTACGCTTATTGCCCGTGCGATTCGGCCATTGCCTCGCTCAACGAATTGCGCGGATACGACTACAAGCTGCAACCTAACATCCGCATCATGACCGATGAAATCACCAGCGGCGCCGATATTCTGGGCGCTCTGGTGATGGGCCACCCTTACCAGTCGTGGTGGTGCGGCTCCGATCTCGATATCGACGAGTCGCGCCGCCTGGTGCCGCACCAGAACGCCACGACCATGCAGGTGGCCATCTCCGTGGTCGCCGCCTGCCTGTGGATGGTCGAAAACCCGCGGCAGGGCATGCGCGTGCCGGACGATTTGCCCCACGACTTCGTGCTGGACATCAGCAAGCCTTATCTCGGCAAGTGGGTTTCCGTGGCCTCGGATTGGACCCCGCTCAAGCACTACTCCAACGCCTTCCAAGGGTTCAACAAGCCGCAGATCGACACGTCCGACATGTGGCAGTTCAAGAACTTTCTGATCACAGAAGGCGATGGGATTTGAGATCCAGGCCGGCGTGGCACGGGACGGGGACCCAAGCTTGGGCGCCCCACCGGCGCTCCCAGGGGTTGATCGCGGGTGAGGACGCCCGCGCTACAGTTAACGATCATCACTATATTTTCTCGTCATCCATATAATCTATGGAGCGCAAGAAACTAATTCAACTGGCCAAAAAGCACGGCACCCCGATTGTGGTGGTGGACCACAAAGTCCTGCGCGAGAATTACCAACAATTCCGCAAGCATTTGCCGCGCGTCCAGGTTTACTATGCGGTTAAGGCCAACAGCGACCCCGCGATTGTGCGAACGTTTTACGAAGCCGGAGCCAGTTTCGACGTCGCCAGCCTGGCCGAATTCCTGACCGTTCACGAAATGATCAAGGATCTTCCCGCCAAGGAGCGCCAGGATTTCATCTGGGACCGCATCATTTACGCCAACCCCATCAAAGCGATTGAAACGCTGGAGCAGTTGGATCCCTACAAGCCCCTGGTCACCTACGACAATTATGAGGAAGTGATCAAGATCGCGCGCCACGCGCCGCACTCGGGCCTGATGCTGCGCCTGCGCGTGCCCAATACCGGATCGATGGTGGAGCTCTCCAGCAAGTTCGGCGCGCTGCCCGGCGAAGCTGTGGACCTAATTGCCTTCGCGCATAGTAACAATCTGGTGGTCGAGGGGCTCAGCTTTCACGTGGGCAGCCAGTGCACGAACGTGGCGAACTACAGTCAGGCGCTCCACCTGACCGCCGGCATTTTCAATGAGGCCAGGGCGCGTGGATTCAACCTCAAGCTTCTCGACATCGGCGGCGGTTTCCCCGCCCATTACGATGCCGCCATCCCGCCCTTCAGGAGGCTGGCCAAGACGATCACTTCGGAATTGGACAGGCTATTTCCCGAACCCATCGAAATCCTCGCTGAGCCCGGCCGTTTCCTGGTAGCCACTTCCGCCACCGCCGTCGCGTTAATCATCGGCAAGGCGGTCCGCGACGGCAAACTTTGTTACTACATCAATGATGGCGTCTATCACACATATAGCGGCGTGATTTTTGACCACTGTCAGTACTACCTGAGGAGTTTCAAGAAAGGTCCCACGCAAATCTGCTCCGTCTTCGGCCCCACCTGCGACGCTCTCGATACCATCACCCTGGCTGCCCAGCTCCCTGACTTGGAAATGGGCGAACTGCTCTACGCCGAAAACATCGGCGCCTATGCGGCAGCCAGCAGCACATCGTTCAATGGCTTTCCTCCCGCCAAGGTTCTGCATTTGAATCAGTAATGGCGGGGAGCGGCGTGATGAGAGTAGGAGATTTCTTGCCGGAGGAAAAACCTTTCGTTCTCCCTCAGTGGGGCAGGGAAGCCCAGGCAGTGGTGTAATTTGCCCGATTCAGCTCCTCCCCCGCGCAGACATTCCCGCGAAGCTTGTCCTCCGCGGAGGCGGGGGAGCGGGAAGCCAATACCTAAATCATTAAAAATTCGTGGAGGAAATACTGGATTCCCGCTTTCGCGGGAATGACCTGCCGCTACGGGCATCGAAATTAATCCAATTCCAAATTACGCCACTTTAGAGGCCCAACTTCGTTAGACCTACGCGGAAACTTTCAGCTTCTTAACCAGAATTTTTGAGTTCCGTCCGCTCAGGTCGTATCTCTCGCGGCGCTCCGGCGGAAGGTCATCAATGGCGCCTTCGGCAAACCCGCCCTTGGACTGGAAATAAGTAAACGCCTGCGTCGAGAGTGTGATCAAGTTGGTCAGGCCGGATTCCAGGGCTTTATTTTCCACGAATTGAAGCAGCTTCCGGCCCAGGCCCTGGTTCTCGTGCGAGGGATCCACAAAAAGGCTGGCGAGTTCGCCCTTTTGTTGCGCGGGATAAATGTGCAGCGCCACGCAGGCGACGGGGTTCTTGTCGATTTCAAAAATATAATAATCGGCCAGATTCTTTTCCAGCTCGGCGCGAGTCCGCCGGACGAGTTCGCCCGCTTCCACTGCCTTCCTGGTCAGTATTTGGATGGCCCGGATATCTTTCTTCTTGGCCGGGCGGATGTGTTCATACTCATTGGCGTAAATCAGCGTGCCGATGCCCTCATTGGAAAATACTTCGGCCAGCAGTCCTTCATCCTCGCGGCCGTTGATCACGTGAACGCGCTGCACGCCGGCGGCGCAGGCGGCCGCGGCGTGCTGAGCCTTGGACAGCATTTCGCCCGCAAATCCGCCGCCCGCGGCCGCCAGAAGCTTCTGCAAATCCCCCACCAGCATCTGCCGGATGATTTCGCCGTTATGGAGCAGCCCCTGCTCCGCGGTAATAAAAATCAGCTTGATCGCCTTCAAGGCATCGGCCACCGCCAGCGCGATGCTGTCGGAGTTAGTCCGGTATGTATTGCCGTCGCCATCAAAGCCCAAAGGCGGCACCACGGGAACAATGCCCTGGGTCAGCAGCGTTTGAAGAAGCTCCGTGTCCACGCGCTCCACTTTTCCGGTAAACAGATGGTCAACGCCCTGGATGATCCCCAGAGGGTGGGCAATAATTGCGTTCGGGCAGGCGCCGCGAAGATCGTGGGCCGAAAGTCCTTCCAGAACCTCGTGGGTCAGGCGGTTCGCCGCGTCCATGGCCAATTGCAATGTGGGAGCATCAGTCACGCCCGCGCCGTCCAGGTCGGATGCCTGCACGCCCTGCTTCTCGCCCAGAGCCTTGATCTGCGCCGCGGCCCCGTGCACCAGCACCACGCGAATATTCAATGAGCGGAGCACGGCGACGTCCATCAGGATGTTGGCGAAATTCTCATCCGTGACGATGACTCCATCCACCGCGATGATGAACGTCTTCTCCCGGAATTGAGGGATGTATTGAAGAATCCCGCGCAAGTCTGTCAGCTTCACGTTGGCACCTTGTCGGATGTATGGTGGCCGGCGGCCAAGTTTGAATTTGGATACAGGACAACTCTACACCCAAACCGAACTTTCTCGCGCCAAATATGCCGGGGTCTGCGCAGTCTGTCAACTGGGACGTGTAGAGCAGGTTTTAGGTGTTAGGTTCTAGAGGCTAGGTGCTGGGTGCTAGGGAAGAAGGCAGCGTGGTCCGCCGTTTCTGTGGTCCGCGGCTTTTCATGGGAGGACTCCTGGCTGCTGAATCCTGACTCCTTTCCCTCGATGCTTCTCCCGTGACTCATAAATCCTAAATCCTGACCCCTAAATCCTAGCTCCCGAATCTTGAATCTCAAATTTTGAATCCGCTTTCCCTGCGGCTGGTGGAAATGGCAGGTCAATTTTGAATCTCAAATCAGTACTGTCCCAATGTTGAGTTCGAAAATTCTTTTAAGTGCATGTCAGGCCGTAAGTTGAGCGCCAAGATGAGCAAAATCGATTTGAAATCGGATATACCCTTGGGCGGGTGTGAAGACTCCCCAGGGGGGATG
>DATGFN010000006.1:0-271702 GCA_035308965.1 Terriglobia bacterium | reverse complement strand
AGAAGTTGAAAAGCCGCAGAGTCTCAGAGGCAGAGACTCTGCGCTACCCGCCCTGGTCCAGCGCGCATGAGTATTCAGGAACAGTGGGTGCGCCGGTAAACGCCCATCCGATATTGTCAATTGACCGCGTGTTGCTACCCGGTGACGACCGTACCCCAATTTGAATTGAAAGAAGTTGAAAAGCCGCAGAGTCTCAGAGGCAGAGACTCTGCGCTACCCTCTTGCATCCGTCAGCGGGCGGACGGCTTTGCAAGATGCGATGCTTTTTCTGCGGCTGTCATCGGGTCAAAAAAAATGGAAATGCCGCAAGACCGGAGAGCGGATCATGCGCTACAATCTCTCCGATACTTCCGCAAACCTGCGAAGGGCGAAGAATGGGAGAGATGGGCTATGAATTTTCCGATTGGACCTGAAGACGTCAAGATTGTTCAGGGAGCGAGCGGGCGCGGGCTCCAGGTAACTTGCGGCGTATGCGGCGCGGTGAATTGGAGTCACTTGGAGATGCGTACCGCGCTTTGGGCTTGCCGCAATTGCGAACAGGTGTTCACCCAATATTTCCCCGGCCTGGTGGAGAAAGTACTCGCGCAGGAAAAACAGGCGGCGGCGAATCAACCTCAACCTGCCGCAACTTGACAGGGCGACGAAAGACCAACAAAAACAGAGCGAGATTCTTCGCTGCGCTCAGATTGACCAATGGCGGTGAGGCGCAACGGCCAGCCTCAGCCGGCAACGACTTAATTGCCCGATTAAGCATTTGTAGCGGCGACTTTATGTCGCCAGCGTTGAGTTGCTTCCATGCCCGGATGGCGACGTAAAGTCGCCGCTACGCAGCCTCATATATTTCCTACCAGACTGCTAAACATCTCACATCGGAATCTGATAGCGCGGAGTGAAATTGGAGACGGCGTAGTTCACCAGCGTGTCGAGGAAAGTAGTGGCGTAGGGATCGGAGCCGTAGGAAGCGGAAAGAGAAAACGTGCAGATGATCAGTTTCCCCGCGCCGTAACGGGCCTGAACCAGCGTGCCCACGTTCGAGTGAATCCAACCGTAAAACATTCCCGACAGCACGTCGTCAAAATTATCCGGTGGCACGCCTTTCAGGACGGTGGCGGGGGTAACCGAAATCGTTTCAAACCCGGCCATGGTGCTGAAGCCGATCTGCTTGAACGGATCGCGATCTTTGCGGATCCAGAGGAAACTGGAAATCCAGTTGCCGTCCAGGTTGTCTGCGGTGCGCGGCAATACTTCAAGACCAGGGGCGATGGTCTGTTTGTCCCCGGCGATCAGGATTACCCTGCCGCCGGCGCGCAGATTCTTTTTGACCTCTTCGTCAAACATCGAGGCGATGAGCACGGGATAAGTTTCCGCGCCCGACGGCTCTTGATAGCCGCGGTCATGCATTTCCGCCACCAGCCGCCGCAGCCGCCCACCCGGATCGTGGAAGCCCACCGCGGGCGGAATTTCGGGGTGGGGCGACGGGAAAAAATAAAAAGGTAGTCCGGTGGAATCCTCGGAGATTATTTTGCCGCCCGCAACCACGCGGACCTTCAGCCGCGCTTCCGTGGGCTTGCCGACGTAGGGGACCACAAACTGCGCGTCGCCCACTTTGGCCGCTGACGCTACCGGGACGGGCGGCAGCGCGAAGGTGCTGTTGAGTTGCGTGCCCTCGATTTGCCACGTCACGGTTGCGCCCGCCAAATCTTCGCCGCCATAGTGGGAGAAATAAATCTCCGCCTGCGCTTTTTGTCCGGAAGTGAAGTTGCGCTTGTCAGCGCGCGCGATCACCTGGTTGGGCTGCTGAATTTTGGCCAACTCTTCGCCGAAAACCTTGGGGTTGCGCCACATATCGAGCAGGCCGTTCGACTCCCAGTTGACGTCGGTGAATTCCGTGATCACGTAGCCCTGCATTTCCGTATGCATGCGCAGGCTGCCGATTTCATATTTCAGCGACTGAAATTCGTGCCACTCGGTGGCGTCCGCCAGGGCGTTGAAATCCGGGAAGAGCGTGCCGTATTGATAATCCCGAAAGCGTTTGTCCACCCCGGCGGGCATAGTGATTTCCCGGCCGCCAAAATCGCGCGCGAACCACCAGGGCAGGGGATCGTGCAGGCGCGGCAATCCCCAATTGCCGAATTCGGAGAGCACCAGCGGTTCGTCGCCGCGCGGCACAGCGTCGCCATAAGGGCTGAACAACGAGCCGGGGCGCGTGGCCTGGTCGGAAATCAGGCGATCGAAATTGGCGGGATAGTCGGGGATGGCGACGTATTGATGGAAATCCGCCAGGTCGGATTGCAAGTGAAAATTATCGCAGCAGGGACTGTTGTCCTCCACCAGCCAGCCAGGCACGATTGCCTTCGCGGCATTGTATGATTTTTTCAGCCAGTCGCGCTGCGGCGCTTCCTTTAAATTCGCGCCCCAGCTTTCGTTGATGATGCTGACGATCACGATCGAAGGATGATTCCAGTCGCGCTCCACCATGCCGTGCAAAGTTTCCATGGCGCGGCGCTCGGAGTCCGGTGTGAGTTTGTCCCAGTTGGGAATCTCGTACCAGATGAGCACGCCGATTTCATCCGCCGCCTGGAGATATCGCGGGTCGGGCACCTTGATGTGACAGCGCAGCAGATTGAGGCCCAGCGCTTTGGCTTTGCGCATTTCGTCGCGCAAATAGTCGAGCGAGGGCGGAGTGTAAACCGTGTCCGGATAAAAATCCTGGTCGAGCGCGCCGCGAACGTAAACCGGCGCGCCGTTTAAATAAAATTTTCCCTCGCGTGTTTCGAAGGTGCGAAAACCAAAGCGAACGGATTGCGCCTCGCCCAAACTGGTTTTGATTTCCAGGGTGTAGAGAGCGGGATTGGAAGTGGACCAAAGCGCGGGACCATTGAGTTGGCCAGAAAAGTCGGTGGAATGCTCAGCCGGTGTCAGCGCATGCGAACCTTGCCAGACTTGCTTTGAAGCAGGGTCGAGGATAGTTGCATCAAGCTTGAAACCAATGCCGCCCGCGTCAGACGGATTGACCCAGGGAATATGGATTTTGAATCGGCCATCCGCCCCGGCGGTGATATGAACGTTTCCTCCGTGAAATTGCGGCCGGTAATCGAGCTCCACGCTTTGCCACAGTCCGCTGGTTTGGACGTACCAATTCTGCTTGCCGTGAGGAATTTCGGCGTAGGCAATGCCCTCCACTACTTCGTTCGGCTTGGCCCCCGGATCGGCCACGCGCACGGCGATTTGATTTTCGCCTGCACGAATGAAGTTGGTGACGTCAAACTCAAAGGGCAGGTAGCCGCCTTCGTGCGCACCCGCTTTCTGGCCGTTCACGAAGACCTCGGCGCGATAATCCACCGCCCCAAAATGCAGCAGCGCGACCTGGCCCGGCGGTGTGGGCGCGAGCGTAGCCGTGCGCCAATACCACGCCACGCCGGCATAATCGCGGAGGTCGTTGAATTGCGATTGCCACGAGCCGGGCACATTAATGGGGCGAACCGCGGGGCCGGAAGGAAGATCGGCGATCTTGATTGTTGCCGGCGGGTCAGGAATAAATTGCCAGACGCCGTCGAGCGGCACATCTTTGGGCGCGACTGCCGAGGCCGACCCAAATCCAAAGCAGACGATCAGAATGATTCCAGTCAATGAACGGTTGAGAAATACTCGCATGAAGGGTGTTACCGAATTCCTTGGATAAGGTATCGCTATTCCGGCTTGCAGGTTTCGCTCCAAATGTATTTTCCCAAATCCCGCCACGCCTGGCGCATTCTCGTCCGCGAAAGTTTATTCGGTCTGTGCGCAGAAAGGCAAGAGGCGGGTAGATTCATTTCTTTCGCCTTTTAGCCGCGCGCGAGTTAGAGGAGTCATTTCGCGGCCCCCGGCGTATCTCAGTCGCCGTCATTCCCGCGAAGGCGGGAATCCAAGGACTAAACTCAAGGTGGACTGGATTCCCGCTTTCGCGGGAATGACAGACCTTTTTAAGGGGATCTGAATTTAATTGAAACCAATTTTCGCCTGCAAGTTCCACTTTCGATTCGCGCACCGGCTGTGCTAGTATGAGGCGCTTTTAATCCGGTTGCGATTTCCTTTGGAACTTTAACCATGCCCTCAAGCGTTGCGGCAAATCAAAATATGGAATATCTGGCGGGGCCCGAGGCTGCGGTGGAATTGCCCGGCGAAGGCCCGGCGTTTGACCTGGGAGAAAAATCGGGCAAGCCCGTCTTGATGCTCCTGCGCGTCACGGAAGTGATTGAGCAGGAGTCGTTGCTGGTGTCGGTGTGGGGCTCCGCCGACGGAAAAGATTGGGGCGCCAGGCACTTGTTCCAATTCCCGGAGCGCTTTTATGCAGGGATCACTCCCGCCTCGCTCGATCTCGGGCAGCGGCCGGAGGTCAAATTCCTGCAGGCGCGCTGGGAAGTGAATCGATGGGGCCGCGGATATCCACGCCCCTACTTCAAGTTCTCCCTGGAGCTTCAGGCGCTTAACGCCAGTTAGTTATTGTCCCATCCGAGGTTCACATTCCATGGCAGAGGAAGGCCGGGAGTTAATTACTCCGGATATTGACAAACGTCGGCAGCGGCGGGCGAGGCTCATCACCGAAGTGAAATGCGAGGCCATGCACCGCGATGAGCTTTTGGTGACGCGCGACGTAAGCGTGGGCGGGTTGTTCCTGACCACCAAAACTCCGCTCCCCCTCGACTCCTCGGTGTTCGTCGCCTTCAGCCTGGCGGTTGGCACTCCCGCCATTTCCTGCAACGCGCGAGTGGTCTACTCCATGCAAGGCCTGGGCATGGGTATTCAGTTTACTGATTTGAATGAGGGCGCCCGCGCGTCCCTGCAAAAATTTGTGGACGAAGCCAACTAAACCCTGCCATTCTTCCCTCTTAAAATATTGTTGGAGGTTTTTATGACGCTCATTCCTAGGGTGTTCCGAGGCAGTTTCTTGTTGATATTCATAGTATTATCCTCACAGTGCGCATGGGCCCAGGCCGCTGCGCAGACGGGGCAGACTGAACCGCCCGCTGCGAAAGCGCAACCGCCTGCTGCGGAAGCGCAACCGCCCGCTGCGGGACAAAATCCGCCGCAGGCCACGCCTTCGCAGGATATTCCGACCCAGAAAATCGAAGCTCCACCGGCCAATCCGGCGCAACCCGCCACGCTAAGTAATGTGACCGGGTCAATACCGCCGGCGGAAATGCAGGACCTGCTGAAGAAAGTGCGTTTCGCCGAATACCGCATCAACGACTTGCTAACCGACGTCCGTCCGGAAAGATGGAAAATACCGGACGCGACGCTCGAGTCCTTCCGTCAAACTCTTAAGACTCTGCACGAACAGGTGACCGCGCTCGAACAGTGGCGGGGGCAATTTGAGCAACGCACGGACAGCCTCTATCTTGGATTCCAGACTTACTCCACCATCAATCAGGTGCTGCCACGCTTGAACGGAGTGGCGCAAAGTGTTGGAGAGCACGAGACGGCGGGATACGCGGCCCAGTTCAGCAAAGTTTGGGACCAACTCTTCGATTTGCAGCAGAGCATCGGGCGCCATGTCAGTTCGTTGATGCAATCTCAGGACCAGGTGCTGGCGGATTACACCAATAATATGGCGGAATGCCAACAGCGCTTGAGCGTCGCCATGCGCGGGCAAGGCGGGCGCGCCGCCTACACGCGAAACTCGCAGCCCATCCGGCCCCTGCGGCGGGGAGCGCACGCGTCGCCGGCGAAGGCCAGCGGGAGTGAGAAGCAAAAAGAAGAGAATAAGCCCGAAGAGAAAAAGACCGCCCCTCCCGCCAACCCGGCGGCGAAGAAGTGATGGTCGTTACGCGAGATGTTTGGTCTCCCGCGGCGCACAGGGCGCTCATGGGCTCGATAAGTTCTTCACTGGTGGGCGGTTTTCAGCGGGGCTTGGGGATTTCCAAGTCTCGGCAGATCTTCCGAGCCAGAATTTCGTTTATTTCATTGTGGCGGGGCACGGCGGAAACTTTCTTTTGGCCCGGGTTGACAAACATGGAGTGTTTGGCGCCTTCGCGAAGTTCCCGGCAGCCGTTTTCTACCAGATGACGGATCAAATCCCGCCGTTTCACAGAGTGCCTAGCGACACTGGTTCCTTGATGACCTCTGAATCTTCGAGTTCTCGCTCGGCCAGTTCGCGATTCGCCTCGAAAACCAAACGGATCGCCTCTTGAAGATTTTCGCGGGCCTCCTCCAGCGTCTCGCCCTGGGTGTTGGCTCCGGGAAGGTCTTCCACCCAGGCGATATAGCCCTGGGGCACTTTTTTATAAACCGCCGTCAATTCCATGTTGCCTCCACGCTAGTCAGTGATGATCCTACCACAGTCTGGTGGCAATGCGGGAGGTAGCGGTGTCCGCCAGCCGGCGGACCGTGCCCCTAATGGAGTGGTGGCTGATTTGGCATGCTGCGACTGAGGTGGGCCCAGCCTTTCAGGTAGGGGTATCCGTCAGCCGACGGACCGTACCCATGTGGATGCCTGAAACGCAAGAGGGTAGGGCAAGCTCGCTAAAGCGGAGTGTCGCTGCGGCGACCGACCCTAGCCCTACGTCTAATGTCTTGTTTATCCGCTCTGCGGCCGGCAAACGCAGTCAAGACTTTCGGCCTCATGCCTTTTATGCAATACTCCATGTTAGTAATACATAATTCCATTAAATCAATAAGGGTGAACACTGCCCCTTAGCCTCCAACCTCCGAAGCGGCATCCATGCTAGAATGCGGCACGCATGCGCTGCCCCAAATGCCAATTCGACCACGAATTACAGACCACGGAATGTCTGAAGTGCGGGATCGTGTTCGCCCGATATCTGGCGGCGCAGGAGGCGGCCGCGAAACCACCCGGCGCCATAGAATCCAGCCCTATCGAGCCGGGCCCCACTGACGGCGCACCGCTTGGGAGGGAAGGGAACGCGCCCGTTCCCATCGCGCCGTTCTCCCAACCAATCCGCCCCATTGAGCCGCTCTTCACGGAGGAAGGCCCACCCTATGATCCCAAGAGGGAATTGAAATACCGCGCACTCGCGCTTCCGCTGGCATTGCTTGTGGCGCGCTACCTGGCAGGCACAGGAATGCGCATTGCAGTGCGCATGCTCAGCATGGTGCTGCACGAAAGTGGACACGCCATCACTTGCTGGCTTACCGGCCGCTGGGCCGTGCCGATGCTCTGGGTCACCATGCACGGCGATAGTCGATCCTTCGTGGTCGTGCTGATGGTAACGGCAGCCCTCGGCTTTGGGGGATATCGGGCATGGATGGCGCGCCGGTGGGGGTTGGTGTTTGCCGCCGGTGTGGCGCTCTTGTTGCAACTGCTTTGCCTGACCGTGTGGCGCTTCAATGCCGACTCTTTGATCGTCTTTTTCGGGGATGGCGGCGCCCTGGTGCTGGCCACCATCCTGATGGCGATGTTTTATGTTGGCCCGGAGAGCATCATTTACAAGAATTGGGGATTGCGCTGGGCATTGCTGGTAATTGGAGCGCTGACGTTTATGGATGTGTACCGCACGTGGTCAGGGCCGCTCGACGAAATTCCGTTCGGGGAATTGGAAGGAGTGAACTTGTCCGACCCGAGCCTGCTGACCGATATGTACGGATGGCCCGTTTTGACGATGGTCGATCGCTACAACCATCTCGCCATGTTTTGCCTTGCAGTTCTGGCCGCGGTCTACGTTTGGGGACTCGCCTCGACGTATCTGGAGACGCGGTCCCCAGCTTCGCCCGCCGTCGCGCAGTGACGGCGGCGGGCCGGGCAAAGTTTCAATTGCCACGCCGCCCCTTCAACCATTCCCGCCAGTCTGGGTAGCTCTCTCCCACAAAGGGGGCGCGGGCCAGCGGCTACTCCAGTGAGATCATCATTTGTCTACAAAAGTAAGAACCCGCAGCACAAGTATTGCGCCGAGGCTTCCTCCCTCACGAGAGTTCTGCGGATACAAAAGTGGTCTACTGTTTTTCCAACACAAACTGGCTGGTGGTTCCATGCAGCTTGTCATTGACGGCCACGGTCATGGTCTTGCCGGTAGGAGCCACCGTCATGTGCGCGATGGCGATCACCTTGCCGTCGCGTTTATCGGTTTCCTCAATGGTGTTCTTGCCCAGGCGTTTTACGGAGACGCTGGTAGTGCCTGGATCACCTTTGTAGGGCGCCTCGGTTCCATCAAATTTCGCCGTGTAGGATTGCCCGGTCTTAGTGCTCATATTCAAGCTATCGCCTTCCACTTTGTAAGTGAAGGAAAGCCCGTTCTCCGAAATGTTCTCGAACTTCGTGGTTCGCCAGGAGCCCGAAATCGCATGGGCTCCCGCCGGTCCCTTCGCGACTCGCGTCGATGCTCCCTTGCCGGTGACCGGATCGGCGTTGGTGGCGCTGCTGTCGGTAAACTCGAAGCTGTCCGTCTTGCCGTCGGGCGAGACCGTTATTTTTGATGTTGTGACGGTCTTCCCGCCTTTCTTGTCGGTTTCCTCAACGGTCCGATCATCCACAACCTTGATAGCAACGCTGTCGAAGTAGGGATGCCCGGTGACCTTCTGATCTTGGCCATCCGCCTTGACGTCAATCGGCGGAACACAGGTTTTGCAGTGATACATGCCGTCCTGCAACAGGAGGACGTCAGGCTTCTTCGAGAGTTGAGCCTTGTTGAGATCAATCTTCCACGTACCGTCGAAGGCGCTTTGCGCCATCGCCAGAACGGGCGTCAGCAATGACATCAGCAATCCAGACAAAAGTGCTTTCTTCATCGTTGATCCTCCTTCCGCTTAGTCCTGGGGTTTCAGCCGGAATTTCCGTTTTGGTTTCCCGGCTGCGGGCAATCTACACCTCACAACCTCCGATTGCAACACTCCACCCGGGTTTCAAATTTGCAGTATTGGCCGTCGTCCGGCAGGGGCGTGACTGCGGCTGCCGGCTCAAAACTGTTGTGTTGGGCTACTCTCCGAACACCTGTCTGAGCTGAGGCTTAACCTGGGCAAATTCCAGGCTCGCGATGACTTGCTCTTTATGATGAGGGAGATTTAGGGGGCCCCAAGATCTGCCTTGGGGACCCCACTCACGGAATTATTGATCTGAAGTTGCTTTCTTAACTTCGGTTTTGGTTTTTTTCGCGCCTTTCTTTACCGCATGGCCGGTTGCTTCCCCGGTGTCTTCGGCAGCATCGCCCGATTTCTTCGCTGCCTTCTTCACGGCATGGCCTGTCGCTTCACCGGCGTCTTCGGTTTTCTCACCGGCCACTTTCGCGCCCTTCTCGGTTCCGTGCGCTGTTTTCACAGCTCCCTTTTTCACCGCGTGGCCGGTGGCTTCACCGGTGTCCTCCACAGCGTCACCCGTTTTTTTCGCTCCTTTTTTTACCGCCTTGCCTGTGGCTTTGGCAGCGTGGGTGGTACCGTCCTCGACGGCATCAGCGCCTTTTTTGACTTCTTGCGCCATAGCCTTCGCTTTTGATTCAAGACCCGGCCAAGCCACGAGAAGAAAACCCAACAAAAATAGATATGACCTGAATCGCATATATCACCTCTCCCTATTGGAATTCAGCCCTAATCACCCTCGATTATACGCTAGCGCATATCCAGAAGATACAATCTGTTGACGCAGTGGTCCGTTTCCCAGACACTTTGCGGCCATTCGGATGTTTCGAAGTCGCGATTAATAGAGTTTGAAAATGTCAAACTTTGCTTTATATCTTCCCGGTCCGCTTTGCGGCCGGGGACGATTAATCTTAGCCGACAATCATCCGCCGATTTCTATCAGAGACTCACCACCTTCAATAAGCTCAAAAGTCTTGGCGGCCGACGCAGAAAATAATTCTTTGAGCCTGGCGTTTGAAGTATTTCCGCATGTAAGCCAGTTTATTTGTGGTGGGGGACCTAATTCTTCAAGCAGGCGTACAAAATCTTCATCCTTGGTCATGACCACGGCGCGTACGGCCCTGGCGGCAAGAAAGACCTCACGGTCAGTTGAGTCGCGAAGGTTGAGGTCGCGCAGGGCTGTCGCCGTAACTCCAAACTGTCTTGCGATCCACTGAGCCACAGCCGGAGCGAGGGGTGCATCCAGCCGGATGTTCATGCAATTAGCAAAGGGTGATTGAGACGCCGGGCAGCGTAAGCAATTGCGGCCTTGATATCATCCACTTCGAGGTCCGGCAATTCCTCCAAGATTTGCGAGGCGTCCATGCCGGCCGCCAGTAGATCAAGCACGTCAGCCACTCGAATACGCATACCTCGAATGCACGGCCGGCCGTCACACTGCTCCGGGTTAATCGTGATTCGCTGCATAAAATCGGCTACATTCCACCTCAAATGCCAAGCTCATCCAAGGTTAATCATATCACTCCCTATCTGTTAAAGCACTTCGACGGCCTGGCGACCATATCCGGCAGCGCGCATCACGCCTTTTACGCATCCACGTGGGTGCTGAAGAAAATATCCAGAGCTTGCTTGTTTTTTTGCGAGAGCGAATCCGACATTCGTTTCATCTCATCAGGCGGCAACGGCTGGAACGCCTTGGCCAGGCGAACGTTTTCCTCGATGTGTTCGACCTTGGGCATGCCCACCACAGCGGCGGTGATGGGCAGGGACATGGCGTAGTAGAGAATCTTGTCCGTCGGAGCCTGGCCGTTCAGAGCTTCCTGGGCGAAAACCTTCATGGCGAGGACGCCCATCTTCTTGCGATTGGCCACGGGCAGCGCCAGGGTTTGGAAGCTGGTTTTCATGGCCTCATTGGGAACCATGCCGCCTTGCCCACTCTTCATGCCCACCATGGCGCCGTTCAGCGCCATTTGCGTGCAATCAAAGTCGTGGCGCTCGAGGGCAGTCTGAAGCACGGTGGGATCGGTGTGGCTGGTGATGCCGATAAAGCGCGTCAATTTATCGTCGCGCATCTTCATTACTTGCTCCAGCACGCCGCCCTTCGCCTCAATACGCGCCAAGTCGTCCTCCGTGGTGAGTGAATGAATGTGAAGCAAATCCACGTGGTCGAGTTGCAGCGCCTTGAGACTTTCTTCCACGATGCGGCGGGACTGGCTGCCGTCGCGGTTGCTGAGTTTGGTGGCCAGGAAAATTCCTTCCCGCCGGCCTTTGATCGCCTGGCCGACGCGGCGCTCGCTCAAATAATCCTTGCCGTAATCATCCGAGGTGTCGATGTAGGTGATCCCCAGGTCGAGCGCCTTTTGCATCGCCTCAATCGCCTGGTCATCTTCTTTGTACATTAGGAAACGGCTTCCCGCCCCCATGGCCAGAATCGAGACGCGCGCGCCCGTCTTGCCCAGCACGCGCGTGGGTATGGCCGTTTTGCCGGCAGGCTCAGCAACTGACGGTGCGTGGCCAGGCGCCGCCATCAACGAGCGCGCCGCCAGGCTGCCGAGAGCTGTTGTTCCCAGGAAATGTCGTCGCGAGATTTTCATAGGCCCTCCTTGGGTTGGAGTGTAACACAACTGGGGAAGGGGCTGGGGGGCTAGCAGATGGGGACTGGGGACTGGGGATTAGGACAAGACAAGAAAAACGCCGAGTGCGGTTGGCAGCTCAATTCAGAAACAGCCCAATGAATGAAGCTTCCCCCTGCGGCAAACTTTGAGGTTGGGTTATACTTAGAATGGCCGAATAAGGAGGCTAATTAAAATGAGGAATCTGATCAGGACAACGGTGTTTGCTGTGCTCGTGCTGGCCGGTGGAGCGGCATTCGCAGGCCAGGTTTCCATTGGAGTCAGAATCGGCGCGCCGCCCGCGCCCCGCGTGATTCGCGTCCGGCCGGCAAGTCCGGGCCCGGATTTTGTATGGATTGATGGATATTGGTATCCGGTGGGAAGGCACTACCGGTGGCATGAAGGCTATTGGACCCGGCCTCCCTACGCGGGGTACCGCTGGGTTGCGCCGCGTCACGATGGAGAGCAGTATTTTGCCGGCTACTGGGACGGAGATCGGGGCCGGGTGGAACATGACCACCATTGGGACCGCCGCAGGGAAAGGGATTACGGACGTGACCACGACCGCGACAGGGATCATGACCATCATTAATTACAAGTGACGGGCGGACGCGCGTTGATTCGGCCGCCAATTCATATTGAGCGTGGAGCCACAGTCCGTGGTTTGCTTGCCGCGAGGTTTTCTCGAGCCTGTAGTGTCAGCTGCGGCTGCCTACCCTTGTCGTGGTAGTGTGCCGAGATCCCGAGATTCTTCATTTCGCGTAAACCTTAAAGCTGATATTCAGTTCGTCCTTCACCTTAACCAATCCGCCGCCGGCGCTTACCGGCTTAATGCCAAAATCCTTCTGCCTGATGCGCGTGCTTCCCGTATAAATCTCCCCTTCGCGCCAAACTTCCGCCGCCACGGTTTTGCTCACTCCGTGAAGCTCCAGGGTGCCGGTCACACTCCATGATCTTCTTCCGTTTGCGGTCACTTGGGTTGAATGAAATAGAATCTGCGGGTACTTCCCGGTCTCGAGCACATCGCGTTCCATGGTTTCCTGCACCTTGGCCTGATCTCCCTCATTTTCTTGATCCGGCCGAATTCTTAGTGTGCGCGCATCCACGGCGAACTCGATTTTTGCCCCGACGCCTTCGCGGAGCATTCCGTATGCGATGGGCGCATCAACCCAATGTTCGTGCCCGGCGCCGGAAAATAATCCGGTCTTGCCCACATGAATGGTAATCACGCTTTTCGCCGTGTCGATGTTCTTGTCCGCGCCGCATAAAATGGCCGGGAATAGCAGGGCCGCCGCGGCCCAAATCCTTAGCAGCTTGAATCCGCCCATTTCAAAATTCCTCCCGGAGAGAATCATCGCGCGTTCCGCAAGCAATGGCAATCTTCGTCGTGCGTCGCCTTCGGGTTGCTAACACTTTTGCTGAGTCGGAGCATATCAAGAGGACACTGAAGAGGGAATAGCGGTGGGAAGCGGTGGACCCTTCATTCTCAGTGATTCGCTGTGAGGGCCTTTAGGGTAGCGTCTGGAAGTTTGACAGGAATGAAGAACTTCTCGGGATATAGATAACTTTCGCCGGATTCGTCAATGATTCTCAGGAGGTGGTGTTGCCCCGCGTCGGAGTCAGAAATCGCTTCATAGATTTTTCGCCGCTCTAGCGATGCCGGGTAACCTTTGTTAGAAACGCAAACTACCAGAGTAAGATGAGCCCTCCGAAGTTTGGCCGGCCTATTGGATAAGCTTCGCAATCTTAAATTCTTTTTTGCCGATGCCGTGTGCCTCATACCAATGAACCTCCGCCCAACATATCGTATCATCGGATAAACAAACTTTTGCAATTCCCTTGAGCTATCTCCATCGTCCTGGGCCGTAGTATCTTTTTAGGCGAGGCAGCTCACGAATCCCTCATCCCATCGCGATTACTTCGATCTCGATGATCGGGCCGTGAAACTCGAACTCCATTTGACACCTGGCGCCAGTGATGAGAAGTAATTGCAATCACGGTTTCAAATACTGATCGAGCCAACCGAGCACCGTTTTGTACCAAAGCCCGCTGTTTTGCGGCTTCATCACCCAATGGCCCTCATCGGGGAAATAGAGCATTTTTGACGGGATGCCGCGGTGCTGAAGCGCGGTGAAGAGTTGGAACGCCTGGCCGGTGGGAACGCGGAAGTCGAGCTCGCCTTCTACCACCAGCATGGGCGTTTGAATATTCTGCACGAAATATGATGGGGAAAATTTTTCATAGAGCTCGGGCTTTTCCCAAGGCGGCCCTTTGTACTCCCAATCGCCAAACCAGATTTCTTCCGTCTCGCCGTACATGGAGCGCAGGTCGTAAACACCGTCGTGGGAGACCAACGCCTTGAAGCGGCGGGTGTGCCCGGCAATCCAATTGATCATGTACCCGCCGTAGCTCGCGCCCGCCGCGCCGATGCGGGTTTTGTCCACGTAGGGCAGGGACTCCAATTGGTCAGTGGCCGCCATCAAATCCCGATAGGGCGCGCCGCCCCAATCGCCGGAAATCTCCTCCAGGAATTTTTGGCCGTAGCCGGTCGAGCCGTGGAAGTTGGTCATCATCACCACGTAGCCGTGGGCGGCGAACATCTGGGCGTTCCAGCGGTAGCCCCAGCCGTCGTTCCAATCGCCCTGCGGACCGCCGTGGATCAGGCAAATGGCGGGATATTTCCGGTTGGGATTGAACCCGGGCGGCTTCACCAGAAAACTTTCGATATTGTCGCCCAAGGCCCCTTTGGTGGTCAGAGATTCCGCCGGATTCATTTCCAGCGTGCCGAGGAGCGCGTCATTCTCATGCGTCAACTGCATGGGGACGCCGCCGGGAATCAGGACGCGAAAAATTTCCTGCGGCTGATTGCTGCTGCTGCGCGTGACCACCAGTGCGTTGCCCCCCGACATGACCTGGAGTTCCTCGTTCTCGCCCTCCAAGACTCTTTCCACTTTGGGGTGGCTCACCGAGGTCTTGAATTCCGGCGCGTGCCCGGCCACAGGCGCGTTGAAGAAAATCGTGTCGCTGTCGGCTGCCCAGGCAAAACTATTCACCCATTGATCGAAGCCGGTAGTCAGGTCGGAAATCTTTCCAGTCTGCCGGTCGTAAACGCGCAGCCGAAAGAGGTCGGACTCGTAACCATCGCGCGCTTGCGAGGTGTAAGCGATGTAGCGGCCGTCGGGCGAATACTGCGGCGAGGCGTCCGAGCCGGGATTGGCCGCCGTAATGTTTTTTGCCTCGCCGCCTGAGGTTGGCACGATGTAGAGGTCATTGTTGGTGGTCCACGCGGGGTGCCCAGTGCGGTTGGAGGTGTAGCAAACTTCGGCGCCGTCGGGAGAGATGTCGTAACCATCGGGCGCGCCGAGAAAGAAAGTGGGCGAGTCAAAGGGGCCGGGAGTCAAGTCTCGCGGCGTGCCGCCTTTTGAGGAGACGGCAAAAACGTGGGTGTATTTTCCCTCGCGCCAATCGGTCCAATGGCGAAACAGAAGTTCATCGATAATACGCGCTTTCACCTTGCTCTTCGCCGCTTCATCCGATCTTTGTTTGTTGCAGGCATCGTCGGAGCAGTCGGGATAAACCTGGGAAGTAAACAGCAGCCAGTCGCCGCGCTTTGACCACGTCACGCCGTCCGCGCCAGTGGAGATGCTCGTGATTTGCCTCGGATCCCATCCTTCGGAGGCATTGATCCAAATTTGCGGGTCGCCGTTGTGATTGTAGATGAAAGCAATTTCCTTGCCGTCAGGAGACCAGCGCGGGCGGGAACTTGAGTCGGAACCCATGGTCAGGCGGCGCGGCTCACCGCCGGCCGTGGGAACAATCCAGATATTCCCGATTTTCTTGTTTGAATCAACATCCACATCGGTCTCCACATAGGCCACGGAGCGGCCGTCGGGCGAAACCTGCGGGTCGGAAATTCGTTTCACTGCCATCAGGTCGTCAAAGGTGATGGGATGCTTGCCTTGGGGTGAATCGGCGAGGGTGTAATTAACATCGACCTCGGTCACCACTTCAACCGGATCGCCATTGAGGAGCGTGGGCTGATACTTCCATTGGCCCACGGCATCGACCGCCGATTTGACCAGCGAGGGGTGCCCTGACATGGCCTTCAGCTCCACTACCGAGCCGTCTTTGCCGATGATCGCTTGCAGGCGCACGCTCCCCTGAATGTGGTTGCTCTTGGCCTCGGGAGGGTATACAGGATTAACTTTTTTGATGAGTTTCGCTTGCGCGACTTGCCCGCCGAGTCGAATCCGCTTGGGCGCTTCTTGCTGCGGCGCCAAAGCGCGAGGATTTGCCGCCGCAGAAAGATTGGCCTGTCCAAGAATAATTCCTGCTGCGAACAAAAACGCGACTGATGTTACTGCTTTCATGATGTTCTCCCTTGGATATGCAATGAATGCGCTCAAGACTATACCAAATTAATTCGTAACGTTGGAGTTTGGGTTGCCGGATTGTTTTCCTCACGTGCGGGTTGATGGGCGAGAACAATTGACTAGTCACCTAACTAGTGTGTAAAATAAGAAACTTGAAAGGAAGGTATCCCCATGAGTTCATGGCCAGTCCAAGATGCGAAGGCACGCTTCAGCGAGTTGCTAGACACGACGATCAAGAAAGGCCCGCAAATTGTAACCCGGCGCGGCGTGGAAGAGGCCGTTCTTGTCCCCATCGCGGAATGGCGTCATCTGGCGCAGGCCGCGCGCCCGAGCCTCAAGGAATTTCTTCTGGGCCCCGGCCCCCGTTTTGAGAATCTCGTGACTCGGCGGCGCAACCACAAGCGCCGCCCGGCGGTGGAGTTCAAATGACCAAGTATCTGCTGGACACGAATGTGGTCTCTGAGTTGCGGAAACCCAAGCCCCATGGCGGCGTTGTCGCGTGGATCCGCAGCTTGCGCGATGACCAGTTGTATCTTTCGGCAGTAACGTTAGGAGAGTTCCAGACCGGGATTGAACGAACGTGCACCCAGGACGCTGCCAAGGCGCTTGAAATCGAAAAGTGGGTGGACCAGATGGAGGAATCCTACGTTGTCCTTCCCATGGATAGCCGTTGTTTTCGCGAATGGGCCCGCATGATGCAAGGGAGGCCCGAACATCTGCTGGAAGACGTGATGATTGCCGCCACCGCCCGCGTGCATTCGCTCAAAGTAGCCAGCCGTAATGAACGCGATTTTAGGCAGCTCGGCGTTGACCTTGTCAATCCTTTCAAACCGTAACCAAAACCATACAAAACCTCAACGATTTAAACATTCGCTTGCGAAGGCGCTGAGGGGCAAAGGAATTGCTTTTGCGTTCGCGTCATGGTGGTCGCGACCATTTCAGCCTGCCAAGAATCTTGGCAGTGGTACAATTTGAACGCAGAAGGTGGTCGGAGTTTGGAAAACATTGCGGGATTTTCAGCTTGATTTTGATCAAGTAGGGCTTTGGACTGATGGGTTGCTTATGGCTAATCCACCAAAATCAGTTTCATACTTAAAGAAGGTCGTGAGCGCAGCGCGAGCGATTGTCACTTATCAGGTCGGTCTGCCGGTTGGTTGCATCCGTGTTCAGCGGGCTCTCTTTTGGTTGCGTCCGCACCAAGAGCTGCCCTTTCCAGTGTTCGATAAGTATCTGCAGGCATTGAGCGCGTTGCCTATTAGTTCCGAACGGCTCGAGTGGGATCGCGAGGCCTTGCGAGAAGCCGACAAGAAATTAGAGGCAGTCAGCGGGAGATTCCGCGATGACATTTTCGAGGCGTGCTTTGAGATTATTGATTCATACAGTGAGCAGAGCGGTGGCGCAGCCACGAGGGCGGAGCCTAAGTCGAAATAATTCCACACAGGGCCACTACCAGAACTTCGTTGTAGTCCTCGTGCGAACCAATCCAAACTCAGTAAAGGTCATTCTCAAAGCGCCTGGCGATGGCACGATAAGAACGTCCAATGGCAACGGTCCAAACTTTTCCTTTGGGTTGGAATTCAAGTGAGGGATAGAAGGGGTCTCGCTTAAAGATCTGATATTTTTCGTCCGCTAACTTCTGGACTTCATCGGGCAGGCCAGCGTAAAGCTTTCTGAAGCCAGGAGTCAGGAAAGATCGTAGAGGGCTCACTTGGGTTTGCGTGCGGGTTCGCGGTGGGCTAGAAATTCGTCCAGATGCTCTGACTTTCCGGCCCTGATTTCAGCGTCCCATTTTTCAAGCAAGGCCATGCCGGCGCCACCCTCGGAAAAATCTTCCTCAATTTCCTTGTCCCAGGCGAGGGCATCCTGCTCTTTGAGCCAAGCGACGAGAGTTGTCTTTTCCCGTTCAGGAAGCTCGACGATAGCTTGTTTTATGGCTTCGAGCGTCATGACCACAGTGTAAAATCAATGTTTCACGATTGCAGGCGGGCGACTCGCTTGTTGCCCGCAATAAATGCCAAGCTCACTAAGACTTTCAACGCGGCCACCCTCTGATATCCATTACTTATCCCACTCCGTGTGAAACACGCCTTCCTTATCGATGCGGCGGTAGGTGTGGGCGCCAAAGTAATCGCGCTGTGCCTGGAGCAGGTTGGCGGGCAGGCGCTTTTGGCGGTAGCCGTCGATATAAGTCAGCGTATTGCTGATGGCGGGGATGGGCGTGCCCATGGCGGTGGCGGTGCGCACAACTTCGCGCAGGCTGCTGGAGGTTTGGTTGATGAGCTTGCTGAAATAATCGTCCAGCATCAGGTTCTTGAGGCCGGGTTTGGCCTGGAAGGCGGCGCGGATGGGGTCCAGCAATTTAGCGCGAATGATACAACCACCTTTCCAGATGCGCGCCACTTCGTCGAACTTTAAATTATATTTATATTCCTGCGAGGCCACGCGTAATTGTTCGAAACCTTGCGCGTAGCAACCAACCACGGTCAGGGCATAGGCGGCGCGCATCAGCGCGATGAATTCCTTCTTGTCGCCGGCAAATGTCTGCCCCGGTCCCTTCAGGATCTGCGAGGCCGCCTGACGGTCTTCGCGGGCACCGGAGAGTATTCGGGCGATCACCGAGGCATTGAGGGTGGGAATTGCCACGCCCAGGTCCATAGCGTCCTGTGCCGTCCATTTTCCCGTGCCTTTTTGCTCGGCGGTGTCGAGGACCAAATCGACCAACGGCTTTTTGGTTTCAGGATCGATCTTACCCAGCACCACAATGCTGATCTCGATGAGGAAAGAATTCAGGTCGCCGCTATTCCAATCGCTAAAGACGTCGCGGATTTCCGGCGAAGTGAGCCCGGCCACATTCTTGAAAACGTCATAGGCTTCGCAAATGGTCTGCATGATGCCGTACTCAATGCCGTTGTGGACCATCTTCACATAGTGCCCGGCCCCGCCCGGTCCAAGGTAAGTGCAGCAGGCGCCGTCGCTGGTCTGGGCGGACATTTTGGTCAGCACAGACTCAAGATGCTTGTAAGACTGTTCGTTTCCGCCCGGCATCAGGCTGGGTCCATGCAGCGCGCCTTCTTCGCCGCCGCTCACGCCCATGCCGAAAAATCGCAGGCCGGTGGTTTCCAGATCTTTCGCGCGCCGTTCCGTATCTTTGAAATAGGAATTGCCGCCGTCGATGACGATGTCCTCACTTTGAAGGACGGGCTTCAAGTCGGTCAGGACGGCATCCACGGGTTTGCCCGCCGGCACCATCATCCAGATGCGGCGCGGCTTTTCCAGGGAGTCCGCAAATTCGGCGAGCGAGTTGGTGACCACAAACGGTCTGCCCGCCGCCTGCGCCGCGATGTCCGCGGTCTTCTTTTTGTCCAGGTCAAAGCCCGACACCGAAAAACCCTTGCTGACTGCATTGAAGCCCAGGTTCTTGCCCATCACGCCCAGGCCGACGATTCCGAGATGTTGTTTGCTCATGGTTTTGTCCCCTGATAAAGTAATCGTTCTCCTGATTTGAATTGCGCAGGATACCAGAATCCCGGCAGTTTTGCGCAAGCTAATCTCTAAGTAGTGTCCTACTTTCCCCGGGAGCGCGTGTGTCTCGCCCGCAATCTAAAAAGGGAAGAGCGGGCGAGACGCCCGCGCTCCCAGCGACGTGAATCTGGACACCACCAATCTCTTTGCCCGTTTTACCAACAAAGATATATAATGCGGCCTGTATCCTAAAACTTGTGGCGGCATCGAATTTTCCGAGGGAGGACACACCCCGTGGCTGGAGAATCCGCGACCCCGGCGCAAAAAGCGCCTCTCAATCAGGCTGAACTCGACCAGCTTTGCATCAACACCATTCGCATGCTTTCTGTGGATGCCGTCCAGAAAGCGAATTCCGGCCATCCGGGATTGCCCATGGGCGATGCGGCCATGGCCTATGTGCTCTGGACCCGCTTCCTGAAATTCAATCCCCACAATCCCAAATGGCCCAACCGCGACCGCTTCGTTCTTTCCGCCGGGCACGGCTGCATGTTGCTCTATAGTCTTCTGCACCTGACCGGCTTTGATTTGCCGCTCGACCAGCTCAAACAATTCCGGCAGTGGGGCAGCCTGACCCCGGGGCATCCGGAATATGGGCTGACCGTGGGTGTGGAAACTTCCACTGGGCCCCTCGGGCAGGGCATCAGCAATTCGGTGGGCATGGCGATTGCGGAAAAATATCTGGCCACGCTTTTCAACCGGCCCGGGCACGAGATCATTAATTATAAGATTTACGGAATTTGCAGCGACGGCGACTTGATGGAAGGCGTCTCCGCCGAAGCAAGTTCGCTGGCGGGTTTTTTGGGGCTCAATAACCTGATTTTTTTCTACGACAACAACCACATCACCATTGAAGGTCCCACCGAGATCGCTTTCGCCTCCGAAGACGTGGGCAAGCGTTTTGAGGCTTATGGTTGGTTCGTCCAGAATCTACCCGACGGCAATGATTTGGACGCAGTGGATAAGGCGTTGCGCGCGGCGCAGGCGGAAACGTCGCGGCCGTCACTGATTATTTGCCGCACCCATATTGCCTTTGGCAGTCCCAATAAGCACGATACCAAGGAAGCGCACGGCGAGCCGCTCGGTGAAGAAGAAGTAAAACTCACCAAGCAGAATTTGGGCTGGCCCGTCGAGCCGGCTTTCCTGATTCCTGATAGCGCGCTGGCGCACTTCCGCCACGCCATCAGCAAAGGCGCGGCGGCGGAAAGCGAGTGGAACGAGAAATTCGCCGACTGGCAGGAAGCGTTTCCTGATCTCGCGAAGGAATGGAACCGTTTTGAGAGCGGCGAATTGCCCGAGGGCTGGCAATCCAAGATTCCTGTTTTCGCGGCCACGGACAAGCCCATTGCCACGCGCAACGCTTCGGAAAAAGTGTTGCAGGCGGTCGCTCCTTTGCTGCCTACCTTTCTCGGCGGGTCGGCTGACCTTTCACCATCCACCAAGACCTATGTGAAAGGTTTGGGAGACTTCAGCAAGGCCAATTACGGGGCCAAGAATTTTCACTTTGGAATTCGCGAGCACGCCATGGGAAGCATCCTGAACGGCATGGCGGTGAGCGGACTGATTCCTTACGGATCCACGTTCCTGATTTTTTCCGATTATTGCCGGCCCACCATTCGCCTGGCGGCGTTGATGGAAGTGCACTCCATCTTCGTATTCACGCACGACAGCATTTTCGTTGGCGAAGACGGGCCCACCCACGAACCCGTTGAACAAATTCCATCGCTGCGCGCCATTCACAATGTCTGCCTGATTCGGCCCGCGGACGCCAACGAGACCGCAGTGGCCTGGCGCGTGGCCATTGAGCATCGCGGCGGCCCGGTGGTTTTGGCCCTCACCCGCCAGAATCTTCCTATTTTCGACCGGACGAAATACGGCTCGGCGGAGGGAGTGGCGCGCGGCGCATATATCCTGGCCGATGCGAAGGGCAAGACGCCTGAAATTATTCTGATTGCCACCGGATCGGAAGTGGCATTGGCCGTCGAGAGTTCGGAAAAATTGGAGGCCGAAGGCATCGCTGTCCGCGTGGTGAGCATGCCCAGTTGGGAGCTCTTCGAAAGACAGCCGGAATCTTACCGGGACGAAGTGCTGCCGCCCGCGGTCACAGCGCGGTTGGCGATTGAAGCCGCCGCCCCCTTTGGTTGGGAGCGTTATGTGGGATTGCAAGGCGGCATCATCGGCGTGAACCGCTACGGCGCTTCAGCGCCTTACAAAGTGATTGCGGAAAAACTTGGATTTACGCCTGCGAATGTGGTGAAGCGGGCGCATGAACTGCTTAAAAAATAATTATGAATTATGAAGAAGACGGGGTTGGAGTGCAGCGAATCAGATGAATGATATGCAAATCATCATTCATAATTCATAATTCAGCATTTAAATAAGGGAGGTTATTCATGTCAAAGAACCCTTTGCGGGAACTTAATGCGGTCGGCCAAAGCGTCTGGCAGGACAACATCCGGCGCGGAGATCTGATCTCCGGGGCCCTGAAGAAATTGATCGACGAAGACGGGCTGTCCGGCACGACTTCCAATCCCACTATTTTTGAAAAGGCGATTGAGGGCAGCAAAGACTATGATGAGGCGATTTTGCAGCTTGGGCAGAGCGGCAAGAGTGGCGGCGAGATATTCGAGGCGCTCGCCGTTGAGGATATCCAGCGCGCCTGCGACCTGTTTCGGCCCACCTATGATGCCACCGAAGGCCGCGACGGCTTTGTGAGCATCGAGGTATCGCCCACCCTCGCCCACGACACGGCGGGAACCATTGTCGAGGCGCGCCGGTTGTGGAGCGCGGTGAACCGCCCCAACGTGATGGTCAAAATTCCGGGAACGAAAGAAGGCCTGCCCGCCATCGAGCAGACGCTTTCGGAAGGGTTGAACATTAACATCACGTTGCTTTTTGCAGTGGAGATGTATGAGCAAGTGTCGCACCGGTATGTTGCCGCGCTGGAGAAACGAGTGAAAGAAGGCAAGCCGGTGAACAGGCTCGCTTCCGTGGCCAGCTTTTTCGTGAGCCGGATCGACACGCTCATCGATCAACAATTGGACGTGAAAATTGCCGCCGCATCCTCGCCATCCGATAAGGCGAAGCTGGAGAGCTTGAAAGGCAAGACCGCGATCGCCAACGCCAAAGTGGCCTACCGAAAATTCAAAGAGATTTTTGGCGGCGCCCAATTCAAGGCGCTCGCCGCCCAGGGCGCCAGAGTGCAGCGCGTGCTTTGGGCATCGACCAGCACCAAGAATCCCAAGTACCGCGACGTGATTTACATCGAAACCCTGATCGGTCCTGACACGGTGAACACCATGCCGCCTGCCACCATCGTGGCTTTCCGCGACCACGGGCAGGTGCGCTTGACTCTCGAAGAAGATTTTGAAGGCGCCCGCCGCGAATTGGCCGAACTGGGCCAGGTGGGGATTGACCTGCGCTCCGCAACCCAAAAATTGGAAGACGATGGAGTGAAGTCCTTCTCCAACGATTTTGCCAAGCTGCTCAGCGTGGTGGAAGAGAAAAGAAAGCACGTATTGGAGGTTCAGAGGACATGACCACTTCCGTTTTTGGCTCGCTCCCTTCCGGGATCATACCCACGCTGGACAGGCTTGACGAGGAAAAATTCCCCCAGCGGCTCTGGGAGCATGACGCGTCGTTGTGGAAGGCGGAGCCCGAGCACCAGAAGATCATCCAAAACGCGCTGGGCTGGATGAAGGTTTCCGGCGTGATGCTGGAGCACATCGACGGCCTGGTCAGCTTCGTTGATGGCGTGCGGCAGGCTGGTTTCAAGCACGCCGTGGTTCTGGGCATGGGGGGCAGCAGTCTTTGCCCGGATGTTTGCCGCGCCACTTTCGGGACGGCGCCTGGCTATCTTCAATTGCAAATCCTCGATTCCACCGTGCCGTCGCGGATTCTGCGCGTCGAAGAATCGTTGGACCTGGCCCACACGCTTTTTATGGTCTCCAGCAAATCGGGAGGAACGGTTGAGCCTCTGAGTTTCTTCAAGTACTTTTTTGACCGCGTGCGCGCCGTCAAGGGAGACGCCGCTGCGGAAAATTTTGTCGCCATCACCGACCCGGGGACTTCGCTCGAAAAGCTGGCGCAAGAGCGCAAATTCCGCCACATCTTTGCGGGACAACCCGACATTGGCGGACGGTATTCCGCCCTTTCGAATTTCGGCCTCGTTCCCGCCGCTCTCGAAGGTGTGGACGTTCGCGGACTTCTTCTTCGCGCCGAGCAGGCCGCCAGGGACTCGGGTGCGGCCGTGGGCGCGGAAGAAAGTCCGGGAGTTTCCCTGGGCGTCATTATGGCCGAGGCCGCGCTTGAAGGCCGCGACAAGCTGACCTTTGTGGCGTCGCCCGGAATCCAGACCATCGGCGATTGGCTGGAGCAATTGATCGCCGAAAGCACGGGTAAAGAGGGGAAGGGCGTGATACCGGTGGCCGGCGAAGATCTCGGCGATCCGTCGGTGTACGGGAACGACCGATTGTTCGTTCGCCTGCAATTACGCTCCGAATCGAATCCGTCCATCGATCAAAAACTCAGGGCACTCGGTCAGGCGGGCCATCCGGTGGTCAGGATCGAGCTTAAAGATAAATTGGAATTGGGAGAGGAATTTCTACGCTGGGAAATTGCCACGGCCACCGCGGGGTCGCTGCTCGGCATTGACGCCTTCGATCAACCCAACGTTCAGGAAAGCAAAGATAACACCAACCGCTTGCTGGGCCAGTTTAAATCCGAGGGCAGGCTGCCGGAAGAGTCGGCGCAAGTCACCTCCGGCGCCATTCACTTCTATGGCGAGACGCCGGCCGCCGACGGCACGGCGGAGGCCTTTCTCACCGCTTTCCTGAGCCAGCGGAAATTGAATGAAGATTATGTCGCCCTCATGGCCTATCTGGAACCGACCACCGAACACGATGATGCCTTAAAGGCCATTCGCAAGTCTCTTCGCGACGGCCTGGCCGTGGCCACCACGCTGGGCTACGGGCCGCGGTTCCTCCACTCCACCGGGCAGTTGCACAAGGGCGGACCCAATCACGGTTTGTTCATTCAAATCACGGCTGATGACGCGGAAGACGTGCCCATTCCCGGCGAGCCTTATTCCTTCTCGGTGTTGAAGCGCGCCCAGGCGCTCGGCGATTTGCAATCCTTGCAGAGCAAGAACCGGCGCGTGATTCGAATTCACCTGGCCACCAACGTCGCCGAAGGGCTGGCTGCTTTGTCCATTTTGGTGGCGGGCGCCGTCAAACGCGTGGGCAAGCCGGCATCGTCGCAGGCAGCAGTCCAAAGCTAAACTTTCCTTTAATCCGGGGAATCCACATGACTGACGTCGCCCTTCAACCCAACCCCTTGCGGGAAGGCATCCGGATGCACCGCACACCGGAACCCTGCGCCATGGTGATCTTTGGCGCTTCGGGCGATCTTACGGCGCGCAAGCTGGTGCCGGCGCTTTATAACCTGGCTCGCCAGCACATGCTGCCCGCGGGCTTTTCTGTGATTGGCTGCTCGAAGACCAAATTCACCCACGAACAATTTCGCGACAAGATGCGCAAAGCAGTCCGAGAGGACTTGAAATTGTCCGACGAAAACGATCCAGTGCTCGATAGTTTTACCGGTAACATCCACTATATCGCGGATGATTTTGGCGATGCCGCCGCATACAGTCAGTTAACCGAATTTCTTAGCCAGCTCGACCGCGACCAGGGCACATCAGGCAACCGGCTCTTTTATCTTGCCACTCCGCCCAGTTTTTTCCCGGTGATCGTGAATCACCTGGGCGCGGCGGGGCTGGCCCGGCCCAAAAACCCGGAAACGAATTGGTCGCGAATAGTTCTGGAGAAACCGTTTGGGCGCGACCTGAAAAGCGCTCGCGACCTCAACCGCGTGGTCACCGGTGTTTTTGGCGAGCAGAACGTCTACAGAATCGACCATTACCTGGGCAAAGAGACGGTGCAAAACCTTTTGGTCTTCCGCCTGGCGAACGGAATTTTCGAGCCCGTTTGGAACCGCCGCTACATCGACCACGTGCAGATCACTGTGGCCGAAGAATTGGGGGTTGAAAACAGGGCGTCATATTTCGAAGAGGCCGGGCTCTTCAGGGACATGATCCAAAGCCACGTGCTGCAAGTCTTGAGCCTGGTCACCATGGAGGCGCCGGCAAGATTTGAGGCCAGGTCGTTGCGTGATGAGAAAGCAAAAGTCATGCGATCGTTCCGGCCCATCACCATCGATGAGGTGGATAAGTACGCGGTGCGCGCCCAGTATTCGGCGGGCTTTGTGTCGGGGAAAAGCGTTCCCGCCTATCGCGCCGAGCCCAATGTGAATCCGGATTCGACCACCGAGACCTACGCCGCCCTCAAAATTTATATCGATAACTGGCGCTGGGCGGACGTGCCTTTTTACATTCGTTCGGGCAAGCGGCTGGCCAAGCGCGTCTCGGAAATTTCGATTCAATTTCGGCGCGTCCCTCACTTGCTGTTTGGCGGCGCGGCAACGGACGCCATCCAACCCAATCTGTTGTCATTGCAAATTCAACCGGACGAAGGCATCTCGCTGAAGTTCAGCGCCAAGCTGCCGGGAACGACCATGCAAATCCGGCCGGTTAAAATGCAGTTCCAATATGGGGAATCGTTTGGAGGCGTATCGCCCTCCGCCTATGAAACGTTGTTGCACGATTGCATGATGGGCGACAACTCGCTCTTTACCCGCAACGACGCCGTGGAAATTTCCTGGGAGTTTGTCGATCCAATCCTCGAGCGATGGAAACAGGATGGCGCCAAGGGATTGGCTTTTTATGAGGCGGGAAGTTGGGGGCCGGCGGAGGCCGACGCCTTTATTGAGAGGGATCAGCGGCGCTGGCAGAGACTTTGAATGGGAAGGCGGGAGAAGTGAATGGCAAATGGCAAATTTCAAATGGCAAGAGGCTCAATGCCAAGAGCTGACCAATTAATGCAGATGGCTGAATAATTATTCAAAGAGTTTTTGTTTCAGCTTAAGGGGAGAAACCAGAGTTGAGTTCCAATCTTCAACCGGTAACGCTTGGGGGGGCGCGGGAGGCCAATGTGGCCGCGCTGGCCTCGGAATTGGATGCCCTCTGGCAGTCTGCGGGGGATGCCGATGGCCGTGACGCTGTGACCCGGGCTTGCGCACTGACGCTGCTGATCAACACGGAAAGCGAAGAAGGCGCGAGTGAGGTCAGTAATTTGGTGGGCGCACTTACCCTGCAGAACCCCTGCCGCGCGCTGATTCTGGTGGTGAAGCCCAACGAATCGCCGGCGGGGTTGTCCGCCTCGATTTCGGCGGTTTGCCAGCTACCCGCTCCCGGCGTGAAACAAGTTTGTTGCGAACACGTCACGCTGGTGGCGCGCGGCGAGCGGGTACACGATCTGGACAAGGTTGTGATTCCCCTCATGGTTTCCGGCCTTCCGGTTTGCCTTTGGTGGCGGACCGGACGCCCGCTTGAATTCGATTACTTTGGGAAAATTCTGCGTTTTATCGACCGGGTGTATGTGGATTCAGAATTGTATTCCAACCCGGAATCGGATTTGCCTTCGCTGTCGCAGTCGATCGTTAAATCTTCCAGCCCCGCGACCATTACCGATATGAACTGGGCGCGCATCACTCCCTGGCGCGAGCTGGCGTCGGCGTGTTTCGATGCGGTCGAGCGACGGCCTTATCTCGGCCGGATAAACCAAGTCCGGATTGAGTATCGCGCGGCGGGCGCAGATACTCCGCCCTGTCTGGCACAAGCCTTATTGTTCACCGCCTGGCTGGGCGCACGGCTGGGCTGGAAGCCGGAAGGCTCCCGCAAGACATCGGAAGAAGGCGGGAAGAATGGGGCAGGGAGCCGGTTGTTCAGATTTAAAGGAGAACAGGGCCAAATCCGCGTCCAACTTGTCCCGGGCCATGCTGGACCCAAATGCTCGTCAGGTTTCCTCAATGTAGAAATGAAGGTAGCGGGCGATTCCCCGGCGACGTTCACTTTGATCTGCGGAGCGAGGAGCAAGTGCGTGGTGACACGAACCGAAATTCCTGGACAGCCGCGCCAGGAGAGTACGGCCCATCTTGAAGTTTTCGATGAAGTGGCGCTTTTGAACGAAGAGCTCAAGTTCTCCGGTCGCGACCGGATTTATGAAGAGGCGCTGGCCATGGTTGCTGCCATGGCTTCCTGATTGAAAACCGCGGCGGAAAATTTATCACAAGGGACCTTGGCAATTTTATGAGTACGGCCGCAAAGCCGGAAATCAAAATCTTTCCCGACCTGGAGGCCATGAGCCACGCCGCAGCCCGCGTGTTCGAAGACTTGGCGAACGCGCGTGCCAGCGAGGGCAAGAAATTTTGCGCGGCTCTCTCCGGCGGCTCAACGCCGGCGCGGCTTTATGAGTTGCTGGCCAGCCCCAACCGGACCATTCCGTGGGACCACGTCCAATTGTTCCAGGTGGACGAGCGATGCGTTCCTCCCGACCATCCGGAAAGCAATTTCAAAATGATTCGCGAGGCATTGCTCCAGCACATTTCGCTTCCGGGTTCGAATTTCCATCGAATGGAGGCGGAAAACGCGGACCGGGACGCGGCCTCGCGGGCTTACGCGCAGGAGATCACGGAGGTGCTGCATCCGGAGGCAGGAGAGCGGCCGCGAATGGATCTGATTTTTCTCGGCATGGGCGCCGACGGACACACCGCATCCCTCTTTCCGGGATCGCCGGCTCTCAGCGAGCAAGAGGTGTGGGTGCGGCCGAATTACAGCGAGCGGCTGAAATCCTTCCGTCTCACGCTTACTTACCCGGTGTTAAACGCGGCAGCGCAGGTCATCTTTTTGGTTGCCGGAGCGGATAAGGCTGAAACCCTGCGCAAAATCTTAAGTAGTCCGCAAGGGTCCCCGGAATTTCCGGCACAGGGCGTGCAGCCTGCAAACGGACAATTAAACTGGTATCTTGACCAGGGGGCGGCGCGGCTGTTGGCGCTTTGAAATAACAAGCAGTGCGAGATTCTTCATCGGTCAGACCTCCTCGGAATGATCCGCCCAGGCGGAGGCGGGTGTTTCAACAAATCTTATGCGGAGGACGTATTGATTCACATCGCGCCATCCATTCTCTCCACCGATTTCACCCGTCTGGGCGAGGCCGTGCAGGCCGTGGAAGCGGCGGGAGTGGACCGGGTTCAAATTGACGTCATGGACGGGCGCTATGTTCCCAACATCACCTTCGGGACCATGGCCGTATCATCCCTCCGGCCGTTGACGCGCCTGACGCTTGAAATTCACTTGATGGTCACGCCGCCCGAAGATTTTATTGAAGATTTTGCCCGCGCGGGCGCGGACACCATCATCGTGCATCAGGAATCCACTCCGCACCTGCACCGGGTCATCCAGCACATCCACGCTTTGGGCAAGAAAGCGGGCGTGGCGCTGAATCCCTCAACCCCGGCTGCCGTGATATCCGAGGTTCTGGCGAGCCTTCAATTGGTGCTGGTGATGACGGTGAATCCCGGATTCGGCGGCCAGGAATTTATTCCGGAGACGCTCAGTAAAATCCGCCAGGTGAGGAAGTCAATTACGCAACTGGGACTCGATTGCGAGGTTGAAGTGGACGGCGGGATTAATGCGGAAACGGCGGCGCTGGTAACCGAGGCGGGCGCCAACATTCTGGTGGCCGGCTCGGCGGTTTTTGATTCAAAAGCCGGCGTCGCCGCGGCCATCGAGCGGCTCCTCTCCAGCGCTTCCGCCGGCGAATTGAAGCATTAGAATTCCCTGAACGGCATTTAGATATTGACATCGAAAGCCACCGTGGCATAAACTCGCGCCGTTTCAGAAACCCATAATCATTCCAATTCTGCGCTATCTCGAGCGATGGGAAACGCCGTCCCGGCCAGTTCATAAAAAGGAGACACAAGTCATGTTGGGTAAAACTTCCAAGCATTTTTTCATTCTCGGAGTCATTCTTGCCCTGGTTGTGGTCCCAAGCTATGCGGCTTCGGCCGTGGTGGGATCGATTGCCGGAGGGTCGAACGCTACGATTGGAGGACACGCGTTGACGCCCAACACGACGCTGTTCAGCGGTGATAGTCTGCGCGTGGCGGACGGAGTTGCGGTAGTGGCGATGGGAATGGGAAGCCGTATGGTGTTCGGCAAGGAGACGGAGGCCACGTTTGAGCGCGGAACGGATGAAGTCACCGTGACTTTGGGACAAGGAACCGTGGCGACCTATCACCCGGAGGCGGGCATCGCCATTCGTGTGAAAGCGGGCGATGTCTCCGTGCGGACGGCGCAAGGCTACAAGAGTTTGGGCGAAGTGGCGATGATCAACGGCACGGTGGTGGTGACTGCGAAAAGTGGAACGTTGAAAGTTGAGGGCCCGGGCCGGTCAATGGAACTGGCACAGGGAAAGACGATCGCGATCACACCCAAAACGGCGGGTTCACCCGCCCCCGGTCAGGGAGGAGCCGGCGCTGCAACGCATTCGACTTCGGCGCATTGGGTAGCCATCGCAGGACTGGCCGCAGGGGGCGTGGCCGGCACGATGGGATTTGTGGACCTGCACAAAATCAACAGCAACCAGAGTTTGACCGCCAAAGCAGACGCCGATGCGCTAAAGGCGGACGCAGACGCATTGGCGGCGCAACAAGCGGCGGCCAATGCCGCGGCCCAGGCGATCATTGCACAGAATGATGCTATCGCGGCTGCAACGCTTGCCTCCCAGACCTGTTTGCAATTGAGTCCGACAAATCCGGCCTGCATAATTCATTAAGGTTCGTTTTCCGATTCGGGAACCAACGTTGTTTAGTAATGGGCGGTGACAGGGAAAATATCCTTTCACCGCCCGTTTTGTTTTCGGATGACGGGAAAGATTGGTAGGATGATGGGCGCGACCGAAGACGGGTCGCGCCCGCTTGATTGGGCAGGACCGGTTAAAGTTTTCTCCTTCAGCTTGCCTCGGATACCCGCCTGATCTTGGCGCCGACCTTGCTCAGTTTTTCTTCAATGCGCTCGTATCCGCGGTCAATGTGGTAGACGCGATCGATCATGGTTTCACCTTCGGCCGCCAGTCCGGCCAGCACAAGTGAAGCGGAGGCGCGAAGATCCGAGGCCTGTACCATGGCGCCGCTCAGAGGAGTCTTGCCTTTTACCACTGCCCGCCTGCCATCCACCGTGATGTCGGCGCCCAGTCGCAACAGCTCTTGAGCGTGCAGAAACCGGTTCTCGAAAATGGTCTCGGTAATCACCGAGGACCCCTGCGCCTGAGTCATTAGAGCCATGTATTGCGCCTGCATGTCGGTGGCGAATCCGGGATACTCCTGGGTGACTACATCCACGGCGTTTAGATTGGCTGAGGACTGAACTTCCATCCGATGCCAGGGCCTGTTCGCGCCGCCATCGGAATCCACTTTTGTAACTTTCACTCCCACCTCGGAGAGTTTAGTCACAATGGCGGTGAGGTGGCCGGGATGTACGTCTTCCAGGGTGAGGCGTCCGCCCGTGATGGCGGCGGCGGTCAGGAATGTTCCTGCCTCAATGCGGTCCGGAATGATGGTATGGTCCGCCCCCCGAAGCCGGGCCACACCGCGGATGCGGATTCGGCCGGTTCCGGCGCCTTCAATGGAAGCGCCCATCTTGATGAGAAGGTCGGCGAGGTCTTCCACTTCCGGCTCGCTGGCGCAATTTTCCAGCAGCGTCTCGCCCTCGGCAAGTGTGGCGGCCATCATCAGATTTTCCGTTCCGGTTACGGAGATGGTATCAAAATAAAAGGGCGCGCCCGCCAGCCGGTCGGCGCGAGCGTTCACGTAGCCGTGATCCATGTCCACTTTGGCGCCCAAAGCTTCGAGCCCTTTCAAGTGGAGATTAATCGGGCGCGCGCCGATGGCGCATCCGCCGGGAAGGGAAACCCGGGCCTGGCCGAAGCGCGCCACCAGCGGACCCAAAACCAAAACCGAGGCGCGCATTTGCTTGACCAGTTCATAGGGCGCAAGTGAGCTTTCGAGCTTCCGGGCCTGAATCTCAACCCGATTGCCGTGCTCCTCATGCTCGACGGCGGAATCAACGCCCAATTCATCCAGCAGGCTTCGCATGGTGCCGATATCGCGGACGCGGGGGACGTTGCGCAGGACCACGCGCTGATCGGTGAGCAGGGCAGCCGCCATGGCCGGCAAGGCGGCATTTTTCGCGCCGCTCACATGGATGCGTCCTTCCAGGGGCTTTCCGCCCTCAATCAGAAATTTATCCATAATGGGTTACGCTGGCGCCGCCGCCGGACGGCCTCGGACGTACGCCTGCTTCACAACATAATTTGCATCAAGGACGGCGAAGTCAGCGTCCGCTCCAACGGCGATCACGCCTTTCTGATTCTCCACGCCCAACAATCTGGCGGGATTTAAAGTCGCACAAGGCAGACATTCCTTAAAGCTGAATCCGGTGAATTTCTCCAGGTTTCGCAACGCCTGTTCCATCACGATGCTGCTGCCGGCCAGATTGCCCTCAGCCGTGCGGCAGACGCCGTCCACCACATTGATGGTGAATTGTCCCAACTGGTAACTCCCGTCCGGCATACCCGTGGCGCTCAGGCTGTCGGTAATCAGGATAACGCGTTTCAGCCCCTTGGCCCGGACCAAAAGACGGACGGCGGGGGGCTCCACGTGCAAGCCGTCGCAGATAAGTTCCGCGCTCAAACGATCGTCCGTCAAGGCGGCTCCGATAATGCCGGGGTCGCGGTGGGAGAAAGGGCGCATGGCGTTATAAAGATGAACGGCGTGGGTGGCCCCCGCATCGATGCCCCGTTCCGCTTCTTCATAGGTCGAGTTGGAGTGGCCGATGCCCACGCGCACACCGCGGTTGCGCGCGTGAGCGAGCAGGTCCAACGCGCTCTCCAATTCCGGGGCCAGGGCCAGCACCAAAGCTGCGCCGGCCGTCGCATCAAGAATTCTTTTTAGAGTTTCGAGGTTCGGCTTTTGGATGTCCGCTGCCGGGTGAGCGCCGCGCCGGATTGTGTTTAGAAAAGGGCCTTCGAAATGAATTCCGATTGGTTGGGCCGCGGCAGGCTTCCGGGCTGAATCGGTTGATGACCAGGACCGGATGATTTCGCCCAGGCCAGTCGCGGCTTCTATCGTCCGTTCGATGCTGGCCGTCACCGTGGTGGCAACGTACGACGTGGTGCCGTGCCGCGCCAGAAAGGCTCCAATGGTACCAAGGGCGGCGGGGGTTGCTTCCATGAAATCATGGCCGGCGGCGCCATGAATGTGCATGTCAATAAAACCGGGCGTGAGGATGCGGTCCTGATGATCAATCACAGCGGCACCGGCTGGAATATTGACAGCATCCCGGGCGCCGACCGCCACAATGCGATGGCCATCCATCAGGATGACGCCGTTTTCGATTTCATCGAGCGGCGTAAGGATGCTTCCCGCCATGAGGGCTGTGATCGCCATTAAAAAATGCTCCTCGATTTTTCCCCTTTTCCACTGCGGGATATCTGCTTCCATTCAGTGTAGGCATCACGCAGCATGCGCGCGACATTCTTATTGCCCTCGAGCAAACGCGAGGCATCGCGCGGGGAAATATTTTTCCAGAGCATCAGCAACCCCACTGGCAAGTTTCGGCCCGACTCCTCAAGGGCGCGCGCTGCTACCCGGGAGCTCGCTCCGGTGGCTTTCGAAAGCATCAGTTCGCCGCGCTTTCTGAGTTTCTCGTTGTTCATCTTCAGGTTCACCATCCAGCTTGAAAGGACGCGGCCCGTGCGCACCATGCTGGCGGTGGATAGCATGTTCAGAACGAGTTTTTGCGCCGTACCCGCTTTCATGCGGGTGGAACCGGCGATCACTTCAGGGCCGACCACGGTGGCAATGGTCACTCTCGCCAGCCTCCGCATGGGCGCCTGGGGATTGGCGGTGACGGCGATGGTCGCGGCGCCCAATTTCCGGGCGTAGCGCAATCCGGCCACAGCATAAGGCGTACGCCCGCTCGCCGAGATGGCCACCAGGGCGTCATGCCGGGTCAAAAGGATGGCACGCAAATCGCGAACCGCCTGGCGCCCGTCGTCCTCTGCGCCCTCAGCGGGCTTGAACATTGAATCAGGCGCGCCCGCCATCACCGCAACTACACGGTCGGTTCCGAAGGTGGGAATGCACTCGGCGGCGTCCAGCACCGCCAGCCTGCCGCTGGTTCCGGCGCCGATATAGACCAGCCGGCCGCCGCGCTCGAGCGCCGCAACAATCAGATCCACCGCGCGCGCGATTTGAGGTATCTCGCGGCCTACTGCGCCCGCCACTTTCCCGTCCTCGCGATTAATGATCCGCAGAATTTCGGTTGTTGATTTGGTGTCCAGCGAAGCTGATGCCGGATTTTCGCGTTCGGTGATGCGCAATTTTGATGTCATCGGTTAATGGGTCGAAGGAGGAAAAAAGACAATGATGAACGCTGAATTGTGGAAGAAGAATGTTTCCCTTAATTCGTCATTCATTGTTCATCGTTCATCGTTTCTCCTACTGGTCCCCGCGACCCGAAAGTGTTTCCCATCCGCGCCGCGAGAGGTCCCAATATATGCCGTAGCCTGCGGCCGCCGCGATCACCAGGAAAATCAGGCCCGTGCCCGGCGTGCCCAGCAGCAGTTCGCCGATCCCGAACATAGCCATATAAACCATCAGGCAGCCGAGCAGCCAGTCCATCAAATTATACAGAACGTCATTGACGGGGGCGATATCCGGCGCCAGGGCTGCAATCGGTTTCCATCCGGTGACGCCCGGCCGGACGCGCTTATAGAATTCGAGCAGTTTGGATTTCGGCTCGGGGCCGGTGATAAACGTAACCGTAATCCACACCACCGAAGTCACCACAATGGTGAGCAGCAGGGTTTTCGCGAATTTTTCCGAGTCCGTCCCGGAAAACTGAATAAGCGATTCGCCGTGTATTTTAATTTGGAGAAATGCCGTGGTCATCGCCGCCGCAGTCATGGCGGAAACCTCCGACCAGGCGTTTATCCGCCACCAGTACCAGCGCAGCAGGTAGACTGCTCCCGTGCCCGCGCCCACGCCGAGCAGAAGTTGCCACGCGCCGGCTACCGAGGTCATCACCAGCGACACAGCGGCGCCGAGCACGGCAAGTACCGCTGTGGCCACTTTGGAAGCGGAAACGTAGTGGCGCTCTGGTTTGCCCGGCGAGACGAAGCGCCGGTAGAAATCATTAACGATGTAGGACGATCCCCAGTTGAGCTGGGTGGCGATGGTGGACATATAAGCGGCTGCAAACGCCGCCAGCATCAAACCGCTCCAAGCGTGAGGCAGGTAATCCACCCAAACTTTAATGAAGCCGATTCCGGTTTCCTTGTTCTTGAGATCGGGGTAAAGAATGACGGAGGCGAGTGCGGTGAGAATCCATGGCCAACTTCGAATGGCGTATTGGGCGATATTGAACCAGAGCGTGGCGGCAAGCGAATGCTTTTCGTTTTTAGCGCAGAAGATGCGCTGCGCCACATAGCCGCCGCCGCCCGGCTCCGCTCCCGGATACCAATTGGCCCACCAACTCAGGCCTACGAAGGCGCAGAAAAGAGTGAAGGGCATCCAGGCGGAGTGCGGATCCGGGATGAAATCGAGGATGGATCCGGTTCCTCCATGCGCGGCGTGCTGGGCGGCATCCACGGCGCCGAGCTTGGCGATCAACACATTCATTCCGCCCACGGCCCGGATGGCATAGTAAGCGAGCACCGTCACCATGGTCATCTTCAGCACAAACTGGATGAGGTCTGTCCACAAGACGCCCCACAGGCCGGAGATAAAAGTGTAGAAGCTGGTGACAGCGATGATGCCGAAAATGACCAGTACGGATTGAAACCGGGTAAGGCCGAGCACGGTGCCCAGGATCTGTTCCATGGCCAGGTTGACCCACCCGACGATGAGGCAGTTCATCAGGATTCCAAAATAAAGCGCGCGGAAGCCGCGCAGGAAGGCGGCGGGCTTGCCGGCGTAACGCAATTCCACCAGCTCGGCGTCGGTAACAATCTCCGCTCTGCGCCACAAGCGCGCAAAGAAAAAGACGGTCATCATTCCGCTGAAGCACATGCTCCACCAGAACCAATTCCCGGCAATCCCTTGCGTCGCCACCAGACCGGTGACGGCCAGCGGGGTGTCGGCGGCAAAGGTGGCGGCCACCATCGACGTGCCCGCCAGCCACCAGCTCACCTCGCGCCCGGATAAGAAATAATCTCCAGTGCTCCCACTAGCCTTCTTGCGGTAATAGAGGCCAATCAGAAGATTGACCAGGAAATACCCGGCGACAACCAACCAGTCTCCGAAAGTAATTTTCATTTAAGTTCCTAACCCGAAGGGCTTGTTGACAGAAACAGCGCGCCAGTATATAGCAGAAGGTGCTGGGCGGGAAGTTGAATATGGAACTGCCCCAGCAGAATCAGTTGTTGTGGCAAACGAACCCCGCTTGCTTCCTTTCGCCGATGCCGGAAGAAGAGTATTAGAACATAAAGATTCTCTCGCCAAGGCGCGAAGGCGCAAAGAAGCACGGTCTCGAACTTCTAATTTATTTGCGGCCCTTTGCGGCTTTGCGCCTCTGCGAGAAATGCTTCGTCTCCCGCCAGCAGAACATCTGTTATCGAAATTGAATTCTTGCGCTCGAAGAACGTCGGCTGTATATTCTTAGGCGGCAAAGAATCTACCTTCGTGTTTCTGATTAATCGACCGCCAAAACCCAAGTTTTGCCATCAGGGGGGATCATGCGTAAAGCGTTAGCCATTTTTCTATTTCTTCCCGCACTCCACGCGCAGACCACCTCGCCTGTGGAAGTCCGCGCGGCCGCCCAGCGTTCGGTGGCCATGGTCCAACACTCTTCGGAGGGCTTCTACCAGGCTATGACTTGCTTCTCCTGCCATGCTCATGGCCTGCCGATGCTTACCCTTCAGATTGCGCGGCAGAAGGGCATTGCAGTGGACGAAGCTTCGGCAGCCAAAGTGGCCGTCAAAGGGCTGATGACATCACCTGACTTTACCTCCATCGACCAGGCCGTGCAGGAAACCATGATCATCGACCCTGCGCCTTCCGAAGGTTGGGCGCTGATCGCCGCGCATGCTGCAGGAGCCAAGCCCAATCTGGTGACCGAGGTTTATGCCCGGCGGATTGCCAACTGGCAGCGCGAAGACGGGCACTGGCCCACTTTTGACGTCCGGCCCCCGCAATCCTACAGTGTGTTTACGACCACCACTGTCGCCTTGCGCGCCATTCAATTGTTTTTGCCTCCGCAGTTCAACCCCGAAATCGAAGAGCGGCAAGCCCGTGCCAAGAATTGGCTGCTGACGGCCACGCCGCATAGTACGGAAGACTTCACCTTCCGTTTGTTTGGCCTTCATTACGCGGGCGGTACGCCCGAGGAAACTCATCGTGCGGCACAGGAGTTGCTGGCTCTCCAGCGGACGGGCGGAGGATGGGCGGAACTGCCTCACTCGCAGCCCGACGCTTATTCCACTGGTGAGGCACTGGTGGCCTTGCACATTGCAGGAGGAGTCCCGGTCACCAACCCCGAGTGGCAAAAAGGCCTGAGCTACTTGTTGTCCACGCGGGACAAGCAAGGCGTTTGGCACGTTCATACCCGCCAGGTTTCGCCTGCCAGCGTCAGCCCGCCTTACATCGAGACGGGGTTCCCCTACGGGCACGACCAATTCATTTCCACCGACGCGGCATGCTGGGCCGCAATGGCGATGATGCTGACCCTGCCCGAATCCGCACACCCGGCCGAACCCCAACCGCTCACCGCTCTTGAGCCCAAAGGAATCCAGCCGTGGATTGAAACGGCGCTCTTCGGCTCAGCGGCGGAGCTGAAAGCGAAGCTGGATGGCGGGCTCGATCCTAACATGGCAACTCTGGAAGGAACTTCTCTGCTGATGATGGCTTCATCGGATGCGGAAAAAGTGAAACTCCTGATTGACCGGGGCGCCAACGTTCGAGCCAAAGCAAAATCGGGCTATACCGCGTTGATGGTTGCCTCCACCTACGTCGGCACTTCGGATTCAGTAAAGCTTTTGCTCGAACACGGCGCAGAGGTAAATCCGGGCAAGGACGTCAAATTCCATGCGTCGCCGTTCTTCCTAGCCTCATTTACGGGCGACCAAAACAATATGGCCCTGCTGCTGGCCAAGGGCGCGGATCCCAATCGCAGGATGGATCTTCTCGGAAATTTCCCCACCAGCCCCCTGATTGGGGCCATCGGCTTTGGCAACCTGGGTATCGTGAAGTCGCTATTGGCGGACGGGGCGGACATTCACGAAAAGGACGCGGATAACATGACGCCCCTCCACTGGGCGGTGGTGGACCATCACCCCGATGTGGTGAAAGCTTTGCTCGGTGGCGGCGCGGATGTGAATGCGGTTGACCGGTACGGATACACGCCGCTTCTCTATGCATCCACCATCGATTTTGGCGACGCGGAAACGGCGAAGATCCTGCTTCAGGCCGGCGCCGATCCTAACGTCAAAGCAAAGAAAGGCGAGACAGCTTTGAGCCAGGCCCGTGAGTTACCTTACGTGCGCGATGCTTTGGATAGCGCCGCCTCGAAACGATAGGCGGGGAGGCTTTTCCAAATCATGGGGACTTGCTTAATTTCAGTGGCGAGCCTCAGACCGCAAGACGAATCTTGAGCTTTATGGTTTTGCCAGTTCCACGCGGAAAGTTTTGGCGAGGCCGTCCTCGGTGTCATTAGTCGCCGCCGGCGCCGTGGGACCATCCCCGGCTGCGCGCGGTCGGGCGGCGGCACGGTAAGGACCTGAAGCCGACTTATTCGTTGGCCGTTGTGGCGGATATCGTGAGGTTTTCGGCGGGCGGCAAAGTTTCATGCCCTTGATGGAGAAGTTTCACCACTGCCAGGTTAAGCCGGGCGCGCACTTCGGACCGCTGATTGGCGCGCGTCACATAGCGTAGGGTCACCGCCACTCCGTGGTCTATGGGCTTCACGCTCACTGTGGTCTCCCCGGAATACGACTTCACACCGTAACGGTCTTTGACTCTTTTCCATTCCTGCTCCGCCGACTGCTGGTTCCCTTCGGTTTCCTTCACCACAATATCGCGAATCTTTTCCGCCAGAGGATAAGGGTCACGGTCTTGAGGAATGAGCACCTGAATCTCATCCCAGAGCCATTGGCCCGAGGTCGAAAAATTGAAATAGTAACCCTCTACAGCAAAGCTGTTCAGGAAGGCCACTTGCCGTCCGGTGGGCTGCCCGTGGTCGGTCCAATTGCCGGTCTCGAGCAGGACGGTGCGCAGCAGGCCAATTTCTACCACCTCGCCGCGCACCCCGTTGATTTCCACCCAGTCCCCTACATGCACGCCGTTGCGGCCCATCAACACGAACCAGCCCATGAACGAGACAATGAAATCTTTGAGGGCGACGGTGAGGCCGGCAGTCGCCAGACCCAGGATGGTGGACAACTGACCGGGTTTGCCGAAGACCACGAAAAGAATCGCCACCACAGCGAGGGTCTGAAGGCCGAAACGGACGACCGCGTGAAGTGTGGCGCGGTGCTTCTGTTCCATGTTCAGCCGTCCGAAAAAACCGCCAATCAGACGATTGACGAGAAGCATGACCAGCAGAAGCAGGACAATCCACAACCCACACGCAATCATGTTGTGCAAGGCGGCCTGCCGCTCGGTCCTGACCAGGATGATCCATTGGTTGTAGGTGGATCCCAGTTCCTGGAGGCCCTGGACTTGTTGGTCGAGGATGGCCATGGTCTTCCGGTCCTCGGCGAGGCGCCGAAGCGACGAAAGGGCGGCCGTGGCGGCTTTTCTTGAATCGGACTTATCCTCTTCGCTGGAAGTTTCCTTATTTGAACTAAGCCGGCTCTTGACCCGCTCGGCGGCCTCCTTCTTTTTTGGGAGTTCTTTTTCCTCCCGTGCTTCAAGCGCATCGTGCATGGTTGCGCGGGCCGCCGCCGCGTTGTAAGCATCGTCGCGGGCCTGGATTAATTGAGCTTGCTTATCTCTAATCGCACTCAACCGGGACCACAAGTCAAGTAAGCTACCGGGGGAGAATATGGACGTTGCTTCGCTACCCGGAACGGCTGCCGCCGAACTGCTGGCTTGGTCGGCGGCCTGGTGTTCCTCGACAAGTTGTTGAATTTTGCTGTGGGGATCGCCGCCCATTCGAATCAAGTCTTCTTTGGCGTCGGACAACGCTTCCTTGGACAGCGATAGTTCGGCCTGACTTACATCCAACTGTTGCTGCAAGCTGTCTTGCCGTTCTCCTTTGGCTTTTTTGGTCAACGCCGTCAAGCGGTCCACTTCCGCCTGGCCGGATTCGATTTCTGATTGCAAAGCCTGAATGCGCTGTTGAAGGGTGCGCACTTCCGGAGTTTGTGGGGCAGACTGATTGGCAGTGTTTTGGAGCGCGGCGGCAAACTCCAGGTCTAACTCGCGGTCAGCTTCCCGCAAGGCGTCATCGGCCAATCGCCGCTCCTCAGGAGTTGCAGCCAAGGCGAACAGTTGGCGTGCCGTCTCCAGTTGAGGCTTGTTGATCAACTCGATTTCGGCTGTCGATGTTTGTTTGCTCGGAGTTGGTTTGGGAAGGGGTGCGCCGCCGCGGGTGAGGATCAGGCCGACTGCCGCCGCGACCCCGAGGGCCAATAAAACGAATAGCGCGAAGTTAAGCCTGGTGCTCATGGTTCGGTCCGGCTTCCATTTGAAATTGCAGCGGCGGTTATGTCAAGGCGTCTTAAATAAAAACTGAAATCTGAGCAGCGCCAACAGTTAAGCCGGAACTCTGATCATTGACCTTGCACAAAATCATAATTTACATCTGAATACGTTCTGGCGCAACGCGACCGTCGGGGTTTGGAGTGCATTAACAGGGGAGCAGCAAGAAGAGGAAAACATTCTCTCGCCAAGGGACAAAGGCGCAAAGCATGGGGCGCTTTTCTTCGCGGTTCTTCGCGCCTTAGCGCCTTTGCGCGAGATCTTCATCCTTCCGGAAATACCCGTCAACAGTGGCTGAGATCCCAAACCGGATTCTTGTGATTGACAAGCTGCCGATCAGTTGGGAGACTGTGAGTGTAAGCGCTTGTGTTTTCCGCATTTCTCTTAATAAAACTTGATCAGGCAAACTTAGATTCCTTTTCGGATGAATAAATCACAAAATAAACCGTCCTGCTTCCGTTTCTTTTCCATAATCCACCTTTCACTGGTCTTCTTAGCGTCGTCCGCACCAGCCACCGCAAAAGGCCTTGCCCAGGAAGCCTCTGACCAGCAACTCGTGTCAATCGGCCCCGTCATTGAAGAAGCTATTCAAGCGGGGAAATGTCCGGGGGCTGTGGTCCTGATCGGGCACAATGGAAATGTGGAATACCGGCGCGCCTTCGGCAACCGGTCGGTGGTCCCCGAGAAATCCGCCATGACCGGGGATACTATTTTTGACTTGGCCTCGCTCACCAAAGTTATTGCCACCACCACCGCGATCATGCAGCTTGTGGACGAAGGAAAGATTCGCCTGGAAGACCGGGTGTCAGAATACTGGCCGGAGTTCAAGGCCAACGGCAAAGAGGACATCACCGTTCGGGAGCTCATGACTCATTTCTCCGGCCTCAGAGGTGACCTGACCCTCGAACCCGAATGGTCGGGTTACGATACCGCGCTCAAATTGATTGTGGCAGAGAAGCCCATCGCGCCCCCGGGCACGCGTTTTATATACAGTGATATCAATTTTGAAACACTGGGCGAACTCGTGCATCGCTTGACGGGACAGATGCTGGATGTCTATTGCTCCGAACATATCTTCAAGCCTCTGGGGATGAAGGACACGCGCTTTGAACCGCTCGAGGCGCCCGCCATGGATCGCGAGCGGATCGCTCCCACCCAATACCAGCATGGGACCACGGGCAAAATGCTTTGGGGCGAAGTGCACGATCCGACGGCATACAACATGGGTGGAGTGGCGGGGCACGCCGGACTTTTTTCCACCGCGGATGATCTCTCCATTTTTGCCCAGATGATTCTGGGCGGCGGCACGCTGAACGGTGTGCGGATTCTCAGCGCGGCGGCCGTTGCAAAAATGACGTCGCCTGCCACGCCTTATGGAAAGACCGCCGTGCGGGGCCTCGGTTGGGACATTGACTCGCCCTATTCCTCCAACCGCGGCGAACTTTTTCCCGTCGGGTCTTTCGGACACTCGGGTTTTACCGGAACTTCCATCTGGATTGATCCCCTTTCAAAAACTTACGTCATCCTGCTGACCAACGCGGTGCATCCGATCGGGAAGGGAAACGTGATTGCATTACGTTCGAAGGTTTCGACCATTGCGGCGGCGGCGTTTGGCGCGGCTCCAAGTAAGGCAGGAGCTGCGGACACTCCCTCGCTCACTTCTTACAGCGAAATGGCCAACAGTTATCGCGAGCGCGCTCCCCAAAATGGAAAAGTGGAAACGGGACTGGACGTGCTTGAATCGGAAAATTACGCCGCGCTTCGCGGCCTGCGGATTGGCTTGGTCACCAATCATTCCGGCGTGGACTCAGCCGGCCGGACCAATATTGACCTGCTTACACGCGCGCCGGGCGTGAAGCTGGCGGCGATCTTCAGCCCCGAGCACGGCTTGGCCGGAACCGCGGATGAGCATGTGGCCTCCAGCGTGGAGGCGAAAACGAAGTTGCCTGTCTATAGTTTGTACGGCGAAACTTTGCGCCCCACGGAGAAAATGCTGGAAGGCCTGGACGCGCTTGTCTTTGACATCCAGGATGCCGGCGTGCGTTTTTACACCTATTCCGCGACGCTGGGATACATTCTGGAAGCCGGTGGCCACACGGGATTGCCCGTTTTTGTTTTGGACCGGCCCAATCCGATTACGGGACTTTATGTGGAAGGTCCCATTTTGGACGCGGACCTCCACTCATTTGTTGGCTATTTTTCTTTGCCTGTACGGCACGGCATGACCTTCGGCGAACTGGCGGAAATGTTCAATCAGGAAAATAAGTTGGGCGCCAAGCTGCAAGTGATCAAAATGCGGGGCTGGGAACGGGAAGAATGGCTCGATGAGACGGGCGCCCGGTGGATTAATCCTTCGCCCAATTTGCGCAACCTGATTGAAGCCACACTCTATCCTGGTGTGGGTATGGTGGAGGGCTCCAACCTGAGCGTGGGCCGGGGAACCGATACTCCTTTCGAAGTTTTGGGCGCGCCGTGGATCGATGGCGCCAAACTTGCCGATTATCTCAACGGCCGGCAGATTCAGGGCATCCGCTTTCTTTCCGTAAATTTCACTCCGCATGAAAACCGCTTTTCCGGCGAGACCTGCCACGGCATTCAATTTGTTTTACTCGACCGGCAGGCGCTCGACTCGCCGGAGTTGGGCGTGGAACTGGCCGCCGCGCTCTACAAACTTTTCCCCAACGATTTCCAGTTGGACAAAACGCTGGCTCTGGTTGGCTCGCGGGATGTGCTGGAAGGCATCAAGCAAGGCCGCGATCCGCGACGAATGGCCTATGAGTGGCAACAGAAGGATCTGGAGGCGTTCCGTCAAATGCGGAGTAAGTATTTGATATATCCTTAGGTCGCAAAGTCTTAAGCTCGAATGACAACCAACTGGGACTTGGCACGAAAGGCTTCTTGTAGGGCGACGGCTTGCCGTCCCCGGTTTGCGTTTCCTGGTTGACTCGAGTCGAAGAGGGCAGGGCAAGCCCTGCCCCTGCGTCCGCCCAATGAATCCGAATGGAATGCTTGTTGACTGGGGCAGGGAAGTGTATGATTAGATTTCCTGGAAGTCCATCGAGTGCCGTTTTCACGGACCTCAATTTTTTCTAACTTGATTCGGAGAATAGAATTGGGAATGACTCGCAATTTTCCATGGCGCAGAGTAAGCGCGGGAATAATTGTTTTTTCCCTCGCCCTCGCCGGCCTGCGGACCTTGGCTGGGGCGAAAGACAGGTCCCAATCGGTCGACCCTAACGATGTTACCTCTCGCCTTTTTCAATTATTGGATGACACGCACAACGGAAAACTTTCCGACTTTTGCATTCTCGCCGACCTCTACAAGGACAAGACCAGCAGTAATCCGGATGCCGAACTCCAGCACGTGCTGCGCGTTGACTATGACAAGGATCGAAGCTTTGGAAAACTGACCATCCACGTCCGCACCATGGATAAACTGGCGCCCGAACAGCTCAAAACGTATTCGCCCAAGCAGATTTATGATTTTGGCGATGACGATTCGGAGAAATTTGTAAAGTCCGAAGCGGGCCCCTTGGGACGGCCCGGCGACATGTACCTGCGTGCGACCGCGGACCATCCCGTGGCTGACACGCCGGTTACGGACGAAGCCCGAAGAGCATACGAAACCTACGTGACTCAGTACATCATCCCCGCGCTGCAAAAAAAACCGGCTTCAACCAATTGAATTTCCTTCTGCCCTGCATTTCCTTGGCAAAACCCGATCAGGGATTCTGTTTTCTTGAATCAATCAAAACCAGCCGTTGATAAGTCGAGGGGTTTCTCAAACGGGCGGGGAAAACGCGGTCCGTCTTGGAGTGGAAGACTGTCTGCGGGGATTCTTCCGCAGGAGTAACTGCAAGCGGGACTCGGGGAATCGTCTTTTGCGCGCCGAGCGTAATGCCGATTTCATAGTCCCCATGAAATTGTCCCCCCTGGAACCACGCTACGGGAATTGCGATGTCACCCGAAAATCCCGAAGCCGTTTTCTTCCACGCCGTCCTGATTTCCTGATTATAGTTTCTGGGCACGGGCCGCGGCGGAAGGTAATCGTCCGCCGAATAAACATCAGGTTTGACCGCGGCAAAGTCTCCGGGGCTGAAGGTCAGTGAGTACTCGTCGCCGTTCGGGGACGTGGCGGTAAAATTCTTGCGAAACGCAGTTTCGAGCAGCAGGGAAATCGCATCGCCTTGCGTGATGTCGCGCCCCGTGAAGGGCTGATAGAGGTTGGGGTCGGTGACGTCCACTCCGATGTAAAAGTAATGATCGTCCCAGGCCAGGGCGAAGCGGGCGGAGAATTGATCGGGCCCGAGCCAAAACTTGGAACCGGCCACAATCTGCCCTTTTTGGTCAAGGACGTAAAGCGGGCCCCCGCGCCACTTGGAAAAATCTCCATCGAGGCTGATGGGATCGGTCACACGCGGGGCGTAGAGAACGTCATAATCGTCGCGCCACACAATTCTTTGGTCGGGCAGAAGGCGGAAGGCGGGATCGTCGAGGACTTCCACCAGGCGCGATTTAATTTTGGGAGGCAAGGGTAACAGTTCACTCATCAGGATCTGGTAGCGAGGCTTTTTCCGGAGCTTGCGGGCGGCAGATTCAAGCAGGTCATTGCGCTGCCTGATTTCTGGAATGTCGATGGTCTTCCGTTCTTCAGTAAAGAGGGGCCTGAAGATATTATCGTCCCACCAGTAGTCGCTGTAGGTTGTGAGGAAGGGGGCGAGATCGCGCGCGGCGTCCTTGCCAAATTGATCAGTGAGGGCGCGCTTTTCGGCGGCATCCGGATCGTAAGCGGTGGCGTTCCAAAGGTATTCGGCAACAGTTTGCAGCGGGATCCTGGAAGCCTGGGGCTGGATCATGGGGTTTGAAACAAAGCCGCTCACGGCGGAGGACAAATTGGGATCGCGTCCCCGCAGCGGGCCGAGATTCACGCGCCAGCGAATGCCATCGTTCACGGGAAAATTGTCCCAAATGTAGGGCTTTCGATGGAGCAATGCTCCCCACTCCTGCGCTTGCGCCACGGTGATAGTGGGCGAGACCACTTGGATGCCGGTCCAGATCAAGGGCACATCGGGGTTTGCTCCGGCGCCCACTTCCCGCACGTAGTCGAGCGCGCCCTGATTGTTGGTGTAAGTCGTGGGCGTAACCACCAACCGGTTTCCCCGGGATTGCGATTTCAAATAATCGTAGAGCTTGTTGATGATATAGACGTGGGCCTCGGCCAGAGTTTTGAAACGTATTTTGTCTTGGGGATTCTGGAGGTCCTGGGGCACGTCGTCCAGAAAAAGGGCAAAGCATGACACGCCCATTTTCCCCACCGCGTCGAGCTTGGTGGTGAGATGGGTGAAGTCCGCCTCATTGGAGTAAACCATGGAGAGCCCCGGACTGATGGCAAAACAGAAGTCCACAAAATTCGCGTGAGCGGTGCTCACGAGTTCCTTAAGCTGCTTCATCCTGGCGGGCGGGTAGGGTTTGCGCCAAAGCGCGCGATGGTAAGAATCGTCCTTGGGCGCGTAGTAATAAACGTTCATGGCGTGCTGGCCCTCGAACTTCAGCATCGCCAGGCGATCTTTGTGGCTCCAGGGCTTGCCGTAGAATCCCTCCACGATGCCGCGATCGGGGAAAGAGGGGAGATCTTCTATCGCAATCTTAAAATGGTTGCCCACCTTTACGAATGCAAACCGTTGTGGGGCTGGAGCCATGGCTGCCCCCATTTTCAGAGCAGGCGTGTGTAAGATAACGGGAATGCGCAACAACGCGTAATGAAAGCCAATAGCGCTATACGCGAGGATTTCAATGTGATTAGGACCTGCCGGCTCGTCAGAGATTATGATTATTCTGTAACCTTCCGCGGCTAATTCGGGGGAGAGATCCTTTGCAGGGCCTCCAGGAAAGTCTTTCAGAGTTTCGACAAATTTATCGAGGCTCTCCGCCTCCTTGAACTCGATGATGAGATTCCCACGCGTCGCCTTGGCGGTCGATTTGGGGGCAACCGATATCATGCGGATGTTGGCATGGTTTTGCCGAGCCAGATCAGAAACCTGCTGCATTACTCTCGGATCAAGCTTTTTGGCGGACACCACGGTCCATCCGCCAAGCGCAAAAAGATTTGCCGGTCCCAGTGCGCCAAGGACAATAAGAAACGTAATTTTCAATCGCAAGTTGCGCATGAAGTTTTTTCAACCCTACCGGGTCTGGCCAACTCGCTCGCCCGTTCTTGCTTGGGAATCAGGATTGGCGTTCAGATGGGATTCGATTTTCGTTTTTTGTTTCGCTGCCACAGCGGGTCGTTTTGGGCGAACAGAGCCACGACCCTGGTCTTTTTTCGCACCCTCCACCAGCGGCCAGAAATCCGGGCCCTCGTCTCCCAACCGCCAGGCGGCAAACCCTCTCAGCCCGTAATCCTGCATTAAGGAAAGTTTTTCTTTGAGACTGCGGCTATCCTCGTACCAAACCGTACGTTGCGATAAGCCATCACTGTACTCGAACCATGGCGAGCGCCACCGGGCGTTCCATTGAACGTGAACATCCGGCCGCTCGATGAGCGCCCGCACGGCATCGTAAGTCAGCGAGCGGCTCGGCGAGTTATCGCCTTCGACGCTCCATTCTCTGCCGTATAGCGGAAGGCCGAGCAATAACTTTGTGCGGGGCACGCGCTCGACAGCGAATTTAATCGCCGTCTTTACCCAACCGTAGCCGGCAATAGGTCCGGGAGGGCCGTTGCGGCTGGAGTGGTCATAGGTCATCAACGTGATCAAATCCGCGTATTGCCCGAGGCTGCGATATTCATAAGCGCCCGACCACTCGCCACGCAGGGTTTTTTTTCGCTGGCGACCTTTAGGCTGCGCCTCGGAGAATTGCGGCGTTACCGCCACACTCAGCAGACGGCCATCCTGGTGGAGGCGAGCGGCAGCGCGTTTTACGAAGAGCGTAAAAAAACGATGATCGGCGGGAGCGATGTTTTCGAGGTCGATTTGAAAACCCACCTCATCGCCACGGTTGGCGATATCGGACATGGCGCGGACGGCGTTTTCCTGAGCCACCTCGTCGTGCAGCAAGGCAGAAACCGTGGCACGATCAAATCCCTGGTTGAAGAGCAGCGGCATGATGGGCAGCCGCGCCGCCCTCGCCGCTTCTCGAACCCGTGGCGGAACGGTTCCTTCAATATGTCCGCCGCCATCCACGGTAAAGCATTGGGGAGCGAGAACGGTGATGCCCGGAATATGGGACTCGAGTGATTGGAAGCCGCGAGCATCGTCGAAATAATAGAGCATCTTGAGCGGGCGCGCGCTCAAGACCTGTTGGCGAAAAATGTTTGGGGGAGCTTGTTGCTTTTGCGCGCCGGGCTTTCTGCCGCGATGGGATGGCGGCCCGGGCGTTTTGTTTTCCTGGCTGGCCGCCCGGAGTGTTGTTCCCGCTGAGAGCGCAAGCAATCCGGCGCTGGCACAAATCGTCGCCCTCAGGAATTTGTTTTTCGTTGCCATATTTTCCAGATGAAGTACAAAGGAATGCCACTTCCCACCAGCGCCAGTCCCCAGAGGGAATCCGTTCGCTGCTCCACAAAAGTGTTGATGAGCAACAAGACCGAAAGGCCCACAAAAATCGCGGGAACGACGGGATAACCCCAAGTGCGGTAGGACCGGGGGAGATTCGGTTCGCGGCGCCGCAAGACGAAAATTCCGGCGGTCACCAGCGCGTAAAACAGGAATTCGGAAAAAATCGCCTTGGTATAAAGCGTATCGTATTGGCCGCTCAATGCAAAAAGTCCGGCCACAAAGGCCTGGCTCAAGATGGCCACCACCGGAGTGGCGAACCGGGGGCTGAGCTTCGCCAGCGGTTGCGGGAAAAGTCCATCGCGAGCGGTGGCAAAAGGAATTCTCGATCCGGAAAGTATGGAACCATTTAAAGTTGCGAAGGTCGAAATTATCACGCCAACGGCGACAAACGCTCCGCCCGCTTTCCCCATGAACACACGGGCGCAATCCGCGGCCACGGTTTGGGTGCGAGCAATGTCCGCGGGCGCGAGGACGTAAAAGTACGCCATGTTCACCAGCAGGTACACGGTGATCACCAGCAGCGTGCCGAAGATCAACGCCGCGGGCATATTGCGTTGCGGATTTTTGACTTCGCCGGCAACCATACTCAAATTGTTCCAACCGTCATAGGCCCAGAGCGCGGAAACGGTGGCCACGCCGAATGCAGCCAGAGTTCCTCCGTGAAAGGCCGTGGCGGGCAGCGCCTTGAAGTGATCCCACGAGCCGTGGCCGAGCGTCAGCCCCAGAACAATGATGACGGCGAGCACCAGGATTTTGGAAGCCGTGAATAAAGTTTGCACCGCGCCCGCCCGCCGGACTCCCAGGACGTTGATTACGGAAAGAAGCAGAATCATCACCGTCGCGCCCAGTTGAAGCCCGGTGAGCTTGAAAGCGAATGAGTGTTCACCGGATCCAATTTGGGCCTGCCAAACAACTTCGGTGAGGGTGGGAAAAAAATAACTCAAATAGAGCACAAAGCCGGTGGCGATGGCGGCGATGGAAGTGGATTTGGCCACCACAAATTGGGTCCAAGAATAGAGGAATCCAAGCATGGGCGAGTAGGCGCGATGGATGTAAACGTACTCGCCGCCGGCTTCGGGAATCGCCGCGCCCAGTTCGGCGTAACCGAGCGCGCCAAAAAGGCTCAGGATGCCGGCGAAAACCCAAACCAGGAGGACCATCCAGGGAGTTCCCACCAGGTTCAGCATCTTGCTCGGCACCACGAAAATCGCGGTGCCAATCATGGTGCCGGCCACCACCGATGCCGCCCCGTAGAGCCCCAACCCTTTGATCAGTTCAGTTCGTTTTTCCATTTCCATTTCAACTTGCTACGGCTGGCGAATTCGCTTCGCCGGGGAGTATCCAACTTACGCCCCACCCGATTATAAACGTCACGGAGGTTCCGATGGCCACGTACCAGGTCCAGGCGATGGCGGTCGATCTCATCACATAAAGCAAAGTGGCCAGGCCGAGCAATGCGCCCAGCAAGGCGTGGCTGGCCGTGACGCGCCGGGTCAGGACCCCGAGCAGGAATATCCCCAGCATAGCTCCGTAGGCTACAGAGGCGATGGTCAAAGCAAGCTCGAGCACGCTCTGGTGAAATTGCTGCGCCACGAAAGCAACCAGCACCAGGACGACGCCCCAAACCACGGTCATACCCCTCGAGATGCGCATGTATTCTTTTTCGTCGGCGTCCGGCCGCAGAAAGGGTTTGTAAAAATCCATCACCGAACTGGAAGCGAGCGAATTGAGCGCCGCGCTAAGGTTGGACATGGCTGCCGCGATGATCGCGGCCACCAGAAGGCCGGCCAGGCCGCGCGGAAGTTGCGTGACCACAAAAGTGGGGAAAAGTTTGTCGGGGTTGGTGAAGGGGGCCGCGGGCGGGAAGTGTTGATAGAAAGCAAATAGTGCGACACCCACCAGAAGGAATAAAGTGAATTGAAAAAGAATGACTGCGCCGCTGGATAGCAAAGCGGTCTGGCTCTGGCCCTTGTCTTTTGCCGCCAGCAGGCGCTGAACGATCAGTTGATCGGTCCCGTGGCTGGCCGTGGTCAAGAAGGTTCCACCCACCAGGCCCGACCAGAAGAGGTAAGGTTCATGCCAATTAAAACGGAAATCAAAAATCTGGAGCCGATTCCCGCCCGTATGCGCGAGCCTTGTGACTTCATGCCACCCTCCAGGAATGGCGTGCGTGGCCAGGATCAGCGCCAGCACCGTCCCGGAGAGATAAATGAGCAATTGAATGACGTCCGTCCATATGACCGCAGTGAGTCCTCCCCTGAAAGTATAGAAGAGGGTCAGCGCGGTAATGATGATAACCGAGGTCAGTACGCCCGTCTTGAAAATTACTTCAATCAAAATGGAAATGGCGAAGACGCGCACGCCTTCCGCCAGGGCGCGGCTGATCAGGAAAAGCGCAGCGGTGAAGACCTTTAATCTGGGTCCGAAGCGTCGCTCCACCAGTTGATACGCGGTGAAAAGTTCACCGGCAAAATATCGCGGGATGAAGATGAAGCTGACCACCACCCGCGCGACCAGGTATCCAAATACCAGTTGCAAGAACGCCATATTCGAACGATATGCGATTCCGGGCGTGCTGATGATAGTCAGGATGCTGGTTTCCGCCGAGACCACTGAAAATGCGATGGCCCACCAGGGGAGGCGGCGGCCCCCGAGAAAGTAGTCGTGGAGGGTGCGCTGGCTTTTTCCAAAGTGAGCCCCAAAGAGGGTGATGGCGATAAGATAACCGACCACCACAACCAGGTCGAGCCAGCTAAAAGCCACTCGCGCTCCTTATTGTCCGTTCTGGTTTGAAGAAACTTGATTCCGTTTCGCCCGGCGGGGAATTCGGATCACGGCCCGAGGGCCCATGGTCAATCTAGCGAAGGGACGAAAAGGTGTCAAGCAATCGTGGCCCTTCATGCCCATCACTGGGCGCGGGTGCGCCCACGCTGCCGTTTGTTGATGCGCAAGAGGCAATGGGCCGCGATGTATCGCCGGACTGGTTCCGGCATGCGGCGATCGAGGCAAAGCTCTTTGAGGTCGCTCACGGCGAGATCCGGAATGAACGAGAGCACTCGACCAAAGGGGGTGTGTGGATTTCGTATCAGCCCCAACCGGACATCATATCGTCGCGACCATTTTTCAGTGGTGGCAATCAATTCGACAACCTCGGCGGGAAGGTCGTTGCGGGTGATAATGCGGGTCACATGCGCTTCGGTGAGGTAGGGATTATCCAGAATGGCTCGAATCAATTCCTGGTCGTTGGTAAATAGCAGGCCGGCGGCGACGTGCCCGGAACCCTGCCGGGCGAGCGTAATTTTTTGGCCGCGAGGAATTCTTTCCGCCTTTTTGAGGATGGTTTCCTCCACCACGTGCTTTACGTCAGTCGGCACGGCGGGAGTCTGGCAGACACGAACTAAATCAAAGAGGTGGAGAAATTTCAGAATGGGAAGCGAAACGAGGCGCGGAGTCCTCGGGTGCCGGACCAGAGCAAGCTTGACCCAATAGCTTTTCGCCGCCTCCTTGTGGCGGGCCAACTCGTGAAGCACCTCGGGGGGCAGATCCTTTCTTTCCAGCAACCGCAAGAGGTCTGGTTCCTGAAGATTCGGATTGCGCGCCAACGCAAGCAGGACTTCCTTCACTCTTTCCCTGAAGAAACGCTCCGCGCGGTGCCGGGGGACAAATGCCGCCATTTCAGCGCGTTCCGCTAGTGATTCGCCTGGGCCGCTTATGGGCATATTGTTCTAATTCTAATCATTCAGTCCTTAGCTCGCAAGGAAGCTGGTGTTCGGGCGGTAGTACAGTTTTTTGTAGCGGTGGCTTTACGCTGCCATCAGGCAAAATAAACTCGCCTCTACAAAACCATACTGACCTATTGCTTGAGTTCCTGGGGGGCGACGCCTTGCGGAGGTTTTGCATCTTAAGATATGGGTAATGGTAAAGGCAAACAGAGGGAGAACACCAAAAAATAGAGAGGGTTTCAGATTTTGCTTGCAAAGTTTTGCAAGTCTTGGTATTTGATTTATCGCGTTCGTGCGCGATTCTGGCATCAGGCGAGTACTGGAGCCTTCAAGTAATGCCTCCGGGCGAACTGGAGCCTGGACGGGCCACATCCTGAAATTACTGGGCTCATACCCTATAAACTGAGGTCGTCAACCCAATGAAGAAAAATCTTGTGTTCGTTACTGCCACCCTGCTGCTCAGCCTCGGATGTGATTTGGCCCAGGCCCGGCCCGCAGGGATCCGCGGAAAATCATTCGGATTATTTCCACTGCTCTCTTGGGCTGCTCCTCAGCAGGCCGCGGCAGAGAAGAAAGGGCCTCAATGGAAGAGCACGGAGGAGTACAACGCCTTCCAAGCGGTCGTTAATGAAAAGGATCCACACAAGAAAATTTCAGGAGCGGAAGCGTTCCTGGCCAAGTACACCGACACGGATTTCAAGGACTTGGCTTACCTTCAGGAATTGGCGTCCTACCAGCAACTGAATGACGGCCCCCATGCCATCGAGGCCGGCGAGAAGGCGTTGGGCGCCAATCCGGACAACCTGGACGCGCTCCGGTTCGTCTGTTTTGCCCTCCCCTTTGTTTTCAAACCCACTGATGCCGATGCTGCCGCCAAGTTAACCCGTGCCGATACAGAAGCAAAGCATGGCCTGGAGCTTATTCAGAAGCTCCAGAAACCCGCCGGTGTTCCGGACGATCAATTCAACCAGGCCATCAAGGGGTTGCGTTCTGTTTTCAACGGGACCGTTGGTTGGGTGGCGTTACAAAAGAAGGATTACGCAGCGGCCATTACTTCGTTAAAGACCGCGTCGGAAGACGACCCGGGTAACAACCTCACATTCTCCATGCTCGGGCAGGCTTACTTGCAATCCACGCCCCCTGACTATGACAATGGCATTTGGAATTTGGCCCGTTCGGTTGCACTGGCAAATGCTTCAAAGAGTCCCAACGCGGCGGCCCTCCAGAAATACTACGATCAGGTCTATACCAGTCGCCACGGCTCCAATCAAGGCGAGCAGGACATCCTGACTCAGGCCGCGACGTCCGTGAACCCGCCGGATGGCTTTAAAGTGACGCAAGCCCCCAAGCACACTGCCACCGGCAATCAATTCGTCGATGCATTTTATAGTTATGAAGACGCGCTCAAGGCCGGCGGCGACACCGAAAAGCAGCAGTGGGATGCCCTCAAGGGCCAGCCTTTCGGCGGACCCGGATTTGTGGATAGCGTCGAGCCAGGACCGGATGCCGAAACGACTTTGGTTCACATCGACATCTCGGATGAATCCAAAGCCAAAGAAGGCACTTACGATATCACTTTGAGGGATAAGCAGGCCGACGCCAAACACCTTGCCAAAGGGGCGCCCGTGCGGTTCCAGGGGACGATGGCGGAGTATACAATGACTCCCAATTTTTTTATTACCCTGGATGGAACCATCAACGACGACGATTTGGCCGCGGGCCAGGAAAAAGGCAAAGCCAAGCCCAAGCCGAAGCCGAGGACCCCTGTTCATCACAAAGCCGCTCAATGAGCGAGGGTGGAGATAGAGCCACAGATTATTGAATTGCGAATACTGATGCGCACCGGGCGTGGCAACGGAGAGTAACCGCGAGGATCAAAACGGGAATTCGGGGGAAATTAAGACTGAATCATCGGCTCGAGCGTTTGCGTGGCTTGGGCCGGTGATCCAGATCGAGCTCTTCGATTTTCCTGCTCAGTGTATTTCGATGGATACCCAGTATTTGAGCGGCCTTTGACTGGTTGCCATTGCTCTTTTCCAACACCTGCTTTATAAATCTTTTCTCGAACTCACCTAAAGCGTCTTCGTACGAAATTCCACGATCCACCATTTGGCTGACGAGTGATTCAAGTTGCTCTTTCATAGCCGAACTCCAAACAATAATGATGCGAAAGTTTCCGAATTAATTCTTGGGCGGCTTTTTGTCTTGCAGGATCAAGGCTTCCCTGAACTTGTCAAATCCGAGCCGGAACTGGGATTTCAGATCTGACGGCATCAGGAGCGCAAGCACCCGCGCCCCGGTGGTTACGTAAGGGGCCAGCACCGACTGGCTTACCGCTTCGGGCTTGATGGCGAAGGCAACCAGTGCGAGCAGCAAAATGCAGTCCACCACCAGGCCCCGAAAAGCCCCAAAAATTCCGCCCAAGATCCGGTCAAACGATTGCAATCCCACCGTCTTGATCAATTTTCTTGCAATCGCTGAAACCACGGCGCCCAAAACCTGAATAGCCAGGAACAGTGTAAGAAACCCCGCGGCCAGCGCAACTTCATGCGAGCGAGTCAGGTCTTCAAACCAGGTGGCCGCCCACTGATAACCTAGAGCTGCAACAATCAGGCCAACCAAAACCGAGGCCAGGGAGATCAGTTCCCGGATGATCCCCTTTGTCGCCGCCGTTACGATGGATAAGACGGCTATGAGGGTAAGAGTCCAATCAAGCCAATTCCATGTCACCACAATCCCCTTCGCAATATCAGCCGGCCTCTCTCAACTCAGATTGTGTCCCGTCATGAGGCGGAAAGCTTCCCTATACTTTTCGCTGGTGTTTTTCACCACCTCTTCGGGGAGCGGAGGAGGAGGGGGCATCTTGTTCCAGTGGACCGATTCCAGGTAGTCGCGCACAAACTGCTTATCAAAGGAAGGCTGCGCTCCGCCGGGCTCATAACCGTTCCGTGGCCAAAACCGCGAGGAATCGGGGGTCAAAACCTCGTCAATCAAAATAATTTTCTCGCCGATTTTCCCGAACTCAAACTTGGTATCAGCCAGAATAATCCCCCGGCTTTCCGCATAGTCGCGCGCTTTTTCATATAGGGTCAGACTGTACTCGCGGATCTTGTCCGCGTTGGCAAGCCCGATGGTGCGAACGGTTTCGTTCCAATCGATGTTTTCGTCATGGCCCTGCGTCGCCTTGGTGGACGGGGTAAAAATGGGCTTCTCCAGCTTGGAGGATTCGCGAAGTCCGGCGTGCAGCTTGACTCCGCAAACGGCGCCCGTAGCCTTGTAATCCTTCCATCCCGAGCCGGCCAGATAACCCCGCACCACGCATTCAATCGGGAAGGGCTTTGCCTTTTCCACCAGCATCGAGCGGCCCAGCAATTGGTCGGAAAACGGTTTCAGCTCTTTCGGGTAATCGGCCATACGCGCGGTCAAGAAATGATGCGGGATGGACTTTCTAAAATAATTAAACCAGAAGCAGGAAAGCTGGGTGAGCACGCGCCCTTTATCCGGAATGCCTTCCGCCATCACCACGTCGAATGCCGAAAGGCGGTCGGTGGCCACCACCAGCAGGCGCTCGCCTGATACTTCGTATACGTCACGGACTTTTCCGCGCGAAAAAAGCTTCACGCCCGGCAACTGCGATTCTCGAATGGGAGCTGGGGGGATTTGTTTGCTCACAGAATTTATGGAGCGATAATTTTATGGCATCGCGGGAAGATGTCAACGAAAAAAATTGGACGCAAATTTGAAGCGACTCATTTCATATGCCTAGGCGCATGTTTTTCGTGGCCCGGCGGGGGATGGACTCAGCCTGCCTCCCCACAGCGGGAAGGTTTGCACCAAAATTGGGAAGGGGGGACGCTCTCGCTTCGAGAATCAGCCTTGAGTTTGGCGGGCCGGCCCCTATGGCCCGGCCCACGACTCTTATGCCGGAACAGCTTCAGGCTCGGGCTCAAATTCTTCAAACCGGACGGAAACAAGTTTGGAGACACCCGGCTCTTCCATGGTTACCCCGTACATCAGTTTGGCGATTTCCATGGTCCGTTTGTTGTGGGTAATCAAAATAAATTGCGTATGCTGGCTCATCTGGTGAATGAGACGAGTGAACCGGTCCACGTTTGATTCATCGAGCGGCGCATCCACTTCATCCAGAATACAGAACGGGCTGGGCGTGAATCGGAATACGGCGATAAGCAGAGCCAGCGCGGCCAGGGCCTTTTCGCCGCCGGAAAGCAGCAACACGTTCTGAAGGCGTTTTCCCGGGGGCTGGGCCACAATGTCAAGGCCGCTGTCAGGATCGCCATCATCGCTCAGCCGCATTTCCCCGATGCCACCGCCGAATAGGGTGCGGAACGATTCGGCAAAATTGCGATTGATGGCCTCGAAGGCCTGAAGGAACTGACGGCGTGACACCTCGTCAATTTCTTTGATGGCCTGCGCCGTGTCGTTGATCGAAACCAGCAGGTCCTGCCTTTGCGTTTCGAGAAATGTGAATCGTTCCTCCGCTTCCTGCAATTCCTCGAGGGCCATCATGTTGACGGGGCCCAAGGCTTCGATCCGCGCCTTCAGGGCCCGCAGTTCCTCTTCCGCGGCGTGGAGCAATTCTCCGGAAAGCGCGCTGTCCGGAGTGAGCTCGGCAAGCAATTGCGCGGGCTCCGAGTTAAGCTCCTCGCGGCATTGCTGGGCCCGGTGAGCCTGGTCGGATTCGGCGCGAGCCAACCCGACTTCCACCTCCGAGCGCTTATCGCGGAAGGCTTCAAAGGCGGCGCGGGCGGCATCCATCATGGGTCCGAGCTGGTCACGGCGGATTCTTACCCCTTGCGATTCCTGTTCAAGGGCGGATAATTGCAGCCGCAAGATTTCCTGTTCCTTCTCGAGCTCGGCCCGGCGCAACTGGGCCGCTCCAACCTCTTCCGTCAATCGAACCTGTTCTTCGCGCCAGCACTTGTTCTGTTCACCAAGCCGGGCAATGCGCCCGCGAACTCCTTCGGACTGGGCGAGCACGCGCGCCCGCTCCATTTCCACGGCGCGAACGCGTTCGCCCAGAGCGCCGGCGCGCGCGTGAGCCGCCGCATGGTCCTGGGTCATCTGGTCGAGCCGCAAACGAAGGTCACGCAACACCAGGGTGGTTTGTTCAATTTCGCCTTCTCTCTTTTTCTGTTCCTCTGCTGCTCCATCCAGTTGGGTGCGCAGCCCCATCTCGCGGATCAAAACAGATTGGCGCTCGCCGGCCAGGGCCGAGCCCTCGCCTTGCAGGATGCGCAAACGTTCGGCGGCGCGGGCACAATCCTCGTGCGTCTGCCGCATTTTCTCGTTGGCCAGCACCGCTTTCTTCTCCGCCTCCGCTTTTTCAGAACTCAAGGTGCGCAACTGCTCTTCCAGGCAGGACACCAGCGCCGAACGCTCGGCCAATGCCACACCCGCTTCGCGCACTTTGTTTTCCAGGTCGGCCGTACGGCGTTCGAGTTCGCGGAAATCCCGCCGCAAGGCCAGGGGGCCGGCGCTCGCGCCGCGTCCTCCCGTCACCAGCCGGTGATGGTAGTGTTCGCCGCTGGGCGCCAGGAAATGGTAATCAGGATATTGTCCGGCCAATCGTTCCGCCGCCGCCGAGTCTTCAACCATGTAGGCGTTCTGGAGGGCCGGCAGCGGCAAGTCGCCGTTCAATCCCAAGCGCGGTTCAAAACGCACAAGATCCCGCACCTGCGCCACCACGCCCTGCGCCGCGCGAACTTCAGGATCGGCGTGGCCATTCGAATGGCCGTTCGAGGCGGGCTTAGTCACAAAAAACGTGGACCGGCCCGCGCCTTCAGTCTTCAATAGAGCGATGCCGGACCGCGCTTCGTCATGACCTTCCACGACCACGCACTCCAGGTCATGCTTCAGGAATTCTTCCACTACTTCTTCGTAGCCTGGTGATACTTCCACAAAATCGGCCAGCAAACCCATGGGTCGAAAACTGTGCCCGTTGTCGACGTGGTGAATGGAGAGAAGTTTTCGCACGCTCTCGGTGGTATAAGCGTGCCGCGCCAAAGATTCTTCAAGCGCCTGCCTGCGGGCGACAACCCCGGAGAATTCCTGGCGAAGGGTTTCCACCTGGTTGCGGCTGGCCGTCTCTTCCTCGCGCGTCCGGCTTAAAGTTGCGGAGGTTTCGGACACCGCGTGCACGAGGCCTGCCAGCGCGTTTTCGCCGCGCGAATGATCGGACCCCAGAGCATCAAGTTCAGCCGCCAACCGGCTGTGTTCGTGTACGATGCCCGCCGTTTCCGTCTCCGTGCGTTTGATCTGGCGGTCAAGACCCAAGCCAATTTCCTCCGACTGAACCAGTTGGTTACGCAAATCAGCAACGGCGCTCACTGCGGTCAGGAGTCCCTGGCGCGCGGCCTCGACGTCCGTTTCGCCTTTCGCCACCTGCTCCGAGAGGCCGACCCTCTTGGTCAACAAATCCGCCGCGTCCTCTTGCGCCATGTTCATTTCCCGACTGAGCTGGTCGGCCCGGCCGTTGAGTTCGCTCGTCTCGAGATCAAGGGATTCAAGCTGAGCCTGGAGGGTTTCAATCTCTGAGGCTGCTTCAAGCGCGCGCGCATCCAAAGTTGCGATCTGCTGATGGATCTGGTCGGCGCGCGACTCAAGCCTCTGCTGCTCGAGCGCTCCTTGGGCGACGGATTCACGGGAGGCGGTCAGTTGAGTTTCCAGGTCTTCGTGCCGGGAAGAAACCGTCTTCTGCTCGCGTTCGAGTTCGGCGAGTTGCTGCCCGGACAGAGAGCATTGGTCCTGGAGGATGGCTAATTCGTCGTGAAGCCGGTGGCATTCATTTTCGAGCGTCAGCAGCCGCGAGGTTAGAACGATCTTAAGCCGCCCGCGCAATTCCTCACTCATTTCCCGGAATCGCCGGGCCTTTCCGGCCTGCCGCTTGAGCGAGTTTACCTGCTTCGTGACTTCTTCAAGAATATCGGTAATGCGTGACAGGTTTTGGCGCGAAGATTCGAGTTTCGCCTCCGCCAGGCGCTTGCGAGATTTGAATTTTGAAACTCCCGCGGCTTCCTCAATGATGGCGCGCCGGTCCGAAGGTTTTGAACTCAGGATTTGGCCGATGCGGCCCTGCTCAATGATCGCGTAGGATTCCGGGCCCAGTCCGGTGCCCATAAACAAATCCTGGATGTCGCGCAAACGGCAGATTTCGCCGTTGATCATATACTCACTTTCGCCGGAGCGAAAAAGCCGGCGCGTCACCATGATTTCGCCGGAGCGGTGAGGAAGAAATTTCCTTGCCGTCGAGGGCGATGTCCCGTGTCCGTTGGAGCCGGGGATTTCCGGATGAATGATTTCTGGCAATGGTTCGGCTTCTTCGATGAGGCTGGGCTGCAACTCCTCCGTGATTGGGCTCTCAATAACTTCCAATTTTGCGGGTTCAGCGGGTGCGGCGACGTAATCCGGGTCAATCAGGGTTAAGCTGACTTCGGCCAGGCCGGTGGGAGGCCGGGTGCCGGTGCCGTTGAAGATGACATCCGCCATCCGCTCGCCTCGCAACATGCGTGCGCTCTGTTCCCCAAGCACCCAACTGATTGCGTCAGACAAATTGGACTTGCCGCATCCATTGGGTCCGACCACGGCGGCCACGCCGTCGGCAAATTCCAGCCGGGTTCGGTCCGCGAACGACTTAAACCCAAGCAATTCAACTTTTTTCAACTTAAACAATTTGGATTCCTCCCGCTCAGTCCTCGATGACCTTCCAATTCCGTTTCATTCTCAAAAAACTTTTGGAATCATGGTTTGAATGATCAGAGATGGATGGGAACGAGGCCTCTGGAGACGATCCCGCCGGGTCTCCCCACAATGAGGAAAAACGCTGCCGCGTAAACCCAATATCTTTCCAACCTGACCATCCGTGCTGGCGCACGAACAAAGGCTGCTGCGAGAATCCCCGCTTAATTCAAACAAAACTTAACATGGATAAAAGGGGTTGTAAAGGACAAAAACCACAATATTGTGCGGTCTCGCAGGGAGACACCCTACAGGTGGGGGGGAGTGTTAGACGGCATAAGCCCGCTATTTTGGCCTGGTTTTGCGCTTACACTGCCGCTCACGGGCAAGGCGCGTTCGGTGGCTTCTTGTCGATGTCGCCCGTAATCAACCGGGCGCCGCGTTGATAGGTGAAATAGGCCCACGCCCATTCGAAGAGAACGACGAACCGGTTCCGGAATCCGACAAGAAAAAAGATATGCACAAACAGCCAGGCGAGCCAGGCAAAGTATCCTGAAAATTTCAGCTTGCCCAAGTCTGCAACGCCCGCGGCGCGTCCAATTGTAGCCAGGGTGCCTTTATCCAGATAGTGAAATGGCAGAGTAGGCTTGCCGGCAATTTCCCGCAAGATATTCGAAGCAGCATGCCGGCCTTGTTGGATGGCCACGGGCGCGACGCCGGGAAGAGGTTTGCCTGTCTGGAATTCGAAATCAGTGATGTCGCCAATGGCGAAAATTTCCGGATGTCCTGGAATGGAGAGGTCGGGTTGCACCTTCACACGTCCCGCCTTGTCCAGCGGCGTCCCGAGGGAGCGGGCGAGCGGCGACGCGGCCACGCCCGCCGCCCAAAGGATGGTAGCAGCACGGATGGTCTTGCCGCCCGCCATCACCAGCCCTGCTTGAATCGCAGTCACCGGTGTTTGTGTTTGCACTTCAGCGCCCAGTTTTCTGAGAGAAGCTTCCGCGGCGGCGGAAAGACTTTCGGGAAAACTCGGGAGAATGCGGGGGCCTCCTTCAATCAGAATAATGCGGGCATCGCCAGGATTGATCGAGCGAAAATCGCGGATCATGACCTGCCTGGAAATCTCGGCCAGGGCGCCGGCCAACTCCACTCCGGTCGGGCCGCCTCCCACAATCACGAAGGTGAGCAGTTCGCTTCGCTTGGCGGGGTCAGTTTCGCGCTCGGCTTTTTCAAATGCGAGCAGAATGCGGCGGCGGATTTCCAGGGCGTCTTCCAAACTTTTTAATCCCGGCGCAAACGCCTCCCAATCGTCATGGCCGAAATAGGCATGGCGCGCGCCGGTTGCGAGAATCAAATAATCATACTTCAGATCGCCATCACGCAATTTAACCGTGCGCGAGGCGGGATCGATGGAGAGCGCCTCTTCCAACAGGACGCGCGTGTTTTTTTGATTCGCCAGAACGGCGCGAATGGGGTAGGCGATATCGCCCGGGGAGAGCCCTGCGGTGGCGACCTGATACAAAAGTGGCTGAAAGAGATGATGGTTGCGGCGGTCGATGACGGATATTTCCACCGGCGCGCGCTTTAGCGCCTGTGCCGCGTACAGTCCGCCGAAGCCTGCGCCGATGATTACAATGTGAGGCTTGGTTCCGATTGGCGAGGGTTGGCCCATTAACGACACCCCCCTGGGACTATGACCGCGGTTCCCAGCGCAGGACTGGTTTGCGCGCGGCCGCCGTCTCATCGAGGCGGGTGACCCGCGTCGTGTAAGGGGCCTTCTGAACGAACTGCGGGTCTTCATCAACTTCGAGGGCGATGGAGCGCATGGCCTCAATAAACGCGTCGAGTTCGGCCTTTCCGGCGCTCTCCGTGGGCTCGATCATCAGCGCGCCAGAAACAATCAAAGGAAACGAAGTGGTGTAGGGATGGAATCCATAATCAATCAGGCGCTTGGCAATATCCCCAGTCTTAACGCCGCGTGCGGCTTGCCTTCGATCCGAGAATACGCACTCATGCATGGAGGGCGCATCGTAGGGCAAATCGTAAACGTCTTTCAACCTGCTCCGCACGTAATTCGCGTTCAGGACGGCGTCCAGGGTTGTTTGCCGGAGACCCGCGGCTCCATTGGCTTGAATGTAGGCGAGCGCGCGCACGGCCATGCCGAAATTTCCATAGAAGGCGCGAACCCGTCCGATGCTTTTCGGCCTGTCGTAATTTAGCCGGTAGGTTCCGTCCCCGGATTCCTCAATTGTGGGCGCGGGAAGATAAGGTTCCAGCAATCGTTTGACCGCCACTGGTCCCGAGCCGGGGCCGCCGCCGCCGTGGGGCGTGGTAAATGTCTTGTGAAGATTCAGGTGCATCACATCCACGCCGAAATCTGCGGGGCGGGCGACGCCCACCAGGGCGTTCATGTTGGCGCCGTCCATGTAAACCAATCCGCCTTTGGCATGCACGCGCCGCGCGATTTCCTCAATCTGTTCTTCGAAAACCCCCAGGGTGTTGGGATTGGTGAGCATCAGTCCGGCCACATCTTCCGTCATGGCGCGATCCATCTCGTCCAAATCCACGCAACCGCGGGCGTTTGATTTCAAGTTCCTGACTTCGTAGCCGCAGATATTAACGCTGGCAGGGTTGGTCCCGTGCGCGGAATCGGGAATCAGGACAATTCGCCTCGGATTGCCCCGGTCGGCAAGACAGGCGCGAATCATCAGGATACCTGTCAGTTCACCCTGCGCGCCGGCCGAGGGCTGCAAAGAAACCGCGTCCATCCCGGTTATTTCTGTGAGGCACTTGGCAGTTTCGGCGAGAATTTTCAGGCAACCCTGCGTCAGCCCCTCGGGAGCAAAGGGATGGTCGGTGGCCAGGCCTTCCAGGCGCGCCACCACTTCATTGACTCGCGGATTGTATTTCATCGTGCACGAGCCCAGGGGATAGAGTCCCGTATCCACGCCGTAATTCCAGGTGGACAAGCGGGTGAAGTGGCGGATGACTTCCGTTTCAGAAACCTCAGGGAAACCTTTGATTTCGGAGCGATACATGTCCGAACCCAAAAGCTTGTCGGGCGATGCTGCGGGCACATCGAGCGGCGGCAAGTCGACACCGGTTTTGCCGGGAGAGGATTGCTCGAAGATCAGGTCTTCGTTACGGGTGACGTGGGGTCTTGCCGTGCGATTTCGATTTTCCATAGGTTGAAGTGACTGCGAAAGCTAAGACAGTCAAATCTTGCGAGCGATCCTCAGAGAGACTGCCGGCCCGCGGCAACAATGTCGGGTTGCCGATCCTGCTCTGAGGAGCGCACGGCCAATCGCGCGTAAACCGCCGCCATACGGTCAATGGGGGCTTTGCTCACCGTTTCAGTGACACATACAAGCAAGTGATTCTTCAGTTCGGGATAAAATCGCTCGAGATCGAGGCCGCCGATGATTTTTTCTTTTCGCAGCGCCACCAGTAATTCTTCCACCGGCGCCGGAGCTTTGACTACGAATTCATTAAAACCGGGCGCCGTAAAGGGAAGTGATGCGCCCGGAACTGAGCGCAGTTCGGCAGCGGCGTAGGCGGCCTTGGAAAGATTCTGTTCCGCCAGGGCTTTCAGCCCCTGTTTCCCCAACAGCGAAAGGTAGATGGTGGCGGCCAGAGCGCAAAGCGATTGATTGGTGCAAATATTGGAAGTCGCCTTTTCCCGCCGGATGTGTTGTTCGCGTGTGGCAAGCGTAAGCACGAACCCGCGGCGGCCCTCCGTGTCCTGCGTTTGACCAATCAATCGGCCCGGCATCTGTCGGATGAATTGGCTTTTGGCGGCGAGGAATCCCACGTAAGGGCCGCCGTAGGCTACAGGGACGCCGAAAGATTGCGCCTCGCCGCAGACGATGTCGGCATCCGCGGGGGGACGAACTATGGCCAGGGAAAGCGGCTCGGTGATAGTGACCACCAGCAGCGCGCCACTCTTGTGGACGATCTTTGCAATTTCTTCAGCGCGTTCGATGCATCCAAAAAAATTCGGTGATTGGATAACCACCACGGCCGTTTCTGTTTTCAGCGAAGCCTCAAGCTGCTCGAGGTCCATTTGGCCGGTGCTGTTGTATCCAACCTCGCGCAATTCCACTCCCTGGTGCTGCACGTAGGTCTGAAGCACCTGGCGGTATTCCGGATGAAGCGTGCGCGCCAACACCACCCTGTTCCGGCGGGTGATGCGCATGGCCATCAGCACGGCCTCAGTGGCGGCGGTGGAGCCGTCATAAAGCGAGGCGTTGGAAACGTCCATGCCTGTAAGTTGAGTGATGAGCGTCTGAAACTCGAACATCGCCTGGAGCGTTCCCTGGGCGATTTCAGCCTGGTAAGGAGTGTAGGCGGTGAAGAATTCTCCACGGGAAAGCAGAGCATCAATCGCCACCGGGCGGTAATGAGAGTAAGCGCCTGCGCCCAGCAAGGAAACATAATCCCGGCTGGAGTGTTGCGATGCATGACGGAAATATTCCAGAATTTCCGGCTCAGAGAGCGGCCCGGGTAAGTTTAATGGGCCAGTCGTCTTGAGAGCGGCGGGAATTTGGTCGAAAAGCCCTTCAATGGAATCATGTCCCGTTGCGCGCAACATTTCGTCGCGTTCGGCGGGGGAATTTGGCAAGTAGCGCATCAGTGGGCCTTTTCTTCCTTAATGTAAGCCTCATACTCATCGGCCGTCATCAAGCTCTCGGTTTCCCTGCGGTCGGCCAGGTGAACTTTGATGAGCCATGCGTCGCCGTGAGGGTCGGTGTTTATCAACTCCGGCGTGTTATGGAGTTTCGGATTGGCAGCCGTGACTTCACCCGTGACCGGCGAAAAAATCTCCGACACCGCCTTTACGGACTCCACCGATCCGAAGACTTCCTTGGCGGAAACGTGCTCGCCCGCCTTGGGAAGTTCGACAAATACAATATCGCCCAATTCTTTTTGAGCGTGGTCGGTGATCCCGATGATGCCCATTTCCTCATCGACGCGAATCCACTCGTGATCCTTGGTGTAAAGCAATTCTGGTGGGTACATGAAGGGTCGATTCCCCCTTGGGCCCAAGCCGGGCGGTGTGTTTCCGCCCGCAGCCTCAGCCCTCAAAATTGTTGAACATGAAATTCCCGCCGGGCGAAAAATGCCCGCCGTTACTTGGGACGTTTATAGAATGGCAACGGAACCGTCACGGCTGAAACCGCTTTGCCGCGAATTTCAATTTCAATCGGCCGGCCAACCTCAGCCTGACCATGGGGCAAATAGGCCATCCCGATGTTTTTCTTGAGAAAAGGCGCGGGAGATCCACTGGTGACGCGGCCATCTCTCTTGCCGTCCACCAGCACCGTGTAACCGTCGCGCGCGATGCCTCGGTCCTTCATTTCAAACCCCGCTAATTTTTTCCCCGTGCCCTCGGCCCTTTGTTTTTCAAGCACGTCGCGCCCCAGGAATGCGCCTTTGTCAAATTTACAAATCCAGCCGAGGTTGGCTTCGAGAAGGGTGGTCTCCTCATCCAACTCATGCCCGTATAGTGGGTATCCAGCTTCAAGGCGCAATGTGTTGCGCGCCCCGAGGCCAGCGGGAATCAGGCCATCGTTCTTGCCCGCCTCCAGGAGGCCATGCCAAACTTGCTCGGACTGAGCAGGGGAAAAATAAAACTCAAATCCATCCTCGCCCGTGTAGCCGGTGCGGGCCAGCATCCCTTCCACACCGCAGCACTTGGCGCTCGTAAACCAATAATACCGGAGGCCGGACCAGTCGATTCCGGCGGCCCGGTTCATAATCCCGGCGGCTTTGGGCCCTTGCAACGCAACCTGACCAAACTCGCTCGAAACGTTTCGGATTTCCGCCCCAAAAGAATTATGCCGGACAATCCATTCAAAGTCTTTGTCCGTGTTGGCGGCGTTCACGCAAAGAAAATAGTGATCATCCCCCATCCGGTGGACGAGACAGTCATCCACCGCGCTTCCGCGCGGATCCATCAGAGCGGTATATTGCGCCTGGCCGATCATGAGACGCGAAACGTCATTCGAGGTAACAAATTGAAGCAGTCCCAGCGCAGCATGGCCGCGAACATCAATTTCGCCCATGTGGCTGACGTCAAATAGCCCGGCGCGAGTGCGGACCGCCAGATGTTCTTCGGTGATTCCTGAGTATTCGACCGGCATTTCCCAGCCGCCGAATTCAATCATCCGGGCCCCGGCGGCATGATGGACGGAATTCAACGCCGTGCGTTTTAGCGCGATGTTTGCCTGGCAGGCCAAACGATTCTCTCCGTGGATTTTAGTTTCAGCAGATAAACCAGGAACTGCCAAGCTAGCACAATCCCAAAGGGCGGGTCAAGATAACGCCAGACAGCTTCGTTGAGTCCTTGATTTTGAACGGTCCATGACGGACAATCTCATTAGAAGCGGGTTGATCTTTCCCGACCACCTCTTCTTGTTATTCGGCCCGCCGGCGTCCTGGCACGGCCGGAAGCATGGCTACGGAAGGAGAATGGTCACATGCTCACCAAAGAGTTTAAATGCCTTGTTTGCGAAAAACCGGAGACCCAATGCACCTGCAATCGTTACTGCGCTCTCTGCCATGCTGATTACGAACTTCGATTGACCGATGATGGTCAGTACTATTGCCGCGAGTGCCGGGAAGCGTGTGATTACAAGACTCAAGATCAGGCCTAAGATGTGTCCGCCGGTCAATCATCTCAAATGCCCCCTAAAAAAGTCCTGAATGGGCGGCACAATTCTCTCGCCCTACACACCAAATTCTTGCTAGTATGGCGTATCCCGTGTCCGGCCTGGATCCATTGGCTCAAGGTTTGACGGCAATTCGCCAGCGCACCCAAGGGCGCCGGGCGTTGTTCCCGGCAGAAACGCGTGGCGAATTTCCAGCGGGAGTGAAAGGGACGATGTGAATCACCCAATTTGGAAACTGAAACCCAACCACGGCACGGCTGAGAGCGTATGAGAATTGTGATCAGCAGCCATCCAAGGTTGCTGAACGTCCTGAGGTCTGTGGTAAAATACCGGGCGCAACAAGCAGGATTCCCGGAATCGGACGTGGATTGGCTGGCTATGGCCATTGATGAAGCCGCCGCCAATGTGATTCGCCACGCCTACAAGAACAGTCACGAAGGCAAGTTGGCCCTGATCATTCAGGCCTTTCCGGACCGGATGGAATTCATCCTGGAAGATTGGGCGCCCAAGGTAAATCCAGAGAAAGTCAAGCCACGGCCGCTCGATGAAGTTCGCCCCGGGGGCCTCGGCACTTTTTTCATGCACTCTTTTATGGATTCTTGTTGTTTTGACGATAACTTCGATGCGGGGAATCGGCTGATTATGGTCAAATACCTTCCCCGAAAGGCTTCCGGCAGCGATGAAAGTACTAGTCAGAAAAGTTGACCTGGTTTCCATACTGGATTGTTCCGGTGATGTGGATCTTTATTCCTCGCCCGACTTGCGTGAAAAGCTGCTGGGTGAGATGAAATCCGGCGCGCCCAATGTATTGATCAACATGACGGAAGTTACTTACATCGACAGCTCGGGCATTGCCACGCTGGTGGAGGCGCTGCAACTGTCCCGCCAGAAACAGACGCACTTCGGGCTTTTTGGTTTGCGGAATAATGCGCGCTCGGTACTGGAGCTGGCCCGGCTGCACAAAGTCTTTGCGCTGTTTGACAATGAGAAAGAAGCCCTGGAAAAAATTTCCACCATCCAACCCTTCGCCGGACTCTGAGCCTGATGGCCCTGGAGTCCCCATAGGCAGGTCATGACATCCGTTCTGACCTACATCGGCCGCAATACCCTCGAATTGATTCGCTACGTCAGCGGATTGATTGAGCTTTCGCGGGAAGCCGCGTATTGGACATTCGTCGCCCCCTTCAAAGGGCGCCCTCTTAAATGGCGAAATTCTGTTCATCAGATGGTACTCGTGGGCGTGGACTCCATTCCCATCGTCACCCTCATTGCCCTCTTTATCGGGTTGGTTCTGGCCCTTCAGGGAGCATACCAGCTTCAACAATTTGGCGCGGTTTTCATGGTGACAGCCCTGGTGGGCGTTTCCATGACGCGCGAGCTCGGCCCGTTGATCACGGCCATCATCATCGCCGGGCGCTCGGGATCTGCCTTTGCGGCTGAACTGGGCACCATGAAGGTTTCCGAGGAACTCGATGCCCTGGACGTGATGGGCCTCGACCGGGTGCGATACCTGGTAGTGCCCAAGTATCTGGCCATGATCGTCATGATGCCGTGTTTGACCATCCTCGCGGATTTGGCCGGCATTTTGGGCGGGGGAATTTTTGAAGTGTTTCAGCTCGACCAGAACGTTTACACTCTTCTAGCCTATAACCGCGACTCCCTTCACATGCGCGATATCTGGACCGGTCTGATCAAGAGTATTGTATTTGGGCTGATTATCACCAAAGTGGGCTGCTTCGAGGGGTTTTCCGTGCGCGGCGGGGCGGAAGGTGTGGGTAAGGCCACCACGTCATCGGTGGTGGTTTCGATTTTCCTGGTGATATTAGCGGACGTGATTTTTACCGCAATTTTTTATTACACGGGATAACTATGGCTCAGGACGATTTTGAAGGCCCGATGATTCGGGTGGTTGATCTCTGCACTTTTTACGGCGAGCGTCAGATTCTGAAGAACGCGAACCTGGACGTCAAAAAGGGCGAGACGATGGTGATACTGGGCGGCAGCGGGACCGGCAAGAGCACCCTCCTGCGCCACATCATCCGGCTGGAGAGGCCGTCCTCCGGCCACGTCTATATCAAGAATAACGATGTTTGCCACATGACGGAAGAGGGCTTCGATGCACTGCGCCCGAAAATTGGAATGCTTTTTCAAAGTGCCGCGCTTTTCAACTCAATGACGATCGAAGAAAATGTGTCTCTGCCACTGCGCGAGCTGACCCATTTGGAAGATTCGACCATTCGCATCATGACTCGCATCAAGCTCGATTTGGTGGGCTTGTCTGGATTTGAAGATTACATGCCCGCTCAGTTGAGCGGGGGCATGAAGAAGCGCGCCGGCCTGGCCAGGGCGCTGACCATGGATCCCGAAATCCTGTTATTTGACGAACCCTCCGCCGGGCTCGATCCCATCACCGCCGCCGGGATTGATTCCCTGATCGTCAAGTTGAAAAACGCTTTCAGAATGACCATTGTTGTGGTGACCCACGAATTGCCCAGCGCCCGGATTATCGCCGACCGAATGACCATGATGGACCGCGGCGAAGTCATCGCCGTCGGCACCTTGGACGAGCTGGAGCGAAGCGAACACCCGCGCGTCCAGCAGTTTCTGAATCGCGTACCCGAATCCGAAGTGGAGGACCCGCAAAAATATTTGCACGAGCTTACCCAGCCGCCTGCTTGAGCAGCAAGGCGGTGGAAGAATTCTCGGGCCCCTGGCTGCCCGGGCTTTAACAAGCCAGGAGAGGACAGACTTATGGCGAAAGGGAATGAGGAGATCAAGGTTGGGGCAGTGGTGGTGGTGTCGGCGGTCATTTTTTTGACCGCCCTGGTCTTCGTGGGAGGCGTCAATCTTTTCCGCAAACCTAAAGTGGCCTACACGGCTTATTTTAAGTTTGCCGGTGGTCTCGAGCCGGGGAGCTTCGTCCGCTTTGGTGGAATGAAAGTGGGAACCGTGCAGGATGCGAAGATAGACAAAGGGGATACCACCCGCATCCGCGTGGGACTGTTGGTGGACGATGGTACCCCCATTCGGACGAATTCGAAGGCCCGGATTTCATCACTGGGCTTCCTGGGAGACAATTACGTGGAAGTATCTCCGGGAACCCGCGATGCTCCCATGCTGCCCCCGGGGAGTGAAATTCCCGCAGTCGAGATCGTTCAACTTGCCGACGTCTTCGCCAATGTGAACTCGATCACTGTGAACGCCAACAAGCTGGTGGGTGACCTGGATGATAAAGTCCTGGCGGTTGCAGATAACGCGAACAAGTTGATTGCCAATTTGAATTTGGTCGTGGATGAACCCAATCGGCAGCACTTGAATGCCGCGCTCGCCAATGTGGACGCCATGCTGGCGGAAACACGGCCGGAAATGAAATCATCCCTGGAAAACATCAACAAAGCGAGCGCCAAGCTTGGCCCCACCATGGACGGCGCGCATGCCGCCATGGATAACGCCAATAAGACCATCACCAATGTCAATTCGATGCTTCAGGAGGACCGCCCCGAACTGCACGAGGTTCTCTTGAGCCTGCGCGAATCGTTGGTGGCGATGCAAAAGCTAACCGGAGAAATCGACGACACGCTGGATGCCAACCGGCCCAATCTGGATCAATCGCTGGAAAATATTCGCGAGGCCAGCCAGAGCCTGAAGCAATTTACTGAGGAAGTGAAGCAAAGGCCTTTCAGCTTGATTCGCATCAAGCCGGAAAAGGACCGGGTGCCGCCCACGGGGAAATAATCGGCGCGCCTCTGCGTCTGGCCTGTGACGAAACCTGAGGCGCCGGATTCTTCAGGACACGCGCCGGTCCCGCCCGGCCCAAAACTTTTCACGCAGCACTTTTTTCAAAATCTTACCCGTTCCGCCCTTGGGCAGGCTCTCCACAAACTCAACCGACTTCGGCACCTTGAATCCAGCCAGGTGTTGGCGGCAGTGATCGAGCAATTCACCCTCCGTGGGGCGGGTTCCGGGTTTAAGGGTGAGGATGGCTTTGGCGACTTCCCCCCATTGCTCATCTGGTACCGCGATTACAGCGCACTCCATCACCGCGGGGTGGCCGTAAAGAACGCGTTCGATCTCAGCCGAAGCCACATTCTCTCCTCCGGTCAGAATCATATCCTTGGCTCGGTCGACGATGAGTACGTAGCCTTCTTCATCGATGGTCGCCAGGTCGCTGGTGTGGAACCAGTCGTCGCGAATAACCTGGGCGGTTGCGTCGGGCTGCTTCCAATAGCCGGCCATCACGACGTCGCCCCGCACCACTACTTCGCCCACTTCAATGCCGTCGGGCGTGACGTCGTTCCCGCGCGGATCAACCACCCGAACCTCAGAGCCCGCAAAAGCATAGCCCGCCGTCGCTTTGCGTCGAAGGCGCACAGCCTCCGGATCATCCTGGAGGTGGGACTTGATTTCAGCTTTGGTAATCACCGGCGAAGTTTCTGTGAGGCCGTAGCCGCCCATGGCCGTGCAACCAGGAAGCTTTTCCTCCACCTGCCGGATTAGGGAGGTGTTGGTGGGCGCCCCGCCCATCACCAGTTCTTTGACCGAGGTCAAATCATATTTCGCAAAGTCAGGATGATTGATCAATGCGATCACCATCGCCGGCACCATTTGCAGCCGGGTGACGCGCTCGCGCTGGACCAACTCCAGGACCGTCGGCGCGTCAAATTTCCGGATCATCACATGACGCCCTCCCGCGAGAGTGAGAATGTGGGGGGCGCCCCAACTGTTGACGTGAAAAAGTGGAACTGTGTAAAGGCCGACCGAGGCATCGGTCTCGCGCAAACTCATCCCCGTGTAAAAAGCATGAAGGTAGAGATTGCGGTGCGTCAGCATGACGCCTTTCGGGTGGGCAGTGGTCCCGCTGGTGTAAAAAAGTTCGGCCACGGAATTCTCATCAATCCGCCTGTAGTCGATCGGGAGCGCCTCGGCCTCGGCCAGGAGATCGTCATAAAACCTTGGGTGTGCCCAATCCGGCCTGGCGCCGTTCGAATCGGGGCGCAAGGCAATGTAATGCTCAATAGACTTTGCGCTTTGCTTCAATATCTCAACCAGAGGAATAAATTCGGGGTCGAAGAAGAGTATGCGCGGCTCAGCGTCATTCAAAATGTATACCAACTCTTCTGCGCTTAACCGGATGTTTAGAGGCAGCAGAATAGCTCCGAGCTGAGGGACGCCATAGTATGCTTCCAGCAGACGGTGGCAATTGAAACTCAGGAAGGCGACGGTCTGGCCCTTCGCCAGCCCCATCGCCAATAGCGCGTCAGAAAGCCGGTCGCAACGATCGTTGAATTCCTGATAGGTGAGCCGGAGTTCGCCGCAGACGATGCCTTCTTTGCGGCCGAAGACACGCGCGGCATGGAGTTTGAATCGAACGGGCGTAAGAGGAAGGATCATGTGAAGTTATGCCGGGCAAATGCACTGGGCAAATTGGGAAAACTTTGCGATCGGGTGATTGGGCCGTTGAACGATTGAAAAGAAAAGACGCATCCGCGCTATCCTTTTCTTTCAATGGTTCAAGGAATCAATCCCACAATCATTCAATGTTTTTAATATTGCCGTTTCTCCACGCGCGGCCTTTCAGCGCGGCTCATGCTTTTGCGTTCGATGGCCGGATGCTCCAATCCCTCGAGTTCACGGACGTTTTCACAAACCTTTAAAATAGCACTGGCGATGTCGTCGGCGTCTCTGCGGCTGCCAAGAAAGATGTGATGAGGGAGCCAGACCGACTCGACGTAGGCCGCGCGCTCTGAAACCGGGCAATGATACATGTTTTTCAGGTCGAGCGGTTCCGGCCGGTCCCAGCTTAGGACAGGGTACTCGCGCGGGTCCACAGGGAAGAGCGCGCTCTTGTATACCGGCTCGTAGAAGAGCCCGTCGCACGGGATACCCTCCATTTCAAGAGCGCCCAAAAAGGCGGCGCGGTTCACTCCGTGAAAATTCTCGGGCGAATATTTGAAGACGTATTGATAAGCTGCGACGCGGGTCTGCCTGGGGTCGCGCTTAAGGAAGCCCAGCCCAGGCGTTCCGCGCAACCGCTTTTCAAGGTGATCCATGTTCGCTTGGCGAATCTTTTGTTGCCTGGGGAGGCGTTTCAGTTGGGCATTGAGCAAGACGGCCTGGAATTCGGTGATGCGATAGTTGAACCCGATGAAACGGTGGGCGAACTTGTCTGTTGTGCTGGCGCGTCCGCAATTGGTAAATGACTGAGCGCGCTCCATGAATTCCAGGTTGCTGCTGATCACCGCGCCACCTTCGCCCGATGTCATTAATTTGCTGGATTGAAAGCTGAAGCACCCGAGGTCTCCGGTGGCGCCCGCGCCTTTGTTCCGCCACTTGCCGCCGTGAGCGTGGGCGCAGTCTTCAATCACAATCAGGTTGTGGTCTCGCGCGATTCGCCCGATTTCGTCCATGTCGGCAAAGCGCATGGCCAGATGGACGGGGAGAATGGCGCGCGTTTTGGGTGTGAGCGCCTTCTCGATTAACTTCGCGTCCAGGCAGTAGGTATTGGGGTCAACGTCCACGAAGACAGGGATGGCGTTCAAAAGGAGGATAGGTCCGACTGTGCCTTCCCATGTGTATGCCGGAACAATCACTTCGTCGCCGGGCTTGATCCCGGCCGCCTTCAAGGCGATCTCAATGGCGATGGTTCCGTTGGCCACCGCCAGACCGTATTTGGCGCCGTGAAATCGGGCGAAAGATTTCGCAAAGGAATCGGCGATTTGATTTGGGAACGGATAACCTCCCCAGTTGCGGCTTGCCAAAACCTTTTGCAGGCCCCGCGATTCTTCGCCAGTGAACACGGGCCAGGGCGCAAAAGGTTTGCGGCGGATCGGCTTCCCCCCGGTGATGGCTAGTTTCCCCATGGTCATTCCTCTCTGAGATCAATTCAACGGTCACTGTGGAGCCCACTCTAGAAAGTCAGTCTAACGATGTTGGAGTAGGCGGATTCACCCGCGTCATTTGAAGCTCGAACGCGGTAACCCACGCGACTACTTGGCGGAGCAGTGGTATCGCTATACTCAGCGGTGCTGCCAGGGAGTTGGGCGATCTTTTTCCAGGGCGCCGAATCCGCGCCATCGCCCGCAACCTGGCGTTCCACCTCAATGCCACTCGGATTGCCCCCATGAATTTCCCACTTCAACTGTGCCCCGCCCGAAGCGGCAGTCACGGTAAGTGAACTCGGAGATTCGGGCAGCACCGGCCAGTCGAAATAATCTTCGTCTGTGATCGCAAGAACGCTATCCAGAAGCGGAACCGAATCCAGGACGTCCGTCGTTCCCTCCTTCCAGGCGAGTGGTTTAATTTCCCCTGATACAATGTCGATCAACACCGGGTGCTTGATTCCCGAATTCACAATCTTCAAGCCTATCCGATCAGCGGGAAATTTGTTTCCCGGCTCGCTGTGAGCGGCAAGCCAGTAGGCCACAATGGCTTTGCCTTTTGGCGAGCGGAACCCGTACGCCAAAAACGGAGTTCCTTTTGCCGGGTGTGTCTCCGCGAGATCGGGAGTAGGTATCTGAATGGAGGGATCAAATTTCGTGTCGGAAAAAAGAGCGTTGGTGTTCTGGAGTGAATAAAAGACGGCGCGCGGCGTAAAATCATCGGGCCGATAACGCAGGCCGTGGATGAATCCAAAGTCATCGAACTCGTTGCCATCGGTCCCGGCGGTCAGCAGCCAGACGAAGGTGCGCACGCCCGCCGCCCAGTTATAAATCATTCCCCGGGGAATGTATTTGGCCTGAACCGAATCGTCGGACCCTTTCCACGCGCCGATGGAATTAAATTCATCGTCCCAATACTCAATATCGGGACGGATGCCGGGATAGCGCCGGACGATCTCCCGCAGCGCGCGCGGCGACTCCTTGCCGTATGCGCCCGAATCCATGGTTTCCGGATTCAGGTTTCGGCCGTAGCCCGGATAGGTGTGGTAGGCATAAACGTCGATCCCGGCGGCGCACTGACACGTATCCAAAGCACGCTTGGTAAAGTCGCGGGTTGGATCAGCCTGGCCGCCGTAAATTACTTTAGCCTCGGGGTCAGTCTCGTGAACCGCGGGAACAAAGGCTTTGAGCAGCCGGCCGTACTCTTCAGGATTGCCCCAAGGATTCCAGTATCCGATGTCCTGTTCGTTCCAGAGCGCGTAATAATGAATGCGCCCGCGGAAATGATTCACCATCCATTTCACATAGTTGGTAAATGCCTCAATCTGCTCCGGTGTTTTGGGCGGCCAGAATACGGAATAGAGACTGCGGTCGTCATTGTGAAAAGATCCTGGCTCCGGGGTGATGGCATCGGGCAGACGGCCCGCGGGCGAGGTATACATCGGGTTCCCATACAGAAGTTGGACCTGAACCTTTACCCCGTTGTCGGTCAGGGAATTGACGTAGTCCTCGACCTCGGGCGAGATCGAGTAAACGCCCCGCTTTTGTTCCACCCAGTCCCAGCTTGTGGGCTCGGAGCTGTTTTCGTACTGGCCGATTCGAATCCAACTTACGCCCGCATCAAATATGCGCGTCCACCACCAGCGACTCCAGGGCAGGTACGGATCGCGGGGCAGGTCGGAGTTGATGCCAAATCCATTTTTGATTTGCGACGAGCGCTTGGGAGGAACATGGTCAGGCAAGCGGGACTTTCTCGTCTGCGCCGAAATCCCAAGTGGCATTCCTGCGGCGAGCGTGAGCATTCCCGCAACAATTAAAATGGTCCGAGAGTGTCCCTTGGCAACCTTGTCCGGCATGACGGTTGTTTTCCCTGAACCTCAGTCAAATGTGAGGATCTCTGCGCAGCGAATCTTATCCGAAGTCGCGCCCAAGTCAAGAGGACTGTTCTTTCGAGGTGGCGCCGGGAGGACGCAAATCGCCCAGGATGAACCAATAGGCAAGCAGGCCGGCGATCAGCACCACGGGGCCCAGGGCGAATCCTGCGAAGTACGAGCCGGTTCTCGCAATGAGGAAACCAGTCAGGAGGGGCGCGATAAAACCGCCCACGTTTCCGGTAAAATTCTCAAAGCCTGTCCAAATGCCCACCTCGTTCTCCGGAGCGCAGCATTGGAGAATTACAATCAGGTTGGCTGTGGCAAAGCCCACCAGAGAGGCGCCGGAGATCAGCCAGACTGCGGAAATCGCGCTCGGCGTAAGCGCTGCTGGAATCAGCAGCAGGCTGGTAAGGAACGCCGCGGTGATAATTCCTTTGCGCGTTCGTGTTTCGTCCCAGCCGCGGCGGACCAGACGGTCCGCAACCCAGCCGCCCAGTGGTTCGCTGGCGCCAAAAACAATGTAGGGCAGGGCGGAGTAAATTCCGGCGTGCAGCAAAGTCATGTGCCGCTCTGTAACCAGGTAATCGGGCAGCCAATTCACCAGCAGATACCAATAGTAGTCAAAGCAAAAAAATCCGAGACAGATTCCCACCAGGTTGCGGTTGAAAGTCACCAAGTGTCCGGCGGATTGCGAATGGGCACGGGCCACATCTTGTTTTCTACCCTTGGAGCTACCGAGAGTCGACGGAAAAACCAGCAGCCAGGGAATCAGCCAGAATATGGCTGCGAATCCCACAATCACAAACATCTTCCGCCAACCGTAATGAACTATCAGCAAAGCGGTGATTGGTGCACCGATGGCGAGGCCGGCGCGCGTGCCGCAATCAAAGATGCCCGAAGGCAGGCCGCGGTCCTTGGGTTCAAAAATTAAGCTTACTATTTTCGTCCCGCCGGGAAGATATATCGACTCTCCAATTCCCAGCACAACGCGAAAAAAAATCAGCATTCCGAGACCGGCCGCGAGCCCCGTCATTCCCTGGGCGAGAGACCAAAGTGTGAAGGCTCCCATGTAGAGCCAGCGCAGGTTGAAGCGGTCTGCGAACCATCCCATGGGTAATTGCATCAATGCGTAGGAGCCGAAAAAGGAAGCCAGAAGCAATCCCTTGATCTCCGGCCCGAGGTGCAAGTCGGCTGAGATCATCGGCAGCGCGACAGAGATTGTGCCGCGGTCAAAATAGTTGATGACGGAGGCGGTGAAGAGCAGCCCGACGATTGACCAGCGGCGGGCGTTGGTGACGCCTGCGGCTGCCCACACGCCGGTTGGATCAGGTTGGCTCGAACTTTGATTCGTCGTAATCACAGAAGATCCCGGGCGATTCTGGCGTGGGAAGTCTATTCTAGTTCTTCAAGGGAAAATTGATCTTGGAAGTTTGTGGTCGCACTAATCCAACTTCACCGGCTCAAGGCGGGGAGCCAGCATATGAACGCAAGCGAGTCCTATTAGATATGCGGCTCCCGCCATGATGAAGGGTATCGTATAACTTCCAGTCCATTGAAGAGCGTAGCCTACAATTTTGGCAATTAACATCCCTCCCACGGCGCCTGCCATGCCGCCGATCCCCACCACGGAAGCCACGGCGCGGCTGGGGAACATATCCGAAGTCAGGGTAAACATGTTGGCGGAAAAACCCTGATGAGCTGCGGCCGCCAGGCCAATCAGACCTACGGCGCTCCAAACTCCGGAAACGGTTGACGCGAACACTACCGGCAGCACGGCGATGGCGCAAATAAGCATGGCCGTTTTTCGTCCGGCATTCACGGAGAAGCCCCGCTTGATGAGCGTGGATGAGAGCCATCCGCCCGCCACACTGCCCACATCCGAGATGACATAAATCGCCGTAACCGGAGCGGCGATTTGCATCAGGGTCAAACCGTGCTGGGTCTGAAGAAAACTCGGCGCCCAAAACAGATAGAACCACCATATTGGATCGGTGATGAATTTGCCCGCCACGAAGGCCCAGGTCTGACGGTGACCAAGCAGGCTCAACCATCTGATTTTGGTAACAGGTTCCTGGGGATCGCTTCGAATATACTCGAATTCGGCGCGCGAGAGTCGCGGGTGCTCCTCGGGTCTCCGATAAAATATCAGCCAGAGCGCCAGCCAGGCAAACCCCATGGAGCCGGTAAAAATGAACGCCCACTGCCAGCCGTAATGGATCGTAATCCAGGGAACGATCAAAGGCGTCACGATGGCGCCCGCGTTGGTTCCCGCATTAAAAATTCCTGTGGCGAGGGCGCGTTCTTTTTTGGGAAACCACTCGGCCACGGTCTTGATGCTGGCGGGAAACAGACCGGATTCGCCAAGTCCCAACGCGCCGCGAGCGATGGCGAATGTCAGAAGCGAGCCGGCAAAAGCGTGTCCCATTGAAGCCAGGCTCCAAAATACCATCGCCAGCGCGAATCCAATCCGCGTGCCCAGGCGATCAATTACGCGGCCCACGACAACCATGCCGACGGCATACGTAGCCTGAAAAACAAACACCAGGTTGCTGTAATCAATCTCGTTCCATCCAAAATCGTGCTGGAGCGTGCTCTTGAGGACGCCCAGCACTTGTCGGTCCATATAATTCTTGGTAGTGCCAAGCAGGAGGAGGGCACAGATAATCCAGCGCACGTACCCGACGCTCGAGGGAGATTTAGGGTGGTCCGAAACGGCAACCGCGTTTACGTCACTCATCCGTTGCCTTAAGCATTTACGAGAGGAAGAACGTCTCCGCCGTGTCGCAACACAACGATTTTCGCTTTTGAACCGACGATACCAAACGCCATTTCAAGCGCCTTTTGAGGGGTGGCGGCGGACTGGAAACCCAAGTGCGACTGAGTATCAGGCTTGATCCCGGGGGAGACCATAATGCCTCTGGCTCGGTCGCGAATCACCCGCCCAACGTGGACCAAATGCGCGGCTGCGACCAAATCGGTGATTTGCTTTTTTTCCACCCTCGCCTTTACTTCATTGAAACCGAGATATCCAAGCCGCTCAACTTCGGGGTGTTCATCGGAGACGCCGTGTGGGCAGGGTGTGACGAGGATGACCACGCCGCCTTCCCGAACCGCGAGTTCCGCCGAGTAAATCCCTTTGGAGGCCTGCCAGAGGTCGTAATCCGCTGGGTAGGATTCCGTCACCACAATATCCGCAAACGCCGACAACGGGGTGCCGTAAATCGTTCGGGAAAATTCAGCGCCCTTGCGTTGCGCCGCAACCACATCACCGGCCACAACCTGGATGACTCGGTGATGGGCGTCCATCACCACATTGACGATGAATTTTAGGCCCGCCAGCCGCGCGATTCGTTCCACTTCCTGGCGCACGGGATTCTCGGCGATTCCCAGAATATCGCGCCCGGCATAGAGGGCGCTCTTCCAGTGTGTGTATCCCGTAACTTCGCGGCCGGACACTCCCGGCTGAACTATAGTGGCTCCGCCGGTGTAGCCCATCACTCTGTGCGGAACGATTTGGCCCACGCCGAGGACAAAATCCGCTTCACTCAGAAGGCGGTTGACCCGCACCGGAGTTCCATCCGCGGTCACGCCAATGGGCTTGAGGTTCTCATCGTTCTGCCAATGGTGAATGACAATTTCGTATTGGTGGGGAATTTGCGGGCCTAGCTTCTTTTCCACTTCACCCGCATTCATCCGAGCGTGTGTGCCCGCGGCAATCAGGATTTTAATATTAGTTGGGTTGATCCCGCGCCCGGCGAGGCGGCGCAAAATGGCCGGGAGTAGCGCCCAGGCAGGAGTCTGACGGGTGATATCATCCACCAGGATCAGCACGCGGGAGGCGGGCGACACCATCTCTTCCAGCGCTGGCGACCCGATCGGATGATTGAGCGCCTCTTCCACCAAATTTTCTACCGGGGTTGCCGGCTCAAGGGAGCGCGGCTCCAGAACCGCCAAAAGGTTGGCTTCGGGCACTTCCAGCGGAGCCACATCCGGATAGGAAAGTTTGATTTGCATTATGAAAAGGGGCGATCACCAGCCATCGGCGGATTTTGAACGACCGTCAAGTATCCAAACTTTTGCCCGTCACTCATCACACGTCACTGATTTCTCACCCAGGCATGGCGCGGGTCATCCGCCCAGGCCCCATAACGGCGCTCTTCCCCGGCCAGCACCCAGGTGTAATGGAGCTCGTAACCCGGCGCGGCCACAACGGGATGATAGCCTTTGGGCAATAAGACAGTGTCACCATCTTCAACCACAAACACATTGGAAAAACCCTCGGGATCACCGGGAGCGGTGTAAGTCCACATCAATCCAAACCCGCCCGCAGGTTTGACACGGAAAAAATAAATCTCTTCCAGCACCGCTTCCTGCGGAGGGTTGGAATGATCGTGTTTGTGCGGAGGGTAACTTGACCAATTCCCGGCCGGGTTCAGCGTTTCGCCTGCCAGCAGTCGCTCGGCGGGAGTCTCGAGGTCCAGGGCCGAATAGACCGTTCGCTGCCAATTGTCGCGTCCGACATTATTCGCAACAACCGACGAACCTTGCAGCAGAGCGGGTTGCGCCGCGCATTGGGAAGGGGCGGAGAAGAGTCCCGCGTCAAGCGCGCCGGATTCCGCAACAATTTCATAGGACGTCTGGGGGGGAATATAAACCATTACCGGTGGCGCGGAAAACACATCGCTTCGCCCACCTACATTTTTGAAACTTTGTTTGCTCCCATCGGAGCTGGAAATAGAAATCGTCGCCGAGCCGGAAAAAACATCCAGCACAGCTTCCCGCGTACCCGTGGCGCCGGAAAATCGTTCTCCCTTGGGAAGCTGCAAGCGGCCGAAGTCGAGGAAGCGCATCGTCCCCGGACGGACGATTTCCTGATAATTCCCGTTATGCTTGGATTTGATTAATCGCTCCATATAAATCCCTTCACAACATAAATTTAAGCCCGAGCATTATACACCTGCTTTGTTTAGTAGCGGCGAGTTTACCTCGCTCGCCACGTGGAGTCCCGCGCCGCCATTACGTCAAACCAGCCCACTGCCGGCGAGTGGTGTCATTTGGAATTGCATTCCTTTCGAGGAATTTGTCATTCCCGCGAAGGCGGGAATCCACTCTTTCTTCCGGGCATTTCTATTGATTTAGTGAAATAGATTCCCGCCTTCGCGGGAATGACAGCGCGGAAGAACTCGCACCGGACAAATGACACCACTACCCACTGCCGGGGAAATGGAAACCCTCATGGTGTTTCCTTGCTCCAATCAAGTGTAGATTCACAGGCTCATTCTGAAGTATCCTCCCATTTGCTTGCGGTCGCCCAACCGGCTGCCAGCGAGCAACAAGCAAATTTTCATCCATGGAGAGTTAAAATGAACCGACGATCATTCTTGGCTTCCTCGGTGACGGCGTCCGCACTGGCGAGCGGGGCAGGAGGGAACCTCGGCATGGGGGCACAGACCACAGACCGGCAGGAACGCGAATACTACGAGCTGCGCCTCTATCATCTTTACCGGGGCCGGCAGCAAACCCGGTTTGAGGCATATCTTCGCGAGGCGTGGCTGCCCGCCATGAATCGGCTGGGCATTTCGCCCATCGGGATTTTTAATGTGTCGGTGGGGCCGGAGAACCCCACGATTTACGTGCTCATTCCCCACCAGTCAATAGAATCTTGCGCCAGCGTCTGGACGCGATTGTCAGCGGACGCGGAGTTCCAGCAGAAGGGGGCTGACGTCCTCAACACGCCCTCCACCGATCCCGCGATTGTCCGCATGGCGAGTTCTCTGATGGTGTCCTTCGAAACCTTTCCCCGTGTGAAGGCCCCCAACTTTGGAGAAAAGCAGAAGGGGCGTATTTTTGAGCTTCGCACCTATGAAAGTCACAGCATGAAAGCGCACCGGAAGAAGATTGAGATGTTCAATTCGGGAGAGATTCCCATTTTCATCCGGGCGGGCCTGCTGCCTGTTTTTTTTGGCGATACGCTGATCGGGCCGAACCAGCCTCAACTCACTTACATGATCGCCTTCGACAGCATGGAGGCGCACGACAAAGGCTGGGCGACTTTCGGCGGCGATCCGGAATGGAAGAAGATGAGCTCCACTCCGGGCTACACGGATGGAGAAATCGTTTGTAATATCAGCAATGCTTTCCTCCGGCCGACTTCCTATTCGCAAATTTAAGCGGGAAAAAGATTTTTTTGCGCGCTCCTCCCGCATCTTGAGCCAACCTAATCCAGCGGGTGTCTCTCTCCATCAGACCCTTCGGAATCCAAGCCAGTAACGGATTGCTACCGTATGACGAAAGGATAATGAAAATTAAATGGAGAAAAGGGATTTAATTGAACTAATATTGGGCATACCCTGGAGCGTTCGGTTTGGTTGCGCGCTGCACATAGATTTCAAGCCCGGCTAGGCCGAGCTCCCGCGCCCCCTTTTATGGGAGGAGATTGGGTCAATCCTCATATGCCCGATACCCGCAACAGCGTATTGCCCAATTCATGCGCCGACATTGCGGCCAGCGCGGGCTTGAAGCTAAAACAGATTCGCGAACGGCTTAACCTGACTCTGCGAGCCGTCGAAGAGATCAGCCTGGAGATCGCCGAGGCCGAGCACAATTCAGAATTTAACGTTTCAGTAGCCCGCCTGAACCAGATTGAAAATGACCGATCGCTGCCCAGCGTGTTCAAGCTCTACAGCCTGGCCGTCGTCTACCAGATGAATTTGGATGAGGTGCTGGCTCTATATCAAATTGACTTGGGGAAAATGGAGGAGCACCGCCGGATCGCCCCCATGTCCCGTACGCACCTTCTTTCTGCTTCAACGGAAAAGCCGGAAAAAACCATCCGGTTTCCCATCCGCTTTGAACCGGGGTTTCGTCCTGAAAAAACCGCCTTTATATCCCGCCTCATCGAATCATGGGGAGAGATTCCGCTCGGGTTGCTCGCCACGCTCGACCTCAAGAAATTCCGTTATGGTTATATCGGATTGGAAGACCGCACCATGGGCCCGCTTCTGCGGCCGGGTTCCATCGTTCAAATTGACGAGTCCCGCCGCCGGGTGATGAACGAGGGTTGGGTGGACGAAGCCGGACGCCCCATTTACTTCATCGAGCTTCGCTACAGCTATGAATGTTGCTGGTGTTTCCAGCGCGGGAAGGACCTGACTATGATTCCCCACCCTCTTTCGAATTCGGGGCCCCGCACCATCCATGTCCCCGACGAGGGCGAAGTTTTAGGCCAGGTGGTCGGCGTTGCTATGCGGCTCGTGCAATAGCGCCCACAAATCAGTTTCCTGCAACACCTTCAACAACACTTCCATATTCTCGTCAAACAATTTCCGGGCCAGGGGGTGGCACTCCGCGGGAGGAAGCATTTGAAAAGACCGCATGCGCTGCCAGGATTCAATCATCCTCGAGGGGGCTTCTCTGACCGATTCGAAGAACTGAATTAAATCGCGCGCCTGATCCTGCAAGGGCAGCGCCAATAATGCTTCAAAAACTTCGATGTGGCATTGCTTCAGGCCTTCATCGACGGCCTCGCTTCCATAACGCGTTTCCAAACCGTAGTGGTGATAGCGCGCGGTGTTGTAATCGCGAAGAGAGGCAATGTAAATGAGCCGGTTGAACTGGCCCTCCATGGGCTCCAAAGTCTTTGCCCGGAAGTCCACAATCACGCGCGTCACTTCCGCGCTAAGTGCCGGCTCCGAAATGTTTTGTGAGTCTTGCACATGCACCTTGCACTGTCAGAATCGGGTGAATTCCGCTTTCCAGGCGGCCAAGCTGAAAAGATTATAACATTTCCACGGTAAATTCCCCGGCCGCGGAGAAGGATATTGGTTTGTCCTGCCAATCCATGTACCGCACAATATGCAGGGAAGCCAGTCCATACCGTAACGCCGGTGTCCGTCTTTTGTCGCGCCGGTCTATTTCGGAAATTTAAAGCGAAGCTCGCGGCCCATTTCAAAAACGGGCTTCTTGCGATTGCGAATGATCGCTTTATTTTCCGACAATGCGCTTACCAGCATGGGCATGGCGATGGTCGAATCGCAATGGACGGTGGCCATGCTGGCGTCATGTGCAATCTTGCCCCAGCTTTGCGCCTCCTCAAATGTGCAGCCGGAGAGGCCGCCCCAGTGCGGAGCGTCCGTCACCACTTGCATGGCGTACTTGTGGCCGTTGTGAGCGTTGCGCATGAAGGTGGCCGTCACCTCGCTCTGCTGCACGAAATTTTTGGGCGTGCCGCCGCCAAAATAAATCACCCCCGTCGCCGGTGACTCGCCCGCCAGGCGCGCGGTTTCCAGCACGTCACCGATCACGTCAAAAGTAAAATGATTTTTGCCGAGGTGGCGGTTTTCCGCGATGCCGATGCCAATGGATGAATCGGCGATGGCGGGGCAGTAGAGCGGAATGCCGGCCTTGAAAGCCGCGGTCACGATCCCATCTTCTTTAGACCTTTTCGAAATCTCTTTGCCGATCAGATTCAGGAACTCACGGGTGGTGTAAGGCCGCGATTGATCGAGCGAGGCCGCAAATTTGCCCATAAAGGCGTCTTCTTCGCGGAACTCCTCTTCGTCCACCAGGGTGTCATACATTCGGTCAATCAGATTTTTTTGCAATTCCACGTCGTCGATGCTGGGTGAGCATTGGAAGTGCAGCCGCCCGATGCTTTCGTGCATATCATGAAAGAAGTTCGCTCCGGTGGAGACCAGGCAGTCGATCAGGCGGTTTTTGATCATATAAACCACCAGCCGCCGCATGCCGCCGGGAACCATGGCGCCCGAGAGGCCCATCATGATCATCACCCGGTCCTGAAGCATTCGGCGCCAGACTTGATACGCCGTCCCCAAATTCCGGCCCTGAAATGAGATGCCTTCCATCTTTTCCAGCAACGCGCCGACGTTTTTTCTTCCGTCGATGGCCAGCGGCCGCGTGGGCTTGCTGAGAATCTGATTTTTTCGCATGGCAACCTCTTAATTCGATTAGGGAATTTGGCAGCGTCCTGATTTCCCTGGGAGCGCGGGCGAGCCCCAGTGCATTACGTGGGCCCCGGCCCGCGCTCCCAGCGATGCGAACCCGGACACTGCCGGAATTTTGTTCCGGGTGGACCGAGGTGAAACACCGCCGGGCGGGGAAAAAGCCGGCCCACGCCCCAATCGAATGGAGCGGAATATTATTCCCCAATACCGAGCAAGATTGATCCAGCCAGCACCGTGGTCCAAAGGCCGCGCTTGTCGCCGATGGCGGATTGGGTAATTTGCATGGTGCGAACAATTTTATTCGAAATCTGATAAATTTCCTTCTTCTCGTTCCAACTTCGGTCGGGATCGAATTCCACGCCCAGGGTGGTGGCCAGCATTTCCGCCGCCAATTCTTCAGCATAATCGCCCGCCACTTCCTCCGGCTGTCCGAACGAATGGTGTTCGGATAGGTACCCGAAAGTATTTCGGTCCGAAGGTATGGCGACGCCCACCGAAGCTGCTATTAACCGGTGCGGCTCGCGAGTGGAGTTCTCGCTGAGCACCACAAAGGTAACCTGGCCGGGCTTAAGTTCCTTGACGCCTTCGGAACGTGAAATCAATTTGCACCGGGGAGGGAAAATGCTGGAGACGCGAACCAGGTTGCAAGCGGCGATTCCGGCCGATCGCAGGGCCAATTCGAAACTTGTCAGTTTTTCCCTGTGCTTGCCCACGCCCTTGGTCAGGAACATTCGCTTCGGTACGAACATTGAGCTCCATCCTTCGCTTAATCAATTTCCGATTCGGGCAAACTTTTCTTGCGTGACGGAAGTTCCGAATTCGATATGCCCGTGGGCCGGGATTCAAAAGAAGAGATGGTAACGTAACAAAAAGCTTGAAAAAGTTCCATGGATTTCTTTAAGCGGGGGGAACGGCCAGCGGAGTGTCCGGCCTTAAGGCTTGCCGCCGAAGAAAAAAACCAGTTCTATGATAAGAATGATCACCACCATCAGCTCGAGGACGAAGGCGCGGCCCTGGTTGAATTGATCCACCATAAACTTGTACAGATTTTCGGCGGTGTCAATCTTCTGCTGGACCAGGCTCTTGTAATCGAGCACTCCCACTTTGTTGGCCGCCAGCCGGTAGAGGCGCGCGGAAAACATATCACTCAAGAATTTAATGGCGTTGTCCGTTCGTTCCGTCAGTTCGGTGACGTCCAGCAAAAGTGTGTGCAGCCGCGCGGAAGCCCGGGCCAGCCGCCAGCGCGCCAGGAACCCCGTCCCTTTATCCAGAGACTGATAAACCGAAGCTAGGCGCCGGGTGAGCACCTCATCGTAGTAGCGGAATTCCAGCAATTGTGAGTTCGCGTACTCGAGCAATTGAATGGTGGTTACCGCGCCCGCCGCCGTGTAGTAAAGAAATGCGGCGTTCCAGCCCAACACGGCAAGATCGGACGGATAATAGGAAAGGCATGACGCCAGAACCTCACGGCGTTCCTCATCGGAAAGTTTTACGTTTTCGCCGCGCACAATTTGTGCGATCTCGTCGCCGTGCTCTTTCACCAAGTTCGCCGCCAGAGGATGGCCTTCGGCTTCGCAAATATGAAATATGTAATAATCCTCGGTAAGCCAATTCTTGTAGGGTTTCACCAGGGATGGGGCGGCTCGTTTCACCTTCTGGCGCGCGACTTCAAGTGCATGCCGCTCGAATTCCTGCCCGGCCACATGGCGGGACGAGAGGTCGACAAGACTATCCCAATCCCCCTTAAATGGGAGTTGGAACTCCACGCTCACCACTCCATAATCGTAAAATTTTATCCGGCCCGTCACCGTTTCTCCCGTTTCGAGGGCGATCGGGTCCACGGTTTCCACAACCGGGGGCCGCTCAAACCGGACGTACTCCGGCGCCGGATGCTTAAAACTGGGCTCGCGGCCGGGCGGCTGCATGCCCAGGATCTTGCGCAATTCTTCCAGCCGAATCTCTTCGCAAACGTCGTAAAGGATTAAAACCAGCACCGATCCCTGTAGTTGTGGCTCAGTCATAGGAAGCTCAATCGGCCTCAATCCATGCCTGCCTCTCGGAGAACGCAAAGGCCCTGAGGCTGGTAACGAACATGACGCCACAATTTTTCATGAAAAACAATCACCATTGTTCTCTTGCCGGCACGAGATGGAGCAGCAATCATATATAATTGCAAACCATGCGAGAGGAATTTGCCTCCCTTCATTTTCTGGACAAGGTTCGCGCCAGCGCGAGCCTTGAGCGCCTGGAGCAACGCTTGGCGCCCACATTGCTCCTGCCCCTCGCTTCCTTGCTGGCCCAATCCCCGGATCCCGAGGGGGCATTGCTCCTTTTAGACCGGTATGTGGAGGCGGGACCGCCGGGAATATTGAATGAATTGTCGAGTCACCCCGCGGCATTGATCTACCTAGTCGCCATCTTCGGTTACAGCGAATCCCTGGCGGAGGCGATTCTGGCGGATCCGCCGCTGGTCACTCAGTTTGCCCGCGATCGGCATTTCACCAAACTGAAGTCAATTGAAGATCTGATGCAGGACTATGCACGCTTCTCGGTCACCAGTCCGGACCTCTGGCTGTCCTCCCAGCTTGCGCGCTTCAAGCTGCGCAATGTCTTGCGTATCGCGCTCAAAGACGTCCTAGGGCTTTCCACTCTGGGGGAAACCACGCTGGAGCTCGCCACCCTGGCTGATGTTATTTTGAATCACTCGCTGGCTTATTGTGACCGCGAATTGGAAAAACGGTATGGACTGCCGCAATACCGCGACCGCCAAGGCCGCATTGCCCGCAGCGGATTCAGCATTTTGTCCCTGGGAAAGCTCGGCGGCAACGAGTTGAATTACAGTTCTGAAATCGATCTGATTTTCATTTATGCCCGGGAGGGAGAGACGGCGGGCGGCAGCGAATCTACATCCGTTATTTCAAACAAAGAGTATTACATTCGACTGGCGGAAGCGGTTAATCGCACTGTCACCCAATCCACTCCGCATGGCGAAGTTTACCGAATCGACCTGGGCAAGAGGCCGGATGGGGAGCAGGGCGGCCTCGCGATTTCGGTGAATTCGGCGCTGGAGTATTACGACCACCGGGCGCGTGATTGGGAACTTCAGATGTTGACCAAGGCGCGCCACTCGGCGGGAGACGCGAAGGTGTCACGGGAGTTCCTGCAAGGCGTGGAACCCTACGTCTACCGTTCAAATGGCCCCGCCAGAGGCTCCGCAATCAAGCTTGATGAGCGCGAAAATCCGAGTGAGAAGAGAAGCGGGCCTCTCGAGCCCGGACTGGATGTGAGTTTCCGCCTGGGAGGCCTGCGTGATATCGAATCTCTTACTCAGAGCTTGCAGCGAGTCCATGGAGCCGATGATTTCTGGGTTCGCTCGGGCGGCACCCTTCTGGCGCTGCGCAAACTTCACGATAAGGGCCACCTTTCCGACGCGGATTTCGCCGGCCTGACTTCAGCCTACGATTTTTTCCGCAAGGTCGAACATCGCATCCAGTTGGAAGCGGACCATCCCCCTCAGCTGCTGCCGGACCGCCGCGAAGGCTTGAACCGTCTCGCGCGCCGTGTCAGCAATGGCATAAGTTCGCTCAGTGACCCAGGAGCGGCGCTTCTCTCCCATCTCGAACAAACCTACATTGCGGTGCAGGAAATTATCAGGCGTCTGAATTCGGCGCGCCCTGCGGCAACCGGCTCGACAGATTTTGGATTGAGTGCGCCTTCGGTCATGTCCCCGGACCCTGGGCATGACCCTTATCAGGCTGCCGTTCGGTCGCTCATCTCGCTCGCCCCGGAACTCGCTGCAATCGTGCGGGAAGCCTCGCTGGGAACCCGGGCGCGGAATGACGCGGCGAGGCTCCTCTCCGCAATAATGGAGTCCTCCGAACAACTCCGGGCAGTACGCCAGAATCCTGTGCTGCTCGAACGTGCTCTCGATCTGACCGCGGCGAGCGCTTATCTGGCCCAAATCATCATCCAACACCCCGAAGATCTTCCGGTCCTAAGTTCACTTCTGGCCGAAGATTTCAATCGACCCCCGGCGCAAATGAAAATTGGATTGCTGGAATCCTTGCCCAATGAAAGTGAAGCTGTTGGGAGAGCGCCTGGCCTTATTTCAGCCCGCCCCCATCTTGTGGCGTCTTTTCCCTGGGCGGCGGAGAATGGGCTGAGCATGTCGGAAAAAATGGCCATGCTTCGAGCCGAGTACAGGGTGCAAACTCTCGCGCTGGGAGCCCGCGACTGCGCGCAAATCGGTTCAATGGATTCCTCGCAGGATCGGTGGAGCCGTCTTGCCGCCCGGTGCATTTCCAGCGCGACGGAAATAGCCGCGCGGTCGTTTGGAGAAAGCTCCGGTTTGAATGGCTCACAGTTCGGCGTATTGGCCGTCGGACGTCTGGGGCGAAGGGAGTTTGACCTCGGGTCAAGCGCAGAATTGGTCTTTGTCGCCTTGAGTCCTTCGAGTGAGGAACGGATAGAATCCTATTCTCGCCTGTCGGAACGCACCATCGAGGTTCTCTCCAGTTATACCCGCGAAGGCGACGTTTTCCCAGTTGAAGCGCCACTTCAACTTCATGGTTCGCTCGTGGTGTCCGAAGATGTCCTGTTGGAATACCTCACAGAATCAGCAACCATTGATGAAGTGATCCGCTTTGCCGACCTGTGGCCGATAGCGGGAAACTTCGAAGCAGGCCTCGGACTGGCGGAACGGATCTCTGCTGCGATCTTCAAGCGATTCGATTCCTATCCAAATCTTCGGGAGACCCTGCGCGCTCTCCTCCGCAAAATGCTTCCGGAAGAATCGGCGTCAACTTCGCGCGATCAACATCCGCGCCGGGCTTTCGTAGAAATTGGGCCTGCACTTGCCGCTCTAAGTTTGCGTCATCATCGCCCGCTCGACCCAGGAACAACTGTCCTGGACCGGATTGGCGCCCTTCACACTGCCGGGCTGATCGATCAAGGGGAAACTGAGGAATTGTCAGGGGACGCAAACTTTCTCCATTCTGTCGATCACGCCGTCAGGTTGGCAACCGGCTCTGCCTCGGGCGATGTGTTCGAAGCAGCAGGGCAGTCCGAAGAGGTTGGCAATTTGCTTCGCCGTTGGGGATTTATCAACTCCAATAATACGATGGCCATGCTTCTGCCCGCCAGATTGCATCGCGTGCACGCCATTTGCCTGCGCATTGCGGGACTTGATTCAAAAGCTGCGGATACCCTCGCATCGTAATAGCTTCAGCGGCCGTTCCGCTCTCGCTTTGATTGAGCCGATTCTAAATTCGCCGGTTGGGATTGCAAGAAACCACCGAAGAAATCAGGAATTTCTTTGAGGGGTGTTGTAGTAATGTCCGGGTTTGCATTGCTGGGAGCGCGGGCGTCTCGCCCGCTCTTGACCATTAGAGTGAGGGCGAGCCCCAGATCAATACGTGGGGCCCCGTCCCGCGCTCCCAGGGAAAATAGGACACTATCCGTATTGTTCGAGCCTTGAATTCGCGCCTGCCCGGTGATATCTTGCTTAGCTCGCTTATTTTTGTGACGCTGAGTTGTCACATATGTGGTGAGCACACATGTGAAGTGCCGTTTGGTGTCTTGGCCGCGTTATTTTAAGAGCTGGGGGCAATCAGGGTGCGTGATCGTCAGCACATCCAGGTACCGCGTGTGGCGATGATACTCAAAGGTGAACTCTATGGCAGCAGCAATTAAGGACGCTTTTGGCGCACGCTCCCCGATACAGACGGCCGGCGGCGCCGCTTCCATATATCGACTCGACGCTTTGGAGAAGTCCGGAATTGGAAATATCTCGAAGCTTCCGTTTTCGATTAAGGTCCTTCTGGAATCGGTTCTCCGCAATTGTGACGGCACGCTGGTGACAGAGGAAGACGTCCGCGCCCTGGCTGCCTGGAACGCGAAATCGCCCGCCGCTCATGAGGTTCCATTCAAACCCGCGCGCGTGATCCTCCAGGATTTTACCGGGGTCCCCGCGGTGGTCGACCTGGCCGCCATGCGCTCCGCCATGAAGCGACTGGGCGGCGATCCAGCCCGCATCAATCCGCTGGTGCCCGTCGACCTGGTGATTGACCATTCGGTGCAAGTGGATGTGTTTGGCTCCCTGGTGGCCCTGGCGCGCAATGCGGACATTGAGTTTGAGCGCAACCGCGAACGTTATGAGTTCCTGCGCTGGGGGCAGAAAGCTTTCGCGAATTTTCGCGTGGTACCGCCCGCCACCGGCATCGTGCACCAGGTCAATCTCGAATTCCTCGCCAAGGTGGTGGTGGAGCAGAAGGAAGATTCCGGCGCGGTCCTGTATCCGGACACCCTGGTGGGTACCGATTCACACACCACCATGATCAACGGGCTCGGGGTGCTCGGCTGGGGAGTGGGCGGAATAGAAGCGGAAGCGGCGATGCTGGGCCAGCCTTATTATTTTCTCACCCCCAAAGTGGTGGGATTCAAATTGACCGGCCGTTTGCACGAGGGCGTTACCGCCACGGATTTGGTGCTGACCGTCACCCAGATTCTTCGCAAAAAAGGCGTGGTGGATAAGTTCGTGGAGTTTTTTGGCGACGGTCTTTCTCAAATGTCGCTGGCCGACCGCGCCACTATCGGCAACATGTCTCCGGAGTATGGCGCCACCATGGGATTCTTCCCGGTGGATGACGAGACGCTCCGCTACCTCCGCCAGACCGGGCGCACCGACGCTGAAGTGGATCGCGTGGAACGATACACCAAGGCGCAGGGACTCTTCCGCACCGCCCAAACGCCCGACCCCGAGTTCAGCGAAACGCTTGGACTCGACCTCGCCACCGTCGAGCCCAGTCTCGCCGGCCCCAAACGCCCGCAGGATCGTGTCGCTCTTTCCGACATGAAGCGGGAATTTGAAAAAGCCCTGGTCACGCCGGTGAAGGAGCGCGGTTTTGGTTTGCCGGTGGCGGATCTGGGACGCACGGGCACAGTACGTTCCAACGGCCACCTGGAAACGATTGGCCACGGCGCGGTGGTGATTGCCGCCATCACTTCCTGTACCAACACTTCCAACCCATCGGTGATGCTGGGCGCCGGGCTTCTTGCCAAGAAAGCTGCAGAACGCGGACTCACTGTGCCGGCCCACGTGAAAACAAGTTTGGCTCCGGGCTCGAAAGTTGTAACCGAATACTTGAAGGAAGCGGGCGTGCTGGATTCACTTGCCGCGCTTCGCTTCAACCTGGTGGGTTATGGATGCACCACTTGCATCGGCAATAGCGGTCCGCTCCCGCCCGAAGTGGCGAAAGCGGTTTCAGAAAATCAACTGGTGGCGGCCGCCGTCCTGAGTGGGAATCGAAATTTTGAAGGGCGCATTCATCCGCAAGTGCGCGCCAACTACCTGGCCTCGCCGCCCTTGGTGGTTGCCTACGCGTTGGCAGGAACAGTGGACACGGACTTGGAGACCGAACCGCTCGGTAAGGATCGCCACGGCACACCCGTCTTCTTGCGCGACATCTGGCCCTCCCAGGAAGAAATCACCGAGACGATGGGCAAGGCCGTGAAGCCGGAAATGTTTAGAGAGTCCTATGGAAACGTTTGGGACGGCAATCCGACCTGGAACGCCATCCCGGTTGCCGGCGGCGCGCTTTATAATTGGCAGGCGGACTCCACCTACATCCAGGAGCCGCCATTCTTCATCGAATTCGGTGCGGAACCATCGCCCATCCACGAAATTCGCGGCGCGCGCGTGCTGGCGCTCTTGGGGGATTCGGTAACCACGGATCACATCTCGCCCGCCGGCGACATTGCGGGCGACAGTCCGGCGGGCCGATTCCTGCTGGAACGAAAGATTCAGAAAATGGATTTTAATTCCTACGGTTCACGGCGCGGGAACGATCGCGTGATGGTGCGCGGAACGTTTGCCAATATCCGGCTGAAGAATCTGCTGCTGCCCGGAACCGAAGGCGGCATCACCGTTCATTTTCCGGACGGCGAGAAGATGTCCATTTACGATGCGGCCATGCGTTACCGCTCGGAAGGCGTCCCGCTGATGGTGATTGCGGGAAAAGAGTACGGCTCGGGCTCGTCGCGCGATTGGGCCGCCAAGGGCACTCTGCTTCTGGGAGTGCGGGCGACGATGGCGGAAACCTACGAGCGCATCCACCGCAGCAATTTGGTGGGGATGGGCGTGCTGCCGCTGCAATTTTTGGAAGGCGAGAATGCCGCCTCGCTCGGACTGACCGGGCAAGAAACGCTGGACGTCAGCGGCCTTGGCAATCACGTTCAGCCTCGATCCGAAGTGACGATCACCGCCACAAGCCCCGACGGCTCAAAAAAGAATTTCAAGGCGGTCGCGCGATTGGATTCCGCCGTCGAAGTGAATTATTACCGCAACGGAGGAATCCTTCCCACAGTGTTGCGGAGCCTGCTGAAAACAAACTGAGAAATCAGACGAAAAGAATCAGGAGCCAGAATGAGCGCAAGTTACAACAATACTCCCGTGCCCGAGAACGGCCACGCCATCGGCTATGAGAATGGGAAGTTTTCTATTCCCGATAACCCCGTAATTCCTTACATCGAGGGCGACGGAACGGGCCGCGACATTTGGAAGGCATCGCAGCGCGTATTTGATGCCGCCGTGCATCGCGCCTTCGCAGGCAAGCGCCGGATTGCCTGGTACGAAGTGTTTGCCGGAGAAAAAGCCTTCCGCCAGTTCGGCGAGTGGCTGCCGCAGGGAACCCTTGACGCCATCAAGGAATTTCGTATTGCCATCAAAGGGCCTCTAACCACGCCGGTGGGCGGAGGCATTCGCAGTCTGAACGTATCGCTGCGCCAATTGTTGAACCTCTATGCCTGTTGGCGGCCGGTAAAATATATTCCGGGGCTGCCCTCGCCGGTGAAAAATCCGGAAGCGATGAACATCATCATTTTCCGCGAGAACACCGAGGACGTTTATGCCGGCATAGAGTGGGCGGTGGGCACTCCGCAAGCGCAAAAGTTGATCGATTACATCAATCAAGTGCTGCGCGATGATAATAACAAGAAACAGATTCGCGCTGATTCGGGCGTGGGCATCAAACCCATGTCCATCACCGCTACGAACCAGTTGATTCGCCGCGCCATCCGTTACGCCATCGATCGCAATCACAAGACGGTGACCCTGGTCCATAAAGGGAACATCATGAAGTTCACCGAGGGCGCTTTCCGCGATTGGGGTTATGAGCTGGCCAAGAAAGAGTTTCGCCAGCAAATCGTGACCGAGCGCGAAAGCTGGGCGGTCGGCAACAAGGACGCGGACCCAAATATTTCGATTGAGGCCAACGCGGCGCTGGTGGAACCTGGCCTTGAAATAGCCAACGAGGCGTTCAGGAAAAAGATCTATGCCGAGGTGAAGGAAACTTTGGACTCAATTTATGCGACGCACGGAAAAGGCAGGTGGAAGCAGAAAATTCTGGTAAACGACCGTATCGCCGATTCCATGTTGCAGCAAATTCTTACCCGTGCCGGCGAATACGAAGTGGTTTGCACGCCCAACTTGAATGGCGATTATTTGTCGGACGCATGCGCGGCGCAAATCGGCGGCCTGGGCCTGGCCCCGGGCGCCAACATCGGCGACGGGTTCGGAGTATTTGAGGCCACTCACGGCACTGCGCCCAAATACGCCGATAAGGACATGATCAATCCCGGCGCCGTGATTCGCTCCGGCGCGCTGATGTTTGAATTCATGGGCTGGCCGGAGGTCGGAGACATGATCGAGAAATCGCTGGCCGCAACCATCGCCCAGCGTCGCGTGACGTATGACCTGGAACGATTGATGAAAATGGAAGGCGCCAAGGATGTGCAGAAATTGGGCACCAGCGCCTTCGCCGACGCGATGATTGAGAACATGAAGTAGGTGAAGGGCAGTAGACCGTAGACGGTAAACTGTAGACAGGGCGTAGAGAATGAGGAAAGGTTTGATCGTCCAGTTTTTGTTTTTCCTCTCTATTGTCTGCTCTCTACTGTCTACATTTCGAACGGAGGAACAATGCGAAGAAAAGTGACGGTCGTGGGCTCAGGCAATGTGGGAGCGACAGTGGCCCATCGTCTGGTGGACAAGCAACTGGCCGATGTGGTGATGATCGATATTCTGGAAGGGATTCCGCAGGGCAAGGGATTGGACCTGCTCGAAGCGGGACCTATTGAAGGTTATGATTGCAAAGTTCGCGGCACCAACGACTATGCCGACACACGAAATTCGGACCTGGTGGTGATGACGGCGGGCTTCCCGCGCAAACCGGGGATGAGCCGCGATGATCTTTTGAAAGCGAATTACGAAGTGGTGAAGGCCGCGATGGAGCAGGCGGTGAAATATTCTCCCGATTCCATCCTGATCGTAGTGACCAATCCGCTCGACGCCATGGCGCAGACAGCTTTTAAGGTGAGCGGATTTTCAAAGAACCGCGTGATCGGCATGGCGGGCGTTCTGGATACGGCGCGCTACCGGACGTTCATCGCAGAAGCGCTGAATGTTTCCGTACAAAACGTTCAGGGATTTGTGCTGGGCGGACACGGTGACACCATGGTCCCCGTGCCGCGCTATACGACGGTGGCCGGGATTCCGGTGGGTGAATTGATGGCCAAAGATAAGCTCGATGCCATCATCAAACGCACGGCGGGTGGCGGCGCGGAAATAGTGAACTTGCTGAAAGCGGGAAGCGCCTATTACGCGCCTTCGGCAGCGGTAGTCGAAATGATTGACGCCATTTTCAACGATCGCAAGAAAATCCTACCCTGCGCGGCCTACCTGGAAGGGGAATACGGGATCAACGGTCTGTTTGTGGGCGTGCCGGTAAAGCTCGGCGCGCGCGGTATTGAGCAGATTATCGAGATTAAGCTCACTGCGGAGGAGCAAAAAGCTCTGGAAAAATCCGCAGCTTCCGTCAAGGAATTAATCGAAATTATCAAACTGTAAGAAGTATGAATTATGAAGTATGAAGGACCTCTTATCGGGAGGCATTATGGAATGCTCCTACCGAGTGCCTCCTTTTGTCACGAGAAGTTTGCGATTCTTTGAGGTTATGATAATGGACGTGATGATGGAGACGATTTCATCCGTCTCTTGAATTAGAGGTTGCAATTTGCTTTTTTTGACGATTTCGGTTTCATCGAGCAATTGCAGCCAATACAAACTCTCTCGTGCTTCCTTTAGTGCCAAACCACATTTGTGAATGAAGTCCCCTCGACTCTCTGCTGACTTGGCTTCCTGTAGGTTAGCTCCGATTGAAGTTGATGATCGCAAATATTGCTGCCCAATAACCCATCCTGCTCGATCCTTCTGGTCTTGCAAATGCTGAAAGAGCCGGATGGCACGACAGGCATACTTGAAGGATCGTGTTCGAATATCAATTGGCGGACCATCAGGCTTCTTCATACTTCACAATTCATACTTCATACTTCATACTTCATGTTTCATTTCTGCTCCACAATCCTGACTGCATTCATCACAATCGGTGTCTGCGGCCGGTCTTGTCGGTCGCGGGCGACGGCGCCGATTTTCTCCACCACGTTGTGACCCTCCACCACTTCGCCAAAGATGGTGTGATGCTGGTTCAGCCAGTCGGTGGGTGCGAGGGTAATGAAAAATTGGCTGCCATTGGTCCCCGGCCCTGAGTTGGCCATAGCGAGTTTTCCGGGTTTGTCGAAACGGAGGTCTTTGGAAAACTCGTCTTCGAATTTGTAGCCCGGCCCGCCCGTGCCCGTGCCTTGCGGGCAGCCGCCCTGGATCATGAAATTGGGAATCACGCGGTGGAAAATCAACCCGTCGTAGAACCGTCTTTTGCCGCGCTCCCTGGTTTTCGGGTCCATGGACTCTTTTTCGCCTTTGGCCAGACCGACAAAATTGTCCACCGTCTTGGGGGCCTTGTCGGGGAAAAGCCGGCAAGTGATCTCGCCCATGGAGGTCTCAAGCACTGCATAAAGTCCGGGTTTCAAATCGCTCATTGTTTCTCCCTTTCGCCGGCATGTTCACGACGGCGGTGGAATCGAAGTCAAACCATTAACTATTGCGCGTTGGCGCGGGGACCGAAGATGGAAAGCTTGTGTCCATCGGGGTCGTCGAAGTTGGCCGCCCATTGCGTGCCGGTTACGTTGTGCGGCTCAAGGGTGAATTTAACTCCCTTGGCGGCCAGCGCTTCGTAGGCGCTCTGCACGTCGTCCACCGAAAAAACCAATTCGGCGACGCCTGCAAGCGGTTGAGAGGGCCCGGCGAGAGCCCTGGCCAGAGGCTCGCTCAGGCAAAGCGTGACGCCGCCCGTGTTCAAGAAAGTGAACCCTGGAATTTCAAACTGGACGGCAAGCCCGAGCTTGTCGCGGTAGAAAGTCGCCGCCCGGTCCATTTCGCGCACGCCCAGCATCACCGTTGAGATCTTGCTGAGCTTGAATTCTGGTTTTTCCATTCGGAGAATCTCCAACCGCCCATGATTTCGCCCATTGCTCCGCGCGGTCTCGCTTCGATGACTGAGCGTGAGACGGACCTTAGATTGGCCAACTACTTTTTGGCGGCCGCGCCCTTGTGTGCGGATCCTGCCGGGGGCGTGCCTGCTTTATGCGCCGGACTGGCAGGCATGATCACAGCCGTCTTGATACTATCCAGTTTCGGGAAACTCTTATCGAGGTAAGGTTTGCCTTCATTCTGAACCCGGCCTTGCTCGGGCCCGCTTCCCTGGGGCGCGCCCTCTCCATAACCGCTGTAGAGGTTGTCCACCACATCCATCCCTTCCGTGACCTGACCGAAGGGCGAAAAGCCCTGGCTATCGAGAAAAGCGTTGTCGCCGAAATTGATAAAGACCTGGGTTGTTCGCGTGTTGGGGCCTCCGGTGGCGAAGGTGACATAGCCGCGCTTATTACTCTGCTTTACTGGGTCATCTTGGATTATGGCGGGCTGCCAAACTGTATTCACCGCAGGTTTCGCGTTGATGCCGAATTGAACCATAAACGGCTTGGGTTCCTTGATCACGCGGAAAAAACTGGCATCCGTAAAAAATCCATTCTTCACCAGGTTGTAAAAACGGTCCGCGCCCAGCGGGGCCCAGGCGCGAGTGACTTCAATCACATAAACCCCTTTGGTGGTTGTGAACTTCGCTTTGTAAACTTCGGGGGCTTTCTGGGTTAACGACGCAGGGTTCATCAGCGATGCTTTGGCCGCCGGCGCACCCTTTTTTGTCGTAGACGCCGTTTTTTTAGCGGCCGTCGTGGGCTTGCTCGCCGGGGTCTGGCCTAAAGCTACTCCCACCGCGATAATCGTTCCCATAATTCCCGCCGAAAACTTTTTCATCTCACTTTCCTCCCTCGGACTGAATATTACGTGCAACTTCTTCCACCTGGCGCATCACCCGCATCACATTGCCGCCCAGGATTTTCTCCATGTCTTCGGCGCTGTACCCGCGGCGCGCCATCTCACGAACCAGGTTTGGAATCTTTGAAGCGTCCTCCATGCCGCGGGGAATGGAATCGACGCCGTCAAAATCCGATCCCAGGCCGACGTGATCCACTCCGCCCACTTTCACGGCGTGGTCAATGTGGTCGACAATGCGGGTGTAATCAGGAAGGGGGATATCCGCCTCAAACTTCTGCTCAATCGCAACTTCCTGGGCGTAACTCAAGTGCTTCCCTTCGCCGGCCAGCCGGTCCCGCGCCGCTTTCACGGCCGCGTCCATGCTACCCGATACTTGATGATGCTTGCGGGCGTATTCAGGATCGAGAAAGGCGGTATAGAAGTTGATGTCCATCACTCCACCGTTTTTCGCCAAGGCGCGGATCATATCATCGGTCATATCCCGCGGCGCATCACATAAAGCGCGGCAGGATGAATGAGAAGCGATCACGGGCGCTTTGGAAGCTGCCACGGCGTCGTAGAACGTCTTATCCGACACGTGGGAAATGTCCACCATCATGCCCAGGCGGTTCATCCGCTCCACCACTTGGCGCCCGAAATCCGTCAGGCCGTTCCATTTTGGTTTGTCGCCGGACGAGTCCGCCCATTCCGTGTTTTTGGTATGGGTCAGGGTCATGTAGCGGACGCCCAGCGAGTAAAACACGTCCAACATTCGTAAATCGTCCTCAATAATGTGCCCGCCTTCCACTCCCATTAAAAAGGCGATCTTTTTCTTGGCGTGGATGCGTTCAATGTCGCTGGTGGCCCGCGCCAATTCCAGGCTGTCGGAATGCAGCGCCACTTGGGTATTAACGGCGTCAATCAAATCGAGCGCGCGGTGGATTAAGTCCTGCCGGGGCCAATCTGTGTCCACCCAAATGGACATGAACTCCGCGCCCATGTGCCCCTGGCGCATTTTGGGAATGCTGATCATGTAAGGGCTGTTTGGATCGGCCACGTCATAGCCTTCATCCAGCATCATTTGCGGAGTGTCGGCATGGGTGTCAATGATGATGGCGTGGGCAAGCAACTGTTGGGCAACTTTTTCGGCCTCGGCGGGAGTTCGCTCAGCACCAAAAACAGGAGTAGCCAGGGTGAAAGAAAAGAATAAGAGAGCGGTGGCACAGCGCGACCAAGTCATTCAATTTTCCCTTTCCCGAAGGCCGGCTCACGATTATCCGAAGGGCTGGAAGAGTTTGTCAAACTAAATCTCGGTCGGGCATGAAACGCGGAGTCAGCGGAAAAAGCGGGAATCGAATTTACTCAGCGATCGCACCGGCGGCGTGAAAATCCGATGGCCCGCGCGGTTGATTGCATGGCCTCGTTTCAGTATAATCCACTTGGCTTGCGATAGGCCGCCTGGGGAGGGTGTAAGAATGGCAGACCTTGATCTCACTTTGACAATGGCAAAAATGGTGGAAGACATGAGGAAAGTTGAGGGGTATCCCACTGAGGAAGCTCTCAATCGCCTGGCCGCCCAGTTGTCCATGCCTTTCAAGGCAAAGAAAGACGAAGTAGCCATCCTCCGGCTTTCCACGGACGGCAGAACGATCAGCTTTGTTTTTCCCACCCGGTTGGGCAAGGTCGGCTCCATTCCCTTGACCACTTCACACTCACTCGCGGCCAAAACCATTCGCGATAAACGCGGTGAGCTTGTGAACAATTTTTCTGTTTACAAACACCCCACGGTTTTTGAGGCGGTGGACCTTTCGGCGGAAGAGAAGGCAACGCCCATTCAAAAGATAGTTTGCGCTCCCATGATTGTGGACGGGAAGGTGGTGGGAGTTCTTCAAATCAGCCGCAAAGCCAAGCCGGGTGATCCTGTGGGGCCCGATTTCACGCCCGGTGATATGGCTGAATTGACCACGGTCGGGACGATCCTGGGGAAATACCTGATCGGATTGCCGCCGGCGCCGACGAAACCTGGTCACCCCCCGGCTCCGCCACCCAAACCTTAAGGGCTTTTCCTTAATTTCCTTCCATCACCAACGCTGCGCTTCAACAGGGGCGGAGTACGGCCGCCACATTCAGGCCTAGTCGTAGTATTCCAATCCAAGATGGGTAATTAGTTCTTCGCCCTTCAAATAACGAAGCGTGTTTTTCAGTTTCATCGATTGGATAAACAGGTCGTGCTCGGGATAAAGGTTGGGAGCGCACATGGGGCTCTTGAAATAAAAGGAGAGCCATTCCTGGATGCCTTTGTGCGCCATTTCGGGGCAGCGGCGGGCCAGATCGAGAAATAGAACCAGGTCAAGCACAAGAGGAGCCGCCAGGATCGAATCGCGGCAGAGGAAATCGATTTTAATCTGCATGGGATAACCCATCCATCCGAAGATGTCGATGTTATCCCACCCTTCTTTGTTGTCACCGCGCGGCGGATAGTAGTTGATGCGAACCTTATGGTAGAAGTCTTTGTAGAGTTCCGGATAGAGTTCCGGCTGGAGAATATATTCGAGCACCGAAAGTTTGCTCTCTTCCTTGGTTCGGAACGACTCCGGGTCCTCCAACACTTCGCCGTCGCGGTTCCCCAGAATGTTGGTGGAGAACCAGCCGTGCAACCCTAGTTGACGGGCCTTCAGGCCGGGAGCGATGATGGTCTTCATCAATGTCTGCCCGGTCTTATAATCCTTGCCGCAAACCGGCGCGTTGTTGCGGATGGAAAGGTTGAGGAGGGCAGGGATGTCCACGGTTAGATTGGGCGCCCCGTTGGCATAAGGTACCCCAAGCTTCAACGCGGCGTAGGCATAGATCATGCTGGGCGGGATTTCCGGATTGTTGCTCTCCAACCCTTTTTCAAATGATTTGAGAGACTGATGAACACTGCCGGGCTTCAGGAAGGCTTCGGTGGAGCCGCACCATATCATCACCAAACGATCCGCGCCCGATTGCTTCTTGAATTTTCGGATATCTTCCATCACCTGCTCGGCAAGATCCATCTTGGTTTTTCCCTTCTTAATGTTCTCGCCTTGCAGGTTTTTCACGTATCTCTGCTCGTAAACGGCAGGCATGGGACTGATGCCTTGAAGAAATTTTTTGATGGGATCGAGGTGGGTCTGCTCCAGAACGCCGGCCTTGCGGGCGGCCTCGTAACAATTGTCGTGGAAGAGGTCCCAGCCGCCGAAGACCAAATCATCCAACTCCGCCAGGGCCACGAAGTCCTTGATGCGGGGCGAGCGCGTCTCCGTGCGTTTGCCCAGGCGAATGGTGCCCATTTGGGTAAGAGAGCCGATGGGGCGCGCCAGCTTGCGGCGAATGGCTTCAACCCCGGCAATAAAAGTGGTTGCCACGGCCCCCATGCCTGGAATCAAAATGCCCAGCTTCCCCTTGGGCTTGGTGATCTGAATCGCTTTTCTAGCCACGCTCTATTTCCTCCTGACTTTACTCTGTCGCTTCTAACTTGTTTAATGAAACCGGTGATGATGCGTCAATCGCCTGGAATTTGCAATTCATTTTGGCCTTCGGTAATGGGCCAGTTTGATGTAGAGGCGGCTTTATGCCGCCACATGGCGAGCCCCAAAGCACGACCTGGGGTCCCCGTAACTCGCCTCTACATAACCAAACTGAGCCATTGCCTGGTCCCCCCCTTTAATATCTTGGAAACTATTCTGTTTCGTTCGCCCTCGCGCAAGCGCCTTCCCACTTCAAATCCGCAGAGGGGCTTTGAAGGTGGAAAGTTCCGAGTCCCTCGGGGCCAGGAAAGTTGGCGCGTCGATGCACGGTCTATTATGCACATCTGGAGGCGTTTGGTATACTACATGACAGTCAAAGGAGCGAAATAAATCCGCATGGCAGGAAGTCTACCGCACCTTTTAGTTCGAGACGCTTCGGGGAACGAGCGCGAAGTGGAAATCTCGCGTACTCCGTTCACTATGGGGCGCCAGAGCGACAACGATCTTGTCTTGTTGGATAGCCGAATCTCGCGCCATCACGCCAAACTTCTCCAGGATGAAAATGGCATGGTGATCGAGGATACGGGGAGCCGTCACGGCACATTCATCAACAACGAGCGCATTACCACCTGCACGCTAAAATCCGGCGACCACATCAGCCTGGGCGTGACTGACGCTTACCAGCTTACTTTTGTGGAAGAGCACGTGGCGCTGCCGCGTTTGCTGGAACAGATGGGCAAGGTTACGGAGAGCCCCGCTCCCCAACTTCAACACCTGGGCTTGCTGCTACAGATGGCCCAGATGCTTCACCGCGCTCCGGCGCTTGAGGAAGTCTTGACCATGCTGGTGGATTCCGCCGTTCAACTCACAGACGCGGAGCGCGGAATGCTTTTCCTGATCGATGATAGCGGTGAATTGAAACTCCGCCTGGCGCGCGGCCGGGGCGGGGTTTACCTTCACACCGACCTGGAAAACTATTCTCGTGCCGCCGTGCAGCGGGTGGTGGAATCGGGCAGGGAAGACGTTGTGCTGGAAGAAGAAATGAGCGGCCGGGCGGCCAACGAAACTGCAATCATTCAGGCCGGCGTGCGCGGCGTGGTGGCCGTGCCCTTGCAGAAGCATCCCATGATGGAAGTGAGCAGCGAAACCATGACCGCCACCGCCCCGGAACTTCTGGGAGTTCTTTACCTGGACAGCCGTTCCCGCGCCACATCCGTGACCGGCCTGGACCGCCAGGTGCTGCAAACCTTCGCCGTGGAAGGCGCGACGGTGATTGAAAACGCCCGCCTGTTTCGCATTGCGCGCGAACAGGAACGAATGCAATACCAGTTTTCCCTGGCGCGAAATATTCAGCAGGGACTTCTGCCCCGCGAACTGCCCAAGAGCACATATTTCCAGATTGTCGCCATGAGCATGCCCTGCCAAACGGTGGGGGGAGATTACTATGACGTGATTCGTTTACCCGGCGACCGTTATGGATTGACGGTGGCGGACGTTTCCGGCAAGGGGCTTCCTGCGGCCATGCTGGCGGCAACTCTGCAAGGCGCCTTCGCGGCCGTGGCGGCCGGCGACCCGGGCCTGGAAGATCTGTTCAATCGCGTCAACGATTTCCTGTGTGAGCGCACGCCGCCGGAAATGTTTGCCACGATTTTCTACGGAGTTTTGGACCGCTTTGGCAAGTTCACTTTCGTCAACGCCGGCCATGCCACCCCATTGGTCGCTCGCGCCAACGGACAGGTGAGCCGCCTTGATTCCTCCAATTTCCCCCTCGGATTCTTTCCCGGCGTCAAGTTCGCTGTGGAAAGCACGCAGCTCGAATATGGCGACCTGGTGCTGGTCTTCTCCGATGGCGTTACCGAAGCCCAGAATCTGGAGGATGAACTCTACGGGGAATCCCGCCTGAAAGAGTTTCTGGAAAACACCGCTTGCCAGGCCGCGCCCGAACTCTGCGAAAAAGTGATCGCCGCCGTTCAGAATTTTGTCGGCACCGCCCCCCAGGCAGATGACATCACTCTGACTGTCCTCCGTTTTGGGCCTTCTTGATTGCCTCTGAAGTAATGCGGTTAAAAAACAAGCTGAAAAGCAAAACATTGTCTGGCAAAGGCGCGAAGGCTCAAAGCAAGCTTGGGAAATACAAAAGTTCTTCTTTGCGAGCCTTCGCGCCTTTGCGTGAGGGTGTTTAATCCTTCTTAAACTCAGAGTGAAACTCATTCTCCGCGGCCCACTTCATTTTTAGTGCGAGAAGTTTTCAGACTTGCAGGAACAGCCCGCGCAAAGTCTCCACATCCAACTCTCCGAAGCCGTGCACGGCCATATCCGCGTGTGACTGCGCCCGCAACTCCTCCACAGGAAAGCTGGAGCCAATCGCCACGCATTTCAGCCCGGCGCGTTTGGCGGATTCGATGCCCACGAAGGAATCTTCAAAGGCCACGCACTCTTCCGACTTCTGTCCCAGGTTTTGCGCGGCCTTCAGATAAATCTCTGGATCGGGTTTGGGGCAGGTTACTTCATCGCCACTGACCACGTACTGAAAGTAGTCGCGAAACCCGAGCGCGTCCACCACAAAGTCCACATTCTTTAACATTGCTGAGGAGGCCACCGCCATCGGAATGCCGGCGTCACGGCAGGCGAGGATCAGGGCTTCGAGGCCCGGCAGAGGTTTGGCGTGGGACTTAAACGCCCTGCGAAACGTTTCCTCCAATTCTTCCTCCAGCCTGCGACATTCTTTCTTGTCCAAATCATTTCCAAAGAAATACCGAAGAGCCGTGTCATTCCGCTGGCCCAGGATAAGCTTGGGCAAATCGGGCTCGTTGAAGGCAATGTTGTGGAGGTTAAGCATATCCGCCCATTTCTGCAGATGAAACGGGTTGCTGTCTACCAGGACGCCATCCATGTCAAAGATCGCGGCGGCGGGACGTGAGTGATCTGGTTTCATTGGCTCCAATCAATACTTTTGACGGGCTGCCGCACTCACGAGGAGTGAGGGGGTGCGTAATGATTTGAATCTGATTCGCATTAGTTCTTGGGCAAGCGCCGCAATCCCGCCAGAAGTTTTTCCGGCGGCAAAGTATTCAGGACATCCTTCTTTTCCATCCAGCCGCGCCGGGCGGTCATTACGCCAAAGCGCATAAACTTGAAGTGGTCGGGGCTGTGCGCGTCCGTGGATATAATCACTTTCATTCCCCGGTCATGCGCCAGGCGCACGTGCCGGTCGCTCAAGTCAAGACGCTCAGGATTGCCATTCAACTCCAGAATCACTCCCAGCTCGCGGGCCTTTTGGAAAACGGCTTCAATATCAAACAAGAAAGGGTCTCGTTTCAAGAGCAGGCGTCCGGTGGGGTGGCCCAGGATTCTCACATAGGGATTATCCAGTGCGCGCAACAAGCGTGCCGTCATCTCGTTCGCGGGCATCGTCATTCGGGAGTGGACGCTGGCCAGAACAATGTCAAATTGCTTCAGCATGGAATCCGGGTAGTCCAGTTTACCGTCGCCCATGATGTCCACTTCTGCGCCCGCCCAGATCTCTATGCCTTTCACCTTTTTTCGCGCTGCATGAATGCGTTTGATGTTTTCCATCGCGCGTTTTTCGTCCAGGCCGTTGGCAATGGTGACGGCTTTGGAATGGTCGGTGATCAGGATGTACTTGTACCCGAGCTTTTTCGCCGCCTCGGCCATCTCTTCCGCAGTGGTCTTGCCGTCGGAAGCGGTGGTATGCATTTGCAAGTCACCTTTGATGTCGGTAAGCTCCACGAGCTTGGGGATTCGACCTTCTTCCGCTGCCTCGATTTCGCCTTGATTCTCGCGAATCTCCGGCGGAATCCACTCCAGCCCAAGCTTCTTGTAAATTTCCTCCTCGGTGCGGCTGGCAATCGTTTTTTCATCCTTGAACAGACCGTACTCGTTCAGCTTCCACCCTTGGCGCTTGGCGCGGTCGCGCAGGGCCACGTTGTGCTCTTTGGAACCGGTAAAATACATCAGCGCCGCGCCATAAGCGGAACGCTCGAGGATGCGCACGTCCACCTGCATATCGTTTTTCAACTTCACGCTCACCTTGTCTTCGCCGTGAGCGAGAACCTGGTCAATTCCGGGATAGCGCGCAAAATGGTCGCCGATGGCGTTGCGATCGCGGCCCGTCACCAGCAGGTCCAGGTCGCCCACGGTTTCGCGCCCTCGGCGCAGGGAGCCCGCGGGCGTGACCTCTTCCACGTCCTTACATTCACGAAGAAAGGCATCAAGCTCGACAGCCATATTGTATGCCGTGTCCAGATGAAAGCGCCCCGCCGCCCGCTTCAAGACTTCGATGGCCTTCAGAATATTTTCTTCCGACTTCACGTCCATCTTGGGAAGGCTGCGCAGTCGCCCGGCTTTGGCCGCCGCCTCCAGGTCATCAACGGTCTTAACGCCAAGCTCTTTGTAGAAAAGCCTTACTTTTTGCGGGCCGATGGTTTGCAATTGAAGCAGGTCGAGCAGAGTACGCGGGATTTTTTTTAGTTGCTCCTGGTGGTATTGCAATTGGCCGGTCTCGATCAACTCTTTGATCTTACCCGCCAGATCCTCGCCCACACCTGGGATGTCCGTCAGCTTTCGATTGGGCGTGCGCGCGATGTCCTCCAGCCGCTCGGGATAGCTTTCAATGGACCGCTTCGCCCGGTCATACGCCGCGGACTTGAATGTCCACTTGGGATCATCCTGAATGATTTTCATCAGATTCGATATTTCTTCGAACACAGCGGCGATGTCTCGATTTTCCATGCCTCTCCTCCCGCCCCGGAACGCCTCGCTTGTGACCGGCTAATTGATTTCGCGACCCCTTAACTGCTCCAAGTCTCTTTTTCCGATGGAGTCTGACGTAGAGGCGACTTTACGCCGCCACATGGCGAGCCCCAAAGCACGACCTGGGCCCCTCCAACTCGCCTCAACAAGACCAAACTCACTAGTTACCTTTCCGATTCTCCTTTTGGCTTCATGTAGCTAAAATTAAGTATTTACAAATCAATATGATAGCTGTCCAATGACCATGTGGCTTTTTGCCCCACCACATGATATTATTCAAAGACCCTGAGGGCATTAACATGCGTTTCTCCCGATTCGGATTACAGAACAAGATTATCATCATTATTGCCGTTGCGGTGATTTCTGTAGTCGGGGTTTCCACTTACATCGCCATGCTGCTCACCCGGCTTCCGGTGGAGGAGGAACTCTATCGCAAGAATCTGTCCCAAGCCAGGCTGACAGCACAGCACTTGGTGAACGACCAATCGCTTCAAAATCACGAAATCCTGATTCAAAACCTCGAACAGATGCAGACTTATTTCCCCGGCGTCCAACAATCAGACGTCTACCTGCACGGCCCAACACACCGCCTGATCGCGACCACTGTGCCCGACGGTGAACATATGGAGTTGGACAGCATCCCCCGCATTGAAACTTACAACGAATTCGAGCGGCCGGACGGGGATCAAATCACCATTGAAACTCCCGATGGAAAATTCTGGATTATCAGCACCAATTTGCGCCAGAACGGGGAGTCCGTCGGATGTTTGAACCTTAGGATTTCCAAAGCCCGATCGAACCTGATCACCCTGGATCTGGTCAAACGGAATTTGGTGCTGATGCTGGCCAGCCTTGCCGTGTTGATTTTGGTCATCCACATTTTCTTTCTGAAAAGTGTACGCGCGCCTATGCAGGAGATGGTACGGGTGATGGAAGGAGCTGAAGGCGGGCAGCTTGATATTCGCGCTCATGTTTCCAATCGGGATGAAACCGGCCAGTTGGCCCTGCACCTGAATCGAATGTTGGGCCGGATTGAAAACTTTAACACCGAACTAGAACGCAAGGTGGATGAAGCAACCTCCGAATTGGCCAAGCGCAATGAGGAGTTAGCGCGAATTAACGAGGAATTATTTGAGACGCAGAAGAGCCTGGCGCGTTCCGAGCGCCTTGCAGTTGCCGGGCAACTGGCCGCCAGCCTGGCCCATGAGATCGGGACCCCGCTCAATTCCATATCCGGCCACGTGCAACTATTGGCGCGAAAAAAGACAGGCGACGCAGCTTCGGACCGGAGACTGAAAATCATTGAATCTCAGATCGAAAATATTGTGCGCACGGTTAAACAACTTCTTTCCTGGACGCACAAATTCGAGCTCCATATCCAGCTCCTCGATCTTCGCCACCTGCTCGAGGAATCCATTCTGCTTTCGTCCCTGGCGCTTCAACACCGCAAAATCAAAGTTAAGACTGAATGGGCAAAAGACGTTCCACGAATTTACGGCGACGCCGGTTACCTCCAGCAAGTGATACTGAACCTGATCAATAACAGCATGGACGCCATGCCCCAGGGAGGGGACCTGGCCATTCGTCTGTATCATCCCTCCGGCGACGGCCCTCGTATGGTGGTGGTGGAGCTTGCCGATACGGGCGAGGGCATCGCCGCCGAGACTCTGGCGCACATCTTCGAACCCATGTTCACGACCAAACGCATGGGAACAGGGGCGGGCCTGGGCCTGGCCATCTGCGATCAAATCGTCCGCCAGCACGGCGGAACAATTCAGGTGGAGAGCGAGCTCAAACGCGGGACGCGGTTTATCATCTCCCTTCCCGTCGATTGTCGCGAGAGAGTGGAGGGCCCTGCGGGCGCTCCTGCCGTGCCCACGGCCAACGTAGTCTGAAGAACGCAACGTGCCGGCGGCGTGACACCTGGAATCAAAGGAATTGAATGGAAACCGCAAGCGTATCGAACATTCTCGTAGTCGATGACGATCGCGTAACCCGCGACCTGCTTCAGGAAGTCCTGAGCGAAGAAGGCTACCAAGTGGTGACCTCGGGCAGCGGCGAGGAAGCGCTCGAGATCGGCAAGCAGGAGTTTTTCGACGTCATCATCAGCGATATGAAGCTCGGTTCCGATCTCAATGGGCTGGACGTTTTGCGCGCCTATAAATCCGTTCAGCCGGAATCCGAGGTGATCCTGATTACCGCCTTCGGCTCGATGGAAACCGCGATTGAGGCGGTAAAAGCGGGCGCCTTTGATTATCTTTCCAAGCCTTTTAAAATTGATGAAGTAGTCCTACACGTCCAAAGGGCTCTGAACAACAGGAATTTGATTCGCGAGAATCGCAACCTGAGGCAACAACTCGGCAGCCAGGTTCAGTTGGAAAGTTTGGTGGGCCGCTGCCCCTTGATGCTCGAAGTTTACAAGAAAATTGCCATGGTTTCCGATTCCCGGTCCACCGTCTTGGTCTACGGCGAGAGCGGGACGGGCAAAGAATTGGTGGCCAAGGCTATTCATCACAACGGCCCGCGATCGAAACAGAAATTCTTTGCGGTGAATTGCGGCGCGCTGACGGAGACCCTGCTTGAAACCGAGCTTTTTGGCCACCTGCGGGGATCTTTTACCGGCGCGGTGGAAAACAAGCGCGGCATCTTTGAGGATGCGAGTGGGGGAACAGTTTTTCTGGATGAAGTTTCGGAGATGAGCCCTTCACTGCAAGTGAAGCTGCTGCGCACCATTGAAGAACACGAAGTGAGGCGCGTGGGCGGGAATCAGATCATCAAAGTGGACTTGCGTCTGATCGCGGCCAGCAATCGCCGGTTGAACGAATTGGTGGAGCAGGGCAAATTTCGCGAGGACCTTTACTACCGCTTGCGGGTGGTGGAAATTGAATTGCCGCCGCTGCGCGACCGTGGCGAGGACATCCCAATTCTGGTGGAGCACTTCCTGAAAAAGATGGAGCGCACGAGGGGCAGGACGTTTAATATTTCCCCGGCGGCCCTTTCCTGCCTGATCGCTTACTCCTGGCCCGGCAACGTCCGCGAGCTGGAGAACGCTCTCGAAGCCGCCGCCGCACTTAATCGCTCCGGGGTCATCCTGCCGGAAGATTTGCCGCAGAAAGTGCGCGCCGAGTCCGGCGATGACGGCCAATTCTCGGAACTGTTCGTCAGCCTCCCTTCGCTCGAAGAATTGGAGAAAAAATACCTGACCCACGTGCTGAGAATTACCGGCAAAAACAAATCCATGGCGGCGCGCATTCTGGGGATCGATCGCAAGACTCTCTACCGCTACGAGGCAAGGGTGAAGGAGCGCCGCGCCAAACCGGTTAAATGATGGGTAGCCTTCCAATGCTCTGCTGAGGCAAATAATTGGCGTGGAGGAAAGATAGATGGAGGAGTTGCAAGTCATAAAGTCGGTTCGGGGAGGAGGGGAGCTTAAATTCAGTAATCCCGAACCCATTAGCTCACCTGGCCCAGTTGAGTATTTTCTAATCTCTCTTAAGCTCGAGGGCTTGGACGCAGCAGTTCGTGTATACACGCCACCATTTTATGGAAGTCCAAGAGAGCTTGCGGCACTCTTTGACGATCTCGCCAAGAGTTGGCGGGGGTGGACAGGAGAAAAAAGCTGGGGTTCACTAGAAGACGAGATTACATTCTGTTGCACTTGCGACAAACTCGGGCACATTGCCGTAAGTGCCAGGTTGAGGAATCACTTGTTATATCCCAGCTGGGAGGCATCGGGCGTTTTGGAGGTTGAAGCAGGGCAACTCGACTCCATCGCTAGGGCCGTGAGAAAATTCTTACGAGTTTGACCATTTGACTTTAGCAGGACAGATTAAAGTCACTGCCAAATGACATTGCATGCCGCAGGCGTTTTAATGGTATTCTGAAGGGACTCCGGTCACGGGGTACGGGCACTCATCATGAAATACAGTTATATTGCCAAATCGCTGCTTAAGCACGTCCGCTCGGGATTCAAACTCCCTTACATGGTGATGTTTGAGACCACGTTGATGTGCAACATGTTTTGCGAGTATTGCATTTTTGGCGAGGAAGGCAAGTTCAACGATTTGCAAACCCGTGCCGCGCGCGAACGGATATTCAAGCGCATCGATGAATTCTGCGACATGGGTCTGTTTGCCCTCAGTTTTTCCGGGGGCGAACCCCTGCTCAATCCAAATACATCGGACTACATCGCCTACGCAGCCGACAAAGGCATGTGGACGTCCATGCCCACCAATGGACTTTTGATCAAGAAATATGCCGACGGCGTGGCTCGCCTCGACATGCTGGAGGTCTCGATTGACTCCCTGAATCCGCAGCGATTCGCCAAGCGCCGGGGCGTGGATGGCTTGCCCAGGATTTTGGACAACCTTGATTTTGTCCTGAAGAGACGCAAGCCCTTTACGACTCAAATTAATGCCGCGGTAAATTTGGAGAACCTGGAAGACCTTCCGCAACTGGCTGAATTTTGCCGGGGACGCAATCTGGTGCTGCACCCGGAGGCGGTCCACAATGTGATGCGAAAAGGCGAGCTTCTGCCCGACGCGGAATTGCACGGCAAGCAAATTGACACGGTAGAATCATTCCTGCGCAACCTGCGGCTGTCCTATCCGAAGAACGTCCGGTTCTACACTCATTACTACGAGTTTTACCGCAAGGGTGGTTTTGGCGCTCAATTTCCCTGCCGGCACCCGTCCAAACTGATCTCCATGAAGCCCGAAGGCTCCATCCACTTACCTTGCGCCTTCGTCACGCTTTTTGAGTCGCAGGCGCCGCTCAAAGAGATTTTTGCCTCCAAGCAGGCGAAAATGATCCTTTCCCAGGAAGCCACACTGTGGGATTTTTGCAACGGCTGCAAAATCGGATGCCCCTACGAAGTGAGCGCCTTTACCAACAGCCCCATGCTCGCCTTGGAATCCGGACTCGACTTCCTCCGAATTACTTGATGAGACCATGACTGCATCTGCCCTGCCGATCCTTGAGCCTCCCAACCTGGGTCGTTCTTATACGAAACGCATGCGTTGGGCTGCCGAAATCAGGATTCTGTATTGGATTGCGGCTTTTTTAGCTTACGGATTTCTTGGAATTCACACTAGAGTAGCAGAGGCCGCCCAAAAAGTTGCCAGAAGCCTCTATGTTCAAATTGCCTTTTGTTGGCTTCCGCTTTGGTTTATCCTTGCTATGGGCTCGTTTCTGGTTTCGCTCTACTGTTTTTGGCTTGACCGTAAGTTTGGACTTTCAAAATCCAACCTCCCGCTGTGGCTGATGGATTTCTTGAAGGGAATTGCCTTCACGTATTTTCTCGGTGCTGCGATCCTCGAAATTGCGTATGCCTCACACGCCTTATTGCCTTCTTATGCGTGGATCTTGGAAGGGTTGCTGACTACATTGGGATTCTTTGGAATTACCCGATCCGCCTCATGGATCTTGTCGCTTTTCTATTCTGTCGTGCCCTTGGCGAATGGCCCCCTCCAGGAGAGGCTCAGCCGGCTGGCGACAAAAGCAGGCATTCCGGTGGGGATGATTTGTGAATGGCGCATATCAAAACGTACGCGCAAAGCGAACGCTTTAGTGGCTGGGTTCGGCACAGCGCGGCGAATCTTGCTGACCGACACACTCATCAGCGCCCTGGACGAGGACGAAGTGGAGGCTCTGGTAAGCCATGAGTTTGGCCATTGCGCGTTTCACCATATTATAAAGCGTGTCCTTTTGCAGGGCGCAATATTCTGCTTGATCTTTCTAACAATAGACGGAGCTGTCGGGACCGGCATGCTCCCGTTCGCCCCTGATATAACCAGTTGGAACGACTCACGCCTGCTTCCGGGTTTTTTCTTGGTTTGGGGATTCGGATGGACGTATGGAACCATTATCATGGGGGCCTTAGCACGTCGACAGGAGAAAGCCGCTGACCTTTACTCTTGGAAGCTGCTCGGCAGGGTACGGCCCTTCATCACTGCGATGCGAAAAATAACTGCTCTGAACCTGATCGAATTTGATAGAAGTTCCCAATGGAAATACTCCCACCCTTCAACAGCAATCCGAATTGAAGAGGCTGTCCTTTACGCCAAATCACAGGGCGAAGCTTTGGAAGAGATTTAATTTTCATCTCTGGTCGCCAGACCATGCTTAACTCTCGGAATCTAGCGTTTAGGGGCGAAGGCAGGTCAATTTTGGATTGTACCTATTTGCCCCACCAAACCAATTCATTAAATTTTGTGAACGGACTATTACTCCTACTTTCTATTAGTTGGAAGGTTAGCTCCAATTTCAATTGGTCGTTTTCTTTGGAGTGCTTCTCAGGCGGTTACTCGGTCAGTGTGGAAGAATGCCCCACTGAATCTAAATTCCAAGCGAAATTTGCAATTCGCATAGCCTCCCTCAGATACAAGTCATGATATTTCAATACTTTAATTAAGTGGCAACCGGCGTGCTCCTCTAATCATCGCACAAGAGGGACTCATTTCATGTCCTCCCCAAAAATTTTAGTGGTTGACGACGACGCGGAGAGTCGCGGCTTGATTTGCGAGGTCCTGGAATCCAACGGTTACGCCGTGGGCTCGGTAGAGGATGGCGTCGCAGCTCGCAAAGCATTGAAGCACGAAGGCGAATATCGGATTGTGATAGCCGACCTTCGCATGCCCAATGAGAGTGGCCTCGACCTGCTCCGCAACCTTCGCCAGCAGATTGCCAAACGCGATCTTGCCTTGATCTTGATGTCCTCATTCATCAGCGGAGCGGAAAGGAAATTCGCGCAGGAACTGGGCGTCCACGCCATGCTCGAAAAACCGTTCCGCCTATCCGAATTACTTCAAGTGGTCGGTGAATTGTCGAGCGAAAATAAAATTGGGATTGCACCGTAAGGGACAAGTGGTCGTCGGTCCGTGGCTGGACCGAAATAATGATGAGAGGAGCCGAGATGAACGTAGCAGACAAAGTGGTGGAAATTATCACCCGGGAACAGCATCTTGACCCAGGCGTGGTCAGCACGGAGTCAACATTTGCCGAGCTGGGGATTGACTCCCTGGATGGTGTCAACATCCTGTTTGCCCTGGAAGAAGAATTCAAGGTGGACATTCCCGATTCCGTGGCTCAAAACATGAAGAGTGTGCGGCAAGTGGTGGATAGCCTGACCCGCGTGATTGAAGGGAAGGATATCTCCGACCTGGTCGCGCTTGCCAAGGGCGAAGCTCCGGCCACAAGCCATTAATCCCTGCGGAACCTGGGGTCGAAGATGCGGAGAGTGGTGATTACCGGGCTGGGGGTGTTCGCCTCCACGGGCAAAGACCGGGAGAGTTTCTTTTCCAACCTTACCAATGCCCAATCAGGATTTCGGCGTATCGAGCAATTCGATCCGTCCGCGCTGAGCGTGCAAATTGGCGCGGAGGTGCCGAACTACGTTCCCACCGATTACTTCCCCAACAAGCGCCTAGATCTTTTGGATCGATTCACCCAGTTCGGTTTGCTTGCCGCCAAAGAGGCCATGCAATCCAGCGGCATTGAAATCACCGAAAGCGAGCGGCCTAAATTCGGCGTGGTGATGGGATCAGGGATGGGCGGCGTCAGCACCATTGACAGCGGCTACTTCAATCTTTACGCCAAACAGGCCACTCGTCTCCACCCCTTTACCATTCCCAAAATCATGCACAACGCGCCCACTTCTCAAATCTCAATGGAGTATGGCGCCGAAGGTCCATCGCTTTCCACCGCCACTGCCTGTTCGTCTTCCGGGCATGCGATCGGCGAGGCATTTCATTTCATCAAGCTCGGAATGACGGACATGATGCTGACAGGCGGGAGTGATGCACCTATCACTTTCGGCATGATGCGCTGTTGGGAGTCCATCCGCGTACTGGCCACCGGCAATGGCAACGGCGACGTTCGCCACGCCTGCCGCCCGTTCTCTGCCGACCGCGACGGGTTTGTAATGGGCGAGGGGGCGGGCGTTCTTCTGTTGGAGGATTTCGATCACGCCGTGAAGCGCGGCGCCAGGATTTATGCGGAAATTGTGGGTTTTGGGATGAGCTCGGACGCCAGTCACATTACCCAGCCCACCATCATCGGCCCCGCGCGGGCCATCCGCATGGCGCTGGAAGAAGGCCGTGTGAATCCCGAGGAAGTGGATTACATCAACGCGCACGGCACCGGGACGCCCTTGAATGACGTCACCGAGACCCAGGTGATCAAGGAAGTTTTTGGAGATCACGCCCGCCGCCTGGCGATCAGTTCCACCAAATCGATGCATGGCCACGCCATGGGTGCAACCGGCGCCATCGAAATGGTGGCCACGGTCATGGCGATGGAGGCGGGGACGATTCCGCCCACCGCCAATTATTCCCGCCCTGATCCCCAATGCGATTTGGATTATGTGCCCAATGAGGCTCGTGAAAAACCAATTCGCGTGGCGCTTTCCAACTCATTTGCTTTTGGCGGACTGAACGCCGTCTTGTTATTGCGAAGAGTTTGAGCACCTCCGGCCTGGTACGGGGGATTCTCCCCTCCCCGGAGCGATGAAATCTATGGCCAAGAGAATCGCACTATTAACCCTGAGCGTGGGCTCCGGCCACATTCAGGCCGCCAAGGTGATTGAACGCGCGCTCGAAGACGGCGCGGAGCCGGTGGAGGTGCGGACGTTTGACGCTCTTCAATTGGCTCGCCGATGGTTTATGTGGTCCTACGTTCATTCTTACTGGCTGATGCTTCGCCACGCGCCTGGATTGTGGCGCCGCCTGTTTGAGCGCCGCCATCGCAAGCGCCATGGGTCCACGGCGCCCGACTGGGTTTTCCGCCGCGGCTGCCGCGAGGTTTTGCGCCAGCTCAAAACATTTTCGCCCCACGTCATTATCGTCACGGAAATTGCGGCCGCGGAAATCGCGGCCTTGGGCAAGCGCGAAGGATGGTTTAACGTTCCCATTTTGGCCGTTCAAACCGACCTGGAAACGGAGCCGCCCTGGGCGCAGCGCGAAATCGACATTTACTGTGTGGCCACGGACCACGCCCGGGCCCAACTGATTGAGTGGGGAATTTCCGCCAACCGCATTGTGGTATGCGGCATTCCCATCGATCCTGCCTTCGCGCTTCCCTTTGACCGGCCCGAACTTTTGCGCGCCCTGGGTCTGGACATCCATCGTCCCGTTGTGCTGGTGATGTGTGGCGGCATGGGCCCGGCGCCTCTGGACGAAATTGTTCAAAGCCTGGAACGCTGCCGGCTGCCCCTCCAGGTTTTGGCCGTGGCCGGACACGACCAGGTTATGCGCGCGCGCCTCGACGCGTTGCACGGCAAGGTGGCACTGCAACTTTTTACCTTTGGATGGAGCGAGAATGTGCCTGAGCTGATGGCGGCTGCGAACCTGTTGATCACCAAACCCGGTGGGGTAACCACGGCGGAAGCCATGGCGGCGGGCCTTCCCATGATTCTGACTCATCCTATTCCAGGCCCGGAGGAAAATCACATCCGCCACCTTGAACAAATCGGCGTGGCCTTCCGCGCCCGCACCTTGGACGAAATACCGCAACTTGTTTTCAAGCTGCTCAGCGATTCCCGAAAGCTATACGAGGTCGCGCGCCGCGCCCGCGAGCTTGCTCGCCCGGACGCCACCCACGCCATCGCGCAAATTGGACGGGCGATGCTGGAAAAAGGCACCTATATCGACCTGCTCGCCTCACCCCCCACGCGGTCTGGAGAGTCGGCGTATTTAATGTAAGAGGACGTCCTTTGTCATTTGTCCTTCGTTATTTGCGGAGGAAAAGGACTGGATGGGGGAATCTTGGGCAGTTGAAATGGCAAGTGACTCCGGACAAAGGACTACGGACTTTTTTTGATGCTTTCTCGAGGCCGAAAATTCGTGGAGCGTGCGGTCATCGGCGATTCAGTTCCCGCCCTGGCCCGTTGGGGCAAGTCGGTGCCGCGGCCAATGATTCGCCGGATACAGGCGGGCGCTTTTCGCCAAGTGGTTCGCTACGCGGCCAAGCACCAGAAATTTTTTGCGCGCAAATTACGCGAGCAGGGTGTGGACCCCGCGCGCGTCCGCGGGCCCGAAGATCTGAAGGACATTTTTACGACGGCGGAAGACCTGCTTGCCCTACCTCCGGAAGATTTTCTCTGCCGGGAGCCGCAAGCCGTCTTTGAGACCACCGGAACTTCCGGTTCGCCCAAGCGGACTTTCTTCGGCTACGGCGAATTGGATTTTGCCGCGCGTTACGAGGGCGCGGCGTTTTATGACAATGGGATGCGCCCCGGCGACCGCGTGGTCTGCACTTTTGACGCAGGCTATTGGATCAGCAGTTGGATTACGTTTCTTGCCTGCAAACGCATGGACGTTTTCTGTTCGGCCATCGGTAAGCCGCACCCGCGCGACGTTTATGCCCGCTTGAAGCAGGATGGTTACAACGTGATCGTGGCCGATCCCACCTGGCTGGTGAGCCTGAGCGAGATTGCGGAAAAGGAAGGAACAGTTCCCATCAAATTGATTTTTGCCGCCGGCGATCGCATGACGGATCCCTATCGCAGCTACGTTCAGGACGTTTGGAAGGCGCCGGTGATTCTCGGTTACGGCTCCACGGAAATGGGCGGCGGGTTGGGGATGGAGTGTTCGCGCCGCGACGGCTATCACGTGGATGAATTCAATTTTCTTCTCGAAATACTTGATCCCGATGCCGAAGGATACGGGGAACTGGTGATGACCACTCTTTCGCGGCGGACCATGCCCATGATCCGCTACCGCGTGAGCGACATCACCCGTTTTATCGACGAGCCTTGTGCTTGCGGCGCCACCATCCGCCGCATCGCCAGAATCAAGGGCCGCCGTGATGAGATGGTGGTGATGGGGGCGGGGAATATGCACCCCGAGATTTTTGAAAAAGTTTTGCACGACGTGGAGGGCATCTCCACGCGCTGGCAAGTGGCCGTCCGCCAGGAGGGAACCAGGGACATTCTGGAATTTCGAATGGAACTTGTGAACGGCATCAGCCCTTCAACCGTTGAGCAGTCGGTGCGCCGGAACTTGGAGGCGCGCTTTCCTGAGATGTGGGCCAACCACGTTTGCGGCATGTACCAGCTTGCCTTCCAATGCTTGCCGCCCGGCGCTCTCGGTCAGAGACGTAAGCAGCGGAGGTTGGTGGACGAACGGGAAAGCTGAGCAGAATTATGAAGCATGAATTATGAAATTTGAGGTATGAAATATGAATCAAGAGCCATAAACGGTGGACGAATTGTTTTTAATTTGTCGGGGCAGAATGAAGCGCCGGTTTGGTTTCATAAATCTTACTTCACACTTCATATTTCAGCTCTTGAAAAAGGATATCTTCTAAATAATGAAACCGATCATCTTCTCGGATTTTGATGGAACAATTTCGCAGGTAGACGTCACGGACCTTGTCCTGACGCAACTCGCTCACCCCTCCTGGCGCGAAGTGGAGCAGGAGTGGTCCCGCGGACAGATTGGGTCGCGGGAATGCCTGGAGCGGCAGATGGCGCTGGTGGATGCTTCGGCGAAAGAGTTAAACGCGCTCGTCGATTCTGTCCCTCTTGATCCCCATTTCGCCGCGTTTTATCAATGGGCCGGCCGGCGCAAGTTTCCCCTGTATGTGTTGAGCGATGGGTTTGACCTTATTATCCGGCGCGTGCTTAAGAACACCGGGTTCGGAGGGTCGCTCAAAAATGGGAAGCAACTTTTCTCCAGTGCCCTCAAAATCCGCGGCCGACGCGTGGAGACCTCGTTCCCTTACGCCGGCCCTCCCTGCCAACACGACTGCGCCACCTGTAAAGTGGAAGTCATCCGGCGTGTGCGGAACAGTGCCAGCCCGGTTGTTTTTATTGGTGACGGGCTTTCCGACCGGTTTGCCGCCCAGGCGGCGGATGTTGTGTTTGCCAAGCGCCAGTTGCTTTCCTATTGCCGTGAGAACGACATTGCTTGCCAGCCCTTTGAAACCTTCGCGGAAATTGAGGATCAGATGGAAGCCATGGCGCAAGAGTCAGTGGTCGGGGAAATTCCCAGGCCGCGTGAGCCCAGGTTGAAAACGCGAAAATTAAAAATGGAAGTTGCGGTTTAATGATGTGATGGACAGTCCCTTAGGCTGACTTTTGAGTTGGGCGCCAATCGGCAACAGAACGGGAGGCAAAAATAAATTGTCAATTTCCGAGACCACCACAAAAACCGCTGAACTGCTGGAGCTCGAGCGCAAGTACTGTTCCTTTGGCGACACGGTACATTATCTCGAACCGCCCAAAGTGTTTGTGAATTGCGAGGGCAGCACTCTCTTTGACGAGCACGGCACGCCATATCTCGACCTCCAGATGTGGTATTCGGCCGCCAGTTTCGGCTACAAAAACGCCCGCTTGAACGATGCCCTAAAAAGGCAGATCGACCGCCTGCCCCAATTGGCCTGCCAATACTTGCACGCCGAGAAGGTGGAAGTGGCGGCGCGCATTGCGCAGTATTGCGAAAAGCGCTTTGGAGTGAAAGGGCGCGTCCACTTCAACGTAGGCGGCTCGCAGGCCATTGAGGATTCGCTTAAAATCGTGCGCATGGTGACGGGCAAGAACCTGATGTTCGCCTTCATGGGCGGATATCACGGGCGCACTCTCGGCGCCTCCGCCATCACCTCCAGCTATCGTTATCGCCGCCGCTACGGACACTTCAGCGATCGGGCGCAGTTTGTTTTTTATCCTTACTGCTTTCGCTGTATGTACGGACTGAAGCGCGAGACCTGCGACATCTATTGCCAGGACCAGTTCGCCAAACTTTTTGACAATGAGTACAACGGGGTCTGGGATCCCAAAGCGCAGTCTTCAGAGTATGGCGCATTTTATATCGAACCGGTGCAGGGCACGGGCGGGTACGTGATACCTCCTAAAGAGTACTTTGAGAGGCTCAAGGAGACTTGCACCAAACACAAAATCTTGATTGTCGATGACGAAATTCAGATGGGTTTCTACCGCACCGGAAAATTCTGGGGCATCGAGCACTTGGGCATCACGCCGGACATCATTGTGTTCGGCAAAGCACTGACCAACGGCCTGAATCCGCTCTCCGGAATTTGGGCGCGCGAGGAATTGATTACCCCCGAACTCTTTCCGCCCGGCTCAACCCATTCCACGTTTTCCTCGAATACCTTAGGCACGGCGGTGGCGCTCGAAGCTCTCAAGATGATGGAAGACACCGATTATGAAACGCTGGTGAATGAAAAAGGCGCGTACTTGCTGGCCGGTTTGCGCGAGCTGAAAAAACGGCATCCGAAGTCAATCGGACAGGTGGATGGCCTGGGCCTCGCTCTGCGCATCGAGCTTTGCAAGGAAGACGGCATCACACCCGATCGCGAATTGACCGACAGAATTTTTGCCGAAGGTTTGAAAGGCGATCTCGACGGCCGTGGACGAAATTACGGCCTGGTGCTGGACGTAGGCGGCTATTACAAAAATGTCTTCACCCTTGCTCCGTCCTTCACCATTACCCGCGAGGAAATGGATCTGGCGCTTGATCTTCTCGATCAGTTGTTTAGGCGTTGCAGCACGGCAAGCTAGACTCTAGCCCCCAGGTACTCCCGCACGTATTCTTGGAAAACTTTCTCAAGCGCCAGCGTGGTTTTGCCCGGCGAAGTGAATTTCCACTTTGGATCGATGGATGCAATGGCGGCCACTTCGCGCGTAGTCGAGCTGATAAAAACTTCCTCGGCGGCGGAAAGATCTTCCACCGTTAGTTCCTTTTCATGCAGAGGAAAACCGGCGCGCGGCGCAATTTCCAGCAGAATCTCGCGCGTGATGCCTGCCAGGCACCCGGAAGAAAGCGGAGGCGTGGAAACCGCGCCGCCGCGCACCAGAAACACGTTGGCGGAAGTGCACTCCGCGATTTGTTCTTTCTCGTTGATCAGCAACGCGTCATCAAATCCTTTGGCGTGGGCTCGTTCCAGCACAGCGGCGTGCGAAACCCACGAGAGCATTTTTGCGCCCGCGTAGGGCCCAGCGGAAAAAATTCCGTGAGGTTCAAGTTGCAAGCGCTGCACCGCCGGCCAATCCACCAGTTCCCGAATAAAAATCAGCAGGTCGGTGGCAGGCCGTCCCGGCGCTTCCGCCCATAGCCCGCCTTCGTTTTTCACGAATGAAACGCGGGCCATACTTTCCGGATGCTGGTTGGCGCGCACCAGGTCCACAATCGCCTGGCGGACTTTCTCTTCTTCATAGCAGAGGGGGACGCCCAGCAGCAATGCGTCTCGCTTCATGCGCGCCCAATGGCGCTCAAACGCAAAGGGCAGGCCTTGGTAGACACGCAGGGTGGTGAACACGCCCCAGCCCGTGAGCAGGCCAACTTGCCCGGGGGAAAGGCGCGCTTCTTCCAGGGGAAGAATACGGTCGTTGTGATATATCAGGCGATCCATCAGATTGGAGTGTGGCGCGAACGCGCCCGCGGGCCCGCCGCCCAAAGGGGAGGCGGAAAAATTGGATATCCACTACGCTTGCTTACCACTGAATACGCACGGTGACGGGATAATTCAATCGAATGCGGCAGCGCGTATCAGGTGGAACATTAACGTCATTCCCTTTGGGCCAGAGCGCCGCGAAGCCCAGCGCGGCAGCGCCCCCCACGGGGATCAACGTGCTGACGGCGGATGACGCGGCCAGTGTGGCCTTGCCGACGCTCAGGGCGCCGACCCCGGCAATTCCGCCCGCCAGCGCCTTGAACGAAAATCCTCGGGTGCCTCTCAGAATCCCTTCGGAATCAAGTCTGGCCTTGGCCAGTCCCGGTTTTTCAAGGGCGGCAAGAACAGCGGAAATGGGTTCAGTTTCTCCGCTGGGAAGGGTGATGCTTTCAAAGCGGAGCCCCAACTCGGCGGGATGGCGCATCCGCCCCGCGAGCTCGACGCGCGTCACTCTTCCATTCAGGATGCTGCCGGTTGGAAGTGCCATTTGACCGTCCACATAAACGGGCTGTTGCAAGCGAGCGGTGACGGGGTCATTGACCTGGCTGATGCGAGTGTGAAGGCCGGAAAGCATGGTGACGGCGGCTTCGGTGTCGGCAGGAACTGTCAAGGTCCCAGTCGTCGTCGGTGCGGGTGCGGCTGGGTATGTCGAGAGCGTAACGCCTCGCGGCGTCAGGATTAATGATGGGGAATAATCCTGAGCAAGGCAAGCAGAGGCAAACAAAATTAGAATTGTGAATGCTGATATGGTTCTCGCCGCCATGATAAGCCTCCTGCCCCGCGAGATAATTCCAGAGCAATCCGTCCCTATTCTTTTTCCCGGTTGATCCCGTTCGCTATCTAATCGCGCCCGAAAACAGCACACACCTTTCCTAGTTTCGGTTGTGATTGTCTCGCACTCAAAGGCGGAAAGCAAGCAGGCTTTCACAAATATGCGCGTTGGAAGGATGGTACGCTCCGGCCAAAACCAGCGCGTCCCAAAAAAATGGCCCAACCCGCAGGTTGGGCCGTGGAGGCGTGGAATCGGGAGTCGATTCCTAAGCTCCTACTTTGGTTACCTTATCGGCTTGGGGGCCTTTCTGTCCTTGGGTGACTTCAAATTCAACTGTGTCACCCTCTTGCAGGGTTTTGAATCCCTCGCCCTGGATGGCTGAATAGTGTACGAAGACGTCGGCCCCGCCTTCCTGGCCGATGAAACCGTAACCCTTGCTGTTGTTGAACCACTTTACTTTTCCTTGAAGTCGTGCCACTTACGTTCCTCCTTAATTCTGCGTTAGGGGGCTCGCAGGCCGGCTCCAAAAAAAATAGCCGCGAACCCTTCCGGGCTCCCGGCTGTTTTTCAGTTGCGCCTCGCCGATACGTTCACCTTGCAAGCTCCCACCCCATAAATATATATATGGGCAGGGGCTTGTCAAGAATTTTTTCACCCGGTGCAAACGGCGGTCCATTATTTAGCGCTGTCAGTTTCCAGGGTGTTTATTTAGAAGCCAATAGAGCCCTGCCAATGTCTTCCCGTCCTTGATTTTTCGGGCCTCCAGCATTTGCTTCAATTGGCGCCGGGTAAATCGGCCCACCCGGATGCGCTCGTCAGCCTCGGGATCTGCCTCTGAAAGAGTAAGGCCGCTCGCTTCCACCAGGTACATTCTCTCCGTCAGGACGCCCGGGCTGGGAAAGAAATCAAATAACGGTTTAACGCGAAGGGCGCGGTAACCGGTTTCTTCCCGCAGTTCCCGGCGCGCGGCCTGCTGCGGATTTTCTCCCCGTTCAATGCCCCCCGCCACCAACTCCCACAATGCCCGACCGGCGGCATGACGGTATTGGCGAACCAGGATCACACTTCCATCGGCCAAACGGGGAAGCACCACCACCGAGCCGGAATGGCAGATCACCTCCCGCTCGGCCTTGACCCCGCCAGGCTCGAAGACTTGTTCCACTTTGACGGTGACCACTCTTCCTTTGAACACCGTTCTGCTGCTCAAGATTCGAGAGTTGGATCGCAAGCGCGATTTCCTTTCGGCGCTGGAATTGATTTTTTAAGGAGCTCCACCCAGCAGGTCTGGAAGCTTGTTTGCATTTTCACATTTTCGGGATCGGCATCGAAGCGGATTTGACCTGTTCATACGGACTTTCATTTTGAGGAATAGTCGAATTTTTCGATAAGGACCTTGGCTGCCTTGGAATCTTCAGCGGCTTTCAACGCTTTTTGGTCTGCCGCGAGTTTTTCCGCGACCTTGGAATACATTTCCTGTTTGGTTTTGTTAGCATCCGCTTGGTCTTTGGGAGCGGCGGGATCCTGGCCCGCCTTTTCCAGGCACTCCACAAGCTCCTTCACCATTCCCAGAGTGATGCTGAGCTTGGTGAGGGAGCTTTTTTGATGGTAGCCTTTTTCAAAGTCGGCGAGACTCTCTTTTCGGGTTGTCTCCACCCGGTCATTGAGGTCTTTCAAGTAGTCCTTCGTAATACCTTCCTCATCTTGGCATTGCTGAGCCTGGAGCGCTGGCGAACAAAAAAGACACGCCCAAATTACGCACATGAGCGTGGCGGTTTTCATAGAAATTTTCATGACCATACCTCTAGGTATTGATTTCAAGAGTGGACAAATTGCCTGGTTTCGGTCCATGGGTTCGGACCTCCGTTACTCCTTGTTCGGGGGATAGTATCACAACGGCGGAGTCAACCGAAACCGGGTTGGTGCAAAGTTAGAATTCTCCAAATTCTGGCGGCAGGGCAGGGGGCTATGCTATGGTGGGATGAGCAGGAGCTGCGCCCCGAAAGGTTGAATCGTTACCATGAAAATTCAGGCGTTGATTGTGGACGACGAACAACCCGCCCGCGACGAATTGGCATTCTTGTTAAAGGGCTTCCCGGACGTCGAAGTGGTGGGCCAGGGAAAGAACGGCCCCGAGGCGCTGAACTTGATCCGCGATTTGTCGCCCCAACTCGTCTTCCTGGATGTGCAAATGCCGGGGCTGGACGGATTTGGGGTGATCAAGAAATTGCTGGAGAGAAAACTTTCCCTGCCCTTGTTTGTCTTCGCCACCGCTTACGACCATTATGCCGTGCACGCCTTTGAAGTGAATGCCATTGATTATCTCCTCAAGCCCATTGCGCGCGCCCGCCTGGAAAAAGCCATCGGCAAAGTCCGGCGTATGATCGAAACGGCGGAATCAACCCACGAGAAACTCGATAAGTTGGTTCATATGTTGGGTGAGCATCCGGTAACCCAGAAAACCAAGCTCATGATACGAAGCGCGGGACGTCTATTTTTGGTGGACTCCGAAGACGTCATTTTCGCCAGCGTCATCGATGGCGTCGTCACCCTGGTGACGAAAGAACTGGAGGGCGAATCCATTTTCCACACTATCGAAGACCTGCTCGACAACCTGGACCCGAATGCTTTCTGGCGCACTCATCGGTCCTACATCGTCAACATCAACCGCATCAAAGAAGTCATTCCGTGGTTTAAGGGTTCGTACCAGTTGAGAATGGATGACCGCAAGCAATCTGAAATTCCCGTGAGCCGCGGCCAGACGCGTAAATTGCGCGAGCTCTTTAAATTGTAGTGGTTTAATTCCGGCCGGTTGTCATTTCCCTCCTGCGCGCACGAGAGGAATCCACCACAATCGCACCTCAAAATGCATACCAAACCTACTGGATTCCCGCCTTCGCGGGCATGACAGTTTATAGAATTGGATATGATTTGAAATGGTATAACATCGGTGCTCACTATTGCCCACGTTGCTGAAAATACTCTGTCAGTGCGCGCACCAATCCCGTCATGGTGGACTCGCTGGCTTCGACCGTAACGGATAGGCCGAGTTTCCGGAGCGTTGCAGAGGTAATAGGGCCGATAGAGGCGATTGCCGTTCCCGCAAGCTTTTGCCGCCAGGGAAAATCGCCCAAGAGTTTGGAAAAGTGAGTGGCGGTGGAAGAGCTGGTGAAGGTTATGACGTCGGGCGGAGGGCTGAGCAGCTCTTCGATCTCCTCCGCGCCAAGTTTGGGGACAACCGTTTCGTAGGCAGCCACAACTTCCACGCGCGCGCCGCGTTCACTCAGGACGCGCGGGACCAAATCTCTGGCCACGCGCGCGCGAGGGATCAGAAAAGCCTTCCCCTTCAATTTGTGGCCGTCCAAAACTTCCAGCAGGCCCTCGGCTCGATATGCGTTTGGAATGAAATCAACCTTCACCCCAGTCCTGGCGAATTCAGCGGCAGTCGCCGGCCCAATGGCGCCAATGGTCAGCCCTTTCAAGTCGCGCACATCGCGGCCGCACGCCGACAGCCGGCGAAGGAAATTCCTCGCGCCGTTAGCCGAAGTTACCAGAAGGTATTGAAAAGTTTCGAGGCGCCCAATCGCCTGGTCGAGCGGCTCCCAGGAATCAGGATCGCGAATTTCAATGGTTGGAATTTCAATGACGCGCGCGCCTAATTCCTCAAGTGCGTCGCGCAGGGCGCCGGCCTGCTCTCGGGCGCGAGTGATGACAATGCGCTTTCCAAAAAGCGGCAGGCGTTCAAACCAGTTGAGCTGGCGGCGAAGATTAACGACTTCACCCACGATGGTGATCGAAGGCGGTTGGACCGTTCCGGTTCTCGAAACGATGTCAGCCAGCGTTCCGCAAATCACCGTTTGCTCCGCTTTTGTTCCCCAGCGAATCACGGCCACGGGAGTTTCGGGCTTGCGGCCATGTTGGATCAGCGCCCTGGCGATGTCGGAAAGATTTTTCGAGCTCATGAAGAAGACCAGAGTGTTGCGGCTGGCAGCGAGATTCGCCCAGTCGAGCCCGGAGCCTTCTTCAGCGGGATCCTCGTGACCCGTGATGAAAGAAACGCCAGAAACAAATTTCCGATGCGTCACCGGAATGCCGGCGTAGGCGGGCGCCGCGTATCCCGAAGATATTCCGGGAATCACTTCGAATTGGATTCCGGCTTTGACTAATCCTTCCGCCTCCTCGCCTCCCCGGCCAAAGATGAATGGGTCACCCCCTTTCAGGCGGACCACCACGCGGCCTTCGCAAGCGCGCGCAATCATCAGGCGGTTGACTTCTTCCTGGCGGACCGTGGGCCTCGGTCCCAGCGTCTTTACGAAGATCCGTTCGCAATCGGGCCGCGCGAAGTTGAGCAGGCGGTCGTTGGCCAGGATGTCGTAAATCACGCAATCAGCGCGCTCCAGCACCGCTTTGCCTTTGAGCGTGAACAGGCCAGGGTCTCCCGGTCCTGCGCCCACCAGATATACTTTGCCGGCCATAATTTTTCAGTAGCGCCGGGCTTTAACCCAGCATCCCGCACTAAAGGGCAGATCTACTTTTTTCATCAAATTTCTACACGGAGCGCAGAATGTCAAGCGCACCCTGGCTCAACAGGGAATCGGCCACAGTGTTTCCTAATGTTTCCGGGTCACTCGTCAATCCGGGAGCGGTCGCGTGGATGATCTTGCTTCCATCCGGACTCGCCACCACACCGCGCAATCGCAGGCAATCGTCCTCAACCATGGCATGAGCGGCGATGGGCAATTGGCACCCACCACCCAGCCGGCGGAGCGTGGATCGCTCGGCGCGAATGGCGGCGTGGGTTGCCGCGTGGTCGAGTGGTGCGACCGCGATGGCGATTCTCTCATCCCCTTCGCGAATCTCAATGGCCAATGCGCCCTGGCCCACCGCAGGACAAATCTCGAGGCTGGAAAAGAATTGCGCGATGCGATCCCCAAGCCCCAGGCGCATGAGGCCCGCGGCCGCCACGATAAGCGCATCGTAGTCTCCGCGCTCGAGTTTGTTCAGCCGCGTGTCAAGGTTGCCGCGCACGGGAACGATTTCCAGATCGCGCCGCAAGTTGCCGGCTTGGGACTTTCGCCGCAAGCTGCTGGTTCCCACGCGAGCTCCCGGCGGAAGATCGGCGAACAATTTCGCTCCTCTTGAAACCAGAACATCACGAGCGTCGGCTCGTTCGGGCACCGCCGCCACCAAGAGTCCCTGGGGCTGATCATTGGGCAAGTCTTTTAAGCTGTGAACGGCAACATCCACCGTGCCCGCCATCAGGGCCTCTTCGATCTCTTTGATGAAGAGCCCCTTCACCCCGGAATCGGGAAGGGGGGCATTCGCCATTTTGTCGCCCGTAGTTTTGATCGTCTTGATATCCACCTGATATCCCGCCTCGGTCAGGCGGCTCTTAACCCATTCAGCCTGCCAAAGCGCCAGCTTGCTGCCGCGCGAGCCAATGATGATTTTCGTGGTGTCGGCCATACAGTGAGTTGCTTCAATTTAGGATGAAGCGCGTACTATCTGCGCTGCGATGCTCGCAGCGCCGGGCTTTAGCCCGGCAATTTGGCGTCGAATGATCGCACTTCAAATTGCCCCCCCTAAAGGGCGGCGCTACTGCGTTTTCCATTATTCCTTGAAAATCAGCAGACGAAGATTCTCATTCTCCCACTCCGAATATTCTCCGAATCAATTGCACCAGTGCTCCTTGCTCGGGATGGCCGGCGCCACTTTTAAGTTCGGTGATGGGCCCGTGCAGAATCTTATTGAGGATGCCGCGGGTGAGCGCGTCCACCGTCTCCCGCTGCTCGGGCGACAAGTTGTTCAATCGGCCCCGGAATCGCTCGGTCTCACTTTCGCGGATGAGGTTCAATCGCTCCTCAATGGCCACAATGGTGGGCACCACCTCGCGCGAGGCGAGACGCCGCTGCATTTTCTGAAGTTCCTGGTCCACGATCTGTTCCGCCCAGACGGCCTCCCTCTGTCTCTGCTTCTTGTTGGCGTCCACCACTTGGGCGAGGTCATCAATGTCGTAAACATAGGCGTTGTTCAATTCATTGACGGCGGGATCGATGTCGCGCGGCACGGCGATATCCACAAAAAAGATGGGCCGGTTTTTTCGCAGGGCCAGCATTTGCTCGGCCTTCTCGCGGGTCACCACAAAGTGGGGTGCGCCAGTCGAACTGATCACCACGTCCGCCCGGTCAATGTGTTCGAAAAGTTCTTCAAAACGGATGGCTGTACCGTGAAATGCCGCGGCCAACTCAACGGCCCTCTCATAAGTGCGGTTACTGACGAAGATGGCGCTGGCGCCGCTGCGCAGCAGGTGCTTGGCCGCCAATTCGCTCATTTTCCCGGCGCCGATTACAAAAATTGTTTTGCCTTCAAGATTGCCGAAAATCTTCTTGGCCAGTTCCACTGCTGCGTAGGACACGGAAATGGCGGTGGCGCCGATGGCGGTTTCGCGCCGCACCCTTCGCGCCACGGCCAGTGACTGGTTGACCACTTCGTGCAAGGCGCCATTGAGCGCGCCCACGCGTTTGGCGGTGGCAAAGGCCTGTTTCATTTGTCCGAGAACCTGCGGCTCGCCGAGAATCATGGAGTCGAGGCTGCTGGCCACACGAAACAAGTGCCGGATGACGTCCTCCTGCCGGTGCCAGTAGAGATAACGGTCGTACGCGTTCAAGTCGTAGTGGTGATACTCAGTGAGGAATTTGCGCAGGATGGGATCTGCTTCCACCTCATCGCGCGCGCAGATGGCCACTTCCACACGGTTGCAAGTGGAAAGAATCAAGGCTTCCAGAATCCCGTCCCGTCTGATCAATTCGGAAAGTGCGGCGGCCTGGCGCGTCTCATGAATGTTCATGACCTCGCGCACTTCCACCGGCGCCGTGCGATGATTAATGCCTACCAGGACAAGATTCATGTTGCTTATCGATCCAAATGCAGGTCTTCTCCGCTTGGAGCCCGCTGCCTCTACGGTTTTGGCCCGAGGTTTGGAAAATATCCATGCGGCCCGCTCAAGAAACTGATGCCGAGGAAAGTCACCATCATGGTGGCAAACCCCAGCACGGCAAGGTAGGCGGACCGCCGTCCCTGCCAACTGCCGCTCATCCGGGCTGAAAACAGGATGAGATAAATAAACCAGGTCACCAGCGCCCCTAGAATTTTCGGATCCAGTTCCCACAGGCCATTCCACTGGCGGCTGGCGCCAATGAAGCCCATCACAATGCCCAGGGTCAGAAAAGGCAGGCCGATAATCAAGGATCGAAAATACAGTTCATCGCACACTTCGAGTGAAGGCAGCCGGTAATAAAACGTTCGCGGTCGCTTGGATTTCAGCTCGCGTTCCTGGAAGAGATACATGATGGCGGCGATAAAAGTTATAAAGAATCCCACGTAGCCAATCAGGATGGATGCGATATGTATGATCAGCCACCGGCCGCGAAATTCAGGAGAAGCGGGAAGCGCGCCGTTGTCCACGGCGGAAATCAAAGTAAGCACAAACGCGAGGGGCACCATAAAAATGCCGAGGGAGGCAATCTTGTAGCGAATATAAACGAGAAAGAAGGCCGTGGTGGCTAGAAAAGAAAAGACCGAAAGCGCACCGCGAACATCGGTCACCGGCAGGCGATGGATCTCCATCGCCTTCAAGGCCAGCGCCGCGCCGTGGGCCAGCAATCCAAAACCCAGCGCGCCCAGCGAAGCGGGAGATAGAGTGGCCCGCCGTCGGATGAAGGAAGGGAAGCTCAACGCCATCCCCAGTCCGTAAAATGCGAGTGCTGCCCACAAGAGCGCAGAGTGCAAGGGAACCTCAGTGCCGATGATCGTGATTAATAATTATAGCACCTCGCGGGCCAGCCCCCTTGATATCCCGGTTGGGTAATGGCGTCTTTCGCCAGACGCGGTCGCTCCGATTTGTTGTCATTCCCGCGAAGGCGGGAATCCATTACCCTAAATTATTGGAGATGCGCCGGACACCAACTGGATTCCCGCCGTCGCGGGAATGACTCGTGGAGACGATTTCGAAGGGGATTTGATTTCAAGAAAATAGCTAGACCGGATTACGCCGCGCACTCGCCGCGGCCCAGTTTGAGGCTGTAGATTTCCTGGTCGCCCCAATCGACGAACAAGTCTTCCTCGCGCTCGTTGGTGGTGTCGATATACTTCTGCAAATGCGCCACAATGGCGGCGTCCGGCGTATTCACCGCCCAGGCGCGGAATGATTGGTCGGCGGAGCGCTCGCGGCGGTAAAGTTCCAGCAGCGCGTGCAGGGCTTGCGGAATGCGCTTGGCGGGAACGGGAACGACTTGGCGGGCAAAGCGCACGCCATCGGCAGAAACCTCTCCTCCCAGCATCAGTTGATAGTAGGGCGCCTGCTGCTCACCCACCTTGCGCGCGTTTCCGTACAATCCGATGTCGGCAATGTGGTGTTGTCCGCAGGAATTCGGGCAGCCGCTGATTTTGATGCGCAGCTTTTTGATTTCAGGATCGGTCTCATCTGCAAATTCTCGCGCCAACTCATCGGCGAGAGTCAGAGAGCGTGTGATCCCCAGGTTGCAAGTGGTCGCCCCCGGGCATCCGGTGACGTCGGCGATGGTGCGCGCACCGGGAGTGGCGAGCGAGAGCGCCTGCAAGTCGTGGAAAATCTCACCAGCGCGCGCGAGCGGCGCCCAGGGAATCACCAGGTCCTGCGAAATAGCGATGCGCGCGGCAGGGAGTTTGTACTTTTCGAGCAGGTCGGCAAGTCCGCGGAACTGGTGGGCCTGGATGTTTCCCGCCGGCAGCTTGATCCAGATCAGGGCGTGCCCGGCCTGGCGCTGAGGCTGGAGATTGTGCTGCGCCCACACTTGATATTCTGCCGACGCGCCGTTCTTGGAACTGGTCACCGGCGAAATGCTTACCAGAGGCGCGGCAACAGGGCTGGGAATCGTCCGAGTCCCCGCCGGCGTCTCCACGGTGGCGAGTTTTTCTTCCACCAGGCGGCGGAATTCTTCGATTCCCTTGGCGCGTAGTACGAACTTCATCCGCGCCTTTAATTTGTTCTTGCGGTTACCGTGATCTTTGAACACGCGCAGGATCGCTTCAATGGTGGGAATCAAATTCTCCTCGGGCAGAAATTCCGTGAACGTGGCGGCCTCGGTGGGCAGACTGCCGAGACCACCGCCCACCAGAACTTTGAAGCCTCGATGCGCTGTACCATTCGAGCCTCGAAAGCGAGCGATCAGGCCCACATCGTGGATGCCGGCCACAGCGCAGTTGCCGTCGTCTTCGCAGCCGGAAAATGCGATCTTGAATTTCCGCGGGAGGTCGTGGAAATCGGGATGGCGCAGGAAAAACTGGGTGGTGGCCAGCGCGTAAGGCGTAACGTCAAATGATTCGGTGGGGCAGACGCCGGCTAGCGGGCAACTGGTGATGTTGCGCACCGTGTTGCCGCAGGCTTCGCGAGTGGTCAGCCCTGCATCCGCGAGCAGGCCCATGACGGTCGTTACGTTCTCCATTTTTACGAAGTGATATTGGACGTTTTCGCGGGTGGTCAGATGTCCGCGTCCGGTCGAATATGTGTCGGCGATGTCGGCTAGCACTCTGAGTTGTTCCGGGTTCAGGATTCCCGATGGAACTTTCACCCTGACCATCTGAAAGCCCGGCTGCCGCTGGCCATAAACGCCGTGTTTGAGCCGAAAGGGGCGCAACTGGTCTTCGGTGATCTCGCCCCGGTAAAGTTGCTCCAGTCGCACGCCGAACAGGCGGATTTCTTCCCCAATTGACTCGCGAGAGTGCCGGTCTTCCAAAACTGCCGTTAGCATTGCCGCCTCCACAAAATAAAAAACCCACCGCCGAATTTGCTTCCGGCGGTGGGTTGGATTGAAACCTTTAAGATTTAACTTATTACTTCAGGCCTCCTCCACACACGCGTCCGGACGCTTTACAACAACACATCGCGGTCCCGTGTTGGAGATTCATGGCCATCGTCAAACAATTACTTTAGACATTTTCTGAATGAATGTCAACCAAAAATAAAATCCGGTAATGACTTAGGCTGACGTAAAGAACTCCCGAGCACTGAGAACGTGACCCCTCACCCCCACCCGCAAAACTTGGGGCCCTTCCCGCGCCGTCTGGGGAAAGCGCCAGCCGCGGTCCCCAGGGCAGGGCGTGGGGGCCCCCTCCCTCACTCCTCGGAGAGGGCAACCCACCAAAAGACTAGCCTTCTCCCAGGGGAGAAGGTGGCTCGCCGCGGCTAGACGGATGAGGGGTCACTTCATTATTGAGCTCGCCGTCCTCTCCGAGCGGCCTAGGATTCAATTCAGTCTTAGGTCCGCCGCATTCGCCACTGCCGATTTCGGATATAATCGCCGCGGGAAATTTCGCCATTCATTCAAATCGAAAAGCAGAGTCCGTTCGGAGGTGCCCCCATGCAGGCTCGGAACATTCTTAGATTAATCGCGATCGCATTTGTTGCCCTACTGCTAGCGGCTAGCGGCGGCCAACTTCGCGCCCAGAGCGCTGATACTCCAATTGGATTGTTCGCCCACCACCAGGACGTGGGCACGGTCCTTCACGCAGGATTCGTGGATTATGACGCCGCCGCAGGCGCGTACACGATTGCAGGCAGCGGCGAGAACATGTGGCTCAACAATGATGCTTTTCAATTCGTCTGGAAAAAAGTTTCAGGCGACGTCACGCTCACGGCTGATATTTCATTTCTCGGACAGGGTGGCAACCCGCATCGAAAGGCGGTGCTGATGGTCCGCCAGAGTCTTGATGCCGATTCCGTTTACGCTGACGTGGCGCGTCATGGTGTTGGCATGACCTCGCTCCAGTTTCGCGACGAAAAAGGCGCAATTACGCGCGAAGTGCAAGCCAATGTTACCGCTCCCAAGCGGCTGCGCATTGAAAAGCGTGGAGACTATTTCTACATGCTTTTGGCCAACGAAGGCGAAGACTTTAAGATGGCAGCAGGCTCGCCGCGCATTGTAATCCATGAACCTTTTTACGTTGGCCTAGGCGTTTGCTCGCACGATAAAGACGTGGTTGAGAAGGCGGTGTTTTCAAAAGTGGACCTCACCACAAGAACCGTCGCGGTTTCCCCACCCAATTCGCTTTTCAGCACGCTCGAAGTCGTCCCAATTTCCTCCGGAGACCGCCGTGTGGTTTACGTGACTCCCGGACGCATTGAGGCGCCCAACTGGACGCGCGACGGCAAGTGGCTGCTGTTCAACCGCGACGGCCACATCGAGCGCATGTCCGCGAGCGGCGGTAACCCGGAGCGAATCGACACCGGAATTGCCACGCGCGTGAACAACGACCACGGTCTTTCTCCCGATGGCACCTTGCTCGCGGTCAGCGACAATTCGCAGGGGGATAAACAGTCTCTCATCTATATCGCCCCTCTGGCTGGAGGCGCGGCCCGGCGCATCACACAAAATGGGCCGTCCTACTGGCATGGCTGGTCGCCGGACGGAACGACGCTGGCGTTTTGTGGCGAGCGCAACGGTGAGTTCGATGTCTACACCATTCCCGCTGCCGGCGGCGAGGAAACGCGATTGACCACCGCCAAAGGGCTTGATGACGGTCCGGAATATTCGCCGGACGGGAAATATATTTACTTCAATTCCGTTCGCACCGGCCTCATGCAGATTTGGCGGATGCGCCCGGATGGCAGCGAGCAGGAGCAAGTGACTTCGGACGACTTGAACAATTGGTTCGCGCACATCTCGCCGGACGGGAAGTGGATGGTTTTTCTTACTTATGAAAAAGACGTCAGCGGGCATCCTCAAAACAAGGACGTGATGCTGCGTCTGATGTCTTTGAGCGGGGATAAAAAAATCACCGTGCTGGCGCGGCTTTTCGGAGGGCAGGGCACCATCAATGTCCCCTCTTGGTCGCCCAACAGCAAGGAGTTGGCGTTCGTGAGCTATGAGCTGGCGCCGTAGGGCCGGGGCTTGCCCCGGCCTTTTTAGGTCCTGATACGAAGTCGCAAGGCCGGGGCAAGCCCCGGCCCTTCAAGAATGCGCAGCATATTCTGTGATTAAAATCTAATTTTAGGCGTTCGGTCGTCCGCGGGGTCGGCCCATCGGGTATTGGGGACGGTGGGGGTCCAGCCGGGACGCATGGGGTCCTGATCGTAGGGATAGGGTCCAAGGCGCTTGAACATTTCGCTGTATTCCGCCAGTTTTTCGCGATTTAACCGCACGCCCAGGCCTGGGCCTGCGGGCACGGCAATGGCGCCGCGCTCGTAGCGCAATTTTCCGCCCTCAATCACATCGTCCACCAACTCGTGGTAATGCGCGTCGGCGGCAAAAGTTAAATTGGGAATTACGGCGCCGAGATGCAACATGGTGGCAAGCTGGATGCCAAGTTCGCCCGAGGAATGAACGGCTACGCCCAGTTGAAAGGTTTCGCAGACTCCTGCGGCTTTCACGCAAGGGCGAATCCCGCTCCAGAATGTCGTGTCGAGCAGGATCACATCCACGGCAGTGTGAAGAACGTTTGCGGCCAGTTGCTCGAAATTAACCACCACGGTATTTGTGGCCAGCGGAATGCGCAGCTTTTCGCGCGCCCGCCGCATACCGTTCATGCCAAAAACCGGGTCTTCCAAATAGTCGTTGTTCAAATCTTCGATGGCGCGGCCAAACCAGATGGCCTGTTCGGTGGACCAGGAGCAGTTGGGATCGAAGCGCAGCCTGTCACTTGCAGACCCCGCGGCCAGAGCACGATAGCATTCGAGTTCATATTCGGGCGGAAACACGCCGCCCTTCATCTTGTGGGTGGTGAATCCAAACTTCCTTTTCAATTCGCGGGCATGGGCCAGCACCTGGTCCACAGTCCTGACCTCTCCTGATCCGTCGCGCGGATTGGCATAGCGAAAGAAAATGTAGGCGGCAAAAGGGACGCTATCCCGCAGGCGCCCGCCCAGGATTTCAGAGACTGGCACGCCCCACTGTTGCCCGAGCAGATCGAGGCAGGCAAACTCGATCGCGGCCACAATTTGGGTTCGGTTGTTGTAAAGCGACGCGGTAGGATTGCTGATGAGAAATCGCATCTCTTCCAGGCGGGCGGGATCGTGCCCCACGAGGCATGACTTCATTTGCCTGAAGGTGCTCTCGGCGGACTCTCCGCCTCCGCCCATCTCGCCCAGTCCCACCAAACCGTTGTCCGCTTCCACCTCCACGATAGTGCGGACGAACCGCCCCCAGTGGCAGCCATTGGCATGGCGCAGCGGCGCTTCCAGCGGCACGCTGACCGTGGTGGCGCGAATGTCCTTGATCTTCATTCAACCCTTTTTTGTTTTTGTGTTGGAATCTCGACCTTGAACGCTGCTTACTGCCCACTGCCCTCTGCCTACTGTCTACTGCCTTCACCCAGGCACGCAAACACCTCACGGTAAAACTCCGGATGCGATTGCCATGTTTGCGCGGTCACCATGCGGCCATCGCGGACGGCCTGCTCGGTTTTATATGTCCCTCCACATTGCTCCACTTCCACGCGCACATGCTCGTAGCAAGTCACGCGCCGGCCGGAAACCAGTCCCGCGGCGGCTAAAACTTGTATGCCGTGGCAGATGGCGAACACCCATTTCCCGGTCTCGGCAAACTCGCGCACGATCTTCAGAAGTGGAGCGTTGTTGCGCAGATACTCCGGCGCGCGCCCGCCCAGCACCAGCACAGCCTCATAGTCGGCCACCTTCACCTCGTCGAAGGCAATATCCGCGTCCAAGCCATAGCCCTGGCGTTCAATGTAAGTGTCCCAGCCAGGCTCAAAATCGTGCATCACCAGATGCAGCCGCCTCTTCGACGGAGCCGCCACCAGCGGCTCATAGCGCGCTTCGCGGAAGCGATGGACGGCATAAAGCGCTTCGTAGGATTCCCCAGCATCTCCAGTCACAATCAGTATTTTCATGATGCTCATATAATACACCTGATCACGAAACCTCAGTAGAGGGACGGCTTGCCGTCCCCTTTTGCCCGTTCTCCCGCGCGAGTCAGAGGGTGGGGCAAGCCCCACCCCTAAATGGCGAGTCATTCGCTCCAATTACGCCGACGGATCCATTGACGGTGAGACGGTCCCTCCCAAAAACAATCCCAAAATTAGTGCGGCAGGTGTTCCTCGCCCGTAATGCGAAACGTCGCCTCGGCGCCCTGAGCGCCATCCACGGGCTGGCTGTTGCCCACAAAAATATGGTAGGTGCCCGGTAACTCGATTCTGTCACCCATTTCGGTAACCACACTCAGATCGCGGGGATCGAGCGTGAAAGTTACATGCTTGGTCTTGCCAGCAGCGAGATGGATGCGCTGGAAACCTTTCAGTTCGCGGATGGGCGCCCCTCCTGTTTGTGAGCCATCAATGTATAGCTCGGCCACCTCATCACCTCCGACCTTGGACCAGTTGCGCACATCCACTTCAACGCGCAAAGGCTGACCCGCCTGCACGGGATCCGAAGACAGCTTGAGATTGCTATAAGCAAACTTCGCATAACTGAGTCCATAACCAAAGCGGTAAAGAGGCTTGCCTTGGAAGTAGCGATAAGTCCTGCCCTGCATGGAGTAGTCTTCAAAGGGCGGCAGTTGATCTAATGAAGCATAGAAAGTGATCGGCAGTCTTCCGCCCGGATTGTTCACGCCTGCCAGCGTCTCGGCGATGGCCGTCCCGCCCTCTTCGCCCGGGTACCAAGCTTCCAGGATCGCCGCCGCGTTGCTTTCCGCCCAACTCACATCGAGCGCGCTGCCATTCACGAGGACAACTACAAGCGGCTTGCCTGTCGCACCCAGCGCTTGCAGCAAATCCTGCTGGACCTTGGGGAGGCTGATGTCCGTGCGGTCCCCGCCGTTGAACCCTTCAATGTGCACGGGCATCTCTTCACCCTCCAGATTTGGCGACAGCCCAACGAAGGCCAGCACCACGTCCGCCCGCTGCGCCACTTTCACGGCCTCTTCCCGCAAAACGTCGGCGGGAGGTTGCCACTCGAAAGTAATTCCAGCGCCAAATAATTTCGAGCTGTGCGTGTACTCCAGGCGAAAACTGTGCGGCTTTGCGTCTTTGAAGTGAACGCTGAACGACGGTTCTTGCGGCCGCCGGGTAAACCCGCTCCGGTTGGTTACGCCACTACCCTGAGTTGGGGGGTTGTCCTGGCGGGTGTCGATCATCAATTTTTCATCGAGAAAAACCTGAACGCCTTCGTTCAACTCGCAACGATAGCAGTGAAACTTGCGGATGTTGAAGGTGTAGTCTCCCGGCCCCGGAGGCGTCAGGGTGCCGCTCCAGCGCACAGCGAATGCCTGCATCGGAACGCCAGGCGCCGGCGCCGCTGCGTTCCAATCGAATTGAATCAGCGGGTCAGTACGGGTCAGCACGGGTTGGCCAGAAAAATTGTTTTCGGCAAAATACTCGCTTTTCAGCCCTGCCTCACTCCCACCATCGCCCGGATGGAACACGGTTCGAGGCACAGGTACGTGCAACTCGCTGACGTAGGTTGAACCCTGGGCATAGAGCACTGTCGCTTTCCCTTCAAACTGCTTCCGAATCCCATCAACGGGCAGAACGGGATGCGAAGGCACGCCATTGTAATTCCCTTCCAAACCCACCAGCGATTCGGCATTGGGTCCGATCACCGCAATGGTTTTAACTCCCGGCTTAAGCGGCAGAATTCCAACCTTGTTCTTGAGCAGTACCATCGATTCCCGCGCCGCCCGCAGAGCAAGTTGCCGGTGTTCGGGCGAGTCGTCTTCGGTCATCTGAATATTGTTGAAGGGAACCGCGTCCGGCGGGTCGAACATGCCCAAACGCATGCGCGCGGTGAACAGACGCTTGACGCCCGTATCGATTTCACTTTCCTTAATCAGGCCGTCTTTCACCGCTGGAACCAGCTCAACGTATTCGTTCCCGCAGGTCGTATCCGTTCCCGCACGCACGGCGGTCGCCGAACCATGCTCGTTGTCTGGCGTGTAGTGATGTCCGGCTGTGATGTCGCCCACGGCGCCGCAATCGGAAGTGACGAAGCCCTGGAAGTGCCAATCATCGCGCAGAGTTTTTTGCAGCAGGTTGGTATTGGCACATCCCGGGACTCCATCGATGGCGTTGTAGACGCACATGATCGAGTCTGCCTGGCCTTCTACGATTGTTGCGCGGAAGGCGGGCAAATACGTGGCTTCGAGATCCCGCGGCGAAGGGTTCACGTTGAAGCTGTGGCGCGACGTCTCTGGCCCGCTGTGCACGGCAAAGTGTTTGGGAGTGGCCACGAGTTCCAAGTATTTCGGGTTGTCGCCTTGAAGTCCCTTTACAAAAGCAATACCCAAGCGGCCCGTCAGGTAAGGGTCCTCGCCATAGGTTTCCTGGCCGCGGCCCCAGCGGGGGTCGCGAAAAATATTAATGTTGGGAGACCAGAAAGTGAGTCCGTAATAGATGCTGTAGTTTTGCTCGCGCTGGGCCTGATTGTATTTGGCGCGCGCCTCGACTGATATCGCCCTGCCCTCGTCGTGAACCAAGTCGGCGTCCCATGTAGCGGCCATGCCGATGGCCTGGGGAAACACGGTGGCATATCCGGATCGCGCCACCCCATGCAGCGCTTCATTCCACCAGTCGTAAGGAAGTATCCCAAGGCGCGGAATGCCCGGAGCGGTGTGCTGCATCTGGAGAACTTTTTCTTGCAGCGTCATGCGCGCGACCAGGTCCTCCACCCGCTGCTCGATCGAAAGGGAAGTGTCCAGGTAAGGAGCACGGTCTTGCTTTTGTTCCTGTCCGGCCATCGTGATGTGCCGGGCCGTGAGAATGAACAAGGCGAGCGTGGCACCCGCCTTGAAGTGTCTGGATGGAAAAATCATTGCAACCTCCGGCCATCATTGTATCGGGATCCGCCGACTGACAGACAGTCTTTATCTTTTTTCCCGGTAGGGGAAGGGTCGCCTGGGCGACCCTCGCACTCTCAGGTCATGCACGGTTGGCATGCGTCTTTGGCTAAATGTTGTGGCAGAATGTGCGGGCGGAGGATTCGTATGAAACCAGCCGAGCCTGCTCACGCTAACCGCGTCGGTGCGGAGTTGCAGTTACGAGGATTCATAGACAAATTCGATGCTAAAAATCAGGGTGTGATACGCGCCGTGCGCAAGGCATTACGCAAGCGGCTGCGCGGCGCCAACGAACTTGTCTATGACAACTACAACTTCTTCGTTATTGGCTACTCACCGACGGAGCGTCCCTCCGATTCCATCGTGTCTCTCGCCGCCGGAGCTAACGGCGTGGGTCTGTCATTTCCATACTGCGGATCTCGCCTTCCTGATCCCCACAAGCTGCTGCTGGGCTCCGGCACTCAAAACCGGTTCATTAGGCTCGAATCTGCCGCGGTGTTGGCGCGCCCCGAAGTTGAGGAGCTTATTGTCGCCGCCGTGCGCCTGGGCAAGGCGGCGCTATCGGCCAAAGGAAAGGGAAAACTCATCATCCGGTCCGTGTCCGCCAAGCAGCGCCCCCGGCGCAAATGAGGCACATGCTCGGCTCCGCGAGCCGTGTATGTGCCCGGCAAACCATGGAGCGCGGGTCCCGGTCGGCGTCATAATTGTAGCGCGGGTGACTCCACCCGCTTTTCCCAAAATTAATCCCGGGTGAAGATACCCGCGCTACTTTTCATTCGGAAGCGATGACCCCTTGTATGCGGGATCAGCGGCGCTCACCACCGCGAGCCCGGAAGCCCAAAAGCGGCGCTGCGGCGTGAATATTGACCGCTCCAGCCTGCCCGCCGATCCTAGAACAGGAATTTAATAATTCCCGGCATTCGTTGTCCCAGACCGCTTTTCTTGTCCCTTTTCGCTCCCATTTAAATTGTTATTTGAATCTGCGGCGGAATATAAGTTCGGTGCCGAAGATTCCGTTCTGGTCGCGCACTCCAATCAGCGAAAGCCGATCGCTCAAGGCCCATTCGAATTGGATCACGCGTTGTTGAGTTGACCCGGTGTTGGTCGCATAGGTGATGGTGAGATCGCGTGAGACTTGTTGCTCGATGGTCACGCGCGTGCCCGAAATAAATGCCGGGTCACCCACGTTGGGATCAATCTTGATGCGGCTCACGCCGAACAGTCGCTGAATGCGGCTGGTAGTCTGGCTATTCAGGGCTTCGGAGAGCAACGCGGTAGCGCCCTGGTTAGAGATGCTTTGATTAGTGGGCACCAGTTCTCCGGTATTGCGCACGTATCCGAGAGCCAGCAGGGAGAGTACGTCGGAAGTCGGCAAGGGCGGGTCGGTGCGATAGGCAATCCTCATCTGTTCGATCGGGCCGGAAATATCCATGGTCAGGTCATACCGTTGAATGCGGGTCCGCGCTTGCAGATCGAGCAAGGGTTGAGAGCGAAACGGATTGACCATGGTGATGTCGCCGCGGTCCAAATGGTAGCGATTGCCACGGAGGACCGCTTCCCCGCTCAGGATGTGGATTGTCCCCAGCCCCACAGGATTCCCCAGCGTGCCGCGCAGGCCCAAGTCAACGTCCGCCACCAATTTCAGGTCGTGCGTTTCAAGCCTGACATCGGGATTCGAACTGACGCGCACATCCAATCGGATCTTCGAGGCCAGGGAGGAAGCTTCTACGCTCGCCGGCACTTCCCCGGTGACATTCGATTGCGTAATCAGATTCATGAGATTGAAACGGTCGCTGGCAAATATTTGGCGGACGGTTAAGTCCCCCTCCAATTGCCCGCCATCGGTTGAACCCACCAAGCTCAAATCTCCGACCAAGAGGGATGTGAAATCGGCCGGATACTGAACCCGCACCTGGTCAAGGCTGACTTGGAAATCGAAATGGGGCTTCTGGCCAAGAGTTAGAAATCCTGAAAGTGTGGCAATCCCTCCACCCACTTGTCCCTTGAGGGATTTTGCGATGGCCCGATCCCCCAGCAACTCAATGTCGCCGTTTAAGCCGGAGATGTGAAATGGATAATCGCCGTATGCAAGGTTGAGGTCATGCACCTTAAGCGCGCCGGCCAGGACGGGGTGCGCCAAATTGCCATTGAGGCGAAGGTCGAGTTCGGACCGGCCGGTGGCGTGAAGGGCCGGGTCGAGCAGGCTGAGCAACGTGTTGTCGGTTTCCCCGTGGACGCCAACAGTGAGCCTGGGCGAATCGGCAAAGCGAATAGAGCCTTCAATGGCGAGGTTGGTGGATGGTCCGTTCATTTGAAAAGCGCGGGCGGTCAGGACCCGCTGCGAGTATTGAAGGTCGATGGGACCGGAGTTCGTCCAGGCCATATCCGCAATTCGAATTTCAAGTTTCGTTGTCTGGCCGGAAATCTCCAGCGCTTTAAGATTCTTCAACGGCCCCTTGATTTTCAACGAGCCGGTGGCGGTGACGTTTCCATTCAATTTACTACCTGAGACCAGGCGAATCCAGGGGTCGGCGTGAAATCCCGTGTACTCGCCATCCAGCTCAGCCGGCCACTCGCGCTGGGTTTGGGCAGCTCCGGATAGGTGCACGCTCCCGCCTTCGCCCTGGCTTTCGAGCTGCACCTGTAGTTTCTGATTTTCCCAATCCAATTGAGCGTGAAGCTTGCCGATGGCCATCCCGCGCAGTTTGAAATCGGGAACGTCCAGGGTGGAATTCAGCACGACATTCTCAAACGATCCATGCCCTCGAAGGTCGAAACTTGAAGTCCCGATTTCAACCTCGCTCGCGGTTGGCGCAACGTTTTCAGACTGGGCCAATGCCCTGAGGTCGGTAGTTGTAAAGTCGCGCGCATGGAGCTCAACGGAGAAATTCTTCTTCTCCGAATTGTACTGTGCCAGGCCGGTGAGCCGGAGAGACCCTTTGGCCACTTGAATATCGTCCACGCTCCACTGGGCGGCTGCGGCCCGAATCTTGCCGGAGAAGGAATCAAAAGTCTCGCGGTACACCTGGCCGCGCTCGATGCGAAATTGTCCGGAGCCGGCAAGATTGGCGGGAGTCCCAACCAGGTGGATATCTCCGGTTAAATCACCCTTCACGGGATACGAGAGGCGCAGAGCGGTTTGCACGCCTTCAATGGAAGTACGCTGGGCGCTGGCCACAATTTGCGCGGGCGCGTTCGGGTCAAGTACCCAATCCTTAAGGTGGGCGGAGGCATCCACCACCAACAATGAATTCCCGCGACGCAGCCGCCCGGATGTAATTTCCACGTAGGTCCGCGTTGCCCCCACACTGCCGGAGAAACTATCCCAATCCCATCCGCGATAAGTGAATTGGCCAGAATCAACCCTGCCGCGAATGTCCGTAGAAGTGACGGGACCGGTGATGGTTCCTTTAAAAGTCGCCTCGGACTTCAGCGTCAATGGAATGGGCTCCTGAGCCTGCGCAAGAAATTCCGCCACCCGCCGCCATTCCTCGTAATCGGAAGTGCTGAACTGTACGGCGAGGTTTGAATCCGTTTCCCCCACCATCCCTTCGGCGATGACGGATGAATGGGGAGTTTGAAATCTGGCCTCCTGGAAATTTACCCGGAATTCGCCGTCCAACGTGGCCGTGCCGCGCGCCAGGCCGGAGACGGGTACCGCGCCCGGCGGGGCTTGGGTTTTCGCATCGAATGTGAGGGCGAAATCCGATCTAAAATTATTGAAGAAGCCTTTCCACGACGCATTCAAAGTGCCCTGAACGCCGGCTGCCGGAGGCATGTGGGTGGAAATGGTATGAAGGCCCGGAGAGACTTTTAACGATTCATCCATATCGAAGCCGCGAATCTGGGCGCGCAAGGAAAACGCCGGCGCCGGATCTTCGAAGGATATTTTGCACGAACCGAGGGCCGTTCCGCCCAGTGCGGAAACATTGAAATTTGAAATGGAGAGGAGATGGCCAGCGCCCGAAAAGTTCGTCGAAAAGTCGACTCGTTCGAGCCGGGTCGCGGCCGTGGGGATGGTAACTTGGCGCCCCTGGACTTGTCCTTGAACTGTCCAACCATTTTTTCCATAGGCGGCGCCGCCTTGGAGAGAAAATTTGCCCGATCCCGCGCTATGAAAGTGCAGAGCTTGAGCAAGTGCGGGGAAATCCCCGGTGGCGTTATAGCTGATGTTGGCTTGCAGGGCAGGGAGCGTTTGAAGCGTAAGCGAACCTTTTGCATCCAAACCCGAAGAACGGCAAGTCAGCGAATCGAGCGCGAAATCGGTCCGCGAAAAATGAAACTGGGCCGCGAGGGTGGTGGCGGGAAGCGTCCACCCGGAACCCTCCGCCGTCAATTGGGGTGACGAAAAGTTTCCCTTGAAGTGGTGCAACAAGTTCCCGGCCACATGGAAGGATGCGTCGCTGGCCTTAAGGTCGAGTGGAAGCTTTCGATCGTTGAAGAAGATATCTGTATGGAGAAACGTTATGCTGCGTATGGATATGTCCAGGATATTATGAAGCGCAGTTCCAGAGGAAGGAGGCACCGCGGGGCCCGGAACATTGCTTGAACCGTCAGCATTGGCCTGCAAGTGCAATGCGGCGTTTTCCCATGCAAGGTAGCGCAGATTTGCGTCCTGGCGATAGAGGGCGGCGGGATTGATTCCGAGCACCACGGTGTCCGCGGAAAAAAGCGGCGGCGCCGCTGAATTTTCGGTTCCATGCAGAACAAATCCGTGCAGGGTTACTTGAAAAATCAGCGGACTGAAAGTGAACTGGCGTACCTCGACGCGACCCCCCGTAACCTGTTCCACCTCGGTGATCACGCGCTGTTCAACTTTGCGGCGAAACCAGGGCGTGCTCATGACCAGGTATGCGGCCAGCACAAGCCCGCCCAGGATCATGACCGCGTAATTAATTTTACGGAACCACCTCGATGCCAAGAGACCTTCCCGGGCCGGGACCGCGCCGGCTCCCGCTTACAAGGAATGCAGACTGACTCGATGGCTCGTTTTCAGATTTTCCAGCCACGACGAGAGCAGTTCATCAATTCGTTTTTGAGTCAGAACTTCGCGAATCTGGTCCTCAACTTCCGATATCGGCGGCGCTGGTGTGCTGCTCCGCTTCGCTAATTCAGGGACGAACGTGTTTTTGTAATACGTTTCAATATCAGGAGGTTCGATCCGTGCCTGTGGGCGCAAACGATTATCAATAAGGCTCAAAATACGCTGGCGATCGCGCAGCCGCTCCAACGCCTCAGCCTCGTTCAAGCCCAGCGAGTGTAGCGCAGCCTGAAATGCATCTTCGCTTTTAAATTTCTTGCGAATACTGGCGAGCGCTTCGGGCGGCGACTCTTCGAAATCACCTTCCGTGATGCCCTCCACGTCCGCCTCTGCCAAAAGCAAAATTTGGTCAACCAAATGGTCTCGCATAGTGATCAGCGCAGTGCGGTCGGGAGGAGCTGCGTTGGCTTGCCCGTTCAGAAAGAGCTCAAATCCATAAGCATTCTCAAGATCGCTCCGGGTAATGGCGTGATTGTCCACCGACGCCACCACTTCGTCCAAGAGTTCATGGGATGCTGTTTTCTGGGCTCCCGCTCCCCCCTGAACCTGAAGCGACAATGAAATCCCCATCAGAATGTTTGCCCAATGCCTAGGAAGAACTGAACGTGTGATAGCTGGCTCACCCCCAATCCGCCCGGGACCTGCAATTGAAAACGCGGAGGATTTAAATTATATCCGACGTCGACCCTGAGCGGCCCGATCGGCGTCCTGTAGCGAACGCCCAAACCTATGGCGTGGGATGTGTAGTCAAGATCCGTGGGCGAATTCTGATCAACCTTAAGCACGCGCATCCGGCGCGCGCTGATGTACACATTCCCGAAATCATGAAAAAGCACAAAGCCAAGCCGGTTTTCCTCCACCCGAATTCGAAGCTCGGAAGAGTTCAGGAACAACGCGTTTCCTCCCACCGGAAATCCCGTAAGTGGATCGCGTGGACCTGCCTGATTGATTGAAAAGCCGCGTTCGGACTCGCTGCCCCCCATGAAGAACCGCTCCGGCAGGGGAATGTCGTGCGTGAATACCACCTGCTGCGCTTCCGTCGCTGTGGCTGGAATGACAACCCGCTCTAATGAGCCAAACGGAGATTCCACCCCCACTCGCGTGTTGCGGGCAAAGGTCAAGTGTTTCCCGAGTGCGTAATAGGTGGAATTCTGGCCTGAAAAACGCAGAAAATTTGCTTGTGATCCAAACTGGTCAACCGATACGCCCCCGTCCAGAAGGGAATATGAGCCTTTGGTCGCGTCAGCGGGGTTGTCGCGGTGATCATTGATATAGGTCATCCCCAACATCCCAATGCGCGCCGGACGGCTCAACAGAGGAATCTCCTCGGGGGAAATGTGCAGAGTCGAAGCATCCACGCGCACGTTTCTATAGGTGTAATGCAACAGTAGCAGGGTGGAAGGGCTGTAGCGTTTCTCCAGGCTCACGGAAAACTCAGCCCGCTGTGCCGAGAAAGTTTCGACGTCGCGGCTGCGGTCGTATAGGCCGCTGAACCGTAAGCTCAGATCCTCGCGCGCCGGCAAATGCTGGATCAAGTAACTAGTCCCGGCGCTCGTTTCCAAATTGGAAAGCTGCCCGCGGATGGTAAAAGTTTGCGCGCGACCGCCCACATTCAGGCGGGACACTTCCAAAAGCGCGCGCGGGCCGAACTTAAACTGTCCTTGAGGCTCATTGCTTCCCAGTCGCTGGAATTCGATCCCGCCGCCATATCCCAGGGTCCACCGGCGGCTTTCTTCCAGCCTGACCAGGACGGTTTTCTGTGTTTCCGGGCTTTGGGGGTCCTGGGGCGCAATCTGCACCTGGTTGAATATTCCGAGGTCGTAAAGTTTCCTCTGGGATTCGTAGACATCACTTTGCCGCAACGGTTCGCCGGTCTTAAACGGAACGAAGCGGCGAATAATTTTCTCTCGAGTATGCTCATTCCCCATCAGGATGACGCGCTGAATTCTTTCCTGGGTGCCGGGCTGGATTTCGTATTCCAGGTCAACATCTCGTTCCGGGGAGGGAGGCGACGCTTTCCATGTTGCCTGGGCGCGGGCGTAACCGTGGTCGCCAAGATATCGGAGAATCGCTTCCTGGTTTGCCTGGGCGCGGGTGGGTGAATAAGGTTGGCCGGACTTGGTGCTCAGGGTGGATGCAATCTTCGCGGACATGTCCGGGTCCACGCCTCGAAGCGTCAAATGCCCCACGTGCAAGCGAGCGCCTTCTTCAATATTGAAAGTGACAAACAAATGATTGGGCGAACCTCCGTAATTCCGATCAACTCCAGGGTTTACTTTTGCATCCGGAAATCCCTCGCCAAGGTAATACGCTTTCAAAGCCGCCACGTCATGGTCAAGCTCGGATTGGCTAAATGACCCTTTCCTTACGAATGGAAAATCTCTCGATTGCAAAGTGAGAAGAGGGATGAGGTGCGAGTCATCGATGTACTTGTTGCCTTTGAACGCATATCCTTCAAACTCTCCGCCGGATCCGGGAGTCACGTGGAAGGTAAGGTCAATTTCCCCCGAACCGGGCAGAACTTTGCGTTCGCCTTTGGCTTGAGCGGAAAAGAAACCTTTACGCTGGAAGTAATCCACCAAATTCCGTTCACCTTGTTGCAGAGCAAAGTCATCCGTCACTCCTTCGGAGTACATGGGCAGAAGTTGCTTAAGGTTTCCAAGGGAAATGTGGGCGCCAACGATGCGTATTTTTACGATGGGGCCGGCTTCAACTTGGAGAGTAACCGTCTCGCTGTGATGAGCACGGTCGTAGTTGCGCCCTTGAACGTTGGTATACGCTTGAAGGCGCCCTATTTTCTGATAATACTGGTGAATTCTAAGCAGGCCGCGTTCGAGCTTGGTGGATGTCAAGGGGCGGCCGGTGTGCCAGCGGGCGACGATGGTGAGGCGCTGTGGAGGTACTTCCGGATGGCCTTGAATTTCGACTTTGCCGAGCACGGCGGGCGGGCCAGGGTGGATTGTGAAGTGAACCTCCGTTTCCTGGCTTTCCCCCTGGCGCATGATGACGTTAGTAATTTTGGCATCGTAATATCCATCTCCGGCCAGCGTCGCCGCCAAGTGCTGGCTGGCCTTCTTGATGTCTTCATCCTCCAGAGGTTGGCCCAATCGCAGGCGCGCGGTGTTTGCCAGACTGACTGGTTCAAAAGATCGAGGTGCTCCTTCGACCTTAACAACACCGACGAAGAATTGAACCCGGCAAACAAAAATAACTTCTACTCCTTCCCCCTTTTGTTGGGCGTCCGCGCGCAATTCCAGAAACCGGCCTGTGGCAAAAAGGTTCTTAAGGCTGTCGCGGATTTTGCCCCGGTCCAGCGGTTCTCCCACTTTTTGAACGATTTCGTCGGAAAAATTCTCGATGTTGACCGGAACGTCGCCTTCCAGGCGGATTCCAACCACCGGGCTGCCCCAGGGCAAAGTGTCAGCCGCGGCAGCAGAGCTTAAAGTAAATGTTAAGAAGACGAGTCCCGCCAGGACCCGCGCCATCGCTTGGAGAAATGCGTCGCGAAGCAATCCACCGCGGTCCTGAAGGAAACTCGTGGAATGGAGAACGCGAAATATCCTGAATTCCAGTTTTAAATTTCGTCTCAAGATCCTGGCATTTGCTCCATCGAATTGCGCCGCGTGGTACCAAACTCTCATTATACTTCGGTTCTTTCGGGTTGGGTGCAAACCGTGGAGATCGGTGCTGGGTCAATCCGGTTTTGCAGGGGCGAGTTGCGGGGACCCCAGGTCGTGCTTTGGGGCTCGCCATGTGGGGTCCCCGGTCCGCCTCTACGCCAACCCGACCCGCTTCCATCTGGGCATTGAAGCAACTGGATCATAAGTTAAATAGTTATACCTCGAAGCGAGACAAAACACGAAAATGGAGATGGATGGCAATCTAAATTCGGGCAGGATGGACCATCTCGCCCAGAAGTTGGGCCAATAAATTCCCTTGGGGGAAACCCTGGCCCAGATGCTGGCGGAATCCTTCCGCCAATCCCAGGCCGGAAATTTTGCCCGCGCGCTCGGCCATGGATCTCATCATGACGCCCGTATCGGAAATTCCCTGTTGAGCGCTTAGGAAGGCGCGCTGACTTTCGTGGCAGGCCAGCATCTGCTCCTTCTTGGATAAAGTATTCCTGATGTCCACGAAGACGCCGGACGCAATTTCATTCCCCAGGATGTCGCGCCCTCCGAAGGGATCGGCATAGTAAAGATGAGGGACGGCGCGCAGGGACTTTGCTTTGCGGCGGCCTCCGGTTCGGAAGTTGGGGGCCATAGCGCCGAAGCAGGCGGTCTGGCAAAGGCGGCTGGTGGTCTCGTGGTCCACCATGTAATCCACCGGGGAATGGGTGAGCACCAGGGAAGGGTTGCGTGCGCGCACAGTCTCCATCACTTTCCCCAGCGTCAGTTGGTCATAGAAAATGTTCAAGTCCTTTTGGCCCAGGCAGGAATAACTCGCTCCAATCAACTGAGCGGCGCGTTCCGCCTCGCCACGGCGGATGCGGCTGATTTTGGCAGCGGACAGAATCGTGCTGCCGCAATCACCCGCGGTCATGGTGGCGATATAAACCTTCGCGCCGCGTTCGGCTAAAAGGGCTAGTGTCCCCGCGCAAAGAAATTCCGCGTCATCGGGATGGGCGAATATGGCGAGCACGCTGGTGGGCTGGGCCATCATTGGGATTCAGACTACTCGGTGGATAGGGCGGGGAACAGGGCAGCGCGGACCGCCGGTCTTGCGGTCCGCGTTCCTTCTGTCGCACAGCTTGCGAGGGATATCATAAAGAGTAGCAATACATGCATAAGAATTATTCAATATCATGCGATATGGAGAGGCCGCAGACTCGCCGCGGCGAGCGGTCTGCGCTACGGGGTCCGCCCAAACTGCTACCGCAGCGCCGTGCAGAAACATACCCCAACGCCCCGCTCACTTAGCCGGAGCGAAGGACGCCGTGAGCTTGAACGTTCCCCAGGCAATTTCGATGTCGCCGCGTCCACCCTTGTTGGTAAGTTGAATGTCCATCGCGTCCACAGGAGTTTGCCCCTCTTCGACTTCCATGGGAACTTCCGCCAGTTTGGCGTTGGGCTCATAGGCGCGGCGTTCTTTGCTCGACACTACCAAGGTCCACTTTCCGGGCTCCACAAAACGGGCCATCAGGAAATACTTGCCCTTGGGCAGGCGGGTTCCGCCGAAATCAAGGTCGCCATCGGTTTCGATGGTGGTGGGAACATCGGCGCCCAGCCGCCAAAGGTCTCCGGGATGGATCAGCTTCATCACGTCGCGGCCCTTGAGCATTGGGCGGGCAAAATCGATGGAAACCTTGGTGGCGCCGATGGTTGCTTTGGCTGAGCCGTGTTCGTTGCCGTGCGCCAGCAGAAGGCTGGACGAACCGGCGAGCGCAATTAGAATGGCAGCGAAATACCGAATGGATTTCATGGGGTCCTCCTTTAATTTCCTAGAGTGGAATCGATCGTCTTTTCGCCTACCGGCTTGCATGCCGTGACCAGCCGTCCGGAAATACAAGGCCGGCGATCACTTGACTGTTTCCGAAATTGCTTTCCGCATTTCTTCCGGTTTCACATAGCCAACCCAGTGATGGGTGATCATGCCTTTTCCGTCGATCAGGAACAAAGTGGGGAAAATTGAAATGTTACCGTACGCCGAATCACTCTCCTTTGTCCAGTGGACAACCGGAAAACTGATCTTTTCATCCTTGATGTACCGCTGCCGGATATCATCATCGTAGCTCAGGCCCAATACCCTATCGGCGTTCGCGCCCACAATCGTCAAGCCGCGAGTGGAAAACTCATTTTGCAGTGCGACCAGTCCCGGTGCCTCCTTCATGCAGGGAGGGCAACCGGTGAACCACACGTACAGCAGTACGGTCTTTCCCGACAAACCGCCCAGGTTGATCGTGTGACCATCCATGGACTCAAGATTGAAATTCGGCGCGGCCCTGCCTTCCCATCCGGTCAAATGCCGCTCCACGGCCTGCCCAAAGCGCTCATCACTGCGGATCATGGCGACATCGATGTGCACAATTTCCCCGGTTTTAGCGTCGCGGGTAAAAAAGTGGGGTACTCGCGGGTCTGACTCCATCACGCGCAGAAGAACGTCCGACGCTCCCGGCGTTTGAAGATCGAATTGCTGCTGGATGATGGCCAACTTGGGGGGCGAGCCGGTCCTATCCTGGTATTGGGCGAGAAAAAGCGGGATGCGAAAGAAAGCGTCATAAAGCTTATCCAGGGCCTGGCGCTCGTCCGGCTGGGTGAAAACTTTGCTGTAAAGTTCGCTCACCACCAGGGGCTTGCCCGGCTGCAAGTGGGTGCGAATGTAATCGATCACCCGGGACTCGGCGGCAGCCGAATCTGCCTTGCTTGAAACCCTTGCCGGGTTTGCCGGAATGCGGACGAGGGAAAAAGTCATTCCCACCGTAAGGGAGGCAGAGATAAACAGTAGTCTTCGAAATAGGAATCCAGATATCAAAGATTTCCTTTGAACGCTTTCGCTCAATCGGGCTATGGAACCGGCTGGCCCGATGTAGCGGCGGTCTGTGACCGCCGACCTCACTGACCAATCACGTGCGGCGGTCCCGCCCCGGCGGGGTAAACTCCGACCGCCGCTACAACAAATCCGACCATCGCACTGAAAATCAACGAGCCGAAATCAGTGCGTCGCGCTGCTTGCGGCTTTGGGAGACCATAGCTGCCAATGGAAGAGCAGCGCATACTTCATATACAGGTTCAAGTAGTCCCAGCCGTGGCCGCCGGGCCGCAAGTGGTATTCGTGCGCGAAGCCGTGGGCAGTCAGAGTTTTGTCCAGGAGGTCGTTGCCTTCATTAAATCCGTAGCGGTCCTTATCGCCGCAATCAAAATAAAGTTTCAGCCCCTTGAAGTTTTCGGGATGCTCGGCCAGCGTTAACGGGCTGTTCTCCTCCCAATATGCTTCGCTGAGCGGAGAGCCGAAGGGGCCTTGCAGGATTTGTGCGTAGCGTCCCCATCGGCCTTCTGTCGGCAGGGGATTGGGAAATTTGGGCACCAGGGCGGCGCTTTGCGCGCTGGCGGAGCCGAAAACATCGGCGTGGCGCATGCCCAGGTGCAGTGCGCCGTAGCCGCCCATGGATGACCCGCTGATGCCGCGCGCGCCCGTTTCGGGAATCGTCCGATATTTTTTGTCTATGGCGGGAACCAATTCCTGGATAAGAAAATCCTCATAACGGTCGTGGCTGTCCATGGAATTTACATAAAAACTCCGGCCACCGTCGGGAAGGACGACGATGAATTTTCCAACTTCACCGTCATTGATGAGGCCGTCCAGAATTTGTTCGCCACCGCGCTCGCTCCAGCTCATTTGGTTTTCAAAGAGGCCATGGAGGAAATAGAGCACAGGATACTTGGCGCCGGCCGCCGATTCGTAATCCGAAGGCAGGGCCACGCAGACATTCACCGGCCTCCCCAGGATGACGCTGGGCATTGCTTCACACTTGATGGTGGTCGGTGCTGGTGACGCCGGCGCGGGGAGGGCGAGAGCTGCGCAGGTGAACGCTGCCCATGCCGCCATCGAAATGAGTCCGGCCAGAAGGTAAGGCAATGATGAATGGCTTGCAACCGGCAGCGGAATTCGGCGGGAGTTTCTCATCGGTTGAGTTAGTGAGGTGATTGGTTGGAGCGGGTCTGGTCTCCCTGTACGTACACGCTGGTCTTTCCGCTTTTCGAGGTGGCGCCCACTGCGCCGCCGCCCCGATGCGTTCCTGCATCGGGCGAATTGAGTTCGCCAGATGCTTCGCCGTGGATATTCTTCCCCGGGTGCTTCGTTTGTGGTCCGGTATCAGACTTCTTCGAACTTTTTTCGTCATGCGGAGCCGGGTGGAATTCAAGAACGGAGTCGGTGGCATCACTTGCCGACTGATCGTCTTTTTTCTCTGAAGGTGATTCGAGGGTTTCCTTGGCTGCACTTTTTGCGGCCCCTTCGGTGCTCACGGGCGTGGCATCGGTGGACGAAACCTTTTTGTCTGATTTATCCGCCTTCTTGGTAACACCCATGGACTGCGGCGCGGGCACGATCTTGTCGTTTGAGTTTTTCTGGGCCGCGTCCTGGGCTCTGGCGAGGGGTAATGCAAGCAAGATGAGTCCTGCAATCAAGGTGGCAATTCTGACCCAGGAACAAAATGGACTTCGCATGAACTTTGCCTCAGCGCCCGCCATCGAACTTGCCTTATTCTGACGCCAAGCTGAGCCATCCGTCAAGACATGACAGCTGTAGGTAGTAGATCAGTTTGTTGCAGCGGCGATCCCGCCCCGGCGGGGTAAACTTCGACCGCGGCTGCAAAAGCGATGATAGGCCCGGTTCCTGTTTGCAAGCTTGGCTGATTCTCAGTCGTGCATGCCGACATTAAGGCCGCTCCCCCAGTAGACGCGCTGCGCGGCGCCCTTGGGGAAGTCGCGCCGCAGGGAACGCCGGCCAGGTCCCAACCCATTTAGGTCCGATTCTTTAAGCGAAGCTTGTTGCCGGACCAGGTCCGCGTCTTCCCCAGCGGAGATGGGCATGAGCGTCCAGTATTGAGGGTCGTCGCCGTCCGCCCAATCGATCGTCTCAGTGAATATCGAGGCGAAGCGCTGAGAGCATTCGGGGCACGCCAGGATCATGACATGGAAGTGCGATTCGTCAATCAGTTGAGCCACTGACATTAGCGCGCGCCTTGCCTCCCATGCGGCGTCCGCAGCAGGTGGCCAGCATTGCTCGCAGCCAAACTTCTCGTCCGGTTTCTGGTGACCCACTATGCCTGCCTCAAACTTGGGCGCGTTGCGGACAGACGTCCGTCCAACAGTCGGTCCACTATCTGGGTTAAGAGCTATCGAGCCATTGCACCATTCTCACTCGAAAGATTTTCTTATTGCGCCTGCGTCGTCGCTGCGCCCGCCGGCAATCCCTGCTTATTCCTTCCCCGCGCCAGATTAATGAGCCCTAAGAGCCCGCCGCCCGCGAGCACAAGCAGTCCGATCCCAAAGAGAGGCCTAAAATAGAGCCAGCTCAACGCGATCGTCGCAATGGTCAGGCATGTCCCCAGTATTGCGGCGAAGAGCAATATGCCCGCGCCCACCACGGTCCCGAAGAACGGGAACCAATTCGCGATGGCCGCGAAGGGCCTGAAAACCATAAAAATTCCCAGGACCATCATCAAGAGTCCTGCAAAGCGCAATGCCCATCCCATGACCACGTTACTTTCCTCTTCAGTATGGAACATTGAGTCGGCGCCCATCGTCCCATAACTGACCAGCAAAATACTGCCCCCGGCCTTAGCCTGGAATGGTTCGAATGTGTCACTGATCTGGCGCGCCACAATGCTTACAGCGGCAGGACGTACGACCTTAAAAGCGACTCGGATGTCGCCAACGGCCGGAGAGGAGGGGTCCGCACCTTTATAGTAGCCGCTCTCATTTAACTTGAAACCTGCTTTCCCCGCCGGCGAAGCGGCAGCGGCTTCCTCGTCGAGATTGAAATCTTCGACCTTGATCAACATGTCCACTTGAGCATCCGAAAGCGTGAAAGAGCCCAGGGTGACTTTCTTCGCCGTCTCAGTTTGGCTTTTGAATAGCATCGAGTGTGGGTTCTCGTGGCTATTGTGCTCTTTGAACGAGCTCGATTGAATAAGGGTTGGCGACCAGACCAGACTGTAATTGTAGGTTGTGCCGTTCTCCGATCCCGCGCTGGAGTTGGACCCACCGTGCGACGCCGTTTCTTCTTTCCACTGATACATCTCCGCCTGCCGCTCGAGCTTGATGGCGCGAACGGAAATGCCGAAATCGGGATCGGAGAGGGTCTCGGTCGTGGTGGCCTCGCCGGTCATGTGGACCAGCTTCCCTTCATTGGCGGGGTCCACTTTGTCGGCGGAAACGCTCACGACGGCGCGCGCTCCTTCCTTGAGACTTTTCGCCGTTTGTACAGTTCGCCCTTCATTCCAGAATAGCAGCACAAAGGCCCCGCTGACGAACACCATCCCAAAAGGCGCCAGAATTTTTTTCATATGCTTTGGCCTCCCCACCCCGTGTCAGCTTGAACTGCAACTCCTGCCGCGGTTCAACCAGCGGACCTGGATTGCACCGTGAGTGAATTCTCGTCATCCCGTCCGCGAAAGCATGAAATCGGGCTGGCGGCGGGATGTCGAATAAGCCCTGCCATCAGAAAACGCCGGTCGGATTCATAATCAAAGGTGAGCGATCTCCCAACGCCGCTCGCAAAGCAAACGTAACTTCAAACAGTTTCCTTTGGACGAACTCGAGCCTGAATGGCTGGTTGGCGAAACCTCCTGGCTCCGGCATCTCATCCACCCTCTGCGCCATCCGCGCCTGATTGGCGAGTTCCACCGCATACGGCCGCGCGCCGGGTGGTAGATCCACCTGCTCCACTTCCACCACCTTCGCCAGCACGTTGATATTGTCGTAGAGCCTTCGCCTGCTCCACTCTCCGTCAGAGCGCAAGACCTCGTGTTGGGGGTCAGTTACGCGCAGGGACAAGAAGACAACATGCAGCGCCAGTGTCAGCATCACCTGGCCGAGCCTGTCGCCGAGCAAAACGAGGGACCCTTCAGCACTCTTGGCCCCAGCGGCGTCGGCCGCCGTCTTCACGATGGCGAGGTACCATTCCGCGTACGATTCAATGGTGCCCTGCGGCAGAGGCGGGATTGCCAGCCCATACTTGGAGAGCCGGCCTTCCGCATCGGAGATCTGCTGCGCCACGAAGGGACCACCACTTTGGCGGTAGATATTCACGTATTTTTCAACGCGCGCGGCGAGAGGTCCCTGCGCAGGCCCCAGTGAGGAAAGCATTTTAAAGCCCGCGATCGGGATGCCCACGTCAATACATATCAGCGGAAACATGAAGGCGTCCAGGGGAGTTAAGCGCAGATTCGCGGCTCCACCACCAAGCGCGCCCAGTATGGCCTGCGTGCGCGCGGTAATATCTTTATAGATCCTCTCAAGTTTCGTCGCTTGATCTGCGGGATCCGCGGGCGATGGCATTTCAGCAACTTGTTGGCCCGAGCGCGCCAATAGCACGAGTTCGTCGGCGAGCGGGCGCACCGCGGCGGGGAGGGCCGCTTGATTGGCGGCGGCAGCAATCTCATTCACGAAACGGAGGAAGTCCTCCCGCCTTCGTCCCGTGCGATAAAGCACGGCCTCATTTTGGGGGGCAATCGCCTCGAATCGCAGGATCACGAAGTAAAGGGCAATCGAACGCGTCAACAAACCGAGGCTATGCCCGAGGCTGACCAGAGCGCCCATGGCTGGATCGGGGCCTGCTGCATCTTTTACCGTCTTGATGATGGCAAGATACCATTCAGCGTACGATCCAACGTCGTGCCAACAAGGCGGAACTGGCAGGCCATACTTGCTGAGCCGAGCTTCGACATCGGAGATCTGCTGCCCCACACCAGGGCCCCAATGCTGGTAATAATGGGAAAACTTCGCAACGGGCTCGGCGAGAGGTTCCTGCACTTTACCCAGACTGTCGAGCATGGCCAGGGCCCCGACGGAGAAGCCGATATCACTACAGATCATTGGAATTTGGAAGGCATCCTGATTGGTCAAGTTCATCAGGACTCCTTTGGCTCGACGGCCGAAGCGGCCTCGATGTGCGAGAGGATGGATTCGCCCGTCGGGAGCCCTTTCCATAGGACGAGCGCACCACCCTCAACCGCGGCGGCAACGATGACGCCCTTCAGTTCCCGGACCCGCTCGGCCCATGCGGCATTGCCTCCGGGCTTGAAGAGTCCCGCCACGCGTTGATATGCGCCGCCTCTTGCATCCTTCCAAACGCGGTTACCGAGCATCAATACGAAACTGCTCCCCAAGGTATCGACATAGGCAGAGAAAAAGACAACATGCCCGCCGGATGGGATGACGATTTTCGCCACGGGGCACGGCTGCAAGACAAATCGACCGGCCAACAGAGCACGGAGTGACTCTTCCGCCCGGTCCCACCGGATTTTGTAAAACAGCGACGGGCCGAAGGCGACGATCAACGCGAGTAGAGCAATAATCAGAGGATGAGACATAAATATCCCTCCAACTCGCCGCGAGAAGAGCCTTGGGCACGCACGCCGGTAAGGATAGTTCAATCACCGGCTCAGCTTCCTCAGTAATTGGCTGAACGGCTGCGCCAGCCAACCACGGCAATTGCACATAACGGCGGGGGCAGCTATCCTGATCCGCGGTTCTGCCTTTTCTCTTTCCAAAACCGAACGGCGACCCAGCCAAAGTACAACAAGAGGATTCCCGAGGAAATTCTAGCCCACTCCCCGTGAAGGGTTAATCCGTGGCCTCCTCTGCCGGGAATATAGAACTCTCCCGTGATTAGGCCAATGATGGCAGAGATGCCGAACATCAAGAAGCCAAAGAGAACAAAAATGAGGGCGCAGCCCATGAAGAGATTGGTGCCTGGACTGCTCCGGCCAACTGCCACTTTCCTTTGTTCCGCTGATTGAGGTGGGCGTGCAGCGGCAGGCCCGTAACAAATGTAGGTTTCCATGCCCTCCAACCAACGATGAACCTGACGGTCGTAGGCGCCGCCAGCGTCGTGCAGCATCAATCCCCGCGCACTGGCCCGCGCCACCAGAAGCGTCACAGCCACTCGCGTGCCGCGTGGTGCGGGCTCGATCCGAAACTTTGCCGTTGCCTTGCGAAGAGCGCATAGCCCTTTCGCCTCCAGCCCTTCCGCTGTATCTGAGATCTTCCAGCCAGCGAGCGCTTCGGTCAAAAACTTACGAGCTAATTGCCGGACGATTTCTGGTGGCGCTTCGATGAAGGTTTCATGAGCAAAGTGTTTGTATTTCCAGTCCAACGGACTAGCTCCCTTTGATCAAGGCCAACTCAATTAAACCTGTTTGAAGGAGCGGGAAAAAGGCCCTGCAAGTTGATTTATCTTGAAGGAGGCGGCAGCCACTCCGATCCTTGGTTACGCTTTTTCGGCTTCCAAATCCGAAAGGCAATCCAGCCAAAGAGCAAAAGGATGAGCGCCGACACGATTCTGGCCCATTTCCCGTGGAGAACCAAGTCGCCTCCCCTGCCGGGAAGATCCAAATTTCCAGTCACTAGGCCTATCATTGCGGCAATTACATTTACGCAGACCCAGATGGCAAAGACTATTACGATGGCCAACACGCCGCAGCCCAGTAATCGATTGAGTCCGGGCGACATCTTTGGGGCCTGTGGTTTGCCAGGCAGTTCCGCCAAAGGTTGGCCCCGGGACTGGGTCGCTTCGGCCTCTTTCTGATGAACCCACCAGGGAAGTGCCTGAAGCCAATTGCTAATCTTTCCGTTGTAGAAACCGCCGATATCAACCAGCATGAATCCCCGGCCGCTGGCCCGCTGCACTTGCATTTCCACCGTTACTTTGGCGCCGCGCGCCGTTGGGGCGATGTGAAACACCGCCGTCGACAAGTGTAAGCCGCTGTAGCCGCGCGCCTCGATCCCGTCCGAAGTCTCTGAGACTTTCCAGTCAGCCAGCCAGTCTTTAGCGAAGGCCCGAACCGCTTCGAAGACGATTTCGGGCTCAGCTTGGAAGTCGGCTTCTTGAATGAAGTGTTTATATTTCCAGTCCACGGAATTAACCCCTACCCCTCGCGGTCATCGCGGTTGGTTTTCGGCCAGGTTTTAGTAAGAGCCGTGCCTGGCATGCGCGAAGGCGAGCCAGTAAGATTGATTCCCCTTCAGATCCACGGCTCCCCCTTGTGTTGCTTTCTCCATTTCCACATCGAATAAACAATCCAGCCATAAAACGCAAGAATTAGCACGGACTCGATTCTGGCCACCCAGCCATAGGTTGTTACGAGGTCTCCACTTCTTCTGGAGGGTAGCTTCAATTCTCCGGTCACTAGCCCTACGAGCCCAGACAAGGCATAGATGGTGATGACAAGAATCCAGCAAATCAAAAAAGCGCTCGCTACAATTTCTCTGATTCGCAGACGCCGGCGTTTAGGCCGTTCTGCGAGGAATGCCTTTTCCTGCCCGCCCGCAGGGAGAGGGGCGGCGGTTTTCTTTTGCTCAATCCACCAGGGGATTGCGTCCATCCATTTGTGAATCAGATCGTCGTTGTCTTGCCCGGCATTGTCTGGCTCGCGGTCCCGCGAGCCGCTCTGCTCCACCTGTAACGTGACCACCAGTCTCGCGCCAGTCGTCACAGGGTCAATGCGAAACATTGCCAGGGCCCGGTGGCCGCCGCTCTGGCCCGTGGCCTCGACGCCGTCCGGCGTTTCCGAAAGATTCCAACCCGCCAGCCAGTTGGCCGCAAAGGCGCGAATCGCCTCGCGGACTGCTCCGGGGTCAGCTTGGAATTCGGCTTCTTGAGTGAACTTTTGGAATTTTGATCTCATTTGGACACCTGTGAATTATCGCGCTGGTGATCGTCCTCACGCGCCGATTTGCTGTGAGACTCTTGGTGGCCTGCTCACATGCTTTCTTTGCGCGGCCACAAAAGATGAGGGTATTCAAATACCTTGCTTCCGCTTTCTCAATTTCCAAAGCCGCAGAGCGATCGCGCCAAAGATTACCAACATAATTGCAGACAGAATTCTTGCCTTAAGCCCGTGGAGGGTTATGCCGCCATGATTGTCTGAAATATATAGCTCTCCGGTTATTAAACCCATCACCCCCACAATGGCATATGCGAAGAGGATTACGGCAACAGACACGGCGATTAATCTCTTCCCGCGATCAGGCTCACATTTAGGTTTCGGAATTGGTGGTCCGGCTGGAACTGGCTTTGTGTCCTGGCCCGCGGACTGGCTCTCCACGGCTTGCTGCTGCTGAATCCACCATGGGAGTGCTTCCAGCCATTTGCGAATCTGTCCGCTGAAGTACCCGCCGATGTCGAACATCATGAGCCCGAGCGAAGTGGCGCGCTCAACCTGCATTTTGACCGCTACCCTCGCGCCGCCCGGAGCCGGTTCCACTCGGAATGTCGCGGTCGCGAAGCGATAGCCAGAGTGAATCCTTGCCTCGATGCCGTCAGGTGTTTCGGAGACTTTCCAGTCATCGAGCCAATCAGCGGCGAAAGCGCGCAGCGCCTTGAGAACGATCTCGGGCTCAGCCTGAAAGGCGGCTTCTTGAGTGAAGTATTTGTATTTCCAGTCCACAGACTTAACTCCAAACCGTTGCGGTCATCGCTTTTGATTCTTGGCCAAGTTTGAAGAAGAGCAATGCCTCGCCAAAGCAAAGGCCAATCAAGATCGCTGGATTCCTACCAATACCATGGCTTTCCCTTTGCTTTCTTTTTCCCCTTCCAAAGCGAAGAAACAATCAAGCCATAAAACGCAAGAATAATTGCGGAAATGATTCTGGCCGTCCAGCCATGGATTATTCCCAGGTTGCCAGTTCTTTTGGAGGGAAGCGCTAAACTTCCGGTCACGAGGCCTACGAACGCAAACAACGCATACAAGGTAAAAACAATAAACCAGGTGATCAAGAAGCCGATCGCCAAGATTTCGCCGATTCGTAGCCGGTGTTTTGGCAGGTCGGATGGGTAGGTTTTTTCGTGCCCGCCCGAAGCGAGAGCAGCGGCGGTCTTCTTTTGCTCAATCCACCAGGGGATTGCTTCCAGCCATTTGCGAATCACGCCGTCGTTGTCTTGCCCGGCATTGTCTGACGCGGGGTCAGGCGAGCCGCTCTCATCAACCTGTAACGCGACTACCAGTCTCGCCCCGGGCGTTACAGGGTCAATGCGAAACATTGCTTTGGCCTGGTGGCCGCCGCTCTGGCCCGTCGCCTCGATGCCATCGGGCGTTTCCGATAGATTCCAACCCGCCAGCCAATTTCCCGCAAAGGCGCGAATCGCCTCGCGGACGACCTCTGGTTCATCCTGGAACATGGCCTCCTGGCTGAACTCTTTGTACTTTGAGCCCATCTCCCCAGCTCCGGCTAAAAGTGTTTGTGACTATCCTTAAGCACAACGTAGCCGATCAACTCGCCGATGGCCAATTTTTCTTAGACCCATGCAAGCTAAAATGCGTCAACGGATTTCAAGTGGAATTTCCAGAACGAGGTTCCCGGTCGCCAATATACACATCCGGGCACTTGCAAGCAAGCTTTGGCAGGGATGGGCATTAGTGTCATTTGCCAAACGCGGACGCTCCGACAGGTAGCCATTCCCGCGAAAGCGGGAATCCATTTTCCTGAATCATTGGAAATGCGGCCGCCCTGGAGGCACTAGATTCACGCGTTCGCGGGAATGACGGCGCGCGGGAGCTCCCGCGGCGGGCGACAGAAAAGATCGGGCTCCGAATCGGGCTCTATCCGGTTCTGACTACGAATGCAAGCCTTCCTTCTGAGTGTCGTAACTTCGGACGAAGCTGGTGGTGGGGAATAATCTCAAGGGTTTTATGTTGCCCTGTCCATCCGATGAGGCCGGGCGTAACTTGGCCGAGGGGCAAGGTGCCGTGTGGGTGGCACTACATCTTGCCCCTCGACGTAGGGCGTTTTCACCTGCCCGTGTCTCTACGGAAATCGCGCACATCACGTCTACGGTCTACACGGTCTCTGCGCAGGTCGCGCCTGTCGGCCCGGATATCCTTCCGGTTCAAGTACGGATGCCTCAGGTCGTTGCGCAGGTCGCGGCGATCGTGCCGGATGTCGCGCGTGTCCTGGCGGATGTCGCGGCGGTCCGCGCGAACGTCATTACCAGGGGCCGCAAAGGCAGGCAAGCTGACTGCGACGGCGAGAAGCATTCCACCTGCAATTTTCGCCACTCCTCGAAATAAGTCGGTTCCGGTTATCATGACGCCTCCTTTTCTTTCATCAATTTCCCTTACGACATACAAACACCCCACCCCCGGAAAAGTTGCGGTGGCATCACCACGGAGTCTTTTGGCATTCAAAGTTAATAGGGGATGGAATCTTTAGTCAGGGTTTGGCCGGACAATTCTTGACCGTGGGGTTCATTCAATTGAGCGCGACAATAAAGTCAGGTGAACGGAGCAACGCGGGCGCAAGGGTGCATTAGGGGGCGCGCTTATACGTGATGGTCGCGAAAGATTTGGACCAATCGCTCGGCCACGATCTTCTCCTCGGCGGGGCGAAGCTGGAAGGAGGCCAGGGTCAGGCCATGCTCGCCCCTGCCCAACATGATGGATGGCTTTGACTTCCTGAGTAGATCGAATGCCTGGTCCGGCGTGAGCGAAATGCGCCGCGGGTCCCAACTGATTTCCATGTGCGGCACCACGTTGGCGATCTCCGGAACGTGAACTGAAGTGCTCACACCTGGCACTTTTTTCAATTCGTCAGCCACCGTGTCCAGGCGCGCCCACCATTCGCGCATCAGAGCATCGTGGTCCTCCGCCACGTAGAGTTCCAGAGCCTTGACCATGCCTACGATCTCTTCTTTACCGACTTTCATGCTTCGTCCCAATGTGTCTTCATGGGGGCAGGTGTTGAGCAACGCGTTCGCCAAAAGGTCTTTCCGGCCCAACAGCAATCCGGCGCACTGCGGCCCACGGATTGCCTTGCCGCCGCTGAACGCCACCATGTCATAACCCATCTGGTTATATTCCCAGAGGCGTGAGACCGGCGGCGTGTCCGCCGCCGCGTCGTTGAAACTTGGTAAGTGAAATTCATTCGCCAGCTTGGCGAATTCATCCACTTTGATATGACCCTCGCCGTTCAAGTAGTTGGTGAAAAACATCATGGCCGTTTTGTCATTCACGGCCCGCCGCAAGTCATCTCGCGATTCAACTTCCACCAGTTTGACGCCGGTGGCGCGAATCTGCTGGTCGAAAGGATAGCGGTGGCGCCTTTGAATGATCACTTCGGATTTCATTCCAGTCAGGTCAGGCAGCCGCCGGATGAACTCTTCGCTGTTACCGGTCAGGACGCCTGCCGTCCCAATGGTGATGGCTCCGGCGGCGCCTGAAGTGACGAGGGCAGTGTGGCCTTCGGGCAGTTTCAGCATTGTTGCAATCCTATTGCCCGCCGCCACTTGAAGTTCCGTGATTCGCACGAAATACTTTGACGCGGCGGCCATGGCCGATTCGACTTCAGCGGGAATCAATGACCCGCCGAGCGTGGTCATGGTTCCTTGCCCGTTAATCACCGTGGTGACGCCGAGTTCCTCGTAAATGTTGGACGCCGCATCCGCCGCGGGAAGCCCGAGGGTGGCGGAGAAGAATCGACGCGGCAGCGAAACCACTCCGGCGATCAAACCGGTGGCTCCAAGAAACGAGCGCCGGGTCGATTTGATTTTGAATTCCATTTGTAACCCTCCCGTAACCACTTTTTCATTTCCGCTATTTCCCGCTAACGGCCGCAATGCAGTTGATTTCCACCAGCGAATTTCCGGGAAGGTTTGCCACCGCGACCGTGGTCCGGGCCGGACCGCCATTGGGGAAATAGGTCTTGAAAACCTTGTTCATTCCATCGTAATCGCTGATCTTGCCCAGATAAACGTTGAGTTGCAAAACGCGGTCCATGGTGCTGCCGCCTTTCTCCACCAGGTTTTTGATCCTATCGAGCACTTGCTTGGAGTGGCTGGTGATGTCCCATTGCTCCGGGGGGCGTTCGTCATGGGCGCCCTGGCCGGAGATGTAAATCAATCCGTTGTGAGCCACGATGGGAAAGAACAAGGGAGTGCCGGTAGCCGGCTTGCCTTCCTCGTTCAGCTTTTGAACGTCCTGATTATCGGGAGAACCTGCTGCCGAGGCCTTTGAAGCCGCGCCCGCAAATCCGAGCCCGGAAAGTAAAGTGGCAATGGTTACACCAAACTTCCTGCGTGTGGAATGAATGGTTGAAATCATGTTTTTCTCCTTGTGAACTAGTGGTTCAGATATTTCTCGATCCTTGTGCGTCCCACTGCTACATGAAACGCGCTAATCCGGCAGCGCAAAACTGAAAACATCGCTGCCAGCCGCGATAGCGACGTACTGGGTTCCATTCACGGCATAGCTCATCGGCGAAGCGTGCAAACGTTGGCCAGTGTTAAAGTGCCAGAGAGGCGTCCCGCTGCGCGCATCCACCGCCTCGAAAGCGCCCGCGTCATCGCCGAAGAAAACCAATCCGCCCGCCGTGGTCATCGTCCCGCCCCAGGAATCTCCATCACCCACTTGCGGGTAGCGCCAAGCCGCTTGACCGTTATCAAGGTTGAAAGCGATAAGGATTTTCCGGCCCGCGTCGCCCGGGATACGTTTGGTGCCGGTCGCATACCAACCTCGCCCCATCGCCATGGGTTCCGGCTTGGATTGAAATATCTCGCAACTCTCGAGCGCCATAAAATAAAAAAAGTGGGTGGAAGGATTGTACGATGGCGAGAACCAGTTTGTCGCTCCCGTCATGCCGGGACAAATTGTTGTCCCCGCCGGTGTCGGAGCGAGCCCGCTCGATAAGGGCCGCCCCGCGGAGTCGATTCCTTTTGTCCAATTCAATTTCTCCACGAAGGGTGTTGCGGATAGAAACTTGCCATTGCTCCGGTCGAGAACATATAGAAATCCGTTCCGATTCGCTTCCACCAGCAATTTGCGACTCTCGCCTCGAAATGGTCCGTCAATCAATACGGCCGTCTCAGCGGCATCGTAGTCAAACAGGTCGTGGGGAGTGAATTGGAAATACCACTTCAGTTTACCCGTGTCCGGATCGAGCGCCAGAAGGCAGTCGGTGTAGAGGTCGTCTCCCGGCCTGGGCGCGCCGTCAAAATCGGGCGAAGGGTTGCTCGTCCCCCAGTAGAGCGTGTTCAGTTCGGGATCGAATGTTCCGGGCATCCAAGTGGTCCCGCCGCCGTGCAGATACATTTTGCCCGGCCAACTGGAGTTCCCGAATTCACCGGGTCCGGGGATCGTCCAGAATCGCCAAATCAATTTTCCGGTGAGCGGGTCAAAAGCGGCGATGAACCCGCGGACCGCGTCATCACCGCCCGACGTTCCCACAATCAATTTGTCATTCACCACCAAGGGCGCGCTGGTGGCGCCGTAATTTTTCCTGGCGTCGGCATACTCAAAATCCCAGATCTGGTGCCCGGAGCGGACATCCAGGCAAATCAGATGGGCATTATCGGTCTCCATGAAAACGCGATCGTGCCAAACCGCCACTCCGCGATTGTGATGGGCGGAGGCATCGTCCACCAGGCCGCTGGTCACCGGCCGTTGGTAATGCCAAATCGGGCGTCCGGTGCGGGCGTCAAGGGCGAACGCATCATTGGCGGAGGTCACAAACATCACGCCCCCAACAACCACCGGCGTAACTTCCAGGGAATTTGAACTGCCGGGGTGAAACACCCATTGCGCGCGCAGTTGCTTCACATTCTCGGTCGTTATTTGCGCCAGTTCGCTAAACCGGCGCCCACTGTAATCGCCGTTATATGACGGCCAATTGGCCGACGGCGGGCTTGCCCGAAGAGTTTCTCCGGTCACGTTAATCATGGTGGAAACCACGACGTCTCGCCGGTCTTGTCCCGGCAGGAACGTCAGAGTGCATATTATGACGAGGAATAACGCCGCTTTCTTCGTCGATGGCCGGATGTATTTGAGGATGTCCATGGACTACGCAGCCCCGTCCAACTCGCCCCCGAGTATTGCGCACCATACTACGGAGGGAGAAGTCGCACAACACTCTCCGGTATGAAGGGCAGCATATTCTTACTTGACGGCATGGGGAGAGTGACCTATACCCTACACGTGAACTGAGCACACTACCTCATTCCATCGGCGCGGGCTCAATTTTTTTCTGAGGGGTATACGAGTGCCACAATTTAGAAGAGCGATGCTTCAGGACCGCGCGGTTTGGGCAGGGAAGTTGTTGCTGGGCAGGACCCTCCTCTATGGAATCATCCTGTTCCTTCCTTTCGCTGCCGTTGCTCAGCATGCGAGTCGGATGCAAGGATCCAAAAGAAGTGACGAGCCAACATCGGCGATGGCCAAAGCCCGGCGCGATTACGAAACCCGATGTTCCTCGTGCCACGGATTGGATGGACGTGGGGGTGAACGCGCGCCAAATATTTCGACAGCCCCGGCCATCATTGATCAGCCCGATCGCAATATCTATACGATGATACACGACGGCCGGCCAGCAAAAGGCATGCCGGCGTTTGACTATCTTGGTGAAGCGCGAATTAAATCCATTGTGAGCTATTTGCGTGCCATGGGAAGGCGCTCGGGTTGGGTTCTTGCCAGCGGAAATCCGCAGCATGGCGAAGAATTGTTTTTTGGCAAAGCTGAGTGCGGCAATTGTCATATGATGGCAGGCAAGGGTGGATTTCTAGGCTCTGACCTGACCAAATATGCGGAAACTCATGCGCCGGCAGAGGCGAGAGAAGCCATTCTTAAGCCAGGCAATTCGGCCGATCCGAATCAGGAAATGCAGGAGGTGATCACCCGCGAGGGCGAACGCATTACCGGTGTTGTGCGCAATGAAGACAATTTTTCTCTTCAGCTCCAGGGGACCGACGGCGCGTTTCACAACATCATGAAATCGGACGTGGCGCATGTGGATCGAAGCGGGGAACCTGCCATGCACGTCGTTTATGGCCAAGACCTGGCCGCCGGCGAACTGAACGACCTGATTTGTTATCTGGGTCGATCCGCTCGCCAGGAAGATTATGACGTCAAGAAACCGGTCGCTCGACCAACGAGATAAAGTCAGGAGTGACATTATTGAACGGAGCTGATCATGAAACATCAACCTACAATCGGGTGGTTCAATTTTGCATTGTCTTTTTTGTGCGCCTTTGCCTTCGTATCCCAAAATATATTCCTTGCACAGTCCTCCCAATACGATTTGCTCCTGAAGGGTGGCCGCGTGATCGATCCTGCCAATCAAGTGGACAAGGTCATGGACGTGGCCATCGCCGGTGGCAAGATCGCCGCGGTCAAAGCCGGTATACCATCGAGCGAGGCAAGAAAAGTGGTGGATGCAACCGGCCTGATCGTCACGCCGGGCCTGGTGGACATCCACGTCCACATTGGCCACGGCGGCGCGCCGCTTGACTGGTTTTCGCCTTCCGCGCGAAGCCACACCGCGCCGCTTGGCATCCCTGCTGACCTTATGCTGACGTCGGGCGTGACCACGGTGGTGGATGCGGGCACGGCCGGCGCCGATACATTTCTCCAGGAAAAAGAGGAGGTTATCGATCATGCCAAAATTCGAGTGCTGGCGTTCCTGAACATCGTCGCCAACGGAATGAATGGCGGACTCGAGCAGACCGTGGACCAATTGGATCCAAAACTTTGCTCCGACACCATCAAGAAATATTCCGACATCATCGTTGGGGTAAAAACCGCGCATTACTGGACGGGAAGACCGTGGGATGCCGAGCACACGCCCTGGGCCGCGGTGGATGCGGCGGAAGAATGCGGGCGCATGGCCAACGTTCCGGTGATGTTCGATTTCTGGCCGCGCCCTCCCGAGCGTGGTTACGATGAATTGATTCTGAAGAAAATGCGCCCGGGTGACATCCACACGCACGTGTTTGCGCAGCAATTCCCCATCATCCTCAGCGATGGCAAAGTGAATCCCATCATGGGGGAAGCGCGCAAGCGCGGCGTGATTTTCGATGTGGGTCACGGAGCGGGCAGTTTCTGGTTTCGCAACGCCGCCCCTGCGGTTCAACAGGGCTTCGTTCCCGATTCCATCTCCACCGACCTGCACCAGGAGAGCATGATCGGCTCGGCACTCAGCATGGCGAATGTGATGTCCAAATTTCTGGCTATGGGCGTGCCGCTGGACGACGTGATTCGGCGCTCCACAGTAAATCCCGCGCGTGAGATTCATCACACGGAATTGGGCACATTAACCGTGGGCGGGCCGGCGGATGTCGCCGTCTTCATGCTGCTTCCAGGCCCCTTCGGCTATACCGACAATGGAAACGCGCGTCTGGAGGGGAACGGCAAACTGGTTCCCTTGATGACCGTCCGCGCCGGGCGGATTTTGTTCGACCCTTCAGGACTTAGCATGGTTTCCTGGCAGAACGCGCGCCCGCAATATTTTAATTCGCCGAAACTGAGTTCGGATCCACCTTCAAAGGCCGACGACTTCCCGAGATAGGGGCCGTTGACGTCCTTATTCGCATCGGCGACTCTCCAGCGCAAGGCTGGCGTTAACTTGTCATTGCATCCTGCAACATCTCGTATAAGCGATCCGCCACCACTTTATCTTCGCCCGCTTGCAGCATCCAGACGCCCACCACTATGGTGTTGGTGCCGCGGGGCAATCCGGCGCTGGTAGGACCACCGCCGGTGGCAGGATTCAGCTCAATGCGTGGGTTGCCTTGCCGCATTTTCTCCATTGCTTCGGCGCCGGTAATTTTAATCCGGGCCATGTCATAGGTAATGAGCAGGTGTGGAACGTGATTGGCGACTTGAGGGACAAATATTTTCGCCTCCACCGTGGGAAGAGATTTCAGACGTTGGGCGATCCGCTCGGCGCGTTTTTGGAAATCCATTTGCATCGCCGCATCATCCTGGCTCAGAAACCAGTCGACGGCGGCGACCAGGCCCACAATTTCTTCTTTCGAAACTTTCATTCCGCGTCCAACCGTATTCGAGTTGGGGGAATTATTCTTCCGCGCGGCTTCGATCAAATCTTTCCTGCCCAGCAGCAGTCCCGTGCATTGCGGTCCCCGCAACCCCTTGCCTCCGGAAAAAGCCACCAGATCAAAACCCATCGCAGTGTAATTCCATAAGTTTGAAATGGGCGGAACATCAGCGGCGGCGTCGTTAAAGCACGGGACGCCGTGCTGGTGCGCCACGCGTACCCAGTCCTCCCGGCTGATCTGGCCGCCCTCAGCCGCATTAAAGAAATTTGTCATCACTGTCCGTTCAGTGAAGGCCCGCTCGTACTGGTCGAGAGTTTCCACTTCCACAAAACTGGCCCCGCAATTACGGATGGCATGGTCGTATTCATAACGATGAGTTTTCTGGGCGATCACTTCCGTTTTCAGGCCGCTCGTGTCCGTGGGGATCCTGCTTATGGCGGCATCGTTTCCCAAGGTCATGCAGGCCGCCGTCCCCAGGGTCAAGGCTGCGGCAGCACCGGCGGTAACCAGAGCGGCCTCGCAACGGAGCCGCTTGGCGAGATATGCACCCGCAGCCACCTGCAATTCATTCAGATGTACAGGCCGTCGCGAAGCCAGGGCGATCGCTGCTTGCACTTCTTCCGGCATCGTCGAAGCCGAAAGGACCGTATATGTCCCCGCGGCGTTAATAAAAGGTGTAACGCCCAATTTTTCGTAATAGTTGACCGGCTCCGCCGCGCCCGCGGCTGGAGGTATCTCGCTGGCCGACAGCGCGGACCCGGCGCAGACCCCGACGCCTCCCGCAATAATTGCGCGCCCACCTTTTCTTAAGAGTTTTCGACGGCTGATGATCTGCGGCATGCGCCCCCCTGACGTTTTGTTTCCAATCGCCTCAAGTATACCGAAGCGATTGTGGATTACCAGAGGGCCGGGCGAAACGAATGCGGTCTGATCCCGAATGATACAGGCGAGCTTGTGCGCACGAAATTCGCATACAACCACGCTTCTTCCATCGGGAATGCTTTAGGAATGACGTGCCATGAACCGTTGTTATCAGTGGTAAGATATCGGCGAATTTCAGTTGGTTTCGCCCTCGCGGGGGACGAATCCACGACCATCCGCAAGGGCGCATCGCGAGCTAACTCGATCATGGATCGTCGAACATTTGTAAAGCGCACCACCTTGGGAAGCGCCAGCCTTTTCCTTGACGGCTCGGCGGCGATCGCGCCGGGGCAGGTCTCCATGCCGGAGCCGCCCCACATTGGAGTCCACGGCATTCCGGAAAGCAGACCCTCTCCCCTCGGGATGCCGGGATTATTTCCCGGCCGGGTGGTGGAAATTTACGATCGGAATGCAATTGTGGGGAACCGGGTATCGCAGACCATTGTGGGCCGAATGCTCGAGCAGGGAATGAATGAACTCACGGGAGAACATTCGGCCGCCGCGGCTTGGGCCAGGTTTATTGAGAGCAGTGATGTGGTTGGAATCAAGATCAATCCGTCGGGCGCCCCCGCCTGCTGTTCATCTCCAGAGCTCGTGCGCGAGATCATCAATGGCGTGAAGTCCGCTGGAGTTCCCTCCCATAATATTTACGTGTATGACCGCTATCAGGACGAAATACGCCTGGGCGGATATCGCAAGCAGCTTCCCGCCGAGGTTAACGTGGTGGGTATTCTCGACAAATTGGACAGCACGCGGGGTTACGATCCGCAAGTGTATTGCCAGGCTGATTTTTTTGGTGAGTGGGAAACCCGTTCTTATATGGCGGGCATTGTCGCTCACACGGTGGACAAAATCATCAATGTGCCCACTACGAAAGACCATTCCGCCGCGGGCGTTACTGGGTGCCTGAAAAACCTGGGCTACGGCACGTTTAACAATGTCGCCCGCTCTCATCGCGCGCCCTACTCGTTTACGGACCCCCTCATTGGAGTGATGTGCTCGGTTCAGCCGCTCCGCTCCAAGGCGGTCTTGAACATCATGGATGGCATGCGCCAGGTTTGGCACGGAGGGCCACTGACCCAGGTCCAAAAATTTATTGATCAGGCGGGAAAACTTTATGTGGGGACCGACCCGGTGGCGATGGACACGATTGAACTTGAGGCCATCGAAAAGAAAAGGCAGGAGGAAGGCGCGCCCTCGGTCTGGACCCACGATACGAAGAGCATCACCGCGGACGATCATGTGTTCTACCATGACCCCCAAAAAAACTTGTTCTATCGGCGGCCCGGGCACATTGCTGCGGCGGGCAAGTTAGGGCTCGGGATTGCCGACCTCAAGCAGATCGATCATCGGACCATTTCAGGTTGACTCCCGCGATGATTGAACAACCCATGCAGTCCTTGGTGCCTTTGAAGGCGGATGTGGCATAGGCGTGGAGGGTCAGGACACTCCGAATGCAGGCCCATAGAACTTAGATCCCATGAACAATCATTTTCGAGTTTCATTCTTGTCAATCATTTGCGTTCTGGGTGCATCCATTGCTTCGGGTAAAGTGCTGGTGCGCTGGAACCATTCAACGATCCCTCCCGCGAGAGCGCTGGGTTTGAATGACCTGGTAGTCTCCTTAAATGGAAACGCAGCCCAATTGCTTGGAAGTGCCCCCAAGCTTGGCTACCGAATATTTTACGAGGCTGGGTTAGCGCAAGCTCCAGCCGCTGCGGAAGCGGCAGTAAGGCTCGGGCTGGCCGGAGTGGTCATCGACGTTCAAGAATCGGAGCGGGGCAACGCAGCCCAAGTGCTCCAGAATTTGCGGGCATCTTATCCGAATCTCATCTTGTTGGCGCTAATTTCAGGGGGCATCGAGCCCCAGATAAGAGGGCGGCGACACCATCAAAACGATGGAGGTGTTCAAGTCACGAGCCCCACCCACCAGCCATGGATAGATTCCAACCTTGCTTCTATCAGGATTGGTCGCGCATTTGCTCCGGCGCAGGCACCCCTCTACAGTTTCAAGTGGGACCTGTCGGATTTGCTGCGGATGAAGCAGGGTCCAAGCGCAGCAGACTATTCATTGGCGGTGGCGGAAGCGGGAGCATTCCATGCCGATGTGATTCTGGACCTCCCCGGGAGCCTGCAAGGCGCGCTGGCGCAGAATAACGCCAATGCGTGGAGTAAATGGAAACGGGTGAAGCGTTATCTTGAGTTCTGGCCCCAGGCAAAGCAAGGCTCGCTGGAGTCACTGGCTAGCGTCGGCATCGTGATGGACAATCCCGACGAGAATTATGAAGCCGTCAATTTGATTGCCCGCCACAACATTCCATTTCGCATCATTCGTTCTGCCGATTTAACCGCCCATAGTCTCGACACGTTCGATTTGGCCGTGTTTTTCGCTCCTCCGCAGAAAGAACAAATCGGAATCATCGATGATTTTGCATCCCAGGGTGGCACCGCCATCCTTGTGGGTATGCACGGCTCCTTTCCCTGGCAGTCCACTCCCGGCGTGCGGTCCGGCGAACATTCGGCGACCTATGCCGTGGGGAAGGGAAGTGTCATTGAGCTTTCCGGGCCCGTGACTGATCCGGAAATATTTGCGCGAGACGTCCGGCGCTCGATGGATCAACAGAGGATGTTGATGACTCTTTGGAATTCATTGACCACCGTGGCGGCTCTTTATCTTGATCCGCAGGCGGGTGAAACAATTTTGGAACTGGTCAATTACTATAAAGAGCCGGTTGGGATTCAAGTTCAGGTCAAAGGAACTTTTTCCTCGATTCGATACGAGACGCCAGAAGAGGGTTGCTGCAAGTCTCTAACGCCAGTACAGCACGATGGATTCACGGAATTTGAGGTTCCGCAGCTCGTCATTGGAGGCCGCGTGCACCTGAGGCCAGTCCCAGGTGGCGCACCGCGCTGACCCGCGACCCGCAATTGCCAGCCTGTACATGCTCGGCTGCCCGCCGCAATTCTTTACTTACCCTTCCCGATGCTGTGTTCCCGTTTCTTGACAAAAACATGGTAAGTCACGGCATCCCAGGCGTTGTGGATGCCGGTGAAGAGCAGCATCAGTGCGGCAGCTCCAACGGCAAATAGTGCGCCGCCAACATTCGAGCGGGTCGCATAGGCCGATCCCGCCAACATTGCATAAGCGGCGAAGGGCAGTAAAACATGAAACAGCCAGTCCTCGAACTCGGGCCGGTATGCGTTTTGTCTTCGCATACGGCGCGCCACGATGATCTCGTAGAAGATCCCAGCGGCGCCCACCAGGCCCCAAGGAATTGCGGCGGCGCCGATCCCGCGCCAGGGAGCACACAAAACCGCCGACAGGAGCAGCACGGCTCCGAAATGAATGACGGTGGGCGTCGCGTAAGCGCTGCTGCCCTCCGCCGTATTTTCTCCGATTGGCATGTTTGTGAATAGGGTAATGACGACAAATTGCAATCCGATCAGGGCGCCGGCAGACGACCCGACGATCACGTAGAAGTTCACCCACGCGGCGAGTTCTGTCATTCTGCCACCCTAATCTCCTGCATGATCAATCTGCCGTCCGGATTGGGTCAACCTGTAGCCCTGACCTCCGCTATTGAGGTCTGCGGGTAATCTGCTCAGGACGATCCTGTTGTGCCAGTGGAGGCCATTGTATTAGGAATAATATCCTGAACAGGATTATGGAATATCATGCGCCACACCAACTAAATCGGAATTGCGGCTGACCTATCCGTGGCGCGTGAGCAGGCCCAGAATCGGCAATGCCATCGCGATGCAAAAGAGGATTCCGAGCAGCCAGTTCAGCCATTTCTTCTCGGCGTGATTGACCCAGTAACAGAGCAGGGCGGAAAGCAGCAGTGCTTGCCCCACCACTTCCCACCAGCCTCGGAGCTGGGACAGGATCGGGGCCGGAGTGTAAATCATGCCTTCGATCGATCCGGCAGCCGGCCCGAACGTGCCCAGGATGCCGAGCGCGATCAACATCCATCCCATAAGCAACCAGCCATTTCTCCTTCCAAACAGGCACTTGCGCAACGGGTAAAAGACCAGCGCGAAGAGCAGACCGCGAATGGGTTGGAATAGCGGTCCCGCCATGACCCAAGCACTGGTGTAGGGGCGCATGCCCGAATCGGGACGGGACATCACAGCAGCATAGTTGAGAAAGTAGGCCGCCAGAGCCCCCATGGTCATGTAGGTAATCGTGTGGCAAACCATCGTCCTCGCCGCTAGTGATGGAAATGTGGGTTGAGGGTTTTCCATCGCTGGATTCTACACCCAACACAGTTCTTAAAGCCACGATCGAAGATTGTCGGCAGTGTCCGGGGTTGCATCGCGGGGAGCGCGGGCGTCTCGCCCGCTCTTTCCTTATTATTAAGGTGCGGGCGAGCCCCAGTGCTATAGGTGGGGCCGCCTCCCGCGCTCCGAGGGAAATTAGGACACTTCCAGATTATCTGCGATATTGTTCGTCGCTGACATGTTCCATCCAGTCGACGACCTTACCGTCGAGCTTTTCCTGGATGGCGATGTGCGTCATAGCCGTGGTGGGCGCGGCTCCATGCCAGTGCTTCTCCCCAGGCGAGAACCAGACTACATCACCCGGATGAATTTCTTCAATGGGCCCTCCCCAGCGCTGCACCCAGCCGCAGCCGGCCGTGACGATGAGAGTCTGGCCGAGTGGATGAGTGTGCCAGGCAGTCCGCGCGCCTGGTTCGAAAGTTACGCTTGCGCCTTGAACGAGTGCCGGATCGGGCGCTTGAAATAAGGGATCAATCCGTACCATGCCCGTGAACCAGTCTGACGGACCTTTGCCCGAAGGTTGTGAGCCTACTCGTTTGATTTCCATTTCGGTAAACTCCTTCATTTGAACCTAATCTTCAATTCTCCAAACTTCACTGAATGAATATCAGAAACCCTTGGAGTCAATTCCCTCCGCTCCCCGAACGAAAAGCCGTGGAGCAAGTTACAAGTAAACTCTGCGCTAATCGCTATCTCTTGCTGCTTTCGTCCTTCCCGCCGAAAAGTATCGTGACGCCTTGTTGCCCGGCGCGCTTTACCAAAAGGAATGCCGCGGTTCCGGCGCCAATCCCCGCTGCCACCGTCGCCAGCGTCCAACCCAGCCCCTGAGGCTCAAGCTGCGAAACCAGTATCGCAAGAATAAGCAGATAACCGGCCGTCACTCCCACGGCCATGGTCATTGTTTTCAGCGCATCCCATTTTGAGTCGGCTTCCAATTCTTTGTAAGTGCTGCTCAGCCCCATCATTTTCTCGGGATATGATATCCGGTTAAGACTCCACCAAGTCCCGCCAGCAAGCAAAAGAAGCTCGATCGGGCGCAAGTGCCGTTCAAACGGCGTGTATATATGGAGATCAAGCGAGACAGGCACGACCGGATACAAAGCGTGGCCAATGGCGCTGGCTACGTTCTCCGTCAGCGGGCCTACGATCAGTGTATACAAAAGTCCAACCACTCCCGAGGACAGGAAATCGATGAGGAAAGTTGAGCTGAATTTTTCGGACCGCTGGTCGAGCGGCTTGGTCAGCACACGCGCCATCCAGAAACCTAGAATGGTTCCGGCAAACTCAAACGGCAAATCTATTTCATCGTTCGAATGAGGATTGTACAAATAGCCCGCTTTTTCCGCCCATGCCTGGATGAAAAACCAGAAGAGTCCGACGTTCATGAGAATTCTCGCGAACCGCAGCGAATGGTCGAGATCCGTCGACGAATCCGAAGCCGGCGTGCTCAGGCTGATCGTGCCTTGATTCCGGAAAGCCCAGTAGATCTTGACGAAAACAAGGGAAAAAAGAACGCTGGCGATCGCCGGACCCATTAGGAAATCGTTCCAGTGTGAGTACTCCACCCGGTACAGAAAATCGCCGAACGAAGAAACGACTTTGTTTAATCCGTCGTGAATCCACGTTTCATTCCCAAAAAAGTGGTGCATGCTTTTGAAATAGAACTTGCCGTCGTTCCTGAACTCAGAAAAGAAGCCGATCGTGGCCGTGGCAAGCAGTGAAAGCGAAAGCCGGGTATTCGGAGAAATTGGGAAGATATCGGATGAGAATAAGATAACCAGTGCCGTAGCGGCGCCGGCCATCGCCAGCATTCCGAAATTCCTGGCCCATGGCAGATAGGGCAAAGCAGCTTCGAAATTGGCGCGAGGCCATGCCCAGTAAAGGGCGGTATAGCCCGTCACAAGGAAGATCGGGAAGGAGACGCCCATGAGAGTCATGGTGAGGACGACGATGCGGTTTTTCCAGGGGCTCATGCCGTGTTCCGGAGTTTGTGCATTCGTCACCCATTGCGCCAGCCTGGCGTCGGACCGGGGACGGAGATAGGGCTAGATTACGCCTGATCTCGATTGTCGTCATCCTTTTCGTTGGCGCATTCCAAGTCGGGCGAAGGGATGGGTTGGCAATAAGAGAATAGCCAAAGAAATTAGTAGTGCAGGCGTCCGAATTTGAGGTCTGCGGGTTTTCCGTTTAGGGCGGTCCTTTGTCCGAATGGGGACGATTGGATCAGCAATAATACATTGAACAGGATTATGGAAGACCAAGCGTCTCGCATACCGCGGACTTAAGATGGGGGGGGCCGCGCCACTTGCTCAGTCGAAAGCGAGGGACGTTGAGAGGTCCCGGTGCGCCTCGATTTGCGCCTTCAGATCGGCGACCATCTGCTCCGAAGTGGCAATGGCATCAGCGCCGGCGATAAAGCGGCGCGGCGGGGGCTCTTGGCTCGCAATGACGATAAGCGCTCGCGCGAGCTTCGCCGGGTCGCCGGATTTTATGCCATTCTGGGCTTTCCAAAACTCGAGCTGCTTCGTTCTGCGCTCGTCGTAGTCCTTGATGGACGGCTCAGCGTAGTTCGTCGATTGCTCCGTGAGGAGCTCCGTGCGGAAGAAGCCCGGGTTGACGATGGTGGTGGTGATGCCGAACGGCGCGACCTCGGCGTGCAGCGACTCCATCCAGCCCTCCAGGCCGAACTTCGACGCGGCGTAAGCGGTGCCGAACTCGAAGCCGACGAGGCCCGCCGTCGAGGAGATGGAGATAATGCGCCCCAAGCGCTGCTTGCGCATAACCGGCAGGACAGCGCGGGTGACGTTCATCGGGCCAATGAGGCTTGCCGCCAACTGCCGCTCCATCTGCTCCGGCGTCAGTTCCTCAAAGTAGCCCGCGTAAAAGCTGGCAGCATTGTTGACCAGCACGTCGATGCGGCCGAACCGGTCAACAGCGGCCCGCACCGCCGCCTCGGCATCGGCGCGGCTGGTGACGTCCAGCTTGACGGCCAGCAGGTCGTTAGATTGTCCCAAGGCCTTGGCCACTCGGTCGCTGTCCCGTCCAGAGGCCACAACCGCGTGGCCCGCCGCCAGGGCGGCCTTGGCAAAATCGACACCCATGCCACGGCCGGCTCCAGTGATAAACCAGATTTTTTTGTTACTCATGATATCTCCATGCCTGCAAATGCGCCGCCTTGGGTGTCGCGCGCCAGCTTCTTGAGCTTCTCGTTGCTCCGCGCGGAGCTGAACACCACCTCATGTCCCGCTCGCGCGAAGAGCGTTCCGAGCTTCCCACCCATCAATCCAAAACTGAAAGTGCCAGCTCGAATGCGGTTTTATCTCCCTTCTTTAACCACCTGCCGCTTATAGCCCGGTCATTTTCTCCAAGCGTTCCGGGTATCGAGCACCTTCCACCTTGATCTTGGATGAGGCGCTTTCGATCTCCCCTAGATCGTCAGATGAAAGTTCAATTGAAGTTGCTTCAATGTTCTCTTCCAGTCGGTTCAGTTTGGTAGTTCCCGGGATGGGAGCGATCCACGGCTTTTGAGCGGGCAGCCAGGCCAGCGTGATCTGAGCCGGCCTTGCGCGTTTGCGTCATCGCCTGCGCAGCTTTTGGTCGAGCTTATTCAAAAGGGCGAGCCCTCTCGAGGCAGACCCTTTGGAGGAGAGCGCGCGAAACCTTAACTCGGCGTCGTGTTGGGCGAGGGCCACAGTCGCCAGTTCGTCGATAAGCTTGTTCATGCTTACCTTCCGGCTTTGGGCCAGGCGGCGTAGGCGCGCGTGTTTCATTTCAGGTATGCGGATTGTGAGTGTGCTCATGCAAGTTCCTTAAGGAATTCGTGCGGTAATACCGTGCGCAACCCGGGAAATCGAAGTTGGGCGCGGCGGAAATCGCGCACATTATTGGTCACAATCACTTCGGCGCCTCCGGCGACGGCCAGTTCCACGATGTGATTGTCTCCTTCATCAGGCAGATTGGGCCGCCAGGAAGAGTAAATTTCCACCCACTCACAGACGCTTAAAAAGGCCGCAAAAAACTCCTGTCGTTCCCCTTCGGAGAGTGGGCACGAACGGAACAGGTGCCTTCGGCCGAGCACTTCTTCGTACTCCAGAAACAGCGCCTGCCCGATCAGCGGCCTCCACTTGCCCTCCAAGCAGGCACGAATCACCTCCCGGTTGTGCCCCGCTTGTTTGAGCAACGCTCCAGTAAGAACGTTTGTGTCTATCACAGTTCGGCGCAAAGCCTATGATAGCATATATGCAGCCATTCAGGCGTTTCACTGACCGGGGCTCCAAGCCGGCGCTTTGTATTTTTGGCGCTCACAGCCCGGTCATTTTTTCCAAGCGTTCCGGGTATCGAGCACCTTCCACCTTGATCTTGGATGAGGCGCTTTCGATCTCCCTGAGATCGTCGGGCGTAAGTTCAATCGAAGTCGCTCCAATGTTCTCTTCCAGTCGGTTCAGTTTGGTGGTTCCCGGGATGGGAGCGATCCACGGCTTTTGAGCGAGCAGCCAGGCGAGTGCGATCTGGGCAGGCGTCGCCTTCTTGCGTTCTGCGATTTTGCCAAGGAGATCAATCATGGCTTGATTCACTTTGAGAGCTTCCGGCGTAAAGCGAGGGAGAGTGCTCCGGAAGTCGGAGCTGTCGAACCTCGTGCTCTCGCTGATCTTACCCGTAAGGAAACCCTTGCCGAGCGGGCTGTAAGGAACGAAGCCAATTCCGAGTTCTTCTAGCGTGGGCAACACTTCCTCCTCAGGTCGTCGCCACCACAGTGAATACTCGCTTTGGACGGCGGCGACCGGCTGGACGGCGTGGGCGCGACGAATCGTTTTAGCTCCTGCTTCAGATAGGCCGAAGTGCTTCACCTTGCCTTGCTGAATCAGGTCTTTCACCGCGCCAGCCACCTCTTCGATCGGCACATTCGGATCAACACGATGTTGATAGTACAGATCGATGGCATCGAGTTTGAGCCGCTTGAGCGAGCCCTCCACGGCCTGCTTGATGTGCTCGGCCCCGCTATTCAGACCTGCCGCCCCCGGACGATTATCCTTGCCACTCAGATCGAACCCGAACTTGGTGGCGATCACCACCTTTCCACGGAAGGGAGCGAGAGCCTCACCCACAAGTTCCTCGTTGATGTAGGGGCCATAGACTTCGGCCGTGTCAAAGAAAGTGATACCGCGTTGCACGGCGGCATGAAGAAGATCGGTCATCTCCTTCTTATCTTTGGGCGGGCCGTAGCTGAAGCTCATTCCCATGCAGCCAAGCCCGAGGGCCGAAACCTCCAAATTGCTTTTTCCAAGTTTGCGCTTCTGCATTGTTCCTCCTTCGATATTTCGCAGAGGCGGCTTTACGCCGCCATTCGACATTGCGAGTTAGTAGCGCAGACCTCCGAACTTGAGGTCTGCGGGTTTTCTGCTCAGGGCGGTCCCGTTATTCCAGCAGGGATATTTGTAACAGAAATAATACCGTGAACAGGATTATGGAACATTAGTGGCCCCAAAAGACGCCGACCTCAAACACCGCGGTCTATGCTACTTGCTCAGACCCGCAGGGCTGCCATAGGATCGATTTTCGCGGCGCGACTCGCCGGAATGTAGCTGGCGGCCAACGCCACCAGCAGGAAGAGCAAAGCGATTCCGGCAAAAGTGGCCGGATCGCTCGCGTTGACATGAAACAGGAGCGCCTTCATCAACCTTGTCAAGGCGAGGGCTCCGCCGAGGCCACACGTTATTCCAAACAAAGAGAGAACTAATCCATCTCGAATGACCAGCCAGAGAATGTCGTTCTGCTGCGCGCCCAGTGCCCGGCGAATCCCCAATTCCTGGGTGCGCTGCGCCACGGAATAGGCGATGACGCCGTAGATCCCGATCAGAGCCAGCAGCACGGCGACTCCGGCATACGATCCCAGCAGCATCACCAGCAAGTGCCGCTGGCCAACCTGCTGGTCCACCAGGTCGTCCATAGTTTGAATGTCGGAGACGGGCTGATTGCGGTCGAGCGCGAGCACCTGTTGGCGAACCGCGTTGGTAAAGCTGAGTGGGTCGCCGGTGGTTCGTATGCCGAGTGCCTGGGAGGAAACCGCGTTCTGGGCGTAGGGAACATAAACGCTTTCCGGCCAGGCCCGGTCTTCGATGGTCTGATGCACATCGGCGGCAACTCCGACGATTTCTGCCGGGTTTGGATTTATTCCGATCAGCAACCGCTGGCCGATGGGGTCTATCCCCTGGGGATAGGCCGGCCAGAGACGGCGGGCCAGTTTTTCGTCAATGATGGCCACACGCGGCGCATCCGCCGCATCATGTTCGCCGAATTCTCTTCCGCGCCTCATAGTAATCTGAAGGTTGCGGAAATAATCGGGCATCACCGTCAGCTTGGTAGCAATGGGGCGCTCATTCAATTTTCGAGGAGGCAAACCCGCATCCTGCACGGGGGTCCCTACAAAGTTCATCATGGGAAGGAACTGGGCAGCGGCTACGCTGCGCACGCCGGGCAAAGGTTTCACTCGCTCGAGGAGATCCCGAAAGAACGAAATTCTTTTCTGATCCGTGTCATATCGTTGGGGCGGAAGGGAAACGTTCAGGGTAAGCAGATTCGCGGGATTAAATCCGAATTCGACCTCCCGCATTCTCGCGATGCTTTCCACCAGCAGCGCCGAACCAATCAGCAGGACCACGGAGAGCGCGATTTGTCCCACCACCAGAAGTCCGCGGACGTTCAATCCGCCCAGCAGTCGAGTGTGGACGGCTTTACCGGCCGCTTCGCCGCTGGCTCGCAAGGTATCCATCAGGTCAACGCGCGACGCGCCCAATGAAGGCGCCAATCCAAAAATGATGCCGGTGGCGATGGAGAGTGCGGCGGCAAATCCAAGCACGGCCCAATCGATTTGAATTTCGGGTGTGCGCGGCAGGTGAAAAGAAGTCACGCGGGTAATAACGCGCAGAATCCATGCAGCGAGCAGTACTCCGAGCGCGCCTCCCGCGGACGACAGCAATACGCTCTCCACCAGGAGCTGGCCGATCAGGCGTCCGCGAGCGGCTCCCAGCGCGGCGCGCACGGCGAATTCCCGCGAGCGAAAAGTTGCTCGCGCCAGCAGCAGGCTGGCCACATTCCCGCAGGCGATCAGCAGGACAAATCCCACTGCTCCGAAGAGCAGCCAGAGCATCCCGCGCACGTTGGCCACCAGGTCATCCTTCAGGGCCGTCACTTCCTCCGGCGTTCTTGACTTGGCATCCAGCATGGTGGGATGGGCCATCGCGTACTGATGATGAATCACCGCGAGTTCAGCGTTGGCTTGTTGAAGGCTCACGCCGGGCTTCAGGCGTCCAAAGACGGTCAGGTACGGACTTAACTTCCGCGATTGGGGAGGCACCGCTGGCCACTCGGATGGCGCCGTCATATAGACGTCGACCCCGAGATAGTAGAAGTGAAAATGGGGCGGAAGAACTCCGATGATGGTGCAGGGCGTCGCATCAAGGGTCACAGGCTTGCCGACGATTTGCGGGTCCCCGCCAAAGCGCCGCTGCCAAAGCTCATAGCTGATCATCGCCACCGGCGCGCCGCCTGTCGCATCTTCCTGCGGGAGAAAGCTCCGCCCAAGCAAGGGTTCGGCCTCGGGGAGCGCCATAAATCCGGCCGTTGCGCGAATACCCGTCAGCACTTCTGGCTCGGTCGCGGTCGATAAAGTCACATCGCTAATGCCCGTGAAAGCCGCGAGGGCGGTGAATGAGTGCCCGCCCGCCTGCATCTCCGCAAATCGAGTCGGCGTTGCGCCTCCCGAGATACGGACGAGCTGATCCGGGTCGGGGTAGTCGAGAGGCTTCAGCAGCACGGCGCGAATCACGGTGAACATTGCCGTGTTGCCGCCAATCGCGAGGGCCACCATCAGAATAACGATGGCGGCAAAGGCAGGGTTCGCGCGCATCGTACGAAAGGTATAGCGCGTATCCCGCCAGACTGTCCTCAAGGTGCCAAAGCTGTCCATCGATTTCCCTTCGCCCGACAAGCCAAGTTTACTCCAATTTGGCGGTTCGACAATTATCCGCAAGTCTGCGGGCGCAGTCCGAAGTTAAGGCCGGGCGACGGCGTACTTGGGAACAACTCACCTGAAGGTAAATGGCGACTGACTTCGAGCTACTCAATTTAAACCAGCCTGACGGAATCGCCACGGCAAATCCTGCCGCCTTGAAGCACGGCGGCATAAACGCCGAGCCCACTCTGATTGTGCTGGACCAACGACCGTAGGATGCCCGGATCTTTTGGCAGGTCGCCCTGGGGGAGCGTTGTCATCACGCAGCGAATGCAGGGGCGAGTGATGCTCAGGCGAACGGATTCTCCGATGGCGAGCTCCTTGCCGATCCAGGCGTTTTCGACGAAACCTTCCTCGCCGTTGGTGGCATCGAGAACGATGTTGGGGCGAAACCGCCGCACTTCATACCGCCCCCCCGGATACAACATTCTGAGTTTGTTGAGCGTGGCCGTGGTCAGAATATGCACGATACCACAGTCGAAGAAAGTGCCTTCCGGCAGACCGAACTCGGTGACCGAATTGCGCCGGTCGAGGCCTTCGATATCCGGCCAGTATGCTTCACATGTGGCTGAAGGAACGGCCGCCGCGGTCAATTTCACCTCACGATTGAGGACTCTCGAAAGAATCTGATGAATGTCAGGCTGGTCGCTGGTAATCAGTTTGCCATCGGGGAGCGTGATGCGGACCGGTGGCACCTTTGCGCCCGCTTCCGGCACGGCATCCAGCGCGGCGCGAAGATAGAACATATCCGGCCATTTCCGCGGATTCTTGGCGGAGACAACTTTCCCATCCGAGCCGTCAACGAGCGCGTAGGCGCGATCTCCTGCCAGGCCCCTGGCAGTGACCTCCGCGGCGTACAGCTCTTCTCCCATCACGGATTTGACGGGATACCGCCAAAGTGAAAGGGTCGAGCCTACTATTTTTTGCGACGATGCCACCTTGGAATCCTTTCTGCCGCCGGGATATGCGCCTGGAATCGTGTGGCGTTCTTACCCCCACTTCGCTTCGGCTTCAGTGTTCGATCGTGTACTCTTTACGCCAACCCACAGCTCATTATAATCGATTGAATGGATGGATGCGGAGAGGCTAATCCGCGCACGCCAGGAACACACATGATGCCTCGGGCTGGATCCCTCTGCAGGATCTCCCTTCTTGTTTCGTGTCAACTGCCGTTTGGACATAACCGCGCCGTTCGGATATCTTAAAGAAATCATGTGTGGCTTTATACGCAGCCCGCTAAAAACTTGGCGGAGAGTTTGCCTCTTAGTTGCTGCACCACTTCTATCCATTGCATTCGCAGGAACGCGCCCATCTTTTGCTCAGTCGCCGGGCAACGCTGGCAGTCTGGAAGTGAGAGTCTACGATGTTTCCGGCGCGGCGGTGCCGGGTGCGACGGTAGTGCTGCAAAATCGAGTGAGTGGACATTACCAATCCGGCGCCACGAACTCCAGTGGCTTGATTCGCTTCATGAATATTCCGTTCAATCCCTATCAGCTCACTGTGAGCGCGCCAGGATTCGGCACTGCGCAACAAGATCTGATAATTCAGTCCTCGATTCCACTTTCCACCCGGGTCGTGCTCAAACCAACGGCCCAGCGGGAGGAAATTACCGTCCGGGGAGAAATCCAGGAATTACTCGAAACCGATCCCATCGCCAACACCGATATCGATAGAAAGCTTATAGCCCGCCTGCCGGCCGAGAACACGAGCTCGCAACTGAGCACGCTGATTACCATGGCTACGCCAGGAGTGGCTGCCGATTCCAACGGGATGTATCACCCGATGGGGGAGGAAGGCGATACTTCGCTCAGCATCGACAATCAGCCCGTCACGGACCAGCAGGGAAGGATGTTTTCCAGCCAGCTTCCACTGGGAGCCGTCGAGTCCATGGAAATCATTACCGAAGTTCCTCCCGCCGAGTTTGGAGACAAGAACGGTCTGGTGGTCCAGACCACGACTCGTTCCGGATTGGGAACATCAAAACCAACCGCGGACTTGTCCGGAGAATACGGCTCCTTCGGAAGTTCATCCGGCAGCTTCGACCTTGCGGCGGGCAAGCAAACCGTCGGCAATTTCATGATCGTCAATGGCCTGAATACAAGTCGATTCCTCGATACGCCTGAATTTCTGCCCATGCACGCCCACGGAAATACAGAGAGTTTTTTTGATCGGGCTGATTTTCAGTCCGGCACCTCAGATTCGATCCACCTTAACCTATTCCTCTCTCGGTCCTGGTTTCAAACCCCCAATACTTATGACAATCAAACAGCCGGCCAGGACCAGAGGGAAACATTGCAATCCTTCGACGTGGCGCCCAGCTTCACACACCTCTTCAATCCTTATACGATATTGGGCGTCAACGCCTATGTAAGAAGCGATCAAACACGTTACTTTCACAGCCCCAATGTTTTCTCCGATCAGCCCGCTACATTAGAGCAATCGACGCATTTGACCAACGCGGGCCTCAAGCTCGAACTTTCCCATGCCAAAGGCATTCATAACGCCAAGGCCGGAGTGCAAATCTCGCGGACCTTCCTCTCGGAGGGATTTCAGTTCGGCGTTACTGATCCAACTTTGAATTCGCCTTGTGTTGATGCCAACGCTGACCCCGTTTCCGATACTACTCTGACCCAGCCTGCGCAGTGTGCCGCGGCGGGCTTGGCGCAAAACCCTGGTTTTCTCATCGGGCTCCTGCCCTTTGATTTGACACGAAAAGGAACCCTATTCAGTTTTCGAGGCAGGAAGGACATCCAGCAGGAGGCGCTTTACCTACAGGACAATATTACCTGGAAGCAGTGGAGCCTGATGATGGGGATGCGAGCGGATCAGTATGACGGGTTCAGCCATGGGACGGGTATTCAGCCGCGATTAGGCGCCTCTTATCTGGTTAAATCCACCGGCACCGTGTTGCGGGCTTCATACGGCCGGCTATTTGAAACTCCGTACAACGAAGGCCTTATTGTGGCAAGCTTCGCCGGCATTGGGAGCGCCGCAAGCTCTGCGCTCGCTGCCCTTCCAGGTCAACCCATACAACCAGGGACGCGCAACCAGTTTGATGCCGGCCTGCAACAGGCGATCGGCAAACACCTGGTGGTGGATGCGGATTACATTTGGAAATTCACCCGGTTCGCCTTCGATACCGATTCGCTTTACAACACGCCGCTGACTTTCCCCTCCGAGTGGAGAAAATCGAAGGTGGATGGCTTTTCCGCCCGGCTCAATTGCCCTGAAGTTCATGGGTTCAGCGCCTACGCGGTCCTCGGCCATGTTCGCGCGCGTTTTTTTGGACCGGAGACTGGTGGAATCATCTTGAATCCATTTGTCGAGACCGGCGCATTTCGGATCGATCAGGACCAGGCATTCCAGCAAACAACGCATTTGCAATATCAGTTCAAGAAAAAAGGCCCATGGGTGGCGTTCAACTGGAGATACGACAGCGGCGTCGTTACCGATAGTGTTCCGGACTTCTCGACTGCGCTGAAACTGACGGGAGATCAGCAGGCTGCGATTGGTTTGGTCTGTGCAAGCATTTTCGCCACTGTCACCATGCCCCTGGCTTCGTGCAGTTCAAGCCAGTTCGGAGCGACCCGCTTAAGGATTCCAGCCCCTGGAACGGAAAACGACGATTTAAATCCCACCAGAATTTCCCCGCACCACGTGCTTGATCTTGGCACAGGTATCGAGAATATTTTCCCCGTCGACAAGTATCGCGTGAGCTTGCGCTTCGAGGTCCTCAATCTGGCCAATACTGTCGCCCTGTATAACTTTCTTTCGACGTTTAGCGGTACGCATTTCATTACACCCAGAAGTTACCAGGCTCAATTGGGATTTCATTTTTGAGCAAAAAGGCCCATATCTCGCAACGTCCCGGTACCCACGCGTTTTGGATTGCATCTCGAATCTCTCGCATGTTAATAAGGAATGCGTGTTAAAGAAGGTCTGGTTGAGCCCGGCTGCGGGTCTGCTATTCGGCTGCTTGACCGTCATGAGCCATCCACAGAAACCACCGGGTCAGAGTAGGGGAGGGCAAGCTGGGTCGAACGAGGCGCCGAAGTTCCTGGGGTCTTATTCAGCTCCGAGCGCCATTGCAACCACGGAGATCGGACATGTCGGCGCGCATTCCCCTTCGCCGCCGGCCGGTCTAAGACGGTTGGAGTCACTCGCAGAATCTCCACCTGTCCTCTATCAGCGGGTGCGCGCCGCCTTGAAACTAAGTGAGCTCGCTAGCAGCCGGGCCAGGATTTCGGCACTCTTCAACGCGGATTTGTATGCCATTCGAGCCTTCGCCGCAGAGGAAGAAGGCGACGAACCCGCAGCGGAACGCGAATGCCGGGAGGGGTTGACAGAGAGCCCCGAGAGCGCTCCCCTGCATGCAGGGCTCGGGTACCTCTTTCGCCAGCAGCGGCTTCTAGATTTAGCCCGGGACGAACTCGCCAAAGCAGTCGCCCTCGACCTCACTGATCCAGTCTGCGCCTTCGAGTTGGGGGACGTCTTTCAACGGCAGGGAGACCAGGTGCACGCAACAGCGCTCCTCGAATCCGCCGCCCCTGCTGACAATTCGGGCGAATTGCAGTGGCAGTTGGCCCGGCTCTACCGGAACATGGGCCGGGACGATCTTGCTCAAAAAGCCCAGGAACGCTCCGAACAACAACGGCAACAGCTTAAGGTAAAATAATTTCCTGAACCCAACAGTCGCCACAGTTTCCAGATCGGTGCGCCGGGAGCAAACATTCCAAATTACAAATTGGCAAATTTCTCCCGACGGCAGTTTCTAAGCTCATGCGGGTGCGGTCTTGCAGCTTCGTGGGTGTTGCCTGCGCGCGCCCTGGCGGGAAACTTGTGGTTCGGACCGGCCCCCGGTTCCGCCGCAACGGCCATCGGTCCCGGTTGGCCCGCTCCCGATAACCAACCCTCTCGCAGCCCGGGATGGACGCCTCTTGACCAGGCGCTCAATCGATTTCTCACCCACGCGCACCGCTTCAGCACTGAACGGATCATGGAGAGAATCGCCGAGCCCATCGCCCGGCTCGAATTTTTATTGCGCGACGGAGGACACGGGATCGAAGAGTTGTTATCCACCGATTTTACCGGCGCCTCAGTTCTTCCTGCCCGCGAAACCAGTCTCCATGAAGATTCTGCATTTACCATCCGACGGTCATTTTGGGACGGAAAACAATTGGCCGTGTTAAGTGCGGCGGAATTTACCGCAACACTACGCCGCTTCCTGGCTCCGCACGGGCCGTTGAATCTGGCGGACCTCGCCTGCCTGTCGATTTCGAGTTCCACGGATGACCATCCAACGATTGCCCAAACACGCCTCCGCTTCGAATTTGGCGGAAAACTGACCGGAGGGAGCGATCGAGGCTGGCAGGCAATCGGCGAATGGGAAATCAAATGGGCTCAAACCACCGCTGGGTGGAAAATAGCCGGCTGGCAGCCCATCGAAATGACCACGGCTGAAGGTCCGGAGGTCGTGTTCACAGATGTGACTTCTGCCGCTTTCGGAAAGGACCCAAGTTATAAAAGCCATCTCGCGCGTGACACCAATTACTGGCGTGGCGTGCTCGACAAAGCCAGCGGCGTGGACATTTTCGGGAACAGTGGAGTAAGTGTCGGCGACGTTGATGGGGACGGCCATGATGAAATCTACATGTGCCAGCCCAAAGGACTACCCAATCGGCTTTACCGCCAGCGCGAGCCCGGCATCTTCGAAGAGATCTCGCGCCAGGCCGGAGTGGACGTGCTCGACAACACCGCGATGGCCCTTTTCGCGGACATTCTGAATCGCGGCCGTCAGGACCTGATCCTGATTACCGAATCCAGCCCACTGCTTTTTCTGAACGATGGCCACGGGCATTTCACATTCAAGCGCAACGAGTTTCCGCCGGAGACCACCCAGGCGACGCTCACCGCCGCGGCGATGGCGGACTATGACAGGGACGGGTACCTCGACCTTTACGTTTGCGCCTATGGATACGTGGTGGGCGAAGGCTCGCTCATACCCTGTCCTTATTACGATGCCCAGAACGGCCCACCGAACCGACTGTACCGCAACCAGGGCGACGGAACTTTTACTGATGTGACAAGCTCGAGCGAGCTCGACCTTGGCAACAATCGCTTCAGTTTCGCCTGTGCATGGAATGACATTGACGACGATGGCTGGCCGGACCTGGTGGTGGTGAACGATTTCGGCCGCAATAATTTGTACCGGAATCTTCGCAACGGGAAATTTGAAGAAGTGACAGACGGGATTGCCGGTTACGGGTCAGGCATGAGCGCGTCCTTGGCGGATTATAACGGCGATGGCGTCCAGGACCTTTACGTGAGCAACATGTGGGTGCCAGCCGGCGAGAGGATCACTGCTGATCCCGATTTTCAGCAACACTTTCAAGAGGCGGCCACCGGCGCCGTTCGGGAATTCGCCATGGGCAATGCACTTTATGTGAATTCGAAAAATGCCCCGGGGCCCATCGATGGTCAGAGCGCGCAACCCTTACCCGCGGCCGCACTTTTTCGAAAAGTCCCCAAAGCAGGGGGCGCGGAGCGCGCGCGCTGGGCGTGGAGTTCAGACGCCTTGGACCTTAGAAACGACGGCGCTCTCGACCTCTACGTCGTTAATGGGTATTTATCCTCTTCTGAAAAGGGGCTGGCGCCACTTGACGCCTACCTTTGGGAGGAAGTCGTGGCGCATTCGCCTGACACAAACGTGGTCGGTAGCGAATATGGCGCTGCCTGGGCTGCGATATCCCAACTTTCCCACCAAGGCCATCCGTGGAATGGAAACGAGCGCAATGCTTTTTTTCTCAACCTTGGCGACGGACGTTTTGAAGATGTTTCCGCGGTCACAGGACTTGATTTCCGCGACGATGGCCGCGCCTTCGCCATATTCGATTTCGACGGCGACGGCGACATGGACCTGGTGCTCCACAATCGAACGGGGCCGCAACTGCGCCTGCTCCGGAATGACCTCGCTAACTCGAACCATAGCATTGCAATTCGTCTCACCGGCGCCCAAAGCAATCGGGACGCCATCGGCGCCCGAGTCGAAGTGGAAACGCCTGGCGGGCGCCAGATCAGATACCTGAGTTGTGGCTCGGGGTTTCTTTCGCAGCACTCAAAAGAACTCGTGTTCGGACTCGGACTGCATGAAACAGCAACTAAAGTTCGCGTTCGCTGGCCCGGCGGCGAGGTTTCCGAATTCTCGAATCTTAAGCACGGGTACCGCTACTTCCTGATGGAGGGGGAGCGTCAACCGAAAGAGGAACGGTTCTCGGCCCCCGGAGTTCGAAGTAAGGAACTGGAGGCCGGGCAGCCCACTCAGAAGCCTGGGACAGAAGTCCAGCCCGCCCGCTTTTCGACCAATCTGGTTGAACCCCTTCCAGTGCCTCTCCCGCCACCGTTGCAGGGCAACAGATTGGTCTGGCTGTGGGACCCGGCGGATAAGTCCGGCGCTGGACTTCAGACCTTCCTCCAATCTCAAAAGAGAGTCCCAGGCAAGCTCATTCTCTGGCGCGACGGAACGATCCCGCCGTCAGTCGCCTCAAAGCTTGTGAGTCCACCCTGGCAGGCCGATGAACGCTTCCGCCAGCTCTGGGAAACGCTCCTCGCGTATCTCTATGATCACCTTCGTGAGCCCGTTTTTCCCACCGGGCTCCTATTCGACTCGGGAAATACTCCGGGATCACCCCAACTTTCAAACCTTGTCAAAGTCTATTGGGGCGGAGTGCAAAGCTCCGATATTCTCAACGACGTCCAGGTTGGAGTGAAGAGCGGCCAGAAAGCCCTGCCTTTTCCAGGCCGCGCCATGCTCTGCTCTTTCGGGCGTGATCTTCGCACTCTGGGAACAGGACTCGTAGTGGCGGAACTTTATCCGGAAGCTGAAATCTATCTGGCAGAGGCGGCGAGGGCCAACCCGAATGACGCCGAGGCGCTCTACAACCTTGCCTTCACGCGCGAGCGGCTGGGCAACATTCAGCAATCCATCGCCGATGCCCGTGGTGCTCTTGAAGCGCGACGCCATTTCCCGCAAGCCCAGAATCTTCTCGGCGTGTTGCTGTCGCAGTCCGGGCAACAGAATGAAGCCAGGCAGTTATTTGAACAGGTGACGAAAGATGTGCCGGATTCCGTCGAGGCTTGGAATAACCTCGGCTACCTTGAGCTTATGGAGAACAATCTGTCAGCATCGCAGGCGGCTCTCGACCACGCGCTGGCATTGGCCCCCGAATATACCGAGGCGCTGAACAATCTCGGGTTTCTCAGGGCGCGGCAGGACAAACTTCCCGAGGCTGAAGCGCTCTTTCAACGCGTATTGGCCCTGGACCCGGACAATGAAAAAGCGAAGAACAATCTTGCGGTAATTTATGCGAACCAAGGAAGACTCGGGGAAGCGGAGCAGATATTGAAGAGCCTTCTCCAGAAAAATCCTGAGGACCAATTCACCTTGTTGAACCTGGTAAGACTCGACCTGTCGCTTGGGAAGAACGCCGAGGCCAGGGAACTGCTGGAGAGCTGGCTCGCCCGCCATCCGGACGATGCAACCACGCGGAAAGCCCTGGAGGAAGTTCCGTCTTCTAAACCGTAGGGCGCGAAGCCGAATATTCGAGCGCCTTCCATTTCTGGCGACCACTTGTCCGGAGGTCCAAATTGCGTCAGAACCACTTCTTCCCACTCTTACCGACTATACGACCAATTGAGCGCGGATCGATAATTCCTCCGCCGTTTGGCGTAGTCTATTTGGGTAACAGAACGATCCGCTGCGCACGGAAGTTTGCCACCCGCTCCGCGTTATCGCTCTAAGGGCTGCTTTGACGCGGGATATCCGTGGAGCTGGGGGCCGACGACATTCGAGAACCCATAATTCTCACGCCGGTCAGCGTCGATGGTCCAGAACATGGCGCCCACCATGCCGGGGTAGCCGGCGGGTTGCCGCAATTTGTATTTGCAGCCGGCCGGAGCGCTGCCGGTGATGATGTAGTCGAGCGCCTGACTTACGATGGTGGGCGTTGTGTCTCCATTAAGAAAGCCGACGGCAACTTTATCGGCCGGCATGGGCGGGAAGAAATGTTGGGGATCGCCTCCAACGTTGAAGCCTTGCAGGAGGAGTTCAGTCATCGCAGCGTGATAGTCCACGGAGCCAGGTTGGTAGATCTCGCCATCCAGACCCTCCAGCGGCGGCGTGTTGTAGTCCTGCACATCAATGAAGGAGAGTATGTCTCGAATGGCATATGTGATGGGCAGGTAGGCGCCGAACTGGCCGCCATAGCTGGGATATCCGGAAGGGATCTGCGTGCCTTCGGGCACGAGGCTGGTCATGAAGCGAGGCCCGAATTCGTCATGTAACCGGCGAATAGCCGCGATGAGATTCACGATGGACGGAGTGGTGGGATGCCGGAAGTCCGTATCTCCGGGATCGATGGAGAGAGAGGGGCTTTCAAAGTCGATGTCAATGCCATCGAAGCCATACTCGGTGACGATCCGGGCGACTGAGGAAACGAAGTTCGGAACACTTGTCGGACCGGCGAGCGAGAAGTATTGCCCGCCGCCTCCGAGAGAAATCATAATTTTCTTGCCCTCACTCTTCAGGTAGGCAATGTCGGACTTGAATTGTTCAGTATCAAGGCCGGCGGGCGTACTAAACCGCATGGTCCCTTCCGGAGCGTTTCGATCAGGGGTGGCGAAGGCGACGATGATGACGTCCCATTGCGGCGGTATCTCCCGGAGCGGCAACGCCGTACCGGCGGCGCCATAGCCCACCCAGTAGCCAATGAGTAGATGGCCATTCGGGGAGCCATTCAATGGGATCTCAGCGACCGCGGGCTGAGAAGGGTTTGACGGGCCACCAGTTGGGCCCGAAGATCCATCGCGTGGCGGGCACGGCTGGGCAGGGTCAGGGAGCGCCCGCGCGTCCGGAAAGCTGAAGGTATTGCTGAGTCCTTCCGAGGCGCCGACATACCAGGGGAGCAGGGCCACGTTTTGTAAATGATATGCGGTTCCATTGAAACGGGCGACAAAGGCCTTTGAGGCGGGGAAATTGTTTTTGGGGTTCGTGTTGGTCGGTTCGAGAAGGAAATAGGTGGAGGCGGCGCCCGTGCCACCGCAGCGGCTTTGGTCTCCCGGACGCATCGAGGCGGGGCGCATCCATCGGGGGAAGGTGTTTCCTGAAACCTTACCATTGCCGTCGCCGAGCAACGGATCGTGCAAAGGATCGTTGATAAACTCCCCAAGTTGCTGGGAAAGCGGCTGTATGTCTGCGTCCTCCACCGCAGCGGGTGCTTGTTGGAGATATGTACCCAGCACGAACGAGTTTCCGGTGGCGGAATCGACGCCGTGCGTGCCCCAGGAACAGCACACGGTGGCATCGCCTAGTGCGTAGTAAGTGGTGTTATGCGTCATGGCAATAACCAGCTTGCCTTCTTGTTTGGGGAGTTGCTTGAAGAGCTCCTTTTGCAGAAACTCGACATCGACGACGGCGAAGGAGTCGCCGGTCTTCTTCGAAGTGAGAATGTAGCCGTAGCCAGCCGGGACCTTGATGTTCACACCCCTCACGATGGGCTTGCCGAGCAGCGTATGCCACCCGTCAGCTTTGGAGAAAGTGGTGCGCAGCAATGCGTCGGCATATTGTGTACGCCCGCCGGAAGGGAATGCGAACTTGGAAAAGATAGGTGAGCGAAGGACGCTCCTAACGTCCGGGGCTGCGTCCATGATGAAGGGCTTGCCGGCGGCCTTCTTTGCATCAAAAGCGAGCGTGATTGGAACAAGCACGGTGGGGATAGTAGTTGCGCCTCCCTGCTGCGGATCGCGACCGAGGAGAGTATAGGAGCGATGGTCATTGGTGTCCTGGAAGATGGGCACAGTGCCTTGCCCGTTGGCGTGAAACAGCGGGTAAACAACAAGGAAGAAGGAAAGGATGACGATCTTAATTCGCATGTTTGGATCCAGGGCCTAAGGTAGGCCAGTCATATCTTACCGCCAATGGACCTCGGGATGACCATTTCAAGGGAACCGCGCGCAGTCCCATCGCTGCCAGCAGAAAATCGGCGCCGAAATCCCTCGAACCCTTACTGCTGCCAATTACGAATGGACAAGTGAGGTCACATGGATTGTTAGAGCCGCGTTGACTCACCAAAGAGCAGGCAACGCGCGGGCGTGAGCAGAACATGTGCGTCGTGTTGGACCTAAGTGGTTGCAACTAAAAATTGGCGAGCTGTTGCTTCAATCGATCCGGAGAGAGATGGCAATACATTGGAGAAAAGCTCTGCTGCGGAACGGCATCACCACTCTGGCTGAAAACAAGGTAAGGCTCCTGACGGGCGTTCCAGGGAGTCCAGTGCGGAAGGCCTTCGCCGTTTGGATCCCCGAATTTCGCAAAATTCGTCCAGTAGGTCTGGATGATTTGCGAGAGCTTGTAGTCGGTCGGCGTGAACGGCAGCCAACTGAAAGTGCGAGCCTGAAACGTGCCGAAGACGTAAGGAATTTCCAGCGCGTGGAAGGAGCCGAGCTCCGACTCGCCTTTTCCTGGAACGGAACGATCGAATCTGTAAACGAATGCACGCCGCCCAGCGCTTGTTGTAAGCGCAGCCTCCGCGCCGATGGGACATGCCATCAGGATGTCGTTGCTCGCCTGATCGATGGCAGGGGTGCCGTGAAGGAGAATTTGAAGCGTGTAGGTCCAGACCGCCATGCCTGTCCAGCTACCGTAAAGAGGGCGCGCCAGGGCCGTGAATTGATTGAGCGTTTCGCTAAAGCCTGGCTTCGCGGCGGGCTGAGGCAACTTCTTCGCTGCCGCAGCTGCATCGACTCGAAAGGCGGCGAGCTCTCTGGCATTCAAGCCAGCGAGTAAATCGACCGGCTCAATCTTTCCGGATGCGAAGGCTCTTGCCGGCGACTGAGGAAGGACCCATCCGTCCACGATTGAGGCGTTGGGGTCGTAGCCCTTGAAGTTCGAAGCAATCAGGCGGTCTTCTATTTCCGCTATCCGGGTGGCCGGCAAACTCCTCAAGACTTGAAGTTGCGATCCGGGTTTGCCACCTGCCGCTTCTTTTCCAACGGCTAGCCCCAGCGGTTGCATCTGAACAACGGTGCGTTCGGGTCCGAGTCCAAACGCAGGACCGCTCTCCGCAATGACCCTGCGAAACAGGTTCTCCGTCAAGGGAGAAGCCATCAGCGTCGTCGCATCAATCGATCCCGCCGACTCGCCAAAGAGCGTAACGTTGGTGGGGTCGCCGCCGAATGCGGCGATATTCCGCTGTACCCACTCGAGTGCCGCTATCTGATCGAGAAGGCCGTAGTTGCCTGAGCTATGGTGGGGAGATTCTGAAGTTAACTCTGGATGTGAGAAGAAGCCCATGGCTCCAAGGCGGTAGTTGACGGTGACGATGATGACGCCGTGAGACGCCAAATTGGCGCCGTCATAGCCGGCTTCTGTCCCACTGCCGACCCGGTTGCTGCCGCCGTGCAGCCAGACCATGACAGGCAAAGGTGCGCCCGGCTCCAACTGAGGCGTCCATACGTTGAGGTACAGGCAGTCCTCCGATGGATCGAGCGTCTGACGGCTGTATGCGGCGCCGTAAGCTGCCGCGAGCGGCTGGATGAAGTTGTCTGTGCCCGCAAGGTTCTGCACGCACGGATGGGCCGGCCTGGTCGCGTCGCGCACCCCTGACCAAGCAGCAACAGGTTGAGGCTCGCGCCATCGCAGAGGCCCTACCGGAGGCATCGCGAAGGGTAGACCTTCAAATACGGCGATGTTGCCCTGAATTACTCCCTCCACCGTGCCGCTGGTCAAATGAACGAGGGGTCCTTTGGGCATCACGTGCCGCGGATTTTCGGCCGATGCGAGGAGCACTGGAATGGCAAGACAAATTTGAAGAACCCGCAAAGGATAGCCTTTCTCTTGGATTAGAACCTGGCCCTTCCTGGTGGCCGTGGCGCCTTTTCATCTGCCGGGTAGGCGACTAGAGTTGTCCGAAGGAGAGCACGGTCGCCAACCAATCGAGATTCCCCTCGGCAGGCTCCAGAGCATTGAGGATGCCGCTAAGGGCCTTGAACCCAAGATCTCTCGATCCCGCCCGCGTGCGCCCGCACGCCTCCGTGGGGCGCTGCGAGCGACAAAACGGATAGGTCGTTTTTATCACCACAGGAACAACCATATCATCCGCTCCACTTGCCGGGCAACGGCCTAACCGTAGATGTGCCCCATGCCCGCACAGGATCGAATATGTTGGATATTACGGGATTTGGACCACGGCAAGTGTGCGAGTTGCGGTGGAATATTGCAGCCTAGCGCGGGACCCAGGAATTGCCCTTGGAGCTCCATGCATAAATGCCGATTCGCCCGCCCGCCGTAACCACCACAGCGTCAATCAGGTTATCCGCATTTTGGAGATAGATTACTGCGCCGCCATTCGAGAGTGGAGTGCCCGTGCAATCGACGGGAAGTCCACGTGTGTTGAAATAGAACACTGTGGACCCTGTTCCCGTCCCGCCGAGCGAGGGTGGCAAGACGGCGCCCCCAGGATTGACGGTGGTAAAGCTGTCCCCCGTGGCAAGGTATTGAGCCCCGCTTTCAATATCCGCTTGGAGGTATGGCATGTAAGATTGAACGCAAGGAGCGGAAGGGGGCAGACAGTCCGTATCAGTGCCGCACAGCCGCTCCATGCTGAAGGATGGAGGAGAGCTCCCCGTGATGATATTCAACCGGTAAGGCGTGTATTGGGAAGTGGCGCGAAAGCGCGTGACGTTTAATTGTGCGCTGATCGCACTGGCATCGCCATGTAGCCGGTAGCCCTTTAACGCCGCCAAAACCTGTGGAATCGCGATGGCAATAATTATGGACGCTACCAGAATGACGACCATCAACTCAACGATCGAATACCCGGGTCCATCGGCGGGTCTTGAGCCCCGTGGAGGGACAATCAACGGCGACACCTCACTGCGAGCTTGAGGGTTGAGATCCCAAGCCTCAGAGCTGGAAAGTTTCACGCTATTAATTATCGCACGCGGCATAGGCACTGCGTCTTATCGGAGGCGATATTATAAGTCCCGCCTGATGGTTGCTCCAAAGAGCGCCATTGCATCCCGGGCGCCCGCCAGTGCCGTTTGTCAGTGAGGGTCACACTTTACGGAGTCACGAATTGAGGCTGTCCCATGAATCACAACTTCTTACGGTTGTAGCCTGACGCGACCATTGTTCCGACCGTTCCCCCGGCCCGGTTCATCTGGACGTCATAGTGAACTGGATACCCGCCCTGAACGCTGATGTTGTTTGCCTGGACGCCTCCAATAAAATAGCCGCTGCTACCGCCGCCTCCCAGGGTCACGTTGGCATTGGGGGCATTCACCAGCATACTGACCGCGCCATTCCCTCCGATGTTTATACATCCTCCCGAACAGGAAGCGTTCACTTGAACCGCGGCTGGCGGAACGTTGCTGCAAGGCGTCTTGGCGCAAGTGAGAGCGCTTCCCAATCCTTGACCGCCTATCGAGAACGTGGATTGGATGTTCAGTATGACGTAGCCGGAGATGACGATGGAGCCTTGGTTCTGGCTGAAGCTGTCAATGTCATACACGACGGGATGAAATGCATCCGGGCCCCCTATCAAATTCAGGACGGGTGCGTTGGCGCCGCTCCCTCCCCCAGACATGCTAATGCTCCCAATCTCATAGGGGTGCGCCGCCGTACCATTGCAGCTCCCATCATTATTCATGCAAGGGGAGTTGGCCGCAAGGGGAGGAGCGCTTGTGGAATCGGGCCACGGTGGCACGGCGGGCATGGTCAGCCCCGCCGGAAGGACGGTCGTACTTTTTGTGCCTATGGTGTAGCTGGGCGCCCCGGAGGGGAAGCCTGGTCTGAAAGTGGGCGCTTTGGACGGATCCACGTGCGGGCTGTTTACGACCTCACCCAAAACTGAGGTAGTGTTGCCGTTGAAACCGTAGGGAGTTGCACAGCCCGGTGTAGGATTAGTTCCAATCGCAACATTTCCCGACACAGTGACGTTGGATCCCAGGGTTACGGAACCATTCGCGCCTACACCGGCTCCTGCCTTGATCACGTTGGTTGAATTTGAGTCGCAGGACCCGGAGGCGACTGTGGGATTGCCACCACCGTACGGGCCGAGGTCGGAGTTGAAGGCATCAGTGCACACTCCGGCGCTGCCCTGCATGGACACCGAACAATACCCGTAGAGAGCGTTACCCCAACTCGGCAAATAAATTGGCTGGATGATGGATTGTTCTTCGGCCATTCCAACTCGAGCTGTCGATCCTGCCCCCACAGACCAGGTGGCGCGCGACGTAATCAGCCATGTTTCCATTGGAACCGCATTGACGCCGGCGAGCGTGCCTGTATTCACCGTCTCATAATTCAGCAGCACAGCGTTAATGGAGAAACTACCGGAATTGTTGGCGTCGCCCGTTAAGGGCACGTCCGCCATATCGGAGGCAAATTTCAAGGCCACAGAATTGATGGGATAATCTGAACTTCCCGTCCCCGCAATCCCAATCAACTGAACAGTCCCATTCAGATTGGGACAAGTCGACGCAGTACATTGGACGGGTGAAGTATTGAAGGTCCACAGATTGTAGGGAGGCCCCGTGGCGCTGACATTGTAAGAAGTCCCCGCCTGAGCTTGGGAGACCGCCTGGTAGCGCGGACTCGCGAACCAATTGCGTGCTTCCTGAATTCCCGCCTTTGCCAAATAATCCGCCTGCGTATCCATCTTATAGTTGTTACTGGCCATCGTCTCAGACCGCGCAAGAAAAACCAGAGTGGCCGTAAGAATGGAAAGGATGAGGAGGGCCAGCAAAACTACAATCAAAGCGACCCCGTGCTCTCGGGGCCTTTGCGTGGATTCATTTGATGATTTCAATTGATTATTCATCTTGACACTCCAATGATGTAATTTTGCCTATTGCATTGGCAGTCCGGTGGGGGTTAAAGGGAGGAATTTGTATCCCCCGGCCTGGTTCACCTGAACTGCGGCTGAAAGGTTCAAAGGGCGAATTTGCGTGGACATAACACGCCATTCCACCTGGTTCGTTTCGATGTTTTGCGGGTTGACTGCCACACACATGCTGATCACTACAGTTCCGACAACACTGGTTTGGTTGGGCACGATCCCCACTAGGATGGTGTTGGGGAATGCGAAAAGGGATTTCCCTGTGGGCCCGGTCGGGTTGGTGGAGGAAATGTCCTGATAAAGCACGTTTCGGACCACCGGGGAAGCCGCATTATTTTTAGGTCCTGCCCCAAATGTCACCGGCGTAATCGAACGCATAAGATCATAAAGGATGTAATTCTGCCCATTGATCGAGATCGTGGTCGAGGGTGTTGTTGTCGGTTGAAGGCTGTACACAACATAATTGATCACGCCGTCGTCGTTCACGTCACCATAAAATTCCAGGACGTGGTCGCTGGAGGTCCCGGCGCCGGTCAGGATTCCCGTAGGGTAAGGTAGCTTATAGCTCGCCACCCGGAAGGGGAAAGTGGTCGCGGGCGAGGTGTGGTTCATGATGAAAACCCCCTGAATCTGGTTGGCCAAGGAGCACGCGCCCGTCGCCGTTGTACCGGTCACTTGAACGAACTCATTATTTACCCCGGTATCTACTGACAGCCAATCGCCTATGCCGATCTCGGAAATGCCGTTAATCGCGACGCATTGGGGGTCGGCATTGGCAGTCACGGGCAAGGCACACATCCGATTAGTGGAGAAATTCGGGTTGTAGCCCGCTTGCCCTATCTCCTGGGTCAAGAGTTCCATGGCTCCGCGGGCGCCTTGATTTGATTCTGCCTCCACCTGCGTACCTTGGAGCTTCTTCTGCGCCTGAATGATGAAGGGAAAAACCGCTGACATCAGGAGGGTGGTAATCAGCACGCTGATTGTCATCTCCACCATGGAAAAGCCTGTCGTGTTATACCGCTTGATTGCATCGTGAGCGCAAGAATTTGTTTTCATCTCTGTGTCCTTAATTTGATATGACGCTAGTGAGAACCACGATGGGCGTTCCGCCCAGCTTACTGGTGGCATTGAGCGAGTAGACGACTACGGTGATTTGTTTCATGGGCTGGCCGGTTGATGGAAGATCTGTGATTTGCCATTGCCGGACATAAGCTATGCTTGTGGTGGCGAGCGCGGCGCAAGAGGCGCCGGTGATGGGCACACCGCTGTGATCCAGGAAATCGATATAGCCGACAGTGAGGCCCATCGTCGGGCACGCCCCCTGTTCTGGTGCCGTCGCTCCGCCCGCAAGCAAACCCTGTGTCCAGGAGGCGTCGCTGATCCCTGTTGTGTTGCAGGACTGTGGCTGCGAGGCGGCGGGGACGTTGCAATTGATAAAATTCAGCGAAAGCAGGTTTTCGATCTTGTCCTGGGCAAAGATGGTGGCTTGGGTAGTTTCTGTCCCCTGGTTCTTGGTGGTGGCCGCGACCTGAGCGATCAAGCCGCCCATGCCGAAGACTGAGAACAAGGCAATGCAAACGGCCATCATCGTCTCGATCAGACTCACTCCACGTTCCTCACTGGAACCATTCATCCCGGTTTTCCTCACTGATTCTCCCCCAATCCTGCAAAATTTGTGGATTTGACGTTCTTTGAATTATTCGAATTACTCAAGTTGCCTAAGCCTGCCGGCGCGGAGCTTCTCTCCATCGGCCATTGTGAAATAGTGAAGCGTGCCTGGGACGGATGAGGGTCCAAAGGCACGTCCGGGTTCTGAGTGCCGGACTCTTGCGTTCGGGCAAACACAATCAGGGTTCCGAGGGAAGCCGTCATATTTCCCGTGCCGCCCAATTGAATTTCGTCCGTGGCCCGGAATCGGGCCAACACACCCCGAATGGTGGTGCTCGCCGGCCAAGTCAAAGTCACTTGCACGGTTGCCCTATCCATCGGCTCAACTCGAACATACTTCTGAGAAAACACTGCTGTGGCTGCGACGCTGTTGGATGAGTCCCCGGCGGGAACTAGAATCATTTCCTCGCCATCGCCCCCCAAGTCTTCCGCTTCCATTTCAAAGGTCACTGCATTGGGTGTTTGATTGTCGATACTCAAAGTCTGCGTGCTGCTCTGGCCGGGCTGGTACCGCGCCATAATCATTGAAGGGGATACAGTAAGACTCCCCAATGCCGGCCCGGCGGACGCGGGCAGGGGCGATGGAGGCGCACTCTGCCTTCTTTCAAGTGCCTCCCGGATCAGGGGCGACCGAGTGTGGTGGGGCTCTGTCTTTGTTGTAGAAATTTCGAATCGCGGAATGGCTCGATAGACCCCAAAGGCAACAAAGAGCGCTAAAGCAACAAAGGCTACGCGCCTAACCCATGTTCCCGTGAAGTTTCCGGCCTGGACGCTGTTTCCAAAGGCTTCGTTTTCCACTGCCCCTGAGTTCACTGACTGTGTCAATTGCTTCACAGGCTCTGCGTTCTCGGGCTCTTTCGCTTTAACCTGGGGTTGCTGGCCAGGCAATGACCCCGTTTCGAAGTAGAGGTCGTGAAGGGTTTTCCTCGCGTCCTCGTTTTCGACAAGCCAGTCATGTTTCATGGTTGCCCCAGATCCTTGGGTTTCGAGCCGGCCTTCGGTTTTAATCGTCTGTGTGCGCATAGGGTGCTCTCTGCGTTTGGGCTTATGCTCCGCAGGCTGCGTCCGCGAAGGTCTCATCCTCTACCTGCAACGGTAATGAAGGAACTCGCACGGGCACGACTGAGCGGACTGCCTGCTCCATTTCCCTGGCTGTGCCGCATTCTTCGGGAAAGTTGATCACTCGTGACATGAATGAAAACCGCACCCCGGAGTCGCTGGCATTCATGAGACTCAGCGAGAAGCGCTCTGCCAAGCGACCTGCCATGGTCGTAGTGATTCCAGGCAGCACCACTCCGAACGTGCCGGATTCAAATAGATAAAGTGAGTTGCCATTTCGCATCTTCAGGAGGATAGCCTTGGCAGCGTCACCGTAAATGTTAGTAATCTGGTTCTCGTCGGAGGGTGGAGAGTTTGGGTTCAATAGAAATAACAGGACGGTGAGAGGATCCCGAGAGTTTACGGTGCGGCGGAACTCCATGGCCAGCCGATCCTGAAAGCGGCTCATGCCTGGAAGGGTTCTGAGCAAATCCGAGCTCGCTTGGTCGCGGATTTGGGTCAATCGATTCTGATCCTCGGAGAGTTTCCTTCGTAATTGATAGATCACAACCTGGCGGTTCAGCAAATAAGCGACCATGAGAGTTGACAACGCACAGAAGGCGAAGAAGATTCTGCGTGTCATCGGATCTCCTGCCGCAGCCAGATCCGAGAAAACGGTCTGGTGCATGAAAACAGCCAGACCCGCGGCCATGATGCCAATGGTCGATATGGCCAAAATCCCGAGTTGGAACTCACGACGTTCAAGACCTTGTGGGTTGATTTTGTCAAAGACTCGCATGGTTGAATCACTCCCTATCTTTTTGAGCGTCTTCGCATCGAATTGGTCTGCGTTCTGCTCTCGGTCAACATTTGCTTGTTGCCTTGCAATGAAAACAATGCAAACCACGGGCCAAACGAATGCCTGATGCGACCTCCTGTTACCTTTTAAGTCTCAATGAGTTAAGGGGAGACTTTGCTTCCATTGAAATCCCCACCGCTCGAAAAATGTTCAGCCTGGATACCACTGTTCAAAAATGGGTCAGTCCCATAATCTGCAATAGAGCGGTGAAGTGACGGAGAGTGTGCGCCGACAAATAGGAAGGAGCGGCCCGGTTGCTCAGGGCCGCTTCATAGTGGGTATAAAGAGGAATTGGGGGGGTGAACCTTGGCTAGCGTGCGACTTCAGCGATGATGAAATTTCGGATGGCTTCCAGGTTTTCGAGGGGCAGTGCAACGAATTCAATTCCGGCGCTCCCTCCCTGATCCTTACGAACCACCAGGGCATGCACATTTGTGATTTGAGCACCCTCAGGGAGTGCAAAATCCATTTTAATCCGCTGGCCCACTTCGACCCCGCCATCTGGGTTCAAGAGCATGCCGCCTTCCCCTATGTTCAGGCTGACTGTCTCAAAGTGGCGGCCGGCCTGATCGTCGACCTGGCAACTAACTGCGGTTCGGAAGGGCAAGCGGGCATGCCGGCGGCGTTCCTTTAACATGGCGCCACGCAGGGCTCTCACAAGTCCAGAAACTTCTTTCGGCCCCACGGGCTTGGCAAGAAAACAAGACGCCCCTGCCTGAAATCCTTCCCGCATAGTCTGAACATCACCGAGGCCCGTAATGAGAACGACCGGAATTCTGGAGTTCATCGGAGATCCTCGCACCACCTTCGTCAGCTCAAACCCGTTCATCTTGGGCATGCGCACATCGGCAAAAAGTCCATCGAATTTCTCGCTCTTCAGTAATGCAGCCGCCCCTTCGCTATCCTGGGTCGCCAGGACCTCATATCCATCGCTTTCGATGGTAATTCGAAGTAGGTCTAGAATGGGCTTTTCGTCGTCGACTACCATGATTCTCAGGGGCACGGTACACTCTCCTATGATTTCTTGAATCGCCAAACTCGAAACACTAGTGGGCAATTCGGATACCAATTCACAAGCGGCGGGTCCAGATGAGGTCAAGCGGAGAGATTGCAGGGCACGCAGCTCTTGATTAGATTATCTTGGAGTTGCTTCAATCTATTCACAACAAGAGGTTTATTCGCGTCGTGCGGGTTGTTGCTCGCTAGAAACAGATCAGTTAATTCATTTCGGGACTTGAGAATCATCCCTGCATTGAAGTTGCTTTGGCGGGTTCGATGGGAGGCCCAGATGTGCAGAATACATACATGGACGCGGCGAAAAAGACACCGGTTCCTCCCGAGGCCTAACCCTCATACTTCAAGGCTGAGGTTGTTCGAATTCTTTCTTGGCTTCGGGTGGGTTTTCGGCTATTAAGCGGTAGAGCGTCGCCCGGCTAATTCCAAGGATTTCAGCAGCTCGAACTTTGTTCCCCCCAACATGGTCTAAGACGCGCCGAGCATGGCGCCGGTCAAGTTCCTCCAAGGGAAGTGTTACGTCATCCTGAAGAGTCGCGCGGCTCCCGGGCTTGCTCAAATAGCTGGGAAGGTCCGCCACATCAATAATGTTGCCCTCTGCCATCATACAAGCGTGACCAAAGACATTCTCCAACTCCCGCACGTTTCCCGGCCAGGGATGCCGAGCTAAGAGGGCTTGGGCACGGCGTGTGAGGGTGGCTATGGGTTTGTCATATTGTCTGGCAAACTGCTCTAAGAAATGGCGGACTAATAACGGGAGATCCTCGATGCGGTCCATCATGGAGGGAAGCTTTATCTCGACCATCGAGAGACGGTAAAAGAGATCCTCTCGAAACTGCTTTTCAGCAACAAGTGCGGGCAGGTCGCGATTCGTTGCTGCGACCACCCGAACGTCGATTTTACGCGCCGCAGGTGAACCTACGCGCTGGATCTCCTGGCTTTGCAGGACGCGCAGCAGTTTGGCTTGTGTGGTGAGAGGCATTTCACCGATTTCGTCCAGCAATAAGGCTCCACCGTTGGCGTATTCAAACATTCCGATCTTGTCCTGGGTGGCGCCCGTGAACGCGCCCTTAACGTATCCAAATAATTCGCTTTCAAAAAGCGTTTCAATGATTGCTGAACAGTTGCAGACCACGAATGGGCCCGAAGCCGCAGGGCTCAAATGGTGGAGCGATCGAGCAACTAATTCCTTGCCCGTGCCTGTCGGCCCGGTTACGAGGGCTGTGTGAAAGTGAGGCGCAACGCGCCGGATACGCGTGTAGACATCGAGCATCTCGACGCTCCGGCCGATGATGCCTTCAAAAGAGTAAGCTTCCACCAGTTCGTGGTCGAGCTGGAAAGCCCGCTGCGCCCGATGAGCCTCTTGAACAAGCTTCTCAACCCGGTTACGCAGCTTGTCGACGGATAAAGGCTTATTCATGTAGTCGCTGGCGCCCTTTTGGATGGCTTCGACCGCCGATTCAGTTGAGTATTGGCCAGTCATCAGGATGATTTCGATGGTCGGGTTGAACGCCTGAATTCTCTCCAGCAATTCCATACCCCCAAGTTTCGGCATCATCAGATCAGTCAATACTATTTGGGGTTTTTTTTGATAGACGATTTGAAGGCCGATTTCAGGATCAGTGGCGGTGAAAATTTCGAGCTTATCCTGAGCCAGGACGGTACTGATCAACTGGAGGGTGGCCGCGTCATCGTCGATTGCCACAAGGCGAACGGTCGATTTCTCAGTCCCTACCGTCATAAGACCACCTTACAGCAGAATGGCGCAGTTCGCCACAGCAAACGGGGGGGAGTTCACCCACGGGTCCTGCGCCCTCACGCATGACTGCTCATTTTTTGAACACACCTCTCAGCCGTAATCAATCGCGCCAGCCCCTATGGTTTGTGTTCGCTTTGAATTATTCCTCTATCCGATAGATGAATAACACCCTTTAGGGCATGAACGGCCAAAGAGCGTTTGGGCCTGAACATGCGTTAGGCGATAGAGGATGATGCGTTATTTTAGAGACGGCGAGAACGTGAAGGGGGGGCAACTATGAATCAAGAGCAAAGGAAGTATCGGATTTTGGTGGTAGATGACGAACCACCCATGCGTGAAATGCTTATGGAATTCCTATCTCTTAAGGGTTTTGAATGCCAAGGCTGCCCGAACGGAGATGAAGCCCTGGCGCTTTTGAAGCATGAGTCTTTTGATGGCCTTATATCTGATTTAAGGATGCCGGGCATTTCCGGACTGACGCTTCTGGACGAAGCGCACAAGAGCTACCCCCGCCTCGCATTGCTGATGGCAACGGCGGATAGCGAAATCCAGAACGGCATCAAGGCCATGAAGGTGGGAGCCGACGACTATCTGTTGAAACCCTTCCAGCTGGAGGCCGTGCTGGCCAGCGTCCAGCGGGCCCTGGACAAGAAAGCAATGGAATCCGAGCTGGAAAGCTATCGACGAAACCTGGAGGATATGGTCGAACAACGCACCAAACAATTGCGGACGGCCATGAAACGCATCGAGCTTAGTTATGACGAGACGCTTGAAGCCCTTGGGGCCGCTCTCGATTTGCGCGACTCGGAGACCGAGGGGCACTCCCGCCGGGTAAGTCTTTATTGTCTTGAAATGGCCCAAAAGATGGGTTGTCCCAATGAGCAACTTCGGCAAATCGCGCGCGGATCGTATCTCCACGACATCGGTAAGATAGGCATTCCGGATTCAATTTTGCTCAAGCCCAGCAAACTGACATCAGAAGAAACTTCAGTGATGCGGACCCACGCTCGCATCGGTTACGACCTGGTATGCCGGATCGGGTTTCTTGCTCCAGCCGCGGAAATCGTCTTGACCCACCACGAACGTTTTGATGGGACGGGGTATCCCCAGGGTTTAGTGGGGGAGGAGATCCCGCTCGGGGCCAGAATATTTGCTGTCGCCGACACTCTGGATGCGATGACCTCTGACCGCTCTTATCGCAACGCTCTTCCTTTCTCAGATGCCAGTGCCGAGATCGCTCGTGAGTCCGGCCGTCAGTTTGATCCCGAAGTTGTGAAAGTGTTTTTATCAATTCCGGAGCTGGTATGGAAAGGCATCCGACGTCAGGTCGCAGGTATGCGCGCATTGCCGGCCGAAATCCCATCTGAGACGTCTTGGGCGGCGCAAGAGTCGGGAGACACCGCAGACACTCAAGAACCAGGGCTGGCTACCCACGGCTCTTGGACGAATTGAGTCATTGAAAAGGGAGAATTCCATGGAAATTCTGATTGCAGAAGATGATGCGGTTTCCCGGCGGCTACTCGAGAGTTGTTTGCTCAAATGGGGTTACGAGGTTGTGTTGGCCAAGGACGGGCGCGAGGCGCTGGAAATCCTCAGCCGTGAAAACCGTCCGAGGATTGTGATTTTCGATTGGATGATGCCGGAGATAGATGGCATTGAGCTGTGCAAGAAGGTGCGCGCGAATCAGGGCATGTCTCCCATTCATATCATTTTGCTTACAGCGAGGAACGGCAGGGCGGATATTGTGTGCGGTCTGGAAGCCGGAGCCGACGACTACATTTCGAAGCCCTTCGACCGGGAAGAGCTGCGCGCGCGCGTCCAAGTGGGGGTGCGCTTGGTTGAATTGCAGCGGAAGTTGGCCGACCAGGTGGAAGAATTAACCCACGCCCTAGAGCAGGTGAAGCAGCTTCAAGGATTGCTTCCCATTTGTTCATACTGCAAGAAAATCCGCGGCGATGACAATTACTGGCAAAATGTGGAAACTTACGTGGGCGAACATTCCGAGGCTCAATTCAGCCACAGTATTTGCCCGGACTGCTTTGAGGCCGTCGTCAAACCCGAACTGGAAAAACTGGTTCCCAAAGAGGCGACCACCAGATGAAGTTCGAATTCCCCTTTTTGAGCCCATCGTTCCGCCTTTCGGTGTCGCGCGTGCTTTTGCTGGCCGAAGTCCTGGTGTTCATAGTGCTTCCGACTCAGGCGGCCCAGCTACCTGCTCTATCTCCCACAAGTCAGCCGGTTTTAACACGCGTCGACCAGATTCGGCACCTCACCGCCGATCAAGCCAAACGAGGTCTTCCCGTTCACCTGCGCGGCGTGGTGACCTACTTCGATCATTCGGAACCCGACTTGTTTATTCAGGATTCGACAGGAGGGATCTGGGTGGATTTGGTTGGAACTGACCGGACCGCCTCACCGGGCGAAATGATTGACCTGGTTGGAATCACGTCAGCTCCTGATTTTGCCCCCCAAATCACCAATCCCACGTGGAGAGTAATAGGCCGGGCGCCACTTCCGGTTGCCCGGCGGGCTCCGTTCCTGCAAATGGCCTCCACGCGAGAGGATAGTCAGTGGTTGGAGGTTGAAGGAATCGTGCGGTCAGTCGGGATAGGCGGATCAAAAAAGCAGCTGCTTGCAATTAACATCGCAATGGAGGACGGGCGGCTTACAGCCATGGTACCTGGCCTGAACCACTCTGAAATCTTCAAATTAGTTGATGACAAAGTTCGTGTCCGCGGGGTTTGTGGGGCCAATTTCAATGGCAAGAGACAGTTGATCGGAGTATTGCTTTATGTCCCAAGCCCAGCCGAGATTTTCGTCGAAAAACCCGCACCATCTGATCCGTTCACAGATCCACCGCAAACCATCGCCAGCCTAATGCAGTTTTCACTGTCGCAGAATTCTGGGCGCCGGGTAAGAGTAAGTGGAGTGGTCACGCTTCAGCGGCAGGGTGATGGACTGTTTATCAGAGATCAAACCGACGACATCTATATTCGAACGAGGCAGACGGACCCATTGGTGCCAGGCGACTTGGTGGAAGTGGCTGGATTTCCAGCTTTAGGCGAATTCGAGCCGTTTCTAGAGGACGCCATTTTCCGGAAGGTAGGCCACGGGCTTCCCACCCAGCCTGTCGATATGAAAGCGGAGCAAATAGATTCAGGCGATTTCGATTCTGCCTTGGTAAAGATCAACGGACGTCTGCTCCAGCGCACGAGTGTGCCTGGTGACAATACTCTGGTCTTGCAGGAAGGCTCTGCGGTGTTCAGAGCACATTTGCCAGGTTCCAGTTCGGACAAAGAGCTTCAGTCTTTGGAAAATGGAAGTCTGCTTCAATTGACAGGGCTCTGCCTGTTGCAAACAAACGGTAGCGGGACCACTCCAACATTTCAGATTGTTCTCCGCAATCCCCAGGACATCGTCGTGCTGGAACGCGCTCCCTGGTGGACCAGCCAACACCTTTTGCGAACCCTTGGGCTGATGCTCATCTTATTGCTGGCGGCAATTATGTGGGTTGTGGCGTTAAGACGCCGGGTGAGCCAGCAAACGGGCGCCCTCCTGATTCGTTTGCGCCGCATCGCCTCCCTTGAAGAACGGTACCGGCTCCTTTTTGAGCGCAATCTTGCCGCTGTTTGCTCCACAACCCTGGAGGGGAAGATTCTGGATTGCAACGAGGCCTTTATCAGACTGGTTGGTTGTCCTACACCGGAATTCGCCTTAGATCGCTACATTCAAGAGTTCTACTGGGATCTTGACGAGGGGTCAAAAATAGTGGATGCCATAAAGAGGGACGGATTCATCAGCAATGCCGAATTCCGCTTGCGGGGCAAGGATGGGAAACCCATTTGGGCATTGGAGAGCGCTACCGCGACTCTGGGGGACGATGGCAGGAGGATGGCAATTCAACGGACCATCATTGATATTACCAAAAGGAAGAGAGCTGAGGCTGAATTGCAGATGGCCAGAGAGGCTGCGGATGCCGCGAATCGCGCCAAAAGCGAGTTCCTCGCCAATATGAGTCACGAAATTCGTACGCCCATGAATGGAATCCTGGGTATGACTGAATTGACCCTCGAAACTGGCCTCACCTCGGAACAGCGCGAGTATCTCGGGATGGTGAAGTCCTCGGCAGACTCTTTGCTTATTATCATTAATGACATCCTGGATTTCTCTAAAATTGAATCGGGAAAATTCGAAATCGACTCGATCGATTTTAATCTGCCGGAATGCCTGGAGCAGTCGATCAAAGCGATAGCTTTGCGGGGCCAACAGAAGGGATTGGAGCTTTTGTGTGACATGCGGCCGGAAGTGCCGGCAATCGTCGTGGGAGATCCGGCCCGCCTTCGGCAGATCATCATCAACCTGGTTGGAAACGCAATTAAATTCACTGAAGCTGGCACGGTGACCGTCCGAGTCCAAGTCGCATCGCAATCGGGGAATGGAATCACGCTGCATTTCGCGGTTTCGGATACCGGATGCGGCATTCCCCAAGAGAAGTTGGAGCATATTTTCGGAGCATTTTCGCAAGTCGACGGCTCCGTCACTCGGAAGCGCGGTGGAACCGGTCTGGGGCTGACCATCTCCAAGCGACTTGTCGGGATGATGGACGGGAGAATCTGGGTTGAGAGCGAAGTGGGCAAGGGGAGCACTTTTCACTTTACGGCAAGTTTTGGATTGGAAAACGTCCTCGCTTCGCCCCGCGCGGGTGTCCAGGCCGGGTATGAGGAAGTCCCATCGGCGCCGTCTTGCTCGCCTAACCTGAGTCGAATTGAACCACGGCGAGGCCTGCGAATTCTTCTGGCCGAGGATAATCCGGTCAACCAACAACTGGCCATCCGCCTTCTCGAAAAGCATGGTCACAAAATAGAGTCAGCAAACAACGGACGAGAGGCGTTGGCCCGATTGGAGAAGACGGGCGCCCCTGGATTCGACGTAATCCTGATGGACGTTCAGATGCCGGAGTTGGATGGGTTTGAGACCACCGCCGCGATTCGCGCCCAGGAGAAGGGCCCAGGGAATCACCTTCCAATTATCGCCATGACAGGTCACGCTATGCAAGGGGCTCGCGAACGCTGTCTTGCGGCCGGCATGGACAGCTACATCTCCAAGCCCTTCCGGCCGGACGAACTTTATGCTGCCATCCATCGTGTTACCGAACCTCGGCCCGCCGCCATGCCATTAGATCTGTTGGGACGCCAGAACAAGCAGGTTTGACAGGATGGGGCAATGATCGTTGGCCAAACCACCCAGAAGATTTCAATCTTACCCCCTCCCGATGACCTCTCGAAGCCGGAATAACACTGCCTTACGCCCGCTTTGAGTCCCCCCTCCGAATGCTGATGTATAAATTCTGAACATCTGAATCATGAATTGACGCTTGTTAGATACTCGCTGACCAAGAGTCGCTCTGAATTCGATTAAGTTATTGAAAATAAGATAGTTAATTAGGGCGGTGGGTTTGCGTTCGGCACCTTAAATGCTTTGTAAATGGTGGCTAATGGAAACTAGATTGGTGGGAGTTTTTCCCAGGGTCGCCGGAAAGGCGAGGCAAAGGCTCATTGGCACTCATCAATACACAGGGGGATTAATTCAGTGCTGCTCCTTAATATGGATTGCCAAGTAATTTCTGATGAGGTTGAGGTAAAAGACATTTTGAAACATAAAAGGTCAAGCCTTGCCTCGGATCGCGCGTCAATCGACATCCCAATTCGTGTTTCGGCTTATGACGAAGGCAGAGGCGCGTTCGTCGAAGAGGCACGGACCACTGAGGTCATGGCATGGGGCGCCCGGATCGTCCTGAAGAATTGGGTCTATCCCAATGACATCGTTCGCCTCGTGAATCTGGAGAACTACTTCGAGGCGGATTTTCGTATTGTCGGCCTGACCAAATATACCGACCATGGCGGTGCGGAGTGGGTGGTGCAGTGCATCGAGAAGGACCGCAACATTTGGGACGTGACATTTCCCACCTTCAATGCCCATGAGAACTGCGAGCCAGGTGTTCAATTGGAGTGCAGAGCCTGTCATACCAAGTCTCCCTATTCATTAATGCCTCCGGAAATCGAAGTTCTGAAGTCTACCGGCTTGATTGCATGCTCGTGCCCGACTTGCGGCAAGCACACCTATTGGACGTACGCGGAGCCTGGCCTCCGTCCTCCGGCCTATCCTCCGTTTGAAGATGTGGCGCCCCCACCGAGAGTCGAAAAGGCGATCTCATGCATCAATACCCGAGCACACCGGCGACTTGCCCTCCAACTCCCCATCGTGATACAGAACGAGAAAGGTGAGGAAGAATCCTCTGTGACAGAGAACATATCCAGGGCAGGATTCGCGGCCATCTTATCCATGAACCTAGCCGATGGGGAAATGGTTACTTTTGTTTGTGCGCAATTTGCCGGCGGCCAGAACATCAAGCTCAAAGCGGAGAGCCGCTGGGGAGCCGCGGTTACACCAGGTGGCACAAAGCGTATCTACGGCTTTCGGGCAGGACTGTGAGCGGAGCCTGGTCAGTCGGGTACCGAATTCGAAAATCAGAAGATGCCTGTAACTCACAAGAAAGATTGGCGAAAACAAACACGAACCCCCAGCTTGGTAATAAGGGGAATGATGAACAGCATCAGAGAGAGACGGCGGGGGGATGTGAGCAATTTACACGAAGAGGCCATTGCGGAAATCCGTCCAGTAGAGGCGGGGCGCAAACTGGCATTGGCGAGCCCGAGTGGAATCCTCGCCCTTTGGTAACTTAGGAGTCGCTGGACATGAAAAGGATAAATTCTCAAAAATTCATTACAGCGGTCTTCGGGTTGGCATTGGGGGTTCTGGCCTTGGTCGGATGCATTGCCTTCCGTACGATCTCAAGTTTTATGCGCTCGGTGGCGGCGAGGCGCCACAACACTTTGGTAATTGAAAAGCTCGAAAGTCTGCTCTCTGAAATGAAGGATTTTGAAATTGGGCAGCAGGGTTTTCTGCTCACCGGAAAGAGTGATTACCTCAAGCCGTATGTGGCCGCCATGGCCGACGTCAATCAAACTTTCAAGGAGCTGGAGAATCTGACGGCGGATGACCCCGAGTCCCGTCAAACTCTTCCCTCGCTTGCCGTACTGATTGGGACCAGTCTCACCAATATCCAGAATTCGATTACGGAGAGGAAGTGGCGTGGAAGTGAGGCGGCATTGCAGGTGATCATGAAAGGTGACGAAACGAAATCGATGGAGGATGTCCGACGTGTCACTCGAGAAATGGAGAGTCGGCAAAGAAAATTAATGCAGCAACGCGAGCTGGAAATGGCGGTGAATGCCCGAAATGCCGGCCGCGTCCTCCTCCTTGGCATCTCGATTAGTTTTCTCCTTCTCGTCTCGGTTTTCTACCTCCTGAATCGTGAGATTGGGGTTCGCCAGCGCGCGGAGATGGAGCTTGAGAGCGAAAGGCATTTGTTGACAGCGCTTCTCGAAAGTTCCCCCGATAACATCTATTTCAAAGACTGCAAGAGCCGTTTTCTACGGATCAGCAAATCACTGGCAGGGTTTTTCGCCATCGGTGACCCTCGCCATGCCGTGGGAAAAACTGATTTCGATTACTTTACCGAAGCGCATGCCCGTCCCGCCTTCGACGACGAGCAAAAGATCATCAGCACCGGCCAGCATATGGTAGGGATCGAGAAAAAGGAATCCTGGCCGGATGGGCGTGAAACTTGGTCATCGACAACGAAAATGCCTCTTCGAGACACTCAAGGTCACATCATAGGCACAATGGGTATCTCCAGAGACGTCACAAAGCGCAAGCAGGCAGAAAATGAAAACCTAAGACTCGCCACGGCAATTGAGCAATCCGGGGAAAGCGTTGTCATCACCGATATTACCGGACGCATTGAATACGTGAACCCGGCATTTACCCGGATGACCGGCTACAGTGCCGCGGAGGCGTTGGGCCGGAATCCTCGCATGCTGAAGGCGGGCAAGCAATCTGCTGATTTTTACGCACAATTGTGGAAGACCATTCTCGCAGGAAAGGTGTGGCAGGGGGACCTGATCAACAAGCGAAAGGATGGGACGCTTTACACGGAACAAATGGCCATCACGCCCGTCCGGGATTCAAAGGGGGCGATTTCGAATTTCATCGCAATCAAAGAGGACGTAACTGAACGACGAGCCGCTGAAGAGGGACTTAAGCAGAGTGAAGCTCGATATCGCGACTTGGTGGAGAACAGCGGTGTCCTGGTGGGCACTCAGGATCTGACGGGAAGGATTCTCAGCGCCAATGGGGCGACAGTTCGGGCTTTTGGCTGTACAGCGCTAGAGGATCTGGTGGGGCATCACATGAGCGAATTCGTCCCTGCGCGATTCCATCCTCAGCTCCAACCCTACTCGGAGAGCATCGGGAAGAGCGGAAAGGCCAATGGACTACTGACCATTCGAACCCCCCAAGGCGAGGAAAGGATCATTGAATATGCCAATTCGATCCGTCGCGAAGGCCTGAGCGAACCGATTGTTCGGTGCTTCGGATTTGATGTAACGGACAGGGAGCGCCAAAGGGTTGAGCTTCAAAAGGCCAAAGAAGCCGCAGAAGCCGCCAACCGCAGCAAGAGCGAGTTTCTAGCCAACATGAGCCACGAAATCCGGACACCCATGAATGGCATACTGGGCATGACCGAACTTGTATTGGGGACGGAACTCGATCGAGAGCAGCGCGAGTATTTAGATATGGCGAAGTCCTCTGCGGACTCTTTGCTGACCGTCATTAATGACATCCTTGATTTTTCAAGGATGGAAGCCGGAAAACTTGACTTGGATCTGATCGAGTTTAACTTGCGCGACAGCTTGGAACAAACGATGAGAACCCTCGCATTGCGGGCGCACCAAAAGGGCCTGGAACTGGTTTGCGACGTTAGGCCTGAGGTCCCCGATGTGATTATTGGGGACCCCAGTCGGCTACGCCAAATCATCATCAACCTGGTGGGGAATGCCATCAAGTTTACCGATAAAGGAGAAATCGTCGTTCGCGCCGATTTCGATTCAAATCTGGAAGACGGAGTGGGATTGCACTTTGAGGTTTCCGATACCGGGATTGGAATTCCCGCGCAAAAGCAGCAACTGATTTTCGGGGCGTTTTCGCAAGCGGATGGTTCGGTTACCCGGAAATACGGCGGAACCGGATTGGGCCTGACAATCTCCAAGAAATTGGTGGATATGATGCGCGGTGAAATCTGGGTGAAAAGCGAAGAAGGCAAGGGGAGCAGTTTTCATTTCACCGCCAAGGTTCCGATTGCCAAAACGAAGACCGCGGAGCTTCCTGTCCGTTATCCAATCTTGAAAGGCATTCCAGTGCTGGTAGTGGATGACAACGCGACCAACCGCCGCATTCTGAATGACATGTTGATTCACTGGCAGATGAAGCCCACATTGGCCGAGGGTGGCAAAGCAGCCCTGGCAATTCTCGAGCAGGCACTCGAAGACGGGAATGTCTATCCGCTGGTTCTGACCGACGCCCATATGCCCGAAATGGATGGGTTCACTTTGGCAGACCGTATTAAACACAATTCGAGACTGGCGAATGCCACGATCATGATGTTGACCTCGGGCGGGCAACGCGGAGATGCGGTGCGTTGCAAAGAACTGGGGATCTCCGCATATTTGACCAAGCCCATCCGGCAAACAGAGCTTCGGGAAGCGATCATGGGAGTGCTCGCGTCGCAACCTGCGGACCAGTGTGAGCAAAGTTTGGTCACCCGCCACTCCCTCCGGGAGGCCCGGCGCGGACTAAAGATTCTCGTCGCAGAAGATAACTTGGTGAACCAGCGGCTGGCCACGCGATTGCTTGAGAATCGCGGTCACACGGTCGTCTTGGCCGTGAATGGGTGCGAAGCTCTTGCCGCACTGGAACAGTCCCATCATGGCGAAATTGACTTAGTCTTGATGGATGTTCAAATGCCGGAAAAGGGAGGCTTCGAAGCCACCGCCGCAATTCGCAAACGGGAGGAATCGACCGGACAGCATATTCCCATCATAGCCATGACCGCGCATGCGATGAAGGGCGATCGCGAGAAGTGCTTGGCCGCCGGTATGGATGGCTACGTCTCCAAACCGATCCAAGTTGAGGAGCTCTTTGCCGTCATTGAAGGTGTTCTCCCTTCCCTCCCCTTCAAGCAAACTGAAAGTCCGAAGCAAGCAATTGACCAAGCCGCACTCTTAAATCGGGTAAACGGCGACAGAAACCTCCTAACCGAGATGGCGGGCCTGTTCCTGCGTGACTGCCCACAACACATGACAGAGATTCGTCAGGCAGTTGCGCGGCGGGATTCGAAGGCCCTTGAATTCGCGGCCCACGCGCTGAAGGGTTCGGTGAGTAATTTTGTTGCCGAGGCCGCGCGGGAAGCCGCTCTACGACTTGAATCGATGGGCCATCAGGGTGACTTTCGAGATTCGGAAATTGCCTATCAAACTCTTGTATTGGAAATCGATAACGTTAAACATTCATTAGGAGCATTAACCAAAGGAGTTTAGCCATGAGGATCCTGATAGCCGAAGACGAGCCGGTTTCGCGGCGGCTGCTGGAGGTCATGCTTCAGAAATGGAATTTTGAAGTGGATATCGCGACTAATGGCGCAGAAGCATGGAAAATACTTCAGGGCGAGGATGCTCCACGCATCGCCATTCTGGACTGGATGATGCCGGAGATGGATGGGCTTCAGGTTTGCCAGAAGATTCGCGAACTAAGAGCCGAGCCCTACACCTACGTCATCCTCCTGACGGCGAGGGGGCTTAAGGAGGATGTGGTGGAGGGAATCGAAGCGGGGGCCGACGATTACCTCAGCAAGCCCTTTGATAGTGGCGAGCTTAAGGCCCGTCTCCGTTCAGGAATACGCATTCTTGAATTGCAGGAATCGCTGATTGCTTCGCGCGATGCCCTTCGATTTCAGGCCACCCACGACAATTTGACGGGTCTTTGGAATCGCGGCGCGACATTGGATGCCTTGCGGCGGGAGTTGTCCCGAGCCGACCGCCAGGGCGCGCCAGTGGCAGTGATCATGGCGGACCTGGACCATTTCAAGCAGATCAACGATACCTTTGGGCACTTGGTGGGCGATGAAGTCTTGCGCGAGGCGGCAAGCAGACTTGGTTCAGGTGTCAGGCTTTACGACTGGGTGGGGCGCTATGGAGGAGAAGAATTCATGGTGATCCTGCCGGAATGTGAAGTTGCCGATGCGGTGAAGCAGGCCGAAAGGCTACGTGCAGCGATCTCCTCCAAGCCATTCGAAAGCTCGGGTGGGCTCATTCCGGTCACCTTGAGCCTTGGCGTAGCCGGGGGCCTTAATACAAACATCGAGGACACAACTACCTGGGTGCGCGCCGCTGACGAGGCCCTCTACAGGGCCAAAGAAAAGGGCCGAAACCGCGTGGAGCAAGCCATGGAGCTCCACGCGTGCGTTGCGGCGTAAGAGTTTTGTGGGGAACTCTGGGCCGAATTGCACGACGGTCTCGCGGTCACAACCCAATGCGCGAAGCACTTTGAAACTCATGGCTAAGAAAATGAGACAAAAAGAAGCTGTACCAGGAAATTCACTAAAGGAATAAATCCATGATGATCTTAATTGCAGATGATGATCCAATTCAAACAACCCTGCTCTCATCGTGTCTCAAGAAAAAGGGTTACCGGGTGACAGTCGCTTTTGACGCATTCCAGGCGTGGTTTGCCGCCAGTCGGCGGACCCCGGATGCAATCATTCTCGACATTCAAATGCCCGGGGGGACAGGCCGCGCTGTGCTCCGCCAACTTAAGTCCGACCCGAAAACAAAGCAAGTTCCCGTAATTGTGGTTAGCGGGAGCATTGACTCAAATGAGCAATCAGAAGTCTTCAAACTCGGAGCCTGCGAGTTTCTACAAAAGCCGGTTGATCTATCACTCCTCCTTTCTTGCATAGACAGATTAGTAGGAGTTCCCGCCTAGGGAAAAAGATGACGCATCCCCGTGGCGTGAATCCCGCGGCGAATCAGCCAGTTTATTTAGTGACAGGTGCTTGGATCAACTGTACGAATTCCTGAAGCTCGCTGTTGTTAAGATCGGACGCGGCCCAATAGGTCATCCCGGAATGGGTCCAATGAATCAGATTGTACCCTTGCCGCATCACCGCGCGCTGGCCTGAGTCTGACGCCGAAGGCCAGATGAATAGATTGATAAAATGTTTCCGGCGCTGATAAACCAGCGCCGCCACCGGCCTGTCTTCCAGATAATCGAGGCGCCCGCCTACCAACGGGAATCCATCCCCTGCCAAATCCACGACCGGCGGGGAGAAATCGAGCTTGCCGTTAAACCACGGCTTGACCGTGTGCTGGTCGGTGGAAGGCACATCGGCCAGATGATTGGCCATGAGCGAGCGCACATGGCTGGCGAGAACCTCCTGGGCTACGAGGTCATCGCCAGAGGGCGGGCGCGCAACACGCGCCAAATTCCAGCCAATGACGGCCATGAGTGCCAGGGCGGCCACGGCGCCCGCCCACCTCAGTGTGGGAAGCCAATGGAACGCGCGAGGCGCCGGGGCGGCTTTGCCCGCTTTTCGCAACGACGACTGGATGCGGCTTTGAAGCTCCGCCGGTGCTTTGAATCTGAGTGGGGCGGACCGGAACGCGCTTTTCAAACTCTGCTGGGTCTGGTACGCGTGTGCGCACCCCTCGCAGCCTTCCATGTGCCGCTCGATTTCGATGCTGCGCACCAAGTCCAGCTCACCGTCGACGTAGCCGTGGATAAGACCCTCAGTTTCCTGGCAGCTCACTCTAGCACTCCTTATTTTATGCGCCGGGCCAGGGCGTCCTTCAGCCGATCACGCGCCCTGGCCAAGCGGGACATCACCGTACCCAGCGGAATCCCGGAAACGTCTGCGATTTCTTTGTAAGACAATCCCTCGATCTCCCGCAGCACCAATGCCTCGCGAAACTCGGCCGGTAATTCTTCCAGAGCGTCCTGGAGATGCTGGCGGTCTGCGTTCTCCAGGAACAGTTCCTCCGGGTTCGGGCTCGCAATTTCCTCACGATGAATTTCTTCATCGAATTGCGTCAAAAGTTCTCCGCTCCGGTTCCTGCGTAACCACGTGTAACAAGTGTTGCGCACGATGGTGAGCAACCAGCCGCGTCCGTCGGTGCCATAGAATCCTGCAAAGAATTCGAAGGCCCGCAGGTAAGCTTCCTGCACCACATCTTCGGCGTCATGGTCATTGCGCGTCAGCCAACGCGCCAGGTTATAGGCCGCATCCAAATGCGGCAGGACGGTCTGTTCAAAACTCCCGATTTGGTTTGCTTCCGGCAACGGCCAGCTTCACCTCTAATTCAGGCTATCGAAGATAAGACTCGCGGGCCTGCGATTTTATTCCCGAAGCCAAATCAGCCCAATTTTCAGGAATATTCATTGGGCGGTGGCGGTATAGGCGGGTGGAGGCGGTCAAAATGATGTGCGTGGCAAGATCAAAACGCGGATCGCCAGAACCCAAGAGGAGAACTAAATTGAAATCGATCCGAAACTTGAAATTAGTAATGAACGTTGGCTTCATGGCTCTGTCTCTTTGCCTGGCCGCAAGCCAAGGGAAAGCGCAGGGCAACTACATGGGGAAATTCACTCTGCCGGTCGAGGCTCGGTGGGGAAGCGCAACCCTGACGCCGGGGGATTACACAATCTCGATGGAAATGGATTCGGCCAGCACCTACAATTATCTGGTCGTCCGGGGAGAGGGAAAGTCGGCCATCATTTTGGCCAGTGTCGCCGATCATAAAGAGATTTCCAATCACAGCCAATTGAACCTGGTAAACACCGCCGCAGGTTACGCAATTCAAACGTTTGATGCTGGGGAAGCGGGCCTGACGCTGAGCTATCCGGTACCTCGGAACAAAAGGGGACCGGCGGCCCATGAGGCGGAGCTTCATTCGCAGCTCACACTTGGTGTCTCCACAGTCGGGAGGTAGTTCGCCTGACAGAATCGTGCAACCAGGGGCTGGCCTCGTTTTCGCATTATGTCGGCGAAGCGACGGCTTGCCCCCCGTTTCACTTGAATGGCAGAGTAATCGGAACATAAGCAGTCCATTTCACTAGCCCGCCAACGTATTCGAGAGGACGACCGGCAACTCCGCCCACGCCAAATCCACGTGTTGGCCTATTTGCGGCAATGCTGGTCCATGAACCGGAACACGTCACCGCCCCAGACGGAGCTTCCGAGAAGAACCCGCGCTCCCGAAGGTGCGGAACCAGTGCTGACTGCTCCACCGATCCTGAAAACGTCGAGCAGCATCTGCCCACCCAACACTGCTTGAGAACACCCGCTTAAATCCTGGGAAAGCCAAAAGAGCAAGACTTCTTCCCGCTCTATTTTATTCCCGAAGCTCATTCAGCAAACATTCCGGGAATATTCGGACGAGCATCGCGGTATGGCAATGTGAAGGCGGATGAAGTGACCGCCGAGAATCAGCGCACCAGAGAAAAAGGAGACGCATCATGTCGAAGAAAGGTTCCTCAATTGGCCATGACAACATCATTCATCACAACCACAACTCCGATGGCGTTGACCGCCGCGGCTTCCTGAAATGTATGGCATGGGCGGGCACGGGAGCGCTGTGCGTGATCAAGGGTGGAGTTCTCAGCTCCTACGCGCTCGGCGCCCTGCCCAAGATGCACCACAAGCAGATGATGGGTGAATTGAGCTTCGTTCAGATCAGTGATAGCCACATGGGTTTCAACAAGGCGGCGAACCCGGATGTGGCCGCGACTCTGCAAGTGGCGATCGATCGGATCAACGCTTTGCCCACACCCCCCGCTTTTATTCTTCACACGGGCGACATCAGCCACCTCTCCAAGGCCGCCGAGTTCGACACGGTGGATCAAATGCTGAAAAGCGCCAGTGCCAAGGATGTGTTTTTCGTTCCCGGCGAGCATGACGTCCTCACCGACAACGGCAAGGATTATCTGGACCGCTACGGCAAGTCCGCGCAGGGCGGGGGTTGGTATAGCTTCGACAAGAATGGCGTGCACTTCATCGGTTTGGTCAACGTGTTGAACCTCAAGGCGGGCGGGCTTGGCACCCTGGGCGCGGATCAGCTCGAGTGGCTCGAGAAAGATGTTAAGCACTTGAAAAGCAGCGCGCCCATCGTAGTCTTCGCGCACATTCCTCTCTGGACGGTGTATCCCGACTGGGGCTGGGGAACAGACGACAGCGCCCAGGCGCTTTCGTATCTCAAGCGCTTTGGCTCGGTCACCGTGCTGAACGGTCACATTCACCAGACCATGAAGAAAGTAGAAGGCAACATCACTTTCCACACGGCGTGCTCGACCGCATTCCCGCAGCCTGCGCCCGGCTCGGCGCCTTCTCCGGGCCCGATGAAAGTGCCCGCGGATCAGCTTCGCAGCGTACTGGGCGTAACCGATGTTAACTACGTGGAGACCAACCATTCGCTGGCGATTGTGGATTCATCGCTGGCGTAGCAAGAGTAAGTATCAAGCGGCACGTGGAAAGTGAAAAGTGCCGAACGGAGAAGATTTTCGTTTGAGTTTTACTTGCGTCGGGTGATTGAGGTTTTGTTTTGACCTTGGTCACCGATCACTACTTTACTAAAAGGAGAAAATGAATTTGAGAAAAATAACCCCAAGCAAGACCGTCGGAACGCTTCTTTTGTTAGCCTTCGGCTTGTTGAATTTCAGTCAAGCCAGGCCGGCTGCGAGCCAGGACAACAACGCAAGCGGCAAGTATCAGGTCAAGATCGACAACTTTAGTTTTACGCCAACCACTTTAACCGTCCCCGCAGGGACAACCGTCACTTGGACAAATCAGGATGACGTGCCCCACAACGTCGTCAGTACTGAAGGTAAGACTCTGAAGTCACCTGTGATGGACACCGACCAGAAGTTCTCTTTTACATTTACCAAAGCAGGTACGTATTCCTACTTCTGCGCGATACATCCGAAAATGACCGGAAAGGTGATAGTGCAGTAAATACGGAAATCTGAGGCTGAAATGAATCCCTTTGACTTGAAGACCGCGCTACTCGCGAAACACGCCCAGCACGTCGTGGTGATCCACTTCCCGATTGCGTTGTTCATGGCCAGCGCGTTCTTCGACTTGCTCGCCCGGTGGAGGCGTGACAGAACGATTTCCACCGCTGCCTATTACAACCTGTTGGGGGCAGCGGTGGCGGCCTTGCCGGCGGTGGCTACGGGACTTATCGCCTGGCAGTGGCTTCTTGAAGGAGAGAAGCTGAAAGGCAACTTACGGTTCCACTTGATCCTGGGGCTTACCTCCGCCGCGCTGATTTGGCTGCTTGCCTGGTGGCGAATGCGGCAGAGGAAAGGATCTGAGGAACGGTTTACAGTCCCTTATCTCGTTGTTGAGCTGTTCGCCGTCGCCCTAATCGCACTTACCGGGCACCTCGGCGGCATTTTAAGCGGCGTCGAAATACCCCCGGGCTAGTTCTCTTGCGGGGAAGTTCAGGCAGTAAAAAGTTGCGGGAGGGCGTCTTGGCTACATATCCGATCGAAGCACTCATGACCGAACGACGGGAAGAATTGAATGCCTGGGATAAGGCGAACCAGGTAAATCCCAGAATCTGCGGCTTTGGAAATGCGAATCCTGTTCTTCGACTCTCACAAAAGGAGACTTTTCGCATGTTGGGCTACACCGACTTGCGAATTCTCAGGATCTTTTTGAACAGCGGTATCGAATCCCGCTGTTTTTACTTGGACCCGGAAAACTTCAATCGGTTCGAGACCGCGGACGAATTGAACCAGCGCTATTTGCAAGGCGCCATGCAGATCGGAAGCAGGGCGGTTAACGCCTGCCTGGAGTCCGCGGGAATCACTCCCCGGGACGTCGATCTGTTTCTGGTTTGCTCCTGCACGGGCTATCTCTGCCCCGATTTGGGGAGCCGGCTGATCGGGCAGTTGGGATTCCGCCCCGACGTACAGCGCGCCCCGATGCTGGGTTTGGGTTGTGCGGGAGCGGTTCCCACTCTTCAGCGTGCCAGCGACTTTACGCGCGCCAATCCGGGAAAGTTAGCCTTAATGCTGGCAGTGGAAATTTGCTCGGCGAGCTATTACCAGGACAAAACGCTGGAGACGGCGGTGGGCAACGCCATCTGTGCCGACGGCGCGGCGGCCTTTCTTCTAAGCACGAATCCCGATATAGGCCACATTCATGGGTCCGGTGCTGACCTTCACTTTCCTGAGATTGTCGATTTCCAATCATTCCTCGACCCTGCGCAGCTTGACAAGGTGGGACTCGAACACCGCGACGGCAAGCTCCGTATCATTCTTGCGACTGAGGTCCGGGACCTGGCGGGCCCGATGATTGAGAATGCCGTGGACCCGCTGCTTCTGCGCAACGGTTTGAATCGTTCCGATATTCGTTTCTGGGTGGCGCACCCCGGCGGCCGCAAGGTGATCGATGAAGTCAAGAAGCACATCGGCTTGACGGATGAGCAATTGCAATTTTCGAGAACCGTCCTGCGCAGCTATGGAAACATGTCGTCGCCCACAGTCATGTATGTCCTGGACGGTGTGGTGCGCCTTGGCGACCCCCAACCCGGCGACTGGGGCGTGATGGTGGCGCTCGGTCCCGGGATGGCGGCGGAAGCCGCGCTGCTCAAGTGGTGATCGGCAACTTTATAAACACAGGCGAGATTTCGACAAGCAGGAAATCTTTGAGAGTCCGAGGAGAAATATGAGGCGATTAATTGGGAGTTCAATTGTTTTGACACTGTCTGTTGTGTCAGCCCTGGGCGCATTCGCACACGGTTTCGCACCAGCTGCGGAGGACACTGCCGGCGCGGTAGAAATCACGGTGGTAGCCAGGAAGTTCGAATTCAATCCCAACGTAATCACGGTGAAGCAGGGTGACCGCGTAAGGCTGGTCATTACTGCTTCCGACCGGGACCACGGTTTCAAACTGGAAGCCTTCAAGGTTGATCAGGAACTGAAAAAAGGCCAGCCCACCTCCATAGAATTTACGGCCGACAAAGCAGGCAGCTTCCCATTTCAGTGCTCCGATTTTTGCGGCCTCGGGCACGGAAAAATGAAGGGAAAGTTAGTGGTGGAGCCGACTTCCAATCCTTAACGGCGGAAGTGCGTTAAACGGTCCACCGCAACCAGAATGATTTTTCGTCAGCCCAGGAGACGCGAAACACTTTACTCCTCGGCTGAAATACAAGCTGCGACCAGCCCACCTGAAACTCCCACTCCTCCTTGGGGAGGAGTGGGAGCCCCACCTTAACGGGCCAGGAAGAAGGGCCTTGGGTGAATTCTTAGCTCCCCGTCCGCAGCTCAATTAGGGAGTGTCGAAGATGCACGAACAAACTGTCCGGGAACGAGGAGAGACGATTCCACCGCCGATGGCGCTGCTTCAGATGGCGACAGGCTATTGGGAATCGCAGGCCATCTACGTAGCGGCCAAGCTGGGCATCGCTGACCTTCTTGGCGATGGCCCCAAAACCAGCTTTGATCTGGCACAAGGCACGCGGACACACCCTGGCTCACTTCGCCGGCTGATGCGCACGCTCGTCAGCCTCGGCGTATTTATTGAAGAGGAGGACAACCGCTTTGCATTGACCCCCATTGGGAATTCTCTCCTGAGTGATGTCCCCGGCTCGTTGCGCTCCATGGTTTTAACGCTCGGCGAAGAACACTACCAAGCGTGGGGAAATCTGCTCCAAAGCGTCAAGACCGGGGAACCAGCCTTCAACCATGTTTACAAGATGGGACTCTTTCAATACTTCGCGCAAAATCCTGCCGCGGGCGAAGTCTTCAACGGCGCCATGGACAACATAACCGAATTGTTATCCCTCGCCATTGTCCTGGCCTATGACTTTTCGAAAATCACCCTTATCGCAGACATTGGCGGAGGGCGGGGCGCGCTCATCAGCGCGATTCTGAAGATGAATCCGAAGCTCAATGGAATTCTCTACGACACCGCCCCCGTCATCGAAGAAGCCAAGCGGGTGGTGAACGGCGATGGTTTGGCAGAGAACTGCAAAGCACTCGCGGGGGATTTCTTCAAATCCGTTCCGAATGGGGCAGACGCTTACATTCTTAAGAACGTCCTGCATGACTGGGACGACGAGCATTGCGTGAAAATCCTCAAAAACTGTTGCAATGCAATGACGCGCAATGGCCGCGTTCTGTTAGTGGAAACGGTGTTACGTCCCAACGGTGCTGCCTCCTTCGACCGGCTCCAGGACCTCAATATGCTCGTAATCTCCGGCGGCCGCGAGCGCAGTGAAGCTGAATACCGATCGTTGTTCGAAGTGGCGGGGTTGAGGCTGACGAAGATCGTCCCCACGATATCGCCAGTGAGTGTGATTGAAGGTGTTCCGAAGTGGATCGAACCGTCTGCGACCTCGATCCCAGCCGCGGATCTCACCAGACGGAAAGATTAGCCTGAAACGGGCGCAACAATCTTGCAGGTAAGGTTCCATTGTCGGATTCGGTCCAGAAGCGCCTGGAGAAAGGAGCAAGAGTTGGAGAGTAAATCAAATCAAAAGAGAGGAAATTAACATGCGTTCACATTTTCTAGTTCGGCTAGCTCAATGCATTGTTCTTTGTGCCGCCATTTCTGCCACTGCCTTTGCGCAGTACGGCGGCGGTGGAATGGGTGCAACGGGATCCGGAGCCGGCACCACCGGGTACACTCCGCCGAAAAGTGGTTACAGTTCCGGGGCAGCCATCGGCATCGGGGTCGGAGCGGCAGCAGCCGTTGCTGGCATCGTTCTCTATGTCCATCATCGGCATCATGCGGCTCCGCCCCATGCGTCCTTGGTCGGTTGCACCCAGTCAGCCCACTACGGTTTCACTTTAACCAATGAGAAAGATCACCAGACCTACTCACTTGTCACGGACGATCCAGATTTGAAGGCCGGAGAACAAGTCGAGCTGAGCGGGCAGAAAAGCAAAGACGTCTTGGGCAGTCGGATTTTCAATGTGCAAAACATAATGGAGAATTATGGCACCTGCGGCCAGCGTTCGGCGTCCAATGTGCTTGCTGCTTCTCGCTAAGCGAGCATTTCACAGGGAACGGGAGCGGCTCGCACCGCTCTCCCTATCCCTATTGATCAATCGGGCCTAATACCAAGCCAAAGATTACCTGAGGAAGAAAACACATTTATGAGCAGAGGCTTCTTAAGGACCGCCGCCCCATTGAGAACCGATCTTGTTCTCACTGCCGAGTTGCTGATGGGCGCAGCGCTACTCGTGGGCATGTTTCTGGCCCGCAGGGGTAAATACCGCGCCCATGCGTGGTGCCAGTCTGCGGTCATGCTGCTCAACCTGGTTTTAATTGCGTTCATTATGGCTCCCTCTTTCAGCCACCAGGTCGTGTCGGAGATTCCTGCCAGTCTCGGCGATTCCTACTACGCACTCGCCGTTGCTCATGGCGCCTTGGGAACTGTCGCGGAAATGTTCGGACTGTATATTCTCCTGGTTGCGGGAACGAACATCTTGCCGAAACAGATCCGATTTACCCGATATAAGCCTTGGATGCGGACGGCGCTTGTGCTTTGGTGGGCGGTTCTGCTTCTGGGGATCGGAACGTACGTTCGGTGGTATGTTGTATCGTTGTGGGAAAGATAAATTCGCCCGCCGTCACACAAAAAATGTCCGGTCACGATGCTGTTTAGAGATTTCATGGAGGGCCTCCTTCCGCCAACTCAGTTGATTTTCATCTTTGGAATTGTATTGTTAATTCTCGGCCCCAAGAAATTACCTGACCAGGGTCAAGGCATGGGAAAAGGGATCCGAGAGTTTAAGGATGCGGTCCGGGGCGCGGTGGATTTGAAGCCAGCCGGCGAAAAATTGCGCGGCGTCCTGGCCGCAACCCAAAGCAGGAATCTTCGCTCCGCAGGAATTAAAAGCCTGGCTGGTGATCGTCGCTGGCGAGAGTCTGCCAATCGCGTCACCCCCCGAAAAGCCCCGACCCTATAGTGTGCTCACGCTGTCTGCTTGAATCAGTGGCCTGTTTCAATTGGACACGGAAATCGTCTATTTGGGATTGGCCTACCCTCCAAGCTATCGGGTTGGTGCGTAGTATCCGGCGCGAGCGTGAACCTGGAGTTCAGGCAACCCTTTAGGCGGAAAAAACTTCACTTTGGTCCGCCGCCAACGCCCATCGCGGACAAGGTTCGATGGCTTGTAGCCGATGACATACGTATTGCGCAGCTCAATGGAAATTTTCTCCGTGATGTCCGGCAGTTCGTCGGCGTCATCGACGCTGAACATCCGACCGCCTGAAACCTCCGCAAGTTCGGCCAGCAAATTCGGCCCATCGGATTCTTCCATGGTCCGGCCGCGAGATGCCATGGGCTCAAAGATTCCCACCGCATAGATGGCCACATCAGTCTCCTTCAGAGCCCGCTTGATGTCTCTCGGTGTGTAGCGGCTGTGGTTATCGCCGCCGTCCGAAACCACGAGCAATACTTTCCGGCTTGTGCTCGCTCTCTTCATTTCATTAAGGCCGAGGTAAATTGCGTCGAGTAATGCCGTCCTTCCACCCGACTTAACAAAAAGCAGGTTGTTCTGCAGGTTCTCGAATTTTGACGTGAAACCCGAAATGAGATTGGGGCTGTCGTTGAAATTAATAAGCATGAATTCGTCCTGTGGATTCGATGTCTTGAAGAACTGAAGGACCGCTTCCTCGGATTTCTGGATTTTACCGGACATGGACCCGCTGGAATCGAAGATCAGGCCAACCGAAATAGGCATGTCCTCCGATGAAAATGAGGCAATGTGCTGTTCGACCTTTTCGTCAAACACCTCGAAATTGCCCGGCTCGAGGCCAGTCACCATTCTATCCCACGGGTCCGTCACCGTGACGTTTAGGAGCACCATATTGACGTCTACTTGGATTGGAGCAACGTGGAGGGGTGACTTTCGAACCACTACCGGGAAGCCCGCTGTGTCGATCGGAGATCCCTGCGAGTTCTGGGGGCTTGCCAAAGCTCTGAGCCGCAGCCCAGCGAGCAGGATCAGCGCGGAGATTATCAAATTCGATGAACGGGATCGGGTTAAGAGTGACACAGAGCCTAAATTCGCCTTTCGCTGAATTGGTTAAGTACTCCAACGGACGCGCAAGCTGCCGCAAACAAATCGTGGAGGCGCTCAATGCGCAGGCGCGCTCTGCGCCTCGAAGGGTGGATGAAGCAACTCGCGGAGCTTCCGCCGCGCCTTGTGAAGCTGTGATTTCGAGTTGCCTACGGATCGTTTCATCATTCGACCAATTTCGCCATGTTCGTAACCCTCCACATCGTGCAAAACGAATGCAGTCCGAAAGCCGGGGGAGAGCTTCCCCAGGGCGGCGTTCAAGTTGATGCGATCGATGGTTCCGCTGAGTTGAAGGTCTTCGCGTCCGAACTCTGCCCTGGCCGGCCCTTCCTGCCGGCCCTCAGAGTCCGTTAATGACACGTGCTCAACCCGGTTTTTCCGCAGGTGCATGAGAGCTTCATTGATTACCAAGCGGCATAGCCAGGTTGAGAACGCGGAGTCGCCGCGGAAAGTGGAGATCTTTCGGAAGACTTTTAGAAATACTTCCTGGGTTATGTCTTCCGCATCCTCGCGAGAGCGGGTAATCCGGAGGCAGAGAGAATAAACGCGCCGCTTGTGCGACTCGAAGATCGCTGCAAACGCGACCTCCTCTCCCCGCTGAGCCCGAGCCACTAGATCCGCAAGTATGACAGGGGCCGGCGTGCATGCCGATTCTGAAGACTTTCCACGTCTCATGTCCTTCCCTCCATGCAGCCACCCAGTCCCATCTCCATCGCCGAAGAGATCGCCCTAATTATTACTGCCGGGCGGCTGCTACCTTTCGAAAATGAATACCGTTCGGTCCGGCAGAATATTCCCGGAAAGTGCCACAATTTATTTGGGAGAAATTGCCGGAATAAACTAGCGCCGAATTAAGTCATAGGTTAGCGGGAGACGAACTCCTGGGTTGGTCAGACCGGAGGATCTTTTTAAATCGGCGCGTCGGACTCCAGGAAAGAAAGCGTCTGGCGCTCGGGATTGAGTTGGGCAGTTGAAGTCTTGTCCTCGGGTCACAAGGCCTTTTGAAGGAGAATTCAGATGAGTGATTACTTGTTAGTCCTGAAAGACCGGGAGAAAGTTGCCAAGGACACAATGGCGTTCCGGTTTGATACGGTCGGCGCCGGATACACTTTCAGGCCCGGACAAAATGCTGATTTTAGCCTCGTCAATCCTCCCGAGACTGACGATCAAGGCAATGTTCGAACCTTGTCTTTCGCCACCTCGCCCAACGATCGGGCGTCATTCACTGTGGCAATGCGAATGCGAAACACCGCGTTTAAGAATAGTTTGCAGGCAATCCCGATCGGCGCCCGAGTGAAGGTAAGCAGGCCTATGGGCTCCTTCACTTTGCACAAAGACAGCTCCAAGCCGGCAGTATTCCTGGCGGGCGGAATTGGGATTACGCCGATGCTGAGCATGATTGGTTGGGCAACTGAGGAAAAATTGCCTCACAAGATGTACTTGTTTTACTCCAACCGCACTCCACAAGAGGCGCCCTTCATGGACAGGCTTGAAGAGTGGGCGAGGCAAAATCCGAATTTCAAACTCATTGCGACTGTCACGCGAGATTATAACTTTTCCTGGCTTTACGAGCTTGGCCGCATTAATAGGGACATGCTCACCAAACACCTGGCAGAAATTCAAACCCCGATTTACTACCTGGCAGGACCTCCCGGAATGGTTACAGCGATGCTTCTGCTGCTCGACAGCATCGGCGTCAGTGAAGACAATATCAAGACAGAAGAATTCGCCGGTTACTGATCCTTCGGCCGGCAGACGTTCGGTGGGTCATCCAGATCGTGCTCAGGAAAAAATCGGCGGCCAGTAATCGAGTTCAGGATTTTGCCCCAGTGCACGGCGCCATCGCCACGATCCTGAAGCGCATTGCCGGACTGATCAAACTTCTACTGCACCCCAGGCAGGGCAGGTGAGTTTACATGACGCGCCAGGCATTGCTGAAGGCGCTTTCTGGCACGGGCTAAACGCGACATGACAGTCCCCAGGGGAAGGCCTGCCACGTCGGAAATTTCCTTGTAGGACAGGCCTTCCAATTCGCGCAAAATCAGCACCTCGCGAAACTCCAGCGGCAGTTCTTCCAAAGCCTGTTTGAGAAGCTGGCTGTCCAAACTTTCGAGCAGCAGGGTTTCCGGACTGGAATCATCGCTTTCTACGCTGTGGATTTCCTCGTCGAAAACTGCCTCGAGCTTGTTCCTTGTGTTTTGCCTTAACCAGGTGTAACAGGTATTGCGGACGATCGTCAGAATCCAGGCGCGGCCATCTCCGCCAAGAAAACCATCAAAGGACTTGAGGGCGCGCAGGTAGGCCTCCTGCACCTGATCTTGAGCGTCGTCGTCATTATGGGTGAGCCAGCGGGCCAAATTGTAGGCGGCGTCGAGATGGGGCAGGACAGCTCGTTCAAAAGACGCCATTCTCTCTTCTCTTTCAGATGGTTCCACTCCCAGCCTTTTACCCATCATGGTCTTGCTCTCCTTAGCGGGAACTCCTGGGGTGGGATCCGGTCCGAGTGACAGGAGCTAAAGTAAAACGATCCGAGCGGGCGCCCATCTCGAGCGATTCGGGGGACACGTTCGCATAAGGAAGAACCAGCCTGAACAGTGTGCCCTTTTCACCTGTAAAATCTAAGTAGATTTCACCACCATGGTCGCGGAGGATTTTCTGAACAATTGCCAAGCCAAGCCCCGTGCCTCCCTCTTTGCCATAACTCACAAAGGGCTGGAAAACGGCATTGCGGATGGGAGCGGGGATGCCCGGTCCGTTGTCGGAGACTCTGATTTCCAGGCAATCGTGTCGCCCTACAGATGTCACTTGGACCCTCCCGGAATCTGCCGGGACAGCCTCGCAAGCATTTAAAACGATGTTCGTGATCACCCCTTGCAGCCCCCTAAGGCCGAAACAGCCCTCGGTCAGGCCGTCGTGATGATAGCGGATCATGATTCTCCTGAATTCGGGCCTTACTGCTACGACCTGAATCCCGCGTTTGACGGTCTCCACAATGTCCGCAACTTCGGGCCGGACAGCCTCAGGGCCCTTGGAAAGCTCCATGAGCAAGGAGATGAGGTCATTCATCCGGCTTACAGCCAGGCGGATTTCCTGGTGGAAATCTTTCCGCTGCAACCTGTCCAGGTCGTCCTCTGCGAGGAGCTCGGAATAGGCCAGAATCGCAGTAAGGGGATGACGCAGATCGTGGTAAATGAATCCCGCCATGCGACCTACGACCGAGGCCGCGCCCGGCCCCGGGACGTCTATCCCACCATCCTGCAAGCAAGTTTGATAGGAACTGCCCTTAACTGTTTCCGCCATGATTGCCATGGATCACCTCAGATGCGCTGATGGAGTCGGGGATCGCCGGTGCTTCGAAATCAAAATGCAATCCGACACCCTACTTAAACGGTCGAAAGAGCGAAACCGTTTGTTGAGCCATTAGCTTGTCCCGGAGCATCAAACGTGAACGCATCAAACGGGCCTTTACGGTCGAATCCGTAAGGTCCAACTGCTAATTGAGCACACTGAAGAAGATCGCCTGCCACTCGATCCAGCCGTAAATTTCCCCGGCGTCATCCCGGCAGCCCTCGAAATTCCTCGCCATCGGCGTCCCTCCCCCGGTCATGATGGGTCTGTTAAGAGAGACCAGTTTCTGCACATGCCGCCGGCGCAATCTGGCAAACGCCTCGTTGGTAGCGATCCTGGTGAGCCAGGTGGAAAGACGTGACTCACTCCAAAACTGCTCCAGATGCCTGAAAACCTTCAGGAACGTATACTGAAGCACATCCTCGGCTTCCCGGGGATCTTGAGTGATGTTGAAAGCCGTTCGGTATATGTGGCGGCTATGCCGGCTGTATATTTTCACGAAAGCGTTTTCATCTCCCGCCTGAGCTTGCGCCACCAAGTCGGCTTCGCTTTCCAGTTTCGTGGGCATGGTTTTTCTCTCCTGGTTTCGCATTAATCTATTGCCACCGATCAATCGAGCGCTTAGGCCTCGCCACATGACGCCACATCTTTCAGTTGCTCGGCAACGAATGAAGAAGGGCTGATGAGTTTCACGCACCGGCTTCTCAGGTCCTTGAGGGCCTCGATTCCATCGGCATCAATAAAGGAAACATCAGCCAGGTCGAGGGTCAACTGCACCCCGTCATTGAGACCGTGCACCGTGCAGGATCTCCGGAGCTCCTCGACCCAGCGGCCCGCCACCCGGCCTTCCACCCGGATTTTTACTGCTTCACCCGACGATTCGACGATTGTTATCCTCAGCATTCCCCCCCGCCCGAACTTGCACTCGCTATGGAACAATGCACTTGGCCTGCCAATTTCAGGGTTGGATTGCGCGGTGTTTGCGCGGGAGGCCTGGAGGTTCTTAAATGGCCAGGCTCAGGTGCCCAAGCTGATGCCCGACGAATTAATCCCCAAGTAAATGAGTCAGTTGCGAGGACTCAGGTTGCCGCCGCCGGCTCAGTTGGCGAGCAGGATGGGGTGTTGAGGGAGCACTACCTTAGGCGAACGGCTTGCAAAGGGACGCGCCGCCTACTGCATTTGGTGTGTGGAGGCGAGCAGTTGTGAATGGAGTCACGACGGGCGGTGGCCAGACCGCTTAATTCCAAGCTTGCCCATCCGGTGGCGGAGGGTGTTGGGGTGGAGATTCAGGATCTTTGCCGCTCCCTTCGGGCCATCAACTACGCCTCCGGCCTGCTGGAGGGCGGCTAGGATATGACTTCGCTCCATTTCTTCCATCGTGGGCATTCTAGAAGATGTGAGACTGGTGGCGGGCTCTCCTTGATCAGCAGCTTCAGCAATCTCCAAGCCTCCTACTGCGGCTGGAGCCGGCAAGAGGCCTTGGTCCAGTTGGAGGGTCGGACCAACCGATAAGACAACCGCTCGTTCTATCACGTTCTGGAGCTCACGTACATTTCCAGGCCATGAATAGTTCATCAGCCTGTCCATTGCCTCTTGTGAAACACCTTCCACTTTCTTCCCGATCCGTTTGGCAAACCGCGAGACGCAGAAAGCCACGAGTTGCGGAATGTCGGAGCGGCGTTCTCGCAAGGGAGGCAATTCGACGGGAAAGACATTGAGCCGGTAAAACAGGTCGGATCGGAAGCGGCCCGCCTCTACTGCTTCCTTCAGGTTGCGGTTGGTGGCGGCAATCACCCGCACATCCACGCGCAGGGGGCGGCTGCTTCCCACCAGCTCAAATTCGTGTTCTTGCAAAACGCGCAGCAGCTTAACCTGCGTTTCCAAGGGCAACTCGCCAATTTCGTCGAGGAAGATGGTGCCGCCGTCGGCAAGTTCGAAACGCCCGATCCGCCGCTCGATCGCACCAGTGAAGGCGCCTTTGAGGTGGCCGAACAGCTCACTTTCCACGAGACCCGCCGAGATCGCGCTACAGTTCACCCTCACCAGGGTCCGATCCTTGCGCGCACTGCGGTCGTGTATGGCCCGCGCGATCAGTTCCTTCCCTGTCCCTGTCTCTCCGTATATGAGCACAGTAGAATCCGTTGGGGCGACCTGCTCGACTTTGCGGAGCACAGCCAAAAGGGCAGGACTTTTTCCCACGATCTCTTCGAAGTTGTGCTCGGTCCGGATCTCCTCCTGGAGGTATACGTTCTCTTTTTCCAACCTCGCTCTCAAGGCCGCGATCTCTTCATACGACCGCATATTTTCAATAGCTATCGCGACTTGATTCCCTACTTCCTGGAGGAACTCCGCGTCCTCTTCGGAATACTCGTCCCTTTTCCGGCTGACCACGCTTAGAGTGCCGATGCTCTTACCCTGCAATATCAGAGGAACTACGCAGAGCGACCGAAGCCCCTCTGCGCAAAGGCGCCTCTCGTTAGCGAATTGCTGTTCTTCTTCGAGATTACGGCGAAGGAGAGGCTGCTGGTTGTCAAACACCCAGCCTGCGCTGGTTTCTTTACGGCCGACCTCCAGACCAGGCTGGAAGTAGTCTGAGTGCAAAGCTCCCTCTACGGCCAGGAAGCGGAGGGTGTCGGTCTCCGGCTTATAGAGCGTAATGGCGCATCGATCGAAGGCAATGAGGGGGCTCACCGCGTCGGAAATTGATCGGAGGAGTGCGTCCTCGGTGAGTTTTGTAATGATGGCGTTATTGACCTCAAGGAGGATGCGAAGGTGCCCCGCGGTGCGTTCCACTCTGGCATTTAGGGCGCTGATCTCTTCGTAAGACTTCATGTTGGCCACGGCAAGTGCCACTTGACCGGCGACTTCACACAGAAACTCTGCATCCGCTTCCGAATACTGATTCGCTTTGTCACTCCCAATGCCGAGCGTGCCGATGCTCTTTCCCGCCAGAATCAAGGGGGCAATACAATACGACCGGAGACCTGTTCTTAATAGGCGCTGCTCGATTGGATATTTCCATTCCGTCTGGAGATTGCGGCGCAGGAGGGGCCGCTGGTGGTCGAACACCCAGCCATGATGAGTGTCTTTTCGCCCCATCTCGGTTCCCACCCCGAAAAAGTCCAAGCCCCAATCCCTTTCGATGGCGATTATCCGCAGCGTGTCCTGGTCCGGCTGGTAAACAGTGAGAGAAGCCCGGTCAACCGGTAAAACGCGCCGCAAGGACTCACAGATTGCGTGGTGAAGCGCATCTTTGGTGAGATTCGTGATGATGGCGTTGTTGATCTCAAGGAGGGTCCGGTGTCGTTCCTCACTCTTTCGAAGCGCCTCTTCCGCCTTCTTGCGCTCTGTGATGTCGACGAAGGTAATGACTGCGCCGAGCGTTCTACCCTCCCGAAATATCGGGTGGGACCAAAACTCCACCGGAAAACTGGTGCCGTCCTTTCTCCAATAGACTTCATCATCCCGATGAACGCCTTGGCCGTTTTGAAAACCAATGTAAATGGGGCACTCCTCGATCGGATACGGCCTGCCGTCTGCCCGAGTGTGGTGTTCCAGCGAATGCATATTTTTCCCCAGCAATTCGGACGGATCATCATATCCAAGCAGGCGCACCGCTGCGGGATTACAGAAAAGGCAAGTACCCTCGGAGTCGGAACCAAAGATCGCTTCCGCAGCGGAATCGAGTATGAGCCGGACTCGCTCCTCACTATTAAGCAGTGCTTCTTCCGCATTTTTTCGCTCTGTGATGTCCTCGGAGAGCGCCATAATGAATCGCGGCACCCTTTCGGTGCCCGGAACAAGAGAAACGTTGTTCCGCACCCAGATACAACGGCCATCCTTGCGCCGATATTGCTTCTCGATCTGAAACTGCTGTCGCTTTCCGTCCAGCAGCTCAGCGGCAAGCGCCCAATTGGCTTCGCGGTAGTCCTCATGAGTAACGTCAATAAATGAAAGCGCCCGGAGTTCCTCCTCGCTATAACCCACCATTTTCTGGTAGACAGGATTGGTGGCCAGGAAGCGGCCGTCGAGGTCGGTCAAGGCAACACCGATGGCGGAATTCTCAAAGACGGAACGCCACCGCTCTTCGCTCTTATAGAGAGCCTCTTCCGTCCGCTTGCGCTCGGAAATGTCTTCAGAATTCTTCATAATAAAGCGCGCCACCTGGACAAATGCATTTGACAGGATGTGGAATTGTCTCCCTTTCCAAACACCTCCACACATGTCAGCGTATTGTCACGTTTCAGCGTGGATGGTCGCAGCCATGCTTTTCGCCTCAGTCTTATTGAGGTTGACTTTAATGAAATCGCTAATGGGCAGCCCAATAGGATCCAACTCGTGGCGAGCTCCGAAGGAGTTTTTCCTCCCGCTCACGGCCCGGATTAACCTCTGACGCTCGGAATTAAGAATACTATGCCCGCTCAACTTTCGAGTCAACAGCGGGGCGCCTCGACCATGCCCTTTCGAGAAATCGGTGGGGCAGGGCAGGCCTGTAGTCGTAGAAATTCGCAGCGCAACAGGACGCCACAGTTGCCTCTTGGGAGTTTGGATTCCTGCCGGATTTCTTGTTTCCTCATGAGTTGCGACCAGGATCTTATGCGAGTCCAGTGCAAACAGGGTTTTTGATTTGCACAGGCTGAATGGAAATGATGTGGCTATTAAGCCTTCCCTCGAATTATCGGCCCTGCGCAAAGGCGGGTGAGAATAAATCATGCTCATGCAAAACCTCATTAACCAAACGGCCGAATTCACGTATGAACCTCTCGCGACTGAACCGCAGCACGGAGCCCCTAAGCACATTCGGATCGAACTGATTTGACTCCAGTCTTGCCAGTCCTTGGAGAAGAGAGTCCACGCTCTGCTCCTCGAACAGGATTCCCGTTCGGCCGTCCTGGACAATTTCCGCAGCTCCCCCACGCCCAAATGCGAGGACCGGCGCGCCGCAGGCCAGGGCTTCCGCCATCACAATTCCAAAATCTTCCTCGCCGGCAAAAACAAAGCCGCGGCAGGCTTGGAGATGGCGCCGAATAACCTCGCGCGGCTGCGGTCCGAGGATTTGGACGTTAGGCCGGGCGCGGCGCGCGAGGTTTCGCCGCTCGCTCCCCTCACCGATGACCTTAAGATGGCGTCCCGAGCGATTGAAGGCGTCAATCACGAGGTCGGCACGCTTGTAGGGGACCAGTTGAGAGACAAGCAAATAGTAATCGCCTGACCTGCGAACGGGGCCATCAGGCACGAAATAATCCGTGTCAACCGGTGGATAAATCACGGTGCTTTCGCGTCCATAAAACCTGCGGATGCGGCTTGCAACAACGTGGGAATTGGCCACAAAGTGCGTGACGCGCTGGGCGGCTTCAAAATCCCAGCGACGCAGGTCCTTGGCGATGCGCTTAAATACGACACGGCTTAAAGGGCCGAGCTGCTTCGCGTAATGATCGTATCCGCTCCATACGTAACGCATCGGCGTGTGGCAGTAGCTAATGTGGATTGCGTCAGGCGCGGTTCGGACTCCCTTCATTGTTGCCGCATCGGAACTGATCACAAGCTGGAAACCGGAGAGGTCCATACGCTCTGTCGCCCAGGGAAATAGTGGCAGATAGTAGGGATACCATCGGTGGGCGCTAGGGAATCTTTGCAAGATTGAGCATTCAATTCTGCGGCTTTGAAGACAGGGAGAAGACCGGCGGCCGTCATAAACTAACGTGGCGACTGGAGCACTCGGGAACATTCCCAACATGGCATCGAAAACCGATTCGCCCCCGCGTTGCGCGACCAGCCAGTGATGGACCAGAACTGTTTTGTGGTCTGCCATGCCGGTCACCCTCATTTGCCGACCTCTGCGTCCCGATGCAGGACCTGAGTTGTGCGCGCCGGCGGGCACAGTTCGAGCACGACTCTTCTGATCGCCAGCGAAAATAGTTCCGGGGAAAACCTTGGATTGAGAGTGGCCCGGGCGCCCGAACTCAGTCTCTCAAAGAGGGCGGGATTGCTTTGTAGCCTAACCAGGGCTTTAGCCAACTCTTCACTGTCTCCCGAAGGAACCGTCAAGCCGTTCATTTCATTTTGCACAATTTCCGAAATACCGCCTGTGTTGGTGGCAATCACAGGAATTCCCCTTTGCATCGCTTCCAACACCACAACCGGGAGGCCTTCGGTTCCGACGGAAGGCACCGCCAGGACGTCCATCGATTGATAGAAGGGCTCCACGTCATGCTGGTAGCCAGCCCAGACAATCTGCTTATCAAGTTCCAAGCTCTTCGCATGAGCCTTCAGCCGCACCAGGTATGATTCATCCTCTGACGATTGCCGGGCAGGGGCGCCAACGATGGTCAATTGGATCGACTTTCCGATTCGCGGGGCCAGTTTAGAAATTGCGTCAATTAATACATGATGGCCCTTTCCCTCTGTGATCCGTCCCACAACACCGAGTTCAATGGGAGTGTGAGGTCTGGAGGTTGAGACTGATTTCCCCAAGGGCAATTCCGGGGCCGGGTTATACAAGATACTAATTCTGGATTTGATTCCAGGCCTGCTTTTGAGGAGAGACTCCGCAGCGGCATTGGAACAAGCGATTATTTTGCAGGCCCGCTGCGCAAACCATGAGACCAGTAGAGTTTCAGCAGGGCGGGTGAGAACATTGTGGAGGTGGAACAAGGTGGGCCGCCCGGTCAACCTTGCCGCCATAACCCCTGAGGGCAGGCACCGCGGACCGTTAATGTAGACCATGCAGATTTTTCGGGAGAGGATGATTTGAATTAGCTTCAGCGTACACACTACGGTGCGCCAGGCGAAGGCCAGCATTTCCCCCCAAGATTTCTTGCCGGGGCGATATGTGCCGAGCGGGTAAGTGAGCGTCTCGATCCCGTCATCTTGCAGGCGGTCGCGAAAAGGGCCATCGCCAGGAAAGGCAACGACGGGGCGAAAGTCTTTGCCGAGCGCGCCGAGGACGTTGAGCAACACTTGTTGCGCTCCACCCTTCCAGGATTGTTGCTCGAGAATTAGAACCGAGCGATTCATCATCCGCACCTCAGCGGAGACCAACGTCAGTCCGAAGGCTTGGGCTTGGCCCGGACCGCGATTCCTCCCGGTCGGCCCAATTCATGACCATCGCCATCAAGGCAACATAAACCACCATGTTGCGCCAATAAGTGTAAGCGTCCGCGGCCAACAGTTGGACGCATTGGCCGCACCAAAAGGAGAAGAGCAACGTTGCCCAAAAAGCGATTCGCGAATTGGGTGAACTCGATAACTTCCAAAAGGATTTCATCGTTGAAACCAGGAAGGCGAGGAAGCTTCCCAACCCGAGGATTCCGGTTTCAAGCAATAGATTCAGGAAGCCGTTATCGGTGACGATCTCGCTCCCAAAAAGCCGGGTATAAGGCAAAGTCTTATACCCAACGCCCAGAAGGAAATATGAAGGGGACGTGTAGAGAATTGAAATGATCTGAGTCCAAACCTTGTAGCGGCCGCTGGAAGCGGAATTTGGATCGGAGAAAATAAGCGAGAGACTTCCCAGGCGGTAGCCCAGGAAATAGTTCCAAATTTCCGGAAAGTACAGCGCCAGGACAACCAGGGGAATGGAAAGCGCCGAAATGAGAATGAGCGCCCGCCTCCATCGTGTGCGACGGGTGAGAAACGCGAAGACCGCCAGAGTCACTAGAGTGTTTGCCCATGAGCTCCTCGAGAAGGCCACCATTGTTGCGCCCGCAAGGGTGAGCACAAATGGAGGCAATAGACTAAAGGGAAGCCCAAGGGCTTTTTCCCTTCGCACCATAATTGCCGCGGTTGTAACGGCCAGAAAAAATCCGCATAAGTTCCCGAAGCTCGAAGATTCGTATAGAACCCCCTGGGCGCGCCTGAGCATGCCGTTGGGCAAATAAAGGAACTGCGGTGCGGAAGGGTGGGGGATGGGCACCGGCCAGATGAAATCATAGATTCCGTAGCCGGCTCCAACCACGGCAGCGAAGATCAGCGTGGGTATCAGCCATCGTTCAGTGTCAGTGGGACGAGTCCGCATTCCTCCACGGGCAAGCACATACAGAAGGAGTGTTTGGGCGAGCATCAGCCATCGCAGGAGAGATCCCGCCGCAATGGCCGAGCCGGAAAACCACCACGCGAAGGGCAATGACGCCGCTGTGCCAATGAGGAATAAAAACAGCCCCCTGGCTATGGGATCGACTTGAAAGTGGAAGTCAGACCAGCGCACTGCCGCAATGGCTAAGGCTATGGGCAGGAGGAAGGACGAAATATAAACCGGCGTTTCGCCTGTCTGCCTGAAATATAAGGGTGGAGCCACAATCAGTACCGTAAGGAAAACGATAATGAAAATCATGGGCTCGCGAATGGATACCAGGGCGAAAATGGCGTACAAGAGGCCCGCGCAAAAAATTGGGAGGTAAATTCCGTGCGAAGACGCGGTAGCGCTCAGCCATCCGCTTGCGATAGCGATGGCTGCTGATGCCATTCCAAGTGGAATGGTCTTATGGTCACCGAAGAAGGGTGCCGCTCTCATAAATCTTCTTTCGCCAGCAAGACAAGCTGTTCCCGTCGCGGAGTGCCGGCGAAAAGAAAAATCCCCCCCAGCATCGCCGTGCTCCAAATGACGGCCCACACTTCAGAGTTTCCCTTCGCGCTCAACCATAGAAATGCCGCCAACGCCGCGATTGCAGCGCCGGGGACAATTTTCAAGAAGGCAGGGCCAAGTGACGGAACTCTGGATTCGGCATGGAGCAGGTAGAGGTAAATCGCCGACGCCAGGACCTCGCGAAGCAAATCTGCCAAAGCAGCGCCACTCCCTCCCATGCGCGGTGCAAGAACCAGGAGTAACAGCGCGCCGATGGCGGTGGTGAGAGCGAGCGTTGCGAGGTATTCCCCGCGGCGGTCTGCCGCCAGGAAAATGTACAGCATGCAAGTGTTGACAAAAACGAATGGGATCACGGGCGCCAGGATGCGGAGGAATTGCGCAGCCGGAAGGAAGGATTGTCCGAAAACCCACGGAACCAGGCCGGGCGCAGCTATCCAAACGACGATGGAAGCGCTGGTCGCAAGCATGATTCCATGTTTTAGGACGCTCTCCAGGAAAGCTGTCCCTGCTAATGTCGGGTGGCGCAGAAGTCTTGCCAGCTTGGGAAAGAGGGCGGTCATCAAAAGGGAAGTGGCGAGAAAACTCACCACTATCAGCAAGGCCGCGGCCTGGAATTGGCCCAACTCACGGTTGGAAGAAAACACGCCGAGAATGAATACGTCGAGTCGAACGCCGAATGCCTGGAGGATGGCCGCAAGACCGACTGGAATGGCGGTAATCAGCATGGTCGAGATTTGTCCGGATTTCCACTTTCGAATCGGGCCAGGGTTGAAGTGCCGCACCATGAACCGCCATCCCAGAAGCAATTCAACCACCTGGCCCGCAAGAAGCGTCGAAACTGTTGTGTAAAGGCCGGCCTTCAGGAAGACACAGACGACGAGGCCCAATACGGTAACCGTTACGTTGGCCAGCTGCATGAGAGCGATAAATTGCATTCGCTCCATCGCTTTGAAGAACGACGTGCTGGCCAAAGAAAACGTCTGCACCAAGGCGCGGATGGCCAGAATATAAAACAACGCGCGACGGCCGTGGTCATTCAAGGCCAGGGCGCCAAAGATGAGGCCGCCCAACGCCACGATTCCCACAAGGGCAGTTTTCAACCAAAAGAGGTTCCAAAATGTGCGCGGCAGCGAATTATGATCGCCGGCAACATCACGCGTCACCATGAGGTGAAGCCCCATGTCAGGAAGCAAGACAAAGACACTGGCAAGGGCCACGGCGTACCCGTATTGTCCAAAGGCTTCCGCGGAAAAGCGCCGGGCGACGAGCAATGCCACTACAAACGTGGTGATCCGGCAGAGACCCTCTCCCGTATAAATCGCAATCGTATTGATGAAGACCCGGTTCTTGAAAATATGCATTGGTTTGGATTAACGGGTGTTTGCCACCAACTCATCTTCCCGCTCAATGCTGTCCAAGTGTCGCCACCGCATGGCCCGAATGCTTTCCCAGGCAAGGGCCGAAAGGCTGAGCAGGGCGCAGCTCAGGAAACCGGCCAACACGACGTTTAGGATGATATTGGGGCTCACAGGCCGTTCCGGAATTAGGGCGGGCGCCAGTTGCTTGAGATCCTGGGATTGGGCCGTCACGGCCACCGAAGCATTCTGGTAGCTTCGACTGGCGCTTTCAAAATCGTCTTTGGCAATCGCGTACTCCCGGTCAGTACGTTCGACATCGCTACGGCGCACGATGTTATCTTTCATAAGCCGTCCAATCTTCGTGTCGATGGCCGCCAGCGCGATCTCACTCGCGCGAGCCCCTGCTTCGCTTGATCGAGCCGTGGCGAGGGCGTCAGCGTATTGCTGTTGAATGTGTTCATGGACTGTGCTTATGGATTCTTCCGAGACAGCCAGGGAGCCGTCGGTGCTTCCATGCGTTTGTTGCACGGCGTGTTCAACATAAGGGTCTGATGTCACTGATTTCTTAAGAGACAAAATTTTGGGTTCTTGGGCAAGCTGCTCGGCCAGCGACTTCACCTGGGCTTCTTTTTGAGCCTGGGTGGTTCGGAACTCCTCAAGTTGGTCAGATGCCTGGGCTTTTTCCCCCAGCAGAATATTGACTTCTTTCTCTTTGTCTTCCAGTCCTGCCTCCTTTTTGATATTCAGGCGCTCGGCTTCAACCACGGCCAGATGCTTGGCGGATTGATCGACCCGCTGCTTGAGAAACTCCTGCGTGGTTTGCGTTTCTCTTAATGTGAGTTGGTTGTTGAATTGGGCGGCGTTTTGAGCCAGATAGTTGGCCAGATCTGCAGCCAAGCGGGCGTCGGGAAATTCCACGTCAATTTCCAACAATCGAGTTCCTTTGGGCACATCCACGTCAAGATACCGGTGGCGACGGAAGCTACCCACGGTCAGTCCATAGGGGGACTGGTCAAGGTGGAGATCGTGAATTGCCCGTCCGATCAGAGCGTCGCTATCCACAAATGGGACGTAGGTGCGAATGAGCGAGTATTGCCACATGGCGTTCTGGGAATTGGCGTCAATCTTGGATTCGGACACCAGCAGGTATGTCGTAGCCCGGTAAATGTTGGGCAGGAACAGGCTGACCACTAGGGCAGTGACGCCAGCGAGGACAGTGCCGGCAATGATCCACTTCAGGTGCCGGTGAATCGCCTCAATCCGGCGACTCATTTTATAATCCGCGTCGTGATCCATCATAAGAAACCTCGGGCCGCCTCGGAGCTTCGTTCCTCAGTAGGCGTTTCGATGAAAAAAAGAACGAGTCAAGGTGAGCAGAATGATTTTCAAGTCCAGCAGAAAAGCCCAATTCCGGATGTAATACAGGTCATGGGTGACGCGCTGCTCGATTGATGTGTCGCCGCGCCAGCCGTTCACTTGCGCCCATCCGGTAATCCCACACTTCGCATAATGACGCCGCATGTAACCTGGAATTTCCTTCTGAAAGACATTGATAAAGTGCGGCCGCTCAGGCCGTGGGCCAACAATGCTCATGTCGCCGATCAACACATTGAAGAATTGTGGCAACTCATCAAGATTGCTCCGCCGGAGCCACCGGCCGAATGAAGTAATGTTCGGGTCGTCCGGCTTGGTCCAGTGCGTCGCCGGCTCAAACGAGTGTCCCCAATTCATGCTGCGAAACTTGTACATCCTGAATCTGCGCGCGTTCAAGCCGACCCTCTCTTGAGCTACAAACATGGGCCCGTTCGAAGTAAGTTTCACCAGGGCGGCGATAACGAAATAAATGGGCGATAAAAGAATGATGGCGAGGAGCGAGAAGGCGATATCGAAGATTCGCTTGCCCACAATGTACCGAAGGTCTTCGGTACGGTAAGGCTCTACGCTGATCAGGGGAATCCCTCCAAGACTATGAATCTGTGAATTCGTCTGAATCATAGGGAGCAAATCAGGGACGATTCGCACATTGATGGCGAGGTTTTCGCATTCCTCGATGCACTCCATTTCGAGCCGCCGCTCGCTTCCGGGCAGGGCCAGGATTACATCGTCAATCCGGTGAGCCCGGAGCTGTGCGCCGAATTGCTCCATAAAGGCCCGAGGGTTTGAAGGGTTGGCGCCGGCATAATTCAGCCTTTCGACCAGACGATAACCATAATCTCCATGCTGCTCGATCGTCTTGACAATGCGATCCCCCGATTCGGGGCTTGCCACAATCAACAGGTTCTTCGCGTCCAAGCCCAACTCGCGAAGCTTTCTAAACAAGATTCGAAGCAAGGAACGCCCCACAGTTAACGCCAAAAGGGTGGTGATAAAGAAACGCAGCAAGAAAACGGTGGAGGAAAAGGGTGCAGGAAGCCATGGGGAAAGTGCCTCAGCAATGAACAATCCGGCCGAGCTTGCCTTGAAAAGTATGGGCGCGTCGGAAAAGATCGAATTGACCCTTCGAGATTGGTACAGCCCCCAAAACGCAAGCAGGCTAAACCAAACCATGAACAAGATCAGGGCCGACAAAAGGCCCGCGGGCCGCATGATCGAATTCCAGATGGAGCCTCCGCTTTGTGCGGTCGGCCATCGCGCGATGAGGAAAAGGCACCCAGCCGTCAAAGTTAGATCGAAGGCGGCCAGACATGCGTTAGTGATGTGATGCCGAAGTCGAAGCATGATTTGCTAACCCACGGATCAATGCGTCTCGCGGTCAGACCAAGAATCTATTTGCCGACGGTAGACTCCGTTTCCATTGCCACCATTTCGGTTCGATAAGTGTTCGTTCGCCCAGCCGGAGATTTGCTATTTCGCTGCCACTCCGGCAAGCCCCACGCGTACTTTAGCGCGGCCGCGCCATGGAACCAGCTTCGTTGCGCCGCGTGGGCGATCTGCCTGGCCCGAGCCGTCAATCTTGACGTCAGATGCCGGCTGGCGGCTCGCGCCACGGTCGCTGGTCTCCGAACAGGGAATAGCCGCCGGCGCCGGATTTCCCGCCAATCGCTTTCCGAGTCCACAAATAACTTGTGGAGATAAAGGCTTGACTTGGAGCCCATGAAATTGGAAATCGCCGAGGGCATCCCATATCGCCGGACCCAGAACGCAGACGCGGCGCTGAGCCTGTCGACAGAAAACGCTCGCGCCTCCTTGGGGAGCGGAACCTGGAAGAGTCCGGATGCAAGCGCGAATACAATCCCCGTCGCTTCCATCAGCCGGTCATTCTCCAAAACCACATTTTGAAAAGCCGGCCAAATGGGATCTCCATACGCCTGGTGATGCAGAAATGTGGCCAGTTCGTACAGATGGGAGAGCCTGCATTGGTTGTTCAAGATGTGGCGGAAAATATGAAGGACTTGAAAGGCCAGCGCTTCTTCAGGCGCCAATGAAAAGAAAGTTGTCCCATTCCACGTTTTCAGAACCGCCCTGTTCAAACACTTTTCAGGCAGAGTGAAGTGAATTTTCTCGGCATTCGGCTCCCACAAACATGTATGGATTTCCACCGCCCGGTGTAACTCCGGCGAAAAGACCCGATCCAGATTCTTTGGCACGACGGGCCGCTTCAGCGAGTGGAAATACTCTATTGGTTCGAAACTCGATTGCCGCGATTTACGGATGAACCCAGCGCGTCGAAGAGCTTCCTCGATTTTAAGGACGGAGCTCGCGTCCACCAGGAAATCGAAATCGTACTGGGTCCGAAGGGCGGGGTTGGGACAGTACTCCGGGGTGAGGGAGAATCCCTTCAAGACGACGTAAGGCATCCCTGCATCGCCAATGAGCTGGAGGAGGGCCCGAAATTCTTCTCGCATCGCCGACAGCCTGGCGCGATTTTCCTGAAGGTCTTCCTCAAGGCGCTTCTGTATGTTTTCGGGAATAGAACTCTCAGCACCATTCGATTTAACTCGCGACCACCAATAAAGAGCGAGCCCGCTCCGGACCAGCCAGCTCAAGGCCCCTTCCCATTGGCCCCGCTGAATTCGCGATAATCGTTCCTTGCCATCGCAAGGCGTATCGCCCACCCGCATCGTCTTTACGATTTCCTCTTTAACCTTAAGGTTCATCGCACAGCCTTCAAAATGTCATGGGCACTCAACAGAGACCGGCAGAACTTGGCCGCTTCGGCAGAATCATTTCCACAGGTTAATTTGTATGCTGGAATTTTGGCGAGCTTTGCCAGGACTTGTTCCTGATGAGTTCTGAATGTGCCCAACTCTTCGTACGGCGGGCTGACCCGGAGAGCGTTCCAATATTCACTGGAAGAGAGCCGTGTCACGCGCGGGGTTTCTGCATGACCACGCTCGAGGACCACGGCTAGCATCAGCGTAACCGGGCGGGCTGGCTGGCGGCACAGCAGGTTCTTCTCGACGGCAATAAACGTCTCACTATCATGCTCAAGGCGCCGTCCGAGGAATCTCAACTCGGGATATGTGACCGCTGTTTCCTCACGGAACAGAGCCGGCCAAAATTCCCCCCAGGCGTGCACGCCGGCATCGTGCAATTCCAGGAAACTGGCCATGTCAGCGTGAATCTCGAGGCCCAACTTGCTGGAGGCATAAGCACAGGAGGTTTTGCCGCTTCCCGCGGGACCGAGAAGCAAAAGGCCACGGTCGTCCTTGGAGAGGCAGGCCGCTTTCAGAGGCGTGAGGCGAAGGATGGGGACGGTCAAATAGAACAGAGTAGCCAGAAAAATCGTGGCAAAACCGGGCTCATCTTGAGCTAGGCGCTCAGAAATAAAACCGACGGCCTCAGCAGTTTCCAAGTTGATGGCGACAAAACTACGCTGGCCGATGTTGACAAAGCGGAGGGCGCCGGATGAAAAGGCCGAAGACGACGGCCACGGAGGCGAAGTTTTACCGTCCATCTCGCTCACAATTCGCCAGGAGAATTTCGGGTGAGCGTGCGGGGCCGCTTCGGGTTGGGAAAATAATTTCCGCGCCGACTCGAAAATTGATTTTGAATTAGTCGCGAGGTTTCCCAACCTTCCCATCACGCTGAACGCGAGATCGTAATTCAAGGGGGTTGAGCGGCGAAGGGGATCGTCTGTTGACAACTTCGTGGTGGCTGAAAGTGGCGGCAAAGAGACGCTCTGAGGTTGGGCTTCACCTGTCGGCCTGCGGAGAATATCGCGCAGGGTATTCGAAACAGCTTCCGGGGAGCCTTGATTGCGGAGAACATAGCAGGGCATTTGCACCAGTCCCTGAAAAACGTCCTTGTGGAACTCTGTGTCATTCCCATTGCACTTCAGGTCGCGCTCAAGGCGAGATGCAATTTCGGCGTGGTTAGCTTGTCGTAATTGAGGAGTGGCTTCAGACCCACGCTCAAGGAAGACCAGACATTCAGGTTCGCAACACTTGACGCGCTTGAATCCAAGGTCATCCTCCGGGTCAACTTCAATGAATTTCTCGCCCTTGGAGCTAACGCCAGGCTCTCCTCCTTCGGCTACGGGGAAATGGCCTGACGCATCGGAGCGAAGTTTCAAGAATCCGCCCGCACTCCACGCGAAAAGGCGGCCATTCCTTAAAGAAAGATATGTTCGATCATCGGCAAGATACCCGAATCCAAGGCGGCCTAGGGTGAAAGCAATGGTCGATTTGCCGCTGCCCGAAGGCCCAACCAAAAGCAGTCCGCTTCCCTTGTGTTCAACACACGCCCCATGAAGGATGGCAACTGGAATCGATGGACTCAAGAACGCAGGAAGAACCGGGAACAGGATTTTTTTCCACACGACCTCATCTTCCGCAAAGGCGTTGGTAAAGCGTCCAACCACCAGGCGCTGCTTGAGATCGACCAGAAGCGAGTTGAGCCCGTCAAAGCCCGCGAAAATGAACTGCCCCATGCCTCTAAAATAGGGTTTGGGCCATGGCTGCGAAGGGGAAGTTTGGGCGAAATCCACCCAAAAATTAAAATCCAAGCCTGTATTTCCCCCGTGGACGGGCAAACTCGCGAAGAGCTTGCGGGCATAAAAAAGAATGCTCTCGGAGTTGGTTGATAGCCGGATCTGGCTTCCGGCCATTAGAAGGTTCTCGCTCATGGGCCAACGCGCCCTCGTTCGGAAAAAATCTCGTGAGTCCAACTCCCAACCCCGTTTCAATTCCATGACCGGCAGGCCACACCCGCTGACCATCATCACCTCGACACGACAAACGAGAATCCGACTCGGGCGGCATCCATCGTAGAGAGGTGTGGGGGTGGTTGTGTCAATCCTCTGTAGTCAGATTGTAAAGTTTTAGAAGAATAAGGCGGATTCGAAACGGAGGAGATTCATTCAGCTCTTGGCCACGGGCTCAAGGGGATGGCCGATGGGGAGGGTCAGAATAAACACAGTTCCCTCGCGGCCTGTGCGTTCCACACAAATATTGCCGCCATGGTCCTGAATCATTTTCCTTGCAACCGCCAATCCCAGACCGGTCCCATTTTCTTTCCCGTAGCTGACGAAAGGGGCAAAAATGGTTTCGACGATGGGTTCGGGGATTCCGGGCCCATTGTCGACTATTTTGACTTCGACGCCTTCCGAATTTTGGCGGATTCGAATTTCAATTATTCCTGTCTCGGGCGGGACAGCTTCACAGGCGTTCATCAAGAGATTGTGGAAAACGCGTTCAAGCTTGACAGGATCAAACCACCCTTCACAACGTCCTTCGTGCCACGTCGTGATGGCGATGCGGCGGAATTCCGTTTTGGCCTGCACAGACTGAATGGCGCGGCGGATGGAATCCTCGATGCTGCAATAGACGGGATTCAGATTCTGGCGAGTCTTGGCGAACTCCAGCATTGAGGCAATCAAGTCGGCCATTCGATTGACGGCCTGCCGAATCTCCTCGTAGAAGTCCTTGCGTTTTTGTTCCGGAAGCTTGGTTTCCGAAAGGAATTCGGCATAGGCCAGGATGGCGGTGAGCGGATGCCGAAGGTCATGGGATATTGCGCTGGCCATCTGCCCCATGGTGGCCAAACGTTCCGCGTGCAAAAGTTCGTTCTGAGACTTTTGCAGGCTGTCCCGCATTCTACTGAAGGCCAGCGTAAGTTCGCCCACCTCGTCCCCACTTTGAGCCAGCAGGGGGTAATCATAATCGCCTTTCTCGAGGGCATGCACACCTGAGACAAGATTATCGAGAGGCCGGGTAAAAGTATGTGAAAGGAGAAAGGCCAGGGCGGTTCCTACCAGGATTGCGGCCAGACCAATTCCCAACATCCAGCGATTCAAACTCCGAAGGAAAACCGTCGCACGGTCGTAGGACTTGAGCACGGTCAGGCTGACTACCGTTCTTTCAGGGAATGACAGCTCGATTGACTCAGCGACGAATCGTTCCCCGGCGAGTTGGATGATTCGCGGATTTTGAAAATCATCGCCGAGTGATAGATCGCCTTGGGTCATAAATTGGGCCTGCTGGCTGGGCGTCAAGGTGGTAACAACCACCTTCTTGTTGAATCGAAATGCGACTTCGCTCGAGGCAATCTGGCTGACTTCTTTGGCCACACTGGAATTAACCTCATACCCGACGCCCAAAACACCGAGTGTCGAACCTCCCAAGGGCGGACCAAAATAAATGGGCTTCAGAAACACCCGGTATAGGTGGCCCTGGTCAAACCACCAGTCGCTGTCTTCGGAACTCTGTAAAGAACTGCGAAGCGCCACTTGGGCCGCCTCCCGTGAGAATCCTTCGACTGACGTATGCAAGGCAACTACACGGCCTTCGCGGTCGGCTAGCACGAACAAGTCACTTTTGGCCAAAAGCCAGAGGTCGTTGGAGCCATCCTGGATGGTGGCGGCGTGTTCAGTGGTCATCAACGCCCGCAAGATTGGGAGGTCCGCAAGTAATCCCGCCGAACGGGTGAGCGTCGCTTCCCTTTCCCGCTGAAAGTTCTGGAAAGTCAGCACCGAATTGTGAAGCGCCTCGTCGATGCCGGCCTGCGCCTGCGCTTGCACCTCACGCCGCACAATCAGGACAGTCGTGGTGGCGAGTCCGCTGGAGATGAGAATGAGCGAGATTATTAGTTTGGTCCGAAGTCTAACTCTGGTCATTTTCTCAGTTCGCGGAGGCCTGGTTTACGAGTGCTCTCGCGCCTCAATCAATACAACGTGAGGTGATCCCATGGAGAAACCTTATGGAACGAATTTATAGCCCACACCGTGGACGGTGCGGAAATGAGTGGGTTGTTCGGGATCTGCTTCGAGTTTTTGCCGCAGCTTCAGGATGTGGTTGTCCACCGTGCGCGTGGTGGGGTAGCAGTCATAACCCCAAACTTCATTCAAAAGTTGGTCCCGTGAAATCACGCGTTCGGGATTCTGGGCAAAGTATTTGAGAATCTTGAATTCCTGAGGTGTCATCTCCACAAGCTTTCCCGAGCGCTTCAGCTCCATTTTGGAGAAGTCAATCGAGACCGTGTCAAAGGCATATTGATCCAGCGCGACAGGTCTCTGGGATCGGCGCAACGCGGTACGCACCCGCGCCAGGAGTTCTTTGGGACTGAAAGGTTTGGTGACGTAATCATCCGCTCCCAATTCCAGCATCAATACCTTGTCAACTTCTTCAGTAGTGGCGCTCAGGATGACGATGGGCAGGGAAGGCGCAACTTTCCGAATTTCCTTGCAGACCTCGCGGCCCGGCACCTGGGGCAGCCTTAAATCCAAAATCACGAGGGCAGGTGGCGCCGCTTTGAAGGCGGCCAGACCGGCCGCGCCATCCGTGGCGAACTCCAGGGTGTACCCTTCCGCCTCAAATAGTTGCTTGAGGGCCTTATGAATTGCACGGTCATCCTCAATAATCAGAAGTTTTTCCATAGCAGTTCGAGATGCCTCGCGCCCAATAAGGTTGCAAATCCTATTTCCGTCCGGTAACTCTTTTCCGCCGGGTTTCAATTTCCGCCAATCAAATCCCCACTAGACTATACCTTCTCTGCCGCAAACGGTAGGCCCACACAAAACCTTTACAAATTGAATACAGCCTACGGATGACATTCCCGCTTGCGCTGTCGTTTTATGGATTCTGCGCTCAGGGCGGGACCTGAAGTGCGCTGAATATTCCACTGCGAATTGGAGAGCCACCACATGCAAACGATCAACAGAAGCACCAGGAAATCAATTTGCGTTGACGCCACTCGATCCATAGCACTGATGTTAGGCATGATCATTGTCATTCCTCTGGCGCGTGCGAAGGATTCGAATATCACTCCAGCAAGCTCCCACCCTCAACCATCTTCCGCGGCTCCCGGAGTTCCGCCGGAATCGCTGGGAATATCCTTTGTGGATGGGTCGACTACCACCATGGTGTTGGAGCGTGAGGGGAAGAAATACCTGGTCGATCTGGTGACTCGAACCGTCAGTCCAGCAGAACTTACAGCGGAGCTTGTTCCGGTTAGCGACCACAACCAGGAATCAAGCTTGGCCTCGGGAAGCGGACAAGAAACCGGGGCGACAATCTTCAAAAACAATTGCGCAAAGTGCCATGGAATTGATGGCAAAGGCGTGGCAGGCCTCAAGACCCCGAACTTCACCGACCCGAAGTTACAAGCCAGCCTGACGGACGATCAAATTATCGATACGATCCATCATGGGAGAAAAGGGACCATAATGCCCGCCTGGCAGGGAAAACTGTCCGAGGATGAAATTAAGCTTGCCGCTGCCCACATTCGATCTTTCGGCGAGGCAAGCAACTCCAACCCGGCAGGAGCTGGGCAAGCCACGGAAGAAGATTCCAATGTATACACGCCCGGAGATGATTATCTTTTCAGCTTGCCCACCGGCCGCCGGCTCGATCGGCATGGTTTCTATGTCAATTTCAACCACCGTTTTGCATACGGCCCCGCGTTCAGCGGAGTAGCTCTCGGGCACACTCTGGGTGGCCTCGATAATTTCTCAATCTCATCGCTTGGAATCCGCTACGGGGTGACCCGGGATCTTTCAGTCAGCCTTTATCGCTCACCCAGCACCATCGGTCGCCCCATTCAAATGATGGCGGCATATAATTTTGCGGATGAACACGACGGGCGTCCCCTGAATGGCGCCATTAGATTCTCGGTAGACGGCGAGAATGATTTCTCCAAGAACTTTACCGCCAACATTGAAGGTGTTTTCTCCAGAAGCCTGGGTAAGAAGGCCCAGCTATACGCGGTGCCGACACTATCATTCCAAAACCGCCGCTTGGTGCCGCCGGAAGCGAATCTAGCAGACCCCGTTCCCAATTTGCCCGGGGTCAATACTTTCTCCGTCGGATTTGGCGGCGCATTTGATATTCGCCCCACCGTGGCCATCGTTGCCGAGGTGATTCCAACTTTCGTCGGCTATCGGGAAATGGACATCCATCGCCCCGCCTATTCTATTGGAATTCAGAAGAGGCTCTGGCGCCATGCCTTCACGTTTGGCTTCACCACCAGCCCGGGAACTACTGTCAATCAGCGTGCTGGAACGCGCGCCTCGTACTTGGATGACCCTACCGCGGACAAGCCGAGCGGTTTGTTTATCGGTTTCGACCTAACGCGCCAGATTTTCTAAAACGAAATGAGCCGTGTACTTGTTCAGGTTGATGGAACACCGTATTCGAAGGTTCAGACGCACTCGGATGGGACCTTGGAAGCCTTTCTGCAATACCGTCCCAACGAGTGCTGGGCTCTGGGGCTTGCTTTTTGTGCCGTCCCCATCTCGATCGTAGTTTCCGAGATTTTTCTGGTGCTGGCAATCGCCGCCCGGATTGTAAGCTGTGTCCGGGGACAAACCCGAATTTGGTTTCCCCGTGTCTGCTATTTTTGGTTGGCATGGGCTGGCTTGGAAATCCTCTCCTGGGTCATATCGCCCGAGCACAGGGCCGGGTGGAGTGAAATCCGCCATCTGCTGCTCATCGCCGCCGTGTTTTTTGTAATGCCAGCTATCAACAAAGATACGGACCGCCAATTCGTCTGGCGCGGAGTCTTTCTCACTTCCACCCTGGGGGCACTCTTCCTGCTGGCTGATTTCGCTTCGCGAATTTTCAGTTATTGGTCAAGCTTGGGGACGGGGGACGAAGCCAGCCTCTTCCTGCGCAGCGGGGGACTCCTTAATAATTGGATGGTTTTTGGAACCGTGGAAATCCTGGTGATGGCAGGGTTCCTTGTGTTTTGGTCACTCTATCCGGAAGAGCGCCGCCGTTGGTGGCCGGTGGCCGTCATACACGGGCTGGCCATTTTGTTCAGCTTGACCCGCATGACGTGGATTACCTGTTTCTTGCTCCTAGCTGTCGAGCTTGTCAGGCGGCGCTCAAAATGGCTTTGGGTTCTTCCCTTCGTTCCCCTGGGACTTTATGTCGCGGCGCCCAGCCCGGTTCGCCTGAGAGTGCTTGAGTCTTTACGTCCTGACTTCTATTCGAACGCTGAGCGGTTGCAGATGTTGCGCGTAGGTTGGCGAATGATTAAGGAAAGGCCGCTGACGGGCGTCGGGCCGGGCCGGGTTGAGTCATTGTATCGAAATTATTTGAAAGCCGGCGAACCTGTGCCCGCCTACCATGGCCATCTCCACAATAACGCCATCCAATTGGCGGCGGAATTCGGAATTCCCGTTGCCCTGGCAGCGATGCTGACCCTTGGAGTGTTATTTCTCGATCTCGTGAAAGCATCCAGAGCAGCCACTAGCAGGGAGGCCCAATTCGTTTGTCGAGCCGGGTTGCTCGGCTTAATCGGATTTGTGATGTCGGGATTTTTCGATTATACCTACGGACACTCGCTCGGCCTGATTCTGTTGGGTTTTGTTGTGATCTCTCCGTTGCTGCCTGAATCTGAGTCGGCCTTGATGGCAAACCATTAAGTTGGCTCTACAAGCCGAGAAAGAATTTGGAGTGAGATTAGAATGAGTCAATTCTCTAGACATTCACGCGGTCGATCAGCCCGTCGGTCCGGCATCTTGCTAGTGGCCGCTGTAAGCGTTGCGTTGGTGGTTTGCGCGGCGAGGGCGGACAAAGCTGCCGACGAGTTTCACCCTGATATCCCCCGAGTCTGGGATGACCAAATGTTGGCAACCCTTATGGTCCCGCTCGCCGTTCCGGAAGCCTCGCCGACGTTTGTGTCCTCCGATTGGTATTACAAAATCCCCGTCAGACCCATCTACAAAAGTTATCCCATCTATCGCCCGGACAAAGAGCCACCAGGCTACATGGAATGGCTCCGGCAACAGGAACCGCAAATTGCGTTTGACAGCTCCAAGCTAAAAACCAAGGAAGATTGGATCAAGGCTGGCGAACTTGTTTACGACGCTCCCATTGGTTTTGATACGCCACTCTTCATGACCAAGGATGATGTGCGGAATCCCGAGTGGTACAAGAGGCTCGACGTCCCTGTCGCCAAAGATGGCACGCTGCCCTTTGGCCGCTGGGAAATCCGGGAGAAGGGAAAACTGGAACTGGGCGAAGGCTCCTGCAATACTTGCCACACTCGTGTGATGCCCGACGGAACCGTGCTCAAGGGCGTTCAGGGTAACATCCCTTACGATCGCATCGTGGGCTTTGCTCTTCGCAGCCGAGTGGCAGAGGCCGGCGATCCTGCCGCCTTTACCAAACGCTTTGCCCACGAATGGCACATGGCTTTGGGAGTGCCTTGGCTGCACCCTGACCCCTTTGGCGATGCCGAACAGATGTCCATTCCGCAGATTGCCACATTGCACGAAGCAATTCCCCCCGGAGTGGCCATCCGCGTGAACACCAGCCTTCGTTATCCCCCGCTGGTTCCCAGCCTGATTGGGGTGAAGGATCGCCAGTACCTGGATCACACTGGATTGATTCAGCAGAGGTCAATAGGCGACCTGATGCGCTACGCAGCGTTGGTCCAATTGGGCGTGCGCTTTGAAACCTTCGCGGACTTCAAAATCCTGGAGCGATTGCCCGATCCTTCAACCGAGCTGCGCTATGGCGACGACCAGCTTTACGCCCTGGCCCTGTATATTTATTCCATCAAGATGCCGCCAAATCCGAATCACTTTGATGCTGTCGCCCAGCGCGGCCAGAAGGTTTTTGAGCGGGAAGGCTGCGCGGCGTGCCACACCCCACCGCTTTATACCAACAACATGCTGACTCCCGTTGAAGGATTCCAGCCGCCCGCAGCTGATTTAAAGCGGTTTGCCATCCTGCCGATTACCGTAGGCACCGACCCTGGCCTGGCTCTCAAGACGCGTGTGGGCACGGGCTATTATCGAGTGCCTTCACTTCGAGGAGTTTGGCTGCGAGGGCCCTTTGAGCATGACGGCTCCGTAGCCACACTTGAAGATTGGTTTGACCCACGCCGCTTGCGTGATGATTATGTCCCGACTGGATTTCGCGGGGTGGGGGTCAAGGCGCGCGCTGTGAAAGGACATCCATTCGGTCTCGAATTATCTCCAGAGGACAAGAAAGCCTTGATCGCATATCTGAGAACACTGTGAGGGTCAAGACTTCCTCTTGATTCTTAGCTAGGGCTCAGCGAGGAAGTCAGTAAGCGCTTGGTTGAACTCCACTGGCTTTTCGATCTGGGGAACGTGGCCACATTGGTCAATCAAAACGATTTTTGATCCCGAAATTGCTTTGTGAAATCGCTCGCCGACATCCACAGGCTCCAGTTCATCATTACGCCCCCAAATCAATAACGTTCGCGCGCGGATCGATCCCATTTTGGAATCCTCGAATTGGGTTCCGGCCACCAATGCGGCCACCAAACGTTGAATGGTGTAACTATCGCCGCCCCGTAAACGATTTTCCCACGATGAACGCACCAGTGAGTCCCCGGCGAGGTTCTTGTTATAAAGCAATACTTGCCAGACTTTGCGCATGCCTTCCATTGAGGACGGATTCATATCCACCGGGACATTGTGATGAACTGGAGCATCGAGGCCCGAGGCGTCAACCAACACCAGACGGTCAACCAACTCCGGGTGAGAGGCGGCAAAATCTACGGCAATCCATCCACCCAGCGAGTTGCCCACCACCGTCGCTTTCGAAATGCCTTTCACTCGCATGAACTCCTGAAGGAAATCTACAAAGGTCGAAATCTTGTACTCGATCATAGGCTTGGCAGAACGGCCGAAACCAATCTGGTCGATGGCATACACGTGACAATTCCTGGAAACCGGACCGAGGGTAAGCGCCCAATCGGTGGAGGTTCCCACCATCCCATGCAGGAAAACCACGCTTGGCCCCGCGCCCGCTTCGAAGTAACGAATTTCCTGGCCATAAACTCTGACCGTTTTTTCAGGGGGCATGGACGGTGGCCAGACCTGCGCCTTTAATGGGAGCGGTAAGGCAGCGAACCCCAGGCAAAAAATCCCCAGGCGCCCAGCGCATCTTCGAAGTGAGAAGCTCAACTTCTCCAATCTCTTGATCAGATTCATTTGTTCTCATTCTCCATGAGCCCGAGTATAGACCAACGGGCCCCGGCAGAGGGCCACAACCAAGATTGTTTGTCCGATTCCGGAGACAACTTTTTTGCACAGACGGGATTAGCCCATGACACTCGCTTAAATCAACGCTGGTAGCCTTTGCAATGTTGCGCCAGCTTGTGGCTTGATCCGGAGACTGAAGCGTGAAGTCCAAGAAGGTCGTTTTCTTTTTTCCCGCGTTTTCGAGCACGGAGGCCACCGCGCCTCTCGGCATTCTCGCCGTTGCTACTCCGCTCCTGCGCGCAGGTTACGAAGTTTGCATCATCGATTCTACGATCACTCCCGATTTCAAATCGCGGGTAATGAAAGAATTGGAAGACGCCATTTGCCTGGCAATCTCGCTGGTGACCGGTCCCATGATTCGGGAGACAGTTGATCTCGCCCGGACGGTCAAGAAATGGAATCCAGATTTTCCCATCATCCTGGGCGGCTGGCATCCCTCATTGCTTCCCGACCAAACGCTGCAATCGGAATACATCGACATCGTGGTGCGCGGGCAGGGTGAAGACGCCCTGCTCGAAATAGTCGAGCGATTGCGCGATGGCAGTTCGCTCGAGGGGATTGCCGGCGTAGGCTACAAAGACGATGGCCGCTTGATCTTCAACCCTCCCCGCGCCCTCAAGCCGTTGGTGGAGATGCCTTCCAAGGCCTATCACCTCGCGGATTTCGATGCTTATGAAAAACTCTGCGGGCGGCGCTGGGCCATGTATACCTCCAGCCTGGCCTGCCCATTTGACTGCTCTTACTGCACCAATGCTGGTGTTTACGGGCGCAAATGGAATTCGCTGCCCGCCGAGCAAGTGGTGGAAGAGACTCACGACCTCACAAGGCGTTATGGGCTCGAAATGCTTTGGGTGGTGGATGACAACTTCCTGGTCGACCTCGAAAGGGCCGTCCAGATTGCCGAAGGTTTGGTCCGCGTGGGAGGGCGATTCAAGTGGAGTATTCAGGCCACCACCAATTTGACGGCTAAACTCACGACAGACGAACTTCGCCTGCTCAGCCGAGCGGGACTCCACCAGATTTGTCAGGGGGTGGATTCCGCTTCGCCAAAAATCCTGAAGCTCATGAACAAGACCTTCCAGGATTTTGAATCCATTTACCAGTCGGCCGAACGATGTTTAAAGGCGGGCATTCGTCCATCCTTCAATATCATCTTCGGATTTCCGGGTGAGGGCGCCCAAGAGCGCAACGAAACCATTCAGTTCATCATGGACGTCTGCCGGCGATTTCCGGGCACGGAATTCTGGACCAATATTTTCACCCCCTATCCCGGCTCTCCCATCATGAGTCACGCCAGGGAACTGGGCATCGAGGTTCCCAAGTCGCTCGAGGGATGGGCCGACTATTTCCCCCGCTACACGGTTCTGCCCTGGCTTAACGGAAAGGAGCATGCCCGGTTGCAAACCATGCGCGATTACCTGCGCATTGCCTTCGACCGGAAGCCCATCGCCAAGCGCGATCCTTCCCGCGTGGTGAAGAATCTGCAACGAGCGCTCAGCTATCCGGCTCAGTGGAGATTGAATCACAACTGTTACAGCTTCCCCGTTGAACTTTGGCTGAATCACAAGCTCAAGAAAATGACGCCGGTTGCCAAGCCCGCTGTAGACGCCAAACGCCTTGAGCCCGCGGTGGCGCAGAGCGCCGTATGAGAGGTGTCGTGTGGTTGACGTTCTTCTGACCCATTCATATCATCTATATTATGACCGGAAGCAAGCCCGCAAGATGCAACCCTATCCGCCCCTGGCCACACTTTACGCGGCGGCGCTGCTGCGGCAGCACGGGTATTCGGTAGCAGTCTTCGATCCCATGCTGGAGGACCCGGCCACCGGTTTTCCCGCGGCATTGCGGCAGGCCCGGCCTCGCGTGGTGGCGCTCTGTGAGGACAACTTCAACTTTCTCTCCAAAATGTGCCTGAGCCGCATGCGCGAGGTTGCCCTGGAAATGATCGGGTTGTCGCGAGCGACGGGGGCTCGGGTGGTGGTGAATGGCTCTGACTCCACCGATCACCTTTCCCAATATCTGCAGGGTGGGGCGGATTTCATCATGATCGGGGAGGCGGAGCAAACTTTGCTTGAGCTTGTCGATTCTCTCATCGGAAACTCAGGTCAGGATGCAATCGAAATCCCGGGCTTGGCGTTTATGAAATCTCAAGGCGCGCGACTTTATAAAACTCCTCCACGCACTTTGATCAAAGACCTTGATGAGCTTCCGTTTCCCGCGCGAGATTTGGTGGATATTGAACGCTATCGCGACGCGTGGAAATCCGCCCACAGTGTGTTCTCGCTGAACCTCGTGGCGAGCCGCGGATGCCCTTACCGCTGTAATTGGTGCGCCAAGCCTATCTACGGAGACCGATTCCATGTGAGAGGCGCGGAAACCGTGGCGCGTGAGATGGCGCTGCTCAAGAGTGAATACGGCGCGGACCATCTCTGGTTTGCCGACGACATTTTTGGCCTCAAGAACCGTTGGGTATTGGACTTGGCCGACCACGTCGAGCAACTCGACGCCGCCGTGCCCTTCAAAATGCAAACGCGGGCTGACCTGATGAACGAAGATGTAGCCCTCGCTTTCCGTCGTGCCGGCTGCGCCGAGGCGTGGCTCGGCGTGGAGTCCGGATCTCAAAAGATTCTGGACGCGATGGATAAAGGCCTGCGAGTTGATCAAGTAGTGAAAGCGCGCGAGCATCTTCGACACGCGGGTATTCACACAGGTTTCTTTCTTCAGTTTGGGTATTCGGGCGAAACCTGGAATGACATCCGGAAAACCATCGAATTGGTCCGTGCAACGCGGCCGGACGACATCGGAGTCTCGATTTCCTACCCGCTTCCGGGCACCGCGTTTCACGCCCGGGTGCGCGAGCAGCTCGGCTCCAAGACCAATTGGATTGATAGCGAAGACCTCTCGATGATGTTCAAGGGAGCCTACACCACGGAATTCTACCGCGCGCTTCGCGATGCCATTCACGCAGAGGTGGAGACCTGGAGTGCACCGTCCGCATTATCGGCGAGTGCGGGCGCATTTGGGCATGAGACTGGCGATGCTGGGGCGCAGAGCCTGGCTCAACATTGGGCTCGAGTCGAACAAATGGAAAAGACTTGCAGGATCGAAATGCCCACGCTTTTGCCGGTGCTGACATGCTCGACGGAGGCTGCTGCCTGCTGATGCTCTGTCGAGGCGCAGGGGAAATTGTTTAACCTCCGGCAGGAAATTTAAGATCACTCATGAAATCACCCGATTTGCTTTTGACTCACGGCTACTTTCTTTATGGAGATCCTAAAGAGCTCCAAATCATGAAGCCGTATCCTCCCCTGGGGATTCTTTACCTGACTTCGCATCTTCGCTCCAAGGGTTTCGGCGTCGAAGTTTTCGACTCGACCTTTTCTTCAATGGGAGAGCTGTTCCACGTTCTTCGCACATCGCAACCATCGGTTCTGGGCGTGTATGCCAATCTGATGACCCGCCGTAACGTGGTTGAAATTCTCCGCGTGGCCCGGGAGGCAGGCTGGAGAACCATAGTGGGCGGACCTGAGCCGGGCGCCTATATTCCTGAATATATTGATGCGGGCGCCGATGTGGTCGTAATGGGGGAAGGCGAATTAACAGCCGAGGAAGTGCTCCCGCTCCTGAAGCTCCGCGATCTGACAGGATTGAAACGTGTGCATGGGATTGCGTTTCGCGACGCCTCGGGCATCGTTTGCCAGACCCCGCCGCGCATGCAGATTGCGGACATCGACGCGCAGCCCTGGCCGTGCCGCGAATCGATTTCCATGGAGAAATATCTGGAGACGTGGCGGACCCATCACGGCGCGGGCTCGGTTTCAATGATTACCGCGCGTGGCTGCCCCTACCACTGCCGGTGGTGCAGCCACGCCGTCTACGGCAAGACTCATCGAAGGCGGAAACCCGTCGGGGTGGTCAACGAATTAGAATGGATCCTTCAGCGTTATGCGCCCGACATGCTTTGGATGGCGGACGATGTCTTTACCATCCATCACGGCTGGCTATTTGAATTCGCCCGGGAGATGAAACGCCGCGGCCTCAAAATCCCCTTTGAGTGCATCTCGCGCGCCGACCGCTTGAATCCTCAGGTCGCCGATGCCCTCGCTGAGCTGGGCTGCTTCAGAGTTTGGATTGGGTCGGAAAGCGGCTCGCAACGAATTCTGGATGCGATGCAGCGCGGCGTAAAGGTGGAAGAGGTCCAGACCGCCGTTCGCCTCTGCAAAGAGCGGAACATTCAAACTGGGATGTTCTTAATGTGGGGATATGAAGGAGAAGACCTCGAAGATATTGAGGCGACCGTGGCGCACGTGAAGAAGTCCGATCCGGATATTTTTCTTACAACCGTCGCCTATCCCATCAAGGGAACGCCCTATTTTGATGAAGTGGCCTCTCGCGTGGTCCGCGGGGGGGCGTGGACCGCGAGTTCGGACCGGGAATTCCGAATTGCGGGCCGGCACTCCAGGGAGTTTTATCAAAACGCCGACCAACTTCTTCGTTCCGAGGTCGAGTTAAGCCGCTTCCTGCGCGCTCCTCAGAATTCCGAGGACTCGTCAACGGCGGCTCAGTTGCGTGAACGCATCGCCCATGCGCGGCAGGGCATGCAGGCGACGATCGCAGCACGAGAGGTTTGAACCTTCATGCACGTTTCACCGGCACTGGCCCAATTTGATGTTACCGCTTTTGACGAGCTTGCGGGGACCTACGACCAGGTATTTACTCAAACGGTTATAGGCCGCGCACAGCGGGAAGCCGTCTGGCGGGAGTTGGACAAGTGTTTCCGCGTGGGCCAGCGCGTTCTGGATATCAATTGCGGGACGGGGGCCGACGCAATTCACCTCGCTCAGCGCGGGGTGCAGGTGGTCGCATGCGATGCCTCGCCGGAAATGATTCTTGCCGCGCGGCGTCAGGCCCAAGAAGCGGGCGTACAGCACCGTGCCGAATTCATCGCGCTCAAGACGGAAAACATTTTCATGTTGGATAAGAACTTCCAATTTGATGGACTGTTATCGAATTTCGGCGGACTAAACTGCAGCCGGGATGTTTCTGATATTGCTGTTGATCTTGCCCCTTTGTTAAGGCCGGGTGCCAGGGTTTTCATCTGCGTTTTCAGCCGGTTTTGTGCCTGGGAAATTCTTTGGTACTTGTTGCATGCAAATCCGGAGAAGGCGTTTCGACGATTTGGCCCAGTCACTAAGGCAAGCCTTGGAGATGGGAGGGTGATACCCGTTTATCGCCACACGGCTCGAAGCCTTACAAGCGCCTTCGCCCCTTATTTCCGTTTCAAAGGGAGGAAGGGAGTAGGAATCTCAGTTCCCCCGTCGTATGTGGAACGCCTTGCAATCCGGCTGCCTCGGGGGATGGCCGCGGCAAAATCGCTGGACCGCCTAGTCTCGGCGTGGCCGTTCTTCCGAAGCATTGCAGACCATAATTTGATGATGTTTGAGCGCACAGAATCATGTCCACAATAGTCAACGAGGTCGCACGTCTGCCCTGGGACGCCCAATCAGAGAGCGCTGCCACGGCACACTCGCTCTTCTTGAGTTGCCCGGGCTGCCATGCGGGCGTTGGTTTTCTAAGTCCCAATGAAACATCAACTCCAAAGGAATGTCCGTCCTGCGGTTTCATGATCAGGCGCGTCAAGGGAATCTGGCGCGCCATGACCCCATCGAGTGAGGACAAGTTTCGGCAATTTGTCAGGGAGTATCAGGCCATCCGGTTAAAAGAAGCACGCGGGGCCGGCGGGGCGCATTATTTTCTTGCCTTGCCGTACAAAGATGTCACGGGCAGGAATTCATGGCAGTGGAAAATCCGCGGGCGCAGCTTCCGTCATTTGGAGCGAATAATTTTTCCCCAACTTGAAAAGCAATTTTCGCAACCCATGGACATCCTGGATGTTGGGGCAGGGAACTGTTGGATGAGCTATCGGCTTGCCCAGCGCGGACATCGTGCGGTGGCCGTGGACCTCGTGGACAACGACCTGGATGGATTGAGCGCCGCGCGCCACTACCTGTCATTTCTTCGGGGGCATTTTCCACGCTTTCAGGCGGAAATGGATTGCCTTCCTTTCGCTCGCACCCAATTCGACTTGGTTGTTTTCAATGCCTCTCTTCATTATTCCGAATGCTACAGCCGGACACTTAAGGAAGCTCTGCGTTGCCTTCGCCGGCCCGGTCACGTGCTGATTGTGGACTCACCGTTTTACAGTTGTGAGTCCAGCGGCCGGGCGATGGTGGAGGAAAAGCGCGCGCAATTTGAAAAGAGGTTTGGCTTCAGATCGAACAGCATTGCCAGCCAGGAATTCCTGACGCGGGACATTTTGGAATGCCTCGGGAAACAGCACGGGATTCGCTGGGAGTTTCATGAGCCTTGGTATGGCCTGGGCTGGGCGATGAGGCCGTGGCGGGCGAAAATCCTGGGCCGCCGGGAGCCGGCCAAATTTCTTATTGCCAGCGGGGAGGCGGCCTAGCATTGATCATCCTATTCCATCCCCGATCGACCAAACCGCGCAGCCGGCGGTTTCCCTTGGCGGTTCTTTCGCTGGCCGCGATGCTCGAGGGCCGGGAAGAGTACGTGATAGTGGATGGGAACGTTGATCCAAAACCGGCACAGACAATCGCCAATTTAATGGAGGCGCGGCAAATTGAACTACTGGCCGTCTCAGTAATGCCCGGGCCGCAGATGGTGGCCGCGATGGAGGCCTGCCGGGAAATCCGTCATCGCTTTCCCAAGGTGTCCATTGTATGGGGCGGATACTTTCCCTCCATTTACACCGCGGCCACGTTGAACGCTACGTACGTCGATTTTGCGGTTCGTGGGCAAGGCGAAGAAACTTTTATTGAACTTCTGGAGGCGCTGCGCGGTCAACGGTCATTCGACACTATTCCCGGCCTCTCTTACAAAGACGAGAGTGGGGCGCATCGAAACAATCCCGAACGAAAGATGAAGAGCCCGGACGCTTTTCCCACCTTGCCCTATCATCGGCTGCCGGCCGAAAAGTACATTCTGCCCACATTTCTGGGGCGCCGGACGGCGGTCCATCAGGCGAGCGTCGGCTGTCCGTATGCGTGCAGTTTCTGCGGCGTCATTACCGCCTATGGCAGCCGGGAAAAGATGGAATCGCCGGCCCGGACCGAGTCGGTTTTGCGTCATCTCGTGGGCTCTTACGGCGTCGATGCCATCCAGTTCTACGATAACAATTTCTTTCTGCGAGAGGACCACGCGTCCGAATTGGCGGAACGGATCACTCCTCTTCGGCTGCGTTGGTGGTGCGAAGCGCGGATTGACATCCTGCTTGGCTATTCGGACAAATCTCTGGCTGGACTCAAGGCGGCGGGCTGCACAATGATCTTTTTTGGCGCCGAGTCCGGGTCCGATTGGGTCCTGCGCGAAATGAACAAAGGGCTGAAGACGGAACAAACCTTGGATCTGGCGCGCCGCATTCGGAGCTTTGGAATCATCCCGGAGTTTTCCTTTGTGGTTGGCAATCCGCACGACGCGGAACGCGATACCCGGGAGTGCCTGCGGTTCATTCGCAAAATCAAGAAAATCAATCCCGATTCAGAAATCATCCTTCAACACTACATTCCGGTTCCCCAGAGGACCGGGATGTACGGAAGTATCGAAGGCCAAGTCCAATTCCCGGAGACTATTGAAGAGTGGTCCACCAAGCGTTGGTACAATTTCACCACCCGCCAGGATCCTGCCTCGCCCTGGCTGCGGTCCTCCACCAAGCGGCTGATCGATAATTTTGAACTCATCGTGGCGTCGCGATGGCCCACCGTGCAGGATATCCGCTTGCCGGAATGGGGCCGCTACCTCTTGAAGAGTTTGAGCGCGTGGCGATATGGTCTGGAATTTTACTGCTGGCCACTGGAATTGGAATGGGCGCAGCGACTCATCAATCTGCGGAAGCCCAAGGAGGAAAGCTTGTGAAGGCGGGCTTGGAACAAGCTTGCGCACCTCCTCTCACCTTACCGGTGATGGAGGCGCATGCCCTTTGGGCGGCGACTTACGATGACGGGTCAAATCCCTTGTTGACGCTGGAGGAGCGCGTGATGGAGCCGCTCCTTCCGGATTTGAAAGACACGTGTGTTCTGGACGTTGCTTGCGGGACGGGGCGCTGGCTCAGGCGGCTTCGCGCTTGTCGCGTCGCTCAAGTTTTCGGCGTGGATCTTTCCCAGGAAATGCTGCGAGTTGGTTCGGTTAAGCCTGCGATTGCCGGCACCTTGGTCCGCGCCGATTGCTTCGCCCTGCCCCTTCGCAACTTTTCCTCCCACCTGATTATTTGCTCTTTTGCCGTCAGCTACCTCGCCGATCTTCCGGCGCTCGCCAGAGAATTCGCCAGGGTCTCGCGGCCATTCGCCCGCGTCCTCATATCGGACTTTCACCCTGATGGATACCGCCGGGGTTGGAAGCGCTCTTTCCACTTTGGAGGCCGGGCCATTGAAATCGCGAGCTTCAATTATTCCATCGGTACGGTATGCGAAGCGTTCGAAAATGCGGGCTTTGTTCTGCTGCGTAAGGTGGAATCTCATTTTGACGAACCGGAGCGCGGGATTTTTGTCCGGGCGGGAAAACGGTCCATTTTTGAGTCAATCAGGAAATTCCCGGCTCTTTTCATTCTGGAGTTTCAATTGTCCAGGGGAAACGGGATGGGTACGGAATTAAGATGAACGAGCCAGTCTTTGTGGAGACTCCTGTCGAACCCACGAGCGTCCACCCATTGGTGTCGTGCAGGCTTGTAGGCGCCCGCGTGGCCATTGATGCGGACGCAACCGTCAAAGCTGATGTTGAAGTCTGCCGCGGACGCATCACTGCGATCAAGACAACGGGCTTGAGTGCATCGAATGGTTCATCCATCCGGCCGGCCCAGTCTCAGCCCACCATCGATTTATCTGGCTATTTGCTGCTTCCCGGGCTGATTAACGTTCACGATCATTTGGAATTCAACCTTTTCCCCAGGCTTGGACAGGGACCTTACCTCAATTTCGAAGACTGGGCGAGGGACGTTTATCATCCCTTAGAATCACCGGTGCGCGAGCAATTGCTTGTGCCCAAGCCGGTCCGCCTTTGGTGGGGAACAATCAAGAACTTGCTTTCCGGCGTCACCACTGTGTGCCATCACAATGCCGCCATCCCCCGCGCGCTCGTCAGAAGATTTCCAATTCGTGTCATGAACCGGTACGGCTGGGCGCACTCGTTGGCGTTCGGGGAGGACATTCGAAAGGCTTTCCGTTCCACTCCGCCGGGGCGTCCTTTCATCATCCATCTGGCCGAGGGGACCGATGAACGGAGCAGAGAAGAAATCTTCCGCCTGGATCACCTGAAGGCACTGCGCGCCAACACCGTGGTCGTGCATGGAGTGGGTTTGGATAAAGTTGGGCAACAATTGCTTGCGAAACGCGGGTCAGGACTCATCTGGTGTCCAACCTCCAATATATTTACCTTGGGGAAAACCTTGGACGCGCGAGAAATTGAGCAACACAAAAATGTGGCCCTCGGAAGCGATTCTGCGTTGACCGGAAAAGGCGATCTTTTGGACGAGATTCGATACGCCCACGATGAGGCGCGCCTCGATCCGGAAAGAATTTATTCCCTGGTTACGGAATCGGCCGCACGGGTGCTGCAATTAATAAAAGGGGAGGGAACGATTCGATTGGGAGGCATTGCGGACTTTCTGGCGGTTTCGGATACGGGCGATCGGCCCTGCTCCAGGCTTACCCAAATGACCACGAGAGACTTGGAGGCCCTGATCGTGGGGGGCAAGCCAAAACTTCTCTCCCCCACTGCGGCCGGCCGATGGCCAAGCACTGGTCTAGATAAATTTGAGGTGATTCGGGTCGGCAATATCGAAAGGTTAATTCACGCGCCCCTCCAAAAGCTGCTTCAAACTACTAGAATGCATCTGGGTGAGGAGGTCTTTCTGGCGGGGAAGAGGGTTTCGTGATGGTCGACTCAGTTCAAATAGAACCCTCGACGGCAGTCACCCCGCCAACACATCCGGGCCTTGAGATTCGGGAACTTCCTGTCCTGGTGCTTCTTCCCCACAACCGCTGCAATTGTCGCTGTCTGATGTGCGACATCTGGAAAATCCGCGAAGCTCGCGAAATAACGCAAAAAGATTTGGAACCCCATCTTGACTCCCTTCGCCAACTAAGGGTCCAATGGCTGGTGCTATCCGGTGGTGAACCCCTTCTACATTCTTCGCTGCCCTCTTTGTGCCATGCAGTTCGAGGTCTTGGCATTCGCATCACTCTACTGACCTCCGGCCTTCTTTTGGGTTCGCGTGCCCCAATGATCGCTGAAAACTTCGACGACATCATTGTGTCGCTCGATGGTCCCGCTGATATCCACAATCGTATTCGAGGAATTCCGAAAGCATTCCAAAAAATGGATGATGGCATCAAGACCTTGCGCGCCCTGCGGCCGGACCTTTCAATTCAAGGGCGCTGCACAGTGCAGAGGGAGAATTGCCGGTCATTGCTCGATACGGTGAGCGCCGCGGGAGAGCTCAAGCTGGATTCCATTTCATTCCTCGCGGTCGACATTACTTCGCAAGCTTTCAACCGCCCCGAGGCTTGGTCTTCAAATCGCCAGGCAACAATGCGGTTGACGTCCGGCGATATTGAAGACATGGAACAGGAAATCGAACGGCTGGTCGTAGAAATCGGCCAGGAGATTCCCGATGGGTTTGTGGTGGAAACTCCCGAGAAGCTTCGCCGAATCCCCCGGCATTTCCGCGCCCTGCTGCGCCAGATTCAGCCGGAGTCTCCACGCTGCAATGCGCCCTGGGTCTCCGCCGTCATCGATTCTGACGGATTCGTCCAGCCTTGTTTTTTCCATCCTGCCTTGGGCAATATTCGGGAACAACCTTTGATAAGTATCTTGAATGGCCGCAAAGCGATGCAGTTTCGACAGCGCCTGGACATTCCGAACGATCCAATTTGCCAAAGGTGTGTGTGCTCTCTATTTATTCCGCCCGCCGAAAAGGGGCAGGACTGAGAAAGGATTCAAAGGGCCGGGGAGTTTGCTCTTGAAGCATTTCGAAATCACCGCAAGCTTGCTCTGTGACGATCCTTCCCGGCAACCCTCGATTCGATACAATTATTCAGGGCACGTTCTGTTTTCAATTGTCATCAAACTGCAAAGAATGTTCTCATTCAACCCGGTGTTTGGGGAGATGTTTCGACAGGCAAATTGATATTGGATTTTTCTTCTTTGATAAATGCGGTTCAATCGGCTTAGGGAGGCGGACATGCGGCAAACTCGTGCATTTCAATCGCTAGGGAGCCTGGTATTCATCGGGACCCTATTTCTCATGGGTGGCCCAGTGGGCCTGGCCCAGGAATCTCCCTCAACCTCCGGATCTGCGCCATCCTCGTCCAACCAGGGCGCGGTTCCTGAATTGGAGAGAGAAGTCAGAGAGCTACGTGCCGCTATGGCCCGCATGCAGGGCCAGATGGATCACTTGCAGGCGGAGACTGCCAATCTAAAGTCTGAGCTTCGCGACACCCGGTCACGATTGGCCGTTGCAGAACCCGGTGACTTGGCGTCTCTTTCACCGACGCCTGGAAATTCCAATGCGCTTCCGGCTCGCCCCGCAGAATCCAAAGCTGGAGATTCAAACGGACAAGGCCAGGAGGAAGCCCGACTCGCAAACCTGGAGGAGGATCAGGAACTCCTGAAAGCGAAAATCAACGACCAGTACCAGACAAAAGTTGAGAGTGCTTCCAAGTACCGCGTCCGTCTTTCCGGCATCGCCTTGTTTAATGCTTACACCAATCGTGGGGGCGTGGAAAATCAAGACGTGCCAACCTGGGCATCGAGTTCGAGTTTCTTCAACTCGAATGGGACCTTTGGCGCCACCGTCCGCCAGTCGGAGATCGGTCTGGAGGTATTTGGCCCTGAGCTCGCTGGCGCCAAGACGAGTGGAGAAATTCATATGGACTTCTTCGGCGGTTTCCCTACGTCTTCCAATGGCGTTACAGAAGGCGCCATGCGTATGCGGACCGCCACCGTCCGGATGGATTGGAAAGACACTTCAATCATCATGGGCCAGGATTCTTTATTCTTTTCCCCTCTTTCACCCACTTCTTATGCATCACTTGCTGTGCCCGCATTGTCTTATGCCGGAAACCTTTGGTCCTGGGCGCCCCAGATCCGCGTGGAGCACGAAATACATGTCTCGGACACTTCGGAAGTGACATTGCAGGCAGGCATACTGGATCCGCTCACCGGTGAATTGCCGAAATTTCAATTCAACCGCGCGCCTCAAGCGGGAGAAAGCTCGGGCCTGCCTGCTCTGGCAACACGGGTTGCATGGACGCAAAGCGTATTGGGCAGGCCTTTCACCATCGGCGCGGGGGGCTATTACAGCAGGCAGAATTGGGGGTTCGACCGAATCATCGACGGCTGGGCCGGAACTGCCGATTTGGATTTGCCCCTCGGGAAGTGGTTCACCTTTACAGGTGAGTTTTATCGTGGTCGTGCCATCGGGGGGCTAGGCGGGGGCCTGGGAAGGAGCGTATTATACAACGGTGCTCTGAATAGTCCGAACACTGAGGTTCTCGGCTTGAATACCGTTGGGGGATGGGGCCAGATGGCATTCCGGCCCACTCAGCGGCTTGAGTTCAACGGAGCTTTGGGTGAAGATAATCCTCTGGCGGAGGATTTTACCTACTTCAATGCGGCGCAGAGCTATATCGTCCCAGGCCTTATCCGAAATCGGGGTGCATTTACCAATGTCATTTATCAGCCGCGTTCAGACCTCGTTTTGTCCCTGGAATATAGGCGCCTGTGGAGCTATTACGTTAGTGGCTCGAATCAAACGGCAAACCAAGTCAATTTGGGAATTGGGATTCTCTTCTAATCTGAATAGCCACACCACGCCAGGGCAAAAACGAAATCTGGGTATTATGGTGTTGTTGTGCCCACTTCTAATCACGCTGACCTCGGGCGCCAAGGCGGCGACGGTTACCGCGCAGGTTGAACTTGCTTCCGCTCCTCGACCCCACTCCACAACTCCTGATTATTCCAACATCGTGTTTTGGCTAACTCCGCTTTCCAGTGACCTTGCCGGAGAGGCTGACGCCAAACTCGCCGGGCTTCCTCATCATTTTAAATTAATCCAAAAAGACAAGAAATTTGAGCCCCACCTTTTGGTGATTCCGGTGGGCTCGATGGTGGAGTTCCCCAACCAGGACTCATTCTTTCACAATGTTTTCTCACTTTACGATGGAAAGCGGTTTGACTTGGGCTTATATGAAGCGGGAACTACTCGCTCCATTAAATTCGATCGGGCGGGAGTTTCATTTATTTTTTGCAATATCCATCCGCAGATGAGCGCGGTCATTTTCGCCATGAAAACCCCTTACTATGGCGTGCCCAACAAATTCGGAGCAGTGGAAATCCGGGGCGTGCCCCCCGGGCAATATCGTTTGGGAATTTGGTCAGAGCAGGCGCTTCCCGAAGCGCTCAAGAAACTGGAGCGGGAGATGACGATCACCGAAGAGTCAAGCTCCCTCGGGACCATCACAATCATACCGACCAGGGACCTCTTAGCCGGTCATAAGAACAAGTACGGCGTTGATTACGACACGACACAGCCCGCAAACCCGGCCTACAAACAAGCGCAGTAGTTCTCTTTGAACTTGAAGTGAATGCAGCCGCCCGATATCGCTCCAGGCAAAACTCGTGAATGTTCGCGCTTTCTTAACTGGCCTCAACCTGCCCCAGCCGACCCGCTTCTGCATCAAAATAACAGGGTGCTGTGGCCCTGTGGGGGTTGTAGGCTGCGTGGGGCTTGGTAGCGAAGACGCTAGCGCTGGATCGAGATCCATGCTCATGCGGTTGATCATATGTTCAAAAGAGGATTAATACGGAAGGAGAGATGGGCCTGCCGTGGCCTCGCTGTCGGCTTGATTGCTGTGCCTTGCGCAGCCATCTTCTATTTGGGTTGCGGCAGTGCGGGAGGAAGTCCGCCCGTGAGTTTTGAGACGAAGGACATCAGCTTGATCCAGCACACGGTTTTTATCCTGAAAGAGAACCACACTTTTGACAATTACTTTGGCAAGTTCCCTGGGGCGGAGGGAGCAACGAGTGGGACCATCTCCACCGGGCAGGTTGTGCCCCTAAGCCACATGGCTGACACTTCGGTGAGCGGGCTTTGTAACAGTTGGAACTGCGGTCTGCAAGCAATCGACGGCGGCAAGATGGACCAGTTTGACCTAATCTATGGAGGCGCCCTGACTGCCTACACCCAATTGAACGAGCAGGATATTCCCAACTACTGGGCTTACGCTCGCCAGTTTGTTTTGGGCGATCACTTTTTTACTTCTGAGCATGGCCCCAGCTTGCCCAACGATTTCTATACCATCGCCGCGCAATCCGGCGGCGTGATCAGCAATATTTCAGATTCAGGCCCGGGTCCGCCCGTCTGCGGCGGCGATAACACCGCAACCGTGCAAGTATTGGACGGCAACGGTAATATCACCAATCAATTCCCATGTTTTGATTTTCAAACCCTCGCCGACCGGATTCAAAGTGCGGGATTAACGTGGAAGTTTTATTCCGATGGAACAGTTACCGTCTTCAATTTGATCAATCACATTGGGAACACGCCGGAGTTCAAAGATCACCTGGCGTCCAGCGCGCAGTTTGCTATCGACGCGCAAACCGGACAGTTGCCCAACATGAGCTGGGTGATTCCCGCCCTAGGCGCGGATGAGCATCCGCAGAACAGCATCTGCGCGGGCGAGAATTGGACCGTGAATACAATGAATGCGCTGATGCAGGGTCCAGCCTGGAATTCCACCGCGGTCTTCATTGCCTGGGACGATTTTGGAGGATTCTATGACCACGTTCCGCCTCCGGCATTCGACCAATTCGGAATCGGCCCCCGCGCGCCCCTGTTGATTATTTCGCCCTACGCCAAGCCAGGCTACATTTCGCACACTATATACGAACATTCCTCAATTTTGAAGTTCGTGGAGGCGCGCTACCAATTTCAACCTCTTAGCTCCCGCGACACCATGGCGAGCGATATGCAAGACAGTTTTGATTTCAACCAGACGCCCCAGCCTCCCCTCATCCTTCAGCCGCGCAGTTGCCCGTGAAATTCACGATGCCTGCCTTCCTTTGAAGATGTCATTTCGATGCCTGATTCCTATCCTCCAAATGTGGGCCGGCAAGGGCGAGTGCGTGCCAGCAAGGGTAATGAGTTATGGATTTGGCGGAAAAAGCGATTGAACGTGCGGTCGCGGCAAGAGCCGTTAAACATTTTGTCTCGACCCTTGGTTCCGCGGCCAGATCGACTTGCTGTCCATATTCATTCCATCGCAGAACATTAACGTGGATTCCCATGGAAGAGTGGCCAACGATTCGGTCACGATGGAAAACTGAATCTTGACGCGCAGTTTCAAAACGCTCCTTAGCATAAGGAGAATGAATCGACATTTTCGTGCTCACGAGCCGCGATTCACAGCGGAAGAGAGCTTTCATCTCCACTACAAGATCAAAGTTCTTTGCCAAAGATCTGGCGGATTTTTCGGTGATTTCCCGCCGCTTTGGTTTTTGCGAAGGAAAACCTAAGCCATGAGAAACCCACCGTTAACCTCAATCACTTGTCCCTGGATAAAGCGAGCGTCCTCAGAACAGAGGAAGACCACGACGTCGGCAACCTCGGCCGAGGTCCCAAGACGGCCCATGGGCGTCGCCTTCACGACACCCTCAAGAGCCTGAGGAGAAGAAAACTGCCTGTGGTAGTCCGTATCGATCGTGCCGGGGGAAACCGCGTTGATGCGAATTCCTTGCGCCGCAAATTCTCGCGCCATCCCCTTGGTCATGCATGAGAGAGCAGCCTTGGCCGAAGAGTAGGCGACGGCGCCGATGCCGCCCCCAAAGCGCGCAGCAACGGACGATATGTTGACGATCACTCCATCTTTTCTCTTGACCATGTCTCGCAACACCGCCTGGCTGGTGAGAAAAGCGCTAGTCAGGTTCAAAGTGAACACCCTGTCCCAAAGTTCTTCTGTAAGGTCGAGGAACGCAGTGCGTTCCACCAGAGACCCCGCGTTGTTGATCAGGATGTCCAACGGACTTTTACGCTCCTGGAGCATGGAAACGAAACGCCGAATCCCGTTACTCTGGCTGAGATCGGCCTGAACCAGTTCAGCCTCTCCACCAGCAGCGCGGATTCTATTAAGCAACTTAACGCCTTCCTCGCGGCTCGTGTGGTAATGAGCCAGGACAAACGCACCGCGTGAGGCCAGCGCAAAAGCAGTCTCTGCTCCGATCCCTCCGCTTGCCCCGGTCACAAGGGCCGTCATACCTTTGAACCGCTCATCATTCATGACGTTACTCCATGAGTGCCCCGGTAGAGCAAGGGCGAATAGGGCCCACTGCGGCCCAGAGGATACCTGCACAGATGAGTGGCATTATGCCGAAACCGATAAAGACAGGCAGGTAAGAGAAGTGATCGACCAGCAATCCGGTAAACAGGGCAAAGACCATGCCGCCAAAGCCCGAACCCATGCTTGCCAGGCCCCAGATTGAGCCCACAACATTCTTGGGGAAAACATCGGCGGGGCAGGCGAGCATGACGGCGTTGCATCCTGTGTATCCGAGCATGGCGACGGAAACGAGAGCGATGGAGGAGCGCACGGAATGAACCAAGACAGCTGGAATGGCGCTGGTCATTAGCAACGCGAAAAGAGTTACGGCGCCCTTGCGAGCCAGATTCACCGAAAACCCTCGCTTGAGGAACAACGCGGATGTCCATCCGCCTAAAACGTTCCCCGTCCCTGCAACGGCAAAAGGAATCCACGCGTATTTCCCGATGGAGGCCATGCTGAAATTGCGAACGACCTTCAGATACTCAGCAAACCAGAAGATGTAAAAATACCAGACGGGGTCAAGAAAAACTTTGGCGAGTGTGAAGGTCCACACAAACCGGATGCGAAAAAGCTTCCATGCTGAAACGGTGGGAGGAACAGTTTCCGCCTTCACCGCCTCCGGTGTGTGGTAAACAAAGGACCAAATGATGAGCCAGAACCACCCGATCGCTCCGACCAGCAGAAATGCCACCTTCCACCCAAATCGGAGGGTGATCCACACCACGAGCGGCGGAGCTACAATGGCTCCCACCGCGGAGCCGCCATTAAAGATTCCGGAGGCCAGGGCGCGTTCTTCGGCGGGGAACCACTCCGCAACCACCTTGACGCCGGCCGGCCAGTTGCCAGCCTCACCGATGCCAAGCAAGAAGCGACAAACGCCAAGTGACCATGCCCCTCGGGCCAAGGCATGCAGCATGGCCGCGGCGGACCACCAGGCCATCGTCAAAGCAAAGCCCACTCGCGTCCCGAGACGATCCAGGACTGTACCGCTAAGACCGTTGGACACGGTGTACGCCAACATGAAGGCTGAGATCACGCGGGCATACGCCTCATTGCTCATATGGAACTGTTCGATCAGGACCGGAGCCACAACGGAAAGGGTTTGTCTGTCGAGGTAGTTGATGACCGTCGCCCAGAAGACGAACGAGATCATCAGCCAGCGACGGGGCGAGGATTGCATTCGAGATAACCTGCTACCGGCGCGCTTCTGTTTCGGCTCGACCGGCCCGGGCAGGACCCACCGCCGCAGGATGCTTCGCGGACCTGCTATTCGGGCGATTCGGTCCCGCTGATCCGGAAATCCTCCGGCAGGATTGGCGTTCAATCAAGCGGACGCCGATGATCCGGTGTTCCGGTTCGCGAATTCCATCTTTCGTCATCATGTTCAACAACATCTCGATGGCAGCTTCTCCGATCTCGTATTTCGGCTGGTCGATGGTGGTCAAAGGCGGATTGGTGATCTGAGACATTTCCACGTTGTCGAAACCAATGATCGAGAGGTCGTCCGGAATACGAATGCCCTTTTCGACCGCGGCGCGAATACACCCGAAGGCAAGCACATCGTTCCCCGCGAAGATTGCCGTAATTTTCCCATCTGTCTGTAGCAGTTGATGGGTCAATTCGTAGCCGCCTGCGAAGGTGTGTTTCCCGCGGATGACCTTCGGCTCGGGGAGGCCTCTATCGTGAAAGACTTTGAGGAATCCCTTGGCGCGATCGGTCAAGTTGCCGTGTGCCCGCGGCCCGGTGATATGGCCGACCTTGGTGTGCCCACAATCAATCAGGTAGTTTCCGGCCATCGCCCCGCCCGCCATATTGTCTGCCAATACCGAGGAAAAACGCCCATGAACCGAACTGCGGTTCAGCAGCACGATGGGTACGCCGGCAGCCCACAACTGATCTTGCTGAGCAATGCTGAGCGCCGCAACTGAGTTCATGACGATTCCATCGACCCGCTTCGCCAAAAGCGAGTCGAAGTAGTCCATCTGTTTATCACCCCTCAAGTCGCTATTGCAGAGCACCAGGTCGCGGCCTGCACGATACGCGGCGTCCTCGGCGCCGCGGGCAACCTCCGCGAAGAATGGGTTGCGAATATCACTCACCACCAGTCCAATCGTCTGCGACCGCCCGGTCACCAGGCCTCGCGCTACGTGGTTGGGCCGATAGTGGATCCGGCTGGCGACCTCCATCACATGCTGGCGAGTCTTTTCGTTCACCCCGTAAGCGTTGTTAAGGGCTCTTGAGACAGTGGAAGTGTTCACGCCCGATTCCCGAGCGACGTCCTTTATAGTTACTGGCATGAGATTATTGCAATCGATTCCTATCATACGCACCTGAAGCAATCTCTGTCAAGCGCCACCTGACTTCCATGGCGGGCGGATAAGAAAGTTGGATGGGGGCTTGCATCGCCGGTTCCGTGCCGGCGAAAATGCCAAAATACCCAATATTTAGCGGCAAAAAGAGGGATCCTCGGGCCGCCCGTCTGAAGCCATGACAGGCCTATAAACAAAGGTAATGCAAATCATAAATATTATTGATGGAAGAATTATCTTGACTCTTTTGAGTCTTAACAGTAATTTGTCACAATTGCGTCGGAAACGTTTGCAATGCAAATGGGGTCAAATGAGGTGAAATATGCGCATCATCTACACTCTCGGGGTGATGTTCGCTCTGAGCTTCTCCGGTTTCGCCCAAACGGGCGGTCAGGTTACGGGACTGGTCACCGATCCGAGTGGCAGCATCATAGCGGGCGCCACGATAGTCATCACCAACTCCCAGACCAACGTCACACGCATCACCACTACGAACAGCGCCGGAGATTATGCTTTTCCCGCCCTCCTGCCAGGCGTTTACAACATGAAAGCGGAGATGCAGGGGTTCCGCGGCGAGGCCCGCGAAGGCGTGGAATTACAGGTGGAGCAGATTGCGCGCATTGACTTCCACCTGCAACTCGGCGCCGTCACTCAGACGGTGGAAGTGGCGGGTGGCGCTCCCCTCCTCACCACCGAGAGCGCAACCGTGGGTACGGTCATCGACAACAACCGCATGGAAGAATTGCCTCTGAACGGGCGCAGCTTTACCCAGCTCATCGCTCTCAGCCCCAACGTCGCCTACAATAGCGTTGCCAATGGAGGCCAGGCCAGCGCTCGCCAAGGCGGCGATCGATCTACCCAGGAAATCTTTGTCGCCGGCGCGCGCCGCGAATACATGAATTTTACCCTGGACGGTGTGCAAAATACCGATCCCGGTTTCAACACCTACGCCGTGCTGCCTTCGATTGACGCCTTGCAGGAATTCAAGGTGCAAGCCGGCGTTTACCCGGCCGAATTTGGGCGTTTGCAGATTCAGGTAAACGTGTCCACTCTCAGCGGAACCAATCAATTCCACGGCACGGTGTTTGATTTCGTTCGCAACAACGATTTTGACGCACTCCCTTATAATTTCACTACCGTCCCGTTAAAATCCTCGCCATTTAAGTGGAACCAATTTGGCTACACTTTGGGCGGACCCGTCTGGATCCCCAAGATCTTCAATGGAAAGAATCGGCTGTTCTTCATGTCCAATTACGAAGGCTTCAGGCTGCGACAGCAGACCCAGACGGTTTACACGACATTCCCTGCTGCATTCCGAACCGGTGACTTCTCCTCGGTGCTGGCGACGCACGTCATCAAGGATCCGACGACTGGCCTGCCGTTCCCCGGCAACATCATTCCCGGGAACCGTCTGGACACGATCGCCAAAGGGTTCCTCCAGTACTTTCCTGCGCCTAACATCCCGAACGCACCGAACAATGGCCTGTCCAACAACTATCTCGCGCTGGACAATATCGCCCAAAACAAATATCAAATTACCGAGCGCGTGGATTTTGCCCAGAACGCGAAGTCGAATTGGTTTGGCCGCTTCAGCATGCAGAATGAAACCGGCCTCATGCCCGCCCTGGCTCAAAACGGCATGAGCCTGGTGACCAAACCCAAGCAGGCCATCATCAATAACACCTGGATTCCCTCACCGACCCTGGTCAACGAAGCCCGTGTCGGCTTTTTGAACTTCTACAATAACTTTGCGCCCGAACTGGCAGGCAAAACGGACGTCGTCAAGCAGTTAAATCTTCCCGGCCTCTTGAGCGACCCGGCGTCCCCGGCCTGGGGCGTTCCCAACATCAGCCTGGCAGATGGCTTTAGCGGTTTTGGCAACAACACGGATGGGCCTTACACGACCTCGGATCACATCTTGCAGGGGGTGGACAATATCTCCTGGATCCACGGGAACCACTCCTTCAAGTTCGGCGCCGAGGTTGACCGCACAGATTTCAACGAAACTGGGAACCAATACGCGCGCGGGGCATATAGCATCACGAATCAGGCCACCGGATATACTCCTGCCGACTTCATGCTCGGTTATGTCGCCAGTACGACAGACGCCGTCGCGCTGGCGGTCGCGCGGTTCCGTCAGACGAGCCAATTCTATTACATCCAGGATAGCTGGAAGATCCGGCCTAACGTCACCATCAGCTACGGCTTGCGGTACGAATACGTGCCGGCCTGGAGTGACAGGGTGCCCCTGGTCAATACCTGGTTTCCCAATGGTCCCTACCTCCAGGGCGACCCCAAGGGTCTCAATCCACAGCCAGTGGCCACCCAACCCTGCATTATCGAAAACGGAACCGGCAATTTTAATAGCGGCAATGTGGTCTTTCCGACGGCCGCTCAGGGGGGCGTTTGTACCGCCCGCGATGGGCGGTTGGGCTCAAATCTAGTCAACTCGGATCAC
>DATGFN010000005.1:0-1554 GCA_035308965.1 Terriglobia bacterium | reverse complement strand
CGCGTTTGGAAATGAGCTTGCGTCATTCGGCGCTTTATCTCGCGCGTTGGCATCGGCCAGATGTCCATGGTTTGGAGTTGATTTGAATCCGGTATCGATGCTGAAAGATGAATGGCCGATGGAAGAAATTTTCTCGCGGATGGGGCAAATCGTCCGCCATGTTCGGGCGCGCGATGCGGTGCTTGGCGCGGGAATTCGCACGCGCCCTGCCGTTGTGGGAATGGGCTCGGTGAACTGGGAAAACGTTTTGACGATGCTGGATGATTGTGGGTATCGGGAATGGATCACGATTGATCCGCTGGATTTGCCGGATCATCGGGCGGGCGTAATTATGGCGGTGAGAAAATTGGCGGACCCGGGGACCGCCGGGCAGTAAGAACGCGCCACACCCTTCTCCCTCGCCCGGTACAACGGGAGAGGGACGAGGTGAGGGACGAGTTTAAAAAGCCTTCCGATTTTACTGATTGAAAATACCCCTCACCCTAGAAGCTGTTTCATAACTGTCTCAGTGTAATAAGCATGAAAGCCACATGCACAAAGGCCTGAAACATCCTGGACTTCCGTTCGTAGCGGGTTACCAAGCGTCGGAAGTTACCCAGCCAGGCGAACAGTCGCTCGACGACCCAGCGTTTTTTGTATCGTTTGAGCTTGCGGCCATCGTCGTATCGCCGGTTCACCGCGTGGCCACGGTACGGAATAATCGGATCAATGTCGCGGGTGGCAAGGCGGTCGCGGAACTTGTCGCTGTCGAACTCCTTGTCCATCACCGCACGCTTCGGTTCGCCGGTGAGTTTGTCCAAAGTCGCTTCCATCAATTTGATTGCCGACGGGCTTGCCGAGTGGATGGTTTGTGCCAGAGGAACGCTCGTGCTGCTGCCCACCACAACCAGCTTCGTGCCTTTGCCGCGCTTGGTTTTACCGATGCAATCACCCCTTTTTTTGCCGGCACGAAGGTGGCGTCGGCGAAGACTTCTTCCCACATCCGCTTGTCGCGTTGGCCCAGTTGGTCCAAAAACGCATGCCAGGCTCGTTCCCAATCGCCGTTCTCTTCCCATCGTTCGAGCCGACGCCAGCAGGTGGAGGGAGAAGGAAAACAGTCAGGCAGATCTTTCCAGCGGGCGCCGGTGCGCAGGATCCAGAGGATGCCCTCGAAACATTCACGTTTCGGCTTGAATTTGCGTCCGCCTTTGGATGACGGTTTCTTGTCCGTCAAAAACGGTTCGATCTTGGACCATGCCTCATCCGTGAGTTCGCGCCGCACCATTGGACCTCCCTGTCGGAAGTCCATTAAATCACAAACCTTGAACGGGCGCGAATTTAGCGCACGTCGGTTATGAAACAGCTTCTAGCCCTCTCCCGGCGTACCGGGAGAAGAGCCAGAGAAGGCACGACTGGCAATATTAAACTCTTGATGGAACTTGACGCATGTCAGCCGGCGCGGCTTCTTGTGGGACGACGAACGCAGGCACCCATTATTAATAGTGCGGCGGCTCCCATGATTGGTTCTGGGACTGGGGTGGCATTGCTGCCGAAGACCCAGCCGATTTCGCCCGC
>DATGFN010000004.1:0-1630 GCA_035308965.1 Terriglobia bacterium | reverse complement strand
GACACCTCTGCAAGCGGGCTGTACGTTCTTCGACACCATTTGTCCGACTGCGGTTCCCGCCCTCACCCCTCTCGCGCTATTCCAGCCTTCTAAGCGGAAAGTAGTGCGGCGAGCCGGTGAGTCAGTCTGAAGCCACAGAATGGGCAAATTCACTGTCAAAGCGAATCTCGACGCGACTCACGACTTCACAGGGGCGGTTCTCATAGGCGAGAGGCTGATAAATCCAACCTTGAACCGCCGATTGAGCAGCGACGGCGAAAGGATCAGGACCAGAGGTTCGCAGAACCTTCACGGATCCGTCCAGAGTAATCAGATATTCGATGAAGACGGAGACAGCACCGCGAGTGCTGGTTCCAAGAGGATATTCGGGGAGCACGCGCCGTACAATAAAACTTTCCAGCGCCTGGCCCGGCCACACTCGCCATTCCCTATTGCCCTGACGATAGCTTGCGCCTATGTCAGGGAGCGAAAAGAAGTTGATGCCGACCCCGTTAGTCACATAAAGAGGAAGCACGTGCCCCTCGGGGAGCTTGGCAAGCGGCAGCGAAGAGTACAAGGTCAAACCGTTTGGGAAAACTCGCGCATCGGTAACTTCAGGCGGCGCTTCCGGAACCGGCGGAGGCAGCGGTGCGACAATGCGCAGAGGCATCGTGCTCATCGGCACCCTCAAAATGAGCAAGACCAGCACGATCACTAGACCATGTGTAACCAGGGAGGCCACCACCGGTAGTCGGAACGCGGCCGGTGTATCGGTGGCCAGCACCCATTCCGCGCGCATCGAAACGGTCGCTCGTTCCCTTACCACGCCTGTAAGGACATCCCACAGATCGCCGATCGTGGGGGAGATGTCTTCCAGAAGCGAATCAAATTCGAGCCCGTAGCGATTACGCCATACCGACGGGTACAGGCGGGCCGCCCAACGGAGCAAGGTTCTCATGCTTCTCTCGTTCGTTGATTTCCGATCTGTACGACTTGCTGAAGCAGCGTCAGTTGTTCTTTCAGATGTCGGCTTCCTTCGGCAGTGATTCGATAGGGCTGTCGGCGGGAATTGGATTTCACCGCTTGAATCCACCCGCGCTGTTCCAGGCGGGAGATCGCGCCGTACAGAGTGCCCGGACCGAGGCGAATGCCGGCAAAGACTTGAATGTCCTCCATGATGGCGTAGCCGTGCTTATCGGCCTCGGCCAGACTGGCAAGAATAAGAATGGTTGGATCTTGCATCGTTACTACGCCTCACGTAATAACGTAGCGCGTACTAAATTAGGGGTCAAGAAGATTTTGGCGGGCAGAACGACGCCCATCATTTAGTGCAACGATTTTCGATCGAGTACGCTAATTCCGACCCCTTGACTCCCCATTTTTCTTCGTTCGTTCCATTTTGGAACGATCCGGCCTGGTACCTCCTTTTCTCTTGACAAATTGTTACCCTCATGTTATCCTGCTTTGGTGTTTGGTTCGCCGCTGTCCGTTCGCCTTCCGGCATCCTTTCCATCCCTCGCTCAGCCGCAAATTTCCACTAAGTCCTTTGCTTGCCGCACATACGAAAAATGCGCCTGTAAGTCCTTTATTTGCCACACTTACAAAAACAAAGGACTTAAAGTCCTTTGTTTGCCACACATACGAAAAAACC
>DATGFN010000003.1:0-1705 GCA_035308965.1 Terriglobia bacterium | reverse complement strand
AATCCAGGGGGTCTCGTTCATGGTTTTCCGATGGCGATTCTCAAACCGGCGTCCAAAAGCTTCCGAAGATCATCAAGGGTGAAGGGCATCTGCAGGAACGAGACATTCAACCCTCGGCCCGCAAATTCCCGAACCCAAAGTTCATTTGGTTCATATGCAGAAGTAACGATAATCGGATATGTAACCTTTCGGTTCAACAAGCGGTGGATTGTTTCTTTGCCTCTCCACACAGGCGCGGAATAAACCCATATCAGAAGGTCTGGATTCGATTGCGATGCTGACGAGGCATCGTCGAAAGTCAGGATATGGGCGTTTGGGAGGATAAATCGCAGCATCAAGCCCAATGCCTCCGAAAAACCAGGTCCGTCATCCAGTATAACGATCCGCAGTGGGCGTGTTCTACGTAGCTGCTCCGGGATTTCTCTGTGCGAGTGCACGCCTGGAACCTTTTAAACACAGCGTCATAAATAACTGCCGATGTCAGACGAGGGCACACAAGCGGCGGAGCGTGGAATTTGGGCGCGACCAATCATGAAACCGTGGCTTAAGCGCCAGGACAACGTCACTCAAGTCATGGAAATAGCGGTTATGCAAGCAACAGCGGCGAGTCAATTTCCACACTCGCTCGATAGGATTGAGCTCCGGACTGTAGGGCGGCAGGAAGTGCAGTCTGAAATGCTCAGCCACCTCTCCGCGCCAACCTTCGTGGAGACTGGCATGGTGATACCGAGCGTTGTCGGCAATGACTACCGTCTCGCGCCCTCTGCGGCGTGCTATCCCTTCCAATTTCCGCAGAAACTGCCAGCAGGTTTGAGCATCGAACATGCCTTCAGGTCGAGACATCACCAATTTCCCGTCGGCCAGGCGCACCGCGCCGAAAAAGCTGATGCTCTTTCGGGTGGGTGCGTGATAGCACACAGGGTCCTTGACCTCGGGGGGAATCCACATACGACAACGCGAACCATGCTGTTGGAAATGCACTTCATCCATCGCCCACAGATCGATTTCGGCCTTTCGAGCCAGTGCGCGGAGTTTTTTTATGCGCGGCTTGCAACTGCGGGTCGGCTTGAGCCACTTGCGGCCGGGGTTTGCGAAGCCGGAAGCCCAGTTGCCGGAACAGTCGCTGACATTGGCGAACTTTCAAGCTCACACCCAACTGGCGGCGAAGAAACTCCGACAAGGTCGGGCCGTCCCACATTTCGGTCGGCAGGTCGAACTTACTTGGGCTATCGCGTAAGGCTGCTTCAATACGAGTCAGTTGCTCCTCATTCAGGCGGCTGGGACGTCCCGGGCGCTCGCCCTCGGATAGGCCGGCCAGCCCGTGGGTCTCGAAACGCTGGACCCAGTTTACAACGGCGCGTGGCGAATCACCCAATAAGTTTCCCACTTGTGGGCAGCTCAAGCCGTGGGCTACGAGCAAGACCCCATGAAGGCGATGATCGTAACGCGAGGTATCATTGCGACGGATTTCGTCCTGTATCGCCATGATCATGTTTTCGGTATCAGAGATAGTCAGCGGTTTCATCAACTGGACCATACACCCAGTTGACAGCATCGGCAATTATTTATGACGCTGTGTTTAGAGCCAAGTGGAAAAGGTTAAACAGCCCTATTCCAAACGATTGTGGTTTCAAAAAGTGGTGCGCAGCCTCGAGAACCAAAAGAAAAGAAAGCCCGCCCCGGGCTGGTATGGAACCGGAGCGGG
>DATGFN010000002.1:0-10249 GCA_035308965.1 Terriglobia bacterium | reverse complement strand
GGCCGTATTTTAGACCCGAGGGCCAGGGGCACAACGTCTGAGTGTGACCGGACTGTCAGCGCCAGGAGAACCGACTGGATTGTGGAAGAGTGGGCGACAATACGGACTCGACTTCTGCGTTGATAGAATCTACTCTTTGCTTATGGCCCGGACCAAGGAGTTTGATCAAGACAAGGCGTTGAAGACAGCGGTCGGCGTCTTCTGGCGGCTTGGGTATGAATATACTTCCCTCGATACACTCATGCGGGCGATGGGAATCTCCAAGCAAAGCCTCTATGACACATTTGGCGATAAGCGATCGCTCTACTTTCGGGCGATGACGCAGTATCGTGACGAAACCAACGCCCGGCTTCGCGACCTTTTTGCGCGACAGAAGTCGGTCAAGAAGAGCTTTGCCGAGCTGCTTCTGGGAATGAGCCGCGAGAGCAAAGCGCACCATGAACGTGGATGCCTGTTGCTGAATACGAACCTAAGCCGACGTGTCGATGACGCAAGAGTCGCCGAGTTCCTGCGCGACAACCAAAAGACCGTCGAAAGTATCTTCACCGAGGCGCTGAAGGATGCCAAGGCGCGTGGAGAGATTGGACGCAAGCAGAAACCCGTCGCTCTTGCCAGGTTTTTTGTGGCGACCATCCAGGGAATGCGGGCGCTTGGCCGTCTGAATCATTACCGGAAGGAACTTGAAGACATCGCCGCAGTGGCATTGACTTCCCTGGAATGAGGCTTCGGTCCGCCGCTTTTGGCTTTCATGTCCGGAAAGAATCCGACAATTCTTCGCGTTCGCGCCGAACTGCGCGGCGCCACAACATTTCGTATCCCATAATGGACGATACGGTCTATAATGTATCTAGACCGCGCAGTCCAAATACGCGCCGGTTCTCGAATTAAACCTGAACGCTTGCGGAGGAAATATGCAACGACGTTTTCTCGCTTTCGCCCTTCTGGCCACCGTCGTAACGATCAGTCACGCCGCTCAACCGTCCCTGCCATCCAGCTTTCAGGCAAAGACCATCCACAGTCCGGAAGGTGCGGATATCTTTGTACGCTGGGGAGGAAGTGGGCCCGTGGTTGTGCTCCTTCATGGATACGCGGAAAACAGTGATTCGTGGGCTCCCCTCGCAGAGGACCTCATGAGGGATCACACCGTCGTGGTGCCGGACCTTCGGGGAATCGGGCGGTCCTCGAAGCCCGCGGCTGGGTACGACAAGAAAACGCAGGCCAAAGATATTCGTGCCGTCGTTACCGCGCTTGGATACGACAAAACTTTTGTGGTCGCGCACGACATCGGCAACATGGTGGCTTACGCTTATGCTGCAATCTACCCGGATAAGGTTGAGCGCTTGGTGGTCATGGACGCGCCGATTCCGGGCATCGAGCCGTGGTCACAGATTCTGCTGACGCCGGGAGTATGGCACTTTAACTTTCATGGCCCCGATGCCGAACGGCTCGTGCAGGGTCGTGAGCGCATCTACTTTGATCGTATCTGGAATGACTTTACAGGGGATCCGTCCAAACCCGATGAGGCCACCCGAAATTTCTTTGCAGCCACGTACGCACAGCCAGGTGGAATGCGGGCCGGATTCGCCCAGTTTACTGCCTTTTCGCAGGACGCGGCGGACAACAAAGTCTTTGAAGAAGTGAAGCTAACGATGCCTGTCCTGGCTGTTGGCGGGGAAAAATCGTTCGGTCCGTTACAGGCTGTGATCATGCGCCACGTGGCGACCAATGTTCAAGAGGCGGTCGTTTTGGGTTCCGGGCATTGGTTGATGGAGGAGCGCCCCACATATACCGTAAACCTGATTCGTAATTTCCTCAATTCCCCGGAAGTTGCACGAATCGAGAGTGGGAGCGCCAACACCGGGGAAAAGCGTCTTGCTCCCGCCGAGTACGCGTTCCCACTTCAAGGTAATCCAGGCACTGGAAGTTCCGGGGTGGGCGGAATTGAGACGGTCGTGCTGAAGGGTGATCCGGATCAGGCAGGTTTGTATACGATCATGCTTCGCGTGCCTGCGCATACGCGGATTGCAGCGCACGCCCATCGCGATGATCGGGTAGCGACTGTGATCTCAGGCACCTGGCACATCGGGTATGGGGACAGATTCGAAGAGGCAAGGCTGAAAGCTCTTCCCCCCGGCAGCTTCTACACGGAACCATCCGGACTGAATCATTTCGCAGAAACGGGCGACGACGCTGTCGTGGTCCAGATTACCGGGTTCGGCCCCTCTTCAACAGAATATGTTGACCCTGCACAAGACCCTCGTAGACCGCGCAAATCCGAATGAGCGTTGGGCTGGCAGGAGGCGTGATTCTGAGTGACGGCGCATCCGGAGGCTGTTGATCGTCCGCCAACAGCCCGCTCGCCGCAGGGGGATGCTTACTGCAATTCTTAGCCATGCTGCTTGCCGTAGCGGAGGAAAGCGGACCAGGGAGGAATCCATCCGGGTTAAATACTTCGCGATCAGTATTTCGGCGAAGGCACCAGACAGGCTCGTCTGAGTGCGGAATGAAGGGCTCTTCTCACAATCGTCTAAGTCCTTCGGAAAGATGCTATCGCGGGACGGAGTTGGACCGCCGACGCCAGCCTCTTCAGGTCTGCATAATGCGGCTAAGTTAGTGATTTCAAGTAATCCCGGGGAATACCAAAGAGCACTCGGGAACGCTCTGGGACTTCTATTGTTCCTTTATTGTTCCCGCGCAAGTAAGCGTCGGATTTCCTAAACCCACTTTGCGGATGGATTGGCTACGACGCTGAATTGCCATTCGGAAATTGAAACGTTGCGACATCAGTGAGTAGACCACAGACTTCAATGTGTGAGGAAGGTCCTTGCGCCCGTATGTGCCACGCGGCGGACGGCGAGACGGAGCAAATTCAGTTTCAACTGAGCTATGTTTCAGTGCAAACCACCGAGACGTATCCCGGATGCAAGCAGCGCTTTCGGGGCGCGATGAATGACCAGATCGGCATCGAGTATGAACGGTCAGAAGGGATTACGACGCGACGCACCCGGACGGCTTGCCGACTTACGGCCTAATTGTGCGCACGGCTTGTCGCCACATGACTCGGAGGCATAAGAACAATTTGCCGGCTAGAACGAAGCCGCTGGCGCGGCGGACGCTTTGCGTGTGCTAGTCAGGTCAGTCTCCCCTTCAAGTGAGGTGTAGTCTTTGGGTCATAAGGAGGTTCTATGACCCGACTACGTCGAATGATGCTGGAGGATCTCCAGCGTCGCAATTACTCGAAAAGTACGATCCGCTACTACTTGTAAACGGCGGCGAATCTTGCCCAGCATTTTGGTCGGTCACCGGACAAGCTCGGACCTGAACAGCTTCGAACCTACCATGTGTACCTGCTTCAAGAGCGCAAGCTGGCCGTCGGCAACGTCATTGCCCGAGTCGCGGCGCTGCGGTTTTTCTACCTTCGAGTCCTCAAGCAGCATCAGTTCAAAGAAGACCTACCCTATCCCAAGGATCGCGGGCGACTCCCCACGGTTTTGAATTTGGAAGAAGTCACGCGACTCATCAATGCTGCCGCGACCTCCAGCAGCGCGCTCTGCTGATGACTCTGTACGGCATGGGGATGCTGCGCACGGAAGTGTCTCTGCTGAGGGTCCGGGACGTCGACAGCCAGCGCATGATGATCCGCGTGGAGCGCGGGAAGGGGGGCGCCGGATTGCCGCGAATGAGTTTATAGAAGTCCGCCAGCGGAGAATCGCGAAGAGTCCTGCGGCGCAGGCAAGCCCCATCACCAGGGTCATGGCTATCTCTATGGTGGAAAAGTGACCGGACAAGATGCTCGCCCATCTAAGCAGGTATAGCCAGATGAAGATCACGACCACGAGCCAGAAAATCTTACAGGGTAGCGCCGACCACTTGGCGACCTCTCGCTGGCGAAACCCCGTTGCAATGGGAAACCAAAGTGAAAGGGTTTGCCCTACGTGGCGCAGAAATCCGAGGCTGGCGGCGCCCACTGCATAGAGCTCGAGCAGAATTGCCAGGGAGCAATATGCGACCGATTTCGACGCGTTTCGCAAACCATCAATTTTATGGAGCTGCCCGCTAAAAAGTTCCCCCAGTTACCCGTTCCAGCTCACCCGCATCTTCCACCAGGATTACGGGGCACGCAGAAATTACATCCGAGTCGGGGACCATTCATTCAAGACTCGCCCCACACCCGATCCGGTTAGGAGTATGGAAGCCTCCTTTCATTTGACACTGTGTTCGACCTGCTGTGCTAAAATTCATCGACTGTCCGTGAAACTGCCAAATCATGATTGGAAAAACGGTTGCGCATTACCGCATCATGGAGAAGCTAGGTGGCGGTGGCATGGGTGTGGTGTATAAGGCCGAAAACACCCGGCTGCACCGCTTTGTGGCGCTCAAATTTCTGCCTGAGTCACTGGCGAAAGACCATCAAGCTCTGGAGCGATTCCAGCGCGAAGCCCAGGCGGCATCAAGCCTGAATCATCCTAACATCTGCACTATTCATGACATTGACGAGTTTGAGGGCCAACCATTCATTGCCATGGAGTTGCTCGAAGGTCACACATTAAAGCATGTGATTGAGAGCAAGCCGCTCAAGACGGACCGGCTTCTGGAACTCGCCATCCAGATCACAGACGCTTTGGACGCGGCCCACCGAAAGGGAATCGTCCACCGGGACATCAAGCCGGCAAATATTTTTGTGACGGGCGAAGGGCATGCCAAAATCCTCGATTTCGGATTAGCCAAAATTGGCGCCGCGCAGACCGCCGCTGATGGTATCGGTGCTTCGGCGATGCCGACCGGCACTGCTCTGGAGCAGCTCACCAGTCCCGGCGTAGCAATGGGCACAGTGGCCTACATGTCTCCTGAGCAGGCACGGGGTGAAGAACTCGATGCGCGCACGGATTTGTTCAGTTTTGGCGCAGTGCTTTACGAAATGGCGACAGGACGAATGCCATTTCTTGGAAACACCTCGGCGGCAATCTTTGGCGCAATTCTTCACCAGCCTCCAGAACCTGCTTTGCGTTTGAATCCGGAACTTCCACCCAAGCTGGAAGAGATCATCAACAAGGCTCTGGAAAAGGATCGGGACCTGCGATGTCAGACCGCGACTGAGCTTCGCGCCGATTTAAAGCGCCTGAATCGTGATTTGAGCTCTGGCCGAAAGTCCGCTATCAACCTAAGCGAGCCGTTTCTGACAAGCAGCAGGACGGTTACCGAATCCAGCGTAACGCCGGCGAGCGGGTCGTCTGCGGTCGCATCCAGTGGAGTGGCGATCCCTTTGCCACCTCAACCTCGCCGCTGGCGCGGCCTAAGTCTTGGTCTCATGGCACTCGTGGCAGTGCTTGTAATCACTTACTTCCTTAGGCCCAATCTGCCCCCGCCGCACGTACTGAGTTCGATCCAGATTACCAGCGACGGCCAACCCAAGGCGGGCATGGCCACTGACGGCACACGGTTGTACTATGCCGCTTTGACCGGCGGGACCAACAAGCTGTACCAGATTTCGACTGCGGGCGGACCTGCCACGCCAATCGAAACGCCGGTCGAAGGTCCTACATTGTTGGACATTTCATCCGACCGCTCCAAGCTTCTAGTGGAGAGCTTCGTCAGTCTTTTGCCTGACCTCCCGCTCTATTCCGTCCCGGTGCTGGGCGGGTCACCACGCAGGCTGAACGGGCTTTCAGTGGAGTCTGCTGCCTGGTCACCAGATGGCCAACAACTGGTCTACAGTCAGGGGAATAGTCTGTATATGGCAAGCGCCGATGGCACGGCATCGCAAAAGCTCGCAACCTTGGCGGGTGCGGCATTTCGCCCGCGCTGGTCCCCAGACGGGAAGGTAATCAGGTTCTCGACCCAGGGCAATTTAGCGGGAGCTTCCTCGATTTGGGAAATTTCCGGGGACGGGAATGGACTTCATCAGCTCCTGGCAGGATGGTCCAACCCGCCTTCCGAATGCTGCGGCATTTGGACAACAGACGGCCGGTATTTCTTGTTTGCGTCCGGCCGGGGCGGGACAGTGAACATCTGGGCGATCCGGGAAAGCGACAAGGCGTTTTACAAGGTCAACCATCAGCCAGTGCAGGTCACTACTGGACCCGCCGCCACCTACAACCCACTCCCGAGCCTTGACGGGAAAAGGCTCTTCGCCATGACCTCACAGGTTCGAGGCAAACTCGTGCGTTACGACGCAAGGACAGGTGAATTCGCGCCTTATCTTAACGGCATGTCGGCAACCGGTGTTGACTTCTCAAAAGACGGACAATCGATGGCATATGTTCAGTACCCGGAGGGCACGCTGTGGCGGAGTAAGATAGATGGAACCGACAAGGTGCAACTAACGTTTCCGCCGATGATTGGTTGGTTGCCTCGCTGGTCGCCGGACGGCACCCAGATTGCAGTCATGGGTATCACAGACCAGGGCTGGCACATCTACCTTGTTCCTTCCGATGGGACGGGGACACCGCAACTGGTACAGAGTGTTTCAGGCGAAGCGGGGGAGCTTGACCCTGGATGGTCCCCGGATGGCAACTCATTTCTCTTTGAGGGCGCTCCGTCATTTTTCACCCTCAAGTCGAATCCCAATGCGATTCACATCATGGACGTGCATACGAAGAAGGTGATGACGCTCCCGGGATCCGACGGACTCTTCTCGGGGCGCTGGTCGCCCAATGGACGTTTCATCGCCGCCATGCCCAACGACTCACGCAAGCTGCTAGTCTATGACCTCAGCACCAGCAAATGGTCTGACCTGGGCGTGAACTTTGAAATGTCATTTCCCCAATGGTCGCGGGACGGGCAAGCAATTTACTTTTTAGGACGTCCGAAGGGCCAACCCGCTGCCATCTTCAAAGTGGGGCTGGTCAACCATCAGATGGAAGAGGTCGTAAGCCTGGCGCACTTTCGCCAGGGGCCCGGGGGATTCGGTGGTTGGATGGGGATCGCGCCGGACAACTCCGTAATGCTAGTTGAAGATGTTGGCACCGAGGATATTTATGCCCTCGACGTTGAGCTTCCATGATTTGCAAGACAATTTCCCACTATCGCAATCTTGAAAAGTTCAGAAACGGAAGTAGCCCCTCCAACGGAATAATTCACAAGGACGTATAACGTGTTAACCGTGCTCTTGGCTCATCGCAACCAAACTTCAAATCACAATATAGGTAAGCCGACAGACCAGCCATGTGACCTTTCTCCGCTGCCAACCACGCGGGAGAACCGGTTCGGTAAACTCTACGGCGTTACTCGGGTGATCGAGGATATAAGGCATTCGCGGGCCGCAGAGTTTCACTCTGCGCCAGCCAACCAGATCAAAGGCCGCACCTAAAACACCGGAACCGCGCTACGAGCCTTGACGGCACCGCGCCGACCGTCTTCGCGTCCCGCGCCGGGTTTTGCCATGGCGCGGAATAGGATTTACTATCGAGGGTTGAGGGAGCACCCAAATCGCACGCGTCCTTCCAATTCGTCACCAGAGGACCTCACGCAACTTGCCCCCCGATATGTAATGCCCAGGGAATCTCGAAACACTTTGGAATCAATCCGCTGTTCCAGAACGTCTCCATTACGGTCTCGTGAAACGATCGGATCGGATTGATTGGGCCGAACGGTTCGGGTAAAACGACACTGCTGGAAATCCTTTGCGGCCGCATCAAACCCGACAGTGGCGAAGTGGCTATCCGGAAGCGGGCGAAGCGGTTACCCGCGATTTCGTTGGCTCATCGGCTCAGCGATACAGGTCAAAGAATTACTGCGACCAGATGATACGCAGGCAACCTGTATAAGTTTGAACCGCATGGGATCGGTAACCCATCTTGAATGAATGGCTGGGAGGGAGGGATTCGAACCCCCATACACAGATCCAGAATCTGCCATCGGCGACCACCCGCGGATTAACGCCGCACTGTTTACTGAAACGCAATGCCAGGGTCAGCGCTTGTCAGTAAACCCATGGCGACCAAGTAGCGTGCGCAGCATCCACGATTTTGCTAGACTTCCCCGATGGAAGAAGGGTCGCAAAAACACTACTGGGACAGTGTGGCAGGCGAAAAACGCTTCGCACATCCCTTGCGGGTAACTGGCTGGCATCGTATTTCTCGGTCGGGGACACGATTCTGGACTGCGGATGTGGCTATGGCCGGCTCCTCGGCGAGCTTGTAAAGAATGGATACCATAACGCAGTCGGGGCCGATTTCTCCGATGGCATGCTGAGACAGTGCCGTCAGTTCACCCCACATTTGACTCTTGTGCAAGCAGATGCGGAAACGCTCCCGTTTAGTGACGACTCATTCGACGCGGTCCTCCTATTTGCGCTGCTGACCTCTATGCCTATGGAGAACCAACAGCGTGCCTTGTTTTCCGAAGTACAACGCATTCTCCGCGGAGCCGGCCTCGTTTACATCAGCGACCTGCTCCTCAACATAGATCGCCGGAACGTAGACCGCTACGAACGGTTCGCTGAGCAGTTCGGCGCATATGGCATTTTTCAACTTCCTGAAGGAGTGAGAGTCCGCCACCACACGGAAGAGTGGATCCGATTCCTTACTGCTGCGTTCGATTGCATTGCGTATGAGCGTTTCACAGTGAAAACGATGAATGGTCACTCATCGGCGGCATTTCAATATCTGGGCCGGTTGCGATGATCGGTTTCGCGCGCTAAAACCTCAGTTAGACTTTGGTGCCGAAGAGGCCGCGGATGTAGCGAGTACGAATATGTGATTGAAAGGACATGCTTACAACCAACCTGACGATGCAAAGGTTCAGGAACCTTTTCATGAAGCAGACATGGAGCAGGTGAGGGTCACGGGGGAGGCCCTGCTGCGCAGGCTGACGGACCCCGACAAAATCCGCGTCCGTGACTGTCTTGAAGATTTATAACGCGAGCCCTCCCACAGGAGTCCAGACCTGACGGAAAGAATCAATGGGCCGAAGCGTGAAGACTCTCCAGGAAAGAGGCCTCAGCCAAATGATATTGTGAGCGGGGAGGAAACAACCGATGGCAGTCCAAGGGCAGAAACGGGCGTCGAAGGACCAGAGGTCGAACCAAAGGCGGGCGGGCCTCAGGAAAAGGGCGAGGAGCAAGGTTGGGCTGGGGCGCAGGGTCGGGGAACGCCGCGGAGAGCACCCACCAGCGCCGGACACGCCAAAACAGTCAAAGGCAAGAAGGGGAGACTGATATTTTGAATCGACATTATTCCATAGACGAGGACTCTCAGCGAGCGCGCAGTAACGGGTGCGTCCATCGGCGTTGCTTTCTATTGTTAGGCAAGCAGGCGGCGAAGATAACGCGTCTGAGCTGCCAAAGTTCCGATCCAACGAAGTGCGGCTGTGGCTAACTATCATCGCCTATAACCTCCGTAACCATTGGCGGCGGCTGTCATTGCCACAGAGAATTGGGAACTGGTCCTTGACGAGCCTGCAACGGCGGTTGGTGAAAACGGGCGGACGGCTATTAAAACACGCACAGTACTACTGGCTCCTCCTGGCAGGGAGCCATCTGACAAGACGGTTGTTTGCCAGCATGCTCGGGCGGATAGCCGGGCTCTCCCTTCCGGCCGGGTAGCAGAAACCGCCCTGTATGCTGAGAAATACATCAACAAAGATCCAAGCGACGGAGCAGTGCTTGGGATATTGCATTAAAATGAGCCACTTTTTGGTTTTCCCTTACCTGGAACCAGCAGGGCGAGCCCCTGCGTGGGCCGCCCGAATCGTTCGGGATGGAAACGAAAAAAAGGTCCCGACGGAGGCATTTGGTGTATGCTCGCTGGCGTCCGGGAAGGCATAATGGAAATCCCGGTTAACTCTTTCCGCAGAGAAGAAAGGTGAAACCCATGATGAAGTGCATTGTTGCCCTCGTCGTGGTGGGAGTTGTTCCGCTGTTTATGCCATCCCAGCAGGCCGCAGCCCAAACCAAAGACACTGCTGGGTATTGGCACGGCCATCCCGGAAAACTGTACACAGCGGCTTTTTCAGAAAAGGGTTCCACCTGCTTTCCCCCTTCGATGTTGTGTCCCGCCCCACTAGTAGTTCAATTTCAAGGTGGCATTGATTGGACGGCGAGATCGATAACTACAACTCCAGACTTCGTTGTCAAGAGCACAAAAACCTCGCCCCACATCTTAGGTAGTGCATGGCTTCCCGTCAAGTCGTTCAAGATCGACAAGGCCACCCTCGTAGTTGTGACCGGCAATGGGAAAACCCTCCGACTTCACGACTTCGACATACACTTCTTTGGTAAATTTGACCGCCTTACAAATAAGCCTTGAGG
>DATGFN010000001.1:0-1640 GCA_035308965.1 Terriglobia bacterium | reverse complement strand
CTCTCTCCGCTATTTCGACACCTTCGTAAAGACGGATGGCGTCTGGCTGTTTGCGGAGCGATTGCTCTATGTTGATTGGATGGAGAATCGGACCCTGTCGTGAGCAAGGCACAGGCAAACATTCTCCGCACCTCGATGGGTATTGCCGGTGAAAGCTAGGTATCGGCGGCCATTGTCGGCGCGACTGAAATGGTGGGTGGATACCCAAAGTATTAAGGAGTGCATAAGTATGTTGACATTGCTTTAGGTTGTGAGCTATGATCGGAACATGGCAACTGAACGACGTGATGCGCGGAAACTGGACCATAAGACTTTGGAAGCGATTCGAATTCGCGCGGTTCAACAAGTGCAGGCCGGAGAGAGCCCGGAAGCCGTCATCAAGGCGCTGGGATTTTCGCGGGCTTGTATCTACGAATGGCTGGCGTGGTATCGGGCGGGCGGTTGGGACGCCTTGCGGGCCAAGCCGATTGCCGGTCGGCCCCGCCGTCTCACCGGGAAGCAGATTCGCTGGGTCTATCAAACCGTGACGATGAAGAGTCCGCTGCAACTGAAGTTTCCGTTTGCCTTGTGGACGCGCACGATGATTGTGAAATTGATTGGCGATCGGTTTGGGGTCAAGTTGAGCGCGGTCTCGGTCGGCCGGTTGCTGGCGCAGTTGGGGTTGACCTGCCAGCGTCCGCTGTATGTGGCCTACGAACAGAACCCGAGCCTGGTCGAGCAATGGCTGGAGCGGGAATATCCGCGGATTCGCGCGGCGGCCTTGAAAATCGGGGCTGAAATCTATTTTGGCGACGAAGCCGGAGTCCGCTCGGACGGGCACTCGGGCACCACTTGGTCGCCCAAAGGTCAAACTCCCATTGTGATGACCACCGGCCAGCGCTTTGGTTTGAACCTGCTTTCGGCGGTCAGCGCCAAGGGACTGCTGCGTTTCATGGTGGTTAAGGGCCGGGTGGGTGGGGAACAAGTGTGCGAGTTTATGCGCCGGCTCATGTATCGAGCCAAACGTCCCGTCTTTCTGATTCTGGATGGTCATCCCATGCATAAATCGAAGTTGGTCAAGCAATGCGAGCAAAGCTATGGCGGCAAGCTCAAGCTCTTCTTCCTGCCGCCTTATAGCCCCGAGCTCAACCCGGATGAACAGGTATGGCATGACTTGAAGTCCAACGCCATTGGGCGCAGTGAAATCTTGAGCCGTGAAGACTTGGAGCGCAAAGTGAACGCCCATCTCCAAGCGCTTAAGGGGTTGCCCAAGAAGGTTCGATCCTTCTTCCAGTTACCCATGACTCGCTATGCCGCCCAATAAATGTCCACTTACTAACGAACTGATTAATAGTTGTTCATCGGCTGGTTCGGGTCCACCTCAACAGGTGGATTGTTGCCGATGCCGCCCAGTTCCGAATACTGGATCCATAGGTCGGACTCGCGCGTAACTAGCCGCGTTTTTTGAAAGAATCTGACGCGAGCCGAGCACAATTTAAGCGTAATCGCGTACTAGGCTGCTACTATCGAAACTAATATTTTACTGGCAGCATCGACTAACCCCCCTTGAAATTGGTCACAGGTGGTAACCGAGTCACCACATCATCGAGATATATCTTGGACGATGCTGCGAAAATGGCTGGGGTAAAAGTTTCGAGTTC